>JBBCID010000019.1:0-229595 GCA_037200705.1 Sphingomonas sp. | reverse complement strand
GGCGCCCGCGCCGACTACTATTATCTTGGCCAAAACTGATCCCCACGCAGAGCGCTGCAAGGCTCCATTTCCAGCATGCGTCTACGATTTTGCCCCGTTTCGTCAACTCGAAACTCGGCCAATTGGCCGAGGGGCGAAGGGGCCGGCTATCAGAATTGCAGCGCGATTTCAGAATAGTCCGGATGGCTGAAGGTCTCATGCAGCGCCTCCTCGAGCGGCGTCGAGCGCACCCCGAAGATCACCGGCCAATCGATCACCTCGAAGATGTCGGGGGTCACGAGCGCCTTGAGTTGCTTGGTGGTGAAAGGCGGATTGCTGCTGAACAGGCCATAGGTTTTCAGCATGAGCCAGAACGCCCAATAGGGAATGCGGACGATCGGAGTCTTGCCGCCCGTCGCCTTTCGGACCGCGCGCATCAGGTCGATATAGTCGATCCGGCCCTGGCCCGAGATGTTGTAGGTGCCGTCCATGCGCCGTTCGATCGCGGCGACGATGATGTTCGCGAAATCGCCGACATACAGCGGCTGGCGAAGATAACGCCCGCTTCCCGGAATTGGAAACACCGGCACTTGCGACATGAAGCGCGCGAGCCAGCCGAGATGCTTGCGGTCGAACCAGCCGAACATCAGCGTAGGCCGCAGCACGATGTGGGGAATGGTGCAGGCGTCGACGAGCTTTTCCTGCGCTTTCTTGGTTTCGGTGTAGAAATCGACCGCCATCGAGTTCACCACCGACGAGGAAATGTGAACGATGTAGGGGACGCCGTGCCGCTCGGCCGCCGCGAGCAGAAGGCGGGTCGCCTCGATATTGTTGCGTTCGAATTGCTCGGGATCGAGTCCGCCGATCTGCGCCTGCGCCAAAACCAGCACGTCGCATCCCGCGAGTTCTGCCTCCCACTCCCCCGGCTCGGCGAGATCGGCGATCAGGGTGCGAACTCCCGGGTGGAAGCGCTCGAGAATCGCCATGTTGGTGCCGTTCTTGTCGATCGCCACGATCCGGTGCCCCCGGCGTGTCGAGCCGTTTGAGCAGATTCTGCCCGAGCAGCCCCGCCGCACCGGTCACGACCATCTTGAGTTGCGTGGTATCCCCCATGGGTTTTCAGTGCCTCAATTGGAGCGTTGGCGCGCCTGGCGGAAGAGCTGCGCGGCGCTCTTCACGAATACCGCCCCGATGCAGATCACCACCGCGCCACCGCTGACGGCGATGAGCACGGCGGAGGCTTCGTCCTGCCAGTGGGGACCCAGGGGCACTCCGTTGAGGCTCCGGGCAACCAGGTAGCCGGGCGTGAGCGTCACCAGCACCCAGATCACCCCGGAAGCAACATTGATCACCCAGAAGCGGCGCACCGGCATCCTCACGGTTCCAGCCACGAACGGCAGCAGCGACTGAAAGGGCCCCAGCGCATAGCGCCCGAAAATGATGGACGGCCCTCCATGGCGGCTGAAGAACAGGCGCGCGCGCGCAACCGAACGCCGATGCTTCCGCAACCGCCGGTGGCGCGCGAAACCGCGACCCAGATAGGCGCCGCCATGATAGGACAGGCCGTAGCCGAGGATCGCACCGACCATCGCTGCGGGGACCACGTCCCACGGGCTGAGTCGGCCGGAGCCGAGCAAAGTACCCACCAAGAACAAGACGGGCGTCGCGGGGGACGACTATTCCGAGGAACGCCGTCGATTCGGCGAATGCGATCAGCGCGAAGATCAACCACGCCTCACGCACATGGTCTTCGATGGCGGCATTCATCCAGGGGACTGGATCGAACATGCGGGGCTACTGCTTGGGAGCCTCGCCGCCCGGTCCGGGCCCGCTTTCTGGCGCCCCCGCTCCTCCCTGTTGCTGCTGTTGCATCTGCTGCTGCATGAGCTGCTGCATCTGAAGCTGGCGCATCTGTGCGGCGTTCATCAGATCGTCCATATGGACGTCGAAGATCAGCACCTTGTCCTTCAGCGGCGAGTCGGCCGGCGCATCGCCATAGGCGAGCTTGGGCGACAGCCAGAAGCGATAGGTCGATCCCTTGTTCATCGTCTTGAGCGCTTCGGTGAAGCCCGCGATCATGCCCTGGCCCACCGGAATGTGCGCGGGCGTGCGCGGCTGGAAGATCGTGCCGTCGCGCAGGCGGCCCTCGATCGTGACGGTGGCGCCGTCGCCGTCCTGCGCGGCCGGCCCCTCGCCCGCCTTGATCTGCTCGTATTCCAGACCCGAGGCGGTGGTGTGCACGCCGAGCCGGGCCTTGTTCCAGGCGAGGAACTGGTCGTTGGTGCCGCGCGCGGCGACCTGCTCGCGAGTCCCGGCCCAGGCGAGGCCGAAGGCGGCGGCAACCGCGACGAGGATGCCCAGCCATAGCCAGACCTTATAGCCGCTCTTGACGGGCTGGAGCGGCACGGCGGTCACGGACATGGCGGGGCTCCTGGGACGGCGGATGACCGTTGGAAAAGCAGAAGGTCGGCCCGGGGCGCGCCCGGGCCAGCGGAGGCGCTCAGCGCGCTCCGTCGCGTTCGACGCGCTTGCGCTCGAGCTTGCGCGCGCGGCGGATCGCGGCGGCGCGCTCGCGGGCGCGCTTCTCGCTCGGCTTCTCGTAATGACGGCGCAGTTTCATCTCGCGGTAGACGCCCTCGCGCTGCAGCTTCTTCTTTAGGGCGCGCAGCGCCTGATCGACGTTGTTGTCGCGAACGATGATTTGCATAAAGCCGCCAGTGCTCCGAACTTAAACTCAATAGAAAAGGGTTCGCCGGGACACGGGATCGCGGCGTTGGCTGCGCCTCTATCAGGCGAGGTTCGGTTTTTCAAGCCGCTTGCGCAATGCCCCGAGCCGGCGTGCCGTACCGGGCCAGCGGGCTCGGCCGCGACGAGTAGCCGCGCCGCGACTTCTGTGGCAGGGGCCGCGCATGTCTCGCCATGCTTTCCTCGTCCTGTGTTTTTGGTCCGCCGCCGTGCTGGCGCTGGTCATGGCCGTGTTGCCGCATCCGCCCGTCGTTCCGGGCACCGACAAGATGCAGCATTTCCTGGCGTTCGCGGTGCTCGCTGCGCTGGCGCGCGCGGCCTATCCCCGGCTCAGCCCGCTAAGCATCCTGCTCGGGCTTTCCGCATTTGGCGGCGTGATCGAGATCATCCAGGGCATACCGGCGATCCACCGCGACGAGGATTGGCTCGACTGGATGACCGATACGGCGGCGATCCTGGCCGCGCTGGCGGTCGCGTGGCTGGTCGGGCGGCGCTTCCGCGGCGCGGCTAGCCGGCGCAGGCGCCGGTCCGGCTGCCCTTGGCGCGCAGCTTGACCGCCAGATAGTCCGGCTGGCCCCGCGTCCCCGATTGCTGATCGACCACGACATCGAACGCGGTAGTCGTCGACGTTCCCCGGATGTTGACCTCGGTCGTCCCGCTGCTCGGCTGGGTGCAGCGCATCGCGATATCGACCTTGCCGCCCTTCGCGACATAGTGCGGGAAGGTGCAGGTGCCCGCGGCCTTCTCGATGCTCGCGAGGTCGACCGGCTTGGCATCCCCCGCCGCCTGGCATTTGCTGCCACTGGCCTCCTGGCTCTTGATCGCCGCGATCTGGGCGTCGCGGTCCGCTCCCGCGGGAAGCCCGACATCGACCGACAGGATTTTCATCTCGGCGGTCCACATGCCCGGCTGTGCAGCAGATTGGCCGTTGGACTTCAGCAACCCCGAGACCTGCGCCATCGAAGCGTTGGTGAGATCGATATCGGCGGGTTGCGCGGCCTGCTTTTCCGCGGCGGGGTGACAACCCGCCAAGGCCAGTGCGGCGATCAGGAACCCGGTGCGCATCTCGTCATCCCCCAGCGGTCGTTGCGCGCGGACACAAACCGCATATCGGGGACGATGACAAGCGCGCCCGCGAAAAGCGCGGACGCGGCGGCCTTTCCGAAGCGGCCCGGCGCGTTATAGTGCGGCCATGATCGCCGCGACCCCATCCCGCTGATGCCGGACGCGCACGTTCCCAACCGCCACCGGCTGCGCTCGATCGTCGGTGGATCGGCGGGAAACCTCGTCGAATGGTATGATTGGTACGCCTATTCGGCGTTCACCCTCTATTTCGCGCCGCATTTCTTCCCCTCGAGCAGCCCGACGATGGAGCTGCTCAAATCCTCGCTCGTGTTCGCGGCGGGGTTCGCGATCCGCCCGGTCGGCGGCTGGCTGATGGGCGTCTATTCGGATCGCAACGGGCGCAAGGCCGGGCTGGCGCTGTCGGTGACGCTGATGTGCGCGGGATCGCTGCTGATCGCGGCGACGCCGGGCTATGCCGCGATCGGCTGGGGCGCGCCGGCGCTGGTGATCGTCGCGCGCCTGCTCCAGGGGCTGTCGGTGGGCGGCGAATATGGCGCGAGCGCCACCTATCTTTCCGAGATCGCCGGCAGGAAGCACCGCGGCTTCTTCGCCAGCTTCCAATATGTCACGCTGGTGGGCGGGCAATTGGTGGCCTTGTGCGTGCTGCTGGCGCTGCAGGCGCTGCTGAGCAAGGCGGCGCTGGCCGAATGGGGCTGGCGCATCCCGTTCGCGATCGGCGGGCTGCTCGCGGTCAGCGTCTTCTATCTGCGACGGCGGCTGGTCGAGAGCGAGAGCTACCTCAACGCCAGCCGGGCCGGCACGCCGCGATCGGGCTTCTGGCGGCTGCTCAGCGAGCATCCGCGCGAGACGCTGACGGTGATGCTGCTCACCGCCGGGGGCACGCTCGCCTTCTATGCCTATTCGATCTACATGCAGAAGTTCCTGGTCGACACCTCGGGCTTCTCCAAGGAAGTCGCGTCGCGGATCAGCGCGGGGACGCTGCTGGTCTTCATGTGCCTCCAGCCGGCGGTTGGCGCGTTGTCGGACCGGATCGGGCGCAAGCCGCTGATGGTCGCGTTCGGCGTGCTCGGCACGCTGCTCACCTATCCGATCTTCGCGACGCTGGCGGTGACGCGCGATCCGATCGTCGCCTTCCTGATCGTCAGCGGCGCGCTGGTGATCACCAGCGGCTACAGCGCGATCAGCGGGCTGGTGAAGGCCGAGATGTTCCCCGCGCACATCCGCACGCTCGGCGTGGCCTTGCCCTATGCGGTCGCCAACGCGATCTTCGGCGGGACGGCCGAGCCGATCGCCTTGTGGTTCAAGGCCGGGCTGCATTTCCCGCAGGGCTTCTATTGGTACGTCACCGCGACGATCGCGGCATCGCTGATCGTCTATGCCACGATGCGCGACACGCGGGCGCACAGCCTGATCGTCGAGGATTAGAGGATCATTCCCCCGCCGCCGCGGATCGCGAGCACGCGACCGATCGAATCGAACAGCGCGTCCATCGCCACCGGCTTGAACAGCACGTCGTCGGCGCCCGCCGCCAGGCATTGCTCGCGCAGGTCGATCGCGGTGTCGGCGGTGACGACGATCACCGGCAGCCCGGCCTTCGCGTCGGTGCGCGCGCGGATCTTCCGGATCGCTTCCATCCCGTCCATGCCGGGCATGCGCAGATCCATCAGGATCACGTCGAAATGCTCGTATTCGATCCGCGCGAGCCCTTCCTCGGCGAGACCCGCTTCCGCCATCGTGGCTCCGGCGACGGTCGAGCATATCCTTCACGACCCGGCGGTTCATCGGATCGTCCTCGATGAAGAGGATGTTCATCCCTCGGCGCCCAGCGGCGGGAAGGGCAGTTTGGCGACCGTTTTTTTTCATATTGGCGTGTGCTATCGCGCTAAGCCGCCTGCGAAACAAGCGGCCCGGCGCCCCCCGTCCCTGAATTTTCTTGGCGGCCGGGAAGCAACGCTTCGATCAACGCTGCGCCTGTTACAGGCTTTTCAATGACTTGCCCGATTTGCGTGGCAACCAGCTCCGCGCGCGCCGCGGAATCGAGTTTTGTGCACAAAATTGCGCTGGCGACGCCGCCCCGCGCCGCGGCCTCGACCAGCCGGGCGAGCACCTCGATCGGCGTGTCGCCGGCGGCCTTCAGAGTCGCCTCGTCGACGAGCAGATGCGTGACCCCCGGCTCGTCCAGCGCGGCGAGCGCCTCGTCGGGCGTCATCAGGAACTTGACCGAGCCGAAGCGCGGCTCGAGCAGCGCGCGCAGCATGCTGCGCGCGATCGGATTGCGGTCGAGGATCAGCATGACGCCCGTGCCGCCCGAGCTCGCCCCGCTCTCGGCGGGCGCCTCGGCCAGCGTCAGCGGCAGATCGATGACGAAGGTCGAGCCGATGCCGTGGGCGCTCTCGACCGAAATGTCCCCGCCCAGCGCGCGCGCGAGATTGCGGCAGATGGTGAGGCCGAGGCCGGTCCCGCCGAACTTCCGCGTCGTCCCCGCGTCGACCTGCCGGAACGATTCGAAGATCTCCTCGCGCTTGTCCGCCGGGATGCCGATTCCGGTATCGGCGATCGAAAGCCTGAGACGGCGGACATCCCCCTCCCCCTCCACCACCGCGCGCACGGTGACGCCCCCGCGCTCGGTGAACTTGATCGCGTTCGACAGCAGGTTGAACACGATCTGGCGCAGGCGCCCGGAATCGCTGACGATCCAGCGCGGCGCATGGGTGAGGTTGAGGCTGAACGCGATCCTCTTGGCGCGCGCCTGCTCCTCCCACATGCGCGTCACGTCCTTGAGCACCGCGCACAGATCCATCGGCGCGGGATCGACGGTGAGGTTGCCCGTCTCCATCTTGGCGACGTCGAGGATGTCGTCGACGAGCGCGCGCATCGTGACGCCGGCGCTGTGGACGATCCCGATCCGATCGCGCATGTCCGCGGCGAGCTTGGCATCGGACAGCATCACCTGCGTCATCCCGAGGATGCCGTTGAGCGGGGTGCGGATCTCGTGGCTGGTGGTGGCGGCGAGGAACTCGGTCTTGGCCTTCAACGCCTTCTCGAGCGCAACGTTGCTCGCGGCGAGATCGACGTTGGCGGCGCGCACCTGGTTGCGGCTGCGGCGGATCGTGAACAGGCCGATGCTGAGCAGGACGATGATCGCCAGCGTCGCGGCGCCCAGGTCGAGGAACAGCGTGCGCTGGAACTCGGCGGCGCGTGCCTCTTCCTCGCGCTTGAGCCGCTCGATGCGCAGCTCCTGGTTGGCATAGTCGAACTTGGCGGCCGCCAACGCGGCACCGGTGGTCGTCGCGACCTTCGCCGATTCGTCGCTGAGCCGGCGAACGGCTTCCAGATGCTGGAGCGCCAGCGCGGGGTCCCCCCGCCCTGGCCAGGATCATATAGGCATAGAGATGCGCCTGGCGGGAAAGCAGCCGCAGTCGCGGTCAGGTCCACGCCGGCGAATGCCCTGCGTGATCAGCCGCTTCGCGCGCTTCAGATCGCCGCGCTGCAACGCGACGTACGCACTGGTGGCAAGCAATTGTTGGCGGAAGCCCTTGGCGTCGCTGCCGGGCGCAAGCGCGAAGCCCCGGGTCAGCGTGCGCTCGGCTGCATCGAGCTGGTTCTCATCGACCTGGGCGCGCGCCAGATTGCCGAGCACCCGCGCCTCGATCAGCGGATCCTTGAGCTGACGCGCGATCTTGATCGCCTCGAGATATTCGGCGCCGGCCTCATTGTAGCGCTCGAGCGCAAGCAGGACGTTGCCGCGATTGTTGCGGAGCGTCAGCGACAGCGCCGGATCACCGCCATAGACTCCCGCAGCCTGGCGATAATATTGCTCCGCCTTGCCCCCATCGTTGGCGGCCGAATAGAGCGCGGCGATATAGGAAAGCGCTATCGCCTGCCGGCGCCTCTCGCCGAGCTGGGTTGAAGATGTCATGGGCGCCCTGATAGCTCGCGAGCGCGTCCGCGGCCTTGCCGTCGTCCATCTGCAGCGATCCAAGCGACAGCAGGAGATCGCCGCGCACGCGCAGCGGTTCCTTGATCGGCGCGATCATCGCGAGCGCCCGAGCGATCACCGGGCGCGCCTGGACCGCCTCGTGGAGCGCAGGAACGCCTCACTGCGCAGCCACTGCGCGGAGGGCGATGGCGATCGTGCGATCGCGGCCGTCGGGCATCCGCGTCGCCAGCGCTTCCGCGGCGGCGGCGAGATCTAGTCCTTCTTCGGATCGGACATCATCGCCGTCCGTGCTCGCTCCAGCACGGCATTCGACGTGGGGAAAGCGCGGTCACGACGGGAGCGGCGACCCCCGGCGCCATCGGCGCGCAACCGACCAGGACCAGCGCCACCTGCAACAGGATCCGCGCCGCGCGCATCAGGCGCGCTTCCAGAAGCTTTCGGGGCGAATGAAGGTGGATTGCGAATTCCCGGTCGACGACATGTGCGCATCGTCGGCGAGGAAGTTGCGGAAGGCGTCGATGCCGATCGGGCGCGAGATCAGGAAGCCCTGGACCATGTCGCATCCCATCACGCTGAGCAGCGCGAGCGCGGAGGGCGTCTCGACGCCCTCGGCAGTGACTTCCATGTCGAGCGCATGCGCCAGATCGATCGTCGAGCGGACGATCAGCGGGATCGCGGTGCTGCTCGTAAGCTGCATCACGAACATCTTGTCGATCTTGAGTTCCTTGGCGGGGAGCTGCTTGAGATAGGCGAGCGACGACAGCCCGGCGCCGTAATCGTCGATCGCCAGCGTGACGCCGATGTCGGCGAACACCTGGAGATGGCGGATCGCGCTCTCGGGATCGCGGATGACGGCGGTCTCGGTGATCTCGAAGCCGATCTTGGCCTCGCTGCCCTTGATGATGTCGCAGACCTCGGCGACGAACGTGGCGTCGGCGAGCAATTGTCCCGAGATGTTGATGAACAGCGGCAGATCGTGCCCGTCGGCGGCGAGCAGTTGCTGATCGGCGATCACCTGGCGCAGCGTCCATAGCGTCAGCGCGCCGATCTCGCCCGCCTGCTCGGCGACCGAGATGAAATCGCCCGGCAGGATCAGCCCGCGCACCGGATGCTGCCACCGGATCAGCGCCTCGGCGCTGGCGATCTCCTGGCGGCGGACATTGGACCTTGGGCTGGTATTGGAGGAACATCTCGCCGTTGGCGATCGCGCGCGGGAGCTCGCGCATCAAGGTGTGAGCTTTGTCGAACGCCAGATCGGGCGCGCGATAGATCGAGCATCACCACCCGGCCGTCCTGCCGGGCATGGTCGAGCGCCGATTTCGGCGGCTTCGGCGAGGCGGACCTCGTCGCTTTCGCTCGATGGCGCCGCGGCGATTCCGAAGAACATCTGCAGCTTGTAGATCTCTCCATCGATATCGAGCGCGCGGAGAAAAGCCTTGCGCACCCGATCGATCTCGGCGGCGCCAGCCTCGGGCGTGTCGCGTTCGAACGCGATCTCGACGATCGCGCGGCCCGCCGCGACGATCCGGACGTCCGGGCACAATTGGGGTGATACGCGCGGCGACGTCGAGCACCAGCGCATCGGCGCGCGAACGCCCGAGATGGCGGCGCAGCGTCGCGAAATTGCCGATCTCGCACAGGCAGAGCAGGCGCCAGAAAACGACCCTCGGGCCGGCGCCCGCCGCCGGGGCGGCCGAAACCGGCCCGACGCCCGATCCGGCTCGCCGGAGGGGCGGCAGGACGCGGCGGGGGTCGGCGTGAAAGGAGCCTCCGCGCGCAGCGCGCGCGCCCCCTTGGCTCGGGCCCTCGCGCCAAGCGCACGGATTTCCGCCCGCGGCGGGGGCTGCGCCTTCGGGCGGCGCCATGGGCTCGATCCTTGCCGACATCGCCCGCAAGTCCTACCGCCACAGCGTTGAAAGAAGGGTTAAGTCTGCTTGCCCGCGCCTCCGGACAAACCCGTAGCGGGGAGAACCGCGGTTGATTCACTATTAATTTTCGGTTAACCAACGAATCGCGCATCACTGCGCACGATGGGAGACTACGATGTTTGCGTTCAACCTTCTTTTCAAGGACGGGACCCAGGGCGACGACATTCGCCCGATCTAACCGATCCTACTTCCGGGCCGGCGGTGGAGCGACTTCAGCAGTGAAGACGCGCTGACCGGCCCGGACGGTTTTTCCAGAGCCGCGGGCCCGAGCCGGCGGCTTTTTTTGATTCGGGCCGTGCC
Source organism: Sphingomonas sp. (assembly GCA_037200705.1). GTDB lineage: Bacteria > Pseudomonadota > Alphaproteobacteria > Sphingomonadales > Sphingomonadaceae > Sphingomonas. Next base: position 219,617 of record JBBCID010000019.1, on the reverse strand, counting down.
GAGGCGATCGCTTCGCCCGGCCACCCCGTCCGCCATGACCAGCCTCCCCACGCCGCCATGGTTTGTTTCGAGCGCGCGACTGCGCTAAGGCTCCCCGGTTCCTGTTGTAACGCTTCCAGGGGATTCGCGTGCGCATTGCGATGATTGGTACGGGCTATGTCGGGCTGGTTTCGGGCGCCTGCTTCTCCGATTTCGGCCACGATGTGGTGTGCGTCGACAAGGATGCGCGCAAGATCGACCTGCTCAACCAGAATGTGATGCCGATCTACGAGCCCGGCCTCGCCGAGCTGGTCGCATCGAACGTGCGCGCGGGCCGCCTGTCGTTCACCACCAATCTCGCCGAGGGCGTGACCGACGCCGACGCGGTGTTCATCGCGGTGGGGGACGCCGTCGCGGCGCGGCGACGGCCATGCCGACCTGTCCTACGTCTTCGCCGCGGCGGCGGAAATCGCGGCCGCGCTGACCAAGCCCCGCGGTGATCGTCACCAAATCGACCGTTCCGGTGGGAACCGGCGACGAGGGTCGAGCGGATCCTGGCCGAGGTCGCGCCGGCGAGCGGCGCGAAGGTCGTCTCGAACCCCGAGTTCCTGCGCGAGGGCGCGGCGATCGCCGACTTCAAGCGCCCCCGATCGCGTCGTGGTAGGCACCGACGACGAGGACGCGCGGCAGGCGATGCGCGACATCTACCGTCCGCTCTCGCTCAACCAGTCGGCGCCGATCCTGTTTACCGGCGGCGCACCGCCGAGCTGATCAAATATGCCGCCAACGCCTTCCTCGCGGTCAAGATCACCTTCATCAACGAGATCGCCGACCTGTGCGAGCAGGTGGGCGCCGACGTGCAGGAGGTGTCGCGCGGGATCGGGATGGACAACCGCATCGGCTCGAAATTCCTCCACGCGGGCCCCGGTTATGGCGGATCCTGCTTCCCCAAGGACACGCTCGCGCTGCTCAAGACCGCCGCCGACAACGATACGCCGCTGCGGATCGTCGAGGCGACGGTTGCAGGTCAACGACGCGCGCAAGCGCGCGATGGGGCGCAAGGTGATCAAGGCGATGGGCGGCGACGTGCGCGGCAAGACCGTCCGCGGTGCTCGGCCTCACCTTCAAGCCCAACACCGACGACATGCGCGACGCGCCGAGCCTCTCGGTGATCGCCGCGCTCCAGGATGCGGTGCCAGCGTCCGCGCCTATGATCCCGAGGGCGTCGAGCAGGCAAGGTCGATGCTCGCCAAAGCTCGAGTTCGCCGAGAGCCCCTATGCCGCGGCCGAAGGAGCCGATGCGCTGGTGATCGTCACCGAATGGGACGAGTTTTCGCGGCGCTCGACCTGGCGCGCATGGCGAAGATCCTCGCGCAGCCCCTGCTGATCGACCTGCGCAACATCTACACGCCCGCGGAGGCGCGCCGCGCCGGCCTGCGCGTGATTGGCGTTGGAAAATCCAGCGCAAAATAAGCGCTTGCGCGGATGTTGCGGGGCGACGGAACACCGCGTCGACCGCCGGTTACGTCGCCTTGCAAGCCCGCCGGGAGAGGCGAATCGTGCATCGAAAGCGACGCAATGCTGCACTGCAACTTTGAAGGGTTTGGAGCGGCGGCCCGGGAGGCGTAGGGTCGCATCAGGATGCTTGGCGATTCGCCACATTGAGGGGGCATCGTGAATCTCGAATTTGGGACGATCAGGACTGCAACCGTCGGCGCGGATTCGAAGTGGACGCGGTGGCAGCCGAGCCGTGCCAAACTGCGCGCGCGTTTGCATGCCAGGTCTGCTTGCGCTCGATACCGCGTGCATCTTCGCGGGCTTCTTCGTCGCCAGCCTGATCTATCCGCCGGGCTCGGTTCCCGAGCAATGGCTCTTCACGGCATCGGTGTTTGCGCCGGTGTATGTCGGCGCCGCGCTCAACGCGCATGCCTATGCGACCGATGTCATCGAGGCCCCCGGCCGGGGCGTGATGCGTTCGCTGCAGGCATTCGCTCTTGCGGCGGGCACGATCATGCTGGTCGCTTTCTTTCTGAAGGCGAGCGAGAATTATTCGCGCGTCACGGTCAGCATCGGGACCGGGGCGAGCGTCGTCTTCCTGGCGCTGTCGCGCGACCTGTTCCTGCGCAAGGCGCGCGAGATCGTGGGTGGCAACCCCTATAGCGTGGTCCTGATCACCGATGGATCGCGAACGATCGACCCGAACGGCTTTTCGCTCGTGATCGCGGCCGACGACATGCTCGATCCGTCGCACGATTCGCCGGGGGATGTACGATCGGCTGGCAAAGGTGCTCCAGGATGTCGACCGCGTCGTCGTGGCCTGTTCGCCGGACCGGCGGCTCGGCTGGGTGCGGCTGCTCAAGGGCGCGGGGATCCAGAGCGAAATCCTTGCCCCGGAGTTGTCGCAACTCGCGCCGCTCGGCATGGGCGACTGGGGCGGCGCGCCGACGATCGTGGTGGCCGACGGCCCGCTTTCGAAATTCGATTCCTTCCTGAAGCGCCTGTTCGATATCGCCGTGGCATCGGCGATGCTCATCGTGCTCGCTCCCGCGCTGATCGCCACCGCGGTGCTGATCAAGCTCGAGAGCGCCGGCCGGTATTCTTCGTCCAAACCCGCATCGGGCTGGGCAACCGCATGTTCAAGATGCTCAAGTTCCGCAGCATGGCCGCCGAAAACTGCGACGGGCTCGGCAACACCTCCACGCAGCGCGACGACGATCGCATCACCCGGGTCGGCCGCTTCATCCGGCGCACCAGCATCGACGAACTGCCCCCAACTCTTCAACGTGCTGCTCGGCGACATGAGCGTCGTGGGCCCGAGGCCGCATGCGCTGGGATCGCGCGCCGAGGACAAGCTGTTCTGGGAAATCGACGATCGTTATTGGCACCGCCACGCCGCCAAACCCGGGCTGACCGGGCTGGCGCAGATCCGGGGCTATCGCGGCGCGACGATGCGCGAAAGTGATCTGACCGATCGGCTGCAAGCCGATCTCGAATATCTCAACGACTGGTCGATCTGGCGGGATATCAAGATCCTGCTGATGACCTTCCGCGTATTGATCCACCCGAACGCTTACTGACCGCCCCGGGGGAATTCCCCGCGACTCGCGGATTCACCGCGAGTCGCGCATAGACGGACTCGGCCCGAGATGGTAAACGCCGCGTTCGGGAGGGGCGGCCTTGGCATTCAATTTCTGGTTCCTGCTCGCGATCGGATTCGGCTTCTCGGGCTATGCGGCCTACATGGCCGGGCTGCGCCGCCAGCTGGTGCGGCCCAATCGCGCGTCGTGGCTGATCTGGAGCGCGGCGACCGGGCTCGAGGCGCTCACCTATGCCGCGGTCAACCCTGGCGCGCCGCAGGGATGGGTATTCGCGATGTCGGCGCTGGCGTGCGCGGCGGTGACGCTCGGGATCTGGCGCCGCTCGTCCTGGGCGCCGCCTTCGGACACAGAGACCTTCTGCATCGCCGCGTGCATGACCGCGCTGATCGTCTGGCTGGTGTTCCGCGATGCCTTCTGGGCGCACATGCTGGTGGTGGCGGCGTGTGCCGGTGAGCTTCTGGCCGACCTGGGCGGGGGTGTGGCGCGATCGTGCGCGCGAGCGCTCGCCGGCGTGGGGGCTGTGGACGTTCGGCGACCTGGCGACCTTGCTGCTCGCGGTGCGCGCGAGCCATCCCGGCTTCGCCGAGCTCGCCTATGTCGTGGTAGAACTGCTGTGCCATGCCAGCGTCTGGTTCCTGATCGGGCTGGCGACGATCAATCCGCTGCGCTCGCTCGGCGTGCGCCGGGGCGGGCTGTTCCTGCTCGACAAATATCGGCCCGCGACCAACCTGTTCGCGTCGACGAGACCCATCTGGGCAAGGCGGTGTTCGCCGCCGCGGCGTTCGCGGAGGGCGACACGCTGCTCGAGTTCACCGGCCGGCCGGTTCCGCGCCGATCAGGTGCCGAACCTGATGCGCGGGCGCGGCGACCGCTTCGTCCAGGTGACTCCCGATCACTATATGGGGCCCCTCTGGCCGGATCGATGATCTGGTCAACCATAGCTGCGCGCCCAATGCCGGCTGCGCTTCACCGACGCCGGCGTGTTCCTGGTGGCGGTGCGCGCGATCCCGCCCGGCGAGGAGATCACCTGGGATTATTCGACGACGCTCAGAGAATCGAACTGGGCAACATGATCTGCCAGTGCCGCGCATCGGAGTGCCGGCGCGTGATCGGCAATTTCGATTCGCTCGATCCCGACCGGCAGGAATGGTTTCCGCGCGCGCAACCTGGTCGCGCCCTATCTGCGCCGCAAGGACGACGTGACGCGCAAGCCGGGGATCGTGAAGAAGGCGAGCTAGGCTGAAATTCCCTCTCCCTGGGGGAGAGGGAGATTAAGCCGCCAACTCCTTCTCGGCCGCGAGCATCGGCGCGGCCTTGAGCGTCAGCACCGCGCGCGCGCCGTGCCCCTTGCCCTCGCTGCGCAGCTCGAGCGCGCCTTCCATCGCCACCATCGAATTGGCGCACCAATGCAACCCCCAGCCCGCCCGATTTGTGCGGGCGCGTCGAAAAACCGCGCTGGAACAGCGTCGGCGCGGTTGTCGGATCGAAGCCCTCGCCGTCGTCGCGGATGACGACCTCGACGCGGTCCTCCTTCTCGTGGATCGAGACCGCGATGCTGCCGCTGTTGCGCCCCGCCGCGGTGATCGCCTCGGCGGCGTTGGAGAAGAGATTGCCGATCACCTGGCTCAGGATCACGCGGTTGGCGAGCACCCAATGCGGCGTCGACGGGAAGCTGAACGCGATCGAGGGTCTCGCCCGAATAACGCGCGATCGTCGCATTCTGCGCGACGATGTCCGACATGTCGCAGGCATCGAGCTGGGGCCGCTCGTTGGCGACCTCCTGCTGCTGGCCGATGATCTCGAGCACCATGGTGCAGCGCGGTGCGGCCGAGCTCGAGCTGGTGCCGGCGATCCTCGCGCTCCTCGTCGACCGCGTGCGCGGCGGCGGCGAGGAAGGCGACGAGCTTCTGCCGGCGGGCGTCGGGAATGTCGCCGCGCGCAAGCTCGGCGAGCGCCTTGTCCATCGTCGTGCGATCGAGCACCGGCGAGCGGCCGAGCCCCTGGCTGAGGATCGTGCTGATCGGGTTGAGCGCGTTGCGGACATTGTGCATCACCGCGACCGCGCTCTCGCTGCGGCCGAGGGTGAACGATTGGACCTCGAGCTGCTCGCGCAGGTCCTTGAGCTGGCGCAGCATCGAATTGAAGCTGGTGACGAGGCTGCCGATCTCGTCGGCTCGCGGCGCCTCGGTGAGCAGCCCGAGCGTGCCCGAGACGCGCACCACGCCCATATGACGCTCGACGCGGTTGAGCGGGCCGCAAGCACCAGCCGCGTGATCATCCGGCCGCAGCACCCACAGCACGACGATCAGCAGCAGCGAAGATCCGATCACCGCGAGCACCAGCATGCGCTGGCCGAGCAGTGAGAGATCGCGCGCGATCGTGAACGAGGCGGTGGGCGACCGAGCGGCCGTCGGCGCCGGCGATCGGCACGGCGATGTGGGTGATCGAGGCCTCGGGCACGATCGTCACGTCGGCGACGGGATGCGCAAGGTCGAGCCCGGCCTTGAGCTGGAGCAAGGTGCTGAGCTGCGCCGAGCCGATCGTGCGCGCCATCAATACATAGCCGCGCGGCACTCCGCTGCCGTCGCTGCGGCGTACCGCGCGACGCCGATCGCCGCGAGCGTATTGTCGATGCGGGCATAGAAGCTGGCCGAGCTGCGGCCATCGAGCGCGTGCGCGAGATCGATGCCTCGGATCGCCCCGGTCAGGCGCCTCGCGCAGCGCCGGCACGTCGGCCTGGCTCTGCAGGTCGATCCAGCGCGCGATGACGATATGGCCGTCGTCGCCGACATACGCCATCCCGTTGACCGCGAGATTGGCATCGCCAGCGTCGAGAAGCTCTCCTGCTCGAACGCGCGGCTGGGCTTGGCCATATAGGCGTAGCTGTCGTTCCAGTCGCCATAATCGCGCACAGCATGCTCGACCTTCGAGGCATATTCGCCGAGCGCGGCGCGGGTGACGCTCGACGTCGCCGGTGACCGCGGCATGCTCGAGCTGGTTGAAGCTCGGGGTGATGACGATCGCGAGCAGCAGCGGTCAGCGCGATCGCGCCGATCAGCCCCACGCCGGTCAGGATCAGGACCAGCTTGGCGCCGAGCGACTTCGGCGCCAACAAGCGTCTCGCGAGCGGTCCGGCACGGCGCGCGACCATCAGCCGTTGGTCCCGTCACCCGTCTCGAGTGCGGGAAGCGGTGCGTAGTCCCCCATGAAGCGCTGCTCGGCGAGCGCGAAGGCGTCTTCCTCGGCCATCGGGGCGCGCGAGATAATAGCCCTGAAGATGGCTGCATCCGGCGACGCGAAGCGCCTGGAGCTGCACCGCGGTCTCGACCCCCTCGGCGGACGACCTCGAGCCCCAGCGCGCGGCCGAGGTGGATGATCGAATGGACGATCGCCGCGCTCTCGCGCTCCTTGCCCATCCCGTCGATGAAGCTGCGGTCGATCTTGAGGCAATCGAGCGCGAACTTGCGGATGTTGTAGAGCGAAGAATAGCCGGTCCCGTAATCGTCGAGCGCGATGCGGAAGCCCATTCTGGCGCAGGCGGAACAGCGTGTCGGCGGGCGCGCTCGACATCGTCGAAGATCGCGGTCTCGGTGATCTCGATCTGGAAGCGCGTGGGGCTGACCCCCTTGTGCTGGACGCGCTCGACGATATGGCCGACGAAATTGGTGCGGCGGAACTGGCGCGGCGAGAAATTGACCGGAGACATATTGCCCCGGCCAGGTCTGGAGCGTGCGCACCGCCTCGTCGATCACCCAGTCGCCGAGCTCGTGGATCAGGTTCGATTCCTCGGCGATCGGGATGAACATCCCCGGCGGGATCACGCCATATTCGGGGCTGGTCCAGCGCAGCAGCGCCTCGAAGCCGAGCACCTCGAGCGCCTCGCGCCCGACGATCAGGCTGATAGACCAGCCGCAGCTCGCCATTGGCGATCGCCTGGCTGAGCCCGCTCTCGATCTGGCGGCGGGAAAACGGATCGATTCGTCCATGCTCTCGTCGAACACGCGCACGATCCCCCGCCCCTGCCGCTTGGCCTCGTTGAGCGCGAGATCGGCGCGGCGCATCACGTCGATCGGATCGTGGGTGACCGCGGGATCGGCGACGACCAGCCCGATCGAGGCGCTCGCCTGGACCGAGTGGCCGAGGATCTTGAAGCTGGTCGAGCAGGCCTTGATCAGCCGCTCGCAGCGCATCGTCGCCTCGTCCTCGCCGCTGACCTTCATCAGCATCGCGAACTCGTCGCCGCCCAGCGCGCGACCATGCCGTCGTCGCCGACGTTTTCCTGGAGGACCTCGCAGACCAGGCGGATCAGCTCGTCGCCGGCGAGGGTGACCGAAGGTTGTCGTTGACGATCTTGAACCGATCGAGGTCCATCATCGCCATCGCGAAGCAATCCTGGCCGCGGACATGCTCGGTGAGCGCGCGCAGGAAGGCGAGCCGGGTTGGGCGCGTCGGTCAGCGAATCGTGGGTGCGCCATGTGGCTGGCCTTGGATTTCGATCGCGGCGAGCTCGAGCTTCTGCTCCTCGAGCAGCTCGATCTTCTCGGCGAGCGCCTCGCGCGCGATTGCCGAGCTCGCGATCGACCTGCCAGCGGTGACCGAGCGCGGTCGCGGTCTGGATCACCTCCTCGGCCTGGAACGGCTTGGCGATGTAGAAGATCTTGTCGGCGGGGCCGGCGGCGCGGCTGATGTCGAGCGGCGAGAAGTCCGAATAGCCGGTGACGATCACCAGGTTGATGTCGGGATCGAGCTCGCGGATGCGCTTGGCGGTTTCCTTGCCGTCGATGCCGGGGGGCATGCGCACGTCGATGAAGGCGACGGCGAAGCGCTCGCCCGTCTCGACCGCATCCCCGACCGCCGCGACGGCGTCGAGGCCCTGCATCTTGTGGACGCAAGTCGAACGCGACCGGGCCGTCCGCGGGAACGACCTCGCCCTCGTCGTCGCCGAAGAGCTCGGCGGCCATCGCCGAAAGCGCCGCGCCGCTGCCGGCGCCGCCCGAACCGCCGAAACACTGGCGATACGAGTCGTGCATCGCCGGCTCGTCGTCCACGATGAGAATGCGCACCGTCCAGTTACCCCCCTTAGAGTATTTCCTCGGAGTATCTGGATGCCGTTAATTGCGGGTAAAGCGCTCCGCGGAGGCCCCGGGCCCCGGTGCCTCCGAGTACGCCTTCGCGTATCGGTTTCTGCTTCCCGCCGGAACAGAACCGCAGGACGAGCCGAAGCCGCACGATCCCCCCTGCGGCTTCGGCTCAACCCTCCCCCCCGTTTACGCCAACCCGCGCCCGGCCTAAGCCTTCGCCAGCCCCATGCCGGAGAAGCCGATGCCGTTCACCGCCCGATCGCTACTGTTCGCACCGGGGGAATTCATCACGCAAGATCGCCAAGGCGGGAGCGAGCGACGCGGACCTGGTGCTGCTCGATCTCGAGGATTCGGTTCGCCGCCGCCAACAAGGCCGAGGCACGCGGGCTCGTCGCCGAACATCTGCGGTCCGCCGAGCGCGCGCAGCCGCAATGGGTGCGGATCAATCCGCTCGACGGCGCGTATGCGCTGGCGGATCTGGGCGGCGGGTGGTGCCCGCGCGGCCCGACGGGATCATGCTTCCCAAGGCGACGCGCGCCAACGCCGATCAGCTCGACCATTATCTGACCGCGCTTGAGGCCGCCGCCGGAATCCCGATCGGCGGCATCGCGACGCTGGTGCTGGCGACCGAGACCGCGCAGGCGATGTTCGGGCTCGGCGACTATGCCGGAACACCCCGGCTGGCGGCGCTGAGCTGGGGGCGCCGAGGACAGCGCGACCGCGCTCGGCGCGACGCACAATCGCGATGCGAGCGGCGCCTATGATGCGGCCCTACCAATTGCTGCGCTCGCTGTGCCTGAATGGGCGCGGCGGCGGCCGGCGTCGCGCCGATCGAGACGATCCACGGCGATTTCCGCGATCTGGCCGGGCTGGAGACGGTGGCGGGCGACGCGCGACGCGCGGGGTTTCGCGGAATGCTGGCGATCCATCCCGATCAGGTCGCGGTGATCAATCGCGCCTTCAGCCCGTCCGCGGCCGAGATCGCGCAGGCCGAGCGGATCGTCGCCGCGTTCGCCGCGAATGCGGGGGCGGGCACGATCGGGCTGGACGGCGCGATGCTCGATCTCCCGCATCTGCGCCGCGCCGAGGCGGTGCTCGCAATGCGGCGCGCCTGACCAGGCGCCGACGCGGCTCGCGGCGCAGATGAACCAAGGACGGTTTCGTCGTTGATTCGCCGGGCGTTGCGACTAGGGTCGCACCGCAATGCCCGACGTGCCCCCTCACGAGATCGAGCCGTTGCCGGTGGGCGAGGACGAGTTCCGGCTGATCGCCGACAGCGCGCCCGTGGCGGTGTGGGTGACGCGGCTCGATCGGCGGCGCAGCTTCGTCAACCGCGCCTACACGACCTTCCTCGGCGTCTCCTATCAGGAGGCGCTGGATTTCGACTGGCGGACGATCATCCACCCCGCCGACGCGGCGCGCGTGCTCGCGGAATCGATCGCGGGCGAGGCGAGCCTTGCCACCTTCGAGCTCGACGGGCGCTATCGGCGCAAGGACGGCGCGTGGCGCTGGCTCCACTCGACCTCGCAGCCGCGCCGGGATGCCGAAGGGGCGGCACATCGGCTTCATCGGCGTCGCGCACGATATCACCGAGGCCAAGGAAGCCGAGCTCTCGCTACGCGAGCGCGAGGCGCAGCTCTCCGCGTTCATCAACCAGGCGACCGCAGGATTCGGCCAGGTCGATCTCGACGGCCGGTTCACCCTGGTCAACGACCGCTTCTGCGAGATCACCGGGTGGAGTCGCGAGGATCTGCTCGCGCGCACGATGCAATCGATCACGCATCCCGACGATCTGGGGCGCAACCTCGACATGTTCGAGCGCGCGGTGAAGGACGGCACGCCCTACACGCACGATAAGCGCTACATCCGCAAGGACGGCGGGATCGTCTGGGTCAACAATTCGGTTGTCGGTGATCCGCCGGCCCGACGGCGAGCCGTTCGGCGTGCTCGCGGTCACGCTCGACATCACCGAGCGGCGCGCGGCCGAGGCCGCGCTGCGCAACAGCGAGGAAAGCCTGCGCCTCGCGGTCGAAAGCGCGGGGATGGCGACCTGGGAACTCGACCTCGAGACGCTCGACGGCGGATGGTCGCCCAACCGCTTCGACCTGCTCGGCCTGCCGCGCACCCCGGATCTGCGCGGCAGCGTCGACGACTGGCTCCAGCGGATCGACCCCCGCGGACCGCGCCAACGCGCGCGCCAACGCCTTCCTCTGCTTCGAGAAGGGCGTGCCTTACACGATCGACTATCGCATCCGCCGCGCCGACACCGGCGAGGAGCGCTGGCTGCAAAGCTATGGCATGCGGATCGACTATGAGGACAGGCGCCCGAGCCGGTTCGTCGGCCGGTCTCGTTCGACATCACTGCGCGCAAGCACGCCGAGGACGAATTGCGCGAAAGCGAGGCGCGGTTCCGCACCATCTTCGAGCAGGGCGAACGACTTCCTGATCACCACCACGCTCGACCAGCGCGTCACTTCGGTCAATCCGGCGGTGCTCGCCGCGCTCGGCTTCACCGAGGAGGAAGTGATCGGCCGCCCGGTGAGCGATTTCATGGACGCCGACCAGTTCGCGATCAGCCGCGCCGCGCTCGAGCAGAAGCTCGCGACGGGAGGCACCACGCGGCTGACGCTACGCGTACACGCGCGCGACGGACGCGAGCTGATCTGGGAACTCAACTCGCGGCTCAACCTCGACGATCAGGGCAAGCCCACCGGGCTCCACGCGATCGGCCGCGACATGACCGAGGCGAAGCGCGCCGAGACGCACCAGCGGCTGCTGATCGACGAGCTCAACCATCGCGTGAAGAACACGCTGGCGATCGTCCAGGGCATCGCGCAGCAGACTTTTCCGCGGGGGGCGCCGATCCGGTCGCCACGCGGCTTGCGTTCGAAAGCCGGCTCGCGGCGCTTTCGGAGGCGCACAATTTGCTGACGCGCGAGCATTGGGGGCCGGTCTCGATGCGCCGGATCATCGGCGACGCGGGTCGCGCCCCACGCGGGCCGCGGCGAGCGGTTCGATCTCGCGGGACCCGATCTGACGATCGCTCCCAAGACGGCGATCTCGCTCGCGCTCGCGGTCCACGAGCTCGCCACCAACGCGGTCAAGCACGGCGCGCTCTCGCAATCTCAAGGGCGCGTCAGGATCGAATGGGCGCGGACCGGCGCGGATGATATGCCCCCGGCTGGCGCTGATCTGGACCGAGCGCGACGGGCCGCCGGTCCCGCGCGCCGGGGCGGCGCGGGATTCGGCACGCGGATGATCGAGCGCGGGCTCGCCGCCGAGCTGGGCGGGACGGTGAAGATCGAGTTCGCGCCGGCGGGGCCTGATCTGCACCGTCGACGCTCCCTTGCCCGAGGTCGATGCATGAGCGGCCTGCGGGGCGCGCGGGTGCTCGTCGTCGAGGACGAGCCGGGTGGTGGCGATGTGCCTCGAGGACCTGCTCGAGACGCTGGGCTGCGAGACGATCGGTCCCGCGAGTCGGCTGGCGGAGGGGCTCGCGCTGGCGACGAACGCTGCGCTCGACGCGGCGATCCTCGACATCAACCTCGCTGGCGAGCGCAGCACCGCGATCGCCGAGATGCTGCGCAGCCCGCGCCATCCCGTTCGCCTTCGCCAGCGGCTATGGCGCGTTGCCCGACGGCTTCGCCGAGACGACGCCGCTGATCGAGAAGCCCTATCGCGAGGCGCAGGTCGAAGCCGCGCTGCGGGGCGCTGCTGGACTGACCCCGGTCCACGATTTACTTCGCGCGACGCTGGTGGCAAAGGCCCAGCGCCGCCGTCTGCACGCGCGGAAGAGCGCCGCCCGATGACCCATCGCCCAGTCTTTTTCGATCCGAGCGGCAAGCGGCGGCGCTGGACGCTGCGCGGGCTGGTGACCGCGATCGCGCTGGTCGTGCTCGCCGCGGTCGCCTTCGCCACGACGATCGTCAACGTGCCCGCCGGCTCGCCGCTGGCGCTGGTGCTCGAGCGGGCCGCAGCCGCTGCCGCTCTCGGCGCAGGTGGCGCGCGTGAAGCATCGCGTGCGCCACGGCCTGCAGGCGGTGCGCAAACTGGCTGCCGCACGGCAAGCCCGGGACCGGCGGCCAGCCGCTCACCGTCGGCTTCTACGTGCCGTGGGACAGCGAAAGCGCGAACTCGCTCGAGGCGCCATCTCGGCGATCTCGACTGGGTGGTGGCGGCGCTATCGACCGTGAGCGGGCCCGATCACCGGATGCGCATCGTCAACGATACCCGCCTCGCCTATCTGCTCGCGAGCGCCGAGGCGCGGCCGCACCAACTGACGATGATCCAGAACCTCGCCAACGGCCGATGGGACGGCGCCGGCGCGGCGGCGCTGCTGCGCGATCCCGCGGCGCGCACGCGGCTCGTCGACCAGATCGTCGCGATTGCTCGACGCGCAGCACGCCGCCGGCGTGACCTTCGATTTCGAGAGCCTGCCCCCGCAGGCGCTCGAGGGCTATCGCCGGCTGATCGCCGAGACCAACCATCGGCTCGATGCGCTCGACAAATTGGTGACGGTGACGATTTCCCGCCGACGATCCGACCTGGCCCGTCGCCGCGATCGCCGCGGCCTCCGATCGCATCTTCCTGATGGATTACGACCAGCATTGGCAGGGTGGCACCGCCGGGCCGATCGCCCAGCCCTGGTTCATCGATCAGCTCCGCCGCGTGCTGGGGCAGGTGCCGTCCGCCAAGCTGATCGTCGCGCTGGGCGAGCTACGGCTATGACTGGCACGGCACCACCGTTGACGCGATGACGATCGAGGAAGCGCTGCTCGCCGCGCACGACAGCGGCACCACGCCGACCTTCGATCCCGAAAGCGGCAACCAGACCTTCGCCTATGAAGAAGATGGCGAGCAGCACACCGTCTGGATGGTCGATGCCGCCGCGACCTGGAACCAGCTCAGCGCAGCGCGCGCTCTCGGCGTCGGCAGCGTCGCCTTGTGGCGGCTGGGGAGCGAGGATCCGGGCGTGTGGAGCGCGCTGTCGGCGTGGCACGCAGGCAGCGCCCGGCCCGATCTAAATCGATCACTCCGGTCGGCAGCCCCGACGTCGAGGGAGCGGGGCGAGATCTTGCGCATCACCGACACGCCGCATTCGGGCACGCGCATCTTCAATTTCGCCGCCAACGGCCTGATCCGCGGCGAGACCTATCAGGTGCTCCCCACCCCCTATGTCGTCGCGCGGACGGGCAGCAAGCCCAAGCTGCTCGCGCTCACCTTCGACGACGGGCCCCGATCCCGACTGGACCCCCAAGATCCTCAGCATCCTCGAGGCGAAGCGGGCGCCCGGCACCTTCTTCGTGATCGGCGAGAATGCGATCGAATATCAAGGGCCTGCTCCAGCGGATCGACGCCGACGGCTTCGAGATCGGCAACCACAGCTACACCCACCCCAACCTGGCGCAGGTGCCCAACGCGGACGTGCGGATCGAGCTCAACGCCACCCAGCGGCTGGTCGAGGCCTATACCGGCCGCAGCACGCGGCTGTTTCGCGCGCCCTATTTCGGCGACGCCGAGCCGACCACCGCCGACGAGATCGGCCCCGCGCTGCTCGCACAGGAGGCGGGCTATACGGTGGTCGGGCTCCACGTCGATCCGGGCGACTGGAAGCGGCCGGGGGTCGATACGATCGTCGACCAGACGATCGCGCAAGTGAACCCAGAACGACCCCGATCGATCGACCAACATCATCCTGCTCCACGACGGCGGCGGCGACCGGTCGCAGACCGTGGCGGCGCTGCCGCGGATCATCGATACGCTGCGCGCGCAGGGCTATACCTTCGTCCCGGTCTCGACGCTCGCGGGGCTGACGCGCGAGGCGGTGATGCCGCGCGTATCGGCGAGCGAGCTCGCCGCGGTCCGCTTCGACGTGGGCATGTTCAAGGTGGTCGCCGACGTGAGCTGGGCGCTGCGCTGGCTGTTCTTCCTCGCGATCGCGCTCGGCATGGGGCGCGCGGTGCTGATGACCGCGCTGGCGGTCTCGGGCCGCAACCGCAACCCGCCTCCGCCGATGCCTGAGCAGCCGCCGCGCGTCTCGGTGATCATCCCGGCGTATAACGAGGAGCGCGTGATCGAGGCATCGGTGCGCGGCGTGCTGGCGAGCGAGAATGTCGTGCTCGAGGTGATCGTTGCCGACGACGGATCGAGCGACCGCACCAGCGAAATCGTCGCCGCGGCGTTCGGCGGCGATCCGCGCGTGCGGCTGCTGACGCTGGTCAACGGCGGCAAGGCGGCGGCGCTCAACCGCTCGCTCGAGCACGCCACCGCGCCGATCATTCGTCGCGCTCGATGCCGACACCCAGTTCGAGCCGCTGACGATCGCACGGCTGGCGCGCTGGTTCGACGATCCCGACTTCGGCGCGGTCGCGGGCAACGCCAAGGTCGGCAACCGCGTCAACATCGTCGCGCGCTGGCAGGCGATCGAATATGTGACCGCGCAGAATTCGAGCGGCGCGCGCCGCTGGCGCGGTTCGACGCGATGATGGTCGTCCCCGGCGCGGTCGGCGCGTGGCGGCGCGAGGCGCTCGACGATGTCGGCGGCTATCCGATCGACACGCTCGCCGAGGGACCAGGACCTCACCATCGCCATCCAGCGCGACGGCTGGGCGCGTCGCCTATGACGTCGAGGCGGTCGCCTGGACCGAGGCGCCGAAAGCTTCGCCGCGCTCGCCAAGCAGCGCTTCCGCTGGGCGTTCGGCACGCTGCAATGCCTGTGGAAGCACCGCGCGATCCTGATCGATCGGCGGCCGGCCGGGCTGGGCGCTGGTCGGCTTTCCCGCAGACCTGGCTGTTCCAGATCCTGTTCGCGGCGATCTCGCCGCTGATCGATCTTGCGCTGCTCGTGTCGATCGCGGGGACGGCGCTGCGCGTCTCGCAGCACGGCTGGGCACAGACCCAGACCGACGTGCTGCAAGATGGCAGTCTATTGGCTGCTGTTCACCGCGATCGACCTGGTTTGCGGCTGGGCCGCCTATCGATGGAGAAGCGCGAGCGCCGCTTCCCCGGGCTGCTGCTGCTCGCGCAGCGCTTCGTCTATCGCCAGGTGATGTATATGGGTGGTGATCCGCGCGATCGGCTCGGCGATCGCCGGCTTCTGGGTCGGCTGGGCAAGCTCGAGCGATCGGGGCGCGCGACGGCCGTCTTAGCGACTTGCGCAAAGGCAGGCAGCGCGGGCAGGCTGCGATTCCGAAGGAGCCGCCCATGAAGACGCTCGTGGCCCCTCGCTTTCCTGCTGCTGCCGGCCGCGTCGGCGCCGGATCGCTTCCCTGCGCCCCGCCTGCCCACGCCGATCGTGATCCTCGGGTTGCCGCCAGGGCGAATGCCAATGGGCACAACTCACGGCGATCTCGACGGCGCGTTCGTCGGCATCCTGGTCGTTGCGCAAGGTGACGACACGAATCGGCCGCTCCACCTACGAATATCCGCGCGCGCCGACGCGCTACACGCCGCGCGTCCGCATCGTCTGGGAGGGGCGGCCGAGGACCGATTACGCGCTCTGTTCGAAACGGCGTCCCGGCGCTGGTCTTCCGGGACAAGGACGAGAAGACCTGGATCGCCGCGCTGCTCGGCCTCGCGAACCTGGCGGGCTACGAAACTTCCGCAGCCAACGAATATATGCTCGCGTGCCATGACCTCGCGCCCGGCAAATGGGCGCGAGGCGGACATCCCGCGCATGGGATACGCCAGGGTCGACGGCGACGAGCCTCGCATCAAGCGGCCCGAGGACGTGCTCGGCTACCTGCGTTGAGCTATTCCACCGTCACGATTTGGCGAGATTGCGCGGCTGATCGACGTCGGTGCCCTTGGCGACCGCGACGTGATAGGCGAGCAATTGCACCGGCATCCGCATAGACGAGCGGCGCGGATCAGCGGGTGGACGCTCGGCATCTCGATCGTCGCCATCGCATCGTCGCCCGCCGCCGCCAGCCCCTCGGCATCCGAGATCAGCACGACGCGCGCGCCGCGCGCCTTGGCTTCCTGCATGTTGGACACGGTCTTGTCGAACAGCGGACCCGAGGGCGCGAGCACGATCAGCGGAACCGTATCGTCGATCAGCGCGATCGGGCCGTGCTTCATCTCGCCGAGCATAGCCTTCGGCGTGGATGTAGCTGATCTCCTTGAGCTTGAGCGCGCCCCTCCAGCGCCATCGGATATTCGGGGCCGCGGCCAAGGTAGAGCACGTCGCGCGCGCCCGCGATCGTATGCGCCATCGCGGCGATCTCCGCGTCGATGCGCAAGCGCGGCGTTGATCGCGGCCGGCGCCTCGATCAGGTGGCGGACGATCGTGCGCTCCTCGATCGGCGGGAGCAGCCCCTTGGCGCGCGCGAGATTGACCGACAGCGCCGCCATCACCGCGAGCTGGCAGGTGAAGGCCCTTGGTCGAGGCGACACCGATTTCCGGGCCGGCGTGGGTCGAGAGCAGCAGGTCGACCTCGCGCGCCATCGAGCTGGTCGGCACGTTGATGATCCCGGCGTGGTGACGCCGCCCGCGCGCATGTGGCGCAGCGCCGCGAGCGTGTCGGCGGGTCTCGCCCGACTGGCTGACGACGACCCCCAGCGTGTAGGGCGGCAGGAATCGGGTTCGCGATAGCGGAACTCGGAGGCGACATCGACCTCGACCGGCAGCCGCGCGAACCGCTCGATCCAGTATTTGCCGATCATGCCGACATAGGAAGCGGTCCCGCACGCGACGATCGTGACGCGCTCGATCCGGCTCTGGTCGAACGCCATGTCGGGCAGCGCGACCATCTGCTCGACCGGACGGATGTACGAGCGCAGCGTCTGCGCGACCACCACCGGCTGCTCGTAGATCTCTTGAGCATGAAATTGCGGGTATAATTGCCCTTGTCGATCGCCTCCGGCGACACGCCGGAAGGGACGATCGCGCGCTCGACGGCCCGGTTTGTCGCGATCGAACACCCTCGATCTTCTCGCGGCTGACGCACGCCAGTCGCCCTCGTCCGAGATAGGCGATGCGCTGGGTGAGCGGGGCGAGCGCGTGCGCGTCCGAGCCGAGATAGTTCTCGCCCTCGCCATAGCCGATCGTCAGCGGCGCCGCCGAGGCGCGCGCCGATCAGCAGATCGGGCTCGCCCCGAAACAGGAACGCCATCGCGAAGGCGCCGTGGAGCCGCGGCAGGATCGCGGGCGACCGCCTCCCGCGGGGTCTTGCCGCGCGCCAGCTCGCGATCGACGAGGTGGGCGACCACCTCGGTGTCGGTCTGGCTCCTGAAGGTGCGGCCGACGGCGATCAGCTCGTCGCGCAGCGGCTTGAAATTCTCGATGATGCCGTTGTGGACGATCGTCACGTCGCCGACGGATGTGCGGGGTGCGCATTGTCCTCGGTCGGCGCGCCATGCGTCGCCCAGCGGGTGTGGGCGATGCCGATCGTGCCGGGGAGCGGATCCTCGGGCGAGGCGCCGGCCGAGGTTGACGAGCTTGCCCTCGGCGCGGCGGCGGTCGATCTCGCCGTCGTGGAGCGTGGCGATGCCCGCCGAATCATAGCCGCGATATTCGAGCCGCTTGAGGCCTTCGAACAGCCGCGTCGCGACGTCCGATTTGCCCAGGATTCCGACAATTCCGCACATACCAGCTTACTCCCTCGCTCCCCGCAGGGAGGCGCGCTACGTCACTTCGCCGCCTTCTTCGCCGCCATCTTCTCGCGGAAGCGCCTGGCCCAGCCGGGCTTCGCTTCCTGCGTGCCCCGCGCCAGCGCCAGCGCATCGGGCTCGACGTCGCGCGTCACCACCGATCCGGCGCCAACGATCGCGCCTTCGCCGATCCTGACCGGAGCGACCAGCGCGCTGTTCGATCCGACGAACGCGCCCCGCGCCAGATCACGCGTCCGATATTTGAGGGAAAGCCGTCATAATTGCAGGTGATCGTCCCCCGCGCCGATGTTGGCCCCCGCGCCGACGGTTTGCGTCGCCGAGATAGGTCAGATGGCTGGCCTTGGCGCCGCGCGCCGAGCACCGCCTGCTTGGTCTCGACGAAATTGCCGATCTTGGCACCTTCCTCGAGCACGGTTCCGGGGCGCAGCCGCGCGAACGGCCCCACCGAGGCGCCCGACGCCAGCCGCGCGCCTTCCAGGTGGCTGAAGGCGTGGATCACGACCTTGTCGGCGACGCGCACGCCGGGGACCGAACACGACGTTGGGCTCGATCGTCACGTCGCCGGCCGAGCGCGGTATCATAAGCGAACCACACGGTCTCGGGCGCGGATCAGCGTCGCGCCTTCGGCCATCGCCACGCGCGCGGCGGGCATGCTGCCATTCGCGCCTCGAGCGCGGGCCAGCTCGCCGCGGCTGTTGACCCCGGTCACCTCGGCGGCCTGGGTCTCGATCACCGCCGAATGGCGCCCGTCGGCTGGCGGCGAGCATGACGATATCGGGGAGATAATATTCGCCCGCCGCATTCTCGTTGCCCACACGCGCCAGCAGCGCGAACAGATCCGCCGCGCGCACCGCCATCAGGCCGGAGTTGCACAGCGTCTCGGCGCGCTCCTCGGGATCGGCGTCCTTGAACTCGACCTTCTTGACGATTGCGCCCCTGCGGATCGGCGATCACCGGCCGTAAGCGGCGGGATCGAACGGGCGGAAGCCGAGCACGACCGCGATCGGCGCGTCGGGCGCCGTGGAGCCGTTCGAGCATCCGCCGCAGCGTGGCGGTGGGAACCAGCGGCACGTCGCCCGTAGAGGACGAGCACGTCGCCCTCGAACCCCGCCAGCGCGGGCTCGGGCCTGGCGGACGGCGTGGCTCGGTGCCGAGCTGCTCGGCCCTGGTGGACGGTCTCGGCGCCGTGCGGGCGCACCGCTTCCTCGACCTGCTCGCGGCCCGCGCCGACCACGACGATCGTGCGCGCGGGCGCCAGCGCGGCGACGCTGTCGATCAGGTGCAGCAGCATCGGCCGCCCCGCGATCGGATGCAGCACCTTGTGCAGATCGGATTTCATCCGCGTGCCCTTGCCGCAGGCAAGGATGATCGCGGCGATGGATGCGGTCATGGGCCCTCCGTCCGAGGTGGCCCTGCCATGATTGTCTTGCCAATTCCATAGCGTTGCTGGCACCGGAGCGCGGATGGCGGACTTCCCCTTCCAGATCGTCGGGTTCGACCTCGACGGCACGCTGTTCGACACCAGCGCCGACCTGGCGGACGCGGTGAATCATGCGTGGGGCTGGTCGGGCGGGCGCCGCTCGCGCTCAAGGCGATCCGGCCGATGATCGGGCGCGGGGCGAAATACATGCTCGAGCAGGGGCTCGAGGCTTCGGGCGGGTTCGATCCCGCCGAGATGGCGCACATTCTATCCGAGGAGCTGCTGACCTTCTACGAAGCCAATATCGCGCGCGCCACCGCGCCCTTCCCCGGACTGATCGCGGCGATGGACGCGCTCGACGCGCAGGGCGCGACGCCTGGCGATCGTCACCAACAAGTTCGAGCGGCTGGCGGTCAAGCTGGTGGACGCGCTCGGACTCGACCCCGCTTCGCCTGCGTGATCGGCGGCGACACGATGGGGGCCGGGCAATTCCAAGCCCTCGGCGCGTGCCGATCCGCGAGATGATCCGCCAGTGCGGCGGCGGACGCGCGGCGTTCGTCGGCGATTCGATCTATGATATCCTCGCCCGCCAGGATCGCGGGCATTCCCCTCGATCGCGGTCAGCTTCGGCTTCCTGATGCAGCCGGTCGAGGAACTGGGTGCGGATGCGGTGATCGATCATTTCGACGACTGATGCCCGCGCTCGAAAGGCTGGTATCGTGACGGGAAGCCGTCGCCTCGACCGGATCGCGCTATGGGCAGCGATCGCACTCGCGCTGGTGATGGCGTTCCTGCCGCATCCGCCCCACCTTCCGATCGAACGGTTCGGCGACAATGTTCGAGCATAGGCTCGCATTCGCGGTGATCGCGGTGCTGGCGGCGCGCGCCTATCCCGGGGCGCGGCTGGCGCGGATCGGCGAGCGGCTGTCGTTTCTCGGCGCGATGGTCCGAGTTGGTCCAGTCGATCCCGGCCCTCCACCGGGATTGCGACATCATGGACTGGATGGCCGACACCGCGACGGTGATCCGCGGCTGTGCTGCTCGCCGTTCGCGCGGTCCGGCGTTACGCTGAATCGCGGCGCGCCGCGTGACCGGTCAAGGGCGCGGCTTGCGCCATTTGATCCACAGGTGCCTTGCGAGCATCGGCGGGGGCATCCGCAGCCAATGCGAGCGAATGTAGAATGCGAGCCGGATCAGGCGGCGGGCGGGCCGTCCCAGGCATCGCGCGCGAGCAGGCGGCGGCGAAACGCCGCCGATCCGCCGGTCTTTCCGCCAGGCTGACCCGAATGGGCGCCGCATAGGCCCGTCAACGGCGTGCGAGAGCTGATGCGGACAGGCGCAGCGCGCGCACCACCGCCGCGAGCAGGCCGTGCGACGCCGCCGGTTTCGTACAGGCTCAGATAATAGTCGCGCTGCTGTCGCCGAACTCGCGGCAGAGCCGGTCGATATCCCAGAGGTTGCGCAACCTCCGGCAAGATCGCCATCGGCGATCAGATGCGCCGCCGCATGGACCACCATGCTTCGGGCGAAAGGACCTCGCAGCCCGTTCTCCAGCGCCGTGCTGTCGGCGATCAGCGCGCCGGCGTCGGGCGTGATCCGCGCGGTGAGCGGCAGGATCGTGTGGTGGACGTCGATCATGCGGTCGCGGTCGCGGTGGATCAGCGGAGGCAGCTCGTGCATCCAGCGACGGTAATAGGAATCGTCATAAGGGTCGGGCTTGACCCATTCCCAGCCGGCGGCGAGCAGCGCGGCTTCCGCTTCGTCGATCCGGGCCCCGCCGCCAGCCCGGCGGCGACGAACGCGGTGCCCTTGAGCAGCACCACCGGCATCGCGAGCGGGGCGAGCGCGCGGCGCGCCATCTCGGCTTCCCACAGCGCGGCGACCCTCCCCTGCTCCGCCGAGGCGCGCGCATCGGCGAGCAGCCGCCGCGCCGCGCCCGGCATCGGCAGCCCGTCGAGGCGGTGCGCGAGCGAGCCGATCAACTGCTCGGCGCGCGCGATCGCGAGCAGCGCGGTCCAGCCCGCCGCATCGAGCGCCGTGACCGACGCCGGATCACGCAGCGCGCGGACGAGGATCGATGCGTCGGTCATGGCGCGCGCCACAGCCGCTCGACCTGGGCGATCGCGGTCTCGGCGTCGGGATAGTCGATCGCGTGCGCGGGGACATCGCGGACCAGCCGGGTCAGCGCGTCGAACCCGCGCTCGCCGAGCGCGACATAGTTGGTCGAGGCCTGGGTGAGGCGGACGAAGGTTTCGCTCGGCATCACCTCGCGTTCGGCGGCTTCGAATCCGAAGCTCGGGAACAGGATCAGCGCAGGCTGCGCGGGTTCGGCCATCGCCGCGATGGCGCGCGCATTCGGGGACGAGATGGCGCAGCCTCCCCTTGGGCGTCCCCTCCATCACCGCGCCGAAGCGCGCACCCGGCAGCGCGCGCTCGACCACCGGAATCGCCTCGTTCTTGAGGCTCACGAGGCGCGGGAAGCCGTGGACCAGTCCGGTGGCGGGATCGACGAGCGCGAACTCGTCGCCCATCAGCCGCCAGCCGCGCGCCATCAGCAGCGCCGCGAGCGTCGATTTGCCCGCCCCCCGATGCGCCCGTCATCAGCAGCGCCCGCCCGTCGCGCTCGACCGCCGAGGCGTGGAGCAGCAGATAGCGCCGCTGGCCGAGCGCCATCTGCAGGTTCATCCCCATCTCCGCGGCGAGCACTCCCAGCGCGAGCGGTAGCGGCGCGGCGTCGGGGATCACGAAATCGCCTCGATCCGAACCGACGGCCGCACCAACCGCCGCCACGGCCGCGCGGCGAAGAGGTGGACGTTGAAGTCGGGGATGCCGTCGTCGGGCTTGGGGTAATCGGCATAGAGCCGCTCGAGTTCGGCGATCGGCGCGCGCCAATCGCAGCCGACGCGGAAGCCGATCGGCCCGATGCGGAGGCTGGCGATGTGCCTCACAAAGCGCTCGACCAGCCCCGCCGCGACCAGCTCGTCGAGCCGCACCGCGAGCGACAGCGGATCGGCATCGCCCAAGTCGAAGCGATCGGCAAGGATCGCGAGCAGCGCCCCGGCGCCGAGCGGGCGCTCCGCCAAGGCGTCGAGGATCTCCGGCACCGGCGCGTCGACGATGTGGGTGATCCCCGAGGCGCGGTGGTAGATCAGCGTCAGCGCGTCGAGCGGGAGGATGCGGAGCGCTCCAGCGGGCGGGGCGCGATACAGGGGATCGCCCACGGCTTCAGCCGCGCGGCATCTGCAGCGAGGCGAAGCAGGTGAAGCCGCTGGTGCCCGACTGGAGGCGCCGGATATAGTTGGTATAGGCGCGGGCTGCGCTCGTAATCGGTGCCCGGAAGCGTGCCCCCGGCGAGCGCACGCTTGACGTCCTCGGCCTTGAAACGGGACCCCCCGCCGCCGGGAAGGCGCCCGGCGTGCCCGCGGGCACCAGGCTGCCGTCGGGGGCGATATAGTTGCCGGCGCGGCCGGTATCGGGCACCGGGATCGAGCAATGCATCACCGAAGCGCTGGTCTGCGCCAGCGCCGGGCGGATCGTCACCACCGCCGAAACCCCGGCGGCGCCGAGCATCAGCGCGCGGCGGCGCGTCGCCCTTCGGACCTTTAGTCTCATCGCCCATATCGCCTTCTTCCTGGCGCCCCGGCGCCTTTCGCAATCGTAAATCGGTCGCCCCCTACCGCCCGGGGCCTCGCATCGGCCTAGAGACGAGCGCGATGTCATCGCTGTTTGGAGTTCGCGCGCTTCTGGCGCTTGCCGTCGCGGCGGTCGCGGCGCTCGCCGGCTTCCTGCTCAACGGCGATTTCCAGGCGAGCCTGGTGGTGCTGGTCTGCGCCTCCGCGGCGGTGCTGATCGCTTCGGCCGGCGACGAGATCGCGCCGCCGCCGCCGCCCGCCGCGCCCGAACAGGGCGACCCGCCGACCGCCGACGTGATCGAGGCGATCGCCGAGCCGGTGCTGGTGATCGCCGGCAACCGCGTCGTCGCGGCGAACCGCCCGCGCGCGAGCTGCTCGGCCATCACATCCTGGGCGAGGACGTGCGGATGGCGATCCGCCACCCGGCAGCCGCCGAGCGACTGCTCAGCCCCGCCGACGCGGCGCCGCACGCGCCGATCCACCTCGTCGGGCTCGGCACGCGCGACCAGCGCTGGGAGATGCGCGTGCGCGCCGTCGGCGATCGCCGCATCGTCCACCTGATCGACCGCACCGGCAGCTACACCAGCGAGCGCATCCGCGTCGATTTCGTCGCCAACGCGAGCCACGAGCTGCGCACCCCGCTCGCCTCGCTGCTCGGCTATGTCGAGACTTTGCGCGACGAGGCCGGCGAGGACCCCGAGACGCGACGGCGCTTCCTCAAGATCATGTTCGACGAGGCGCGGCGGATGCAGCGGCTGATCGAGGACCTGATCTCGCTCAGCCGGATCGAGGCGGAGAAGTATCGCGCGCCCGATCAGTCGGTCGATCTCGGCGCGCTGATCGAGGAGGTCCGCTCGGAGCTGTCCGCCAGCGCCGAGCCCCGCGCCGACGACCTCTCGCTCGACCTCGCCGAGGTGCCGCCGGTGCGCGGCGACCGCGCGCAGCTCAGCCAGCTCCTCCACAACATCGTCGGCAACGCGATGAAATACGGCCGCGAGGGCACGCCGGTGACGATCGCGCTCAAGCCCGGTAACGACGCGATGGTGCGCGTCACCGTCAGCGACGAGGGCGGAGGGCATCGCGCCCGACCATATCCCGCGCCTCACCGAGCGATTCTAACCGCGTCGATTCGGGGCGCAGCCGCGCGATGGGCGGCACCGGGCTGGGGCTCGCGATCGCCAAGCACGTCGTCGAGCGCCACCGCGGCCGTATCGGACATCGCCAGCAGCGTCGGCAAGGGCACGACGGTGACGATATTGCTCCCGGCCTACCGACTGTCATAATCGCGTAACGCTATTGCCGGAGAGCCGGCTGCGAGGGTGCGGCTGGGCCGCCGTTCCCGACTCAATCCAGCAAGGAGGCGGCGATGCTCGCACGAATCGCGCTCGTTTCAGCGTTCGCACTCGCGTTGGGCATCGTGCGACGGCGGCTCGGGCGCGCGCGACCAGATCAGCGTGGTCGGCTCGTCGACCGTCTATCCCTTCACCAAGGCCGTCGCCGAGGCATTCCACGCGCAGGACGCGGGCCGCAAGGCACCGGTGATCGAATCGACCGGGACCGGCGCCGGGTTCAAGCAGTTCTGCGCCGGGGTCGGCTCGCAATTCCCCGACATCGCCGACGCCTCGCGGCGGATCTCCAAGGCCGAGTTCGAGACCTGCCAGAAGAACAGCACCCCGGCGAGCTGATGGAAATCCCGATCGGGCTCGACGGCGTCGCGCTCGCCCAGTCGAACGCCGGCCCCAAGCTCCAGCTCTCGCTCAGGACATCTATCTGGCGCTCGCCGCCAATCCGATGGGCAAGCCCAACACGGCCAGGACCTGGCACGAGGTCAACCCGTCATTGCCCGCGATCCCGATCCAGGTCTATGGCCCGCCCTCGACGAGCGGCACGCGCGTCTCGCTGATGGACCTGCTCATGGAGCCGGGCTGCGAGGCCGCCTATCCCGCCGCCAAGGCGCTCAAGAACGCCGGCGATCCCGCCAAGTTCGACGACGTCTGCCGCAAGATCCGCGACGACGGCCCCCTATGTCGACAAGGGCGAGAACGACAATGTCATCGTCCAGGGCCTTTCGACCAATCCCAACGCGGTCGGATCTTCGGGTACAGCTATCTCGAGGAGAACCAGGATCGCATCCACGCATCCCGGTGGCGGGCGTGGTCCCGACCGCGGATACGATCGCGCACGGCCAATATCCCGGCGCGCGGGTGTTGTACCTCTACGTCAAGAAGCGCCACCTCAAGGGCGATTCCCGGGCTGCCCGATTTCATCAACCTCTATTCGACGATGTGGAGCCCCGGCGGCGAGCTTTCCAAGCACGGGCTGATCCCTGCCTCCGACCGGACCCGCGGCGCCGCGAAATACACGATCGACGCCCAGGCCGCGCTCACCCTTCCGACTTGCAGTGAACATCGTCTCGGCGCAGGGCATGGCCATGAAGCCGGGGCCGAAGACAGCATAACCGTGAATCCATACGCGCTATTGTTCCTGCTTGGCGGCCTGGGGTTGATCGGCTGGCTGACGGCGCGGCGCGCGCGCGGGCGGGGTTCGGGCGCGGGCGCCAGCACCGGCTCCATTCGCTGCCGACCCAGCACGGCTGGTATGTGCGCTGTGGACGCTGCTGCCAGCGCTCGCCTTCCTGAGCATCTGGAGCGGCGTCAGCCCCGCGCTCGTCTCGCAGGAAGTGCTGCGCTCGCCCGCCGCGGCGCAATTGCCGACGCTCGATTTCGAGCGCGCGACGGTGCTCGCCGAAGCGCGCCGACTTCGCCGCCGACCCCGATCAGCCCGCGTTCAACCCGCTCGCCGAGCAGCTTGCCCCGGCGATGGCGGCGGCGCGGACGCGCTATGGCGTGATCGGCAGCGCGATCACGATCCTGCTCGCCTTCGCATGCGGCGCCTTCGCCTTCACGCGCGTCCGCGCGAGCTTCAAGGCGCGCACCCAGGTCGAGCGCGTGGTGATCGCGCTGCTGCTGCTCGGCCTCGCTGATCGCGGTTGCTGACGACGCTGGGCATCTTCGTCTCGCTGCTGTGGGAGTCGCTGCGCTTCTTCGCGGTCGTCCCACCCACCGATTTCCTGCTGGGCACGCACTGGAGCCCGCAGGTGATCGACGCGCACGATCCCGGCAGGTCGCTGGGGGCGGTGCCCGCTGTTCTGGGGGACCTTCTTCATCGGCGCGGTGATCGCGATGATCGTCGCGATCCCGTTCGGGCTGATGAGCGCGATCTACCTCACCCAATATGCCGCACCGCGCGTGCGATCGTGGATGAAGCCGATCCTCGAGATCCTCGCCGGCGTGCCGACCGTCGTTCACGGCTATTTCGCCGCGCTGATCGTGGCGCCGGCGGTGCGCGATTTCGCGGTGTCGCTCGGCTACACCTATGCCTCATCGGAGAGCGCGCTGGCGGCGGGGCTGGTGATGGGGGTGATGATCACCCCGTTCGTCTCGTCGATGGCCGACGATTCGATCGCGGCGGTGCCCACCGCGATGCGCGACGGTTCGCTGGCGATGGGCGCGACCACTTCGGAGACGATCCGCCGCGTGCTGCTGCCCGCCGCGCTGCCGGGCGTCGTCGCGGGCATCCTGCTCGCGGTCAGCCGCGCGATCGGCGAGACGATGATCGTCGTCATGGCCGCCTCGGGCGCCGCCACCATCACGCTCAACCCGTTCGAGAGCGCGACGACGGTGACCAAGCAGATCGTCGACCTGCTCACCGGCGAGGCCGAGTTCGACAGCCCGAAGACGCTCGCCGCCTTCGCGCTGGGGCTCACGCTGTTCGTGGTGACCTTGCTGCTCAAACATCGTCGCGCTCCGTGTCGTCAAGCGCTATCGCGAGGCCTATGAATAGCCCCGAGCGCCAACCCACCGACTGGAAGGCCGGCGCGATGCGTCGCCGGATCCGCCGACGCTACGGCGCCGAGCGCCGCTTCCGCGCGCTCGGCTTCGCGGCGGTGGTGCTCTCGGCGGCGTTCCTGGCCTATCTACTCTTCACGATGGCGTTCAACGGCGTGCAGGGGTTCGTGCGGACCGACATTGCCCTGCCGTTCGACTTTCCCGCCGCGCACCTCCAGATCGATCGCGCGCAGCTCGCGGCGGGGAACCCCGCCGCGCTCGCCGACCCGAGCCTGCCCGCCGCGACCCAGACCCAGGCGGCGGCCGAGGCGGCGTTCGGCAAGACCCGCGAGCCGCTGATTTCCGACGGCGCGTGGCAGAAAGTGCGCGACGCGATCCGCGCCGATCCCGCGATCCTCGATCGCAAGGCGGTGATCCGCGTTCCCGCCTCCGAGCAGGTCGATCGCGTGATCCACGGCGAGGGCGCCGCCGACACCGGCAGCGTCGTCGCCCGCCTGCGCGCTTCCGGAGCGCTGACGCGCGGCTTCAATTCAGGATTCCTGACCCAATCCGATTCGTCGGACCCGACCGCGGTGGGGATCTGGGGAGCGCTCAAGGGCTCGATCCTCACGCTGCTCGTCACCTTCCTGGTGGCGTTCCCGGTGGGGCTGCTCTCGGCGGTCCTATCTCGAGGAATATGCGCCGCGCAACCGCTGGACCGAGCTGATCGAGGTCCTCGATCAACAACCATTGCCGCGGTGCCCTCGATCATCTTCGGGCTGCTCGGGCTCGCGGTGTTCCTCGGCACCTTCGCGCTGCCGGCGTGGCTGGGCGGCGCGACGATCGGGCCGATGCTGCCGCGCTCGGCGCCGATCGTCGGCGGGCTGACGCTCGCGCTGATGATCCTGCCGGTGATCGTCATCGCCAGCCGCAACGCGATCAAGGCGGTGCCGCCCTCGATCCGCGACGCCGCGCTGGCGATCGGCGCCAGCCGGGTGCAGGTGGTGTTCCACCACGTCCTGCCGCTCGGGCTTCCGGGCATCCTGACCGGCACGATCATCGGCATGGCGCGCGCGCTCGGCGAGACCGCGCCGCTGCTCTTGATCGGGATGCGCGCGTTCATCGCCACGCCCCCCGGCGGCTTCACCGATCCGGCGACGGTGCTGCCGGTGCAGATCTTCCTGTGGTCCGACGAGGTCAGCCGCGGCTTCGTCGACAAGACCAGCGCGGCGATCATCGTGCTGCTGGTGTTCCTGCTCGCCATGAACGGGCTCGCCATCTATCTCCGCAACCGATTCGAGACCCGCTGGTGATGACCGAGACCGCCCCTTTCCGCCGCCGCCGATCCGCGCGCGCCCAAGATGTCGGCGCGCCGCGTCAACGTCTTCTACGGGACGACGCAGGCGCTCCGCGACGTCTCGATCGACATCGACATGGAGAATGTCACCGGCGTTCATCGGCCCCTCGGGCTGCGGCAAGTCGACCTTCCTGCGCTGCCTCAACCGGATGAACGACACCATCCCGATCGCGCGCGTCCGAGGGCGAGATCACGCTCGACGGCGAGAGCGTCTATTCGAGCGCGATGGACGTGGTCCAGCTGCGCGCGCGCGTCGGCATGGTGTTCCAGAAGCCCAATCCCTTTCCCAAGTCGATCTTCGAGAATGTCGCCTATGGCCCCGCGCATCCATGGGCTGGCCTCGTCCAAGGCGGACCTCGAGGCGATCGTCGCGCGCTCGCTCAAGCGCGCGGGGCTGTGGGAAGAGGTCAAGGACCGGTTGAGCGACAGCGGCACCGCGCTTTCGGGCGGGGCAGCAGCAGCGGCTGGTGCATCGCGCGCGCGATCGCGGTGGATCCCGAGGTGATCCTGATGGACGAGCCGTGCAGCGCGCTCGATCCGATCGCGACCTGCCAAGATCGAGGAGCTGATCCACGAGCTGCGCGGCCGCTATGCGCTGGTGATCGTCACCCACAACATGCAGCAGGCGGCGCGCGTCTCGCAGCGCACCGCCTTCTTCCACCTCGGCCAGCTCGTCGAATACGGCGCCACCGACGCGATCTTCACCAATCCGCGCGAAGAGCGCACAAAGGACTATATCACCGGACGATACGGGTAGGAGCGAAGGTGGTGGCCACGACCCACGAGCATACCGTCAAGGTGTTCGATCAGGACATCGGGCAGTTGCGCGCGCTGATCTCGCAGATGGGCGGGCTGGCCGAGCAGGCGATCCACGACGCAATGAAGGCGCTCCAGCGCAACGATACCGTGCTCGCGCGCGAGGTGCGCAAGAAGGACAAGGCGATTGACGCGATCGAGGCCGAGGTCGAGCGGCTCGCGGTGCGCGTGATCGCGCTGCGCGCGCCGATGGCCGACGACCTGCGCGAGGTGGTGGCGGCGCTCAAGATCGCCGCGGTGGTCGAGCGGATCGGCGGTCTATGCCAAGAACATCGCCAAGCGCGTGCCGATGATCCATGGCGAGGGGCAGGACCGGATCGAGGCTGTCTCGCTGCTCCCCGCGATGGCGCAGATGGCGAGCGACATGGTCCACGACGTGCTCGACGCCTTCTCCGCGCGCGACGCCACGGCGGCGGCGGCGGTTTGCGAGCGCGACAATGCGCTCGACAATTTCTATGACAGCATCTTCCGCACGCTGGTGACCTTCATGGTCGAAAATCCGCGCACGATCAGCCAGGTCGCGCACCTGCTGTTCGTCGCCAAGAATATCGAGCGGATCGGCGATCATGCCACCAACGTCGCCGAGATGGTCTATTTCGCCGCCACCGGAAGCTATCTCGCCGATCGCGAGACTTCCGAAATCGGCCCGAACTGAGGACGTACGAATGGCCCGGGCACGCATGCTGCTGGTTGAGGACGACGCCGCGCTCGCCGAGCTGGTGACGTATCACTTCAAGCGCGAGGATTTCGACGTCAAGCACACGCCCGACGGCGAGGAGGCGCTGCTGCTCGCCAAGGAGCAGACCCCCGACATCGTCCTGCTCGACTGGATGGTCGAGGGGCTTTCGGGGATCGAGGTGTGCCGCCGGCTGCGGCGGATGCCCGAGACCGCCAACGTGCCGATCATCATGCTCACCGCGCGCGGCGAGGAGGAGGATCGCGTGCGCGGGCTCGAGACCGGCGCCGACGATTACGTCACCAAGCCCTTTTCCCCCCGCGAGCTGGTGGCGCGGGTCGGCGCGGTGCTGCGGCGGGTGCGCCCGGCGCTGGCCGGCGAGCAGCTCACCTATGCCGACATCGAGATGGACACGGTGGGCTACAAGGTCCGCCGCGGCGGCGAGGTCGTGCCGCTGGGGCCGACCGAGTTCCGGCTGCTCAAGCACTTCCTCGAGCATCCCGGCTGGGTCTTTTCCCGCGAGAGATTGCTCGATGCCGTCTGGGGGCATGATTCGGACATCGAAATCGCGCACCGTCGACGTCCACATCCGGCGGCTGCGCAAGGCGATCAACACCGGCGACAAGCCCGACATCATCCGCACCGTCCGCTCCGCCGGCTACGCGCTCGATTCGGGAGCGTAGCGACGATCCGGCCGGAGTGAACTTCATCTGTTCCCCGGCGAAGGCGGGGGAACAGCCAGGCTGCATCTCACCGCGGTGCTGCCTGATAGCGCCGAATCGCGCGCTCAGGCCGACGAACCGTGCCGGAGCCGCAAACGCTTCGCCGCTCTCGGCGTTGGGATTCGGGGGCAGACACTCGATCAAGGAAGCGCGCATGAAATGGATCATCCTTGCCGGCTCGCTGGCATTGAGCGGCGTCGCCGTCGCCCAGACGACGCCGGACACGCCGCAGACCGCCCCGGCCACGCCCCGACACGACGCCGGCTCCGGCTCCGGCCACCGACGCGACGCCGCCCGCCGCGACCACGGTCGTCGTCCCCCGGCAATTACACCCCGCCGCCGCCGCCCTCGCCGCCCTCCAGCTATCCGCCCTGTTCGCGGACCGTCACCGATCACTGCCGCCAGCGCGGCGGACGCTGACCGGGGACCGAGGGCGATCGGGGCGATTCCCCGGTTTCCCTCCGGCCGCGCACGGCTTAGGGAGGCGCTCACCATAGTTCGGGGAGCGCTTCCATGACCATCGCCTTCACAGACCGCGTCGCCATCGTCACCGGCGCCGGCGGCGGCCTGGGCCGCGCCTATGCGCTCGAGCTGGCGCGGCGCGGCGCGAAGGTCGTCGTCAACGATCTCGGCGGCGCGCGCGACGGGACCGGCCATTCGGACGCGGCGCTCGCGGTGGTCAAGGAAATCGAAGCGCTTGGCGGCGAGGCCTTCTCGAACGGCGGCAGCGTCACCGAATACGACCAGATGGTCGCGATGGCCGCCCAGGCCAAGGCGCGCTGGGGCCGGATCGATATCCTGATCAACAACGCCGGCGTGCTGCGCGACAAGAGCTTCGCCAAGATGGAGCCGGCCGATTTCGAGTTCGTCGTCAATGTCCACCTGATCGGATCGGCGAACTGCACCAAGGCGGTGTGGGAGACGATGCGCGAGGCCAATTACGGCCGGATCCTGATGACCGCTTCGTCCACCGGGCTCTACGGCAAATTTCGGCCAGGCCAATTACGGCGCGGCCAAGCTCGGGCTGGCGGGGCTCACCAAGACGCTCCACCTCGAAGGCGCCAAGCACAATATCCGCGTCAACACGCTCGCCCCCGTCGCGGGGACGCGGATGACCGAGGACATCTTTCCCGAGGCGGCGTTCAAGGCCTTCGCGCCGGAGAATGTCGCGCCCGCCGCGCTGTTCCTCGTCTCCGAGGACGCGCCGACCAACGCGATCGTCGGCGCGGGCGCGGGCGTGTTCCAGTCGGCCTATGTGACGCTGACGCCGGGCGTGCGGCTGACCGGCGACGAACTGAGCCCCGAGGGGCGTCGCCGCGCACTGGGCGCAGATCACCGACCGCACCGGGGAGATCGTTCCCAATTCGGGCGCCGAGCAGACGATGCTGATCCTGGGCAAGCTGCAATAGGGTGGCGATCCTCCCCGTTCCGGGGAGGATCGGCGTATTGCTATACTAATACACTCGTGGTATCGCTCCGCCAACAGAGGAGGATTCCATGTATAGCGAAAGCGATCTCGCGAATGCGGTCGAGGCGGGGGTTCTGACCCGCCAGGCGGCCGATGCGTTCCGCAACCACGTCGCCTCGGGCCGCTCGACGCCCGCAGTCGACGAGGAGAGCTTCCGGCTCCTGACCGGCTTCAACGACATCTTCGTCGCGATCGCGACCACGCTGATCCTGGTCGCGGTCGGCTGGATCGGCTCCTATGTCGCGCACGCGATCGTCGGCGGTCCGCGCGGGCCGGTCGAGCTCGGGATCGTCGCCGCGACGGGAGGCTTCTCGGTCGCGGCGGTGAGCTGGCTGCTCGCCGAATATTTCACCCGCCAGCGGCGGATGGCGCTGCCCAGCATCCTGCTGCTGCTGGGATTCGCGGGCGGCATGCTGGTCGGCTTCTCGGCGGTGTTCGGCGCCAATGCGCCGTGGCTCGCGGAGCAGATTCACGCGGTCACCCCAGCGCAGAACCAGCAGCTCGGCGGCGGGCTTGCCGCGATCGTCGGCGTGCTGACCGCGGCGGCGACCTGGCTCCACTGGCGCCGGTTCATGGTGCCGATCACCGTGGCGGTGGGCGCGGCGACCGCCGTCGGCATCGCGATCGCGGTGATCCTCGCGCTCGTGCCCGGCGCCAAGGACGCGATCAACGCGATGCTGCTCGCGTCGGGGCTGATCGTGTTCGCGGTGGCGATGTGGTGGGACATGTCCGATCTCGAGCGCCGCACGCGCCGCTCGGACGTCGCCTTCTGGCTCCACCTCGCCGCCGCGCCGCTGATCGCGCATCCGATCTTCCCACATGCTCGGCGTGTTCGACGGCGCGATCCAGGCGCCGATGGCGGCGCTGGTGATCGCGCTCTACATCGGCTTCGCGCTGGTGGCGCTGGCGGTCGATCGCCGCGCGTTGCTGGTCTCGTCGCTGGCCTATGTGCTGTGGGCGATGTATTCGCTGTTCCAGTCGACCGGCGCGGTCGAGCTGAGCGCGGCGCTCACCGGGCTGGTGATCGGATCGGCGCTGCTGATGCTCTCCGCCTTCTGGCAGCCGATGCGGCGCGCGGTGGTCGGCGTGCTCGGCGGGCTGGCCGACAGCCTGCCGCCGACGCACCAGCCGGCGATGGCCTGAACCTGCCTCCCCTCCCGCTTGCGGGAGGGGAATTTATTCCCCCACCAGCTTCATCAGCCGCCGCTCGAGCGGCGCGAGCACCGGGCCGAGCTCGTGCCCGCGCTTGAGCACCACGCCGCTTTCGTTGAGCAGCGCCCACATCCCCTGGCGGTTGCGCAGCGCGGGGCGCTTCTCGATGCGGTATTCGGGACGCTCGGCGGCGCGGCGGAAGGCCGCGAACACCGCGGCGTCGGCATCGAGCTGGATCGCATAGTCGCGCCAGTGCCCCGCCGCGACCATCCGGCCGTAGAGATCGAGGATGCGGGTAAGCTCGGTGCGCTCATAGCCGACCTGAAGCGGCCGGCCGAGCGGAAGCGGGGGTGACGCTTCCCATCAGGCGGGGCGCTCAGGCGGTATCGCGATGCTCCTCGCGCTCGGCCATCACCGCGTCGAGCCGCCGGCGCAGCGTCTCGAGCTCGCAGCGCAGGATCTCGAGCTTTTGCGTGGAGGGATCGAACATCTGGCTGCACGGCGTGCCATAGGGGACGAAGCCCTGCTGATAGCTGTGCGCCTCCATCAGCATCGGCCGCGCCGGGATGCCGACCATCACCGCGCCTCGGGCACATCCTTGGTGACCACCGCATTGGCGCCGATTCGCGCGCGGCGGCCGATCGCGATCGGCCCCAGCACCTGCGCGCCCGAGCCGATGATCACGCCGTCGAGCACGGTCGGGTGGCGCTTGCCCACCAGGCCGTTGTCGGGGCTGGTGCCGCCAAGGCGTGACGCATTGGTAGATCGTCACGTCGTCGCCGATCTCGGCGGTTTCGCCGATCACGGTGAAGCCGTGGTCGATGAAGAAGTTGCGGCCGATCTTCGCGCCCGGATGGATGTCGATCGCGGTCAGCCAGCGCGACCAATGGTTGATCAGCCGCGCGGCGAAGAACCAGTCGCGGCGATAGAGCGCGTGCGCGATGCGATGATAGGCAAGCGCCCACACGCCCGGATAGAGCAATATTTCCGCGCGCGATCGCGGCGCGGGATCGCGCGCCCTGATCGAATCGAGATACGCGCCTAGACGCTGGAACATGGCCGGTCCCCCTTTATCGGGCACCACATAGCCCTTGATCGCCCGAATTTCCAGAAGCCGGCGCCGCCTGGCTGTCCCGCGCCAGGTCGAGCGCCAGCGCCTCGGCGACCTTGATCCCGTCGACCGCGGCCGAGAGGATGCCGCCGGCATAGCCCGCGCCTTCGCCGGCGGGATAGATTCCGGCGGTGTTGAGGCTCTGATAGTCGGTGCCGCGCGTGATGCGGACCGGCGAGGAGGTGCGCGTCTCGACCCCGGTCATCAGCGCGTCGGGATGGTCGTAGCCGGGGATGTCCGCGACCGAAGGCGGGAAGCGCCTCGCGCATCGCGATCGCGGCGTAATCGGGAAGGCATTCGGCGAGGTCCGTCATCGTCACGCCGGGGCGGTACGACGGGATCACGCTTCCCGGCGCGGTCGACGGCCTCCCGGCGAGGAAATCGCCGAGCCGCTGCGCGGGCGCCTTGTAACTCGATCCGCCGGCCACGAACGCGCGCGACTCCCAATGTCGCTGGAGCGCGATCCCCGCGAGCGGGTGCCCCGGATAGTCGCGCGCGGGATCGATGCCGACGACGATCCCCCGAATTGGCGTTGCGCTCGTTTCGCGAATTATTGGCTCATGCCGTTGGTCGCGACGCGCCCCTCCTCCGAGGTCGCGGCGACGACGGTGCCGCCGGGGCACATGCAGAAGCTGTAGACCGCGCGCCCGTTCTTCGCCTGGTGCGAGACGCTATAGGCGGCTGCGCCGAGGATCGGGTTCCCCGCCGAATGGCCGAAGGCGCGCGGCGTCGATCCACGATTGCGGATGCTCGATCCGTACCCCGATCGCGAAAGGCTTGGCCTCGACGAAGACGCCGCGCTCGTGAAGCATCGCGAAGGTGTCGCGCGCGCTGTGGCCGAGCGCGAGGACGACATGGTCGGCCTCGAGATAATCGCCGGTGTGGAGATGCAGCCCGCGCACGCGGCGCCCGCCCGCGGCATCGGTGGCGATGTCGAGATCGTCGACGCGGCGCTCGAAGCGATATTCGCCGCCCAGCGCCTCGATCGTCGCGCGCAGGCTCTCGACCATCGTCACCAGCCGGAAGGTGCCGATGTGCGGGTGCGCCTCGGTGAGGATCTCCTCGGGCGCGCCTGCCTTGACGAATTCGGCGAGCACCTTGCGGTCGAGGTGGCGCGGATCCTTGATCCGGCTGTAGAGCTTGCCGTCGGAGAAGGTGCCCGCGCCGCCCTCGCCGAACTGGACGTTCGATTCGGGATCGAGCACGCCGCGGCGCCACAGCCCCCAGGTATCCTTGGTCCGCTCGCGCACCACCTTGCCGCGATCGAGGAGGATCGGGCGGAACCCCATCTGCGCCAGGATCAGACCCGCGAACAGCCCGCAGGGCCCCGTGCCGACGACCACCGGGCGCGGCCCGCGACGATCCGGGGACGCCCTCGCAACGAAGTGATAGCGCGTGTCCGGGGTGCGCCGGACCGCGCGGTCCTTCCGGAACTTCGCGAGCACCGCCGCCTCGTCGCGCAGCGTCACGTCGATCGAATAGACGAGCTGGATGTCGTCCTTGTCGCGCGCGTCGTTGCCGCGCCGGACGACGGCGTAGCGGACCAGCTCCTTGGGCGTGATCCGCAGCCGCCTGCGGATCGCCGCGGCAAGCTCCTCCTCGGCGTGGTGGAGCGGCAGTTTGAGTTCGCTGAGGCGGAGCATCGGCTTGGCTCTAGCGAGCCAGCGCGGGCTCCGCGAGCCCTGCGACGCGCTACGCCACCGCCGCGTGGACCGTCGCCGCGGCCTTGATCACCGCACCGAAGCGCACCGAATCCTGGATCACCTGCGCCGCGATATTGTGCTGCTTGAGCACCTTCTCGTGCGCGTCGATGCACATGCCGCAGCCGTTCATCGCGCTCACCGCGAGGCTGAACAGCTCGAAATCGACCTTGTCGATCCCCGGCGCGCCGATCACGTTCATCCGCAGCCGCGCCGGCATGTTGAGATATTCCTTGTTCCCCGCGAGATGGGTGAAGCGATAATAGACGTTGTTCATCGCCATCACCGCCGCCGCCGCGCGCGCCGCATTGGCGGCCTCGGGCGAAAGGTGTCCCTCGCATTCGGCTTCGGCGGCCTCGACGATGGGCCTGTGCCCGGTGCCGTGCGCGCAGGCAAGCAGCAGCCCGTACTTGCGCTGGTCGCCGAGCGTCTGATCGTTGAGCAGCGAGCCCAGGTTCAGCCGGATGTCCTTGGCGAAATCGGGAAGCGCGTCGGCGAAGGCCTTGAGCGACATGGCATCGTCTCCAGCCCCCGCGTGCCGGCGCGTGGGCAAACTCGGTTGGGAAGAAAAGGTGGCGCGGGGTCCAAGGGGGAGGAGGACCCCGCGCCGGGGGAGCCTAGCCGGATAGGCTAGTATCTCAGGCAGCCGGGCGAAGGACGTCGTCGCCCTTGTTCCAGTTGCACGGACAGAGCTCATCGCTCTGCAGGGCGTCCAACACGCGCAATGTTTCCTGCGGATTTCGCCCGACGTTCAATCCGTTGACCTGAACCGCCTGGATCACGTTATCGGGATCGATCGTGAAGGTGGCGCGATACGCGACCTGCTCGGCGGCGTCGACGATGCCCAGCGCGTTGGCCAGCGCCTTGCCGTTGTCGGCGAGCCAGGGGAAGTCCGCCGCCTCGAGATCGGGGTCGGACTTGCGCCACGCGAGGTGGACGTGGCTGGTGTCGGTCGAGGCGCCGATCAGCACGGTATCACGGTCCTCGAAATCGCCCTTGAGCCCCGAATAGCCGACGATCTCGGTCGGGCAGACGAAGGTGAAGTCCTTGGGCCAGTAGAACAGGATCTTCCACTTGCCGGGAAAAGCGGTGGTGATGTCCAGCGTCTCGCCCGCGGGAAGCGCGCTGACGCCCTGCTGGACGGGAACGGTGATGCTGGGGAACTTGTCGCCGACGGTGAGCATGCGTGCCTCCTTGGGTGTGAAATCCGGGTTCGCGGCTTCCGGAGCCGCCTGACGAGGGGTCATATAGGGGCGTTGATTGAACGTTCCAATCGTTTATTCTCTGGATATTGATCGACTGGGACGATAAGTATCGCTCGATGACATCCTACCCGCCGACGCTCAAGCAGCTCCAATATCTCGTCGCACTCCATGACTCGGGTCATTTCGGGCGTGCCGCCGAGGCCTGCTTCGTCACCCAGTCGACGCTTTCGGCCGGGATCCGCGAGCTCGAGACGCTGATCGGGGTCGTGCTGGTCGAACGCACGCGGCGCGTGGTCCGCTTCACCCCGCTCGGCGAGCGGATCGTGGAAAAGGCACGGCGCGTTCTGCGCGAGGCCGACGAGCTGGGCGATCTCGCGCGCGCCGCCGGCCGGCCGCTCTCGGGCGACATGCGGATGAGCGTGATCCCGACGATCGCGCCGTTCATGCTGCCGCGCGTGCTGCCGCGGCTGCGCGCGGACTATCCCGACCTCAAGCTCTACCTGCGCGAGGAGACCAGCGCGCAGGCCTGCGAGGGGCTCCACCACGGCCGCACCGATTGCGTGCTGCTCGCGCTGCCCTATGCCTGCGGCGACGTCGAGATCGAGACGCTGTTCGACGACCGGCTGTTCGTCGCCTTCCGCGAGGGCGAGATGGACCCGGCCCCCGCGATCCGCCCCGCCGACATCGACGAGACGCGGCTGCTGATGCTCGAGGACGGCCATTGCCTCAAGGACCATGCCCTCGCCGCCTGTAACCGCCCCGAGCTGCGCGCCGAAGCGATGATGCTGGGCACGTCGCTCCACACGATGGTGATGATGGTCGACAACGGCCTGGGGGTGACGATGCTGCCCGAGATGGCGGTCGACGCGGGAATCCTCGACCACACCAACGTCACCGCCCGCCCGCTCGACGCGCCCAATGCGGCACGGCACATCGCGTTGGTCTGGCGGCGGGCAAGCCCGCGCGAGAAGGATTTCCGGCTGCTCGCGGGGGTGTTGGCGGAGACGCGTTGACGGTAAGGCACTTTTGCCTTACATTGCCGGCATGACGACCAAGCTTTCGGTCACCGCCAAGGGGCAGGTCACCTTTCGCAAGGATATCCTGGAGCATCTCGGCGTGCGCCCGGGCGACAAGATCGCCGTGGAGAAGCTCCCCGGCGGGCGAATCGCCGTGCGCGCCGACAAGCGCGCGGGCAAGATTTCTGATGCCTTCTGCATGCTGGCGCGCCCGGGACAACCCGTTCTTTCCATCGAGCAGATCAACGAAGCGATCGAACGCGGCTGGGCGGGCGAACGGTGAAGATCACGCCCGACACCAATGTTCTGGCGCGCGCGCTGATCGGGGACGATCCAGATCAGGCCAAAGCGGCGCGCGATGTGCTCGTCGAGGCCGAACTGGTCGCCCTCACCGCGCCCGCGCTTTGCGAGCTCGTCTGGGTACTCTCGGCGTCCTACCACGTCCCGAAGGCCGACATCGCCGCCGCCATCCGCACCCTGATGCAAGGCGCCAACGCGATCGCCGACGAGGCGACCGTCGAAGCCGGCCTCGCGGCGCTAGAAGCGGGAGGCGACTTCGCCGACGCGGTGATCGACCATGAGGGCCGCTGGCTCGGTGCCGAGACCTTCGTCTCGTTCGACCGGCGGGCGATCAAGCTTCTCGAAGCGCAGGGCAGCGCGGCGCGCCTTCTCGGTTAATCCCACCGCCCCGCCCGCTCGTCATCGCCCGCGCGCGCCTCCACCCACCGAGCCGCCCCGCGCCGCGTCTCGCGCTTCCAGAACGGCGCGTCGGTCTTGAGCCGGTCGATCAGATACGCGCAGGCTTCGAGCGCGGCGGCGCGATGCGTCGCGCTGGTGGCGACGAACACGATTCGCTCGCCCGGCGCCATCGCGCCGACGCGGTGGACGATCGTCGCCGCGAGCAGCCCCCAGCGTGCGGTCGCCCGCTCGGCGAGCGCCATCAGCGCGGCCTCGGTCATTCCCGGATAATGTTCTAGCTCGAGCCCGGTGACGCCGTCGTCGCCGCGCACCAGCCCGGTGAAGCTGGCGACCGCACCCGCTCCCCTGCCCTCGATCGCCGCCAACTCGGCGGCCAGGTCGATCGGCGCGGGCTGGACGGCAATGCGGATCATCCACCGGTGACCGGGGGAAACAGCGCGACCTCGCGCGCGTCGCCGAGCAGC
Organism: Sphingomonas sp.; assembly: GCA_037200705.1. GTDB lineage: Bacteria > Pseudomonadota > Alphaproteobacteria > Sphingomonadales > Sphingomonadaceae > Sphingomonas. The sequence goes on along the minus strand of JBBCID010000019.1, from coordinate 180,582 downwards.
GCATCGAGCGGCACGAACTTCCGGTCGATCGCCGCGCGCAGCCGCGCCGGCTCGGCGAACGCGGCGGCATGGCCTTCGCTTCGCCCGGCGAGCCAGCCGACCAGGTCGGCGACGGTACGCACCGCCTCGGATGGCTCGATCGTCTCCTGCCCCACCCCCACGCGCTCGCGCACCCAGGCGAAATAGAGCAGTTCCATCAGCTATCCATGTGGCGCAGGCCGACGCGCAGATAATCCCAGCCGGTCACCAGCGTCAGCGCCGCCGCACCCCACAGCGCGACCAGCGCCGCGGCCTGGAGCCAGGGCCAGCCCGGGAGCGCCTGCGCCAGGATCAGCCCGCCGAGCGCGACCAGCTGGAGCGTCGTCTTCCACTTCGAAAGCTGCGACACCGGCACCGACACCTGGATGCCGCCGAGGAACTCGCGCAGCCCCGACACCGCGATCTCGCGGACCAGGATCACCAGCGCGGCGATCAGGTGGAAATCGAAGATGACGCCCTTGCCGACCAGCATCAGGATCACCGCGGCGACCATGATCTTGTCGGCGATCGGATCGAGGAACACCCCGAGCTTCGAGACCGTGCCCTGCGCGCGCGCCAGATAGCCGTCGAAATAGTCGGTGATGCCCATCAGGCAGTAGAGCGCGAAGGCAATGCCATAGCCGGCGCGCCATTCGGGCCACCACAGAAACCCCGCCAGCAGCGGCACCGCGAAGATGCGCGAGAGCGTCAATATGTTGGGAAGCGTGAGCATCCCCGGCGCTGTAGCACTCCGCTCCGCCGAGCGGGAGGGGGCCCGACGCACTAAGCGATTGAAGGGGCACGCGCCGCTCGGCTATGGCTGTCCCTCTTTTGCCACGCTCGGGGGCCCTGATTCCCACATGATCGCTTCGGTCGGTTTGCTCAAGGAGCGCCGCTTCCTACCCCTGTTCGTCACGCAGTTCCTCGGCGCGTTCAACGACAATCTGTTCAAGAACGCGATGATCTTCTTCGCGACCTATCACATCTTCAACAGTGTCGAGGACGAGACCCGCTTCAGCGCGCTCGCCACCGGGCTGTTCATCCTGCCTTTCTTCCTCTTCTCCGCGATCGCCGGCCAGCTCGCCGACAGCTACGACAAGGCAAGGATCATGCGGATCATCAAGGCCGCGGAGGTCGGGATCATGCTGGTCGGGGCGGCGGGGATCTTCCTGCAGAGCATCCACCTGATGCTCGCCGCGCTGGTCGGCATGGGCATCCATTCGACCTTCTTCGGGCCGATCAAATATGCCGTGCTGCCCCAGCACCTGGAGGAAGACGAGGTGCTCGGCGGCACCGGGCTGGTCGAGGCGGGGACCTATATCGCGATCCTGGCGGGCACGATCGCCGGCGGGCTGATCAGCCCGGTCGCGTCCGCCTTCGCGGTGATCGCGGTCGCGCTCGCGGGATGGACCGCCTCGCGCGAGATCCCGCCGGCACCGCCCGCGACGCGGCTCAAGATCGACTATAACGTGTTCCGCTCGTCGTTCCATCTGATCTCGGCGACGCTCCACATCCGCCGGCTCCATTTGGCGATCACCGCGATCAGCGTGTTCTGGACGATCGCCGCGATCCTGGCGGTGCTGTTCCCGCCGATGGTCAAGAACGTGTTCCACGCGCAGAAGGACGTGGCGAGCGTGTTCCTCGCGGTCTTCTCGCTCGGGATCGCGATCGGATCGGTGATCATCAACCGGATGCTCAAGGGCCATGTCTCGGCGCGCTATTCGCCGGTATCGGTGCTGGTGATGTCGGGGTTCGTGCTCGATTTCTACATTGCCGCAACCAACTGGGGCGTGACCGACGGACCGATGCTCAAGACGGTGGCGTTCGTCGCGATGCCGGCGGGGTGGCGCGTGCTGTTCGATCTCGCGATGATCGCGATCACCGGCGGCATGTTCGTGGTGCCGCTCTATGCCTTCCTCACCACCACGGTCGAGAAATCGCAGACCTCGCGCACGGTGGCGGCGAACAACATCGTCAATTCGTTCTTCATGGTGGTGGGATCGGTCGCGGTCTATGCCGCGACGCGGATGGGGGTGAGCGTCACCGGCGCGCTCTGGTCCGTGTTCGCGCTGTGTTTCCTCTCCGCCTTCTGCGCCTGGCGGCTGCACCGGGCGTGCGACGTGCCCAAGGTCTCGATCGAATAGGTCAGGCGATGAACGTGTAGAAGCAGATGAAGAAGGCGGTGAAGCTGAGCAGGAACAGCTTCACGTCGCCATCGTCGCGGCGCTTGCGCTCGAGCACGCGCGCCCGCGCGACCGATTGACGGAACGGGTGGCGGCGGGGCGGACCCGCAAGGGCGAACTGGCTCTGCATGGCGCCAAGTTAACGTCTTGTTTACGATTTGCGCCAGCGCGAGTGTTGGTTAAGGATTGTCCACCCGCGGGACGCCCCGAACCCTCGAAAAAACGTTGATTTGCGCGAATCAGCGCGCGGGCGCGGGGCCGGTGGAGGAGCGCGGGATCAGCGCGTGGCCGAGCGTCACCTGGTTCGGCCCGCCGCCGCCGCCTAGCATCAGATCGGCCGCGGCATAGGCCAGCTCGCGCACCGGCTGGCGCACCGTGGTGAGCGGCGGCCACACCGCCGAGGCGAGGTCCGAATCGTCGAAGCCGGCGATCGAGAGCTGCCCCGGAACCGCGATATCGAGCTCGTGTGCGACCGCGATCGCCCCGGCGGCCATGTCGTCGTTGCCCGCGAAGATCGCGGTCGGCCGATGCGCGCGCGCGAGCAGCGTCCGCGCCGCCTCGCGCCCCGAGCCGTAGCTATAGTCGCCCGCGGCGACGAGATCGGGATCGAAGGCGATGCCGCGCGCCTCGATCGCGGCGCGATACCCCTCCAGCCGCTCGCGCGAGGAGACGTGGTTGCGCGGGCCCTGGATGAAGGCGATCGCGCGGTGGCCGAGGTCGAGCAGATGGTCGGTCAGCTCGCGCGCGGCGGCGACATCGTCCATCGACACGTGCATCCCGCGCTCGCGCTGGATCCCCGGCGCGATCCGCACATAGGCGATGCCGCGCCGATCGAGCTCGTCGAGCAGCGCGACCGCGTCGGTGACCGGGGGCGAGATGATGACGCCGTCGAGATGCGCTTCGTCGATCAGCCCCATCACCCCGGCGACCAGCTCGCCCGACTGGCTGTCGCACGGCTGGTGGAGCAGCCGGAAGCCGAGCTCGACGCAGCGCTGCTGCGCGCCGGCCTGGGCATGGTAGACGTAATAGGGGCTGGGATTGTCATAGAGCAGCGCCACCTGGAACGAGCGCCGCCCGGCCAGCGTGCGCGCGGCATGGCTCGGGCGGAAATTGAGCGTCGCGACCGCTTCCTCGACCCGCCGCCGCGTCGCTTCGCTGACGTGCTTCTCGTTGTTGAGGACGCGCGAGACGGTCTTGAACGAGACCCCGGCGATCTTCGAGACTTCCTTGATCGTCGGACGGCTGGACATCGGCTCCCCCGGCCCGGAAACAACCGTTCCGGCCCCGTCCGCATATGGACGCGGGCGGCGCCAGCGGCAAGATCGATGTGCCGCACCCGATTCGCGGGTGGTGGCGGATCGGAACGGATATAATAATCATCAAGTCGAAGCGGCTAGGTGCGCGGAAATTCTTGATCTATACAGCCCGTGCATGCCCGATTCTGTCGGGGACGCAAGCAGAGGGGGGACTGAATGTCGAATGTCGCGGGCAAAGCCTATGGCATGAACGTCGTCACGCCGATGCGTCCGGGCCGGACATGGATCAACCGTTTTCTGTTCATGGTCTCGCGATCGATGCCGTCGACGCTGTCGGGCCTGCTGGGACTTTCGCTGATCCATTTCGCGCGCTGGGTGATGATCCGCCGCGATCAATGGCCCGATCGCGGCCAGGGCGAGCAGAAGCTCGTCAACGATTACATGTTGTTCTGCAGCAATTTCAACGGCACCTGGGATCAATACATCGATGCTTTCGCCGACGGCATTCCCGGCGGGCTCGATACTTTCTGGTATTCGAGCACCAAATATCCCAACTCGATCCCGATAACGCCGTTCAAGGATTATATTCGCGCCAACCAGATCGATACCAACTATTACTATAACGCGACCCCCGGCAGCGCGCAGCGCGACATCAAGATCGCGCTCAAGCTCAAGGCGGCGCTGGTCGCGGTCGATGCCTCGGGCGACGACGTGGCGCTCGCCGCGGCCTATCGGGCGGTGCTGCTCGAGGTCCAGGGCGGGCTCGGCGTTCCCGGCTACGCCCCGGTCGCGAGCTGCGACACCACCGCCGCCGACATCCATCGCTGCGCGGCGGTGCGCGAGCGCTGGGGGCCGCACGGCGCCGGCCCGCCGCCCGCGGCGCAGGTGCTCCACGCGGTCGCCCCCGCGGTCGTCGTCGCGACCGCCCCCGAAACCGCGCGCCCGGGCGACGAAGAGCGCGAGAAACAGGCCGTGCGCGACGCGATCGAGCGCGTCGTCCCCGGCGAGTCGCGCATCGACGAGGCGCCCCCGCTTCCGACACTCCCGGCGCCAGATGCCGCCACCGCCCCGGAGACGCCCGATGCCTAATCTCGACGGCGGCCATTATTTCCTGACTGCGATCGTGCCGGTCTGCAACCAGGGCATCGTCGAGCACGAAGCGATGAAGAGCTCGCCGATCCACATGGTGCGCGAGGCGCTGGAGACGCTGCCGACCGCGCTCCAATCGCCCGCATCGGAGAAGATCGGCATCCAGAGCCCGTTCGCGCGATCGTTGCGGACGCATTTCGCGCGGCTCGTGGTGCTCGACCAGCCGTTCTACAACGGCCGCGACCATGCCGACGCGATCGTCTCCGCGATCAAGGGCGTCAATCCGCTCGACGCCCAGCCGGTCGACGCGCTGGCCTGCCCCTATATCCTGGTGATGATCGATTTCGATCCGATCGACCTGCAGGGCAAGGGCGAGCCGCGATCCTATCTCGAGGAGCTGTGGCGGCTGATGCCGGCCGAGCTCACCGCCGTCTTCCGCTATTGCTACGGCTTCTCGAAGGTGACCGACGCAGCGAGCTTCGCCGACCTGATCATCGCCTGCCAGGTCGAGACGACGATGCCGTTCAACGACTATTGGGTCGGCGCGCCGCAGCTTCCGTCGCTGTCGCAGAAGCTGCTGCTCGCGGTGCCGCTGCTCGGGCTGGTCGCGGGCGGGCTGCTCGCGTGGTGGCAGGGCTGGCCGTGGTGGGGGGGCCTGCTGGCGGCGCTGCTGCTCGCGATCCTCGGCATCGTGATCGATTACTGGCTGGTGATGCGCCAGGGCGCCAAGCCCTTCCCGCCCGCGCCCAATTCGACGCTGCGCGACGTGCTCAAGGGGCTCTATCTCCAGCAGGCGTTCACGCGCTTCGCCGCGGCGCGGCAGGGCGAGGACCCGGCGACGCTCGGCGCCGCGTTTCGCGATTTCCTCAAGGCCACCCAGCCCGCCGATCTCGGCGGCCCGACCCAGCCGCCGGGGGTGATCCGCAGCATCTTTCCGAAAGTCTTCCCATGACCGCGCTCGATCTCGCCGACATCCAGGGAGGCGTGCTGCGCGCCTATGGGCGACAGGGCTTCCCCAAGGCGCGCTATTTCTTCCTGACCGTGCGCGATGCCGCCAAGGGCCGCCGCTTCGTCGACACGCTGCGCCCGCGGATCACCACCGCCGCGCGCTGGAAGAACCCGAATCGCGAGGAGCCGCTGCTGCGCACCTACAATCCGCGGATCAAGGACGTCGTCCGCGCCGAGGGCGTGCCCGACTATCCGGGCGAGGTGCAGCTCATCAAGCCCAAGGTGGCGCTCAACGTGGCCTTCACCTTCTATGGCCTGCTCGCGCTCGGCGTGCCGACGCGGACGCTGCGCGCGATGCCCGACGAGTTCATCGACGGGATGGAGGCACGCGCGCCGATGCTCGGCGATTCGCCCTTCCTCGACAAGCGCGACGCCGTGTGGCGCAATTCGCAGGGCGAGAACCGCGTCCATCTGCTGATCTCGATGAACGCCGAGATGAACCCCGACGGCACCCCGGTCGCCGAGCTAGAGGAAGAGACACGCTGGCTCGAGAAATTGTGCGCCGACAGCGAAGGCGGCGTCGTGCTGCTTTCGGGCACCGGGCCCGACGACGCGCCCTTCCAGGAAATGTCCGCGGTGCTGCGCGACGACAACGGCCAGCTCTGGCCGACCAACAAGGAGCATTTCGGGCTTTCGGACGGGTTCGGCGATCCGGTGTTCGAGGGCCAGCTCTCGGGCGAGGCGGAGCGGCTGCGGATGATCGGCGGCGGCAAGATCGTCCCCGATCTCAAGGCTCCCGGCAGCCAGGGCTGGGCGCCGATCGCGACCGGCGAGTTTCTGCTCGGCTATTCGGACGAGGCGCAGGAGATTCCCGGCGCGGCAATGCCCATCGAGTTCAGCCGCAACGGCACCTTCATGGCCTATCGCAAGCTCCACGAGAATGTCGCGAGCTTCGCCGCCTATATCGACGAGCAGGGCCAGCGCTATGCGGCGACGTTCGGCATTGCCGATCCCGAAGAAGCGCGCGAGACGGTTCTCGCCAAGCTGGTCGGGCGCTGGAGCAACGGCGTGCCGCTGATGGCAGCGCCGACCTGGGCCGACCTGCAGAAGTTCAACGCCGCGCTCGCCGCCGCGCAGGCGGCCAAGGACAAGCCCAAGCTCGCCCAGATCGCGCTCGAGTTCACCAACTTCAACTACCGCGACGATCCGGCGGGGACGACCTGCCCGGTTACCTCGCACCTGCGCCGCGCCAATCCGCGCGACATGCTCGATCCCAACTACACCTCGCCCGATCCGAAGGCGTGGGACGGATCGGCGCTGGTCAACCGCCGCCGCATCCTGCGCCGCGGGCTGCCTTATGGCCAGGCCGATCCCAAGGCGCCCACCGACGACGGCGAGCACGGCATCATCTTCCTGGCGATCTGCTCGAGCCTGTTTCGCCAGTTCGAGTTCGTCCAGCAGCAATGGATGCAATATGGGCTCGACTTCAATTCGGGGAGCGACACCTGCCCGATCGTCGGCAACCATGACACCGAAGAGAAGCTCGTCATCACCACCGATCCGGCGACCGGCCGCCAGCCCTTCCTGTGCGAGCGCATCCCGCAGTTCGTCGAGCCGCGCGGCGGGGATTATTTCTTCATCCCGAGCATGACCGCGCTGCGGATGATCGGGATGGGGATCATCGACCCGACCTGACGGGCGCGGAGCCCGCAACCTCCCCCGCCGCGCGGACGCTCGCCGACATCGCGCGCACCAGCCGGGGCAGGTCGCGGGTCGGCGTGGCGGCGGGCACCCGGATCTCGATCAGCGACAGCGTATCGGCCTGGGCCGCCTCCGCCAGCGCCGCGTCGAGCGCCGCGCCGTCCGCGCAGCGGCGATGGACCAGGCCGAAGGCCCGCGCCGCGCCCGCCATGTCGATCGCGGGGGGATTGCGCATCGTCGCCTCATAATGGTCGATCCGCCGAGCGGGGGTCATGTCGAACAGCCCGCCGCCGGCATTGTTCATCACGCAGATCGCTCCCCTCACTTGCCGCCACAGCGGATTGGCCAGCGCCGGCAGGTCGTGGACGAAGGCCTGATCCCCCACCAGCGCCAGCATGCGGCCGCCGCCGGCAAGCGCCTCGCCCAGCACCAGCCCGAGCGTTCCGTCGGTGCCGTTGACTCCGCGCGCGGTGAAGGTGCGCGCCGGCCCGCCCCCGGCCGGCATCAGCAGCCCGGCATGGCGCACCGACAGCGAATTGGCGCAATGCAGCGCGGCAAAGCCCGGCGCCGCGCAGATCCGCCCGACCGCCGCCATCTCTCCCCATTCGGCGGTCGCGAGGACGATGTCGCGGGCCGCGGCGGCCAGCGTTTCGGCGTCGCGCCACGCCGCGGCCCATCGCGCGTCGCCCGCGCCCAGCTCGGACCCGAGCGCGGTAAGCGCCTCCGGCGTGGGCGGCCGCAGCCCGATCGCCTCCGGGCTGAGGAAATCGGGGCCGGGATCGTGCCACGCCAGGCGGATCACCGGGCAACGCAGCGCCTTCACCGCACGCACCAGCCCGGGGCAGACCGGCGCGCGGCCGAGCCGGATCAGGATGTCGGCGCCGTCGAGGCGGAGCGCGCCGCCCTCGATCAGCGCATCGGCGGTGGTCAGCGTGCCGGGCAGGTCGAAATGCCTGAGCCCGCTGCCGATGTCGGCGATCAGCGGATAGCCCGTCGCGTCGAGCAGTTCCGCCACCGCCGCCGCCGCCAGCGGCTGATCCTCGCACGCCAGCACCAGCCCGCGCGCGCCCGGCCCGCCGCCGCCGCGCCGCACCGCCCGCACCGCCGCCACGGCATCGGCCAGCGGGCGCCCGAACCTCCAGCTCCCCCGCGGCGGCGGAAGGGCCGCGTCGCCGGGCGGATCGTCCTCGGTCGCGCAATGGTCTCCCCATTGCGGGATGTTGATATGGACCGGGCCCGGCCGCTCGCCGCCCAGCCCGCGCGCGAGCACGGCGGCGAGGCGGTCCTGCAATTCGGCCAGCGTCATCGTTCCGTCGAGCGGATCGGGGAGCGCGAGCTGCCCGCGCGCGAGCGGCGCACACAGCGCCACCTGCGGCAGCCACTGCGGCTCGCCCGGCAGCCGCCCGGCGATCGGGCGATCGCAGGTGAGGAGCACGATCGGCAGCCCGCGCGCCTCGGCCTCGGCCATCGCCGGCAGCATATTGGCCACCGCCGTTCCCGAGGTGGTGCATATTGCGGTCGGCCCGCCGCCGGCGAGGAAGGCGCCCACGGCGAAAAAACCGGCGCTGCGCTCGTCGACGTGGAGGATGCATTCGATCGCCGGCGTGCGGTGCAGCGTCATCGCGAGCATCGAAGCGCGTCCACCCGGGCAAAGCAGCGCCCGGCGCACGCCGCAGGCCGCCAGCGTGTCGGCCAGGACGCGATCCCAGATGCCGTTGCGGTTGGCGGGAAGCGCGCTCAACCCCGGGGTCCCACGAGATAGGCGATCACGCGCCGGCCCATCGCCGCCTGCACCCGCCGCTGCCGCGCCGCCAGGCGCGCGAAGTCCTCGCCGATCTCGGCGCCGCGGCTGGCCAGCCGGTCGAGCCGCTCGGCCAGCGTTGCGGCGAGGCCGGGCGCATCGACGCGCAGCGCCAGCTCGGCGTGCCCCGCCTCGGCGAGCAGCGCCGGAATCCGCTGGTCATAGGCCAGGCCCACCGCCGGCACCCCCGCCGTCATCGCCAGCAGCACGGCATGATAGCGCGCGCTGACCAGCCGCGTCGCTGCGCGCAGGATGCCGACGATCAGCTCGGGATCGGCTTCGCCGGCGACGAGCGGATCGGGCGCGCCGAGGCGCCCGGCCAGATCGAGGCATGCCGCGCGGTCGTTGGCCTCCATCCCGACGATCACCGGAAAGAGGCCGCGCGGGCGCCGCGCTGCATGGTCGCGCACCGCCGTCGCCCAGTCCTCGAGAAACGCGGCGCATCGCCGGGCCGAGGTTTCGGCGGGCTGGAAGAACAGCATGCCGTGGTAATGGTCGGGCTCCACCTCCCCGGCCAGCCCCGCCATCAGCGCCCGCGCCGGATCGGCGACCAGCGGCCAGCGGAACGGATTGGTCGGGCACAGCGCCAGCACCTCCGCCGCGCCGTCCCAGCCGAGCGCGCGCAGCGCCGCCTCCGCGGCCGCGGGGTGCGCGAGCGGATGGCTCCAGCCGGTATCGGTGCCCGGTTCGGCCGCGAGCCCCAGCGCGGCGAGCCGCTGCCGCGACGGAGCGTTGCGCGCGATCAGCAGCGCCCCTGTCGCATGCTCGCGGACGAAAGCGGCGATCCCGGGCGCCATCGAGTCGGCCTCTGCGCCATAGGCGACCGCCGGCTTGCCGAGCGCGGCCGCCATGCCGAGGAAGGCCGTGAGCAACGTCGCCAGGCTGTCGGAGAAAGTGGAGGTGAACAGCGAGCCCTCGCAGACCACCACCGCATCGTAGCGCACGCACAGATCGTGGACGGCATCGGGCGCATAGCCTTGGATCCGTTCGATCGTCACCGGCCCCCAATCGGGCAAGGCGCGCGTGCCGACCGCCAGCACCCCGAGCTCGAGCCGGTCGCCGAACGCCGCGCGGAGCTGGCGGACGATCTCGCCGGTCCGCAGGTCGGCGCCGGTGTTGCAGGCGCCGCTATAGCCCGCCAGCAGGACGCGCAGCCGCGCCGCGGGCGGACGCGGCGAACGCCCGGCTCCGCTCGCCCGCGCGGCGGCGATCCGCGCGTCGTAGGCGGCGCGCAGATCGCGTTCCGGATCGTCGGAGAGCATCAGAGCCTGCAGCGCGCTGATCATCGTCGTTCCCCGGCGTTCAGAAATCGAGATGGCTGTCCAGGCACACGAACATGCTGCGCTGCCATTGCGCCTCGGCGGGCAGGACGCGATAGCGCACCGGCACGAAGGCGCCGCGCCCCGGGATCGGCTTCTGCCGCGCCCAGTCGATCTCGAACTGCAGCTCGGGCGACGTCGCCAGCCAGGCGCCAAAATCCGGGTCGATCGTGAAGCTCGGCACCCGGCTGAGCAGCAGCACGCGCTCGCCCACCAGGATGTGCTGGGTGATGGCCGCAAGGAAGGCCTCCGCCTTGGCCAGCAGCACCGAGCTGCCGCGCGCGATCGTGCCGGCCCCGGGGCAGCAATCGATCGTCAGCTTGTGGTCGAACGCCGCGGGCTGGGCGCTCCTGGCCGGCCGGGTCGCGATGATGTTGGCGGTCACGGGATGCCAGCCGGCGCGGCGCTCGGGCACGTGCCCGGCATCGGGCAGCGCCACGAAAGCGAACTCGCGCCCGGCGGCGCTCCCGAACATGCCGTTCACCGCCACCGCGTCGCCATCGTAATCGATCGGCGAGGCGCCGAGCGCGCCGTCCCACACGATGATCCGCGGCTCGAGCGTCAACTCGCGGTGGAACGCGCCCTTGGCCAGCCGGGTCAGGCGGTCGCCCGGCTCAAGCATCTGCTCGGCGAGCGCGGCGGCGTGCCACAGCGTCACCGGGCCGTGGACGAACAACAGGCTGTCGGGCGTCAGCGGCACCAGCGCGCGGGCGACACGGTGGCGACCATCGCCGCGCATGTCCGCGAAGCACGGCGCCTCGCTGCCGAGCGGCGCCCAGGTCTCCAGCCGCAGCATCCGCGCCAGCAGCCGCCGCCAGTAAGCGAGCAACGCATTCAGCGCGAGCCGCCCCTCCATCAGGTCGATGAAGGCATCCGGGCCCGGCGCGCTCGCCACCGCGCGCAGCTGGAGATCGCGCAGGTCGCGCATCAGCGCCTCGCGCTCGTCGCGCAACGCGACGAACAGCCGCTCGATCTCGCGCGCTTCCAGCGTCTCGGGCTCAGGCCGGCGCTCGGCCTGCGCGAGCGCCGGCATCATGCCGGTTCTGTCTGGCTCTCGTCTATCCTGCGGACCTGGCCGAGCGCGCGGCGCAGGTTGCCCTGATAGTTGTAGTTGCACAGATTGTCGCTCTTGTCGAAGCCGCCGTTGGCGTAATAGGCGCCCATCCGGCACCCGCCGGCGCACCGCGACACGAAGTTGCACGAGCTGCAGCCGCTGATCTCGTTCGACTTGGTGCGGATGCCCTTGATCCGGGCCTCCTCGAACAGATCCTCGAACGACACCTCGAAGATGTTGCCCAATTGCAGCTCGGGGGTCTTGCCGAGGTGGCAGGGGAAGACGTCGCCGTTCCAGTCGATGTCGAGCAGCGACCAGCCGACTCCGCACAGCCCCTTGGCGTTGTGATCGTCGACCGAGCATTTGCTGTAGCGCAGGTAGCGCGCCTTGAGCGCGAGCACGCGCTCGCGGCCGTACTTGGCCTCGAGCCCCGCATCGAGATCGCGCGCGACCTTCATCAGATCGCGCTCGGACAGTTCGAGCTGGCGGAGGAAGGCGGACGCGCCTTCCTTCATCTTCTCATTGTCCTTGGGGAAGGAGCGCAGATTGTTGGGCTTGATATAGCCGCCGTTGGAGACCGCGAACTCGGCCATCTCGGCGATCTCGTGGAGGTTCTCACTGTGGAGCGTCGGCGCGAGCACGAAGGGCAGCTTCGCCGCGATCGCATGGTCGATGCCGACGCGGATCTTGGCCAGCGCGCCCTTTCCGCGCGAGATCGCCGACGTCTCCTCGGTCATGCCGTCGAGGCTGATCTGCACGACGTCGAGCCGCTTGAGCCGCCCAATGCGCTCCGCCATCCTGGCATCGATGTACATACCGTTGGTGAGCAGCGTCAGGCGAAAGCCGGACTCGTCGATCAGATCGAAGATCTCGTCGATGTCCGGATGCATCAGCGGCTCGCCGCCGGTCATGATCAGGTAGCAGTTCGGGTTGACCGCGGCGATTTTGCCGAACAGCTCGCGGATGCGCTCGATCGGCATGTGCCGCCCGCGGCGCTTCGAAAGCCCCTGGTAGCAATAGGGGCAGGCGAGGTTGCACTCGCGCGTGATCGTCACATAGGCCGAGATCAGCGGCGGCCCCTCGGCGTTGGGATATTCGGTGCGGGTCCAGCCGTCGCGCACCACGCGATCGCGGAAGCTCTCGGCATGGCTCCGCGCGCCGGCGACGCCGCAGGTGCCGAAATATCCCTCGAGCGCGTCGATCGATCCGTCGGAGATGTCGAACAGATGGAGCGCCGCGAGATCGGCATCAGTCATCGTCGTGAGCGCGCCCACCCGGGGATTGCTGACCAGAAGCAGATCGCCATGCTGTTCGATCCGCGCATCGGATATCGCCGACATCTTCTCACTCTCCGAAACAGAGGGGCCAGGGGCAGGGAGACGCAGTACCGCCCGGGCGGGCGGGTTCGCCTAGGGGCGGGCGAAACCGATCCCGCCCGCCCCCTGGGCGGCCGGGATCAGCCGACGCAGACGCAGGCGCCCACGCAGATCCCGAGCGCCGGGTTCGCGCCGGGCGCGGCGCTGGCGCCCTTGCCCACGGTGACGCCCAGTGACTTCAGGGTCCCGTGAGGATCCTGCATGAACTTGTGGCTCAGATTGGCATCACCACGGATTTTCTTGAGAGCATTCACAAATCCCGTCGTGTCGGAGGACATTGGATTTCTCCTAGGTTTGTGGGACAACTTTCAAAACGACGGATTTACTAAACGCGTTAGCTCGCCCGTCTTGGCACCATCGAGACTCAGAAGATGCGAAAAAAATTTAGACTCTCATCTTGAAGACTGTCAAGACGAGTCGTAGTATTTTCTCAAGAATCGTATACTTGACTGTGTCAGGGGAAAGCGATGGAGCAAGCAGGCCAGACAGTCATGCCGCTGGCCTGGAGCTGGGATTATAACGTTTCAGAGCCTCGGATTCGTGATCTTTATTACAAATCGGTGTCCGAGCAATGGTCCGCCGTCGAAGCGCTCGACTGGAGCGTCGCGGTCGATCCGGCGCGCCCGTCGCGCGATATCGGCGGGTCGCTGCTCTCGCCGGGGCTGCTGGCACGCCTCTCGCCCGCGCAGCGCGAGCGGCTGATGGCGGGCATGGGGGCGATGAGCTTCAGCCAGCTGCTCCACGGCGAGCAGGGCGCGCTGATGGTGTCGGCCAATCTGGTGCGGCTGCTCCCGAGTGCGGAGTTGAAGCAGGCCGCCGCGGTCCAGACGAGCGACGAGGCGCGGCACCTCGACGTCTTCTCGCGCTATATACGGCGGATCGGCGAGATCCACCCGCCCTCGCCCTCGATGCGCCGCGTGCTTGGCAAGATCGTCGGTCACCCGATGTGGCTGGCGCAGCTGGTGGGGATGCAGATCGTCGTCGAGGGCATGGCGCTCGCGACCTTCCTCGACATGCGCAGCAGCTGCACCTGCCCGCTGCTCCACGGCATCCTCGATCTGATCATCAAGGACGAGGCGCGGCACGTCGCGTTCGGCAAGATCGCGCTGCGCGGCGAGATCGAGCGGATCGACGCCGACGCGCGCGCCCAGCTCGACGCCTTCACCCTCGATCTCGTCCACGCCTTCCGCAACTGGGGCACCGAGCCCGACGACCTGGTCAACAACGCCTGCGTGATGATCGAGGCCGGGGTGGACCCCACCGACATGATCGCCGCCGTGCGCCAGAGCAGCAGCGAGGGGCGGCCCTTGGACCTGTCGCGCGGGATGCGCTACGCCTTCACCGCGCTGATCCTGCCCAACCTCGAGCAGATCGGCCTGATCGCGCCGACCGCGTCGGCGGCGATCCGCGCCACCATGCCCGCCACCAACGACGATCTCGCGGTGCTCGATCGGCTGGGGCGCGAGCTGGTGCAGTGAGCCTGACCGGTTGCCACGCGCGGGGCGCGGCGACCCCGTCGCAGCTCGCCGCCGAGCGTGTCGAGCTGATGGCGCTGCTCTGGCAGGTGCTCGATGGCGAGGTCGCCTATTGCGCCAACCCCCGCCTGCTCATGGCGACGCGGCTCGTGCCCGAATTGCAGACCCTCCCCGCAACCGGCCGATTGCGCGACCTGCGCCGGACGAACAGCCGCGACCAGCTGATCAAGGGACTGGTTTGCGCGGCGCACGGGCTGCCCGTGCCGGCCGGCCTGGCCGAGCTCGCCGCCGCGCTCGATGCGCTGTCGGACCAGTGGGACGGCCTGCTCGGGGGGCTGGCCGCGCCGCTCGCCGCCGCCTATCGGGAGATGCGGAGCCGCGCGGAGCCGCTCGCCCACGGACTCGATCCCTCCGCGGACATGGCCGCGATCACCGGCGAGCGCGACCGGCTGGAGGTGGTGGTGCTGCCCAGCCTGTTCCTGCCACCGCCGCAGAACGGGCGGCACAGCGTGCTCGTCGACCTCCCCGAAGGTGCGATCGCATACCTCCACTACGGCTTCCCGCTCGACGACGATCCGGCGCAGTTCGGCATCAGCGGCTATTGGCTGCTCGGCGGCGCCTGGCATTATGCGGTCAACCGCTTCATCCTGCGCCATTGGCCGGCGATCGCCGCCGATCTGCGCGCGATGCCCGAGCTCGAGGCGGCGCTCACGCAGGCGCTCGCCGACCATCGCGAGGCGGTGGTCTGGCCGCAGGTGGTGGCCGAGCATGTCGGCATCGCGCTCAAATGCGCGCTGTGCGCCCAGGCGCGGATGCCCGAGCTGGTCCACCGCAGCTTCGCCCGCACCCAGGGCATGGCGTTCTTCGGCTGGTTCAAGGAATGGACGGCCGAGCTGGCGCGCGAGCCGCAGGACTTCGTCGCCAATTTCCGCCGGCTGCCGCAGGTCCTCGAGGCCCGGCGCGACGAGCTGGTCGCCGTCGCCGCGGCAACGCGCAGCGGGCCGGCCTCGATCAATTTCGCGCTCGCGTCGCGCGATCACCGGCCGGTCATCGTGCTGCCCGATCACTGGGACGATGCGCTGCGCGAGCGGATCGGCCGGCGCTGGTCGCTCGTCACCGGCGCGCTGCTCAGCGAGAGCGAATGGCGCGGCAGCGCCGATCCGGCGCGCGCCTCGGTGATCGCGTTCGGCCAGGTCGGGCGCGACATCCTGGTCGACGAGCTGCTCACGCGGCGCGGCCTGACGCTCGCCGAATCCGACGAGGGCGGCGAGGTGCTCGTCTCGCTGTTCCCGCCCGAGCGCGCGCGCAAGCCCTGGCAGATGGCGATCGCGGTGCACGATCCCGAGGTCGCCGGCAATTTCGCGGCCGAGCATGTGACGGGGCTTTTCCACGGCACCGCGCGGTTCGCCGGCTATCGCTTCGTCGAGGGCGACGGCATGGTCTCGAGTCTGTGAGGAGGTTCCCGCGGGAGGGGAGCGACTATTCGAGCGTCTTGATGATCCCGGAGAAGTCGATAGCGCGGTTTCCGACGCCGGGACCGGGCAATAGCTCGTCATCGACCAGCTCCGCCCCGACGAGACCGAGAGGATGTCGTAGAACTTCCGCAGATCGAGCTTCAGCTTCGCGGCAACACGAACGCCTCGCACGTCGCACCCGGAACGACCACCAAGGCTCAAGACCTGTCCGGTCGAACGCCCCGCAGCGCGCCCGAATGGATCTTCAGTGGCGGACTTCGCTATGATTTCTCGCTGGATGCATCACACCGGGCATCCTTGAGCGGGAATGTCCGCACGACCGGTTTCCGCCCGCTTCGGCGCGAAGGCGATCTGCTCGTCCGTGTACCTCGACCTCTTCATTTCCAGCTCCTCGCCCGAAGGCTTCAAAGGGCCGGAAAACTCTCGCCCAAGCTGGGCTAAGAACAGGGGGGAAGTCAGTGCCGCCGGGGATCAGAAGACAATTGCCTCCACGCCGTAATCCGCAGCACTTGGAATGCGTGAATGGGAGAACCCCACCCGCACGAGTTGCGCTCCAGGCGCCGCATCACCGCCCGCCGAGTTCGACGAGATTCAGCGCCAGCACATCCAGATTGTCGGTAAGCGCCTCCAATTCGCCATCACCTACGCTACCCTGGAGCCCATGTTGCGCAGCCTCCATCGAGAAGGCGTTCGAGAACAGGGTATCGAGATCAAAATGGCTGCGTGCATCCTCGCCCAACATCCTCGAATCATAGGCGCCGTAGCCCAGATCGAGAAAATGCCGGCGGTGGGGCTGATAGTTCCAGTCGCGATGTTTGATCTCTAAGCCGCCGGTGTGAATCTCATAATGGTCGAACAGGCTCCAGTTGTCAGCACCGAGCGTATGTCGATCGGACGGAAGGTCCATAAACATGCCGCGATCGGGACGCTGGTCGCAATATGCGAAAGACCGATTACCACGTTAAGCTCGGCGAGCAGACGTAGCGAATCCGTATGAGTCTCGACCAGGGCGGCGCCGGCGTCAAACAGTTCGAGAAAGAACTCACTTCCGGTGATCTCCAGTCGGGCGATCGCGCCGATCAGCGCGCTTCGCAGCCAGCCTGGCGAGTTCTCTCGTTCGAGGAATATCTGGTGATAGCGCAAGACGGTCAACAGCGCGGCCAACCTCGAATCGGTCGACGCATGGGTGATGCGCGTGATTCTGTCGGTATTGTCGACGAGCGCTTCCAAAGCTTCCCATAGAAGGCCGCGATGCACGCGACCTTCATCGCGGAGCCGCTGGTGATGCCGTCACGTGCGACGAAATCGAGATCACGACTGTCGATGAGCTTCTTGACCTGCCCCTTGTAACGCACTGAAATTCCGAGGGGGCGACTTCCCCGGCCGCCAATGATGTGGCCGGGTTTGGTCCGATATCTCCGCACGAGATCGCGATGATTGAAGCCGCGATTGGCGACCAGCGACTCCCCCGATCAGGAGAGTCTGAATATAGTCGTCCACGTCGAGAATTTCTTGGTCCGTGCCCCCATCGCTCGAATAGAGGGAGTGCTACTTTAGCGAGCACGATCAACGAATCGCGCAGCCGCGAGACTATACGATCCTTGTCGACTACGGATTTTGAAGAATCGGTTCGACGAACGATACTATCCAATGGGGGATCCTCGATTTCCGCCATCAACCTCTCCGCGCCAAGCTCATCCGTCGAGGTCGAGCCCCGACACGTCGATCCGCATGCCATCGTCCTCGACGCGGCGGCCCGCAACATCCGCGACAGCGCGTCCGGGCCGCGGAGCCTCGACCCGAACAAGGTCCAAGCCCCCCAGATGGCTGCCACAGACGCTGTCGACGCTCACGCTATGCGGCCCGGACAGTAGCTCGCGATCGTTACCCAATGGCGAACCGCTGTCGCCGACGCCGAGGACGAGACCCGTGCCGCCCACGCCTGCAAGCTCACGCACCACGGCCAGCTTGTGGTCCCGCTTGGCACGATGTCGAAGCTGTGGTGCGAACTGAGCATTCTCGCCTTCCCTGCGGCAACCTCGGGACACGATGACAGCCGGCCCGCGAACCCCGCGACGTCCCTCACTTCCGCATGGTTGATCGTCACCTGGACCTCGCCCCGAGAAAGACGCCATCGCGGAGCAGGTCGGACCGGCCGATCCATGCGCGACCGCGGCGACGCTGGCGTCGACCTGGGGGCGGTCGTGGCGGATGTCGACATCCAGCGTTCGACATGTGCCCCGTTGTAGTACCCCACCAGGATGCGTCCATGAATCCGATCCGGCAGCGCCTCGCGCAGGCTTGTCACCCGCCGAGCCCCCGCGACCGGTCGCGAATCCGACCCGGACGCCACAATTGACCAGCCTGACGAGTTTCGTCCATCACCTCCGTTCGAAGGCGGCCCCAACCGGGCCTCCGCGGGTTCGTACGGCACCACGGTGCCGTCATAGTCGAGCACGATGCCGACGAAGCGGGCCTGGCCCAGATCACGCAGCCGATCCCGCCCCAACACGCAGAGCGAGACGCCGGCATCGTCGGGGGGATCGTGCAGCTGCCTCGCCGCGGCCTTGTGCCTCACGGCCGGCGTCAGCCCGTCCGCCAGGTCCAGCAACGCGGCCATCGTCGTCGATGGCCTCGGCGAAGGCGCCGCGGCCGGGCCGGTCGGGATCGATGTCCACCAGTTCGCCAAGTCGTGCGATCACGGCCAGCCCCCTGACGATGCCGACCGCGTTGGCCAGACGGCCACCATGGCCCAGGCCCACGCCGCCGCGGCGCACGTGCCCCGGGATCCCGGCATCGATCGGCTGCCACACCGCCTCGCTCTCGCGTGTCGTCAGCGCCAGCGCGAACATCGTATTCGGATGCCGCGCGGCCCACAGGTGGCGACCGTGCGCGAAGTTGCGGAAATCGGTCCGCTGCACGGGCGCGATGCCAGTTGCCCAAAGGGAAGTCTCGAGAAGGACGCCCACCGCGGTCACCTGCGGATCGTGGATCGCGATCACCGTGTCTCCACGCCGGAAACCGCCGACCACCTCGTCGACGTCGTCATCGAGCGCCAGTCTCGCGCGGAACTTGAAGGTCTCGAGCAGCTCCCGCCCTTGCGGGCGCTCGGTGGTGCCGTCGCTGGCGATCAGCAGCCCGGCGACCATCGCGATCATCGAGTGCGTTGCCAGGAAACCGTCCTTCGGGTCCGCGACCGGGAGGACGAACAGCTCGCTCCGGGGATGTGCCGCCGCGGCGTTCGCGGTGGCGCCGCCCGACCTCGCCGTCACCAGCCGGACCGCATCGCCGCGTGAGGACACCGCGCACCTGAAGGCCGCCGCGACATCGGGATCGTTGGCCCCGGCGCTGAAGAGCCAGACCTCGACGCCGGCCCACTCCTCCATCGAGAGCACGAACTGCATCGGCGTCATCACGAACGTCGCGCCGAAGCCGAGCGTCGTGCGGCAACGCGCGAAATACTCCGCCGCGACGGCCGACCCGCCGGATCCTATGGCAACCGCGATGCGTCCCCGCCCCCGCGCCATCGCGTCGCCGATGTCGGCAGCCCCGCGACCGCCGACCAGCGCGATCGTCTCCGTCAGCCGACTCAGCTTCTCCGCGAACGCCGTCATCGCCGTCGACTACACCGCCGGCCGCGGGCGAGCCATCCCGGCTCGATGCCAGATCAGCCTCGGTGACCGCGCCGCCATCCATCTTGTTCCAGTCTTGCAGGGGTGGCCGAAGAGCGTGCGCGCAATGGCACCCGCCTCGCGGATCGCACGACGGATGGCGTGCGCTGGGCAGATATGCCTGAATAGGCTAAGCCCGATCAGGCAAAGTGGAAGCCGAGAACATTCCGTCCATGTCCAAACGCGGTTCGAAGTCCGACCCCCTGCATATTCTGATCACCCGTTTCAATCTCCGATGGGGCTATGAACCGGTAGACCTCGAAATATAGCGAAGTGTGGATGCGCGAGCGTATAGCGCTGTTCGAGCGCTATACGCTGCCCTCGGTCGAGCGGCAGACGAACAAGGACTTTCTCTGGTTCATCCTGCTCGACGAGGAGCGGTGCCGCCCGTTCCCGGGCCTCGTCGAGCGTATCGAGCGAGCGGGATATGTTCCGTTGTTCTGCGAACATCTCGATGTCGCGATCCCCCGGATTCTGGATCATGCCGCCACGCTGGGCAGTTTCGATCATATCGCCACCTCGCGGCTCGATTCCGATGATGTCCTGCACCCTGAGTATATCGCGGACGTCAAGGCCAGTTCCAGCGCGTCGCCGACCCCGCCTATATCGTCGATTTCCTTTTCGTCGCTGTCGCAGCGGAGGGTACCGACAAATATGGAGTGCGGGCTTATTGGCGCTTCCCTTCGGCGTTCCTGACGCTCGTCGAGCCATTCGATCAGCACACGAAAACCGCGATCGGCTTCAATCATATCACCCTTCGCGGCGTCTATCCCGAACATCTGCGCAATTCGGTTCGAACGATGATCGTCACGCACGGCAACAATGTCCGAAACGCCTATCCCGACATGCTCGGCGACATCGCATCGCTGATGCGTCGCAAGCCGGCGACGGCAATGAA
This sequence comes from Sphingomonas sp., assembly GCA_037200705.1. Classification (GTDB taxonomy): domain Bacteria; phylum Pseudomonadota; class Alphaproteobacteria; order Sphingomonadales; family Sphingomonadaceae; genus Sphingomonas. The sequence continues at coordinate 160,318 of JBBCID010000019.1, read as the reverse complement.
GCTGGCGGCCAAATGGGCAGCGTTCGATGCTACCCCGTTCCTGGTCGGCAGCGGTGCCGCCGACCTGTCGGCAGATGGCGCGCGGCTGGCAAATCGCCGACTATCCGGCTCGTATGTCGGACGGATCTTAAAGTCCGCTTTGGATAGACTGAAGCGGAGGCCGGTGCCGATTCAGCGAAAGCAACGCTGAAAACGACCTAGACGTCGACCGGCTCGCGTAGCGCGCGCTCGACGAAATCGCGAAGAATCCTGTTAGGCGGCTGGCCCTGGTCGAACAACATGCTATTGACCAGGCACCCAGCCGCGCCGAGCCGCCGCGCCGTTAGATAATGTTCAACCGCTCCGATCCCGCCGTCCAGCACCACGGGGACGCCCAGACCGCAGCATTCCGCGAATGCGGCCTCGTCGGCAATGCCCTCGCCGCTGCCGATCGGCCCACCCATCACACGCAGCAGCGGACAGCCTGCGTCCACCAGTTCCTTCGCTACCACCGGGTCGTTCGAAAGGAGCGGCATGATCCGCAGATCGGGCCGGCGCTGGCGCAGCATCCGAACCGCGTCGATCAGCGCGGCGTCGTTCGACGTCGACAGGCCCTCGGAAAGCACTTCGAGCTTGATCGTGGCAATCCCCGTCATCTCGACGGCGAACAGCGTCTTTTCCACCGCGGCGTCAGCCGAGGTCTGATGGTTGATGTTCGCCATCAAGATGTAGCGCGACAGGTCGTGCGCCGCGGCGAGCGCTGCGTAGGTCACGCTGCCGAAGCCGATCCGAAGGTCTTCGGGCCGCACCCGGGAGTCGAGTTCGTGGGTGTTCACCGGTACCACGTTCGTCCCCGATGCCTCGAGCATGGCGAGAACCTCGCCAAGGTCGACCCGATGCATATAGTTGCCGAAGCAATGCCATATGGCAGACATGCGAACGCCGTCACAGTCGAAGTAAATCACGCAAAGTCTCCCTGACCAGCAAATGGCAGATTTAACATCGAGCCGACAACCAGCAAAGCGAATCGGCTGCAGCAGCAGTAATTGAGTAGGATTCAAGAGGGTACCGTTGAAACCCGCCTCGCAATGATGTCGGTATGACCTCTGCCTGCAATGGGAGCGCTGCCCAGAAGCAAGCCGCTGCCGCCGCCTAGTCCCGACCCGGGATCGGCACCTCCTGCTCCATGTGCGCCAGCACAATTTGCCGGATTTTGTTCGCGCCGTCAAAGTCGAGCTCGCGCCGTCGGTCGACGCACGGGCCAGTCCGGAGCGCGGTCACGGTCTCCGCGAACATCGCGGGTAATCGCGCCACGTCGATGTCGACGTCGATCGCTACGAAGCGGCGCAGATGCGCGGCGTGCAGATATTGTTCGTCACGCTCGCTCTTGCGCGAAGGGATGCAGACAATTCGCGCCTGCCCCTGAAGCGACTCCAGCAACGAATTATAGCCGCCCGACGAAATCACGATGTCAGCGGCGGCATGCAGCGCCGCCATGTTGGACACTTGATGATGCAGGCGAAGGTTGGCCACCGCGCCCGAACGCTCCGCCAGGCGTTCGGGCGAGAGATTCGAACGCGGCCCGATCACGACGTCGAAGGCGATATCGGGATAGGCCATCGCCAGATCGCAGCTCGCGGCGATCAACGTTTCCCCGTGCTGGCCGCCGCCCGCCGATGCGACAGCCCAGAGATCGCCCCCGCCCGAGTCCCCGCGCATTGCGCTGCCGAGCGATCTCGTCGGGAGCGGCTGGGTCGATGACATATCCCACCGAGCGGAACTTTTCCCCGACCGAGTCCAGGGCCGGATAGCGATCCCGCACGTCGAAAACGCGCGGGTCCATCGCGACGAAGACCCGATCATATCGGTCTTTGATCGATCCAAGCGCCTTTCCTTCCAGCAGCAGCTCCGCCAGATTTTCGGTCTCGTTCTGGAACGCCCGGGTGACCAGATATTTGCGACACTTCGCATGGTCGATGATGTGCTCCAGCTCGCCGCGCATACCAAGCGGCAGATGGTCGACAAACAGGACGTCGGGCTCGAACGCATCGACGATTCCCTGCATCAGATTCCGTCTGAGGGTGAGCGCCGCGTCAGGCCCGTCCGACAGAAAGGGCTCGCGTCCCCAATAAGCCGCCTTTTCGGCGAGCAGGCTATCCCAGGCGGGCACATGCACATATTCGCATTCCGGAGGAACGAACCAGTTCGCCGCGGCCCGGTGCCCCGTGACGATCAGGCATGCGAACTGCCCCTGCAACGCCCGCGCAATGCAAGAAAGACGGCGGAGATGGCCGACGCCCGTTCCGCCGTCGAACACGAAGAAGATCGCTCGCTTCTGACGAGCGATCTCGCCGCCTGCCGTCATCGCGGCGTCCGTCGGCGATGGGCGATCGGCGCAGTCGTCACGCAGCCTCCATCTTGCGCCGCGCCCATTCGATGTTTCGACGCAAGGCCTTCAATCGCGCGAGGCGCAGAATCGTCTCGACCGTGCGCTGATTGCACTGCTTGGGCGAATGGCGAAACCGTGCCGCCGTGTAGAAACCATAGGCGTTGGTCGACTCGCGGTCGCAGAGATCGGTATCGACCGCGATCTCCGGGTCCGGCTGCACGAAGGACGGCTGATCGGGGGTGGTGATCCGGCCGATCCGAAGCGCACCATCGCGGATCGGATTGGCCAGCGGCGCGGTGAAACGGCGCGCGCCTCTCACATGCCCGAAGTCGAAGATCTCGAGCGTTTTTTCGTCCCAGTCGCCCTCATTGGTCAACTGTACGTTCAGTACGTCGAGACCATCGCCATCGCTGGCTCGGATCACGTCGATGAGTTGGGCTGCCTTGCGCCTTTCGGCGTCGGTCTCGATGGCGAGCGAGCCTCCGAAGCAGATCAGCTTCGGATCGGCCTCGCCGCCCTGCAGCCGATACGAGGTCACGAAGCCCGAGGTGGTCAATCCGAAGAGACGGAGCACCATCTCGACATGGATCGTCAGCTTTTCATGCGCGCTCCCCGAGAGCGGCAATAGCGGAAAGGGCCGCGAGTGCGCACGGCGTACATGCAGTCCCGCAGGCGCCGCGCCAAAGGCTCCGCCCACGATGTCGAACCCCAGATCGAGAACGGCATAGACGGGAACAATATGATAGCTGGGGCATGTCCGCGCGAAGATGGTGTCGATCAGCCAGCCGAAGAAGAAGTCGGCCAGCGCACTCCCGAGATAGTCGAGGCCGCTCGAATGCGGTTGATGGCTGGGCAGCTTGCCGGCTGCGACGCCGACGCCCTTCAGATCGAGATACCTGGCATCGCCCTCGCGACTCTCCGAATCGATCGAAACGATGGCCGCTCGGCCATATTCGGGCGGCCGATGGGCGCGTCGAACCGTATCTCGGTCGACGGAAATCGGGGAATTGACTTCGTTCGGCTGCAGCTGTTGGCGAGAGATGAAGGCCGAGTTGCGGATCAGCCAGGCATTGATCGCCTTGATGCACAGCTTGCCGGCTTCCGCACAGGTGTCGCATCCCGGCAACGGATTCCGCCGGCGCGCTTCGGCACCGAACACATGCGGAAAGTCATGAAGAAGCGCGCGATAATTCGCACAAACTACCTTTGCGCCGCGAACCCTGAGAAGCTCGTCCTCCGCATTCGGTCCGCTGGAAACTTGGCCGATATCATGGATCGGAGGAGTGTTGGAGCACCGGCCAAACGCCCGCAACGGTGCGCCGCACTCTCCCGAAAACTCCATTTCGTTCAAGGGACCTCATTCACGGGAAGGGATGCCAGCACGCCACCGACCCGCGGTGACATGCCAACATCCACAAATTCCGCACAACGATAGAGCTGGTCAGCTACGAATTCGGCGCGAAAGTTCCAGGCCGCCCGAGACCTGGGCGATTTCAGCCTCGGTGAGCTCGGCAATCGCCGGAGTCGTGATCCGGTCCGCCGACGCAGCCAATTCGCGCGAAGCGCGCCCGTAAATCGCAGCCATGGCCGCGCGCGCGGTCTTGTCATTTGTCATGTGTATCTCCTCTCTTTGCATCCAGAAACTGAATTGCCATGGGATTGATCCAATTCCGTTCAGCAGGCGATAACCAGCGAAACCTCAAATCGAGACATGCCATCACGGCACGATCCGCTAGCTCGCCACAGGAATTACCACCTCCCGTGGATCTTACAATCAAGAGCAGTATTGTTGCCGCACCGAACTGAATTTTGTCTAACAATGCCTTACCCTTGCCCCGAAGTCGGCAAGGTATAACACGCGAACTAAGCTGCGATAGACATTGCTGTCAAGCAGGAATGCCAGGATGCGCGGGCCAGCTGTTCGATCCCGCGATGTGGCAGCACGGCTGACCATCATGCCCGACGGGAAGGTCCTCGCTGCACCGCCGCCTGCAGCGTCAGGGCAAACTGTATCTCTACGTTGCGCGATCATTCGGAAATGTTACGGTGGACGCGTTGGAGCTGCTGCTTCATCAAAAGGAGCACGCAACGACGATACCGGAACATCGAGGGAATCGAACGAGACATAAGCGAAATCTTTCGTGACGCTCGATATTCCGGTCTGTCCGCGGACGCGATCGATCGCGCTCGATTCAAATATTTCTGCGACTGTGCGATGAGCGGCGGCGGCATGCAGGACTTGCTTGAATCTACTACCGGTGCCGAAATAAGCCCAACTGCGAAGCTGACGGCGGATTTGCGGCGGCACTCCGACATCCCGTTTGCGGATGTGATCGCGGAGCTGACGGACGCGGCGAGTTTCGCGCGCGGCATGCCCGGCGGTGGCATGCCCCCCGACGTACGGCGTTGGATGGCCCCGTTGGTCGAAGCACGGTACAAATGCCTGTCATCTGCGATCGAGCAAGCGCAAGTATCCCAGGTACTGGAATTTGCTAGCGGGTTTGCGTTTCGGGGTGTCGCGATGGCGGTGCGGTCATCGTTGCTCTATGTCGAAACGGACCTTCCCGAAATCCATCAAACGCGGCAGGCGCTCAGGACGACTTTGGAACGAACCGGGAGCCTTCCGCAGTCCGACCGTTGCCTGGTCGCCGCGGTTGACATGTTGTCGCAAGACGATGTTGACAAGGCGGCCGAGCTGCTGCGTCCGGGGGAGCCCGTCGCGATCGTCCACGAAGGGATTCTTCCCTATTTGTCGGCCGATGAGAAGCATGTTGCGGCGAGCAACATCGCCCGGCTGCTTCGCCGTTTCGGCGGCGTATGGCTGACGCCCGATTTCAAGAGCGGCAACGACTCGATCGAGCGGCTTTGGCAATCGGAGAACGCGCAAATGGTGGGGCGATATCTCGGCACGTCAAGCGGACGGACGAAGCCGAGGGACAAAAGCCTCAGCGATGAAGCGAAGGTGCTCGCATTCCTGGCGCACCATGGGCTGGCCGGGGAAAAGCGATCCGCGGTCCCCGACCTCGATATGCTGTCCAGCGCGCGCAACTTGAGCACCAGTGAGGACGAACAGCGCGCCGTGCAATCGGGGCTCGCGTTATGGGCAATCCGATGCGCCGGCGAAAAAAACGATCGGGGTAGCTGATCCGGTCCGGCGCAAGGCGGCAGCCGGATTGCCGGCGCCCATGACGGGGATTCCGCTGGCCCGCTATCTGATCTTGAATTTGACACCGAACTGGATCGCGGTGGTGTTGTTCCTGCGACGCGAGACGGTCGCGACCGTCGGCGAGGCGATGTCGGTCACGATGAAGGGGTTCTGAAGGAACTCCTGCGCTGAAAGCGTAAAACTCAGATTGGCATCAATCGTGCGCTGCCACACCAAGCTTACCGCGCGGCTGCCCGATCTGCGCCCCTGTACCAACAGCGACCGACCGTCGGCGCGTGCGTCCAGGCGGAGCTTGTCCTCTTCGCCGATCGACCAGTCCAACGCCGCCTTCGCGCTATAGGTAACGAGCGAGTCCCGCTGCGCCGAGCCGAACGCGGTGAACGCCGTTTCCGCCCGATGGAGATTGCCTGACAGGTCGAACCCAAGCCCTGGCACCAGCTTTCCCGACACGCTGGCTTCCACGCCATATTCCTGGCTCAGTCCAGCGTTGATCTTGGAACTTTGGATGACGTCCTCGTCAATTGCTTCATAGACGTTGGCAATGGTGTCCTCGGTTCCCCGATAATAGAGCGTCGCAACGGTCTCCATGCCTTCGAAGGACGTGTCGTATTGAAGCTCGGCCCGAAGCGCCTTTTGCGGCCGCAACGCCGGGTTGCCGACATAGCGGTCCTGACCATCGATGACGATGACTGCTGGATTCAGGTCCTGCGCGTCCGGGATCTGCAGCAACCTCGACAGGCTTAGGGAAAGCTTTGCCTGTGGCAAATCATGTTCCAGCGACAGACCGGCATCAATTCCGTCGAAGCGCCGCTTTAGGAACGGCGGGTCGCCGTCATTGCTCAAGTCGAGCGCGTTCCCCTGCCATTTCATGCTGCCCTGAAGGGTCCAGTCAGTGCGCTTGACAATAGCCTCGAAATATCCGGCGATCTTGTCCCGCGCGACGCGGAAATCGTCGGGTTGGCCGACAAATCCCGACGGTAATGATGCCGTCAGCGGCAGGTCCGCACCGCCGTTCCGGAAACGCTCGTCGGAGCTTTCCCACGCGATGCCGGCTTTAAGCGACAGGCGCTTGGCGACGCTGCCTTTGAAATCGGCGGTAGCCCTGTAGAAGGAGGAGTCCTGGTAGTCGCCAACATATGTCAGGCTGACTGGCGATGCCGCGCCATCCGGGATCAGGCTGTAAATGCGGTCGGAACGACCTTTGCCGCTTCCATATTGCCCTTCGATGCTGAGCTGTCCGTCGGCTCCGATGGCGCTTCGCGTCAGGTTCAGGTTCGCATCGACATTGTCCTTGGTGAGGCGGCCATCACGGACCCGGGCATAACGATCCAGCACGTTGCCCGCGGAGTCATAGTCCGTATTGAGAAAGTCGACGATGTTGGACGCGACGAAGCGCGTATAATGGGCTGAACCGTCAAGTTCGGTGTTGCCCGAAACGGTGTACCGAAGCTTTCCCTGCACATCGCCCGAGCGGCTACGCGTCGGCGTATAGTCGGCCAGGATCGTGCCGAGCGCGACGCCGCCCGGCGCAACGTTGTTGTAGCGCCGCGTGGTGAAAGCGCCATCGAGGCGCAGATTCTCGCGATAGCTGGCGTCGAGATCCAGCTTTACGTCTTGCCCCCCATAGGAACTGTCGAGCGAAACGCGACCGCGCCGCCTGTGGTCGATATTGGCGGATACCGACGCATGGGGGCCCAGCGCCGCATCCTGCTTGAGCTTCAAGTTGACGACCGAAGCGCCTCCGGATTCCACCCCTGCCGAAGGGTTGGTGACGACTTCCACGCTCTTGATGTTGCTTCCCGGCATGGTCTGGAGAGTCGTGCCGCGACTGTCGCTGCCCATGGCCGCCGACGGCCGCCCATCGATCAGAATCTCGACGTCGTCGCGGCCCCGCACGCTTACCTCGCCGTCGCTCGTTACCGATATCGACGGCAGCGTATTCAGCAGGTCGGCGGCGCTGCCCGTCTCGCCTTGCAGACTTTTGCCCGTGTCATATTCGGTCACACCGGGCCCATGCTGCACGGCGGGTATTTCGGCCGTAACGACGATTTCGGCACTATCCTGCACCTTGCCGTTCTGGGAGCCGCCGCCCTGCGGCGTCGCGTTGCCGGTCGCGTCCGCGGCACCATTGCGGTCGGCTGCGACGGGCTTTTGCGGTGGACCGGGCGGCTGGGGATTGTCTTGAGCCGTCTGCGCAATCGCCTCGCCGCAGCCGAGCGGCGGCAGCATCAGGGCGCTCGCCAACATCAGTGCCCGCTGCGCCGCTCGCACCCCGCAGCGATGGAGCCCGAAGTCCAATACAACACCTTTGAAAAATAACCCCAAGGTCAAGAATGGTTTATCCGGAAACATCGCCATGTCCAACATATAAAGGTCATTCCGGCGGGGGTGAGTAACAGGTGGACGGATGATTGACGTGTTCCCCTGAGTGTTACCGGTCACGGGTAGAGGCCGCCCCCTTCGCGCTGTTTGGTTGATGATATGACAAGCATCGGCAGTTCAGCGCCGACGCGCCGAACCAGAAGTGGGTGGCGGACTTCACCTACATCTGGGCCGTGGAAGGATGGCTGTACGCCGCCGCGGCGATCGACCTGTTCTCCCGGCGCGTGGTCGGCTGGTCCATGGGCAACACAATGACGGCACAACTCGTCACCGACGCGCTGGTCATGGCGATCTGGCGGCGCGGCAGCGATTGTCCGATATTTTGTGCGCGAAGCCGGTTGTTCTCGTCAGATGACAACGAGTTCAAAGCCTGGGGGCGTCGACGCACCGCTGTAAGGTGTGGAGGGCCGTCGGCACGCTCTCGACGCGCTCGCTGCGAGTCGGGCCGACCCACGATTTGTTTGCGGCCCGATGACAAATGCCATTTTAATAACAAAGGCGCGTACGACAAAATTGCTCTGTGCTTGATCGGAAGATCGCCTATTAGGAACGTGCGGGCATTGGGAGGCTTCTACTCGTTGCGTTACGCCGTCGTCGAAAATGTTCACGATTGCAGGTGGATCCAAGAGATTGGCGATGATCGTATTGTCTGCGGGTAGCAAATCGATCGACGAGTTCGATTATCAGGTTGGGCTGAGCAGGCTGAATGAAGCCGTAATCAGCTCGCACTTCATGGACGCGATCGCGCGCGACGTCGCGTTGCAACCCTACAATGAAGCGAGCTTCAGGCGTCGCGCGATGACAATCTCGCGAACGGCGGTCGATCGTCTTCTCATTCCGACTCTTATCGAGGCGGCACGCGCCTTCGCGGAAGAGCGGGCTTCGGTTGCCGCTGATCGAGCCAGGCGGCACTTCGAGGCTTACGGCCTTGCCGACGCTGGCGCGATCGGAGAGGCGGAAATCGTCACCGAAGTGCTGTTCGATCGCCAGTTGTCGCGCAAATCAGCCGCCACCTGTTCGCGTCGCGCGGTTCGCGACCGAATCTACGACCGATTGGTGAACGATCGAAAGGTCGAACTCGTCATCCCGGCACTGCCGTTCAAGATCATGTCACCGCTCAAGGCGCGCGGGGCGATGCCGGACTTGGCCGAGGTCGGCTTCCTGCTATCGCTTTATGAGATCGCGCTGACGCTCGAGGCGGCGCCGATCCGGGCCGATCCTCAGGCAGAGAAGCTCTCAGCGCGATTTGTTGTCGTATCGGATGGGTCGCGCTTCGCGTCTCTTGCGAACGTCCCGGTAGAGACCATAGCCCGATATCGCCACGCACTTGAAGCGTGGATCATTCGGCTGGGGATGACGGATCATATCGTCGTTGCCGACTATCGCGAGCTGCTCGAGCAGCGGCTCCCTGCGGAGATGCTGGCCGAGAAGCGCCGTATCGCAAGCACGGCACGGCGCCTTTATTTGGATGTGCTCGGCCCGGCGTTCGATCCCTGCTCGATGGAGCGGACCTTGGAGATAAGCCGTGAGATCGAGCCGGACCCGGAAAATGAAAACGCCGGTGGAAGGTTCGGTTCGCTACTCCGGTCGCTGGTCTACACGATCAACTACCGGGCGATCGAAGCCTTGGAGCTTTCGCCGCCCGTTCGCTATGCGCTGTATCGGGAATTGACCGCGTCGCTGTTCGATCCGCCCGAAGACACAGCGCTGGTCCCCGGCACTCTCATGCGGAAAGAGGCGGTTCGCCAAGCGATGCTCAACGAGGTCTGGCATGCGGCCATCGACTATATGGCCGAGATCAAGAGCGATCGCGATCTGGCGCAGGACCCGATCTTGACCTGTCTGCCAACCGCTATCCGATGGACGATCCACGCCAAAGCCGGACAATTTGCCGTCGCGACGCCCTCAGTCTGGGGATCGATGGTTCAGGCCTGGGCCGGAAGCGCTGTGTTCCGGCTGACCGGCAAGGGCGCGGTGCGGCTATGCTCCTATCCGGTGCTCGGGCTCGAAGGTGGAGGTGCCGTTCCTGTAGTGGTATCGGCGGATGATGCCCCGGACCCTCAGCCCCTGTTCTATATCGACGGCAAGATCGACGTCGCGGATGCCGAAACGTTCGTGGTGGAACTGGCGCACTGCCTTACCCGGCGGCGCCTGAAATGACGCCCAGCCCGCCACTTACAAAAAAATGCGGCAGTTCAGAGCCAAACTAATTTTATTCCTGACCGAAGTATTATTATTATGATGCCAAGCGGCGACAAGAGGAAATCATGCGCGTAATCATCATTGGCTGCGGCGGCTTCGTGGGAAGTCATTTGCTCGATCGACTGCTCGCAAGGGACGACGTCCATGTCGAGGGTTGGGACCCCGAGACTCACAAAATTTCCCAGCATCTCGACCATCCACGGTTTACGCTGCACAAGGTCACGTGCATCGACGCGACCGAGCTCGCCACGCTGGAGGAACATCTGGCTGACGCGGATGTCCTGATCAATCTGGCCGCGATCTGCAACCCGTCCGAGTATAATACTCGACCGCTCGAAGTCATTCGGTCGAATCTATTCGATGTGATTCCAATTGTCGATCTATGCGCGCGCGCCAATAAATGGCTGATGCATTTCTCGACCAGCGAAGTCTATGGACGAACGCTATTGAGCTACTTGCCCGACGACGCGGTCGAGAATCCCGATCTTTTCGAGCTTCGGGAAGATAGCACGCCGCTGATCATGGGCCCGGTGGTGAACCAGCGCTGGACATACGCCTGCGCCAAGCAGATGATCGAACGCTACATCTATGCCCACCACAATTCGTCCGGAATGCCGTTCACGATCATCCGGCCGCTCAATTTCTTCGGGCCCAAGATGGATTATATCCCGCGTCGCACCGACGAGGGTGTTCCGCGAGTTCTCGCCTGTTTCATGGCGGCGCTGCTAAACCGGGAGCCAATGCGGCTGGTCGACGGCGGCAACGCCCGTCGCACGATCGTCGCGGTCGAGGAGGCCATGGCGGCGGTCGAGCGCGCGCTGGATCGCCCGGCGCAGGCCAGGAACCGCACGTTCAACATCGGCAATCGCGCCAACGAAGTGACAATGCGCGAACTGGCCTTTGCGATGCGCGAGGTATATGCTGACATAACGGGCGACGAGAGCTATCGCCGCCATCCCGTGGTCGATGTTTCGGCAGAGGAATTCTACGGACCGGGATACGAAGATTGCGACCGCCGTATGCCCGACTTGAGCCAAGCAGAGCAGTACCTCGGCTGGACGCCGTCGCGAAATCTCGTCGAAATATTGCTGCCGGCGATGCGGGACTATCATGATCGCTATTTTTCTGAACTCGCGGCCGAACCGGGGATGACGGGGCGGGTTCCGGCGACCGGGAGCGGCGTCCCGTCGGCGCGCGAAGGCCTTACGGAGCTGTCATATGCACCCGCGTCCTCGTCGCATAGCTGATCGTGTGCGGCGTATTCGCCTATTTCGATCCATTGGGAGGGCCGCCGCCCTTTAGCACCGAACAGGTGCTGGCTGCCTTGGCGCGGCGGGGGCCGGACGGACAAGGCTTCGTGCATTTACCGGGCTGCAGCCTTCTCCACACGCGCTTGGCGATCCTGGACCGGGCGCGCGGGCAGCAGCCCATGCGCCATTCACAGACCGGTCTCGTCATTTCCTACAATGGCGAAATTTACAACGCGGCGGCGTTGCGCGTCGCCCTGGAAACGCGAGGTCACGTCTTTCGCACCACGACAGACACCGAGGTCGTGCTCGCCGCGTTCGCCGAATATGGCGCCGCCAGCGTTCCCATGCTGGAGGGCATGTTCGCCTTCGCCATCTGGGATCCTCGCGACCGGCGCCTTCACGTCGCGCGTGACCGGATGGGCGAGAAGCCGCTTTTCTTCGCGGAGCTGCCGGGAAAGCGCATCATGGTCGGCTCCGAACTTAAGGCGTTGCTGGCGGCAGGCCTCGAGGTATCGCCGGACCTGCAGGCCTTGGACCACTATCTTCGGTGGAAGCACGTGCCGGCCGAACGTGCCATCTATGCCGAAGTCCGGGTCGTCCCACCGGCGACGGTGCTGTCGTTTGGCGGCGACGGCGTTCACGAGGCTCGCTATTGGCGCCTGCCGCCCGTGACGCATGCACCGCTGTCGCGCGAGCAGGCCCTGGAGGAACTCAGCGACCGCCTCTCCACGGCGATTCGCGATCGCTTGCTGAGCGACCGGCAGATCGGCATATTTCTCTCCGGCGGGGTCGACTCGACTCTCATCGGGCGGCGCTCGCCGCAAAGGCCGCTGACCGTCGGCTCTCCAGCTACACGGCATCGTATCACGGCGATCTGGACGAAGCACCGCGTGCCGAAACGGCAGCCCGCACCTTCGGGCTGGAACACACGACCCTCGCGGTGCACGGGCCTGCACCCGAGGAACTGGCACAGGTTTGCGCCTATCTCGATCAGCCGCATGCCGACAGCGCCAATCTGGCCCAGGCGATGCTGAGCCGACGCGCCTCCCGCGACGTTGCGGTGGTTCTTTCCGGAGACGGCGCCGACGAACTCTTCCATGGCTATGACTGGTATGCGCAGTCCGAATCCTTCCAGGGTAGACTTGACCGGATGACGATCCTGCCCGCCGATGCCCGACGGGCGTTTACTGCCTGATCTCGACGCCCGTCACGACAGGGAGCAAGGGCCGTCCGGCGACCCCGACCGACGCAATCAATGATTTCGATCTCACCCACTATCTGGGAGGACAGCTGCTGCCGAAGGCAGACCTGCTCGGCATGATGCACGGGATCGAGGTGCGCGCGCCCTTTCTCGATCACCGTCTTGTCGAGTTTGCCCCGCGCATTGCCGGCGGAATGCAAGGCAGGCCCGCCGAGCAAACCGCTGTTGCGCGATCTCTTGATCCGGACCTGCCCAGCCCTGCTTCCAGCCCCGCGCAAGCAAGGGTTCGGCGCACCGCTGGCGGCGTGGCTGGACCAGCCCGGCTTCGGGCCTACGTCCGGGAAAGCTTTCGCGAAGCGCCCGGATCCGCGATCTTCTCGAGCCGCGCGCATTCGACCGTCAGGTCGAGACCGCGCTTGCCACACCGAACCGCGCGAATGCCTATCGGCTATGGCTTTTTCTGTGTCTCGAACTCTGGACTGCATCCTTGCGATCGTTTCGCCTGCCGCACGACGAAGCAACGCCCGATACGTTTCACCCCCTCGTCGTCGGGCATCAATGAGGATCCTGTTCTACTTGCCCCTGGCGAGGGAGTGGATGCTCCAACATGTGCTCGAACCGATGATCGCGAAGCTTTCGCCCATCGCCGAGGTCCACGTCTTGTTGCCGTCGATGTGGCTGGAGAAATACTCGGCTGCCCCCCCCTCTCCGTCCATGGCATGGAGCCGCGACGTCCGATGGCATCCGCTGGACGCGGATCGCGCCGGCTTGGACGCGTTGGACACGAGCGGGCCGTCGCCGGAGATCCTTGCGGCAGTGCGCGCGATCGCTCCCGATCACTGCCTCTGCCGAAGCGCCGAATCCTTCGCTGCCTGAGCGCTTGCCGGGGCGGGTCCGTTACATCATGGAGGCGGGCGCGCCGCCCTTTCACCTTCCCAAGCACTGGATCTCGCTCCAGCCGCAGATTTTTGACCATGGGGTGATTCCGGACCTGCCGACGCAAGGATCGCGCCGCTTTGACGGAACTGATTGCGCCCGCCTGGACCGAGACGGAGCGAAGCCACCCGCGCGATGCGTCTTGGCGGGCGCGGCATGGGCTGCCTTCGGACCGAAAGATCGTCGCCCTCCCGCTCGATTATGATCATCCCGGCAATCTTTTCGGCATCCATCGCAGCGTCCGCCCGAACCGCATGCTGGTGGCCAGCCTGGCGGACCGCGTGCACCCGCCGCTGTTTCTGGCGATCACCGATCACCCGCTGAACGATCGGTTCGTCGACAATGGCGGCCTGATCGAAGCGCTTGACGCGCGAAGGCACGTCGCGCGACTTCTGCCCCCCGGCCCCGTGGCGGGCGGCATTACCACCTTTCTCGCGCAACACGCCGACGGCATGATCGTCGGCGACTCCAAAAGCTTCGCCGCCGCCGCCTCTTCTTCGGAACGCCGCTCTTGCGATTTTCGAAGTTCGCCAGCGGATCCTGGCTGCGGGCCTATTCCGATCTTGGCCGGTTTGCGGCGGATCTGGCAGCGAGCCAAGGCGCGGCCGCAAACCGCGACGAAGCGATGCTGTGGGTTCGCCTTCTATCTGGCGAACGAGGCTTTCGCACCGCGCGAGGCCGATGTGAGTGGCACCGAGCTTCGGATACGGATCGAGCGCCCGGTCGACCCGGCGCGATGGCCCGCCGCATTCGCGCGCATATTGCGCGTACAGGCCGGTCCTTCGGACCAGTGGCCGCTCGAACCGGGGGACGCCCGCATGCGCGACGACGACCGTCTGACCTTCCCGCCACCCGGCGCCTTGACGGGACCCACCGTCCAGCTCGTTCCGCTCGAAGCCGGGCACCGCGAGCCGCTGCGCGATGCCGCCGGTCTCGACGAAAGCATCTGGGACTATTTCCCGCGCACCTTCAACGGGGCTGGCGAGGATTTCGACCGTTGGTTCGACCATACGCGGTCGCGTCAACGCGCAAGCGAGCACTATCCGTTCGCGGTGGTCAGACGCGCGGACGGCCGGATACTCGGCACCACACCCGCTACTACGACATGACGGCGATCCACCGGCGACTTGCCATCGGCTCGACCTGGTACGCGCCCGAAGCGCGCGGCAGCCTGGTCAATGCCGAGGTGCGTTGGCTGACGCTATCCCACGCGTTCGAAACCTGGCGTGTCAATCGCGTCGAGCTGATCACCGATCCCCGCAACCTCGCCTCGCGCGCGGCGATGAAGCTGCTCGGCGCCGTGCAGGAGGGCGTGATCCGGCGTCACCTCATCTACAAGGACGGGCGCGTTCGCGACTCCGTGCTCTTCAGCATCATTCGTGAGGAATGGCCGATGATACGCGAACGCCTGATCGCAATGGTGGGGCCCGAACTCGCCGCTCACGTCTCGGCGGCAGCGCGTTCGTCGGACACGAGCTCGACGTAGCTCGGCAGCGCAGGCACGCGCTCGAGGCCTTGTTCCAGCAGGACGCCGTCTTCGTCCTCGTCGATCTGGCGGAACCCGGCGAAGCGAAGCGTCACGAGCATCTGCCGGTTTCGCGGCGTGGGCACATAGGCGGCGCGCAACCGAACGCCGGATTGCCGGGCGCGGTGCAGCAGGTGGAATAGAAAGACCGTTCCGACCCCGCGCGAGACGACCCTGCACGACATGATGAGTAGGCGAATCGTCCACTCCGCCTGCCCCCGCTCGACCAGCGCAAGGCCAATGGTGCCACTGCTCCCATAACGGTCGTCGAGTTGCGCGACGAGAACCAGGTGATCGGGCGAATCGACGAGCACCGCCAGTTCCTCATACGAATAAGGGCGGCCGGTCGTATTGAGCTGATTGGTTCGCACGGTCAACTCCTCCGCCCGCTCCAGATCGGCGGCGGGTAGCGCGCCGGATCGTCATCCGCATCCCCAGGGTCGCGAGAAATGCGTCGCGGGGCCCGTCGTGCTGTTCCTCCGCTTCCTTGCGTTCGATATCGGCGCGATACATCGCTCGCCGACGACGCGATTCCGAGGTGACGAACCGCGGCATGAGGCTCGGCTCCTCCAGCAGCGTCGGCAAGCGGGCGGGATCGACCACGAAAACCTGCGGCAGGAAGTAGGCGACCTCATCCCGCTCGGCAGGTTGGTCGTCGATGAACGCGATCGCGTCGAGCCCGATGCCGAGACGCTCCGCGATCGTCTCGATCGACTTCACCTTGCTCCACCATCCGATCTGCGGAAACAGGAAATATTCAGCGAGCCCCAGCGCCTCGACTTGCGCCCAGGCGACATCGTGATCGTTCTTGCTCGCGATCGATTGCAGGATGCCGCGAGCGTCCAGTGCCCGGATCACGGCTTCGACGCCAGGCGCCGGCGCATCAGCGCCGCCCTCGAGCAGCGTTCCGCGCCACAGCGTCTCGTCGAGATCCCAGACGATGCATTTCAGCGGAGCGCGCCTGGCGGACACCGCGGCGGGACCCGCGTCAACGCCCGGCATCGGCTTTTCGCAGGGCATAGGAAGCCAACGCGATCTGATGCATTTCCTGCGTCCCTTCGATGATGCCAAGCACCGTCGCGTCGCGAAGATGGCGCGCCACGGGATAGTCGGTCGAACATCCGTTGCCGCCGTGCATTTTAACCGCAGCGGTCGCGGCCTTGAGAGCGGCGTCGGCGGCATGATATTTCGCCAGCGCGGTTTCGGCGGCGGCGTGGGGATTCCCCGCGCGGCGAAAATGAGCGCTTCGAAAGCATAGCGCCCGGGCGGTGGTCTCCTGCACCAGCATGTCGGTGAGCTGGCGGCGGATCAGCTGATATTCGATCAGCGCATTGCCGCCCTGCTTCCGCTCCGACGCATAGGCCGTGCAGGCTTCGAGACAGGCGCGGGCGATCCCGGCCGCTCCCCACGCGACCGAGAAGCGGCCGTGATCGAGCACGGCGTTCGCAACGAAGCGCACCCCTGCCCCCGTCGCACCGATCTTGTTCACTGTCGGCACGAGCACCCGATCCAGCCGCAAGCGGGCCAACATCGATCCGCGCGTCCCGAATGCGTCGACGATCGGCTCCAGCGAAAGGCCTTCCATGTCGCGCTCGACGATGAAGGCCGTCGGGCGGTCGCGGTCGCGGGCAATGACGAGGAAAACATCCGCGATCTGCCCCATAGGTGATCCAGGTCTTGGTGCCGGTCAGGAGATGGCCACCGCCGGTTTCCTCCGCGTTGGTGCGAATATCGCGCGCAGCGCTCCCCACTTCCGGTTCGGTGAGCGCGAAGGCGATTCTGCGCTCGCCCGCGCATAGCGAGGGCAGCCAGCGCGCCTGCTGCTGGGGGGTGCCGAACCGCACCAGGGCCTGCGACGCCATGTTGTGCACGGTCATGAGGCTTCGAACCGACGCGCACGCACGTCCCACTTGTTCGGTCGCGAGACCATAAGACAGCGGATCGAGGTCGCCCCCCACCCCAGCGTTCGGGCAATGCGGCTCCGAGCCAGCCGCCCTGGCCCATCGCTTCGATGATCGAAGCCGGCGTCGTCTGGTTACGGTCTATCTCCGACGCGATGGGGTCCAGATGCACCCTCGCGAACCGTTGGGCACGGGCTCGGACCTCCAGTTGCGCATCCGTCAGATCGAGGTCCATCCGGTCAGTTTTTCCTCGGAGCACTTGGCCGTGACGAAGGCGTTCAAGGCAGCGATCGAGCAGAAATTCGCGATGTCGAGATCGTCGGGTTCGATCGACATCGAGAATTCCTGCTCGAGGAAGCTCACCAGTTGCAGCGCGAACAGGGAATCGACCAATCCGAGCTCGAAAAAATCGCTCTCGTCGGCGAGCGGGACAGAGACGTGGCCCGTGACATAGCTCCTGATCCGTTCCTGCGCACTCATCGATTCCTGCTCCGTGCGTCATATTCGAAGAACCCGCGACCTGATTTGCGGCCGAGCCTGCCGCTTGCCACCATCTCGCGCAACAGCGGGCGCGCCGCGAACTTGGGATCGTCGAAGCTCTCTTCCAGCACGTTCAGCGAGCGCAGGATCGTGTCGAGGCCGATCAGGTCGGCCGTCGCCAGCGGCCCCATTGCGTGGGAGAAGCAGCCCATGAAGATGGCGTCAACGTCGCGCGCGCAGGATATGCCTTCCTCAACCACCGCAATCGCTTCGTTGATGGTCAGCATCAACACGCGGTTGGTGACGAACCCGGGGACTGTCTCCGACGAGGATCGCCCGCTTGCCGAGCCGCTCGAACCAGCGCGCAGGCGGCGGCAATCGTGTCCTCGCTCGTCGCCGTGGACGGGATCACCTCGACGAGCGGCTTCATTGAGACCGGGTTCATGAAGTGCATGCCGATCACCCGACGGGTCCGGTGCGGCCGAAGCAATCCGCGCGATCGATATCGCCGAGGTATTCGCTGCAAGGATACATCCCGGACGGCAACAACGCCCCAAATCGCTATAAACCGCTTTCTTGACCGACCAGTCCTCGTCGTGTTCTCGATCACGAAATCGACTCGGGCGAGCGCGGCATATTCGGTCGTCGCCGTGATCCGCGCGAGGATCCCGTCATGGCCGTTGCGAAGTTCGGGATCGAACAATGCCGCGGATTTGACCGCGTAGCCGATCGAACGCCGCGCCTCATCCAGAATGTCGGTCGTCAAATCGACGAGCAGCACGTCGAAGCCGCCTTGCGCGAGGGCCTGGGCGAGGCCGCGCCCCATCACCCCGGCCCCGACGACGCCGATCTTGTCTGCCATGGTGACGCTCCCCCGAACGGCCGATGCCGCATAGTCGCATTCTGGCCGAACCGTCCCTATCACGTCAGCAGCTTACCGCCCCGATCTGCCAGGGCGCGCGCGGCAAGCCCGACACCCTCGATACGCATATCCACGCCCGCCAGGACAGCATTCGTGCGAATACACGTCCCGCCAGGCTGCAAGGTAGGACATATCACACTTCAACCTGTGACCACGTAGCCACCCTTATCTTCGGGCATTTTTGCTAGCAAGACTGAATCGACCTTCCGGCCCGTTTATCGATGGCACTATACGCAGCCGATCGCGGATTGCTCCGATCTTTTTCCGCGACTTGGGGCTTGAGATCGGCATATGCCTTCCGCGAAGTCGTCACGAATTGAGGGGACACGATGATCCACAGGCGATCCAGGTCGCCTGCGGCCAATGTCGACGCTTTCCAGGAGGAATGATGAAGGTTCATATTTGTTCCGCGCATTTTGGTGGGAAGCCGCCGAACATATTGCCGAGATTGGTTCAAAAACATCACGACGTGACGCAATCGTTCTATAGTGATGAAAATACGCCGTCTCGTATTAATTGTATGCATCCCAGGTTAAAGGGTAAAATACCCAAGATGCTGGAGCATCGTGTTCACGATGCGGATTGGTATATCTGGATCGATTCGAAGTTTGTGATTAAATCAGCGGATCTAGCTTCAGATGTAATCGAGACTGCGGGAAATAGTCAAATTATTCTTTATTGCCATCCGTTCCGATCTAGTATCCGAGAGGAGTCGGAGCTTATCGCTGAGCGTATTAGCAACGGCGATGAATACCTGCGCCTCACGTTATATCGGCGAACCGATTCAGGAGCAGGTGGCACACTATTTGAATGATGTTTCATTTGAAGATAATAAGTTATTTGCAATGGGGTTCTTCGCATATCATAAGACATGCTCCGATATGATGCGCGATTGGTTCATCGAAAACGCCGTTTGGACAATCCAAGATCAGATTCATTTCCTTATGTATTCCATAAGTGGAGACCATTATATACACTATTCGAAGATGGCGATATTTTGATAATCGTATGTACAGCATAGACGTACTTATAATAAGAAACTGGGAGTCACGAATTGAGGGGGACATGGTGATCGGCAGCGTACGATCCGATGGCGGGCCGCATTCCGTGCGCATAGCGGTTCCGGCATCCTCTCTTGTCCGGGAGCTGACCAGCATGGCCGGCCGGATCCGGCGTTGCCCGGGTCATGACGGACCCTCGGCCGGAACCGGAAGCCGACAGCAGCGATGCCATCCTGGACCTGGATCGGCTCCGCACACAGGCGCGGCAAGCGTTGCCGAGAGCAATATTCGACTATCTCGACGGCGGAGCCGGCCGCGAATCGACGCTCCGCGCAAACCGTAAGGACTTCGAAGCGCTCAAATTGCTCCCGCTGGTGATGCGGGATGTATCGCTTCCCGATCTCGGCACGCGAATGCTCGGCAAGCCCATCCCGCTCCCGCTGGGCTTCAGTCCCACCGCCTTGCACAGGCTGGTCCATCCGGATGGCGAGGCTGCAAGCGCGCGAGCAGCCAATACGGCCGGACTGCCGCTGACAGTGAGCGCGATGTCGAGCGTCGCGATCGAGGACGTCGCCGCACAGTCAGCACACGACAATCTGTGGTTCAGACATATCTCTTCAAAGATCCGGCGATCGCGCCCGATCTGATCGCGCGAGCCGAGGCCGCCGGATGCAAGGCCCTGATCGTCACCGCCGGTTGCCCCGTCCTGGGCTATCGCGACCGTAATCTCAGAAACCGCTTCGTGCTGCCGCCATCCGTCGCTCCGGCACATTTTTCTCGAAATTCGAACGTCGATCACAACAATCCCATCGGCTCGTTCGAGGGGGCCGAAATCGATCCGGCCGCAACCTGGAAGGATGTCGAGAAGCTACGAAGCAAGACCCGCCTGCCCCTGCTGGTGAAGGGCGTCATGAACCCGGGCGATGTCGCGCCCCGCGCTCGACGCGGGCGTCGCCGGCCTCATCGTGTCGAACCATGGCGGTCGCCAGCTCGACACCACGGCTTCGACCATTTCCGTGCTTCCCGGCATTGCCGCAGCATTGGCCGGGCGCGGTCCGCTGCTGATCGACAGTGGATTTCGGCGCGGAACCGACGTGCTCAAGGCGCTGATCCTCGGGGCGGACATGGTATTGCTGGGCCGCCCGCTCTTGTGGGCGCTGGCGGTGGGTGGGACCGTCGGTGTCGGGGCTATGGTGGAGAAGTTGGGGACTGAATTGCGGGTTGCGATGCAATTGGCCGGCTGCGCGACGATCAGCGGCCTGCGCGAGAATGCCGGAGCCATTCTCCAGGCGCTTCGAATCGGCCGTTCCACTCCGTAGCGGCAGCAACACGGATCGGTTTCACCGAGGCCGCCTTCGCCCTCACGTGCCGGCAACCTCGATCGCCCCAGAGTCGAGAAGCGCCGGACAGGTGCTCCCCGTCCGCAAGTCGCGGATCACGAATGGTTCCTGGGCCAAGCTCGACACGAAGCGCCGAATCACCAAGACCCCGTTCGCCCTTCCTGCTGCGCCCGGAAAGCCTCTCGCCAGTGGTGATTGACCCTCCTTGCGGACCTGGGATTGCATCCCCGTCGCCGCAGCCGTCGTGAGTGAGCCTTCGCGAAGCCGCCGAACGTACAGGAATTCGTCGACGTTCAGCATCCGTGCGGACCAGTGCGCACGTAGCTGAAACTGGCGATCCGCCCCGAACGTCCGAATCGTCGAAAATCCGCCCGTGCGCCGGAAGCAGTCTGTGCGCGTGACCGTAGTGGCAACCAGCTGCGCCGCGCCGGGAGCGATCGCCAGCGCCCGATTCGCGTCGAGCGGAAAGCGAATTGCCTCTACCGTGCGCGTCAATTCGTCGCACCGCAGCTCGTGACAGCCCACGATGTCGGCCTCCCGCGATTCCGCGAAGGCGAGGAGCGTGCCGATCCGCGACGGGAGCGAAAAAATCATCGGTATCCTGGAAGGCGACATAGCGCGCACGCGACTTCAGGCTGAAATGCTGCCCCGCGGGACATAGGGCCCGGCGGGACTAGGAACGACTTCGAACAGTTCCAGACCCCCGCCCCGTATCAGTTCGCTGCAAAGCGACGGATCGGGAATCTGGTCGAAACAGAGGATGTTCCGGCTCGGATGGGTCTGCATCAGAATGCTGGACAGCGCGGCTCGGAGATGATCGTCGCTGCCACGATGCGCGAGCACCACATCGACATCCGCAGAGGAGCGCGCGGGCGCTTCCTCACCCTCCACGGTCTTGTGGACGACGTGCAGGACGATCGACGCGGATCGATCGTCCAGAAGCGCCGAAAGCGCGCGAAAGCAGCATTCCGACGGCGCGCAGAACCTCCAATCGAGAATCCTCCGAGCCCAGGGGCCCGAGGCGAGAAACGAGGTGATCACATCGTCGCGGCGGATACCTGCTTCGGGAGGCATGCGCGGCGGTATGAGCAGAGTCAGGGCGTTCGCCATCCCGGCGCTACGATGCTCCCGAAGCGCGTGGGGTAGAAGCATGCTGGTTTCGGTGGCGAGCGACGCCAGTACTCGACCGTCGGGATCGAAATCGCCGTCGGTTGGGAGCAAGGAGATCCGGTCAAGGGGGATCAACGACGCTCAAGGACACTGCCGCGACCCTGTCGTCATGAGCGCGCGGTGGATTCTGGTGCGGCGTTCCGGAACTGCCTGCCTCGTCGCCCACATCTCTATCCTTAGTTGAGGTTTCGCGCTCAGGTGTACCCGGATGGCGTAGGCGTGCCCACAAGCGACCGTCGGCGGGTACTGTGGTCTCGTGAAATGCAAGCGATCGGCACGTGGCGGCCGCGGATTGCGCTGCCAAAGGATTCCGATCTAGGGTTCGCGTCGTGAGGACGGCGACGTTCTGGACGCAGCGCACGGTCGCGCAACCGGTCGAGGACCGCCATGAACATGTTAGACACAGCGCTGGCCCGCATCGAAACGCAACTCGACAAGAGCCTGCTCCCGCTTGAGCAAAACGGCACGAGCTCGGCCGAAGCCGACGCCTTCGAAGCCTTTCTTGCGCGCCCGTCTACGCTTGAGCGCGAGTCCCTGATCGTGCGGTGCCGCTTCGATGGCGAGTCCTTCGACGTGAGCACGGTCGTCGACAAGGCCTATTCGCGCCGTCGCGTTCGAGACGGGCTGCTTCCGTGCCTGGAGCGAATAAAGGCGCGCCTGTCGGGCCGCTTCGACGTCTTCGTCCTCATCAGCGACATGGTGTATGTAAACGCGGCTGCGCGAGCGGAATTCGTCGACTTCCTTCGGCACGTCCCGTTCCTGCGTTGCGACTGGCTGGAGGGAGACCCCATCAGCAGCGGCGCGCTGGTGATTCCGGACCTCTGGTTGCAGGAAAGCGGATATGGCGACGAAGTGATCGAGATCGACCGTGCCGCGGCCCGCCTGCCATTCGAACGCAGGCAGGAAATCATCAAATGGCGCGGCGGACCTCAGCGGACCCGGCTATCCCGATCTGGACAATTGTCTCGATTTTCCAAGATACCGACTGCTCCTGCAGGCGCTTCGCCACCCGAATGTCATCGATGCGCGCCTCACACACTATGACAATCTTGCCTCGAGTTCTTCCGGAGATGCGTTGCGGAGACAACTCGAATCCTGGTTCGGCGGCGTGGCGCCGACAATTCCGGCGGCGGATTTTACCGCCTACAAATATCTGATTTCCCATCGACGGAGTCGCCGCGTCATGGAAACGCGTCGCCACCATCCTGTGGACCGGCTCGGTTCTGCTCATGCAGCATCGATGGCGCCAGTTCTTCTACCCGGGGCTTGCCGCTTGGGAACATTATGTTCCGGTCGCAAACGATCTTTCCAACGTTATGGAACGCTATGAATGGCTGCGCGCGAAACCGGAGGAAGCAGCATCGATAGCCCGTGCCGGACGGGAATTCGCACGCCACGTGCTCACGCGCGCGGCAATCGACGACTATATGCGCGCCGTTCTTACTCGCTGCGCTAGACTGCTTTAGCGCAGCAGCCGGCGATTAGAGCATCGCACCCAACCGAGGGAGAGAAAAGCAATGCCAAGGCTGGTTGCGGTTGTCCCGGTGCGACAAGGTTCAGGGCGCGTGCCGGACAAGAACTTCAAGCCATTCGGTGGGCAGTCTCTTCTTGAAATCAAGCTGGCGAAGCTAACCAAGGTCACGGGTATCGACGAGATCGTCGTGAATACCGATTCTGACTTGGCGATCGAAATCGCAAATCGCTACGGTGTCAGCCATTTTCGAAGGGAGCCCTATTACGCCAGCTCGTCGTGCACGAACAGCGAGCATTGGCGGAATCTCGCCGAGACGACTGGAGCGGAATATGTCATGCACACGCTATGCACGTCACCGCTCATTGAACTGGATACCTACGCCCGAGTGTTGGAGAAATTCGAGTCCAACATAAAGAGCGGTGCGCACGATAGCATAAATACGGTACGCAAGGTGAAGGAGTACTTGTGGCTGGATGGAAAGCCGATCAATTATGCGATTGGCAAAGCTCCCAATAGCCAGGATTTACCTGATGTGGTGTCTCTGACGTTCGGGATTTCGATCATCTCCCGGGAATTGATGATCGAACGGGGCAATGTGGTCGGGACCTGCCCGTCGTTCTATCCGTTGGGTGAAATCGAGGTCGGTAGACATCGACACCCATCCTGGACTTCGAGTTCGCCGAATTTCTGTACAACAAGCGGCATGGCACCTGAACCGTGATCGCAGCGCGCTGCGTCACCCCGCTCTGCCGTGCGCGAACAGCTCCGGGATGGTGAGATAGGTGTAGGCACCTTCGGTTGCGTCCAGGAGGCGGTCGACGGCGTCGATCGTGGCACTCCGGTCGGCGCCCGGATCCCGTGCGATGCTGTCGTGCAGCAGGATGATGGCGCCGGGCCTCAGCTGCCGAAGTATCAGGTCCGCGATCTCCGTGCTCGTCACTCCCCGCCAGTCGCCGGTCGAGATCGACCATTTGACGACGCTGTACCCCAAGCTTCGTGCAGCCAGATGCGAGGCCAGATTTTCACGACCATAGGGTGGGCGGAAGATTTTCGTCTCATGGCCTCCCAGCGATCGTGCGCAGGCACGGATCTCGGCGATCCGTCTGCGGGGCGGGACTTCCAGGAAATCGCAATGCGAATAGGAATGGTTGCCGATGGCATGCCCTGCCTCGGCCACGGCGCTCACGATCTCGGGGTGCGCCTGCGCCGCGCTGCCGACCATGAAGAAGGTAGCCTTGGCGCGGCGCCGCCGCAGGACCTCGAGCAGCTGCGGCGTATAAACCGGGTCGGGCCCGTCATCGAAGGTGAGCGCCACGACGGGTGCCGATGTCCGGACTTCCGTAATCGGACCGCAGATTTTGCGTCGCAAGGTTGCGAGGCGGTTCGCCGGTGATGTCGAACCGCGCTGATGATCGCTCGCGGCGATAGCCATCACGACCGTTCCTTCAACCGGCCGTTCGCCATTTCGAACACACGGTCGGCAGAGGCTATCGTCTCGCTCCGATGCGCGACGATGATCCGGGTGATCTTGAGCGTTCGGATCGCCGCGTTGATCTCGCTTTCGTGCTGCACGTCAAGCTGCGCCGTTCCCTCGTCCATCACGAGCAGCCGGGGCTTGCGATAGAGGGCGCGCGCCAGAATGACGCGCTGCTTCTGTCCGCCGGAGAGCGAAGAACCCATCTCTCCGGTGAAGGTGTTGTACTGCATCGGCAGCTCGAGGATGGCCTTGTGCATGGACGCCTGCCTGGCAGCTTCATACACCGCTGCCAGATCGGGCTCGGGATCGAACATCGTGATGTTGTCGAGCAACGTCCCTGAAAACAGGATGTCGTCCTGGAGCACACCGGCCATCTGGTCGTGGGCGCATTTATGGCCGAACAGTCCCAGCGGGCGATCGTCGATCAGCACGGTCCCCTCGTCCGGCTCGATCAGCCCGAGCAGGATCTTGACCAGAGTCGATTTGCCGCCACCGGAAACGCCGGTGATGGCGACATGTTCGCCCGCTTCGACCGTCAGATTCACGCCGGACAGCACCTCGGGCTCTCCGCGCGCATAGCGGAAGCGGATGTCGCGAAGCTCGATCTTGCCCGCCATCACGGTTCGCGCGCGCGACGCCGTCTTGAAGCTGATATCGTCCTCGGCGAGCGCGATATCGGACAAGCGCTCAAGGTGCAGACCGATCATCCGGAAGAGAACGTACTTGTCGGCAAGCGCAGTCCCTTTGGTGATGAATTGGGTCTTGTAGGCGACGAAGGCGAACAACATTCCGATCGTCAAGCCGCCGCCCAGCACGGCGAGGATACCGATATACAGGCTCCCGATGAATTCGAGGCCGAAGATCAGCAGGTTGGCCGTCTCCTGCCAGATCGCGATCTGGCGGAGGTTCAGATCCGCGTTGATCTTGTCGGTGAGGCGGTTTTGCCAGACGATCTGGCGCATGGTTTCGCGATTGGCGAGGCGCAGCGCTACCATTCCGCGAACGCTTTCGATCAGGGTAGTCTGTTCGAATCCCCCGGCGATGATGACATCCTCCTGCGCGCGCCTTTCGACCGGAAAGGTGAGCAGGCGCACGATCAGGTACAAGGCGAAGGCGCCGACCGCCACCAGCGCCATGGTGACGTTGTAGAAGAACATCACGATCAGGAGCAGCAGCGCCATCGCGCCGTCGATCAGGGTCGCGACCGCGCCGTTGATCAGCAGGTCCTGAATCGGCCGGATCGACTGGAAGCGCGACAGAATATCACCGACATGCCGCTTCTCGAACCAGGTGATCGGCAAGCGAAACAGCTTGCCGGCGATGTTGTCGATACGCCGAATCCGAAATTGGCGCCCGCTGACAAAAGCACGAACGACCGCAACAGGCTTGCGCCGGCATTGACGAGCAGGAACATCGTGAAGCCGAACGCCAGCA
The DNA here is from genome assembly GCA_037200705.1 of Sphingomonas sp. Taxonomy (GTDB): domain Bacteria; phylum Pseudomonadota; class Alphaproteobacteria; order Sphingomonadales; family Sphingomonadaceae; genus Sphingomonas. Next base: position 134,089 of record JBBCID010000019.1, on the reverse strand, counting down.
GCGACAACAGGCTTGCGTCGTCACCTGGCAAGACCTGGTCGATCGCGATCTGCGTGTAGTAGGGTAGCGCAAAGGTGTAGGCCTGCAACACCAACGTGAGCAGGAACACCTGCAGCAGGGCGCGCCGCAGGCCCGTGATGGTCCGCCACAGCCGCGACAGCGACAATCGTTGCCGCTGGTCGGCGCGTTCCAGCATGCCGCCCGGCATCAGTTCCAGCGCGACACCCGTGAAGTGATTCGAAACCTCGGACAGCGTCATCGTTCGACTATGCCGCGCCGGATCGTGGATCAGGCACTTGTTCCCTTTTACATGCTCCAGGACGACATAGTGGGTCATGTCCCAGTGCAGGATCGCCGGGCAGCGCAGATGTCCCAGATTCTCGAGCGAAGTGGCGACGGGACGAGGCAGAAAGCCGAGCTCCTCGGCGATGTCGATCAACCCTTGGAGCGGCGCGCCTCGGGACGAAGGAGCAAAGCGGGCGCGGAGTGCGGCGATATCGGTTCGCAAGCCGTGATAGCCGGCTACCATCGCGATACACGCGATCCCGCATTCGGCGATTTCGGTTTGCCGCTGCAGGCGCAGCCGCGAACGGCGGAAGAAACGGGCGTCGAAGATCGGCGGAACGATCGTCATCGTCGGTCCGCCGCGATCAGAGGCGCCAGCAGCCATTGGAGGAGCGTTCTCCGTTCGGTCACCACCCGCGCAGAGAAGGTCATCCCCGTGATCAACGGCTGGCGCTTGCCATAGGCCGGTATCCAGTTTCGCTCGAGGCGCGCGGTTACCGGATAATAACTCTGCTGCTGGCCGTTCTCGCTCTTGAGTATCTCGGGCGCCGCGGCGATCGCCTCGATACGTGCCGGCACGGTTCCGAAATGCTGGAAGGGAAAAGCATCGACCGCGAGCCGTACCTGCTGGCCGATGGCGAGGAAACCGATCGCCGAGCTCGGGACGGTGAGTTCGGCGCGAAGCGGAGAGCCTTCCGGCACAACCAGCATCAGCGCTTTGTCGGCGGGCACATTGTCGCCCAATCGCGCACTGACGACCGCGACCTGGCCGGCGACCGGCGAGGTCAATTGATACGCCTCTTGGGCTCGGGCTTGGGTGCGGCGCTGCGCGATCTCCGATTGCTGCGCCGCGAGCGACGCGGATTGCGCGCCCGCTTCCGCTTGCACGGTCGCTTTCGCGGCCAGCGCCTCGGTAATGGCATGCAGGTTCTGCGTGCGATCGCGCTGAAGCCGGAGAAGATCCTGCCGACGCGCGGAATATATCACTTCGCGGTTGTCGACATCCCGCTTCGACACGAAGCCACGGGCGGCGATCCGACGGGCGAGATCTAGGTCGGCAAGCGCGGTCTGGACGAGATTTTCCTGGATCTCGATTTGGCGGTCGAGCGATTCGATCGCTGCACGATGGTCGGCGATCTCCCGGTTGATCTCGTCCGCGCGCGAATTCGCGGCGGCATCGATCTGCGCTGCTTGACGGTGCAGGCCTCGCTCCTGTGCATGCAGGGTTTCCAGCTGCGCCTGCGAACTCCTTTCGCCCTCGGATAGCGTAAGTCCGGTGCGGATCACGGCGAGCGGCGCGCCGACGCTGACCGGGGCGCCGGCGTCGACAAACAGCTTCACCAGGGTGCCCGATGCCGAAGGGACGACCCGCGCGACACCCGCCGTCGGCTGCAAGGTCCCCGACACGACTTCAGTGCGTGAATAGCTGCCGACGGAAAGAAACAGTCCCGCCATCACGACGATAGCGAACAGCAGGGCGCCGCAGGCTTGCCACGAAAGTGGCAACGCCATGTTGATGTCCCCATCCAATCGATGCCGCTGGCGGGCAAGAACCTCGTTCCGGAAGATTGTCATGCAAGATCGTCAAGCCGCCAGTGCCGCACGCCGAACAAGCTCGATGGGGACAAGAGCCAATCGAGCCTCCAATAACAAGGACCTGCGTGGGACACTATTCTATGCATAGCTATGTCGGATTTGGCAAGGGCAGCGGGACGCTGTCCTCATCGCTCCGGGAATTCCAAGCTTGTGTCCTCGGACTGCCGATACTTGAGCGGGCCCCGGCGCGCGTCACGCTCCAACTGCCATGGTCGGGGTGCCGTGCCGGATGATCATGACCCGGCGCCCGAGCCTGGAACGGATGAAGCATGCAAGCGCAGCTCCGCGACGAGAACCGGCAGCTGCACCGCGTCTTACCGGTTAGATCGCAGCGCAGCGCCATCAATCGACGTCATGCGACCATCGGCCTCGCGGACGATCAGGTCGGCGGCAGCCACATCCCAGTCGTGCAAACGCCCCATCGTGAACGCCGCATCGAACGTGCCGCTCGCAACCAGTGCGGCACGATAGGCAATGGAGATCGGGTTTGACTCGTGCATGGACGGCCAGGGCGCCCAGCGCGGATGCGAAAATGCAGCCACGCTGGCGGGCATCCGACAACCTTCCACGCTGTCCCGCGCCCCGACGCGAATGGGGACGCCGTTCAGGTAAGCGCCTCCGCGCGCTGCCGCGGTGAAGCATTCGAACGCGCGCGACACCAACCCCTTTCAAATCGAGATGCCCCGCCTTGCCCGCGCCGACGGGCATATCGATCGGGACGACCGCGCCCGGCCATAATCCGGCGGGCGATGGGCGCGCCGGACGGTCTCGCGGTCTAGGGAGATAGTGCAATTGACGTCGTTCGGGCCGAGCCTGTTGCCTAGAAACGAATGCCGCGTTGCGGATCAGCCACTTATTGACCGCCTTGATGCACAGTTTGCCGGCACCGGCACAGCGGTCGCACCCCGGCAACGGCGTTCTGCGGCGCGCCGCTGCGGAGAATACATGCGGAAAATCATGCAGGGCGGAAAATCATGCAGGATCGCGCGATAATTCGCACAGACCACTCTAGCTCCATGCACTCGAAAGAGGTCGTCATCCGCGATCGGCCCCGCCGAAACCTGGCCGATATCGTGAATCAGGGGCCCCTGGAATAACGCCAAAGCTCCGCAACGGCGTGCCGCACTCCCCCCGAATTCCATTTCGCTCAATGGAGCTCACGCGCGAGCGCGGATGTAGAACCTATCGCCGACGATCGGCGATAAGTCGCCTTCCACGAGCCCCGCGACGGTCGAGTTATTAACTGGCAATCCGGCTTACAGATTCCAGGCCGCCCGCGACCATCGCGATTTCGGCGTCGGTGAGTTCCGCCACGGCCGGCGCCGTCAGATGGTCCGCCGACGAAGCGAGTTCGCGCGAAACGCGCCAGTGAATCGCAGCATTGGTTCCGCGCGCAGTCTTGTCATTCATCATATCGATTTCCCCCAATTCGTGCCCAAGAACTTCAGTGCAATGAAATTACTCCGCCGGCCATCATCGAAATTTCGGCGTCCGTGAACTCCGCAACGACCTAGGCCGTTTTATTCTGGGTTGAGGCCACAAGCTCCTGCGAAATCTGATTGTCAGAGCGCAGCATTTGTTCCGCGCGCCGCTGATTTCTTGTTCGCTATTGCTCGGCCTTTCTTTATTCCGACTCGGTAGCTGTTAAAATGATAAGTTGCGCCAAGCGTTGGTGTCAAGCGCCGAAGCCCTCCGAAGACAAGCCGGTCTGGGGTCAGGGCCCATTGAGCGGGTTGCGGGACTGAAGCGGGGTCGAACCATTCATGCGCGCGTGATCACGCGCGCGGTTTCGATCTCCAGCGGCCGACAGGCTGCGGTACAGGGTGCTCACAGCCGCCAGTACCGCACGCCTTCCGGTATGTCGGCAGGCGCAAACAGCCCCCTCAGATCAGCGAGCAACCCGCCGGCAGATAGATAGCGCACCGCGCCCTCCACACCTGCGACACGGTATTCCGTATGAGAGACCGCGACCAGAACCGCATCATAAGCGCCGTCCGCGGGCGCCGTGGTCATCGTCAATCCATAGTGGTGCTTCGCCTGCGCGGCGCTCGCGAGCGGATCGGAAACGTCGACGTGGTGGCCCAGCGTACGCAATTGCGCGATCACGGCGACGACCTTGCTATTGCGCAGGTCGGGCAAGTCCTCCTTGAACGTCAACCCGAGCACCAGCATCGCCGCGCCGGGCGCCAGCAGCGCGGAAACTTGTTTCGCCACCCATGCACCCATGCCATCGTTAATGGTGCGCGCCGCAAGGATGATCGCCGGGTCATGCCCCACCTCGGCAGCACGATGCGCAAGGTAATAGGGATCAACGCCAATGCAGTGGCCGCCGACCAGTCCGGGCTCGAACGGGAGGAAGTTCCACTTGGTGCGCGCCGTCTTCAGCACGTCCCAGATGGAGATATCGAGCGACGAGAAAATCTGCGCGATCTCGTTCATGAAGGCGATGTTGAGATCGCGCTGGGCGTTCTCTATCACCTTCGCCGCTTCCGCAACCTGTATCGACGGCGCCTCGTATATGCCTCCGCTCGTCACGGCGCCGTAGATGGCGGACAAACGCGCGGTCACGTCGCAATTCTCGCCGGCTACCACCTTGAGGACGCGTTCGATCGTATGCTCACGATCGCCGGGATTGACTCGCTCGGGGCTATAGCCGAGGAAAAAATCGCGCGACCGCACCAAGCCCGAAACCGCTTCCAGAAATCGGTCCGCACCTATGTTCGGTAACGCCGGGATAAACCGTGCTTTCGTAGCAGACGATCGGACGGCCGCGCCGCGTCCAGCATGGCCCCTACCGTGCGGGTCGCGGCGTCGACGATCGAAAGATCAGGCGCGTTCTTAGCATCGACCGGGGTGGGGACCGCGATAATATAGACGTCCGCCGGAGCGATTCCCTGGGAACTGCTCGCGAGCATCAGCGAAGACGCGGCGAGCCGCTCGGGCGTGATCTGCTTGGTGCGGTCGTAATGCCGGGCGAGGTCGATAATGCGACTTTCATCGCTGTCGACCCCCACCGTCTCGAACTGGTCAGCAAGGGCTAACGCGAGCGGCAGCCCAACATAGCCGAGTCCGACAACGACAATGCGGCTTCAGCTCCATCTCATCTCCAGCTCAGAAGCCGTGTCGCGCATACCATGCGTCGAGCGCGTCGGTCACCCGTGCATGCAGCCGCAGCGCCGGCCCGCCCACTCTCCAACGGCCTCGGATACTCCCCAGCTTCGCGATCGAGCACCGGACGCCCACCCGTGCCAACGGATACAATTCGGGCGACCCGGTCGGTGCCGGCGCTGAATTGAGCAACATCGGGCCGGAAATTTGCTCCGCATTAATTGATCGCCTCATCAATCCAACCCTGCAGCAACACCAGTCGATTTCCACGCAAGGTGCCGTATTGGTTCCCCGCGTCAAGGAGGGGTCGCGATCATTCGCATCGCAAAAGCATTTCAGGAAGCCAGCCGCGTCGGCACACCCCGATACGGCTGCGGGGAGGACGCGCTGCGTCCGGTATCGCCGTGCACTCCGCTCCCGCAGCCGCCTAGCTGCGGTCCGATTTGCCCGGCAGCAAGGTCATGGAGGTGATCGCGCGACTGCGCGCGTGCGGCCGCTTAGGCCGAGGTCGCGCAGCCCTCTCCGACGTCGCGGAGGTCTGAAGAGGATCGGAAAACAACGACGGGTAGCGGACTTTGCCACTTGCCACCCAAGCTGCCGAGACGATAAGCCGCATCGATGGTCGACCGCCGACCCGGCGCCGGTGAGAGGTTGGTGAATACCGTGCCAAGTCTAGGCAAGTTGTTCCGTCGCCGCGGGCGCCGTGCTACCGAGCGGCACGTCGAGTTGACCACGTCCTTCTTCGGGGAGGACGTGCTGCTCGGTCGGCTGCTGAAGACGGCATCGTCGGGCACCTACGTCGATGTCGGCGCCAACCATCCGATCGAGGGGTCGAACACCTATCGATTGTACCGGCAGGGCTGGACGGGGCTGACGATCGATCCCAATTCCCGCCTTTGTTGACCTGTATCGGCGCCATCGGCCACGCGACGTCCATGTCGCCGCCGGAGTCGCTTCGTCTTCCGGCCTGCTTACCTACCATTGCTTCGATCCGGACGTGTTCAACACCTTCTCGATCAAGCAGGCTGAGACCATGATTTTGCAGGGCCGGCGCAAGATCGGCGAAACGCTGGTGCCGTGCCTGCCGCTGGGCGAGATCGTCGCCGATCGGCTGGGCAATCGGACGATCGACGTCCTCAACGTGGACTGCGAGGGAATGGATCTTGACGTGCTCGCCTCCCTCGACCTGGCGGCGAACAGGCCGATGGTCGTCGTGGTGGAGGACCATGCCGGGTTCATGGCGCTGCGCGACCGCAGCCAGCAGAGCGAGGTGGACCGTTTCCCTCCGCAGCAAAAACTTCTCGCCGATCGCGCAGGCGGCATGGTCGGCAATCTTCGTGGCCAATGACTGGCGTGACCTGATCGGCAGAAGCGGTGCCTTTGATCCCGTCGAGATCCAGCGCGGCTACATGCCGCGGGCGACACCCGTGGCGTGCAGCGCTGCGGCGGCGCAGGCAAGCGATCTGCCCGAGGCGCCTGGCCGCGGCGACGGCTAGCGAAGCAGCGTCGAAGCGCATCGCCGCGCGGCTCGACGAGAGCGTCGCGCAACTGAGGCGCAACGATACCAGGCGACGATCCGCAGCGGGAAGGGAGGACAGTACCGTTACTACGTCTGCAACCTAAGACGACAGCGGGTGCCGCTACGTTTTGCAGCAAGTCGATCCGCTTATGTGCGCTTGCGGGTTTCCAACGTGATGGTCAACGACAACGAAATCGTCATAGCGGGATCGAAAGCCGCTTTCGAAAATGCCGCTCAAAAAAAAGACGAGCACGCGGCTTCCGCCGCGGTGCCCAGTTTTGACCGGAAATGGTGCCGCTTGCAGGACTCGAACCTGCGACCCCCGCATTACGAATGCGATGCTCTACCAGCTGAGCTAAAGCGGCGCGCCCGGGCGCCGCGCCCGGAAGAGAGGGGCGGCGCTTACCAGCATGGCCCCTGCCTGACAAGCATTGCCAAACCGTTGCGCGCCAGCACTCCGCACAACCACGGAATGCCCGCCGCTTTACGGCTCGTTTACCACGCAGGGTGCAAAAAGGCTCGCGTAGCAAAGCGGGCCCCGGCCCGGAGTGGAGCACGCGCATGGACATGGCTCGCGGCATCAACGATCCCGTCGACTGGGGCGCCGGCCCCGACGAGGGCGACGCCGCCGATTCGGATCGACCCGTCGAGATCGGCACCGACGAGCGCCGGATGCACGTGCGCGCCTATAATCACTGGGTCTCGCTGCTCCAGGGGCGCGCCTATCCCTCGATCGAGGATCTCGATCCCGACAATATCGCCGATTTCGGCCCGCACAGCGTGCTGCTCGATTTCAGCAAGGCGTCGAGGATCCGGCGATCCGCTATCTCGGGCGCGCGCTGCGCGAGGAATGCGGGGGTCGATCCGATCATCACCCATGTCGCCCAGGTCCCCAGCCGCTCGCTGCTGTCGCGGCTCACCGACCATTATCTCCAGATCATCGCCAATCGCGCGCCGATCGGCTTCGAGGCCGAGTTCGTCAGCACGCGCGGCCACAACACGCTCTATCGCGGCATCCTGATGCCCTTCTCGTCCGACGAGGACACGATCGACTTCATCTACGGCGTGATCAACTGGAAGGAACTCGTCGACGCGGAGACGCAGGCGCGGCTCAACGCGGAGATCGAGGAATCGCGCCGCGTCGCGCCGCGCATTCCGTCCGCGACCGCCGCGGTCTGGGCCGACGGCCCCAGCGCCGGTTCCGAGCCGCCGATCGAGGTCCCGCCCGACGCACCGGCGGGCGCGAGCCTGGGCGACCGGCTGTTGCTCGCCCGCGAGACCGCCGCCGCCGCGCGCGCCTCCGATACGCGCAGCCGCGCCGCACTCTATCGCGCGCTCGCCCGCGCCTATGATTTCGCGCTCGCCGCCGAGGATGACGCCCCAGGGCTATGCGGCGCTGCTCGACCAGGCCAAGCTCACCGCCCAGGCACGCGCGCCGATGACGCCGGCGGTCAAGCTCGTGTTCGGGCGCCGAATACGACAAGACCCGGCTGACCGAATTCGCCGCCGTGCTGAGCCATGCGCGCCGCCACGACGTGCCGCATGGCGGGCTCGACGGCTTCATCGACGCCGCCGAGGGCGGGATCAAGGGAATCGTCAAGGCCGAGCGCGCGCTCCGCCGCCCCCGAGCCCCGCGCCGATCTTTTCGCCCGCGCCGCCGAGGAACTGCGCGCGCGTCCCTCGCTCGGGCATGTCGCGATCGATGCGGGCGCTGACGAATTCGTCGTGCTGCTCGCGCGCGCCGGCGGGGGGCGGGCTCGACATCGTCGCGTCGCTGATCGACGATCCTCGCTCACCGAACGCGCGATCCGCCGGGCCGCCGCCTGATCGCCGCCATTTGGTGACATTTGTTACTTCACGAGACTTGAGGTCGTAATCTGGCGGGCGCATAGGGCCCAGCCATGCCGAAGAACACAATGACGTCGCTTTCGCGGGCGTTCGAGGCGCGGCTGCTCGAAGGAGCGCTGCCCGGGGAACTGGAAGGGTTCGGAGCCGCCGATCGCGCGGAGGCGGCCCGCCTTCGTCGCCGAGGCCGCCGCGGTGCGCCCGACCACGACCGCCCGGATCGCCCTCGCCACCTATGTCGACCGCCAGGACCCGCCGGCGGATGCGCCTCGCGGTCATCAACGACGACATGCCGTTCCTGGTCGATTCGATCTCGGGCGCCGCCGCGGCCTATGACATCGCGATCCATCGCATCCTCCACCCGGTAATCGCGGTCGAGCGCGACGAGGCCGGCGCGCTCGCCTCGATCGGCACGGGACGGCGCGAATCGATGGTCTATATCGAGATGGACCGCGCCGACGCGCGCGAGCGCCGCGCGCTGGTCGCCGAGCTCGAGCGCACGCTCGAGCAGGTCCGCGACGCGGTCGAGGACTGGCCCGCGCTGATGGCGTCGCTCGCCGCCGACGCCGCCCGGATCGGGACCGAGGGCGCGGCGCTGCTGCGCTGGTTCCACGACGGCGCGATGACCCTGCTTGCGCACGAGACCTGGCGGACCGACGGCGGCGTGAGCAACCAGCTCGGCCTCGCGCGCTACTTCCCTCGCCGCGCCGATCCTCGCCGACACCTCGCGCGAGGCCGCGGTGGCATGGTTCCGCGGCGGCGGGGACGTGCCGCTGCTGCTCAAGTCGAACTGCATCTCGACCGTCCACCGCCGCGTGCCGCTCGACATCATCGTGCTGCCGGTGATCCTCGGCGCCGAAGTCGTCCGGCCTCTCGATCCACGCGGGCCTGTGGACCAGCGCCGCGCTGTCCGCGCCGACCGAGGAAGTCCCGCTGCTTCGCGCACGCCTCGCCGCGCTCGAGAGCCAGCTCGGCTTCGATCCCAAGGGACATACCGGCAAGGCGATGTCGCACGCGCTCACCGCGCTGCCGCACGACCTGACCGTCGCGTTCGAGCCCCGAGGCGCTCGAATCGCTGGGTGCTGACCTCGATGTCGGTCGCGGACCGGCCGCGATCGAAGCTGGTGCTGGTGCGCAGCATCCTCGGCCCGCATCTGTTCGCGTTCGTCTGGCTGCCGCGGGACGAGGTCTCGACCGGACGGCGCGAGGCGATCGGCGAGATGCTCGCCGAGGCCGCGCACGCCCGGGTGATCAACTGGTCGATCGCGCTCGAGGACGGGCGTGATCGCGCTACTTCGCTACACGCTCGATCCTGCGCGGCGGCGGCGAGGTGCCCGACGCGGCCGAGCTCGACCTGCGGCTCGAGCGGATGGTGCGCGGCTGGCTGCCGGCGGTCGAGGCGGCGCTGGCATCGCATGCGGCCGGCGCGCGACGCGGCTGGCGCTGCGCTATGCCAACGCCTTCCCCATCGCCTATCGCGCCACCGGCGTGCCCGAGGAAGCCGCTCTCGACATCCTGCGCATCGCGAACCTCAAGTCGGCGGGCGATCGCTCGGTCCGCATCTGCCCGCATCCGAGCAGAAAGGGCGAATATCGCATCAAGCTCTATCGGCTCGGCGGGGCGCTGGCGCTGTCCGAGGCGGTGCCGGTGTTCGAGAATTTCGGCTTCCGCGTGATCGACGAGGTGCCGACGCGGCTCGACGGGACGAACGGCGCTTTCATCCACGATTTCGAGATCACCCTCACCGGCGGCAGGTCGCCGACGCTCGATCGCGATCCGGCGCTCGTCGAGGATGCGATCGCCGCGGTGCTCGAGGGCGTGGCGGAGAACGACGCGTTCAACCGGCTGATCGTCGAGGCGGGGATGCGCCCTGCCTCGGTGGTGCTGTTCCGCGCCTGGTTCCGCTATCTGCGCCAGACGGGGATGAACTATGGCCTCGCGACCGTGGTCGACGCGCTGCGGCGCGCGCCGGCAGTGGCGGCGGCGCTGATCGAGCGCTTTCGCCGCGGCGCACGATCCCGCGCGCGCGGCCAAGGACGATACGGCGATCGAAGCCGCCGAGCAGGCGATCGCCGCGGGGCTCGACGAGGTCTCCGCGATCGACGACGACCGCATCCTGCGCACGATCCGCGGCGTGGTGCTGGCGACGCTGCGCACCAACGCCTTCGCGCCCGCCGCCGCCGAGGCGCTCGCGTTCAAGATGGACAGCGCCAAGGTCCCCGGCCTGCCCCAGCCGTTGCCGTGGCGCGAGATCTGGGTCTATAGCCCGCGCGTCGAGGGCATCCACCCTGCGCGCCGGCCCCGGTCGCGCGCGGGGGCTTGCGCTGGTCCGACCGGCGCGACGATTTCCGCACCGAGATCCTCGGGCTGATGAAGGCGCAGCGCGTCAAGAACGCGGTGATCGTGCCGACCGGCGCCAAGGGCGGCTTCTACCCCAAATGGCTGCCCTCGCCCGCCACCGATCGCGACGCCTGGCTCGCCGAGGCACCGAGAGCTACCGAATCTTCATCCGCGCCCTGCTGTCGGTCACCGACAACATCGTCTCGGGCAAGGTCGTCCACCCGGAGGCGGTGACGGTCCTCGACGGCGAGGATCCCTATTTCGTCGTCGCCGCAGACAAGGGCACCGCGACCTTCTCCGACGTCGCCAACAAGATCGCGCTCGACCGCGGCTTCTGGCTGGGCGACGCATTCGCCAGCGGAGGAAGCCAGGGCTACGACCACAAGGCGATGGGCATCACCGCCAAGGGGGCGTGGATCAGCGTCCAGCGCCACTTCCTCGAGATGGGCGTCGACGTCCAGGCCGACACGATCCGCGTCGCCGGCTGCGGCGACATGTCGGGCGACGTGTTCGGCAACGGCATGCTGCTGTCGAAGGCGTTGAAGCTCGTTGCCGCGTTCGACCATCGCCATATCTTCCTCGATCCCGATCCCGATCCCGCCAAGAGCTGGACCGAGCGCGAGCGGATGTTCGCGCTGCCGCGATCGAGCTGGGCGGATTACGATCCCGCGCTGATCTCGAAGGGCGGCGGCGTCTTCGCGCGCACCGAGAAATCGATTCCGCTGAGCGCCGAGGTCCGCGCGATGCTCGGGATCGACGCCAAGGCGCTGGATCCGACGTCGCTGATCACCGCGATCCTCAAGGCCAAGGTCGACCTGCTGTGGTTCGGCGGCATCGGCACCTATGTGAAGGCCGCGTCGGAGAACCATGTCGAGGTCGGCGATCCGGCCAACGACCGGCTCCGCGTCAACGGCGAGGACGTCCGCGCCAGCGCGATCGGCGAGGGCGCCAACCTCGGGGTGACGCAGGCGGGCCGCATCGCCTTCGCGAGCGCGGGCGGGCGGATCAACACCGATTTCATCGACAATTCGGCCGGGGTCGATTGCTCGGACAATGAGGTCAACATCAAGATCGCGCTGAACCGCGAGATGATCGAGGGCCGGCTCAACTTCTTCGATCGCAACAAATTGCTCGTCGCGATGACCGACGATGTCGCCGCCCTCGTGCTCGAGGACAATCGTCTGCAGACGCTGGCGCTCTCCTTCCTCGAGAACGACGGCGCTGTGGCGCTGCCCAGCTTCGTCGCGTGATCGAGATCCTCGAGGGATCGGGCCGGCTCGACCGCGCGGTCGAGGGGATCGGAACGAACGAGGAGTTGCTCCGCCGCGGGCAGGACGGCCACGGCCTCACCCGCCCCGAGCTTTCGGTGCTGCTCGCGACCGCCAAGCTCGCGCTCCAGGATGCGATCGAGCACGGCGATCTCGGCCGCGATCCCGCGCTCGAGCCCGATCTGCGCGCCGCCTTCCCCAAGGCGATGCAGAAGAAGTTCGCCAAGGCGATCGACGAGCACCGGCTGCGCGCCGAGATTGTCGCGACCAAGCTCGCCAACCGCGTGGTCAACCGGCTGGGCGTGCTTCACCCGTTCGAGCTCGCCGAGGAGGAAGGCGCGTCGATGCGCGACATCGCGGCGCTGTTCGTGGTTTCCGAGCGCCTGTTCGGCCTCCCCGAGTTGTGGCAGGCGATCGAGACCGGCGCGATGAGCGAGGACGCGCGGATCGCGCTGCTCGACGAGGTCGCGGTGGCGGTACGCGGGCAGATCGCCGATCTGCTGCGCGTCTGCCGCCCGGGCGCGGCGCCGTCCGACGTCATCGCGCGGCTCAAGCGCGGCATCGACAATCTCGACGCCAAGGCCAAGACGCTGCTGCTCGACGAGGTCAAGGCGCAGAGCGGCCGCATCTCGGCCAAGCTCGAAGCCGCCGGCGCGCCGGCCGAACTGGTCGCGCAGGTCGTTCGCCTGTTCGAGCTCGACGGCGCGGTCGGGCTCGCCGACCTGGGCGAGCGGCGGGGGATCGACGAGACCGTGCTGACGCGCGCCTTCACCCATCTGGGGCAGGCGCTCGGGCTCGATTGGGCGCAGTCGACAGCCGCGCGGATCGTCACCGGCGATCCGTGGGAGCGGCTGCTGATCGCGGGGCTGGCGCGCGACTTCCAGCAGCTCCGCCTCGAGTTCCTCGCGCGGCGCGAGGGCGACGATCCGCAGGCGGCGGTCGAATCCTGGCTCGAGGAGAACAAGGGCCGCGTCGCCCAATTCGCCGATCTGGTCGGCCGCGCGCGCCACGTGACCGCGCCCAACGCCGCGATGCTCGCGCAGATCGCGGGGCAGGCGAGGGTGCTGCTGGGGGAGATGATCCCTTCGTCACCCCGGCCTTGCGCCGGGGCCCACTGTGCCGGGATGGAATAGCAGGAAGTCCGAGGGCTTCGCTTAACCGTCCGGTGGACCCTGGCACAAGGCCGGCGTGACGATTGGGGTTGGTGGGAAGCCTCTAAACCACCCCGAACGCCAGCATCGCGTCGGCGACCTTCTTGAAGCCGGCGATGTTGGCGCCCTTGACGTAATCGACATAGCCGTCGTCCGCGCGGCCGTATTCGAGGCAGCGGGCGTGGATGCCGTCCATGATGTCGACTAGCATCTGCTGGAGCTCGTCTTCCTTCCATGCGCGGCGCTCGCTGTTCTGGCTCATCTCGAGCCCCGAGACCGCGACCCCACCCGCGTTCGCCGCCTTGCCCGGCGCGAACAGGATGCGCGCATCCTTGAAGACATGGACGCCCTCGAGGTTGGTCGGCATGTTCGCGCCCTCGGCGACCGCGATGCAGCCGTTGTTGACCAAGGACCGCGCATCCATCCCCACGAGCTCGTTCTGCGTCGCGCACGGCAGCGCGACGTCACACGGCACCCCCCAGGGGCGGGCGAGTTGGCGGTGGAAGGGTCGATCCGGTGAATTCCTGCGCGTAATCCGAGATGCGGCCGCGCCGCCGGGTCTTGTGCGCCTTCACCCAATCGATCTTCTCCTGCGAGATCCCCGCCGGATCATGGATGAAGCCCTCGCTGTCGCTGAGCGTCAGCACCTTGCCGCCCAATTGGACGACCTTCTCGGCGGCATGCGTCGCGACATTGCCCGATCCCGAGATCACCGCGCGCTTGCCCGCCAGCTCCATGCCCTTGGCCTTGAGCATGCTCTGGAGGAAATAGACCGCGCCGTATCCGGTCGCCTCGGTGCGGATCAGCGAACCGCCATATTCGAGCCCCTTGCCGGTGAGCACGCCCTCGAAGCTGTTGGTGATGCGCTTGTACTGGCCGAACATATAGCCGATCTCGCGCCCGCCCACGCCGATGTCGCCCGCCGGCACGTCGACGTCGGCGCCGACGTGGCGATAGAGCTCCGTCATGAAGCTCTGGCAGAAGCGCATCACCTCGTGATCGCTCTTGCCCTTGGGGTTGAAGTTGGCGCCGCCCTTGCCGCCGCCCATCGGCAACCCGGTCAGCGCGTTCTTGAAGGTCTGCTCGAAGGCGAGGAACTTGAGCACGCTCTCGGTCACCGAGGGATGGAAGCGGATGCCGCCCTTGTACGGCCCGATCGAATTGTTGTTCTGCACCCGCCAGCCGCGCTGGACGCGGATGTTGTGGTTGTCGTCCTCCCAGCAGACGCGGAACGACACGATCCGGTCGGGCTCGGCGATCCGGCGCAGGATCTGGTAATGGTGGTAGGGCTCCTTGTCGGCGATGAACCCGTAGATGTCCTCCGCGACTTCCTGGACCGCCTGGACGAACTCGGGCTGGCCCGGATTGCGCTTCTTCACGCCCTCCATGAAGGTCGCCAGGTCGACATGGTCGCCGAGTGCCATAATCCTCTCCCTCGCCGTCCGGCCACGGAAATGGCTTCCGCGAGTCGCAGCTTTCTCTCGGCGGCAGACTAGCCCAGTTTGTTACGCGCCCGAAATTTCGCCAAATCCCCACGTGACACGCCCGAAACGAAACTTAAGCCTGTTCGGCATATGGAGTTTCGGGCAGATTGACCGCCGTTGGCGAGGGGACGACGCTGCATGGGCACTGGGGGCCATCTCGCGGACGGAAAAACGCGGCGCGTTGCTGCTGTGCGCCGCGCTGCTCGCCTTCGCGGGGGCGCTGATCGTCGGCGCCGCCACCGCCTCGCCGCCCGCCCCGCCCCAATTCGAAGGCGTCGCGAGCTGCGCCGGCACCACCTGCCACGGCCGGATGGAGGCCGACGGCGTCGTCGTGCGCCAGGACGAGCTGATGCACTGGCAGGACCCCTCTTCTCCCGCGGGCGCGCACAGCCGCGCGTTCAGCGTCCTCTCGGGCAGGCGCGCGCGCCAGATCGCCGCGACGCTCGGCCTCGGCGACGCGACCGCTGCCCCCCGCCTGCCTCGGCTGCCACACGACCCCGGCCGCAGGCCCGCACGGCGCGCGCTTCCTCGCCGCGGACGGGGGTCGGCTGCGAGGCGTGCCACGGCGGCGCCTCGGGCTGGATCGCGTCGCATTATGCCGTCGGCGCCAGTCATGCCGACAATGTGGGCGCGCGGGATGATTCCGCTCGGAGCGGCCGATCGCGCGCGCGCAGGTCTGCCTCGATTGCCACCTCGGCAGCGCGCGCCCGGGGCAATATGTCACCCACCGGATGATGGCCGCAGGCCACCCGCGCATCAATTTCGAGCTCGACCTCTTCTCGACGCTCCAGCAGCATCACGACGAGGACGCGGACTATGCCCAGCGCAAGGGCAGGACCGATAGCGTCCGGATGTGGGCGGTCGGCGAGGCGATGGCGCTCGATCGCGCGATGACGCTCTATGCGACGCCCAAGGGCACCGAAGGCGCCTTCCCCGAATTCACGTTCTTCGATTGCCACAGCTGCCACCGCCGCATCTACGACCAGGCCGAGCGCAACCTGACCTTCGAAACCAATCCGGGCCGCCCGATCCCCCTTTGCGATGCCGCCGTTCAACGACGAGAACATGATCCTGCTCTCCGCCGCCGCGCGGGTGGCCGCGCCGGGGATGGCGCCGCGGCTCGACGCCGCCGTCCGCGCCTTCCACCAGGGGCTGGCGAGCGACCGCGCCGCCGCCACCGCCGCCGCGCGCAAGCTCGCCGAGGTGGCGCAGGGGCTCGCCGTGGCGCTGTCGGGCGCGAGCGGCGGCGGCGACATGGCGTTCGCGCTGGTCGACAGCATCGCCGGACCCGCCCACCGCGCCGGCGCTTCACCGATTACGAAGGCTCGGTCCAGTCGGTGATGGCGATCGACACTTTGCTCAACGCGATGGTCAAGCAGGGGGCGCGTGACCGCCGGCGCGGCGGCGGGGATCCGCGCCGACATCAACCGCGCCTATGCCGCGGTGAAGGCGCCCAACGACTATCGCGGCCCCCGAATTCCGCGCGGCATTGGGCAGCGCGGTGCGCAGCATCCGGGCGCTCAGATGAGGCGCGGCGTGGGCCTTCTCGCGGGCTCCGCGCCTCCTCCTCCAGGCGTGCAGCGGCGGGGGAAGCGGCGGCACGCCAAGCCCCGCGCCCGGCTCGGCTCCCGCGCCCACGCCCGGCGCGACCAATCTCTATTCCGTGCCCGCGCCCGAATCGCTGAGCATCGCCGATGTCCAGGCGGTCGTCGCGCACGCCGCCGCCGAGGCGCGCCAGCGCGGCCTGCCCGCCGTGATCGCGGTTACCGATCGCGTCGGCAACGTGCTCGCGGTGTTCCACATGACCGGCGCGGCCGCGGCCGCCGTCACCAGCGCCGCGCCCAACGGCGCCAATATCGACGCGCAGAACCTCACCATCCCCGCCGAGGCCGGCGCGATCGCCAAGGCGATCACCGGCGCCTATCTCTCGAGCGGCGGCAACGCCTTCTCGACGCGCACCGCAAGCATGATCGTCCAGCCGCATTTCCCGCCGCGCCCTCCACCGCTGGGCTGGAGAGCGGGCCGCTGTTCGGCGTCCAGTTCAGCCAGCTTCCCTGCTCCGACCTCGCCGCGCGCTACGGCTCGCTCGGCGCCGACGCGCAGATCGGGCCCAAGCGCTCGCCGCTCGGGCTCGCCGCCGATCCGGGGGGCTTTCCGCTCTACAAGAACGGCGTCGTGGTCGGCGGGATCGGCGTGATGGCGGACGGGCGTTACGGCTTCGATCCCAACGTGCTCGACACCGACGCCGACCCCGAGGGAAGCGATCGCGCTCGCCGGCACGCTCGGCTTCGAGGCGCCCGCCGCGATCCGCGCCGACCGGATCTATGTCGACGGAACCCAGCTCCGCTATTCGGACACGGCCTACACCGGGCTCGTCACCGCCGGCACCGCCAGCTATGCCGCAACCGATCCCGCGCTCGGCAGCCTCGTCGCTGTGCGCGGCTATGCGGCCGCCACGATCCTCCCAGGTGCGATCTACGGCACCGAGGTCTCGGGCGTCCGCCCCGCCACCGCCGCCGAATTCTCGAACCGCGACGCCTTCGTCCTCACCAACGGCTCGGGCGCCGACCGCTACCCCGTCCAGCCCGCACCGACGCCGGCAGCGTCGCCACCCCCGCTCACCGCCGCCGAGGTCCGCGCGGTGCTCGAGGAAGCCTTCGCGATCATGAGCCGCGCCCGCGCGCAGATCCGCCAGCCGCTCGACAGCCGCGCGCAGGTGAGCATATCGGTGGTCGACACGCATGCGTGGTGCTCGCCTCGTCCGCTCGCCCGACGCGCCGGTGTTCGGGATCGACGTATCGCTGCAGAAGGCGCGCACCGCGGCCTTCTTCTCGAACGCGGTCGCGGGAGCCCAGCTCCTCGCCGATCCCAGCGCCGACGTGCGCGGCTTCGTGCCGGCGGTGCGCACCTTCCTCCACGATCCGAGCGCGCTCACCGGCGCCGTCGCGTTCGGCGACCGTTCGGGCGGCAACCTCTCGCGCCCCTATTTCCCCGACGGCGAGATCGGCCCGGCGAGATCGGCCGCCCCAACGGCCCGCTCTCGCGTCCGATCGCGCAGTTCAATCCCTTCTCTACCGGACTGCAATCGGCGCTGATCCTCACCAACCTCGCGCAGCATCTCGGCTATGTCACCGGCGCGAGCCCGACCGACACGCCGCCGCGATGCACCTTCCTCCCCCGACGCCACCCCGGGCGCAACCCGGCTCCAGAACGGCATCCAGATCTTCCCCGGATCGGTGCCGATCTATCGCGGCAACACGCTCGTCGGCGGGATCGGCGTCTCGGGCGACGGGATCGACCAGGACGACATGGTCAGCTTCCTCGGGCTCGACCGCGGCGGCGTCCGCGTCGGCGGAATCGGCAATGCCCCGCCGGCGATCCGCGCCGACAACGTCGTCGTCGATCTCGGCGACGCCCAGGTCCGGCTGCGCTACGTCAACTGCCCGTTCGCACCGTTCCTCGACACCAACGCCCAGAATGTCTGCGCGGGGCTGTGACGATGGCATTTGTCCCCGCGATGCTGATGCTTTCGATCCCCGCGCAGGGAACAGCGGCGTCAGCGTGACGCTCGGCCCGATGAACGGCAGCAGCGCCGCGGCGGGATCGCCGGCAAGCGCGACGAGCAGCACCAGCGCATAGAGCGCCGCGCCGAGCAGCAGCCAGCGCAGCGATGTGGTGATGCGGATGCCGCGATAGCGCGGCGCCCGGATTTCGCCGGTCGGGGAATCGCCCTCAGCCCCCTCGGCCATCCCGGTTCCTCGTCAGCGGCACCCGGGATGCGGGGAGGCGGTCAGGCCGCGCCGCCGCCCTGCTTTTCCTTCTTGGCATAGACGCGCACCGGATCCTTGCGGCCCTCGATCACGTCCTTGTCGACCATCACCTCGTCGACCCCGTCCATGCTCGGCAGGTCGAACATCGTGTCGAGCAGGATGCTCTCGAGGATCGAGCGCAGCCCGCGCGCGCCGGTCTTGCGGTCGATCGCCTTCTTGGCGACCGAGACCATCGCATCGTCGGTGAAGCCGAGCCTGACCGCCTCCATGTCGAACAGCTTCTGATACTGCTTGACCAATGCGTTCTTGGGCTCGGTGAGGATCTTGACCAGCGCGTCGACATCGAGGTCCTCGAGCGTCGCGATCACCGGCAGGCGGCCGACGAACTCGGGGATCAGCCCGAACTTGAGCAGATCCTCGGGCTCGACCTGCTTGAGCGTCTCGCCGGTGCGCCGCTCCTCGGGCGCGGCGACATAGGCGCCGAACCCGATCGACTTGCCCTGGAGGCGGTCCCCGATGATCTTCTCGAGCCCCGAGAAGGCGCCGCCGCAGATGAACAGGATGTTGGTCGTGTCGACCTGGAGGAATTCCTGCTGCGGATGCTTGCGCCCGCCCTGCGGCGGCACGGAGGCAGTGGTGCCTTCCATCAGCTTGAGCAGCGCCTGCTGGACGCCCTCGCCGCTCACGTCGCGGGTGATCGAGGGATTCTCGGCCTTGCGGCTGATCTTGTCGATCTCGTCGATATAGACGATCCCGCGCTGCGCGCGCTCGACGTTGTAGTCGCTCGCCTGGAGCAGCTTGAGGATGATGTTCTCGACATCCTCGCCGACATAGCCGGCCTCGGTCAGCGTCGTCGCGTCGGCCATGGTGAAGGGCACGTCGAGGATCCGCGCGAGCGTCTGCGCGAGCAGCGTCTTGCCGCAGCCGGTGGGGCCGACGAGCAGGATGTTCGACTTGCTGAGCTCGACGTCGGCGCCCTTGGCGCCGTGTTGAGCCGCTTGTAATGGTTGTGCACCGCGACCGAGAGCACGCGCTTGGCGCGGTTCTGGCCGATCACATAATCGTCGAGCACGTCGCAGATTTCCTGCGGCGTCGGCACGCCGCCGTCCTTCTTCGAGACGAGCGACGACTTGGTCTCCTCGCGGATGATGTCGTTGCACAGCTCGACGCACTCGTCGCAGATGAACACGGTGGGGCCCGCGATGAGCTTGCGGACCTCGTGCTGCGATTTGCCGCAGAAGGAGCAGTAGAGCGTGCTCTTCGAGTCGCCGCCGCTGAGCTTGGTCATTCAATCCATCCTTGGCGCCCTACGTGGCGCGCTAATCCACCCGCCATCCTACACGCGGGCACTTTTCCGGCAATCCAGAATCGGGAGCTTAACCCCGTTTCCTTAAGCAGCCGCTGCCACGCCGTCCTCGCCGGGCTGCGGCCGCTTGTCATAGACCTCGTCGACGAGGCCGAATTCCTTCGATTCCTCGGCCGAAAGGAACGTGTCGCGATCGAGCGCGCGTTCGATTCGCTCGATCGGCTGGCCGGTGTATTTGGCGTAGAGCTCGTTCATCCGATGGCGGATGCGCAGGATCTCCTTGGCCTGGATCTCGATGTCGCTCGCCATGCCCTGCGCGCCGCCCGAGGGCTGGTGGATCATGATCCGCGCGTTGGTGAGCGCGACGCGCAGCCCCGGCTCGCCCGCCGCGAGCAGGAACGATCCCATTGACGCCGCCTGGCCGATGCAGACGGTGCCGACGCGCGGACGGATATATTGCATCGTGTCGTGGATCGCCATCCCGGCCGTCACCACCCCGCCCGGCGAGTTGATGTACATCCAGATGTCCTTCTTCGGATTTTCCGATTCGAGGAACAATAGCTGCGCGGTGATCACCGAGGCCATGTGATCCTCGACCCCGCCCGTGACGAAGATGATTCGTTCGCGCAGCAGCCGCGAATAGATGTCGAAGCTGCGCTCGCCGCGGCTCGATTGCTCGATGACGATAGGGACCAGGCCGTCGGTGATTTGACCGTGAAGCGGATGCATGTGCTGAAAATCTCGTTGTTCGTTTTGCCCGGCCCCCAACATCGGCGCTCGCCGCGCGAGGCGCAAGGGGGGTGGTCGCGTCAGCGCGCCGGCCCCGGATAAGCGAGATACGCCAGCCGCCGCATCTCGCGCCGGCCGCGCACCACCGTATCGAGGATCAGCCGGTGAACAGGTTGAGGAAGGCGAGGATCATCATGCCCGTCGCCAGCACCGCGGTGGGAAAGCGCGGCACCAGCCCGGTGTGCGCATAGGTCAGCACCAGCGGGATCGCGAGCACCACCGCCACCACAGCGAACAGCGAAGCGACCCACCCGAAGAACAGCAGCGGCCGCTCGATCCGATAGAGCATCACGATCGTGCGCAGGATGCGGATGCCGTCGGAAACGGTGTTGAGCTTCGAATGCGATCCCTCGAGTCGGGCGAAATAGGGCGTCTCGATCTCGCCGACCGGCATCTTGAGCTCGAGCGCGTGGACGCTGATCTCCGTCTCGATCTCGAACCCCGACGAGAGCACCGGGAAGCTCTTGACGAAGCGCCGCGAGAAGACGCGATAGCCCGAGAAGATGTCGGTGAAGGTCCGCCCGAACAGCCCGGCGAGGAACCCCGTCATCACCCGGTTGCCGATCACATGGCCGCGGCGATAGGCCTCCGCCGCCGCATGGATGCGCGCGCCGACCACCATGTCGAGCCCCTCGCCCACCAGCCGCTCGACCATCGCCGGAGCGGCGCTGGCGTCGTAGGTCGCGTCGCCGTCGGCCATCACATAGATGTCGGCGTCGACATCGGCGAACATGCGGCGGACGACGTTGCCCTTGCCCTGCATCCGCTCCGATCGCACCACCGCACCCGCCGCGCTTGCTGCCGCGACCGTGCCGTCGCGGCTGTTGTTGTCATAGACGTAGATCGTCGCGCCGGGCAGCGCCGCGCGGAAGCCGGCGACCGTCTGCGCGATCGCGGCTTCCTCGTTGTAGCACGGCAGCAGGACTGCGATGCGGGGCGGAACGGCCGTCATGTCGTTGATCGCCCCCAACGTCACTCGGTTGAAATATCGCCCTACGCCTTCTTCTTCGTCGCCGGCTTCTTGGGCCGCGCGTCGGGATCGGCCGCCTTTTTGGTCGCCGCCTTCTTGACCGGCTCGGCCGCCACCAGCTCGTCGCTGGGGGCCTCGACCGGCGTGTCGATCTTCGACGGCGCCTTGCGCGTCGCGGCCTTCTTCACGGGCTCCTCGACCACAAGCTCGTCGGCATCGGCCTTCTTCGCCCTGGCCTTCGGCTTGGGCGCATGATCGTGGTCGTGGTCATGCCCGCAACCGGGGCCGTGGACGTGCGGCGCCATGCCGTCCTCCGATTCGATCGCCGCCTCGAGCTCGTCACGGCCCACCTCGCGCTCGGTGATCTCGGCCTTGCCGAACAGGAAATCGACCACCTTGTCCTCGAACAACGGCGCGCGGAGCTGCGCGGCCGCCATCGGCTCCTGGCGGATGTAGGCGAGGAACTTCTCGCGGTCCGAAGCCGAATATTGCTGCGCCGCCTCGGCGACGAGGCGGTTCATCTCGGGCTGGGTGACCTCGACGCCATTGGCCGTGCCGATCTCGGAGAGCAGCAGCCCCAGGCGCACGCGGCGCTCGGCGATCGCGAGATAGTCGGCGCGCTCGGCTTCGAGCTCGGCCCTGGCGGCGGCGGGGTCCGCCTCATGCTCGGCCTCGTGCTGGAGCTGCGCCCAGATCTGCTCGAACTCGGCCTCGACCATCGACGGCGGCACCGGGAAATCGTGCCCCGCGGCAAGCTGGTCGAGCAGCTTGCGCTTCATATGCGTGCGGGTGAGCCCGTTGTTCTGCTGCTCGAGCTGGCCCCTGAGCAGCCCGCGGAGCTGCTCGAGGCTCTGGAGGCCGAGCGAGATCGCGAAGGCATCGTCGATCTTCATCTCGCCGGCGGTCTTCACCGCGGTGACCTTGAGATCAAAGGTCGCCGGCTTGCCCGCCAGATCGGCCACGCCGTAATCGTCGGGGAAAGTGACCTCGATCGTCTTCTCCTCGCCGACCTTCACGCCGACGAGTTGCTCCTCGAAGCCCGGGATCAGCCGGCCCGAACCGAGCTCGACCGTCATTCCCTCGCCGGTGCCGCCATCGAACGCGACGCCGTCGACCTTGCCCGCGAAGTCCATCACGACCTGGTCGCCGGTCTCGGCGGCATGCCCCTCGGGGGCGTCGTCCCACGCGCGCTGCTGGCCGGCGAGCTGCTCGAGCTGCTCGTCGACCGCGGCGTCGGCGACCGGGATCACCAGCCGCTCGAGCTTGAGCCCCTCGATCGAGGGTGTCGGCACCTCGGGCAGGATCTCGAGCTCGACCTTGACCTCGGCGTCCGCGCCCGCGGCATAATCGCCCTCCAGGCTCACCGACGGCGACATCGCCGGGCGCAGCCGGTGCTCGGCGATCAGCGCCTGGACGCCCTCCTGGATCGAGGTGTTGAGCGCATCGGCGGCGATCGCCTCGCCGTGCATCTTGCGGACGAGGTTCGCGGGCACCTTGCCGGGGCGGAAGCCGGGCATCTTCACCTGCGGGGCGACGCGCTTCACCTCGGCATCGACGCGCGCGTCGATGTCCTTCGCGCTGATCTTGAGCGTGTAGGCGCGCTTGAGGCCCTCGTTCAACGTCTCGACAGTCTGCATTATCTCGGGCTTCCAACTAAGTTCGGGATGACGGTGCCGGACGCCTGGCGGAGCGCGACGGGCTGGTGCGGGCGAAGGGACTCGAACCCCCACATCTTGCGATACTTGGACCTAAACCAAGCGCGTCTACCAGTTCCGCCACGCCCGCAGGGGCACCGCCGGTCGGCGGGCTCTATAGCAGTCGGGGGTGCGGGGGCAAGCGCGAAGCAACTCGGGACCGGACGGCGCGTTGGTCAGGCGAAGGAGAGCCCGCGTGCCCGTCGAACCCCCCGTCCAGCCCGAGCCCGTGCCGATCGAAACCCCCGGCGAGCCCCAGCCCGGTCAACCCGCCGCGCCCGAGCCCGAAATCGGCCCGCCCGGGCCCGATATCGATGTGCCCTCCCCCCAGCCGGATACCGATCCCAGGGCGCCGGGACAGCCGACGGCGTGAACCTCGTCGCCGCAGCCTAGATCGACACGATCACAGCGATTCGACCGCCGGGATCGCTCGGCGATGCCGGAGCACCGGTACCCGCGTGCGCGCCGCCTCGACTCGGCCCGGATCGATCGCGGCAAACCCCAGCCCCGCCGGCTCGCCCATGTCGAGCAGCAGCTCGCCCCAGGGATCGGCGACCAGCGAATGGCCATAGGTCGCGCGGCCGTCTTCATGCTCGCCGGTCTGCGCGGCGGCGATGACGAACGCCGCCGCCTCGATCGCGCGCGCGCGCATCAATATGTGCCAGTGCGCCGCGCCGGTCGGGCGGGTGAAGGCGGCCGGGATCGACAGGATCGTCGCACCGGCATCGCTCAGCGCGCGGAACAGGTCGGGGAAGCGCAGGTCGTAGCAGATCGCCAGACCCACCACGCCGAGCGGCGTCTCGACCGTCACCGCGCGCTCGCCGCGCGCATAGCTCGCCGATTCGCGCCAGCTCTCGCCGGTCGGCAGATCGACGTCGAACAGGTGCATCTTGTCGTAGCGCGCGCGGATCGCGCCGCCCGCATCGATCACGAAGCCGCGGTTGGCGAGCTTGCCGTCCTCGCGCAGGATCGCGAGCGACCCGAGGTGGACCCATATCCCGTGCTTCGCCGCCGCCCCGCGCACCGCCGCGAGCACGCGGTCGTCGGCCTCGCGCGCCAGCGATCCGGCCGCACGATCGCGGTCGCGGTCGATCAGCCCGGACATCTCGGGCGTGAACAGCATCGCCGCACCCCCCGCCGCCGCATCGGCCACGCCTTGCACCAGCGCGCGCGCATTCTCGGCGGGATCGATCCCGCTGGTCATCTGGAGCAGCGCGGCGCGGGGTCATGCCGAGATCAGCGCATCCAGCTCGCCGCTGCGCTCGATCGCGGCGAGATCGTCGGAGCCGCCGATGTGTTTCCCGTCGATGAAGATCTGGGGCACGGTGGTGCGCCCGCCGGCGCGCTGGATCATCTCGGTGCGCAGCGGTCCGCCCATCGTGATGTCGTGCTCGGCATAGTCCAGGCCCCTGGCGCCGAGCAGCGCCTTGGCGCGCGCGCAATAGCCGCAGAAAGCCTTGGTGTAGATTTCGATCGTCGCCATGATTGCTCCGAGGTGAGGGTCGCTGGCCGCCTTGTCAATCGGCGGCTTGCTCGCCCAGAACGCGCGCCCAGCACAGAAGGATCACGCAGGCCGCGCCGCCGCGCTTGAGCGTGCGCGCGCAGGCATAAGCGGTGGCGCCGCTGGTGTGGACGTCGTCGACGAGCACGATCGTCTTTCCCGCCAGCTTCGTCTGCGCGCCCGGCGCCAGCGCGAAGGCGCCCGCGACCGCCTTGGCGCGCCCGCGCGGACCCAGCCCGCGCAGCACCGGCGTCGCCTTGACGCGGCGGAGCAGGTCGAGTTCGATCGGCACGCCGCGCGTCCGCGACAAGGCGCGCGCGATCAGCGCGCCTGGTTGAACCCGCGTGACCAGATCCGCCAGCGATGGAGCGGCACCGGCACCAGCAGGTCGGCACCCTCGGGCATCAGCCGCGCCATCGCGCGCGCCATCGTCGCCGCGCAGGCCGCGCGCCCGCCATATTTGAGCTTGAGCGCGACGTGCCGCGCGACCTCGCCATAGGCGACCGCGGCGCGCACGCCGTCGTGCGGCGGCGGCTCGGCGAGGCAGCGCGCGCACACCGCGTCGCCGCCGCGATCGAATTCGAATGGGAGCTGGCACCGCGCGCACCACGGCGGCCCGAGGAAGCGCAGGCTACTCCAGCACGCTGCGCAGAAGCGGTGATCCGCCGCCGTCACCGCGCCGCAACCGGGCAGCGCGGCGGCAGCGCCAGATCGGCGAGCCGTTCGAGCGGAGCGAGGACCCTCATGCGCTCTTGTCCACCGCCGCGCGCGCCTGCACAAGCGCGCGCGTGTCCGACCCCGAGATCTTCGACCGCGCGCTCCGCCGCCGGCGCCGCGACCGCGCCGCGCCGCGCTACGACGATTTCGCCTTCCTGCGCGAGCATATGCTCGATGGGATTGCCGAGCGGCTGGCGGCGGGTGAAGGCGCGATTTCCGCGACGTGCTCGATCTCGGCAGCTTCGGCGGCGATTTCGCGCCTGCCGGCGCCCGGATCGCGCGGCTCGACGCCGGGTTCGGCTTCGCGCGCCGATCGGGTGGCATCCAGGGCGACGAGGACCGCCTCCCCTTTGCCGACGCCGCGTTCGAGCTGGTCGTGTCGGCGGGCGTGCTCGATTCGGTCAACGACGTGCCCGGCGCGCTCGCGCTGGTCCGGCGGGTGCTGCGGCCCGACGGGCTGTTCCTCGGCGCGTTCGCGGGCGCGGGCAGCCTGGCGGTGCTCAAGGGCGCCTTCCTCGCCGCCGAGCCGGCCGCGCGCTTCCACCCCCAGATCGACGTGCGCGCCGCCGGCGATCTGCTCGCGCGCGCCGGCTTCGCGCTGCCGGTGGCGGACGTCGAGACGCTGAGCGTGCGCTACGCGGGGATCGGCAACCTGCTGCGCGACGTGCGCGGGATGGCCGGGGCAATCTGCTGCCCGGCGCGCGGCCCCTGTCGCGCGCGACGCTGCTCCGCGCCGCCGAAGCCTTTGCCGCGCGCGCCGACGCCGACGGGCGCACCACCGAACGCTTCGAGATCGTCTATCTGACCGGCTGGGCGCCCGACGCCTCGCAGCCCAAGCCCGCCCGCCGCGGCAGCGCCACCGCCTCGCTGGCCGACGCGCTCAAGCCGAAACCCTAGATCAGCGCCTCGAGCAGCCCGATCAGCGGCTTGTCGGCGGGCGGCATCTCCAGGCCGTGCAATTCGAGCGGGCGCAGCCATTTGAGCGCGCGCGCGTGCCTCGCTTCGGGCACGCCGCGCCACTTGCGCAGCGCGTAGAGCAGCAGCAGCAGGTGCCGCTCGCCCAACGCCTCGCTGGCAAAGGCGGCCGGGGCCAGGCACGCCGATTCGACCGCGATCCCGAGCTCCTCGGCGAGCTCGCGTACCAGCGCCGCTTCGGGCAGCTCGCCGGCTTCGACCTTGCCGCCGGGGAATTCCCACAGCCCCGCCATCGGCTTACCCGGCGGACGCTGCTGGACGAGCACCCGCCCGTCGGCATCGACCAGCGCCGCCGCGACGACGAGCAATGTTTCCACGGCGTTTCCGCCAGACACATCGGTAATCACTTCGTTAATCAGCTTTCGCTACAGGTCGGAGAGATTTGAGGGAGAATGGAGTTCGATGCGAGCCTTTGCCCGCCTCGTCACGCTTCTGGTTCGCGATCGCAAGGCCGCGACCGCGATCGAATATGGATTCATCCTCGCCCTCATCGTGCTCGCGATCATGACCGCGCTGATCGAGCTCGGCGACACCACCAGCGCCCTGTGGACCAACGTCAGCGCCAAGGTCCAGGCGACCAACTGAAACGATCTCGTAACGATCGGGCTTAGGCCTTTCTTTACCTGCCGTCTCTACGCTCATCGATGCCGATCCGGATTCCGGGGAGGCCGGGTGAATGAAGCACTTCCTAGAACGATGGAGACCGCTATGCAGAAGATTCGCACTTTCCTGAAGAACAGCAAGGGCGCCACCGCGATCGAGTATGGCCTGATCGCCGCTCTGATCGCCGTCGCCGCGATCGCCGCGATGCAGGGCCTGGGCAACCAGCTCAACAAGACCTTCGCAACGTGACGTCGAACATGAAGGCTTCGTAAGCCTTTATCGACTGCTGAATACGGATGAATGGGCGCGGAGCGAAGGTTCCGCCGCCCTTTTTTCATTTCATCGCAAATAATATGATGAACATCGTGTTTGGCATGGTCATTACGGTCTCGTAATCTGAAATTCTCCTAAGACGCGAACGGAGACCGGTGTCTGGATCACCGGTAGATCCCCGGGGAGAATTCCAATGATTCGCAAGCTTGGGGCAGATCGCAAGGGCGCGACCGCCATCGAATACGGACTGATCGCCGCATTGATCGCGGTGGCGGCGATCGCCGCGATGCAGGGCCTGGGCAATCAGCTCAGCACGACCTTCGGCAACGTGACGACTAACATGAAGGCGAGCTGATCGGCCTTCGCCCCGCCTGGCGCCGGCCAGCCGGCCTCAGGCGCGGCCCATGGCGAGGAACTTGCCGCGCCGCGCCTGGCGGAGCGATTCGGGGGCCATGCCTTCGAGCCCCGCCAGCGCGTCGGCGATCGCGTCGCCCAGCGCCGCGATCGCGGCCGCCGGATCGCGGTGCGCGCCGCCGAGCGGCTCGGGGACGATCGAGTCGATCACGCCCAGCTCCTTGAGGTTCTGCGCGGTGATCTTCATCGCCTCGGCGGCGTCGGCGGCCTTGTCGGCGGTGCGCCACAGGATCGAGGCGCAGCCTTCGGGAGAGATCACCGAATAGACCGCATGCTCCATCATCAGCACGGCATTGCCCGCCGCCAGCGCCACCGCGCCGCCCGACCCCCCCTCGCCGAGGATCGTCGCGATCAGCGGCACGCCGAGGTTGAGGCATTGCTCGGTCGAGCGCGCGATCGCTTCGGCCTGGCCGCGCTCCTCGGCCTGGATGCCGGGGAAGGCGCCCGAGGTATCGACCAAAGTGATCACCGGCAGCCCGAACCGGTCGGCCAGCCGCATCAGCCGGATCGCCTTGCGGTATCCCTCGGGCTTGCCCATCCCGAAATTGTGCTTGAGCCGGCTGGTGGTATCGTCGCCCTTCTCGTGGCCGATCACCATCACGCGGCGCCCGCGGAAGCGCCCGAGGCCGCCGATGATCGCCTGGTCGTCGGCGAAGGCGCGATCGCCGCCCAGCGGCATGAAATCATCGATCAGGCCCGCCACGTAATGATTGAAGTGCGGCCGCTCGGGATGCCGCGCGACCTGGGTCTTCTGCCAGGGCGTCAGCCGGGCATAGGTATCCTTCAGCAATTTGTCCGATTTGGCCTGGAGCGGGCCGATCTCGGCGGCGATGTCCACGTCGCCGCCCGCGGCGGTCTGGCGCAGCTCGTCGATCCGGCCCTGGAGCTCGGCGATCGGTTTTTCGAAATCGAGAAAGCCTGCCATCAGGTCGCGTCGGTTAGGCGCGGCGCGGCTTCGCGTCAACGAGCGGATGCCGGGTGTTGACCAGCTCGACCAGCCGCCGGCTGTCGACGTGCGTGTAGATTTCGGTGGTGGCGATATCGGCGTGGCCGAGCATCGTCTGGAGCGCGCGCAGGTCCGCTCCCCCCTCCAGCAGGTGCGTCGCGAAGGCGTGGCGCAGCACATGCGGGCTGATCCGGTCGGGCGGGATCCCCGCTTCGGCGGCGAGCGCGCGGAGCAGCTGATAGAGCCGCATGCGCGACAGATGCGACTTGCCCGAGGGAAACAACCACGCCCGATCGTTCGGCACGTGCGCGCGCCATACCCCCACCGCCGCGCGCGCGCGATCCGAGATCGGCACCAGCCGCTCGCGCCCGCCCTTGCCCTTGAGGATCAGATACGGCCGATCGGGCGCGATCGCGTTGCGCGGCAACGTCATCAGCTCGCTCGCGCGCAGCCCCGATCCGTAGAGCAGCTCGACCAGCGCCGCGAGCCGCAGGTCGCGCGGATCGGGCGGCACCCGCACGATCCGCGCCGCGATCGCCTCGAACAATCGGTCGACGTCGCCGGTGCTGAGTATCCTGGGCAGCGGCCGCGCGGCGCCCGGCCGCGGCAGCGCGGCGCCGGGATCGTCGGGCCGCAGTCCCTCGTCGGCCAGAAAAACGTAGAAACGCCGCAGCGCCGCCGACTTGCGCGCGACCGTCGACCGCGACAGCGCCGCCCAGCCCGCGCCGAGCCGCTCGAGCGCGCGCGGACCCGCTTCGCCAAGCCCGCCGCCCAGCGCCTCGGACGCGAGCCGCAGGTCGGTGCCGTAGGCGGCGATCGTGTTGGCGGCGGCGCCGGCCTCGGCGCTCATCATCTCGAGGAAGCGCCCGATCAGCGCGCGGTCGTCCTGCGCGCTCAAGGTGCCGTCCTCAGCCGCGCGTGACCGCCTCGACGGCGATCATCCGCGCGTAATCGGTCATGCCGGTCGCGCGCAGCGACGCGACGACGTGGAACAGCGCCTCGGGCGTCACCGCCGCCCAGCCGCGCGACTGCATCCCCACCGCCGCGAGCAGCGCCACCGTGCCGGCATCGCCGCGCCGCGCGGCGCCGTCGATCGCGCGCGTCCAGTTGTTCGCCGCGCCGACCGCGACGTCGAGTGTTCCCGCCGCGCGCCGCGCATCGGCGACCTCGAGCCGGCCGAGCCCCGCCAGCCCCGCGAACACGAGCTGCGCCTTCCGCCGCGCCGCGGCGCTGCGATAGGCATCGAAATCGGTGCCCGACACGCGCCGCTCCGGCGCCGGATCGGCGAGCGCAAGCATCGCCCAACCGTCGCTCCCGCGCCGAACCGCGCCACGCCACGCGAGCGCCGGCGTGTCGAGCCCGGCGGTGAGCATCGATGCGATCAGCCGGTCGGCTTCGGCCGCGCTGTCCGCGCCCGGCGCGATCCCCGCCGCCGCGCGCGCGGTCAGCACCAGCCGGGCATATTGCGCGCGCGGGCTCGTCCCCTCGTTCCACAGCGTCTGGAGCGCCTTGATCCGATCGGCGACGGTGGCGGCGGCATAAGCGGTGCGCAGATCGCGCGCGACCGTGACCAGCGCGCTGTTGGCATCATCCTCGCCCTCGATCTCCGAATAGAGATCGACCAGCCCCGCGCACGAGAAGACGCCCTGCGCCGCCGCCAGCTCGGCCGCGCGCGCTCGCGCTCCCGAGGTCGGCGTCGGCGACAGCGCGAACCAATAGCGGACCTGCGGGCCCGCAGTCGCATAAAGCGCCTCGGGCACCTCGGCGCCGGTCGCGGTCGCGAGGCCGAAGCGCCACGCGGTCAGCCGATCGACCCCGTCCCATTCGACCGTCACCGCACGGCGCCCCTGCGCGCCCGCGCCGAGCACCTTTTCGGCGAGCAGCACGTCGATGTCGTTCGCGCCCGATCCCAGCCGGGCCTGATCGAACATCTGCCCAGCCTTGTTGGGCTGGCCGGCGAGCCCCGCGCACATCGCCCTGGCAAATGCCCAGGCGCGCTCGGGCAGGATCTGCGATCCCGGCTCGGCAATCGGGCAGAGCCCCGCCGGATCGCCGTTCGCCAGCGCGGTCTGCATCGCGACCTCGAACAGCAACGGCGTGTAATTGTCGACGTCGACGTCCTGCACCACCTCTCGCGCCGCGATCGATTCGCCCATCCGCAACAGCAGCCAGGCGCGCTCGGCGGCGAAATCGGCGCCGTTGACGTGCGCAGGCGTGTCGATTCGAGACAGCAGCGCGCGCCGGAGCGCGATCGACACCCAGCGCGACGCCACCGGCGCGTCGAGCCGTCGCATCAGCGTCGTCAGGAAACGCCCGTCGCCGTGGCGGAAGGCGGTGGCGGGAAACGAGGGATTGCCCCAGGCGACCGCGCCGATTCGATCGAGCGTGTGCCTGGCGAAATCGGGAAGCTCGTAGCGCGACAGATCGACCGGCTCGGTCGATTCGGGCTGCGGCTCGGCGGCGCTGTCGTTCGAGAGCGCCGCGCCCGGCGATTCGCTCGGCAGCGGCGCGGGCGTGCCCGAATCGGGCGCGCGCGCCGGCGTCGGCGCCGGGGTGGCGGCGGGCTGATCGAAGCCCGGCGGCAGCAGTGATTCGGGCGTGTCCTGCCCCAGCGCGGGCAGCGCCGCCCCAGCGATCAGCACCGCCGCGAGCGTGGCGCGCGAAACGCTACTTGGCGAGATTTTCAAGCGGAACCACCTTCTCCATGCGCGTCGGCTCCTTCAGCGTGCCGCGACTGGCGAGGAAGAACAGTCCTGCCACCAGGACCACCAGGACAACGATCAGCACGACGAGCGAACGGGGCATGAGACTCTTGTCCGTGTACGAAGGAAAGCATGTGCGCGCGGCCTTTTGCCCGACGGCGGCCCTCGCTGTATAGCCCCCGCGAGATGTTACAAACGCGCGTCACCGAGAATTGGAGCGGCAAGCCCATCGTGCTGGTGGGACTGATGGGGGTCGGCAAGACCACCGTCGGCCGGCGGCTGGCGCAGCGCCTGGGCCTGCCCTTCGTCGATGCCGATGCGGAGATCGAGGTCGCCGCCGGCATGACCGTCGCCGACATCTTCGACCGGTTCGGCGAGGCCTATTTCCGCGACGGCGAGCGCCGCGTGATCGCGCGACTGATCGACGGCACTCCCAAGGTGATCGCCACCGGCGGCGGCGCGTTCGTCAACGAGCAGACCCGCGCGCTGATCCTCGATCAGGCGGTGGCGATCTGGCTCGATGCGGCCCCGGCGGTGCTCGCCGATCGCGTGCGCCGGCGCGATACCCGTCCGCTCCTGCGCGGCCGCGATCCCGAGCAGGTGCTCGCCGAGCTCGCCGAGGCGCGCAACCCGCTCTACGCGCTCGCGCCGATCCACGTCCAAAGCGTCCCCGCGCCGCACGACGCGACGGTCAACACGATCCTCAAGGCGATCGGCCTGTGACGCTGGTCCGCGTGGCGCTCGGCGAGCGCGGCTATGACGTGCGGATCGAGGCGGGGCTGCTCGCGCGCGCCGGCGCGGCGCTGGCCCCGCTCGCGCGCGGGCGGACGATGGCGATCGTCACCGACGCGCATGTCCTGCCCCACCTCGAAACGCTGCGCGCGTCGCTCGCCGACGCGGGCATCGCCAGCGAGCCGATCGTACTCCCGCCGGGCGAGGGCACCAAGAGCTGGGCACAGCTCGAATCGCTGACCGATCGACTGCTCGCACTCGGCGTCGAGCGCGGCGACCATGTGATCGCGCTGGGCGGCGGGGTGATCGGCGATCTGGTCGGCTTCGCCACCGCGATCCTCAAGCGCGGCTGCGGCTTCGTCCAGGTGCCGACCACTTTGCTCGCGCAGGTCGATTCGTCGGTCGGCGGCAAGACCGCGATCAACAGCCGGGCGGGAAAGAACCTCGTCGGCGCCTTCCACCAGCCCGCGCTCGTCCTCATCGATCCACAAGTGCTCGACACTCTGCCCCCGCGCCAACTCGGCGCCGGCTATGCCGAGGTGGTGAAATACGGCCTGATCGACGATTTCGCCTTCTTCGAATGGTGCGAGGCCAACGCCGCCGCGCTGCTCGCCGGCGATCCCGAAGCCCGCGCCCATGCGATTGCGCATTCGATCGCCGCCAAGGCGCGCATCGTCGGCGAGGACGAGCGCGAGACCAAAGGCCGGCGGGCACTGCTCAACCTCGGCCATACCTTCGGCCATGCGCTGGAGGCCGAGGCGGGATTTTCGGAGCAGCTGCTTCACGGCGAGGCGGTGGCGGCGGGGATGGCGCTGGCGTTCGGCTTCTCGGCGGCGACGGGCCTGTGCCCCGGCCAGGACGCCCAGCGCGTGGCGGCGCACCTGCGCGCCGTGAGCCTGCCCGACGGACTTGCCGCCGCCGGCATCGCGGCGAGCGGCGCGCGGCTGGTCGAGCACATGCTCCACGACAAGAAGATGGACGCGGGCGCGCTGCCCTTCCTCCTCGCGCGCGGGATCGGCCGGACCTATCTCGACAAGTCGGTCGACCTGGCCGAGGTCGCGGCATTCCTCGACGCGCGACCGCGCTGACCCGCGGTTCGGTTGCGGTTCAGCCGGGTTGCGCATAGCACCGCGCGACCCCTCTCGCGAAAGCCCGTAGCATGCGTCTTACCGCGCTGACCCTCGCCACCCTCACCCTCGCGCTCCCCGCCGCCGCGCAGACCGCCAAGCCCGCGCCGATCCTGACCACGCCCGAAGCCAAGGACGCCTGGACGCATGCCGAGCCCAGCGTCGCGCGCGTCACCCATGTCGATCTCGATCTGCGCGCGGACTTCAAGACCAGGACGATGGCCGGCACCGCGACCCTCGACGTGCTCGCCGCGCCGGACGCGAAGCAGATCGTGCTCGACGTCGACAACCTCGCGATCGCGCGGATCACCGATGCCCGCGGCCGAGCGCTCGAATGGTCGCTGGGGCCGCATGACGAGACGCTCGGATCGGCGCTGACCGTCCAGCTGAACGGTGCCCGGCGGATCGTGGTTCATTATGCCAGCAAGCCCGGCGCCCGTGCGCTGCAATGGCTCGCGCCCGCGCAGACCGCCGGCAAGCGCAAGCCCTACCTCTTCAGCCAGGGCGAGCCGATCGACAACCGCAGCTGGATCCCCACGCAGGACAGCCCCGGCATCCGCCAGAGCTGGAACGCGACGATCGCCGTGCCCACGGGGCTGGTCGCGGTGATGAGCGCGCTGCGCCTGTCGGGCGCCAAGGGCGAGCCCGCGGCGAATGGCGAGCGCAAGTTCCGCTTTCGAATGGACAAGCCGGTGCCGCCCTATCTGATCGCGCTGGCCGCCGGCGACCTCGCCTTCCAGCCGCTCGGCCCGCGCACCGGCGTCTGGACCGAGCCGGCGACGCTCAAGGCCGCCGCTTACGAGCTGGCCGACGTCGAGAAGATGATCGACGCGGCGCAGAAGCTCTACGGCCCCTATCGCTGGGGCCGCTACGACATGCTCGTGCTGCCGCCTTCGTTTCCGTACGGCGGCATGGAGAACCCCACGCTCACCTTCCTCACCCCGACGCTGATCACCGGCGACCGCTCGAACACCGACGTCGTCGCGCACGAGCTGGCGCACAGCTGGTCGGGCAATCTCGTCACCAACGCGACCTGGTCCGATTCGTGGCTCAACGAGGGCTTCACCACCTATTTCGAGAACCGGATCATGGAAGCGCTCTACGGCCCCGAGCGCGCCGCGATCGAGGCCGACCTGCTGTGGGACGGCCTCCAGAAGGACATCGCCGATGCCGGCGGGATGGACGCGCCTACCACGCGGCTCCACGGCGATCCCGGCGCGACCTTCGGCCAGCTCGATTACTTCAAGGGCTCGACCTTCCTGCGCACGATCGAGCGCACCGTCGGCCGGCCGCGCTGGGACGCCTACCTGCGCTCCTATTTCGACCGCCACGCCTTCCAGCCGCAGACCACCGCGGGCTTCCTCGCCGATCTGCGCGCGAACCTGATCCGCGGCGATGCCGCGCTCGAGGCGCAGCTCCAGCTCGACAAATGGGCCTATGGCGCCGGCCTTCCCGACAATGCCGTCCACGTGACCAGCGCGACGCTGGCCGCGATCGACGGCAAGCTCGCGGCGTTTAAGGCCGGCGGCCCGGTCTCGGCGGTCGACCCGAAGGGGTGGACGACGCAGCAATGGCTGCGTTTCCTCAACGGGCTGCCGCGCCAGCTTCCCGCGGCGCGGCTGGCGGAACTCGATGCCGGGCTCGGGCTTTCGGCCTCCACCAACGCCTATGTCCGCTCGGCCTGGCTCGAGCTGGCGATCGCCAATCGCTACGCGCCGGCGCTGCCCTCGCTCGAGGCGTTCGTGACGCATGTCGGGCGCGGGCTGCTGATCTATCCGCTCTATCGGGGGCTCGCGAAGCAGGGCGATTGGGGCCGCCCGATCGCCGCGCGCATCTTCGAGAAGGCCCGCGCCGGATACCATCCGGGGACGGTCGCGGGGGTGGAGCGGATTTTGGCGAAGTGAAGGCGATCGCTTTGGGAGCTAGAGCGGCTTTCGATCCGGTTGCACCGGATCGCCGCTCCATTTTCTTTTTGTTTGCCGCGATTTCCGAGCCGACGAGTGATTCCACCCGCCTCGAAATCGCTCTAAGAGCGGACGCTCCGCCATGCCAGCCACAGCCACCCGCCGATCAGCGCGACCCCGCCCAGCGGCGTCACCGCGCCCAGCCAATGCGGCGCGCCCAACGCCATCGCGTACAGCGTCCCCGCGAACACCCCCGCTCCGGCGACGAACAGCCAGGCCGGTGCGCGCGCGCCCATCCGCACCGCCGCGAGCGCCGCGAGCGCGTGGATCAGCTGATATTGCGCGCCGGTCTTGAGCCATTCGGCCGCTGCGCCGCTTGCCGCATGCGCGCCGAACGCGCCCGCCGCCACCGCGACCGCGCCCGATAGCGCCGCGAGCACCGTCGCCCATCTCATCGCCAGACCCCGATCTCGCCGAGCAACCGCGGCCCCGCGTCCACCACCATCGCCAGCCCGACCAGCAGCGAGGCCAGGCTCATCGTCAGTACCGCGCCCGCGAGCATGTCCTTCGCCAGCTTGATCGACGGATGGATTTCCGGATGGAGCCGATCGATCACCGCCTCCATCGCTGAATTGACCAGCTCGAGCGCGAGCACCAGCGCGCAGACCAGCGCGATGAGCGCCCACCAGACCGGCGCCGGCCTGAACACCGCCAACGCGACCGCCGCCACGCCGGCGAGGCGCACCTGCGCGCGAAAGCTCGCCTCTTCGCGCCAGCAGGCGAGGATTCCTTCGAGCGCGAAGCCCATCCGCGCGCGGAACGGCTGGTTCTTCACCCCTCGCCCGCTTCGACGATCATGTCCGCGTCGGCATCGGCGGTAGCGACTCGCGGCTCCTGGCTGAACATGCGATCGCGCGCGGCATAGAGGTCGCCCGTCTCCTTCTGGATCTGGAGCCGGGCGGTGTCGCGCTTGCGGTATTCGGCCTCGGTCTTGTTGATCTCCATCTCGTCGACCCCCACCGCCTCCATCGCGCTGCGCCCCATCACGATCGCGCTCTCGAGCATCTCGCGCACCGCGCCCGCGATCGGCGCGCCCTTCATCTTCATCACGCTGCGCCGGTCATAGGCGCGCACGAAGATCGTCGCCCGGGGGAAGGCATGGTGGATGCCCTCGAGCATCTCGGTGTCCATCCCGTCGCCGTCCTGGCAGAACAGCAGCAGCTCGGCGTCGGCGGCGCCCGCCTGGCGGAGCAGGTCGACCCGCGTGCCGTCGCCGTAATAGACCTTCATCCCGAAATCGCCGGCGGTCTGGATCATCTCGACGTCGGTATCGATCAGCGTCACCGGGATCTTCTGCCCGATCAGCAGCTGCGCGACCGTCTGGCCGAAGCGGCCATAGCCGACCACGATCGCGTTGCTGCCGTCGTGCTGCGGCCCATCGAGCCCTTCCGAGCTCGGCTCGGGCTCGGTGCGGTAGCGCTTGGTGAACATCATCAGGAACGGCGTGGTCGCCATCGACAGCGTCACGATCGCGCCGAACACGCTCGCCGCCTGGTTCTCGACGAGGAACGCCGCCTGCGCCTGCGCGAACAGCACGAAACCGAACTCGCCGCCCTGGCTGAGCAGCAGCCCGAGCGCGAACGCCTGGCGCCGCTTCATCCCGAACAATATCCCCAGCCCCATGATCACCCCGGTCTTCACCGCGATCAGCGCGATCGCCATGCCGAGCACGAAGAACGGCTTCTCGGCGATCGCATGGAGGTTGAGCGTCATCCCCACCGCGAGGAAG
The DNA here is from genome assembly GCA_037200705.1 of Sphingomonas sp. Taxonomy (GTDB): domain Bacteria; phylum Pseudomonadota; class Alphaproteobacteria; order Sphingomonadales; family Sphingomonadaceae; genus Sphingomonas. The sequence continues at coordinate 97,281 of JBBCID010000019.1, read as the reverse complement.
AACAGCCCGAGCAGGATCGAGCGGAACGGCTCGACGTCGGCCTCGATCTCGTGGCGATAGGGCGAGTCGGCGAGCATCACCCCGGCGACGAACGCGCCCAGCGCCGCCGACAGCCCGAGCGCCTCCATCAGCGCCGAGGCGGCGACCACGGTGAACAGCCCCGCGAACACGAACATCTCGCGCTCGCCCAGATTGCCGATCAGCCGGAACAGCGGCCGCAGCAGATAGCGGCCGGCCAGGATCAGGCCGGCCACCGCCAGCACGGTGTAGATCGCGAGCAGCCAGCCCGGCGTGTGCCCCGCCTGCGCCGGATTGCGCGACATCGCCGCGATGATGGTGATCAGCGGGACGATCGACAGGTCCTGGAACAGCAGGATCGCGAACGCACGCTCGCCGAACGGCGTCCGCAGCCGCCCGGCCGACTGGAGCATCGGCAGCACCTGCGCGGTCGACGACAGCGCCAGCGGCAGCCCCAGCGCGAGCGCCGCCGCATAGGAGAAATTGGTGCCGATCGCGACCACGCCGGCGATCGCCAGCCCGCACAGGGTCACCTGGAGCAGCCCAAACCCGAAGATGTCGCGGCGCATGCGCCACAGCCGGCTCGGGCTCAGCTCGAGCCCGACGAGGAACAGCAGCAGCGCGATGCCGAGCTCGGCGATCCCCATCTTGGCCTCGGCGCCGTCGACCAGCCGCAGCACCTGCGGTCCGACCAGCGCTCCCGCGACGAGATAGCCCAGCGTCGCGCCGAGGTTGAGCCGGCGAAAGACCAGCACGAACAGCAAGGCGAAGCCTAGCAGCGGCACGCCATCGCGCAGCAGCGAGATGCCGCCCGCCTCCTCCATCAGCCGGCCTCGGCGGGCTGCGCGGCCGCGGCGGCCTCGGCAACCGCCTCGAACGCGAGCCGGATCGAGGGATGCCGCGCGCGGTGCGGCAGCGCGGGCTGGAACAGCTCGAGCCCGGGCCAGTCGGGGACCACGTCGGTCTCGCCGGCCAGCCAGGCGGTCAATCGATCGCGCGCCTCGGCGAGCTCGCCCGCGTCGCGCCCCACCGCGTGCGCCGCCATCAGCGCCGCGGAAGCCTGCCCCAGCGCGCACGCTCGCACCAGCATCCCCAGCGCTGCGACGCGCCCCTCGGCATCCAGATCGACATCGACCGTCACCCGGCTCCCGCACACCGGCGAGCGCTTCTCGGACGTCGCCATCGGCGCCGCGATCCGCCCGTGGAAGGGGATCGACGCGGCAAGGCGCAGGATCTCGGTGTTGTAGAGCGGCGCGTTCATCGCGCCCGATGTAGGTTACCGTGGTAGGCGGTCAACCAAATCCTCCCCGGCACGGGGAGGGGGACCAGCCGCAGGCTGGTGGAGGGAGAGCGCCGCGAGGGACTCGCTTTCGGCACGCCCCCTCCACCACCAGCTTCGCTGGCGGTCCCCCTCCCCGTGCCGGGGAGGATTATGGCGTCGTCGCGTTGCTCGAATTCCCCGGCGCCGCCTCCGCCGGCCTCCTCGGCCCGAACACCGGCTCGCCCTTGCGGCGGCGGTCGACGAAATCGGCGATCGTCGCGCTGGTCGAATCGAGCAAGGGATAGGTGGTCGATCCGGTCATCCATTCGGGCCGCCTGGCGCGCCCGCCGCGTACGGTATCGATCACCAGCACCATCAGCAGGAACGCGAGGCTCACCAGGATCAGCCCCTTCACCGCGCCGAACCCCAGCCCGAGCGCGCGATCGAGCGGCCCGAGGAAGCTCTCGCGCGTCCGCGAGCCGACCGCGTTGGCGATCATCCGCCCGCCGAAATAGGTGACGCCGGCGATGATCGCGAACGACAGCACCGCCGCGCCCTGCGAGGTCCCCACCGGCTTCGCCAGCACCTGCGCGAGCGGCGTGTGGAACAGCTTGAGCGCGAGCACGATCAGCACCCAGGCGAGCAGCGCCAGCACCTCGGTGACGAACCCGCGCACGAACCCCAGCACCGCGGCGGCGCCGATCGCGAGCAGCACGATGATGTCGAGCGCGGTAAAGACCATTGTCCACCCATCCGTTTCGGACCCGTTGCGGAACTATCCCCGGGCGAGCAGATGGTCAACGAACTGGCCGAGGTTGCGAAACCCCGACAGTGCCAGACTGGCATGGTCCGCCGCCTGCGCGGAGGGGCCGAGCGCACGGCCGAAGCCGAGCTTGGCGGCTTCCTTCATCCTCAGCGCGCCGTGCGCCACCGGCCTGATCTCGCCCGACAGCGCGATCTCGCCGAACGCGACACAATCCGCCGCGAGCGGCCGCTCGGCGAGCGCCGAGACCAATGCCGCCGCCACCGCCAGGTCCGCCGCCGGATCCTGGACGCGATAGCCGCCGGCGATGTTGAGATAGACCTCGCACGACGAGAAGCTCAGCCCGCACCGCGCCTCGAGCACCGCCAGCACCATCGCCAGCCGCCCCGCATCCCACCCTACCACCGCGCGCCGCGGCGTCGCCCCGCTTGCCAGCCGGACGGTCAGCGCCTGGACCTCGACCAGCACCGGCCGTGTCCCCTCGAGCGCGGGGAAGACGATCGTGCCCGTGACGCTTTCGTCGCGCTGCGTCAGGAACAGCGTGGAAGGGTTGGCGACCTCGGCCAGCCCCTCGGCCCGCATCGCGAACACGCCGATCTCGTCGGTGCCGCCGAAGCGGTTCTTGGTGGCGCGCAGGATGCGATACTGGTGGCTGCGCTCGCCCTCGAACGACAGCACCGTATCGACCATATGCTCAAGCACGCGCGGCCCGGCGATGCTGCCGTCCTTGGTGACGTGCCCGACGAGCACCACCGCCGTCCCGCGCTCTTTGGCGAAGCGGATCAGCTCGCCCGCCGCCGCGCGGACCTGGCTCACCGTGCCCGGCGCGCCCTCGATCAGGTCCGAATGCATCGTCTGGATCGAATCGATCACCACCAGCGCGGGCGGCGGCCCCTCGCCGAGCGTGGTGAGGATGTCGCGCACCGAAGTGGCAGCGGCGAGCCGGACCGGGGCATTGCCCAGCCCCAGCCGCCGCGCGCGCAGCCGGACCTGGTCCGCCGCTTCCTCGCCCGAGACATAGGCCACCGGCAGCCCGCGCAGCGCGATCCTCGCCGCCGCCTGGAGCAGCAGTGTCGACTTGCCGATCCCGGGATCGCCGCCGATCAGCGTCGCGCTGCCCTCGACGAAGCCGCCGCCCAGCGCGCGATCGAGCTCGGCGATCCCGCTTGCCATCCGCTCGGGCAGCGCCGCGTCGGCGTCGAGCGCGCTCAGCAGGATCGCGCGCCCGCCCGACTGGAGGTTGTGCCGCGCCTGGAACGGCGTCACCACCGCCCCGGCATCCTCGACCAGCGTGTTCCAGTCGCCGCAATCCACGCACTGCCCCGCCCATTTGGACGCGACCGATCCGCACGCCTGGCAGACATAACGCTTCTGGAGCTTCGCCATCGCGCCACGCTAGCCCAACGCGAACAGGAAGGGAACGAATTTCCCAAACTGGACGCACGGCGCCCTGCCCGCTATGCGCCCGGGCCAATGCAAGCCTCCGACCTCCGCGTCGCCCTGTTCAGCGGCAACTACAATTATGTCCGGGATGGCGCCAACCAGGCGCTCAACCTGCTGATGGGCTATGTCCTGAGCCAGGGCGGCAGGGTGCGCGTCTATTCGCCCACCACCGACACGCCTGCCTTCCCGCCGATCGGCGATCTGGTGAGCGTCCCCGCGCTGCCGATGCCGGGCGGCCGGCACGAATATCGGTTCGCCACCGGGCTGCGGCACGTCCGCGCCGATCTGGAGGCCTTTGCCCCCAACGTCGTCCATCTCTCGGCGCCCGAGATCCTGTGCCACCGCGCGCTCACCTGGGCGCGCAAGAAGGGGATCGCGACGGTCGGATCGGTCCACACGCGCTTCGAGACCTATCCGCGCTACTATGGCGTCGGCTTCCTCGAGCCGCTGATGATCCGCGCGCTCGTCCGCTTCTACAACCGGATCGACCGGCTGGTGACGACCGGCGCGCTGATGAGCGAGCTGCTGCGGAGCTGGGGCGTCACCACGCCGGCGAGCATCTGGTCGCGCGGCGTCGATCACGCCCGGTTCAACCCGGGCATGCGCAGCATGGAATGGCGGCGCGCGCACGGCATCGCCGACGACGAGGTCGTGATCGGCTTCCTCGGGCGGCTGGTGCTCGAGAAGGGGCTCGACGTCTTCGCCGAAGTGGTCGCCCGGCTCGAGCAGCGCGGCGTCGGGCATCGCGTGATGGTGATCGGCGAGGGCCCCGCGCGCGACTGGTTCGCCGAGCGCGTGCCCAATGCGGTGTTCACCGGCTTCCTGGCGGGCGAGGACCTGTGGCACGCGGTCGCGTCGATGGACGTCTTCTTCAATCCCTCGGTGACCGAGAGCTTCGGCAACGTCACGCTCGAGGCGATGGCGGCGGGCGTCGCCGTCGTCGCGGCGCGCGCGACCGGGCCGATGGGGCTGGTCAAGGAGGGGGTGAGCGGGCTGCTGGTCGATCGCGCCGATTTGGACGGCTATGCCGAAGCGCTCGCGCGCTTCGCGCAGGACGATGCCTTCCGCCGCGCGGCGGGCGCCGCGGGCCACGCCCTCGCGCAATCCTATCACTGGGACCGGGTCAACCAGGCCGCGGTCGACGCCTATTTCGAGGCGCTGGCGATGCGCGGCAAATAGCCCGTCAGCGCCAATCGAACGCCAGCGGCGCCTCGCGGAAGGCGAAGCGGTCGAGGTGCCGCGCGACCGCGCCCTTCAGCCCCTCGATCTGCGCCTCCGAGCTCGCGTCGATCCGCATGTCGAGCCCCTCCTCGACCGCGTTGAAGGTCACCACCGCGTCGCCGGGATGGTCGGCGCCGCGCGCGTCGCGGGGGAAGATCACCGTCCCGTTCTCGGGGGTGAACTCGACCTGGAGATTGTGCTCCCAATGCTTGCAGAGCTGCTGGAGGTAGCGGCTGGCGTGCGCGGTGGGCACGCGCGCCGTGGCGGAGACAGTGGTCAGCGTCATTTCAGCCTCTCGATCTTCTGCACCGCCTCGTCGAGGATGGCGGCGATCTCGTGGAGCGTGTCGGCATCAACGTCGCCGCCGCCCAATCGCTCCTGCAGCGCCGAGCGGAGATTGCCCATCGCGCGGCGGATCGGCCCGCCGCTCGCGCGCTCGCGGATCGAGCCGATCTCGGTCAGGCGCGCGAACAGCGCCTCGACTTCGGCTTCGCGCTCGGTCAGGTGCGCCTGGCCGGCGATGGTGATCGCGAACTGCTTCTTCGAGCCTTCGGTCTTCTGCTCGTCGATCAGCCCCATCTCGTCGAGCAGCGTCAGCGTCGGATAGACGACGCCGGGGCTCGGCGCATAGGCGCCGCCGGTGCGCTCCTCGATCTCGCGGATCAGGTCATAGCCGTGGCGCGGCGCTTCCTCGATCAGCTTGAGCAGGATGAGGCGAAGCTCGTTCCCGTCGAACATCCGTCGACGCCCGCCGCCGCGGTGTCCGCCTTCGTGCATCGCGTGCATCGCCATATGTTCGAAAAGACCGCGCCGCCATCCGCCGCGCGGCCCGCAATCCTGGCCGCGCTCGTGGCGGCCGTGATGAAATCCAAATCGCATGTGAAATCCTCTATTAGCGAATCATGATGCGTTTAAGATATATCTTGAATTGCTGTGATGCAAGCGCCTTGAACGCTTTGGGACAAAGCGGCGATGCAAAGCAGCGGGATACCGCCTATGTTGCGGACGATGGCCGACCTTTTCGCCACCCATGAGGGCGCAGCCCCCGCAGCCGAGCCGTCCGGCGGACCGCTCGCCGATCGCCTGCGCCCGCGGCGGCTCGAGGACGTGGTCGGCCAGGAGCATCTGACAGGCCCCGAGGGGGCGATCGGGCGGATGGTCGCCGCCGGCAAGCTTGCCTCGATCATCCTGTGGGGCCCGCCCGGGACCGGCAAGACCACGATCGCGCGCCTGCTCGCGGACGCCGTGGGGCTGCGCTTCGTCGCGATCTCGGCGGTGTTCTCGGGGGTCGCCGACCTCAAGAAGGTCTTCGCCGAGGCGCGCGAGCATGCCCGGATCGGCAAGAAGACCTTACTGTTCGTCGATGAGATCCACCGCTTCAATCGCTCGCAGCAGGACGGCTTCCTGCCCTATGTCGAGGACGGCACCGTCACGCTGGTCGGCGCGACCACCGAGAATCCGTCGTTCGAGCTCAACGCCGCGCTGCTCAGCCGCGCGCAGGTGCTGATCCTCCACCGGCTCGATCACGCGGCGCTGTGCAAGCTGCTCGACCGCGCCGAGCAAGTGGAAGGCGAACCCTTGCCGCTGACCCCCGAGGCGCGCGACGCGCTCGTCGCCAGCGCCGACGGCGACGGGCGCTTCCTACTCAACCAAGCCGAGACGCTCTTCTCGGTCGATCTACCCGAGCCGCTCGATCCCGCCGGCCTTTCGGCGCTGCTCCAACGCCGCGTCGCGGTCTACGACAAGGACCGCGAGGGGCATTACAACATCATCTCCGCGCTGCATAAGTCGATCCGCGGCAGCGATCCCCAGGCGGCGCTCTATTATCTCGCCCGCATGCTCACCGCCGGCGAGGAGCCGCTCTACGTGCTGCGCCGCCTCACCCGCGCGGCGATTGAGGATATCGGGCTCGCCGATCCGAACGCGCTGGTCCAGTGCATCGCCGCCAAGGACACCTATGATTTCCTCGGGTCGCCCGAGGGCGAGCTCGCGATCGTCCAGGCATGCCTCTATCTCGCGACCGCGCCCAAATCGAATGCGTCGTACAAGGCGATGGGCGCCGCGTGGCGCGCGGCGAAGGAGACCGGCTCGCTGATGCCGCCGCAGAACATCCTCAACGCCCCCACCAAGCTGATGAAGCAGATCGGCTATGGCAAGGGCTATGCCTATGACCACGATACCGAGGAAGGCTTCTCCGGCGCCAATTACTGGCCCGACGCGATGACCCCGCAGACCTTCTACACCCCCACCGAACGCGGTCTCGAGAAGCGCATCGCCGAGCGCATGGCCTGGTGGGCGGAACTGCGCGAGCGCCGGTCGTGAGCCTCGATCTGGAGGCGGCGATCGCCCATGCGCTGTCGCTCCCCGATACCGAGCTGTCGACCAGCTACGGGCAGCCGGCGGTCAAGATCGTCTCGAACGGCCGCGCCTTCCTCTACACCGGACATGAGGCGGACACCTCGTTCGGACTGGCGATCGATCTCGACACGATCGAGATGCTCAAGGAGACCGATCCCGCCACCTTCTGGCAGTCGCCGCATTACCAGGGCTGGCCCGCGGTGCTGGTCCGCTACGACAGCCCCGATCCGAGCGCGTCCGCGCAATGATCGAGCGTTCGCGCGACTGGACCGCCGCCCGGAAACCGGTGAAGCCGCGCAAGAAGAAGTGACGCGTTTCCGCCATTTCGCCGCGATCGACTGGTCGGGCGCGGTCGGCCCGCGCCAGCGCGGCATCGCCGTCGCGATCTGCGCGCGCGGCCGCGAGGCGCCGGCGCGGGTGCGCCCCGGCCACGTCTGGTCGCGGCGCCGACGTGCTCGATTGGCTGCACGACGACATGCCGGCGGATACGCTCGTCGGCCTCGACCTCGGCCCCTCGCTCCCCTTCGCCGATTGCGGCGCCTTCTTCCCCGGCTGGGACCTCAGCCCGCGCGACGCGCGATCGCTCTGGGCGCTGGTCGATCATCTCTGCGCCGCCGATCCGCATCTCGCCGCGTCTTCGTTCGTCGACCACCCCGAGGCCTCCCGGCACTTTCGCCGCCACGGCAACCGCACCGGCGACCTGTTCGAAACTGGCCGGGGCCGGCTCCGCCAAACCGAGATCGCCCAGCGCGAACAGGGCCTCAATCCCTACAGCAACCTCAATCTCGTCGGCGCCCGCGCAGGTCGGCAAGTCGAGCCTCACCGGGATGCGCGTGCTCCATCGCATCCAGGAAGTGCTGCCGATCTGGCCGTTCGATCCGCTGCCCGAACGCGGCTCGCTGATCGTCGAGATCTACACGAGCATCGCCGCGCTCGCCGCCGGCCGCCCGCGCGGGCGCACCAAGATGACCACGATCGAAGCGCTCAACGCCGCGCTCGCGACGATCCATAGCGAACCCGTGCCCGGCGCCGGCGCGATCGACGATCACGGTGCCGATGCGCTGCTCACCGCCGCCTGGCTGCGCAGCGCCGCCGATCGCCCCGAACTCTGGCCCCGCCCGCGCTCACTCCCGAGCTCGCGCGCACCGAGGGCTGGACCTTCGGCGTGCGCTGACGCAAGGGGGACGATACGCCGGTTTAGCTCAGCTGGTAGAGCAACGGTTTTGTAAACCGAAGGTCGCGGGTTCGATTCCTGCAACCGGCACCATTCACCGCCGCACGTCGAGCCCGCGGCCTGGAATGCGGCCAAATCCTCGCGGCGGAACAGGCTCATGTCGCCGGGCAGCGAATGCTTGAGGCAGGTCAGCGCCAGCCCCGTCTCGGCGGCCACGGCGGGATCGCCGGTCTCGATCAGCCCGTGGAGCACCCCCGCGGCGAAGGCGTCGCCCGCGCCGATCCGGTCGACGATGCCGGCGACGAGCACTTCGTCGGTCTGGTGCGCGCCCGCGCGCGTGTCGATCCGCGCGGCGATGCGGTGGCTGTCGGCGTCGTCGACGTGGCGCGCGGTCGAGGCGATCAGCTCGAGCCTTGGGAAAGGCCGCGAACGCCGCCTCGGCCGCGATCCGCCGACGGTCCGAGCCGTCGCCCGAGAAGTGCTGCCCAGCAGCAGCGAGATGTCGCGATGGTTGCCGAACAAGATATCGGCATGGCCGATCAGCCGCGTCAGCACGGCGCGCGGATCGCTGTCCCACGCCTCCCACAGCCGCGCGCGATAATTGCCGTCGAACGAGACCTTGATCCCGCGCGCGGCGGCGGCATCGGCGGCAGCCATCGCCGCGGCGGCCGAATTGGGGCCGAGCGCGGGCGTGATTCCCGAAAGGTGGAGCCGGTCGCAGCCCGCGAGCGCAGTATCCCAGTCCCAGCCCTCCGCCGGCGCGTCGGCGAAGGCCGAATGCGCGCGGTCGTAGACCACCTCGGACGCGCGCAGCCCGGCGCCCGGATTGAGGAAATAGAGCCCGAGCCGCCCGTCGCCGGTCCGCACCGCACCGGTGTCCACGCCGTACCGCCGCAGCTCGCCGACCGCGGCGCGGCGAGCACATTGTCGGGCACGATGCTCATCATCCGTACCGGATGATCGAGGCACGCGAGCCCCACCGCGACATTCGCCTCCGCGCCGCCGACATGCACCTCGAAACGGCGCGACTGCATCAGCAGCTCGCGCCCGGGCGGCGACAGGCGGAGCAGCAGCTCGCCGAAGAACAGGATGGTCATGGCGCCCTTATCAGCGCGCGAGCCAGCCGCCGTCTACAGTCAGGATGTGGCCGTTGACGTAATTCGCCGCCGCCGAGGCGAGGAACACCGCCGCGCCGCCCATGTCGGCGGGCTCCCCCCAGCGCCCGGCGGGGATGCGCGCGACGATCTGGCGGCTGCGCTCGGCGTCCTCCTGGAGCGGCTCGGTGTTGCCGGTGGCGATATAGCCGGGCGCGATCGCGTTGACGTTGATCCCGAGCGGCGCCCATTCGTTGGCGAGCAGCCGCGTGATCCCCGCCATTCCCGCTCTTGGAAGCGGTATAGGCGCCGACCAGCGTGCCGCCCTGGAAGCTGGTCATCGAGGCGATGTTGATGATCCTGCCACCGCCGCGCACGGCCATGTGCCGCGCCGCTGCCTGCGCGAGGAAGAAGACCGACTTGAGGTTGACGTCCATCACCCGGTCCCAATCGGCCTCGCTCAGGCTGATCGCCGGGCCGCGCAGCACGATGCCGGCGTTGTTGACGAGCACGTCGAGCCGCCCGAGCCGCGCGACCGTCTCCGCGACGATCCGCTCGACCGGCTCGATCGACGCGAGATCGGCGGCGACGTCCACGCCGCGCCGCCCGAGCGCGCGCACCTCGGCGAGCGTCTCGTCCGCAGCGGTCCGCCCGACGGTGGCGATGTCCGCGCCAGCCGCGCGAGCGCGACCGCGATCGCCTGGCCGATCCCCGAGTTCGCGCCCGGTGACCGCGGCGACGCGGCCGCTGAGATCGAACGGGTTCACGAGGCTCAGGCGGCGACGGCGATCGGGGCGGGCGCGTCGATGCGGTACGCGCGGCGGACGAGCCCGTTGGTCAGCTCATACGCCAGCTCGGCCGCTTCCCAGTCGAGCAGCCGCCCCTCGGCGACCAGCCGCGCAAGGAATCCGCAATCGATCCGCCGCGCGACATCGTGCCGCGCAGGAATCGACAGGAAAGCGCGCGTGTCGTCGTTGAAGCCGACGGTGTTGTAGAAGCCGGCGGTCTCGGTGGTCATCTCGCGGAAGCGGCGCATCCCCTCGGGACTGTCATGAACCACCAGCTCGGCCCCAGCTTGAGCAGGGATAATGGCCCGCGAGCGGGGCCAGCTCGCGCGCATAGGTTGGTCTCGTCGAGCGTGAAGAGGATGATCGATAGGTCGGTCGAGGTGCCGAACCGGTCGAGCAGCGGTTTGAGCGCGTGGACATAATCGGGTGCGCAGCGGGATGTCGGCGCCCTTGTCGCGGCCGTGGCTGGCGAACAGCCCGCCGTTGTGGTTGCGGAAGGAGCCCGGATGGATCTGCATCACCATCCCGTCCTCGGCCGACATCGCCGCCATCTCGGTGAGCATCTGCGCGCGGAACAGCTCGGCGTCGGCAGGAGTCCAGGAGTCGGAGAGGATCGTGCGGAACAGCCGCTCGGCCTCGTCGGGCGCGAGGTCGGCGGTGGCGGCGGTGATGTGGCCGTGGTCGGTGGCGGTGGCGCCCGCCGCGCGGAAATCGGCGCGGCGTTTGCGGTGCGCGGCGAGATAGCCGCTCCAGCTGTACACGTCCTCGCCGGTCACCGCGGCAAAGGCCCGCATCGCGCCGGCGAACTGCTCGTGCTCGACGTCGATCACCGCATCGGGGCGATAGGTGGTGACGACCCGCCCCGGCCAGCCCGAGGCGTGGATCTCGTGGTGATAGGTCAGGTCGTCCTGCGGCCCCTCGGTGGTGGCGAGGAAGGCGATGTCGAACCGGTCGAACAATGCGCGCGGCCGGAAGGCGCCGGTCGCGAGCTGCTCGTTGATGCGGTCGAAATAGAGGTCGGCGGTCGCGCCGTCGAGCATGACGTCGAAGCCGAAGACCTCGGCGAAGACGTGATCGAGCCACATCCGCGACGGCGTGCCGCGGAACAGGTGGAAATGCTCCGCGAGCAGCCGCCAGGCGGCGCGCGGATCGGTCGTGGGCGGCCCCTTGCGGTCGGGCACGCCGAGATGGGCCAGCGCGACCCCCTGCGAATAGAGCATCCGATACAGATAATGGTCGGGCGCGAGCAGCAGCTCGGTCGCGTTCTCCCACGGCGCGTCGGTCGCGAACCAGCGCGGATCGGTGTGCCCGTGCGGGCTGATGATGGGAAGGCCGGCCACCTCCGCATAGAGCGCGCGGGCGATGCCGCGCGTCCGCTCCTCGGGCGGGAACAGCCGGTCCGGATCGAGCTTGAGCGGACGAGGCATCGCATACTCCCCTATGCTTGCGCCGGCTTGCCGCGAACCAGCAGGTTCGCGAGCACGCCCAGGATGGTCACCGCGGCGCAGGCGGCGATCGTCCCATAGAAGGTGGCGGGCACGAGGCAAGCCGCGTTTCCGAGCGGCCCCACCCAGATCGGATAGCAGGCCCCGGCGCCCTCGGTCAGCTTGCCCGAGGCGAGGAACAGCACCACGCCGGCAAGCCCCGCGAGCACCGCGACCAGCACCGCCCAGGGCGTCGAGTCGCGGAACCGCTCGACCCGCGCCAGCCGCGGCGAAAGCAGGTGGATCACCAGCACCCCCAGGAAATAGGCCCCGCCGGCCAACGCGAACAGCGGCGCGTAATTGTGGGTCTCTAGGAAATAGCCGGTGAGCTTGGAAAACAACGTGCCGCCGATCGCGCCGACCATCCCGCCGATCCCGATCACCGCCCCCACCGCGAAGCGCGGGAAGGTGTCCGACGGCAGCGTGAACAGGTTGGCCGAGAAGCCCTGGTGCGCCGCCGCCGCGACGCCGATGATGAGCACGCTCACCCACAAGTTGGAAACCGAGGTGGCGAACATCACCGGCAGCACGCAGAAGGCGCAGATCAGCATCGTCAGCTTGCGCGCCTTGCTCACGCTCATCCCCGCCTTGAGGAACCGGCCCGAGAGCCAGCCGCCGGCGACGCTGCCGGCGTCCGAGATCAGGTAGATGCCGGCCAGCGCCAGCGCGGCGGTGGGCGAGCTCCAGCTCTTGAGATCGAGATGATATTGGTCGCCGAGGTAGCCGGGCAGCCAGAACAGGTAGAACCACCAGATCGGGTCGATGCAGAAACGGCCGAGCGCATAGGCCCAGGTCTCGCGCTGCGCGAGCAGCCGCACCCACAGCCCGCCGCGCATGGTGTCGGGATCGGCGGGATCCGATCGGATCAGCGCCAGCTCGGCGGCGCCGACGCGCGGATGCGTCTCGGGATCATCGCGGTAGATCGAGAGCCAGCCGATCAGCCACAGCGCTCCCAGCACGCCGGTAAGGATGAACGTCATCCGCCACCCGAACGCCGGCACCATCGCCCACATCAGCAGCGGCGCGGCGATCGCGCCGACGTTGGTGCCCGCGTTGAAGATGCCGATCGCCAGCGCGCGCTCGCGGACGGGAAACCAGTTGGCGACCGATTTGACCCCGGCGGGGAAATTGCCCGATTCGCCGATCCCGAGCCCGAACCGCGCCAGAGCGAACTGCGACACCGAATAGGCGCCGCCGTGCGCGATATGCGCGATCGTCCAGATCACCACCGCGACGGCATAGCCTATCCGCGCGCCGACCGCGTCGACGATCTTGCCGAAGCCGACATAGCCGATCGCATAAGCGATCTGAAACCAGACCACGACGTCTGCATAGCTGCGCTCGGTCATCCCCAGCGTGGGATCGGCGAGCAGCGTCGGCTTGAGCAGCCCGATCATCTGGCGGTCGACATAGTTGATCGCGGTCGCCGCGAAGAGTAGCCCGACGATCGTCCAGCGATAGCGGCCGGCGCGCGCGCTCGCCTCGGCGATCATCGTTTCGCGTGTGCCGCCCATCCAGCGCTCTCCCGGTCCGCCTCGGCTTCGCGCCGGGCGTTGCGCGCCGTGTTAGCGCTAACCCTCCGGGGAGGAAAGTCGCGCGCCCGCACGCACCCGCAAATCTACGTAAAGCGAACCTGCCCGGTTTCGGGCATCCGATCCCCGATCGAACGGAGGATCGCATGGTGCGTCTGGGAAGTTGGTCGGCGGCCGGCGCCGCCGCGGCGAGCATCGGCTATGGCATTCCGCAACTGCTCCAGGTGATGGGCTGGCTCCACGACCCGCTCGACCGGATCCTCATCTTCGCGCCATCGCTGGCGCTGGCGCCGCTGTTCGTGCTCGCGCTGGCAGGGGCCTATGAGCAGGCGACGGCCGCGGCACGCATATGGCGGCTGGGCGCGCTTGCGCTGGGCCTGCTCTACGCGGCATGCGTCGGGATCGTCTACGTCGTCCAGCTCGGCGCGGTGATTCCCGCCGACATGCGCGGCACCGGCGCGAGCGTCGCGGCGTTCGCCTGCTGCTCGGCGGCGGCGCCGATGGCGAAGATCGACCTGCTCGGATACACGTATATGAGCCTGGCGACGCTGCTGCTCGCGCCGAGCGTCGGCCGGGGATGGCTGCGGTGGCTGCTGATCGTCAACGGCGTGATGGCGCCGCTGATCTTCTTCCAGATCCTGTGGCCGCAGCTGATCTATGCGGCGGCGGCCTGGCTGGTGGTGTTTCCCGCCGCGATGATCCTGCTCGCGGTGGAGCTCGCGCGGAACGGCGGCTAGGCTGGGGTCGCGGGGCGATGCTGCGCTTGGGCGTGGCGCTCGCTCAACAGCTCGCTGCATGTTTTGCGCGCCTGCTGGCGGACTTGCTCGAGATATTCGTCGATGAAGCGCGGCTTGAGCCCGCGGGCGATCGCGTCGAAATGCTGGTGCTCGCACGATTCGAATGCGAAGATCGTCGTCAGATAGGAATCGAACGCCTGGCGGAGCGAAACCCATTGGCCGAGCTCGTCGAGCCACGGCCGCGTCGACGCAGACGAGCTGAGGATCACCAGCCGCTGGCCGTGCAGGAACGGCGGGCGCGCGCCGGCCGGGATGCCCTGCGCCATGAACCCCGCGCCGAGCACCCGATCGATATAGCCCTTGATGATCGCCGGCGGCATGCCGAACCACAAGGGATAGACGAGCGTGATCGCGGCGCTGCGCGCGACCAGATCGAGCTCGTGGCGAACGTCGCGTGCCGGCTCGAATCCCGGGGTCTCGGGGCGCTCGTCGGCCTTGAGCAGCGGATCGAAGCCGATCGCATAGAGATCGCGGAGGACCGCTCCCTGCCCGCACCGCCGGATTTCCTCGCAATAGGTGGCGGCGACCGTGGCGTTGAAGCTCGCCGGGTCGGGGTGCCCCAGCACCACCAGGTGCCGAATGTCCTCGGGTGCCATACGCGTCATAGGGTCGCCTCGATCGGTTGTTCGCCCGAAGCTTGGCCCCACAAAGGCGGGCCGGGATATCCGGTTAGCTACGGATGGGTGGACCGCATCCGTAAACCTCCGAATGGCGTGGCGCGGCGCATCCGGCCACCCGGGCGAGGATGAAGCGACGCATCGCCCTGATCGACGGCCACCCCGACGCGGATCGGGCACGCTTCGTCCACGCGCTCGCCGATCGCTATGCCGAAGGTGCGCGCGGCGGCGGAGGCGAGGTTCGGCGAATCGATCTCGCGACTCTCGATTTCCCGCTGCTGCGCTCGCGCGGGCAATGGGAAGGCGCGCCGCCGGCAATGATCGCGGAAGCGCAGAAGACGATCGCCTGGGCCGATCATATCGTCCTCCTCTATCCGCTGTGGCTCGGCGACGTGCCCGCGTTGCTCAAGGCGTTTCTCGAACAGACGTTGCGTCCGGGCTTCGCGTTCGACAAGGGGAAGGGGCCGTTCGCCGGGCTGCTGCGCGGCAAATCGGCGCGCATCGTCGTGACGATGGGGATGCCCGCGCTCTTCTATCGCTTCTATTATGGCGCGCACAGCGTCGCGAGCCTGCGGCTGAACGTTCTCGGCCTGGTCGGCGTCGGCCCGGTGCGGCGCACGTTGATCGGCGGCGTCGAAAGCTCCGCGGCCGGGCGCGGACGCTGGCTGAAGACGATGGCGGAGCTGGGCCGCAAGGCCCGCTGACGACACGATTGACGACGATGGGCAACCGCCGCATTGCCGAGACGAGCATCCCCAAGCGGCGAAAGGTCCGATGACGAGCCCCGATATCCCCTGGCCGTTCGCGATGCCCCGGGCGCGCCGCGGCGCCCCGCCCCGGCGGTGACTCCGAGCATGGCCCCCGGCCAGGACGAGCTGGCGCTGTTCGTCGACAGCGTCACCGACCATGCCTCGTTCCTGATCGATCCGCAGGGGCGGATCAAATCGTGGAACCGCGGCGCGCAGCTGCTCACGGGCTGGGACGTCGATGCGATCCTGGGCCGCGATTTCGAGCTGCTCTACCCCGAGCAGGAGCGCGAGCGCGGGACTCCGGCCGAGGATCTGGCGCGCGTCGAGCGGGACGGAAGGATCCGCGAGGAGACATGGCGCGCGCGAAGCGACGGTTCGGAATTCCTCGCAGACGTCACATTGGTCGCGTTGCGCCATCCCGACGGCGGCGTGCGGGCATTCGGCCAGACGCTGTACGACATCACCGATCGCAAGGCGGCCGAAGCCGCGCTGGCGCGCTCCGAACTCCACCTCCGCTCGATCCTGGCGACCGTTCCGACGCGATGATCGTTATCGATGAACGCGGCACGATCGTATCGTTCAGCGCCGCCGCCGAGCGGCTGTTCGGCTATTCGCAGGCGGAAGTGGCGGGGCGCAACGTCAGCGTGCTGATGCCCGTCCCCGATCACGATCGCCACGATGCCTATATCGCGCGCTATCTGGCGACCGGCGAGCGCCGGATCATCGGCATCGGCCGCATCGTCGTCGGGCTGCGCGCCGACGGCACCGAATTTCCGATGGAGCTCGCGGTCGGCGAGGCCGCGGGCGACGGCGGCCGCATCTTCACCGGCTTCATCCGCGATCTGACCGAGCAGCAGCGCGCCGAATTCCGGCTCAAGGAGCTCCAGTCCGAGCTGATCCACGTCTCGCGGCTGAGCGCGATGGGGACGATGGCGTCGACGCTCGCGCACGAGATCAACCAGCCGCTCACCGCGATCGCCAACTACATGGAGGCGGCGGGCGACCTGCTCGACGATCCGGGCCCCGGCGCGCGCGCGCTGCTGCGCGAGGCGCTCGACGAATCGGGCCGCGAGGCGCTGCGCGCGGGAACGATCGTCCGCCGGCTCCGCGAGTTCGTCTCGCGCGGCGAGGTCGAGAAGCGCGTCGAAGACCTGTCGACGCTGATCGACGACGCCAGCCGGCTCGCGCTGATCGGCGCGCGTGAACGCGGCGTGCGCACTTTCTTCGAGCTCGATCCGGCCGCGACGGCGGTGCTGGTCGATCGCGTCCAGATCCAGCAGGTGCTGGTCAATCTGCTGCGCAACGCGGTGGAGGCGCTCGCCGACCAGCCCATCCGCGACCTGACGATCGCCACGGCACGCGAAGGCGGGGGGATGATCCGGATATCGGTGACCGATACCGGGCCGGGGATCGCCCCGGAGGTGGCGCCCCAGCTCTTCGAGGCGTTCGCCAGCACCAAGGAGAGCGGCATGGGGCTGGGCCTCTCGATCTGCCGGACGATCGTGGAGGCGCATGGCGGACGGATCTGGACCGAGCCGCGGCCGGGGGGCGGGACGGTCTTTCATTTCACGGTGATGGCGCTGGAGGGCGCGGGCGATGGAAAAACGGCTGATACATCTGGTTGACGACGAGGAGGCGATCCGGCGTTCGGCAAGCTTCATGCTCAGGACCTCGGGGTTCGACGTGAAGACCTATGCCTCGGGCGTCGCCTTCCTCAAGGAGGTGCGCGGCATGGAGCCGGGGTGCATCCTGCTCGACGTGCGGATGCCCGAGATGGACGGGCTCGAGGTGCAGCGCGAGCTGCGCGCGCGTGGCGTGGCGCTGCCGGTGGTGGTGCTCACCGGGCACGGCGACGTCTCGATCGCGGTGCAGGCAATGAAGGACGGCGCGATCGACTTCATCGAGAAGCCGTTCGAGAAGGCCAAGCTGCTCGCGGCGATCGACGCGGCGTTCGCGCGGCTCGACGGCGCGGTGGAGGCGCTCGCGTCCGAGCGGGAAGCGGCGGTGCGGATCGCGGCGCTCACGGCGCGCGAGCAGGACGTGCTGCGCGGGCTGGTGCGCGGCCATCCCAACAAGACGATCGCCTATGATCTGGGCATCTCGCCGCGCACGGTGGAGGTCCATCGCGCCAATCTGATGACCAAGCTTGAGGTGCGCAGCCTGTCCGAAGCGTTGCGCATCGCCTTCGCCGCCGGCCTCGGCAAGGAGGCCTAGGACCAATACGTACTGACCGGACCCGCCCGCTTCCGCCAAGAAAGCGCCGAAGACATGGTGCGCGGATGATCAGCATAGAACCCCAATCCTTCCCCGACGATCGGCCGCGGCTGCTGCTGATCGAGGACGACGACACCGTCCGGCGATCGCTCCAGATGCTGCTGCAGGGCCAGGGCTTCGACGTGCGGTCGTTCGCGTCGGCGGCTCCGGCATTGCGCGACACCCCCGAATCGGCGCGCGTGCTGGTCGCGGACTATCGCCTTCCCGACGGCGACGGGCTGGTGGTGGTGCGGCGTCTGCGCGAGCGCGGATGGGCGGGGCGTGCGATCCTGATCACCGGCCATGGATCCCCCGCGCTGACCGAGGCCGCGCACGCCGCCGGGTTCGACGTCATCCTCGACAAGCCGCTGCGCCAGCACGAATTGCTGAGCGCGATCGCCTCCTAGGACGAAGCGGCAGCCGTCCCGGCCGCGCGTCGCGCGTCTCCCATTCGCAGCACGCCGTCCGCGCACAGCTCCAGCAGCGCGGGCCGGTGCGTCACCAGCAGCACGCCCTGCCCGGTCCGATCGAGCCGCGCGGCGAGCCGTTCGGCGACCAGCCGCTCGGTCGCGTCGTCGAGCCCCTCGCTCGGCTCGTCGAGCAGCAGCCACGGCGCATCGGCAAGATAGGCGCGCGCCAGCGCGAGCCGCCGCCGCTCGCCGCCCGAAAGCCGCGCGCCATTCTCGCCGATCCAGCTTTCGAGCATGTCCGGGAGTGCCGCGACGCACTTGGCGAGCGCGGCATCGTGCAGCGCCTCCCACAGGCGCGCGTCCGAGGCGCCCGGATCGGCGACGCGCAGATTCTCGGCGACCGTGCCCGCGAGCAGCAAGGCATCCTGCGGCGCCCAGGCGAAGCAGCGGCGGAGCGTGGCGGCCGGCAGATAGGCCACGTCGACCCCGTCGATCCGCGCATAGCCGGGCTTGGGCGGACGCAGCGCCAGCAAGCGCTCAACCAGCGTGGTCTTGCCGCTTCCCGAAGCCCCGGTCAGCGCGACGCGCGCGCCCACGCCCCATCGCCGCGGATCGAGCAGCGGAAGTTCGAGTGCCGGCCGATCGCCGATGCCGAGCGGGATCGACTCGAGCTCGGTCCGGCCGAGCACCTCGCCCAGCCGCGCCTCGGCTTCGGCGACCGCGCCCTGCTCGGCGAAACGGCGCAGCAGCGGCGCGGCGCCGTCGAGCGTCATCGCCGCCGCCAGCGCCGCGAGCGCGGCGATCGGCGCCCCCGCCGGCGCGGCGAGCAGCAGCGCGGCGCACCCGGCGCAGGCGATCCCGCCAGCCTGGAGCAGGGCGAACCAGCCCAGCACCCGCGCGCGCGCCACCTGCGCGTCGGCGAGGACATCGCTCGCGGCCTCGGCGCGGCGCAGCGCCTGCGCCTCGAGGCCGTAGCAGCGCAATTCGGGCGCCGCCTCGGCCAGTCCGGCAAGCAGCGCCTTGAGCGCCCCGTTGGCGCGCTGGACCGCGCGCCCCGGCTCGGCCAGCCGCCGCGCGATCGCCCGGCCGGCCGCGAGCGCCGCAGCGAACACCGCGAGCGTCGCGAGCGCGGGCGGCCAGCCTCCCAGCGCGACCAGGCACAGCCCCGAGACCAGCGCCGCGCCCGCGCCGGCGGGCGCCGAGCGCCGCACCATGTCCTGCTCGAGCACCGCGACGTCGTTGACCAGCCGCGCGCTCGCCTCCCCGCTCGACCAGGCCAGCGCGCGCGCCACCGGCGCGGCGGCGAGCGCGCGAAACAGCGCCGGCCGGACTCGCGCGAGCGCCCCCAGCGCGGCGGCGTGGCCCGCGAGCGCCTCGCCATAGCGCGCGCCGGTCCGCGCGATCGCGAGCAGCCGGATCGCCGCGCTGGGCAGCATATAGTTGAACGCCTGCGCCGCCGCGATTCCGCCCATCCCGGCCAGCGCCGCGGCGGTGATGAACCAGCCCGACACGCCGAGCAGCAGCACCGAAGATGCGCTCACCAGCGCCGCGAGCAGCGCCGCACGCGCGAACCCGCGCTGGCGGCGGCGCTCGGCGGCAAGCAGACGGCCGAGCGCGGTCATCGGCGGCCCTCCAGCTCGATCACGCGATCGGCGATCGCGGCGAGCCGGCGGCTGTGCGTCGCGATCAGCGCCGTGCGTCCCTTCGCCGCGGCGGCGATCGTCTCGATCAGCGCGACCTCCGAATCCGCATCGAGGTGCGCGGTCGGCTCGTCGAGCAGCAGCAGCGGCGCGGGCTTGAGCAGCGCGCGCGCGAGCCCGATCCGGCGGCGCTCGCCCCCAGAGAGCCCTCCGCCGCGCGCATCGAGCAGCGCCTCCAGCCCTTCGGGCCGGCGCGCGAGCAGCGCATCGAGCCCGGCACCCGAAGCCGCCCGCGCGATGTCGGCGGGCGACGCCTCGGGCCATGCCAGCGCGATATTCTCGGCGATCGTGCCTGGAACGATCAGCGGCGCCTGCCCCGCCCAGGCGGCGAACGGCGCCAGGCTCGCGCCCTCGGGCATCGCAACGCCGTCGACCGTGATTCGTCCGGCGGCGAGCGGCGCCAGCCCGAGCAGCGCGTTGACCAGGCTCGATTTTCCGCTCCCCGAAGGCCCCATCAGCGCGACCGTCTCACCGGGCGTGAGCGCTAGCGAGAAATCGCAGACCGCATCGAAGTCCGTGTCAGGATAGCGGACCGCAACCTGCTCGAACGCGATCGCCGGCGGGCCGGCGCCCGGCAACTCGGCGATGACGCGCGGTGGATAGGTCTTCTCGACCAGTGCGAGCCGATCGGCGGCAGTCTCCGCCATCTGCCGGTCGTGATAGGCGGCGGCAAGGCGGCGCATCGGCGCGTAATATTCGGGCGCGAGCGCGAGCACGAAGAAGGCGCGGCCCAGGTCGAGCGTCTCGGGCGCCGGGAACGGCAGCAACCCGAGCAGGTTGAACCCGGCATAGACCGCGACCAGCGCGACCGAGAGCGCCGCGAAGAATTCGAGCGCGGCCGAGGAGACGAACGCGACGCGCAGCACCCGCATCGTCCGCGCCGCGACCGCTTCGGCGGCATCGCCCAGCCGCCGCGTCTCGCATTCCTCCGCGCCGAACGCGAGCACCACCGGCAACGCCCGGATCCGATCGCCCAGGAGGCCCGAAAGCCGGGAAAGCGCGACGAACTGGCGCCGCGATTCGTCGGCGGCGGCGCCCCCCGCGAGCGCCATCGCGACGATGAAGGGCGCCAGGGTGGCGATCATGATCGCCGCGGCAACCGGGCTGGCGACGGCGACTGCCGCGAGCACGAGCAAGGGGGCCAGCGCCGCCGCGTGCCGTGCGGGCAGGAAGCGCGCGACATGCCCGTCGATCGCCTCGACCTCGTCGACCGCGGCGTTGACGAGTTCGCCGGCGCCGCGGCCCCCCGGGGGCGCGCGCAGCAGCGCCGCCACGATCCTCTCGCGCAGCCGCCGCTTGGCGTCACGCGCGCCCGCCGCGCCGATGCGCGCGGCGAACATCGCGAAGAGCCCCCGCGCCAGCCCCGATCCGAGCGCGAGCAGCGCCGCCGGGAGCATCGCGCCCATCCCGCGCGGTGCCGCGACGATCGCCATCGCCAGCCCGGCGGCGAACCCGATCGCGGCGAACGCATCGAGCAGCAGCAGCGTCGTCGAAAGGCGCACGCGACCGCCGTCGGCCACGACCCGGCGCAGATAGGCGCGGCGGGCGCGGCCCTCGTCCCGGCTGGCGGTCGCGGTCGGCATCGGCTTGTTCTAGCCGCCCGCCCGGCCGCTCGCGAATACGGAAAATCACGCATTTTCCCATTCCGCCACAATCGGTCTATGGCTCCTGCCCGGAGCTGCGGGCGACCATCGCGCCGGTTGCCCGGCACCACGGAGGTTACTGCCCATGGACGCCGGCATCATCGATCTGTCACGGCTGCAGTTCGCGCTGACCGCGCTCTATCACTTCCTGTTCGTGCCGCTGACGCTGGGGCTCAGCTTCATGCTCGTCATCATGGAATCGATCTATGTGATGACCGGCCGCGAAATCTGGCGGAAGGTCACGCGCTTCTGGTCGAAGATCTTCGGGATCAATTTCGTGCTCGGCGTCGCCACCGGGCTGACGATGGAATTTCAGTTCGGCACCAACTGGTCCTATTTCTCGCACTATGTCGGCGACATCTTCGGCGCGCCGCTCGCGATCGAGGGGCTGATGGCCTTCTTCCTCGAGGCGACGTTCGTCGGCGTCATGTTCTTCGGCTGGCAGCGGCTGTCGAAGCTCCAGCACCTCGGCGTCACCTTCCTGGTCGCGCTGGGCACCAACCTGTCGGCGCTGTGGATCCTGATCGCCAACGGCTGGATGCAGAACCCGGTCGGCGCGGCGTTCAATCCCGAGACGATGCGGATGGAAGTGACCGATTTCTCGGCGGTGCTGTTCAATCCGGTCGCGCAGGCCAAGTTCGTCCACACCGTCAGCGCGGGCTATGTCGTCGCCTCGGTGTTCGTGCTCGGGATATCGTCCTACTATCTGCTCAAGGGACGCTGGGTCGCGGTCGCGCGGCGCTCGTTCACCGTCGCCGCCGCGTTCGGGCTGGCCTCGTCGCTGTCTGTCGTCGTGCTCGGCGACGAGAGCGGCTACACGCTCACCGACAACCAGAAGATGAAGCTCGCCGCGATCGAGGCCGAATGGCACACCGAACCGGCGCCCGCGGGGATCACGCTGTTCGGCGTTCCCGATCTCGCGGCGCGCGAGACGCGCTATGCGGTCAAGGTGCCCTGGGTGCTCGGGCTGATCGCCACGCGCAGCGTCACCGGCGAGGTGACCGGCATGTCCGAGCTGGTGCTGCGCGCGCAGGAGCGGATCGGATCGGGCGTCGAGGCTTATCGCGCGGTCCAGCGGCTCAAGGTCGCGCCCCAGGATCCCGCGGCGCGCGCGGTGTTCGCCGCGCACGGGCGCGACCTCGGCTTCGCGCTGCTGCTCAAGCGCTACGTCGCCGACCCGGCGACCGCGACGCCCGACCAGATCCACAAGGCCGCGTGGGACACCGTCCCCAGCGTCCCGCTGATGTTCTGGAGCTTCCGGATCATGGCGCTGATCGGCTTCGCGATGATCGCGCTGTTCGCCGCCGCCTTCCTGATCGCGAGCCTTCGGCGGCACCTGAGCACGCGCTGGTTCCTACGCGTCGCGGTGCTCGCGATCCCGCTCCCCTGGATCGCCGCCGAGCTCGGCTGGGTGGTCGCCGAGATGGGGCGCCAGCCCTGGGCGATCGACGGCGTGCTGCCGACCTTCCTCGCCACCTCGTCGCTGACGCGCACCGCGCTGTGGACCACGCTGATCGGCTTCACCCTGCTCTACGGGACGCTCGCGGTGATCGAGGTGCGGCTGATCCTCGCGGCGATCCGCCACGGCCCCGACGAGGCGCATGAAGACCCCCAGCCCGCCCCGGGCCCGCTCCCCGCCGAACCCATCGCCGCCTGAAGGAGGACCGTCATGCCATTCCTCGATTACGAAGTGCTGCGGGTGATCTGGTGGGCGCTGCTGGGCGTGCTCCTGATCGGCTTCGCGCTGACCGACGGGTTCGACATGGGCACCGCCGCGCTGCTGCCGTTCGTCGCGCGAAGCGATGCCGAGCGGCGGATGGTGATCAACACCGTCGGGCCGACATGGGAGGGCAACCAGGTGTGGTTCATCCTCGGCGGCGGCGCGATCTTCGCGGCCTGGCCGTTCGTCTATGCGGTGAGCTTCTCGGGCTTCTACCTGGCGATGTTCGTGGTGCTCGCGGCGATGATCCTGCGCCCGGTCGGGTTCAAATACCGCTCGAAGCGGCCCGATCCCGCATGGCGCGCGCGCTGGGACTGGGCGCTGTTCGTCGGCGGGTTCGTGCCCGTGCTGGTGTTCGGCGTCGCGGTCGGCAACGTCCTCCAAGGCGCGCCGTTCCGGCTCGACAGCGATCTGCGCGCCACCTACGCCGGCAGCTTCCTCGGCCTGTTCACCCCCTTCACCTTGCTGTGCGGACTGCTGTCGGTGGCGATGCTCGTGCTCCACGGCGCCACCTGGCTGAGCTTCAAGGTCGAGCGCGGGCCGGTCCATGCCCGCGCGCGCCGCTTCGGCCGCGTCGCCGCGATCGCCAGCTTGATGCTGTTCGCGCTCGGCTGGGCCTATGTCGCGTGGGGCGGGATCGGCTATCAGGCGGTCTCGCACGCCGATCCGCTGGGCGCCTCGAACCCGCTGCGCACGACCCAGCGCCGCAGCCCGCGGGCGCATGGCTCGCCAATTACGGCCGCTATCCGTGGATGGTCGCCGCCCCCGCGCTCGGCTTCGCCGGCACCTTGCTCGCGCTGCTCGGCATCGCGCGCGGCTGGGAGAAGGTTTCGTTTGCCGGATCCTCGCTGGGCGCGCTCGGGATCATCGCCACCGTCGGGCTGTCGATGTTCCCCTTCATCCTGCCCTCGAGCGTCGACGCGCATTCGAGCCTGACGGTGTGGAACGCCTCGTCGAGCGCGACGACCCTGTTTCATCATGCTCGTCGTGACGCTGATCTTCCTGCCGATCGTGCTCGCCTACACCGCCTGGGCGTATCGCGTCATGTGGGGGCGCGTCACCACCGAGCACGTCGCCACCGATCCCGACTTCTACTGAAGGAATCCGCCGATGTGGTATTTCACCTGGGTCCTCGGCCTCGGCCTCGCGGTCGGCTTCGGCATCCCTCAACGGGATGTGGCACGAATTTCCATCTGCCGATCGACGACGAGGGCGAGGCGCCCGCCCGCCGCTGAGCGCCGCGCCTTCGTAAAATCCCGAATATCGGCCGCGCGGCCCCCGGCATAGCCTCCCGGCCAACCCATTCACCGTGGAGGCGAACATGAAGAATGTGCTGGTGCTGATGCACGACGACGCGGGCCAGGAAGCCCGATTCCAGGCCGCGCTCGATCTCACCCGGGCGCTGGGCGGCCATCTCACCTGCCTCGACGTTTCGATCCTGCCGGTGGTGATGGGCGACTATGCGGTGCTCGGCGGCGAAGCGCTGTTGCTTGCCGGCGAAGAGGCCCGCGAGGGTGACAACCGCACCCGCATGGAAGCGCGCCTGACGCACGAGGACGTCGCCTTCGACTGGATCGACGTGACCGGCGACCTGAGCCACAGCCTGCGCGACGCGGCGGTGATGAGCGACATCATCGTCCTCAACCGCGCGCTCGGCAGCACGCATTATCCGGACATGGCGCATGTGGTGGGCGACGTCGTGACCGTGTCGGACAAGCCGGTCCTGGCCGTGCCCGAGGAAGCGCGCGCGCTCGACGTGTTCGGCCACGCCGTGATCGCGTGGAACGGTTCGCCCACCTCGGTGGCGGCGCTCCGCGCGGCGCTTCCGCTGCTGACGCATGCCTCGAAGGTGGACGATCCTCGAGGGTCGACGACGGCAGCCTCAAGCTCCCGGCGACCGACGCCGCCGAATATCTCTCGCGCCACGGGATCATCCCGATCGTGACGCGCGCCGACGCGCACACCGACAGCGCCGCCACCATATTGCTTTCCCGAGCTGCGCAACTGCGGAGCCGACTATCTGGTGATGGGCGGATTCGGCCATCGTCGCATGGCGGAGGCGATCTTCGGCGGCGTGACGCGGACGATGCTCAACGCGTGCCCGGTGCCGATCTTCCTGACGCATTGAAGCGCCCGCCCGGCGCCGCCCGTGGAGACGACCGGTTCGAAATGGCGCAAAAAGTCGCGAATTGCGCTTGAACGCCTGACGTTGATCGCTGATTTCTGTATAGTGCCATGAACAGCTGCGCCGATCGCGACGCACGCTGACTAGCGCGACGCCCCGCCGTGACTGTGACGTTGCGGAATCGGCGGTCTAGACTGGCGAGGAGATCGGTGCAGGTGGAGAAGATCGAAGAATTACGGCGCGCGATCGCGCTGGGCGAAAGCTTGATCCGGATCACCGATTCGCTCGATCAGTCGCTCGCCAGCGTCCACATCTCCATGGCGCTCGATATCCTGCGCGCGCAGACGGAGCGGGTCGTTCCGTTCAGCACGCTTCAAGATAGGCTTGGAGCGCCATCCGCGCGCGAATAGTGAGGCGGAGCAGGCTTCGCTCCGCGCAATCGGGATCGGAGACCCGCTCGATCAGCCCGCGTTGCTCGATCAGCGCGATCCAGCGCAGGCTCGTCGCGACGGGCATCCCCAGGTCGATGCACGCCGTGCTCGCTGGAACCTTGATGCCGCGCTCCTGCGCGATGAAGATGTCGAGCAGGATGTCCCACGCCGGCTCGCCGAACAGATCCGAATCGCCGCGAAAGAAGGGCGCACGGGCGCGGCGAAGCTCCCTGAAGCGCTTGCGCGCGCTCGAGCGCGGTCAGCCCTTTCGGCGCCTGCAGCCGCTCGAGATGCTCGGCGCGAAGCGCGCCAAGCTCGCGCTCGATCGCGGCAAGCCGCTGGTCGAACGGATCGGCGGGCTGGCCGATCGGGTCGGCGCGCGGGCCGCCGAGCGCCGAGATGCCGAAGGGATCGCGGTCAGCCATGCGCGGGCACTCCCTGCCGCGCGAAGGCGCCGATCAGGCGCTCTGGGTGCGCCGCGCGATCCGCGCCCGCGCGCGGTGATCGCTCCATGAGCGCACCCGGCGCGCCGGTCGCCACGCGGCGCTGGTGCCAATAGGTCGCGAGCGCCAGCAGCAGAGCACGATCGGATAGCTGGCCACCGCATGGCTGGTGGCATAGACCACCGGCGAGATGTGCGGCGCGATCCACACCGACAAATGCCCGACGATGCCGAAGCCCTGCATCGCGCTCATCCAGATCGGCCAGAAGCGCTCGGCATAGAGCGCGACCGCCACGAAGGCGAAGAACATCGCCAGGTCGACCGCGAAGATTCCCAGATGGACCGAGCCGAACCGCCACGTCTTCTCCGGGGCGACGAGCAGCGTCAGCAGCGTGCCGAGCAGGATGATCACCGCGACGAAGCGTTCGGGGCTCCCGCCCTTCAGAGCGCATAGCCGCAGCAAAGCGCCATCAGCGTGTAAAAGAGCATCACGTGCCCACATGCCCCGACCGGATCACGGACGATCCGGTCGGGTCAAGCCCCAAAGAGTGTCCCATGCCTAGCCGACGACCGCGAGGCGGACCGCGTGCTCGCGCTCGACGAGCGCGCCACCCGGGGGCGGACACTCGTACTGATCGCCGAACGCGGTGGTATCGAGCCCGAGATCGTAGCCCCGCGGCGGCGAAGCAGGCGTGCGCCTGGACGACGTGCTGGCGCGCCTGGACCATCAGCTCGAACGCCTTGGCCGCATGCCGCAATGCGTCCTGGCCGATCGCGGCGGGGAGCTTGGCGTGGGCGCGGGCAGCCATCATGGTGACCGGCAGGCGCCCGCCGCTGGCGATCGTCGCATCGATCCGGCTCTCGAGATCGAGCAGGTCGGTGGCGATCATCTTGCCGGCTTCGAGATGTTCCTTGCGCATGGCTTTTCCCCATCGCGCCGGCGGGGCCGGCACGTCCTTTGGTGTTTCGATGACGGAACCCCGGGGCTAGCCGGGGCGGCTGTAACGGACGGCGAGCGCGATGAAGAGGCTCGCCGCCAGGATCAGTCCAATCAGGACGACGCCGATCCAGAACAGGCGCGTCGTCCGGTCTAATTCATTCCGCGGTCTCTCCCGTGTGGGAAACGGCGGCGCAGGCCAGAGCGAAAGCGGCGGAGGCACCGCCTCATCGGCGGGCGCTTCGATCGCGGTGCCCTGGCGCTCATCGCCCTGCTTCCCGAACGAGGAGGGGAGTGGACCCGCCGGGACCTCCGGCTCAATTCCGACTGGTTGACTACTCAATCGTTGAGGGGGTGCGCCGGCCCTCGTGCGCGGCGAGCGCACGCGCCGCCTCGTATCGGCTCGACAGCCCGAGCGTCGCCATCGCGACGCGGATATGCTCGTCGACGGTATGGCGCGAAATGCCGAGTTCGCGGGCGATTTCCTTGGAATTCGCGAGCGCGCCCACCAGCCGCAGGCAGCTCCGTTGGCGTTCGGTCAGCCGGTCAAAGAGCGAAGCTTCCATCGTGCGCCGGGCTTGTCCCTGTCGGCGTGCGCCCCCTGCGCGAACCGCCCCCCGTTCCTCTCTAGTGGCGAAACCCGGCGGCGTGAACCGCCCTCGCAGTCGGAGCCGCGGGTCAATGCGGACCGGCTTCGCGCGGACGTGGCGGAAACGCCGCCCGCGCGGGAGGATGCCGATGGTGCCCTGGCCGGACTCGTAACCAGCATGCCTTGCGGCAAACCGATTTTGAGTCGGTCGCGTCTACCAATTTCGCCACAGGGGCAGCGGGGGGTGTCGCTAGACCAAGGGCCTGCGCGCCGCAAGGCGCGCTTGTCGCTTCGGGCGCCCGGCGCCGCTAAACGACGAAACCATAAGTCTCGTAAAGATAGTCGCGCACCTCGGTGGTCGGCTCTTCGCCGTAGCAACTCGCGATGACGCGGCCATAGTCCTCCAGGTCGATGGTTCCCGAGCCTTCGATCGCCGCGAGAAATGCCGCCTCGCGTTCGGGCATCACCAGCACGAAATAATAAGCCCAGGCGCCGGTCGTGTCCTTCGCCTTGAGCTTGTGGATCAGGTGCCCGCGCGCGGTGATCAGCCGGCGTTCGAACCAACCCTGTTTGGGCGCGGACGGGGCTTCCGGCGTATTCGCCGCAGCGGGCGCCGCCTCGCCGGATGCCCGCAATCGCATCCGCCAGGCATCGAGATATTCGCGACCATAGCGATCCCCCGAGAGTTCCTCGCCATCGAGCAGATCAAGCCGCCCCATCGCACACAACGCCAGGAAGGCAGTGATGCCGACATCCGAACGCTGCTTGCGGATGAATTCGCCGAGCGCGTTCGCCGCCGCGTCGGAACGCATCTGGGCGACACGGATCACCATCGTCTCATGCTGCCCGCGCACCAGATTGGGGTCGATCGCGCGCTCCATCAACGTATCGATCGCGATGCTCGGAACAACCCTCGGGTGGCGGACACGCTTGCACCAGCATCGCCGCGGACGCGCGCAGGTCGAGCGGTTCGTCACGATCGCCGAGAATGCGCAAGGCGCGCTCGATTCCCATGTCCAGATTGCCAGCGACGCTGACCAGCGGCTTTGCCGTCATGAGCAGTTCCGGTTCGCCGGTCAGGTTGCCGTCGGCCCAGCGCGCCCAGCTGAGCAGCAGATCGGTATCGACATCCGCGGACGGGAGACAAAGCTTGGCGAGTGCCCCGGCGGCGCGTTTCCACACGACCCGTGGCGTCTCCAGATTGTCGAGGACCTTCACCAGCGCCTCCACGACCGCGTCGCCGACCGGCAAGGGGTGGGTGAAGGCCGTCGGGCGAACGTGCCACCATGCCGCCAGGTCGCCGCCATCTGCCCGACGGGGTCGGTGCCGGCGAGCAGCTCGCGGACGAGTTCGCGCTCCTCGTCTCCCCACTCGATCGAAGCAGGCGTGCCGAACTCCCGGTTCATCAGCTTCAAGACGGCAACCGCTCGTTCGTGCGTCGCGGACGCGACGAGCGGCGCATCGCCCGCATCTTCGTCCAGGGCGCGCGCGCAACCACCCGAGATCCCCTTGCGCGGCGGCCGTCTTCATGATCTGACCGATGAGCGACGTGAGGCTTTCCGACTGATGCCATTCGGGGGACGTCACGAGCAGGCTGAATTCGGGGCCCCAGGTGACCGCGATCGAGGCGAACCGCGCGAGCACCGCGCTTCGCGTTTCGCCGCGGGCATGATCGAGCATCACGATCGCGTGGCTGGCGAGCGCTTCCGACAATTGCCGCGCCGCTTCGCTTTCGACGTTGCGCGCGCTCGCCAGCGCGAGATCGAGCATGTGGGCGAGTGCATGCAATGCTTCGTAGAGCTCGTCGGCCGTCCGCCGGCTTTCGGCAACATCGAGCGGGGCGCAAAGGGCGGCCGCTGAAGGCGCTCGACAACCGTTCGCCGGACGTCGAGCGGCGCCGCTTCGGGCAGCAGCAGAAGCGCCGCCACCAGTCCGCCGTACATTTGCGCCGGGACAAAGTCTTCGAGTCCGGGATCTGCGCTGTCATCGCTGGGTGGCCAAGCCGCCATCAGCATTTCGGCCAAGCGGGCCTGCACCGCCTGGAGCGCAACGCTTTCGCTGCGCGTCACGCGCTTGACGAAGCCTTGCAGGTCCGCCCGTTGCAGCCGGCGCAGAATCGCCATCATCGCAAAATGCGCGACATGGGCGTTCGCGATCGTCGGCGCCTCGTTGAGCAGATCGGCATCGACGCCTTCGTCCTCGCCATAGTTGCGGAACAGGCGCGAAAGGCGCAGCCGATCGCCCGAACCCGGGGCGATCTCATAGCGGTCCTCGGCAGGAATCTTCCGGCCCTGGCCGAGCGCTGCAAGAAGCACCAGTTCGAGTCCTTCCTCGGGAAAGATCGAGACCGCTTCTTCGACGAGCAGTTCGGCGTCCTCCCGCGGCACCGCCCAGGCATCGATCGTGCGGCGCATCAGATCCGGCTGGGTCGCAATCAAATCGGGCCTCGCTTCCTCAGCCCGTACCGCGAATTCCAATAGATAGCTCGGGCGTCCGCGCGCGGCCGCGATGATCGCCGGCGCATTGGTGCGGCGCGCCCGCGCCGCACGCCAAGATCGATTGCGGCGCCGTTGCGGCGCGAACGCGCCATAGGCCGAAGTGAGGAGGTCCTTCGCCGAAGCGGCATCCAGCGGCGCGAGCTGCAGAAATCGCCGCGCCGTCGTCGGATTGATCGACACCTGCGCTCCCGGCCGCAACGGCTCTGCCGCGCCCTCTGGCGCATCGACCGCGTCCGTCACGCGCGGCAGGATCGCGCGGAGCGGCGCCGTCCGGTGTTCGGCGCGCCCCTCGACCATCTTGTCGAAATCGACCGGTGATTCGAACACAATGCGAACCGGGTGCTCATGGTGCTGGCGGACAAGCGATTCCGCGCTGCGCCAAAACAGCTCGGCGTCGACCGCGTAATCGACCAGGATCGCGGTGGGCCGACGAAAGCGCGTGCCGATCGGCACCGGCCCCGTCAGCACGCCGACATGCCATCGCCGCCAAAGCCGCCACCATGGGTTGAGTCGCCGGAACGCTTCGAGAATGAGGCGGGTCTTGCCGATTCCGCGCGCGCCATAGACCCCGAACGCTTGAACACGGTGCTCGGTGCGACGGCCCCGCAACCACGACCTGAGCCGACGAAGCTCGGCGTCCCTGCCGGCAATCGGGATTCTGCGCCGGAGCAGCGCTCCCACGCCCGCCTCTTCGCGCCAGGACAGGAAATCCGGGCGAGGGGGGAAAAGCCGGTCCTGGACAGTTTCGGGGAATCCGGTCTGGTCGATCGTGAAGCCGAACGTAACCGCCGCCGCCGCTGCGGCAAGCCAGTTGCTGCGCAACGGGGCGACAACGCCCGCTTCTAAGCTATCCCAACCGTCGCGCAACAGGCCCGGCGGAAGATTCAATCGCGTGGCGGCGGCAGCCAGCAAGTAGGCGATGCCCCAGATGATCGCGGCGAGCACGAACGTCCGGATCATGATCTTGCGAACCGAAGTCTTCATGCCTGCCCCCCGCCCGCGTCATAAGTTCGTTTCGCGCGCGAGTCTTCGCGCCAAGCGAGGCGATCTGCTCCAATCCGAAGCGAAAACGAGGTGGCGGTCGCCCGCACGACTAACTCCGCGGCGCCTGGCGGCGATAGCTGAGCGCCTCGGCGACATGGATCCGGCCGATCGCTTCGGCGCCGCCGAGATCGGCGATCGTGCGCGCGACGCGCAGCACGCGCGTATAGCCGCGGGCCGAGAGCCGCATCGCCTCGGCGGCCTGCGCGAGCAGCTTGCGGCCGGGATCGTCGGGCGTGGCGACCTGGGCCAGCAGATCGCCGTCGATCTCGGCATTGGTCCGCGCGGGAACCCCCGCGTAGCGCACGCCCTGCACCGCGCGAGCGGCGGCGACTCGCGCGCCGACCTCGGCCGAGCCCTCCGCCGGCGGCGGCAGGACGAGATCAGCGGCGGTGACCGGCTGGACCTCGACGTGGAGATCGATGCGATCGAGCAACGGGCCCGAGACCTTCGCCTGATAATCGGCGGCGCAGCGCGGCGCGCGCGCGCAGGCGAGCGCGGGGTCGCCGAGGTGGCCGCACCGGCATGGGTTCATCGCCGCGACGAGTTGGACGCGCGCCGGGAAAGTCACGTGCGCGTTGGCGCGCGCCACGCTGACGGTGCCCGCCTCGAGCGGCTGGCGCAGCGAATCGAGCACCGCGCGCTGGAATTCGGGCAGTTCGTCGAGGAACAGCACGCCCAGGTGCGCGAGGCTGACCTCGCCCGGCCGCACCTTGAGCCCGCCGCCGACCAGCGCCGCCATCGACGCCGAATGATGCGGGCTCCGGAACGGCCGCGTGCGCGTCAGCCGCCCGCCCGCCAGCACCCCCGCCACCGACGCGACCATCGACACCTCGAGCGCCTCGGCCGCGTCGAGCGGCGGCAATATTCCCGGCAGGCACGACGCGAGCAGCGACTTGCCCGCGCCCGGGGGGCCCGACATCAGCATATTGTGGCCGCCCGCCGCGGCGATCTCGAGCGCGCGCTTGGCGGTCTCCTGCCCCTTCACCTGCGCGAGATCGGGCCCGAGCCCCGGCGGCTCCGCCTCCCCGGCGGCGGGCGCGGGGATCAGCTGGTGGCCCTTGAAATGGTTGAGCAGCCCGATCAGGTCGGGCGCCGCGATCACCTCGATCGATCCTGCCCAGGCCGCTTCGGGCCCCTGCGCGACCGGGCACACCAGCCCCTTCCCCGCTTCCGACGCATGCAGCGCCGCGAGCAGCACGCCGGGCGAAGGCGCGATCCGGCCGTCGAGCCCCAGCTCGCCGACCACGACATAGCCCGCCAGCGTCTCGGCATCGATCACCGCCGAGCAGCGCCAGCGCGATCGGCAGATCGAAGTGCGAGCCCTCCTTGGGCAGGTCGGCGGGCGAGAGGTTGAGGATGATCCGCTTGGGCGGCAGCGCCAGCCCGATCGCGGCGATCGCGGCGCGGACGCGCTCGCGGCTCTCGCCCACCGCCTTGTCGGGCAATCCGACGACGACGAAATTGGGAAGCCCGGCGACGAGGTTGCACTGCACCTCCACCGCGCGCGCATCGAGCCCCAGATAGGCGACCGTCGATACGCTCGCGACCATGCCCGCCCTCCCCAAGGGCTTCATGCATAGCGCCATTTGTCCGGAGTGGAATGGATCGCATCCGAAGTGGATGCTTGAACGCTGTCTTGCCAATCCAATACACCCCACCCACATCGGCGGAATGGAACGCCGCCGCCCGCGCCATCCGCTGATCCGCTCCGCGCTGTTCGCCACCGGGGTGGTGGTGATCCTCGTCTCACCGATCGTCGGCGCGATCCCCGGGCCGGGGGGCGTCTTCGTGTTCGCGGGCGGTCTGGTGCTGGTGCTCCAGAATTCGGCGCGGGCGCGTCGGCACTTCGCGCGAAGCAAGCGGCGCTGGCCGCGGTTCGGCCATTATGCCGATCTGGCGCTGCGCCGCCGCAGCGCGCGCCGCCGCCGCGCGCGCGACGGGCAAGCGGCGCGTTGACTTGGGGGCGGGCCTTCTTTATGGGCACCCGTCACACGGCCGCCGGTTTGGGCGGCTTTTTCCGTTTTGAATATCTGAGGATGAGCGATGAAGCGGACCTTTCAGCCGAGCAACCTGGTGCGTGCGCGCCGGCACGGCTTCCGCGCCCGGATGGCGACCCCGGGCGGCCGCACGGTGATTCGCAATCGCCGGGCCCGCGGGCGCAAGAAGCTGTCGGCCTAAACGTCGTCCGCCTGGCCCGGCTCACCGAGCGCAAGGATTATCTCGCGGCGAATGCGGGGAAGCGGGCACCGATGCCCGGCTTCGTCCTGCTCGTGCGCGCGCGCGACGATGGCGATCCGGCGATGCGGATCGGCATCACGGTATCGAAGAAAGTCGGCAACGCGGTCGTCCGCAATCGGATGAAGCGCCGCTTCCCGCATGCTTGCGCGCGAAGTGCTGCCGAGCGCGGCCTTGCCGGCGCCGATCACGTGCTGATCGGACGCAATTCGGGGATCGAGCGCCCCTACGCCGATCTGAGGGCCGAACTGGCGAAGGCGCTGGCGAAGGTGCGGCGGTGGACCCCCGGAACAAGTCCGGGGTGACGATGGGATGCGTGAATCATGATCGCCAAGCTCCTCATCCTCGTCGCACGCGGCTGGCAGATCGGGCCGTCCGCCCTCCTACCGCCGAGCTGCCGCTTCCAGCCGAGCTGTTCGGCCTATGCAATCGAGGCGCTTCGCCGCTATGGCGCGGCCAAGGGCAGCTGGCTCGCCGTCAAGCGAATCGCGCGTTGCCATCCATGGGGCGGCCACGGCTACGATCCGGTGCCGTGAGCCAAATAGCTTTCCGGGGAAGAATTCGGTGAAAGACGACCAGAAGAACTTCATCCTGTTCGCGGTGCTGGCGGCGCTGATTCTGTTCGGATGGCCTGCGGTGATGAGCCGCTTCTTCCCGCAGCAGCCCCCCGCCGCCACCAGGATCGAGGGCGGCAAGACCGTCGCGGTGCCCAATCCGCAGGCCGATCCCACCGCCGATTCGCCCGCCGCGACGCGCGACCGCGCGGTGGTGCTCGCCGAATCGCCCCGCGTCCGCATCGAAACGCCGCTGCTCAAGGGCTCGATCAACCTCAAGGGTCCGCGCATCGACGATCTGGTGCTCACCAAATATCGCGAGACCGTCGCCAAGAATTCGGACGCGATCCGCCTGCTCTCCCCCGCCGGTGCGCCCGAGGCCTATTTCGCCGGCTTCGGCTGGCAGGACAACGGGCTCCGGCCGCCGAGCGCCGACACGGTGTGGCGCGCGAGCGGCGACGTGCTCGCGCCGGGCAGACCGGTGACGCTCGCCGCCGACAACGGCCAGGGCCAGCGCTTCACGATCGAGCTCTCGGTCGACGCCGGCTATATGTTCACGATTCGGCAGACCGTCGCCAATCTCGGCGCCGCGCCGGTGCCGGTGGCGCCGTTCGCGCTGGTCAACCGCGGCGAATCGAAGGACGTGACGAGCTGGACCAACCATGTCGGCCCGATGTCGGTCCACGACAATGCCGCCGACTATGGCTATGACTATAAGACGCTGCTCAAGGGTCCCCAGGTCTTCACCACCACCGGCGGCTGGCTGGGCTTCACCGACAAATATTGGCTGACCGCGCTGGTGCCCGATCAGGGCAGGCCGGTCGCGGCGCAGTTCCGCGCCGGGCCCAATTCGACCTTCCAGGCCGATTACGCGACCCCAGCCGCAATCGCTCGCCCCGGGCCAGCAGCTCAGCTATTCCTCGCGTTTCTATGCCGGCGCTAAGGAAGTCTCGACGCTCGATCGCTACCAGAAGGATCTGGGCATCGCGAAGTTCGAATATGCGATCGACTGGGGCTGGTATCAGATCATCGAGAAGCCGATCTTCTATTACCTCGACTGGCTGTTCCGGATGATCGGCAATTTCGGGGTCGCGATCATCCTGCTGACGATCACGATCCGCGCCTTGCTGTTCCCGATCGCGCAGCGCCAGTTCGCGTCGATGGCCAACATGCGCGCGATCCAGCCCCAAGATGAAGGCGCTCCAGGAGCGTCACAAGGACGACAAGCAGAAGCAGCAGCAGGAGATCATGAAGCTGTACAAGGAGGAGAAGGTCAATCCGCTCGCGGGCTGCCTGCCGCTGCTGCTCCAGATCCCGATCATGTTCGCGCTCTACAAGGTGCTGCTGCTCACGACCGAGATGCGCCACCAGCCGTTCGTGCTGTGGATCCACGATCTCTCGGCGCCCGATCCGCTGACGCCGGTCAACCTGTTCGGGCTGCTGCCGTTCACGCCGCCGGGGTTCCTGGCGATCGGGGTGATCCCGATCCTGCTCGGGGTCTCGATGTATTTCCAGATCAAGCTCAACCCGCAGCCGATGGACGAGATGCAGAAGCAGATCTTCCAGTTCATGCCGTGGATGCTGATGTTCGTGATGGCGCCGTTCGCGGTGGGGCTCCAGCTCTACTGGATCACCTCGAACTGCATCACCATCGCGCAGCAGAAATGGCTCTACAGCCGGCACCCGGTGCTCAAGCAGGCCCCGGCGAAGACGTGACCGCCACCTTCGACGAGGACGCCATCGAGGTGGCGCGCAAAACCTTCGCGGGGCCGATCGCCTTCCTGAAGTCCGCGCCGACTCTCGAATATCTGCCCGATCCGCTGGTGCCCGAAGTGGCGTTCGCGGGGCGATCGAACGTCGGCAAATCGTCGCTGCTCAACGCGCTCGCGGGCCGCAACGCGCTCGCGCGCACCTCGAACACGCCGGGGCGCACGCAGGAGCTCAACTTCTTCGACATAGGCCAGCCGCTCGCCTTCCGGCTGGTCGACATGCCCGGCTACGGCTTCGCCAAGGCGCCCAAGGATCTGCTCCGCAGGTGGCGGTTCCTGGTCAACGATTTCCTGCGCGGGCGCCAGGTGCTCAAGCGCGCGCTGGTGCTGATCGACGCGCGGCACGGCATCAAGGAAGTCGATCGCGACATCCTCGACATGCTCGATGCCGCCGCGGTGAGCTATCGCGTCGTGCTCACCAAGGC
The DNA here is from genome assembly GCA_037200705.1 of Sphingomonas sp. Taxonomy (GTDB): domain Bacteria; phylum Pseudomonadota; class Alphaproteobacteria; order Sphingomonadales; family Sphingomonadaceae; genus Sphingomonas. The sequence continues at coordinate 61,207 of JBBCID010000019.1, read as the reverse complement.
CGACAAGATCAAGGCGAGCGATCTCGCCGAAGTCACCGATCGCACCGCCGCCGAAGCGCGCAAGCGCCCCGCGGCGCATCCCGACATCCTCGTCACGTCGAGCGAGAAGGGCATGGGCATCCCCGAGCTACGCGCGGCAGTGATCGAGGCGATCGGTTGAGCGCCGCGAGCCCCCCGCGGCTCGCCGGACTCGATATCTTCCGCGGGCTCGCGGTGGCGGGCATGATCCTGGTCAACACGCCGGGCTCGGGCGACCATGTCTGGTGGCCGCTCGATCACGCCGCATGGCATGGCTTCACCCCCACCGACCTGGTGTTTCCCGCTTTTCTGTTCGCGGTCGGCGTGGCGCTGGCCTTGTCCTTTCCCCGCAGGATCGACGGCGCGCTCTGGCGGCGCGTGGGCCGTCGGGTGCTGCTGCTGATCGCGATCGGCTGGGCGTGGCAGATGCTCGCGCGACCCGGGATCGCGACCTTCCGCATCTTCGGCGTGCTGCCGCGGATCGGGCTGTGCTACGGCTTCGCCGCCACGCTCGCGATCCTGACCGCGCAGCGCGAGGAGGACGGGCGCGCGGCGCTCGATCCACGCGCGATCCTGGCGGCCGCGATCGGGTTGCTGGTTGCCTATGGGGCGCTGATGGCGTTCGTCTCCGTTCCCGGCCACGGCGCGGGCGATCTCAGCCCCGAGGGCAACCTCGCCGGCCATCTCGATCGCGCGCTCTTCACCACCGCGCACATGTGGCGCTTCGGCACCGATGCGGCGGGCGACGTCGTCTATGATCCGGAAGGCCTGCTCTCGACCATGTCCGCGCTGGCGAACGTGCTGCTGGGCATGCTGGCCGGGGTCGCCTGGCAGCGTGCCCCCAAGCGCGCGACCCGGCGGATCGCGCTGGCGGGACTGGCGCTCGCGCTCGCCGGCCTCGCGCTGACGCCGTGGATCCCGCTCAACAAGCGCATCTGGACGAGCAGCTTCGCGATCTTCACCTCGGGCCTGTCGGCGATCCTGCTCGCGCTGTGCATGGCGGCGACGCGGCATCGGTGGGTCGGCAAGGCGCTGTGGCCGCTTCACGTCTTCGGGATGAACGCGATCCTCGGCTATATCCTGTCGCTGCTGATCGGGCTCGCGGGGATGCGCTTCGGCTTCCAGGCCTGGGGATTCGCGCGGATCGAGCGGGTCGTGGGCGAGCCCTATCTCGCCTCGTTCCTCTATTCGGTCGCAGTACTGCTGGTCGTTCTCGCCGCGCTGGTCCCGCTCCACCGGCGCGGGATTCATTTGCGGCTCTGAACCGCCGCCGCTATTCCGCGCGCATGCTCAAGCTCATCATCGGCAACAAGGCCTATAGCTCCTGGTCGCTGCGCGGCTGGCTTGCGTGCAAGCTTTCGGGGCTGCCGTTCGAGGAAGCGGTGGTGCCGCTCTACGACGAGAGCTGGGACAAGCGCCGCGAGGGCGACGAATTCGCACCGTCCTCGGGCAAGGTGCCGATCCTGTGGGACGGCGGCGTGGTGGTGTGGGACAGCCTGGCGATCGTCGAATATCTCAACGACAAGACCGGCGGCACCAGGTTCTGGCCGGCGGAGATCGGCGCGCGCGCGATGGCGCGATCGATGGCGGCGGAGATGCACTCGGGGTTCGCGGCGCTGCGTCGCAAGCACGGGATGAACATCCGCCAGGTCTATCCGCCCAGGACCCCCGACCCCGACGTGCTCCAGGAGCTCGGCCGGATCATGGAGATCTGGGCGCAGGCGCGTGCGCGCTACGGCGGCACCGGCGACTTCCTGTTCGGCGAATTCGGCGCGGCGGACATCATGTTCGCGCCGGTGGTGACGCGGATCGTGACCTATTCGCTCCCCGTCCCGCGCTTCGCCCCCGCCTATATGAACGCGGTGCTCCAGCACCCGTTCATGCAGGACTGGATCGCCGCCGCGCAGGAAGAGGATTGGGTGATCGAGCAGTTCGAGCAACCGGTGGCCGGCTAGAATGCACTCCCGTCCTTCCGCCGGAAACCCGTTCCAGGGAACAGGTGCATGTCGATATCGGGATAGTGGCACGCAGTCGCCGACGGCCGTCCGACCGCCACGAACACGCAATCCGCATCGCCGCGGTTGACCAGAACATGGCCGTTGCCGTCGTTCTTGGGAAAGGCGGCCACGTCGCCGGGCCGCATCGCCACCTCCCCCGAATCGTCGATCAGCACCGCCTCGCCCGCGAGCATCACGACGAACTCGTCCTCGCCTTCGTGCCAGTGGCGCTGCGACGACCAGGCGCCGGGCTTGAGCGTGACATGGCTGTAGCCGAAGTCGGTGATCCCGCTCGCGGGCGCCAGCCGACGATACCAGCGGCCCTGGACCTTGTCGGCATAGTGCGGCGGATAGCCGGTGGCGTTGGTCTGCGGGATTGTATCGAGGTCGAGCTTGGGCAATGCCACCTCCATTGATCGTGGAGGGCCATTTGCCGCAAGTCGTCGAACTCACCAAGGCCCTGATCGCCGCCGAGAGCGTCACCCCCGCGCGAGGGCCGGTGTTCGACGTGCTCGCCGCGGCGCTGGCGCCGCTGGGGTTCGCGGTCGAGCGGTTCATTGAGGGCGCGGCGCCCGACGGCCCGGTCGAGAACCTCCTCGCGGTGCGTGGGCGCGGCGCGCCGCACTTCGCCTTCGCCGGCCATCTCGACGTGGTGCCGCCGGGCAAGGGCTGGGCGACCGATCCCTTCGTCCCAGAGGTGCGCGGTGGGCTGCTCCACGGTCGCGGCGCGGTCGACATGAAGGGCGCGATCGCCGCGTTCGTCGCCGCCGCCGCGCGCGTCGCGACGCCCGGCACGCTCAGCCTGATCATCACCGGCGACGAGGAGGGCCCCGCCACCTTCGGCACCCCCCGGCTGATCGAGCGGATGGCCGAACGCGGGCTCGCGCCCGATCTGTGCCTCGTCGGCGAGCCGAGCTCGGCCAACCGGCTCGGCGACACGATCAAGATCGGGCGCCGCGGCTCGACGATCGTGTGGATCGACGTGCCGGGCAGGCAGGGCCATGTCGCCTACCCGCATCTCGCCGACAATCCGATCCCCAGGCTGGTGCGCGCGCTCGCGGAGATCGACGCGATCGTGCTCGACGCCGGCACCGACTGGTTCCAGCCCTCGAACATCGAGCCGACCGACGTCACGGTCGGCAATCCCGCCGGCAACGTCATCCCCGGCCATGCCTCGGCGCGGCTGAGCATCCGCTTCAACGACCGCCATCGCGGCGCCGATCTCGTCGAGCGCATCCGGGCGATCGTCCATCGCCACGCGCCCGAGGCGCAGGTGAAGGGCACCGTCTACGGCGAGGCGTTCCTCACCGCGCCCGGCGCCTTCTCCGCGCTCGTCCAGGATGCCGCCGAGGCGCGGCTCGGCATCCGTCCCGAGCTTTCCACCACCGGCGGCACCTCCGATGCGCGCTTCCTTTCGAAGCTCTGCCCGACGGTCGAGTTCGGGCTGGTCAACGCGACGATGCACAAGCTCGACGAGGCCGTCGCGCTGGCGGATCTGGAGGCGCTGGCGGGGGTCTATGAGGAGATTCTGAAGCGCGTCCTCGGCTGAGCGTCAGCCGACCAGCCGCTCGGGCGCGGCGCCGCGCGTCCATTCGAGAAACGCTTCCTCGGCCATCGGCTCGGCGATCGCATAGCCCTGGAGCACGTCGCAGCCGATGATCTGGAGCACGGTCGCCTGTGCCTCGGATTTCGATTCCCTCCGCCACAGCTTCGCAGCCAAGCCCGTGGACCAGCCCGATCACCGCCTGCGCGATGTTGCGCGCGTCGGCCTCGTCGGCGACATGCTCGACCAGGCTGCGGTCCAGCTTGACACGGTCGATCGGCAGCCGCCGCAGCCGCGCGAGGTTCGAATAGCCGGTGCCGAAATCGTCGATCGCAATGCTGGCTCCGTCGGCACGCAACGCGGCGATCGCATCGATCACCTCGTCCGAGCAATGCATCGCCAGCGTCTCGGTGATCTCGAGCTCGAGCAGCTTGGCGGGCGCCGCGGCGGCGTGCATCGCCTCGCGCAGGCGGCGGAAGAAGGTCGCGTGGTCGAGCTGGCGCGGGCTGATGTTCACCGCCAGCCGCTGCTCGATCCCGAGCCGTCCCCAGCGCGAGATGGTGTCGGCGACGCTGCCCACCACCCACTCGCCGATCTCGACGATCAGCCCGGTTTCCTCGGCGCGCTGGATGAAGCTTCCGGGCATCTTGAGCCCTTCGGGGTGGCGCCAGCGCAGCAGCGCTTCGGCGGCGACGATCCGGCCGTCGAGTGCGCTCACCTGCGGCTGGAACACCAAGGCGAACTGGCGTTTGTCGACCGCCTCGCGCAGGTCGCTCTCAAGCCGCGCGCGCTCGGCGATCTCGGCGGCGAGCGCGTCGGTGAAATGCTCGGCGCGGCCGCGGCCGAGCGCCTTGGCATGGTACATCGCCGCGTCCGCCGCGCGCATCAGGTCGTGGAGCGTGGTGCCGTGCTCGGGGCGCAGTGCGATGCCGATCGAGGCGCCGATCTCGACCTGCTGCTCGGCGAGGTCGAACGGCTCGCGCAACGCGAACAAGATGCCGCGCCCGATCCGCTCGGCGTCGCGCAGGTTGCGCAGCTCGGGGAAGAACATGGTGAATTCGTCGCCCGCCAGCCGCCCGATCAGCGGCGGCCGCGCGTCGCTCTCGGCGGCGAACCGGTCGGCGACCGCGCGCAGCCGGTTGGCGACCATCCCGAGCAGCATGTCGCCGGTCGCATGGCCGAGCGTGTCGTTGACCTGCTTGAAGCGATCGAGATCGATGAAATAGAGCACCGCCACCGCGCCCGCCGGCAGATCGGCGAGAATCCGCTCGCAGGTGCGGCGAAAATTGGTGCGGTTGGGCAGCCCGGTGACGGGATCGAACATCGCGAGGCGCTGGACGCTCTCGAAATTGGCGTTGAGCTGGCGGAACAGCCCGTCCATCGCCTCGGCGAGCGGGGGGCACGCATTCCTTGACCTCTTCGGGAATCTCGCTCTCGAGGTCGCCGTTGGCGGCGCGCGCCAGGCGGGCGATCGCGGCGTCGATCGCGCCGGCGGTGGCCGAAATCGTGCGCTCGGCCGAGGCCCAGCACATCACCGCGCAGATGATCGCACCGATCAGCGCGCGCGCGGCGCCTTCCATGCCATGCGAATTGGCGGCCAGCGCCAGGATGAACGCCACCGCCCCGGCGCACATCGCGAACGCGATCGCGCGGCTTTTGAGCGAGAATCCCTCCACCTGCCCGACCGATCCCCACAAATCGCCGGGCCCGCCGCCCGAATTTCGATCAGGCACGCTCGCAGATAAGAGTTAAGATTTTCGTGGCGGCGCGGTGACCGCAGGCTTGGCGCGGCGCAGCACGATGTAGAGCGCGCCGGCCCCGCCGTGGCGCGGATGCGCCGGGCGGACCGCGGCGATGCGATCGGCGTGGCGCGATGCGGCGAGCCAATCGCCCACCGCCGCGCGGATCGCGCCGCGCGCGTGCGGACGCTCGGATTCGGGCCGCGGCGGCTTGCCCGTGACGAGCAGCAGCACGCGGTCGCCGCGCGCGATCGCCTCGGCAAGCCCGTGATCGAGCCGGTCGTAGGCGGCACCGAGGCTGTGGCCGTGAAGATCGACAGTGCTTTCGGGCGCCACGAGCCCGCGCGAGATGCGCCGGTCCCAACCGCCGTCGAGCGTCCCTTCCTCTCTACGCCCCTCCCCTTTTGGGGAGGGGTTGGGGAGTGGGGGAGGTTTCACCGAGGGCACTCCTTGCGAGGTGCCTGGCGTGGACGCCTCGTTCGACGAGGCCGCTGGCGATGGCGACCCCGCGCCAACCCCTCCCCTGAAGGGGAGGGGTTTTCCGGAAAGCGGCCGCACACTTGCGATCACGCGTGCCCAGAGCGCTGCTTCCTCCGGGGCAAGCCGGCGTCCGGTCGCCATGCTTATTGCGGAGGAGGCGGCGGCGGCGTGAGCCGCGCGACCGTGCCCAGCGGGAGCAGCAGGAAGGCGGTGCCGTGCGCCGACATGCCCCCCGCGATCGCGCGCGCCTCGTCGCCCGCGCCCCAGAAGGTGTCGAAGCGGTTGGGGCCCTTGATCGCGCCGCCGATATCCTGCGCGATCCACAGCCCGGTCGCATCGGTGCGGTCCATCGACAGGAACACCGGCGCGCCAAGCGGCACGAACGCCGGATCGGCCGCGACGCTTGCGCCGCCGGTCACCGGCTGGTTCATCGCGCCGATCGGGCCGGGCCCGGTCAATTCCTTGAAGAAGACGAAGCTGCGGTTCTCGTCCATGATCGCGCGGCCCTCGTCGGGGTGGTCGCGCAGCCAGGCCATGATCCCCTGCATCGACGCCTGGCCGGGGGCGAGCAGCCCCCGCGTGCGCATCAGCGCGCCGATCCCGGTATAATCGTGCCCGTTCTGCCCGGCATAGCCGATGCGGACGACGTCGCCCTCGGGCGAGCGCAGCCGCCCCGAGCCCTGAACCTGGAGGAAGAAGAATTCGACCGGATCGGCCGCCCAGGCGATCACCGGCGCATGCCCGTCGATCGCGCCATGGTCGATCTCGGCGCGATCGAAATAGGGAACGAAGGTCTGGCCCTGGACATGGCCGCGGATATGCTTGCCCTTGAGCGCGTCCGAGAACAGCCCGAGGTCGAGCTCGACCAGATCGTCGGGCTTGCCATAGACCGGCACGTCGAATCCGGCGCGACGCGTGCGCGAACCCGCGATCTCGGGCTCGTAATAGCCGGTGGCGAAGGCGCGGCCGTCGGCAACCTGCACCGCCTCGAAATAGCGCGCGAAAAAGGCCGGAGCGTCGCGGCTGTCCCAGCTTCGCGCGGCATCGCACGATTCGGCCCAATCCTCGGGCCGCGTCAGCCCCGATCCGTCGGTGCGCCGCGTCAGCGCGTCGCAGGTGACCCGGAACGCGCCCAATGCGCGCTCGGCGTTGTCCTGGGCGATCGGCAGCGCCGTGATCGGCAGGCCGGCGACCACCCCGGCCTTGACCGCGCTGGCGGTCGTGGCGGCTGCGGGCGGCGCCGCGACCGGTGCGATCGGGGTCGCCGCGGTCGGCTGGCGGGCAGGAACATAGGGCGCGGTGGGCGGCCGCGAAGCGTGTCCCGGCGGGGGCGGTCCGGATTCGGGCGGGACGATGCCGCCCGAACAGGCGCTCAGCGCCGCGATCGCGGCGATCCCCACCCAACGCGCACGCGCGGCCATGTCAAACCCGCGCATCTGTCCGGCCCCCTCAGGCTTCGTCGGTTTCGACCAGCTTCCAGTTCGGATCGTCGCTGCGCAGGTGGCGCGCGAACGTCCAGACGTCGTGCGTCTCGACCGCGTCGGTCATCGATCCGGCGACCAGATTGCCGTCCTGGTCGCGCGTCACCGAGGCGATGTCGGCATCGAAGCGCACCGCGATCCGCGCGAGCTTGCCCTCGACCGACGCCTCGGCGACGGTCGCGCGCTCGATCGCGATCAGCCGGTTGTCGAGCACATGTCCCGCGGCCTTGCGCGCGGCGATCGCCTCGGCGAAGCCGCTGCGCACCTCGTCCTCGACCAGCCAGCCCAGCGCTTCCGCGTCGCCCTTCCAATAAGCTTCGAGGATCATCCGATAGGCGGACTTCGCGCCCTCGACGAACTGCGCGAGATCGAAGCTCGAATCGGCGGAGATCACCGCGCGCAGCCCGGTCTCGGCACCGGTCTCGATATTGCGGCCGGCGGGCTCGCGCACTTCGGGGGTCACGTCGATCGTGCGCGGCAGCGGCGGCGCGCTCACGCGCTCCTCGGCGGGCTTGGGCAGCGGCTGTTCATGCCCGGTGCGCTTGCCGAGCACCGCGTAGAGACGCAGCGCCAGGAATGCAGCCACCATCGCGAACAATATGATGTAGAACACCGTGCCTCCGAACTCTGTCACTCGCTACATAAGCCGATGCGGCCCCGGTTTCAAATGGCGCCGCCGCCTCCGTGTTGAAACGCGTCGGCCCGCCTGCTAGGCGCACCGCTCGCACGAACGCGCGGGACGCGCGAACTTTCCGAATCGAAGAGGAATATCCGATGGACGAGCCCGAAACCGCCAGCCAGGACGCGCCCGCATCCGCCGAGCCGCTGGCCAACGGCGCCGACACGTCGCCCGTGGCGGGCGTGCTCACCCAGTACGTCAAGGACTTCTCGTTCGAGAACCCCAACGCGCCGGTGATCTACCAGTCGCAGACCCCGCCGAGCGTCGACGTCCAGTTCAACATCCAGTCGGCCAAGATCGGCGACGACGTCTATGAGGTCGTGCTCAAGATCGACGTCCGCGCCGAGATCGACGGCCAGGTCGCCTTCGTCGTCGATCTTTCCTATGCCGGGCTGTTCGGGCTGCGCAACGTGCCCGAGGACCAGCTCGCGCCGTTCCTGCTCGCCGAGGCGCCGCGCATCCTCTTCCCGTTCGCGCGCCGCGTGCTCGCCGATGCGGTGCGCGACGGCAATTTCCCGCCGCTGATGCTCGAGCCGATCGATTTCGGCGGGCTCTACCTGCAGCAGGCGCAGGAAAACGCCATCATCCAGGAAGCCGGCACGGCCTGACCCCCAGGCTAGCCCGGCCCGGCCGGCGATGGAGACCGCGTGAACCTCACCCGCGCCCTGGGATCGATCGGCGGGCTGACGCTGGCCAGCCGTGTGCTCGGGCTCGTGCGCGATTCGTTGTTCGCGCTCTATGTCGGCGCGGGGTTCGCGTCGGACGCCTTCTTCATCGCCTTCCGCCTGCCCAACATGTTCCGCGCGCTGTTCGCCGAAGGCGCCTTCTCGGCGGCGTTCATCCCGATGTTCAACCGCAAGATGCAGGAAGAGGGCGGGCTGCCCCACGGGCTGCGCTTCGCCGAGGACGCGCTGTCGGTGCTGTTCCCGATCCTCGTCCTCATGACGGTGGTGATGGAGGTGTTCGCGGTGCAGGTGGTCTATGCGCTGACGCTCGGCTTCCACGACGTGACGCCCGAGAAATTCGCGATCGCGGTCGAATTCTCGCGGATCACCTTTCCTTATCTGCTGATGATCTGCCTGGTGTCGCTGCTCGGCGGCATCCTCAATTCGCTCCACCGCTTCTGGGTCAACGCCGCCGCGCCGATCCTGCTCAACCTCACGCTGATCGTTGCGCTGGTCTTCTTCCACACCGGCGATCCGATCGGCACCGCACGCGTCCAGTCGATCGCGGTCACCGTCTCGGGCGCGCTCCAGCTGCTATGGCTGATCCTGGCGTGCCGCGCGGCGGGGGTCTCGCTGCGGCTCAGGCTGCCGCGCTTCGGCCCCGACGTGCGGCGGCTGATGAAGCTGATCCTGCCCGCCGCCGCCGGCGCAGGCGCGGTCCAGTTCAACCTGATCGTCTCGTCGGCGCTCGCCGCGGGGCTGCTGCCCTCAGGCTCTTTCTCCTACATCTATTACGCCGACCGGCTGAACCAGCTTCCGCTCGGCATGATCGGCATCGGCCTGGGCACCGTGCTGCTGCCGGTGGTCACCCAGCAACTCAGCCGCGGCGAGGATGCGGCGGCGATGGAGACGCAGAACCGCGGACTCGAGCTCGCATTGTTCCTCACGCTCCCCGCCACGGTCGCGCTGGTGGTGTGCGGCGAGCCGATCGTCGCAGCGCTGTTCCAGCACGGCCGCTTCACCGCCGCGAACACCGTGAGCTGCGCGCAGGCGCTCGCCGCCTTCTCGCTCGGGCTGCCGGCCTACATCCTCGTCAAGGTGCTGACCCCGGGCTATTATGCCCGCGCCGACACCCGGACCCCGGTGCGCTACGCGATCCTCTCGATCGGGGTCAATCTGGTGCTCAACCTGATCCTGATCCTGCCGCTCCAGCAGATGGGGCCCGCGCTGGCGACCGCGATCGCCTCATGGGTCAACGTCGGCCTGCTCTATCGCACGCTCAAGCGGCGCGGCCATTTCACCGCCGACGCGCAACTCCGCCGGCGCATCCCGCGGCTCGCGCTCGCCGCGCTGCTGATGGGCGCCGCGCTGTTTGAGCTCAACCGCTTGCTCGCCCCCTATTTCGGCGGCGGGATCGTCCACAACATCCTGCCGCTGTGCGCGCTTGTCGCGGGCGGCGGCGCGATCTACGGCGTGGCCTGTTTCGTGACGCGCGCGTTCCTGCTCAGCGACCTGCGGGCGCTGCTCCGCCGCCGCGAGCGCATCCGCGACTAGAAGGGCCATCATGCGCGTCGTCTCCGGCATCCAGACCACCGGCAATCTCCACCTCGGCAACTACCTGGGGGCGATCAAGCAATGGGTGGCGATGCAGGACCAGGGCGAATGCTTCTTCTTCCTGGCCGACCTTCACGCGCTGACCGGCGACGTCTCCCCCGCCGAGCTCGCCGCCTCGACGATCGAGATGGCGGCGACCCTGCTTGCGGCGGGAATCGACGAGCGCGCGATCCTGTTCAACCAGGCGCGGGTCCCCGCGCATGCCGAGCTGTGCTGGATCCTCCAGGGCACCGCGCGGATGGGCTGGCTCAACCGCATGACCCAGTGGAAGGACAAGGCCGGCAAGAACCGCGAAGGCGCGAGCGTCGGGCTGTTCACCTACCCGGTGCTTCAGGCCGCCGACGTGCTGGTCTATCAGGCGACCCACGTCCCCGTGGGTGAGGACCAGAAGCAGCACCTCGAGCTGGCGCGCGATGTGGCGGCCAAGTTCAACCAGGATTTCGGGGTGCACCTGTTCCCGCTGCCCGAGCCGCTGATCAGCAAGGCGGCGCCGCGCGTCATGAGCCTGCGCGATGGCGCGGCGAAGATGTCCAAATCCGATCCTTCCGACCTGTCGCGGATCAACCTGCGCGACGACGACGACACGATCGCCGCCAAGTTCCGCAAGGCCCGCACCGATCCCGATCCGCTCCCCGATTCGTTCGCCGCGCTCGAGGCGCGCCCGGAGGCCAAGAACCTCGTGACGATCTATGCCGCGCTCGCAGACCGCGATCCGCAATCGGTGGTCGAGCAATTCGCCGGCCAGGGCTTCGGCACGTTCAAGCCGGCGCTCGCCGACCTGGCGATCACGGTGCTCGGCCCGATCCGCGACCGGCTCGAGCGGATGCAAGGCGAGCGTGCCTTCGTCGCGGCGGAGCTCGCAAAGGGCGCCGAGAAAGCCGGCGCGATCGCCGCGCCGACGCTGCGCGCGGCGCAGCAGGCGGTCGGCCTCCAGGTCTAGCCGGCCGGAACAAGCGCGCGCCTGAAGGTTTGAGTCTCCAGAGGCGTGTGCATGCGTAAACTGGTCCCCCTGCTGCTCCTGTCGCTGGTCCAGGCTTGCAGCGGCGGCTCGGACGGCGGCGGTGGCGGCGTGATCGTCGCCCCCACACCGACCCCCGCGCCCGCGACCCCCACGCCTTCGCCGACGACGACGCCCACGCCCCCGGCGGGGCCCGTCACCGGATCCGATTTCTTCACGTCGATCGCGACGCTCTACACCACCCAACCCGATCTCACCGCGTGCAACGCGGGGCAGCTCAAGCCCGAGGTTCCCGCGCGCGCGCTCGCCGTGCTCAACGACATCCGCGCGCACCACAATCTGCCGCCGGTCCAATATGCCGGCGCCGACGAAGCCGGAGCGATGCAATCGGCATTGATGCAAGCCGCCAACGGCCAGCTCAATCACATGCCGCCGACCTCGTGGAACTGCTACACCACCCTCGGCGCGACGGTCTCGGGGCAGAGCAATTTGTTCGGCGGGAGCGGGGCCGGGCTGACCTATATCAGCAACGACGACATCATGATCGGCTGGCTCACCGACGTGAACAATCTGGTCGCGAACAATGTCGGCCATCGCCGCTGGCTGCTCTATCCGTTTCTGGGCACGGTCGCCTACGGCCGCGTCGCCGGGCGCTACCAGACCTCGAACCGTTCGGACGCGGCGGCGCTCAAGGTGATCAACACCGCGCAGGCAACCCCAGCGAGCCTGCCGTCGATCGTCGCCTATCCCTATCAGGATTATCCGGCGAAATATTTTACGAACGGCGCGATCCTGTCGTTCAGCGCGATCGCCGATGCGCGGACGGCGTTCGGCGCGAACGCGACGGTGGACTATTCGCAGGCGACCGTGACGGTCCAGCAGCGCGGCGGGGCGGCGCTCGCGGTCTCGAACATCGCATACGACAACCAGGGATATGGGCTGCCCAACAACCTGCAGTTCAATGTCGCCGGGCTGCAGAACAACGTCATCTACGACGTGACGATCGACCGCGTCCGCGCGAACGGCAGCCTGACGACCTACATGTATTGGTTCCGCATCGTCCCTTGAGCAGCCGTCGCCTCAGCCCTCGAGCTGGCGCATCAGCGTCCGCACCGCGCCGTCGATCTCGCAGTCGACCCCGCGTAGCTCCTCGATCCGGCGCACCGCGTGGATCACGGTCGAATGGTCGCGATTGCCGAACTTGCGGCCGATCTCGGGGAGCGAGCGCGTCGTCATCTTCTTGGCGATGTACATCGCGATCTGGCGCGGCCGCGCGATCGCCACCGCGCGGCGCTCGGAGATCAGCTCGATCTGCTTGACCTGGAAATGCGCCGAGACCGCGCGCTGGATCTCGTCGATCGTGATCCGCTTCTGGATGCTGCGCAGCACCTCGCCCAGCGTCTGCGTCGCGAAGTCGATCCCGATCGTCTCGCCGTGGAGCTGGGCATAGGCGACCAGACGATTGAGCGCGCCTTCCAATTCGCGCACGTTGGTGGTGATGCGCTGCGCGAGCAGCTCCACCACTTCGGGCGGCATCTCGACATGCGGCATGTCGTCGAGCTTGCGCGCGACGATCGCGCGGCGCAGCGACAGCTCGGGCTGGCGGATGTCGGCGACGAGCCCCGCGCCCAGCCGCCCGGCCAGCCGCGATTCGAACCCCTCGAGCGCCTGCGGCGCGCGATCGGCGGCGATCACCAGCCTTTTGCCCGATCCCATGAACTCGTTGACCGTGTGGAAAAATTCCTCCTGGGTCGAATCCTTGCCGCCGATGAACTGCAAATCGTCGATCATCAGCAGGTCGACCCCGCGCAGCCGCGTCTTGAACGCGATCGTGTCCTTGGCGCGCAGCGCCTGGACGAACTCGAACATGAAGCGCTCGGCGGGCATGTAGATCGCGGTCGCCTCGGGATTGGCGTCGAGGAACGCGTGACCGATCGCATGCATCAGGTGCGTCTTGCCCTGGCCGGTGCCCGAATGGAGATAGAGCGGGCTGAAGCGCGGCGCGCCGGGCTCGGCCACCGCCATCGCGGCGTTGACCGCCACCTTGTTCGATCCGTCGACGACGAAGCGATCGAAGGTGAAGCGCGCGTCGAATAGCGGCCGCTCGAGGGCGACGGCGGGAAGCGCAGGCGATTCGGCAGTGAGGACGCGCCGCGCCTTCTCCTCGGCCACCGTCTCGATGCCGACGCTGCGCACCGACGGCAGCACCGCCTTGAACTCGAGCAGCAGCCGGTCGGCATAGTGATTCTTGACCCACTGCGTCATGAAGGTCGAGGGCAGGCCGAGGCGGACCGCATCGGCATCGCTCGAGTCGAGCAGCACCACGGGCTTGAGCCATTGGTCGAACAATCGCTGCCCCGCCGAACGCCTCAGATTGCCGCGCACATGCGCCCAGGCCTTCGCAACCGCGATTCCGTCCCCTTGTTCCAATGCCCGAATCTCCGCCATCTTCCTGGTCCATCCCTCCTTCGCGGAATTCCTGCCCCTTCCGCGGGTCGATTTTGCGCAGCAAAGCTTCCCCTGCGCCGGAATCGGGTCCCGCAGATCAGCCGAGCATTGCTTAACCCGGCGGCGAGATTCACGCGCCGGGAGGGTTGTTGTAGGATTGATTTTTCGAGTCGAGCAAGAGGCTCGCCTGTAAAGATTCTGAAATAGTTTGGTTGACTCGCCGTAACTCAAGGAATTGCGTGGGTATGTCCTAGTAACTGATTGTAATGCAAGGATATTAACCCTATTTCACCGACCTGGGCGACGCGACTCGTGGGTTTCCGGGGCTTAGCCGGCCTCTTCGTGGAACCGGCCTTCGCACACGCAAAAAGCCCGCCGGAAGCGGTCCGGCGGGGCCTTCGTTACGGAAAAATGACGATTATGCGAGCGCTTCGAGACGCTTGTTGAGACGCGAAAACTTGCGCGCGGCGGTGTTCTTGTGGACCACGCCCTTGGCGACTCCGCGCGCCAGCTCGGGCTGGACGACCGCGAGCGCGGCGCTGGCCGCCGCCTTGTCGCCGGCCTCGAGCGCCGCTTCGACCTTCTTGACGTAGGTGCGGATGCGGCTCACGCGCGCACCGTTGATTTCCGCGCGGCGGTCGTTGCGCCGGATACGCTTCTTCGCTTGCGGCGTATTCGCCATGCGTCTGTCGTCCTGCTCGAAATAGAAGGCGCGGGAATCATGCCCACGCCGGGAAAGCGGGGCCCTTACCGCTTGCGGCGATTCGGGTCAACTGTCACCGCTGGCACTTCGGGCACCAGAAGGTCGAGCGGCCGCCGTCGACCCGGCGCTCGACGGTGCCGCCGCAGCCGCACGGCTCGCCCTCGCGGCCATAGACGCGCCATTGCTTCGCAAAATAGCCGAGCTCGCCCGAGGGCCGCGCATAGTCGCGCAGCGTCGATCCGCCCGCCTCGATCGCGGCGAGCAGCACCTCGCGCACCGCGTCGGCGAGCCGGGCGAGCCGCGCCTTCGCGATTTCGCCGGCGGGGCGCATCGGCGCGATCCGGGCAAGGAACAGCGCCTCGCACACATAGATGTTGCCCAGCCCTGCAACGATCCGCTGATCGAGCAGCAGCGCCTTGATCGGCGCGACCCGGTCCGCGACCGCCGCCGCCAGATAGGCCGCGGTGAAGTCGGGCCCCAGCGGCTCGGGGCCGAGCGCCGCGAACGACGGCCAGGCGGCGAGATCGGCCGTCGGCACCAGGTCGATCGATCCGAATCGCCGCGAATCGTTGAGCGCGAGGCGGTGCGCGTCGGTGTCGATCAGCACGTGATCGTGCGCCAGCAGCTCGGGCGGGTCGATTCGCCAGCGCCCCGACATGCCGAGATGGAAGACCAAAGTGTCGCCGCGATCGGTGTCGATCAGCCCGAATTTGGCGCGCCGCCCCAGCGCGGTCACCCGCGCGCCGGTCAGCCGCTGGCCGAGATCGGGCGGGAACGGCCGGCGCAGATCGCCGCGCCGCAGCGTCACTCGCTGGATGACCTGGCCTTCGAGCACGGGGCGCAGCCCGCGGACGGTGGTTTCGACTTCGGGAAGCTCTGGCATCGCGCGACCCGCGCTAGGCGGCGTTTGCTCCCCTCACAAGCCTTGGCTAGAGCGGCGGCCATGAACGACACCGTCTCCTTCGGATACCAGGACGTCGCCCCCGACGAGAAGACGCGCCGCGTCGGCGAGGTCTTCTCGAGCGTCGCCGCGCGCTACGACGTGATGAACGACGCCATGTCGGGCGGGCTCCACCGCGTGTGGAAAGACCTGTTCGTCCGCCGCGTGAAGCCGCGCGCGGGCGAGCATATCCTCGACATGGCCGGCGGCACCGGCGACATCGCCTTCCGCATGGCGCCGTCCGGCGCGGCGATCACGGTCGCCGACATCAATCCCGAGATGCTCGCCGTCGGTGTCGAGCGCGCCGCCAAGCGCGGGATCGACGGGCTGGTATGGACCGAGGCCAACGCCGAGACCCTCCAGTTCCCCGATCGCTTCTTCCATGCCTATACGATCGCGTTCGGCATCCGCAACGTGACCGACATTCCGGCCGCGCTCCGCGAGGCGCATCGCGTGCTCAAGCGCGGCGGGCGCTTCTTCTGCCTCGAATTCTCGACGACGCTCTGGCCCGGCTTCGCGCAGGCCTATGACGCCTATTCGCACCACCTCGTGCCAAAGCTCGGCAAGCTGCTCGCGAACGACGAGGACAGCTATCGCTACCTGATCGAATCGATTCGGCGGTTCCCGGACATGGCGGCGTTCAAGCGGATGATCGCCGACGCCGGCTTCGTGCGGACACGCGCCGAGCCGCTGCTCGGCGGGCTGGTCGCGATCCACAGCGGCTGGAAGATTTGATGGGCAAGCTGAAATCCTCCCCGGAACAGGGAGGGGGACCAGCCGCAGGCCGGTGGAAGGGGCTCTCCACCGGCGAATCGCTTGCGGCCCGCCCCCTCCACCACCGCTTCGCGGCGGGCCCCCTCCCCGCCCCGGGGAGGATTGGGTCATGACCGCCCCTGCCCTTCATCTCTGGCGCCTGCTCAAATGGGGCCGCATCCTCGCGCGCCACGGCGCGCTGACCGGCATCGAGCGCGACCGGAACACGCCGAAGCCCGTCCGCCGCCTTGCGCGGATCGCGCGGTTCGGCGCGCGCGTGCCCGCGGCGCCGCGCTATGCCGACGCCTTCCAGGCGATCGGCCCCGCCGCGATCAAGCTCGGCCAGACGCTCGCGACGCGCCCCGATCTGGTCGGCGACGTGGCCGCGGCCGATCTGCTGCGGCTCCAGGACGCGCTGCCCCCGGTCGCCTTCGCCACGGTCTGCGATCAGATGCGCGCGAGCTTCGGGCGTCCGCTCGACGCGCTGTTCGCCGAGATCGAGGCCGTGCCGATCGGCGCCGCCTCGATCGCGCAGGTCCACCGCGCGACCACCACCGACGGCCGCCGCGTCGCGATCAAGGTGCTGCGCCCGGGGATCGAGGCCGAGTTCGCGCGCGCGATCGATACCTATGAATGGGCCGCCGCGCAGGTCGAGGCGATGGGCGGCGAGCTGGCGCGGCTGCGCCCGCGGCTGGTGATCGAGACGTTCAAGCGCTGGACCGCGCGCGAGCTCGACCTGCGCCGCGAGGCCGCCTCGGCCTCCGAGCTGAGCGAGAACATGACCGCCGAGCCCAACTATTTCGTCCCCGCGATCGATTGGCCGCGCACCACCGGCAAGGTGCTCACGCTCGAATGGATCGACGGCATCAAGCTGTCCGACCGCGACGCGCTGGTGGCGGCGGGGCACGACACGCGCGCGCTCGCCGAGACGCTGATCCGCGCCTTCCTGCGCCAGGCGATCTCGGACGGCTTCTTCCACGCCGACATGCACCAGGGGAATCTGTTCGCGCTCGCCGACGGCCGGATCGCGGCGATCGATTTCGGGATCATGGGGCGGATCGATCGGCGCGCGCGCGTGTGGCTCGCCGAGATCCTCTACGGACTGATCACCGGCAACTACAAGCGCGTCGCCGAAATCCATTTCGAGGCGGGCTATGTGCCTCCGCACCACAATGTCGCCGAGTTCGCCACCGCTTTGCGCGCGGTCGGCGAGCCGATGCGCGGGCTGCCGGTCAAGGAGATGTCGGTCGGGTCGATGCTCGACGGGCTGTTCAACATCACCCGCGACTTCGACATGCAGACCCAGCCGCACCTCCTCCTCCTCCAGAAGACGATGGTGATGGTCGAGGGCGTCGCGCGCAGCCTCGATCCGGACATCAACCTGTGGGAATCGGCCGCGCCGTTCGTCCGCGAATGGATCCGCACCGAGCTCGGCCCCGAAGCCAAGCTCGCCGACCGGATCGTCGAGGATTTCCGCACGCTGGCGCGGCTTCCCCAGCTCATCCGCAACATCGAGCGGCGCTACCCCGATCCGGGCGGCGCCCCCCCTGCCCCGCCGCTCCGCGAGATCCAGGTCGTGCGGGTCGGCGGGGGGGTGGCGCTATGCGGTCGTCGCCGCGCTCGCCGCGGCGGCGGGCGTCGCGGCGGCGGTGCTCCTGCTCCGATGACGGTCGTGCGCGCGCCCCTCTGGCTCGCCAGGCCGTCGCGCTTCGCCGCGCTGCGGCGCCCGCGCGCGCGGCTGGGGCTCGCGCTGATCGCGCTGCTGCTGATCGCCTGCCTGCTCGCGCTGCGGATCGCCGAGCCCCCCGCGCTCGGCGCCGCGACCGGCGGCGAGCGCAGCCAGACCGATCTGATGCTCTACGAGACGATCGTCGAGGGCCTGAAGGGCGGTGGCAATTACTATACCGTCGCCACCGACGCGCTGCGCGCCGGCGGCTATCCGCTGCGGCCGTTCCTGACCGTCAGGATGCCGGGGCTCGCGGTGGCGCTCGCGGCCTTGCCCGATTGGCTGCCGCCGCTGCTGCTGCTCGCGCTCGCGATCGGGACCGGGATCGCCTGGGGCGCGCGGCTGCGCGAAGCGCTGCCGCGGATCGCGCCGCGGATCGTCGCCGGGCTGCTGCTGCTCGGATCGCTGCTCGCGTTCCTCCAGCCGGGACTGGTCGCGTTCCACGAGATCTGGGCGGGGCTGTTCGTCGCGCTGTCGCTCGCGCTGCGCCGGCCGGGGCGCTGGATCGAAGCGATCGCGCTCGCGCTGGTGGCGATGCTGATCCGCGAGACGGCGATGCTCTATGCCGTGGTGATGGCGCTGTTCGCGTGGCGCGAGGGCGCGCGGCGCGAGGCGATCGGCTGGGGCGCGGCGATCGCCCTGTTCGCGCTGATGCTCGGCGTCCACGCCTATGCCGTCACCGGCGCCACCGGCCCGCTCGATCCCGCCTCGCCGGGCTGGGCCGGGCTCCAGGGCTTCGGGCTGTTCGTCAAGTCGGTGACGCTCGCGACGGCGCTGCAGATGCTGCCGCTATGGCTGGCGGCGCTGCTCGCGGGCCTGGCGCTGTTCGGCTGGGCGTCGTGGGACGACCCGCTCGCGGCGCGCACGCTGGCGGTGATCGCCGCTTATGCCGCGCTAATCGCCATTTTCGCGCGGCTCGATACCTTCTATTGGGGGCTGATGGTCGCGCCCGTCTTCCTCGTCGGTCTCGCCTTCGCCCCCGACGGCCTGCGCGATCTCGTCCGCCAGGCGATCGAGCGGCGGCGGATCACGGTGACGCGGGTGGCGCGATGAAGCGCATCCTGCTGATCGTCGGCGGCGGGATCGCGGCATACAAGGCCTGCGAGCTGATCCGCCTGTGCCGCAACGCCGGGATCGGCGTGACCTGCGTGCTCACCGAAGCCGGCGCGCATTTCGTGACGCCGATGACGCTGGCGGCGCTCTCCGAAAACCAGGTCTACACGACGCTGTGGGACCTCAAGGACGAGGCCGAGATGGGGCATATCCAGCTCAGCCGCGAGGCGGATCTGGTCGTCGTCGCCCCCGCCACCGCCGATCTGCTCGCCAGGATGGCCGCGGGAATCGCCGACGATCTCGCGACCACGCTGCTCCTCGCCACCGACAAGCCCGTCCTCGCCGCCCCGGCGATGAACGTCCGCATGTGGCAGCACGCCGCCACGCGCCGCAACGTCGCGCGGCTGCGCGCCGACGCGGTCACCGTGCTCGAGCCCGACGAGGGTCCGATGGCCTGCGGCGAATACGGCCCCGGCCGCCTGCCCGAGCCCGAGGCGATCCTCGCGGCGATCCAGGGCGCGCTCGGCGGGCCGCGCGGCGAAGGGCGGCTCGCGGGCAGGCACGTCCTCGTCACCGCCGGGCCCACGCACGAGCCGATCGATCCGGTGCGCTACATCGCCAACCGCTCGTCGGGGCGCCAGGGCTTCGCGATCGCCGAGGCGCTCGCCGAGCTGGGCGCGCGGGTGACCCTTATCGCCGGCCCCGTCGCGCTCGCGACTCCGGCGGGCGTGATCCGGATCGACGTCGAGACCGCGCGCGAGATGGCCGATGCGGTGGCCGCCGCGCTTCCCGCCGACGCCGCGGTGATGGTCGCCGCGGTCGGCGACTGGCGCGCCGAGGCGGCCGCGCAGAAGATCAAGAAGGGCGAGGCGCCTCCCATCATCCGCCTGTCGGAGAACCCCGATATCCTCGCCACGCTCGCAAAAAGCCCGCATCGCCCCCGGCTCGTCGTGGGCTTCGCGGCCGAAACCGAGCAGGTCATCGACCATTCGGCCGCAAAACGCGCACGCAAGGGTGCCGACTGGATTGTCGCGAACGACGTTTCGGGCGATGTCATGGGCGGTGGGGACAATGAGATTCATCTGGTCACCGCCGAGGGAATCGAGCATTGGGCGCGCATGCCCAAGGCCGAGGTCGCCCGCCGGCTCGCGGAACGGATTGCCGATGCGCTTTAGCATGCTCGCCTTGCTGCTCGCGGCGGCCTGCATCGGCGGCGCGGCGAGCCCGGCGCAACGGACCGCCCTCTATGCCCGCAGCTTCGGGTCCACGCCCGCGCGCAAGGTTCAGACGCTGATCATCGTGCTCCACGGCGACGCGCCCTTCGCCAAGCCGGGCTATCATTATGCCTTTGCCGCCGCCGCCGCCGCCGCGGTGCCCGACAGCATCGCGATCGGCCTGTTGCGCCCGGGGTATGAAGACCCCGCCGGTCACCGCTCGCCCGGCGAGCGCGGGCTTGCCACAGGCGACAACTACACCCCCGATCGCATCGCCGCCGTTGCCGACGCGATCCGGCGGCTGCAGCGCCGCTATCGCCACGCGCGCACGATCCTCGTCGGCCATTCTGGCGGCGCCGCGATCGCCGCCGATATTGCCGGCACCTATCCGGCGCTGATCGACGGCCTCGTCCTCGTCTCCTGCCCCTGCGAGCTGCCCGAGTGGCGCGCGCACATGAAGACGCTCGCGCCGACGCCGCTGTGGGACCAGCCGGTCGACAGCCTCGATCCGATCAAGCTGGTCGGCGGCATCGCGCCCGGCCTCAAGACCGCCGTGCTGGTCGGCGGCGAGGACGCGACCGCGCCGCTGCGCTTCTCGCGCGCCTATTCGGAGGCGCTGACGCTGCGCGGCATCTCGACCGATTATCGCATCGTGCCCGGCAAGAACCACGAGCTGCTCGGCGATCCCGAGGTGCTGAGCGCGGTGCAGCGCATCGCCGCGACGCTGCCGAGGAAGCGGTGATGCCGCCAATCCGCATCGCGCTCCGGCGGCTTGCACACGGTGCGGACCTGCCGCTCCCCGCCTACGCCACCGAGGGCGCCGCCGGGATGGACGTGGTCGCGGCCGAGGACGTGATCCTGCCCGCCGGGACGCGCCACGCGGTCGCGACCGGCTTCGCGATGGCGATCCCGCCCGGATACGAGGTCCAGGTCCGCCCGCGCTCTGGGCTCGCGCTCAAGCATGGGGTCACCTGCCTCAACACGCCGGGGACGATCGACAGCGATTATCGCGGCGAGGTGAAGGTGATCTTGGCCAATCTTGGTGACGCGCCCTTTACGGTGACGCGCGGAGACCGGATCGCCCAGCTCGTGCCCGCACCGGTGCAGCGCGCGTCGCTGGAGCTGGTGGAGTCGCTCGACGCAACTTCGCGGGGACAGGGCGGCTTCGGATCGACGGGACGATGATCGCGGGGGTGGCATGGGCGCTGGCGGCGACGCTGCAGCAAGGGACCATCGACTGGGCCGCGCTCCCGTCGCTCCCCTATCGCGCGCCGCCGGCCGTCACCGATGCGATGGACGCATTCGTCGCGCGCGAGGCGCGTGCGCGGCGCTGCCCGTTGCCGCCGGCAAGCGGCGCCGCGCAGACGATGACCGTCGAGCTGGCGGTGCTGATCCAGGGCGACGGCGGCGTCCGCGCCGTCGTCCCGCGCGCGATCAACTGCGCGACGGTCGAGCAATATGCCGCCGGCCTGGTCGCCGCCTTCGCGCGGAGCAACCTCGTCGGCGCCAGCGAGCAATGGTATCGGACCAGCCTGACCTTCAGCTGGACGCGATGACGGCGCGGCGATGAGCCTGGGCGACGCCGAGCTCGAACGCTATGCCCGCCACATCGTGCTGCGCGAGATCGGCGGCGGCGGCCAGGCCCGGCTGCTCGACAGCCATGTCCTGCTGATCGGCGCCGGCGGGATCGGATCGCCGGCGATCCAGTATCTCGCGGCGGCGGGCGTCGGCCAGATCACCGTGATCGACGATGACCGCGTCGCGCTCTCGAACCTCCAGCGCCAGACGCTCTACGCCACCGGCGACGTCGGGCGCGACAAGGTGGCGGTGGCCGGCCAGGCGGTCGCGCGGCTCAATCCGGGGGTGCGCTTCGCCGGGATCGCCGAGCGGATCGGCGCGGCCAACGCGACCGGGCTGATCCGCAGCCTCGAGCCCGATGTCGTGATCGACGGCAGCGATAATTTCTCGACCCGGCTCGCGGTCGCCGACGCTGCGCTCAAGGCGCGGGTGCCGCTGGTGAGCGCCGCGGTGGCCGGGTTCGAGGGCCAGCTCGGGCTGTTCCGCGGGTGGGAAGCGGACCGGCCCTGCTACCGCTGCTTCGTCGGCGACGACCCGGAGCGCGACGACGCGAGCTGCGCCGAACAGGGCGTGCTCGGCGCGCTGACCGGGGTGATGGGCAGCCTCGCCGCGCTCGAGGCGATCCGCGCCTGCGCGCCGTTCGGCGAGGACAGCGCGGGCAAGCTGCTGCTGGTCGACGCGCTGTCGCTGCGCTTCCGCACGCTCGCTCTGCCCAAGGACCCCGGGTGCGCATGCGCGGGCTGACGATCCTGGTGACGACCGGCGATCCCGCGCGCTTCCGCGCCGCGCTGACGCTCGCCTCGGCGCACGCCGCGCTCGACGGAGGCGTGCGCGTCTTCTGCCACGAGCATGCGGTCGCGCTGCTGGCGGCGGGCGAGGATCCCGAGGCGGCGGTGCTCGCGGCGCACGGCCTGCCCGATCGCGCCGCGCTGATCGAAATCGCGCTCGCCAGCGGCGCGACGATCGTCGCGTGCCAGACTGGACTTGCGCTCGCGGGTCTTGCAGAGACCAACCTGCCCGTGGGCGTCGAGACGGGCGGCATGGTCGGGCTGCTCGCAGCACTGGGCGACGATCGGCTGGTTGCGGTCTAATCTGTCCACGCGGGGGCGGGGATCTTCATGGAGAGCAAGTTGCGCGTTCTGGTGACCGGCTCGGCCGGCTTCATCGGCTTTCATACCTGCAGCCGGCTGCTGCGGGGCGGTGCGACCGTGCTCGGCGTCGACAACTTCTCCTCCTATTACGATCCGGCGCTCAAGGAATCGCGCAACGCGATCCTCGCCGGCGAGCCCAATTTCGCGCTCCATCGCGGATCGATCGAAGATGCCGCGGAGTTTGCGGAGGCGTGGCAGGCGTTCGCACCCGATATCGTCATCCATCTCGCCGCGCAGGCAGGAGTGCGCTATTCGATCGACCATCCCGAGACCTATATCGGCGCCAATCTGGTCGGCACGTTCAACGTGCTCGAGCTCGCCCGCCGGCATCCTGTCCGGCACCTGCTCGTCGCCTCGACCAGCTCGGTCTACGGCGCCAACGCCGACATGCCCTTCACCGAGACCCAGCGCACCCAGACGCCGATGAGCCTCTATGCCGCCACCAAGGGCGCGACCGAGCTGATGGGGCACAGCTACAGCCATCTGTTCGGCACGCCGACGACCTTCTTCCGCTTCTTCACGGTCTATGGCCCGTGGGGTCGCCCGGACATGGCGCTGTTCAAGTTCACCAAGGCGATCCTCGAGGGCGAGCCGATCGACGTCTACAACCATGGCGAAATGGCGCGCGACTTCACCTTCATCGACGATCTGAGCGACGCGATCGTGCGGCTGATCGATGCGGTGCCGGGCGCGCAGCCGATCACCGGCGACAGCCTATCGCCGGTGGCGCCATTCCGGCTGGTCAACATCGGCGGCGGCCACCCGATGGAGCTGATGGACTATATCGCCGAGCTCGAGCGCGCGCTGGGGCGGCCCGCCGCCAAGAACTTCATGCCGATGCAGCAGGGCGACGTGCCGGCCACCGAGGCCTCGTCCGATCTGCTGCGCCGGCTGATCGGCACCGCGCCCGCGACCCCGCCGAGCGAGGGCGTCACGCGCTTCGTCGAATGGTATCGCGATTATTATCGGGTCGCGCCGGGCTGAGGCGCCTCAGCCGAGCGTGCGCCTCGCGAACGCACGCACCGCCGGGCCGATGTCGTCGCGCTCGAGCGCGACGGCGATGTTCGCCTGAATGAAGCCGGCCTTGTCGCCGCAATCGTAGCGGACACCGTCGAACGTGACCCCGTGGAATGCCTGCTCGCCGATCATCCGCGCCATCGCGTCGGTGAGCTGGATCTCGCCGCCGGCGCCCTTTTCCTGGCTGTCGAGCACGCGCATCACCTCGGGCTGGAGGATGTAGCGCCCGATCACCGCGAGATTGGACGGCGCGGTGCCGCGCGGCGGCTTCTCGACCAGCCCGCGCACCTGCGCCAGCGCGCCGTCGCGCGCGCCGGGGGTGATGATGCCATATTTGTCGGTCGCATCGTCGGCGACCTCCATCGCGCAGATCAGATTGCCGCCGGTCCTGTCGTACGCTTCGACCATCTGCTTGAGACAGCCGGGCTTGCCGACCATGAAATCGTCCGCGAGCAGCACCGCGAAGGGCTCGTCGCCGACGATGTCGCGCGCGCACCACACCGCATGGCCCAGGCCCATCGGCTCCTGCTGACGGACATAGGCGACCGCGCCGGGCTTGAGCCGCGTCGCGTCGAGGATCTCGAGCGACTTGCCGCGCGCAGCCATCGTCGTCTCGAGCTCGTAGGCGATATCGAAATGGTCCTCGATCGCCGATTTGCCGCGCCCGGTGACGAAGATCATCTGCTCGATCCCCGCCTCGATCGCCTCGTCGACCGCATATTGGATCAGCGGGCGATCGACGACCGGCAGCATTTCCTTCGGAAGCGCCTTGGTGGCCGGCAGGAAGCGCGTCCCCAGCCCGCCCACCGGGAACACGGCCTTGCGCAGCGGCTTGATCGTCATCGAACCCTCAACGGTAATGGTGGCGGGCTCATAGAGAGTGGCGCCCGATTGCGCAAACGCAGCGCCGGGCCGCGGCCGATCAACCGGCCGTCGGCCGCGCGAGCAACGGGCCCTCGTCGCGGCCACGCATGGCCGCTTCCCGGCCATGTTGGCCGTCGATCCCCCGGATGGCGACGAGATCGGCGTCGGCGCCACGGGCATGAAGCATGCGCGCCACGCCGCGCAGCGCCGCCGGGCGCGCGACCAGCGACAGCGCGGTCAGCCCCATGATCGCCAGGTCGACGCGCAGCGACCGCCGCGCGACATAGAGCAGCCCCAGCCGGCTCTTGAGCGGGCGGACCGCCGCCATGTAGAATTCGATCGGATCGCGGGCGCCGTCGAGCAGCCTGCCTTCGTCGAAGAACAGGATCGACGCGAAATCGGTGATGCCCGGGCGCACCGACAGCAACGCCATCTCGCCGGGGGCATAGCCGTCGACTCCACCCTGGCGCAGGTCCGGGCGCGGGCCGACGATGCTCATCTCGCCGCGCAGCACGTTCCAGAGCTGGGGGAACTCGTCGATCTTGCAGCGCCGCAGCCATGCGCCCACCCGGGTCACGCGCGGGTCCGAATCGGGGGTCAGCCGCCCGCCGAGCCGATCGGCGCCCGCCACCATCGTCCTGAGCTTGAGCATCGTGAAATCGCGCCCGCCGCGCCCGACGCGCGGCGCGCGATAGATCGGACCGCCGCCATCCCCGAGCCAGATCGCGAGCCCCGCGACGGCGAGGAGCGGCATGGCCAGCGCGAGCACGAGCAACGCCGCCGCCACGTCGACGATCCGCTTGATCGATCCGCCCCCACCCTGCATCGGATGCATCGTTACGCGGATCGTCGGCGTCGGCAAGCCGGGCCGTTCAGCGGTGGTGGACAAGCAGCGATTGCCAGTCGCCGTCGAGCGGCCGATCGCGCTCTGCGATCATCGGCGGCATGTCCGCACGCGTCGTCCCCGCCTTCAGCCGCGCGATCTCGGCCTCGATCGTCGCCATCCGGTCGCGCCAGGCGGGATGCGACCGGCTGAGCAGGATCCCTCCCGCCACGCTCGGCCCGAAGCGCCGCCAGAAGGCGACCGCCGCCTCGGGGGGATAGCCCGCGTTTTCAAGCAGATAGACCGAGAGAAGATCGGCCTGCAGCTCGGTCTGGCGGAAGTATTTGACGTTGCCGCCGAACCCCTCGAGCAACCCGTAGCTGACATGGCGCGCCTCGAGCCGCTCGCGGTGACGGAGGATGTTGTGCGCAAATTCGTGCGCGATCGCCGCGGCGGCCTGGTCGTCGGGATAGGAATCGAGGATGCGCGAGCTGACCTGGACCATCGTGCCGTCGGCCGACGCATCATAGGCGTTGGAGAGGACGAGCTCGAACCGCGATCGACACGCGGCGAGCGGGTGGATCGTGGCGTGGACCGGAGCACCGCCGCGCAAGACATCGACCTCGATCGGCGCGGTCGGCGGCAAATCCGCGATCGCGAGTTCGGTCGCGACCAGACGGTCGGTCGTGCCGGGCCTCCCGGTGCCCGTGGCGATATCGACGGGCCCTATGCGTACGAGCGAATCGTCGGGCTTGAGGCCCGCCTGATCGGCCGGCGTGCCGGGGACGATGGCCTCGATCGCCACCGCAGTGGCGAACTTGAAGTGCGCCCTGGCCGCATCGCGCGTGCCCGAATCATATTGATCGAGCGTATGGAGCTGGAGCCCGGTGCCGGGCCCGAGCCGATCGCACAGCGCGGCATTGCCCACCGCCAGCCGCTCGCCGATCGTCGCCATGCGCAGGTCCGATTGGCGCAACGCCTCGAACGCCTCGCTATAATCCTGGGTCGCCGCTGCGCGCGCGACTGCCACCGGTGCGACAAGTGCGAGCACCATCGTCGTGCCGGCAACGGCGGATTTGACCAGTCGGCGGATACGCGCCGCCCTATTGCTCCAACGAATCATGGCGCCATTAGCCACGCCGCGGGCGAAAGGGCAATTCACAGTGGCAAGCCGATTCCGCGTTCGCCAACGATTCGAAAGCCAAGAGTAATGGCACGAGCGACCATCCCGAATCGGCACAGATCGATCGCGGGATCATGCATTCCGCATTCGGCGATTCGCTGCACCGCTCCGGGCCGTCGATGAAGTGCGAGCAATTCGCGGCGAACCGAAATATCCCCTTTCACAAGGAATTGCTTCGTTAAGGACTTGGCGATATGCCCATCCTGCGCTACTAGGGTGCTGCACTGCAGCACCTGGGTCGGGCAGCTGCGGGTCGTTGATCCAATAGGGATCGGGCAAGTGTGGCGTTAAGGCAACGGCGGGACAAATCTTCTCGCGGTTTGGAATTTAGAGGTGTTGTCGGCGGCAGAGTCCTATGGCATAGGGCGGGCAGACGGGAACACCGAAACTCGAAGAGGGAGTAGAATAATGTTGGCAAAGCTTCTCACGGCCGCCGCAGTTGCTTCACTGGCGACTGCACCTGTTATTGCGGCTCCCGCGAGCCCAGCCACCAAGCTTTCGCTGTCGCGCGCCTCGACGGTGGGCCACAAGAAGAGCGAGATCGTTCCGGCGGTTCTCATCGGCGTTCTCGCTACGGTTGCGATCGTCGGCGGTGCCGTCGCTCTTTCGAGCAAGAAGAACAAGCCCTCGAGCCCGTAGGTCTCGGTCGGCTTGATTGAGTTGGAGTGGCGGCCACTGGCCGCCACTTTTTTATGTCGATCATTCTGGCGCGCTGCCGGTCGGTCCCCCGTTTGCCTCCCGCCCAAGGCGGGATTTCAAGCCGGCGCCTCGGCTGGTTCGAGGATCGGCGGCTACCTCCCGGCCTGAATCCGCACCAAACGGGCGTCGCGGAGAGCTTGTTGTTCAGGGTTGGCCCTTCGCGCAGCGAAGCGGGCGGCACGCGCTCTGCGATGGGCAGCCTCCGTCCGCGATCCGGTTACCGA
The DNA here is from genome assembly GCA_037200705.1 of Sphingomonas sp. Taxonomy (GTDB): domain Bacteria; phylum Pseudomonadota; class Alphaproteobacteria; order Sphingomonadales; family Sphingomonadaceae; genus Sphingomonas. Next base: position 33,657 of record JBBCID010000019.1, on the reverse strand, counting down.
CAGGAACCGGTGGATTGCAACGCCGCCATGTGGTACGCCGCCGCGGCGATGGGGCCGAGTTTAAAGTTATGATTTCAAGGCTTTTTCCCAAGCGACGGATGCGCGGGGCGCCGATCGGCCGCGTGCCGCAAGGTCAACGAATCTATGCGATCGGCGATATTCATGGCCGCCTCGACCTGCTGGACACGCTGCTGGCGCGCATCGATGACGACGATTCGGCGCGTCCCGCTTCGGATACGCACATCATCTTTCTCGGTGACCTGATCGATCGCGGCCCCAATTCGGCGCAGGTTGTCCAGCGGTGCCTCGAAATTCACCAGAGGCTGCCCGCCACCAGGTTTCTGCTGGGCAACCACGAAGAAGTCTTTCTCCAGGCGATGTCGGGCGATCTCAAGGCACTGGCCTTTTTCAATCGCATCGGTGGCCGGGAAACGATCCTGAGCTACGGCGTGTCGGAGGCCGAGTACAAGGGGAGCGATTATGCCGAGCTCCACGGGCTGCTTCAACAGCGGGTGCCGGCCGATCACATCGCCTTTGTCGGTCGCTTCGAGGACATGATCATCTTCGGAGACTATGCATTCGTCCACGCCGGAGTCCGCCCCGGCGAGCCCCTCGCCCGCCAGCGGCCGAGCGACCTGCGCTGGATCCGGGATGAATTCCTCGATCACGACGGTATCCTCGAGAAGATCGTTGTGCATGGCCATACGATCTCGGCCGACGTCGAGCTGGCGCGCCATCGGATCGGGCTCGACACCGGCGCCTATGCCGGCGGCAAGCTGACCGCAATGGGCTTCGAGGGCGGCGATCGCTGGGTGCTGCAGACCACGTCGTGACCTGAGCGCAGCATCGGTTCCCCGCACGCCACACCGGCCTTGCCCGCCAGCGGAGCCGCGGCCGGAATGATCCCGGCGCAACGCTAGCGCCAGACGAGCTATCGCTGGGCAACGCTCAATTCGTCGACCCACACCTCGGTATTGTCGTCGGCCGCATCGATCGCAAGTCGGAGCCATTGGCCGGCGCAACGCTCCCGTGGAACGACGACGTCGTACGAGAAGCGCACCGCCGGCTTGGAATCGCCGCTCAGCTTCTCATGCAGGATCGGGGGCGCCCCTTCCGCGCATTCGAGCGAGATGATGGGCCAATCGGCTGCCGCCTGAGCGCCCCCCGCCAGTCCCGTGAGACGGTAGGTGCCAGGTGCCAGCAGCAGGAGTTGATGCGCGGCCTCGCCGCCGCGCCCATCGCTTCCGATCAGGGTAAGCGCCGAACCGGCCGCACCGTCGGGTCGCGCCTGTCGAACGGCGGCAAGCGTTGGCTCGTCTCTCAGCCACCAATCCAGGGGGGGAAGCACGTCTTCCGCCTCGAAGCTTCCGTTGCGCAACGCCGGAAGCGGCTGCTTTACATCCTGAGCACGCCGTAATAGTCCGCCGCGAGCGCATAGTGTCGCTCCTCCGCCAACCGCCAGATAATGGTCTGCGCGAGCAGCCGATCCGCATGGTCGCTCATGTCGAGCCGAACGGCGCGGGCCACGGCTACTAGGGCCTGGCTGTTCTTGGAATTGTGCACGGCGGCGCCCAGGAAGGCCCGCCCCCAGGAGGGAGACTGGCCGAGCAGCTTCACCATCTCGCCGGTGACCGGCTCGTCGTCCGATGCCGCTACAAGGACCGGAAAAAAGCACATCCTGGGCGCCGGGGTTGGTGCGCAGTGCGTGGTCGTAATGCTTGAGCGCGCCGGGGATATCGTCGTTCGAGACGGCATGCTCGATCTGCCAAAGCTCCGTCGGCAGGTCCCGTCGCGAGAGCGATCGCTATAGGCTAGCGCCTTGGCCGCGCCGTTCGCATCTCCCAAGCCGGCCGTCGCCAAGCCAAGCGTGCGCGCCGCCGTGATGTTGATCGGCTCGCGGCGCAGTGCCGCGCGAGCGAGCGCCTTTGCGCGTACCAGATCGGCGGAGGTCGCCTCGGGAGTGACCAGCGCCGCGCTGGCGGCAGCGTGCGAATCGGCACCCGCGGGCCACCAGTTCAGGGCTCGATCGGGGTCTTGCTCCCCCAGCGCCAGCGTCATGGTGACACCAACGGATATCCAAAGCAGCAGGGTAGCCATCAGCACGATCAATGCGACGCGGGAAATTTCGCGCCACATTGATCTCGCCGATATGCTGCCAGTCATGGGCCCGGTCAGGATGAGGGAGTCAACTCACGCGGACCGTAGCCGTAGCCATAGCCGTAATCGTAGCCATAGCCATAGTGCGCGCGCTTCACGTCGAACTTGGTGAGAATTGCGCCGACGATCAACGCCCGCGCCGCCCGCATCCTTCCGACCGCCACGCGCGCCACGCTCTTCTTGGTGGCATGCGCCTCGATGACGAACACGGTGCCCTCGACGCGCGCGCCAATGAGCGGCGCGTCGGCCAGGCCCATCACCGGCGGGAGCGTCGATGATCACATAGTCGAAGCGCTCGCGCAGCTCGATCAGGAGTCGCTCGAGCCGCTCGCCCGCGAGCAGCTCGGCCGCGCTGGGCGGCTGCGGGCCAGCCGCCATCGCCGAAAGCCCTTCGTGCGAGGTCTGCTGGATGAGCGACGTCAGATCGTCCGAACCGGCCAGATAATTGCTCAGGCCGCGCTTTGCGTCGATCCCGGTCATCTGGTGTACCGACGGCGACCGCATGTCGGCATCCACCAACAACACCTTCCGACCCGCCGTGCCAGAGTCTTGGCGATGGCGAAGGCCGTCACCGACTTTCCTTCGGCCGGCCTGGAGCTTGTGACGGCCAGCGTGTGCGGGAAGCCATGGTCGGTTGCGAAGGCCAGATTCGTCTGAAGCGAGAAATAGGCTTCGCTCAGCGCCTCCTTCGGATCCTCCAGCGCCGCGACGGGATCCCCGCCAAGCGATTTCGGAATGGTGCAGAGCAGCGGGGCGTCGAGGCTCTCCTGGACCTCCGCGGGATCGCCGATGCCCTCGTCGATCTGCTCGAGAAGGAACGCGATCGCAGCGCCGAGGGCGATGCCCGCCAACAATCCCAGGAGCAGGTTGAGCACGAGCTTGGGGCTCGACGGACGATTCGGCAATTCCGCCGGATCGACGACCGAGATATTATTGACCCCGACGCCGCCGGCGACACCGATCTCCTTGTAACGCTGGAGCAGCGCATCATAGAGTTGCCGGTTGGTATCGACGTCGCGCTGGAAGATGTTGTACTGGATGCTGCGGCGCCGCAGATCGAGCACCCCCGCCTTCAATTGATCGACCCGGCCAGTCAGCTGCTGCTCGCGCTGAAGGCTCGCACGATAGGTTTCCTGCAGCGTACTGCGGACTCGCGCTTCCTCGCGAGCGATCGACTGGTCGAGCTGCGCGAGCTGGGACCGGAGCGCCTGAGCGGGCGGATAATCGGGTTCGAACTGCTGCAACATCTTGAGCGTATTGCGCCGCAAGCTGCGCCCGGGCACCGCGCATATCGGAAATGCCCTGATTGGCGAGTGCTTCGTTGGTATTTCCCCCGGCCGCGCCGAGGCGGCTCTGCGCCAAGACGCGATCGGCGGTCGCCTTGAGCAACTCGCGATTCAGGGTGACGAGATCCTCCGCGACGAGCGAGCGCTCGCCATTGCGGTCATTGCCATTATCCGCGGCGACGCTCGGCAGGTTTACGATGCCTTCCCGTGCCGCGTAGGTGACGAGCTGACGCTCGGCTTCGTCGATCCGCGTGCGAAGCTGACCGAGGCGATCTTCCAGGAACTTGCGGGCGTAGGAAGTCGTATCGAACCTGCGCTCGAGAGTGCCCTGGATGAATTGGGTGCCCCAGGCGTCGACGATCCGCTTCGAGAAAGCCGGATCAGGGCTCGAAAATTTGACCTCGACGAGGCGCGAAAGGCGTTGGGGATTGATCCTGAGATTTTCCAACAGCAGATCACCCGCCTCTCGGATGCGCTGGGTCCTGGGCGCCGCATCGCTCTTCAGCCGCCCGCCCTCGAACCATTGGCCTGCGCGCTTTGAGCCGAACAGCGCGAAGAAGTGCGCGTCATCTTGAAGGCCCAGGCCGATCGAGACCCGATCCGCCAGCGAGCGCGCCTGCAGCAAGCCATATTGAGTCTGATAGAATTCCTGATCGACCGTCGAATCCTTGTCGGCTTCGGCGCCTTCCACGTTGGTGAAGTTCCTCGTCTCGCGCTGGATCTCGATCACCGCCGTCGCCGTGTAATAGGGCGTCGCGAGCATGGTTAGGACCAGGCTCAACAGCAGCATCGCCGTGATCATGCCCGCAAGCGCCCACTTGCGCTTCCGGGCAATGCCTAGAAGTTTCGCAAATTGAGAGATGCGAAACGTGCCATCGTCTTCGGCGCGATCGATCGATTCCTCGAAAGGAAGGGATTCGGGTGGGAGGGCACTTGGCCACCGCGTTCGAATTGCATGACACTCATTTCCGATGCGTACGATTAGCGCAGAAGGTAGATGATGGGGGTCGTGATCAGCGACGAGGCGGACAGCACATCCTTGAAAATGCGCCGAGCCTGCGAGTCTCCAACGACAATCAAGTCGTGAGAGAATATCTCGGGATCGTCGTACATTCCCTGTCGAAATCGCGGCCAGATCATAAAGCGCCGCGTATTTTTTCCCCCCGGAATCCCGAAAGACCACCACATGGTTCTCGCGGGCGAATTCGGTCGTGCCCGACGCGCGCGCGACAGCCCGCATGAGCGACATCCGGCCAACCAACGGGTACATGCCGGGCTGGGCGACGGCGCCGTCCACCGTAATGACCTGGCTGGCCGCGTTCGCAATATTGACCGAAACGCGGGGGGTCCTTGACATATCGGCCGCGAAGGCGCGCGGTTATCTCCGTTTCGACCTCACTCGAGGTCTTGCCCGAAACGGCGATCGGACCCGTCAAGGGCAGCGACACCGTACCGGTCAAATCGACGGTCACGGTCAGGCTGAGTTCCGGAATACCGAAAACGTCGACGGCAAGCTGATCGGAAGGGCCGATGACATACGGGCGGGGCGGGATGGCATAATCCTCCCTCTGGGGGGCGGGCAGATCGCCGGTCGGAACATATTCCAACCCGGGGCGACCCACGAATTTGGGGCCCGCGCATCCCGAAACGAGCGCGCCGAGGGCCCAGCGCGCAGACGTAAGTTACCTTCATTGAGATCAATGCCCTTTATCTGGGTTTGCCCGCGCCGGCTCTCGCCCGCGCGTCAAAAGCGATAGGTGCGTCCACGGTCCCTTGCAACCGATCAGCCGAAGGACTGCCGCGCGAACTATACCCAGCCAACCACGCACAGGCAATCGCAAACACCGCCCCCAGAGCGGGCGTGCGCAGCGGATAATCGGTGAGACTGGCCAACAACATTATCGAGATCATGACCACCGAAGCCCGCGCAAGCATCCGCGAGGTGTTCACGTCTCGTGCCTTGGAGAAGGCGGTCGTCCCCGTCCGGCCGAACCACCACAACAATGCGCCGAGAACCACCAACGCGGGGAGGCCGCCGGTCAAAGCCAGCTCGACTAGGTCGTTGTGGGCATTGTTGAAGTAAGTGGAACTCAACACTTCGAGGGGCTCGAAGCTTCGGAATACGGGGTCGAAGGAACCAAAACCGGACCCGAAAGGAAAGAAATCCTTCACCATCTTGATCATCAGCGGAAGATACTTGATCCGGAGTTCCTCCTGCTCGGCGGATCCGAGCATGCGATCGACCGCGAAAGCCCGCCCCCAGACAATGAAAACCGTCGCCAGCCCCAGCGAAGCGATTGCCATCGCGCTCAGCACCGCGATGCGCTTGCGCCGTTGATCGGGCGCGGCGCGGCGCGGCGGCTTCACGAAATAGGCCCCCAATATCCCAATCACCATCCACGCCAGCCCCGCGCGCGAACATCATCGGCACCAGGAAAATCGCCAATGCCGCAGCCGCGATCAGTCGGTTTCGCGAATATTGCCGGCTGGGGCTCGGCATGTTCGTCCAGACGTTGAGCAAGGGAAAGGCCATCGCCAGCAGCACCGCTTCGTGATTGCGGTTGGCAAAAAGCCGACCGGAAAGCCGCGATGCTCGAATTCATAGAAGTACAGGGCGGAGGTTTCCCCCGCCCGATATCTGGGCAATGCCCAACAGCGCGGAGAGAAACGCGAGGCCGATCAGTACCGGCAGAATCGCCTTGCGCTGATCATCTCGCAGCCCGGCATACGCCACGAGCACGCAGAGCGGCGTCAATAAGGCGATCAAACTGTTCCAAGTGCGATCAGGCGTCAGCGAGATCGGTCGCCAGGGGGGGGAGCCTGCGATCACGAACCCTTCGCATAGCGTTCCCGCCCCGGAAGCATCGATACCAGTCCGGAAGGGAGCGGAATCAATTGGAGCGCCATGACGCCTGCAAATGCCGCCAGGAGCAGCAACGGAGTCTTCACAGAACGAAATCCGACGGTCCGAGCAGCAACAGCGCCGTCATCACCAGCACTTCCAGCGGCCGAAGCGTCAGTAGAAGCGGCACGTCGGCTCGCGAGGAACCACCCGTCAAGAAGCAGGCGGCCAGTAATGCCGCGAGCAACACAAAACGCGCACCCTGGGGTGTCGCTCGACGGGCCAAGCGGAGCGCATTCCATCGATGAGGCTGCTTTCGCGAAAACTCGGTCAAACGCACTCCAGCACATCGACGAACCACAAGATATTGGACCCCGGTCCCATTATCGGATGCGATCATGGCCCGCAAGGCCGCCCCTCGGCGAGCGGCGATCGGCCGCCATCGCGATCCCGCCGCCGGACAACAGCGCAATCCGCCCGGCAGAACCGCCTCCCGCCCGACCTTTGCAGAGCCGGCGACGCCATGTATGGCATCGCCCGCGGCAGTGCTCCAATCCGTGGCGGGGCGGGGGGATACGGGGCGACGCCGCAGGGGGAAGCTATGCGAGACACAATAGCGGGCTGCTGAGACTTTCCATCGTTGTTGCAATCGCGCGGCACCTGGCCGACTGGGCGCTGCTTTGATTCGCCTTCCGGATCAAAATTTGACGAATCAAGATAAGGATGAATGAATAGATGAGAAGGGCTTAATTCTGGCGGGCGGGTCCGGAACGAGATTGTACCCCTTGACCCGAGCTGTTTCGAAGCAGTTAATGCCTGTTTATGATAAGCCCATGATATATTACCCGTTGTCGACACTTATACTTTCTGGGATCCGCGAAATATTGATCATCACCACTCCAAACGATCAGCCCGCATTTCGCGCGCTGCTCGGAGACGGGAGTGATCTGGGCCTTTCGATCGAATATGCGGCTCAGCCGGAGCCCGGCGGCCTCGCCCAGGCCTTCCACATCGGCGCAGCTTCGTGGGGAGCAATCCTTCCGCCTTGGTCCTTGGCGACAATATTTTCTACGGCCACGGGCTGGTCGATCTGCTGAAAGGCGCCGACGCGCGACCCGCGGGCGCGACCGTCTTCGGCTATCACGTCAGCGATCCCGCCGCTTACGGGGTGGTGTCGTTCGACGACAAGGGCCGGGCCGTATCGATCGAGGAGAAGCCGGCCGAGCCGAAATCCAATTATGCCGTGACCGGCCTCTATTTCTACGACGATCGAGTCGTGGATCTGGCGCGGGACCTTCAGCCGTCGCCGCGGGGCGAACTGGAGATCACCGACCTCAATCGCATTTATCTCGACGAGGCAGCCTCTCGGTCGAAATCATGGGGCGCGGCTATGCCTGGCTCGATACCGGCACCCACGGTTCGCTGATCGATGCGGGGCTGTACGTCCGGGTCACGGAGGAGCGGCAAGGCCTCAAGATCTGCTGTCCCGAGGAAATCTCGTGGCGCCAGGGCTTCATCGACGATTCCCAGCTCGAGAAACTAGCAGCCCCGTTGCTCAAGAGCGGCTATGGGAATTATTTGATGGGCTTGTTGGAAGGCAAGGCAGCAATCAAATGAAGGTTCTCGAGGTCGGCATTTCAGGGCCGCTGGTCATCGAGCCTCAGGTTTTCGGAGATCATCGCGGCTTCTTCCTCGAAAGCTGGAACGCGCAGCGTTTCGCCGCCGCCGGGCTGGATTTCGCTTTCGTCCAGGATAATCACAGCCGCTCCGCCAGGGGCGTGCTGCGCGGCCTGCATTTCCAGAACCCCAATCCGCAGGGCAAGCTGGTGCGGGTCGTCTCGGGCGCGGTGTGGGACGTGGCGTCGATCTGCGCCGCTCTTCGCCCGGTTTCGGAAAGTGGGCGGGGGTGGAGTTGAGCGCGAGCAACAAGCGGCTCTTCTGGATTCCGCCAGGCTTTGCCCACGGCTTCCTGACGCTCGAGGACGATACGGACTTCCTCTACAAATGCACCGCTTTCTATGAGCCGGCCTCGGACCATTCGCTGCTGTGGAACGATCCGGCGCTGGGGATCGAATGGCCGGTGGACGGGATCGAGCTTCAGCTCTCGGCCAAGGACCGGGCAGGCACGACGCTCGCCGAGATCGAGGCCTTCGCGTGAGGGCGCTGATCGTCGGCGGCCTGGGCCAGCTCGGCCGAGGCTTGGCCGCGACCGCGCCTGCCGGGACCGAGTCGTGAGCCACGATATCGATACTCTCGACATTACCAGCGAAACGAGCGTTCGAGCGGCCGTGGCCGAAATCCGGCCCGATTCTGATCCTCAATGCCGCCGCCTATACCGCCGTCGACAAGGCCGAGGCCGATGAAGCCGCGGCATATGCCGTCAATGCGACCGCAGTCGGCTTGCTCGCGGCGGCCGCGCGCGACGCCGGCGCCCGCTTCGTTCACGTTTCGACCGATTTCGTGTTCGACGGTCTTTCGGCACCCCCTACGCGCCCGACGCGCCCACCAATCCGCTCGGCGCCTATGCCGCACCAAGCGCGCGGCGAGCTGCTGGCGGGCGGGAAGCCCTGATTGTACGCACCGCCTGGGTCTATGCGCCAACGGGCGCGAATTTCGTTCGAACGATGCTGCGCCTGATGGCCGAGCGACCCGAGGTCCGTGTCGTCGCCGATCAGATCGGCACGCCCACCTATGCTCCCGGCCTGGCCGTCGCGCTGTGGCAGCTCGCCGGCCATGGGCTGACCGGCATCCATCACTACACCGACAGCGGCGCGGCCAGCTGGTATGATTTCGCCGTGGCGATCCAGGAGGAAGCGATCGCGGCCGGGCTGCTGGCGGCGGCGGTGCCGGTGATACCGATCGATACCGTGGATTTTCCGACGCCGGCGCGACGTCCCCCGTATTCGGTGCTCGGCAAGCGCTCCACCTTTGCCGCGCTGGGGCGCGCGTCGCCGCATTGGCGCGCCAATCTTCGCGCGATGCTCGCGGAAATCGCGGAGCATGGCTAGTCCAGCGCCGGTCGGCCAGGCCGCGGCGCTCCCCGCCCCCGAAGCAAGCCGCACCCCGCTTCATCGGCGGAATCGATGGGCTGCGCGCGCTCGCTGTGCTCTCGGTGGCGCTGTTTCACGTCAACGCCGGTTGCTTCCCGGCGGTTCGTCGGCGTCGACATCTTCTTCGTCATCTCGGGCTTCGTCGTCGCGCATTCGGTGTACGATTCGGGCAGGACGCGATTCGTCGACTATTTCGTCTGGTTCTACCGGCGGCGCTTCACGCGCATCCTCCCGGCGCTGTTCGCCTATGCGGTGGTATTGCTCGTCCTCGGCGCCCTCTTCCTGCCCTACGCGCCCGCGACCAAATTCATCGAAGCCACCGGTGTCGCATCGCTGTTTGGCGCGAGCAATTTCGCGTTGCTGTGGAAGGCAGGCGATTATTTTTCCGCGACCAGCGAGTACAACACCTTCACGCACACCTGGTCGCTGGCGGTCGAGGAGCAATATTATCTGCTCTTCCCGTTCCTTTCCTATTTCCTGATCATCCGCCGCAACTCGCGACCGCGGATGCGCCGGGCGATGCTGATGGTGACCGCGGCGGCGTGCCTCGCGTCGCTATGGACCTGCTGGCATTTCACCCAGACCTGGCGCGAATTCGCCTTCTACATGCTCCCGACACGCTTCTGGGAGCTGGGCCTCGGTCTGCTGCTGCGCTGCCAGTTCGATGGACTCGCACCGGGCAATGCGAGCCGTTCGCGCCGGGCGGCGGTCGCGGTCCTCTCCGCGCTCGCGCTCGCGGCGCTGCTCGCCAGTTTCGTCTGGACCGCGGACGCGGGATTCCCGTTTCCGGGCGCGCTATGGCCATGCCTCGCGACGACGGTGTTGATCGCAGCCGTATGGTTGTTTCCGGGCGGCTGGCTGGACCGGCTGCTAGAACTCCCGCCGATGCGCTTCATCGGGCGAATCAGCTATTCGCTCTACCTGTGGCATTGGGGCGTCGTGGTGCTGATGCGCTGGACTGTGGGCCTCGACACGGTGCCGCTGCAATTGCTCGCGCTGCTGCTCATGTTCGGCCTCGCGGTCGCGAGCTACACTTGGGTCGAGGTCCCGCTGCGCTACGACTCGCGCATCCGTGGGCTCAGCCGGCTTCGGTTTTTTCGGCGGTTTTGCCGCCACCGCGGCGGCGGTGAGCATGGTCGGCGCCGGGCTGTTCCTCGCCAAGCGGTAATCGGGCTTTCGAGGACCAACGAGCGCGCCGAGTGGGACCCCTATTCGCACCCTCGCGCCGTCCCCGGCGATTGCCCGGTCGAGGCGAGTGTTTCCGGCCTGTTCGGCGGCAAGCAGATGGTGTTCGCCCCGCGCTGCGCGAAGGCCCGGCGCCGCACATTGTTCGTGGCGGGCGATTCACACGCCGGAGCCTATGAGCGGATGCTGTATCGCGTCGCCGCGTCCGGACAGTTCGAGGTCCGGCTCTACACGGTGGGCGGCTGCGCGCTGTTCAAGCCCGAGGGGAACACCGAAAAGCCGGAATGTGCCGGGTTTCGCGCGCGGGTGACGCGCGAGATCGAAAGCCGCGCTCGGCCGGGCGATGTCGTATTCGTGTCCGGGCTCTACACCCCGCGTTTTCGGGATGAATGGGACGCGCCGGGCACGCCGACCGCTCAACTGGACGCCCGCCCGCTGGCCGCGAGCAACGCGGCAATAGAGACCGCCGCGGCCATGCTCCGACCGCTCGCGGACCGCGGAGCGGGCCTCGTGCTCGAAGCGCCCAAGCCCACGATTCCGACCGCGCTGTTCCGCTGCGCCGACTGGTTCGATCGCTCCAGCAGCTATTGCGCGCCAGGCTGGGACGTGCCACGTGCCGAGATGGAATTGCGCCGGAAAAGGCCGCTCGAGGTGCTGCGCGCGATCGCGAGATCGATACCCGGCACGACCTTGTGGGATCCCTTTCCGAGCTTATGCATCAAGAATATCTGTGGGGGATATATCGACGGCAAGCCTCTGTATTTCGACACCGATCATCTAAGCGGGTTCGCGAACGACCTGCTCTTTCCGGATTTTCTCCGCTCCATCGAGGGCGTACGGCCCGTCACGGCTGGCGAAGCGCGCGGCGCCGCCGATCGGACGGGAACGCAAAGGCAGACGCATGGCAAATCTGATCGTCACGGGCGGCGCGGGTTTTATTGGGGCGAACTTCGTGCATCACTGGCGCCGCATCGCGCCGGACGACAAGATCGTGGTGCTCGATGCGCTCACCTATGCGGGCAATCGCGCCAACCTCGATGACGTCCCCGAGGTCGAGCTCGTCGTCGGCGACATCTGCAATACCGAGCTGGTCGGCCGCATCATTGCCGATCATGCGATCGACACGATCGTCCATTTCGCCGCCGAGAGCCATGTCGATCGCTCGATCACCGGTCCGGATGCGTTCGTGATGACCAACGTCGTCGGCACGCACAGCCTGTTGAAGGCCGCGAAGACGGCATGGCTCGATCGGGGCAGCGGCACGCCGCACCGCTTTCACCACGTCTCCACCGACGAAGTCTATGGCTCGCTCGGTCCCCGACGAGCCCGCGTTCAGCGAGACCACCGCCTATGCGCCCAATTCGCCCTATTCGGCGTCGAAGGCCGGGTCGGACCATCTCGTTCGCGCCTATCACCATACCTATGGGCTGCAGGTCACGACGAGCAATTGCTCGAACAACTATGGTCCCTATCAATTCCCCGAAAAGCTGATCCCGCTCTTCGTGCTCAACGCGCTCTCGGGCAAGCCGCTGCCGATCTACGGCGACGGCATGAACGTGCGCGACTGGCTGCACGTCGAGGATCATTGCGCGGGGATCGGGCTCGTGCTGCGCAACGGCACCCCGGGCGAGGTCTACAACATTGGCGGGGGGCAGGAACTGCCCAACATCCGTGTCGTCGAGGAGATTTGCCGCGGCATCGACGCGGCCTTCGAAGCCGATCCGGCCCTCGCACATCGCTTCCCCGATGCGCCCGCGGCGCGCGGCGAGAGCACCGCGACCCTGATGACCTATGTCGAGGATCGAAAGGGCCACGATCGGCGCTATGCGATCGACGAGACCAAGATTCGCGGCGACCTCGGCTATTCACCCGCGCGCGATTTCCCTCAGGCTTCGCCGAGACGCTCGCCTGGTATCTGGCGCGCGAGAATTGGTGGAGGCCGCTGGTCGCCCGTGCGGCGCTGGCATCGCGGTGACGGGCGGGGCGCTGATCGGGAGGCGTTCGCCGCGGTCCCGACTCGGAATGTCACCAACGAGGACTGGTAAAGCCCGCTGCCTCCACGCAAGCAGCGCGCAGCCCGGATACTGATTTCGTGAATGCCAAGGTCTTATCCAACGCGATCTGGAACGCGATCAACGGCAGCTCGGGCGCGGTGGTTGCCGTTCTCGTGCCACCGTTCCTCACGCGCCTGCTGACGCCGGAGGCATATGGCGCCTGGGCGCTCGCGCTGCAGATCGGCACCTATGTCGCGCTGTCGGCTTCGGTATCCAGATGGCCGTCGCGCGCTTCGTCGCCTATTCCGAAGCCCGTTCGGACTATGCGCAACGCGACGGTATCGTCACCACCGCCTTCTGGTTCCTGGTGGTTGCCGGCACGGTCGGCTGGCTGGCGATCTGCTGCGTCGCGATCTTCATCGAACGGCTGGTGCCCAACCTTTCGCCCGCGCTGATCGGTCAGACGCGGCTCGCAATCATTCTGGTTGGGCTGGCATTGGCGATCAATCTGCCATCCTCGGTGTTCGCGGCGGTTTTCACCGGCCGGCAGCGGTCCGACGTGCCCGCGAAGATCCAGGGGCTCGGCCGGCTGCTGCTCGCGGCGGGGCTGGTCGCGGCCGGCTTTTCGCGCAATCTGGGCGTTCTGGGAATGGTCTATGCGCTGATCTCGGTCGGGACAGTCGTCGCGCTCTGGTATGCTTGGCGGACGCGGACGCACGCTCCCACCTAAACCCGCGACGAATGGCGCGAGACCATGATCGTCGTGAGCTTGCCAGCTTTTGCTTCAGCCTCACCGTCTGGAACTTCGCGATGCTGCTGGTCAGCGGCCTCGATCTGATCATCGTCGGTCGCTACGATTATGGCGCCACCGCGTTTTTCGCCGTCAGCGTCACCCTCGTAACGCTGATCGGCGGCACCCTCTCGTCGCTCGCGAGCGCGCTGGTGCCGGCAGCGGCGAGCCTCCCGGAGGCTTCGGGAGAAGCGCTCAAGACGCTGCTCACGCGTGGCTCGCGGCTGATCATGGGGGCATCGATCCTCGCCGCGGCGCCCCTTGGTCTTCGAGGGGCACGTCCTGCTCAGATGGTGGCTCGGCAGCCATTACGCCGAATATGCGACACCGATCCTCGCGATCCTCGCGACCGCGACGATCCTGCGCAACGCGATGCTCCCCTATGTGACGATCGCGATCGGCCTCGGCCAGCAGCGCAAGATGATCGCCACTCCGCTCGCCGAAGGCGCGATCAGCATCGTGACGAGCATCGCGCTCGCGCATCCGCTGGGGGCCGTGGGGGTTGCGCTCGCCAAGATCGTCGGCGGGAGCTGCGGCGTTTCGCTGATGCTGTGGCAGCATCCCCTGCGCCAGGCGCTGGACGGCATGTCGCGCTGGGCCTATTTCCGCGCCTGCGTGCTCACTCCTGCCACCGCGATCCTTCCCATCGCGATCGTCGGATGCGCGGCGAACCTGCTGCTCGGGCCCAACCTCGAAATCGTCGGACTCGTCGCGGTCGGCGCGACGACATTGCTGTCGGTATGGTTCCTCGCGCTTCATGCTGCCGATCGGGAGTTCGCGCGCATCCTGATCGAACGGCGCCTTCGGCCGCAGCGGATCGGTGCCGCGTCATGATCGGCAGGATCGGCAATCTCTTCACCCGAATCCGTGCGCTCCCGCCGCTCGTACTGTTGCGCCGGCAGCCCAAGCTCACGCTGTATCGTCCGCGCACGATCGACCATCCCGAGCACATGTATTTCGGCCGTGGCACCACGATACGCGAATATTCATGGCTCTCGACGATCCCGCAGTACATGGGCAAGACCTACTCGCCGCGCCTCGAGATCGGCGATGAGGTCTATATCGGCCGCTATGCCTGCATTACATGCCTGGACCATGTCGCGATCGGGGACGGATGCGTGTTGAGCGAACATGTCTATGTGGCGGATTCGGAGCATGGCAACGATCCCGGGGGCGGCCCCATCATGCAGCAGCATCTCGTCTCGCGCGGACCGGTATCGATCGGACGCCGCTGTTTCATCGGCTATGGCGCGCGTATATTGCCCGGCGTGACACTGGGAGAATTCAGCGTCGTGGGCGCCAACGCCGTGGTGACGCGGTCGTTCGAGCCTTACAGCATGGTGGTGGGCTCGCCCGCGCGGCTCATCAAGCGCTACAATCGCGAAACCGGCCGGTGGGAAGACGTCAAATGAATTCCGCCCCTCAGCAAATCGACGCGGCGCAATATTACGACCACGATCAGACCGACCTCCTGCGTCTCGTGACGGTGCCGGCCCATTCGGTGCTGGAGATCGGCTGCGCGTCGGGCACCATGCTCGCGCATTATCTCGATCAGGGCGCGTCGCGCGTGACGGGAGTCGAATATGTCCCCGCCGTCGCGGACATGGCGCGCACGCGCTGCCCGGGGGCAACCATCCTTTCGGGCGACGTCGATCAGATTCCCGTCGAGCGGATCGGATCCGGATACGATCTTCTGCTGGCAAGCTATGTGCTGGAACATGTCGCGGACCCCTGGCAGACGCTCGGCCGGCTCGCGACGCTGCTGCGCCCCGGTGGCCAGTTCGTGGGGGCGCTGCCCAATGTGCGCAACTGGAGGGTGACCTTTCCGTTGCTGCTGACCGGCAAGTGGGAGTATGTCGAATCGGGGATTATGGATAGAACGCACCTGCGCTTCTTCTCGCGCGCCACGATCGTCGAATTGCTGACGGCAACCGGCTTCAAAGATATCAAGATCGTACCCAAGCTCTATGGCACCAAGGATAATCTCGGGAACCGACTGACCTTGGGTATCGCCGTCGATCACTTTGCCTATGGCTATCAATTCTCGGCGATCCGGGAGTAGCGGGCTTGCCGGATCTCGTGCTCGTCACCGTCACCTACAACGCCACCGGCGTTTGGGATGCGTTCATGGCTTCGCTGCTCGCTCAGCGGGACGCGGACTGGCATCTGGTGGTGATCGACAACCAGAGCCGCGACGGCACGGTCGAGATGCTCAAGGCGATCGACGACTCGCGGGTGTCGGTCATCCTCAACGACGGCAACCTCGGCGTCGCGGCCGCAAACAACCAGGGGATCCGGGCGGGGCTCGACCAAGGCGCGCGCAGGATCATGCTGATCAACAATGACGTGGAATTCGGACCTGCCCTGCTTTCGCGGCTGGATGCGGAGATGAGCCGCGCGGGGGCGGATGCGATCTCGCCGCTGATCCCCTATTTCGACGCGCCGGACCGGATCTGGTACGGCGGCGGCTCGTTCACCCGCTGGGCGCGCGGGATCATGCCGTCGCATGATCATGCGGGCGAGCCGCTGTCGAGCGTCGGGCAGGCGACCTTCCATACCGATTATACGCCGACGTGTTGCGTGCTCTTCGATCGCACCGTGTTCGAACGGATCGGGCTGATGACGAGCGCTATTTCGTCTATTGGGACGATACCGATTTCATCTGGCGCATGAAGCGGGCGAAGATGAAGCTGGTCGTCGATCCTACGTCGATCCTGCTCCACAAGGTGAGCGCCTCGACGGGCGGCAAGATGTCCGATTTCAGTATCCGCTATCTCGCGCGCAACCAGATTTATTACGCGCGCAAGTTTCACGGCTTGCTTTGGGCAGCCTATAGCGCTGCGGCGGGAATGGCGATCGGCGTCGCGCGGGGTGGCGATCAAGGGCGATACGTCGCATCAACTGATGGTTCGCCTGCGGGCGATCCGCGAGGGCTTTGCAATGGGACGGCCCTGAGCGGCATCGACGAGAAGGAATTTTGGGGCAATGCGCATCCTGATCACCGGCGGGGCCGGCTTCATCGGCTCGCGGACCGCCGCGCGCTGGCAGAGCGCGGCGACAGCGTGACCGTGCTCGATAATTTTTCCGAGCAGATCCACGGCACCGATATCGAGAGTTCGCCCACCTACCAGATGGCTTCTCGGGTCGCCCAGGTGGTGAAGGGAGACGTGCGCGACCGCGACCTGATGTTCGAGCTGGTTCCGCGGTTCGACGCGGTCGTCCATCTGGCCGCGGAAACTGGCACCGGGCAGTCGATGTACGACATCATCCGCTATAACGACGTCAACGTGATGGGCACCGCGATCCTGCTCGAAGCGCTGGTCAACGATCCGGGCGAGGTCCGCCGTCTGGTGATCGCGTCGTCGCGCTCGGTCTATGGCGAGGGCAGCTACACCTGCGACGAGCATGGCATCGTCTATCCCGGCGAACGCGACGTCACCGCGCTCGAAGCGGGACGATTCGAACCGGTTTGCCCGGTTTGTGCGGCGCCCATCGCCGCCGCGCACACGACCGAGGCCGCGGCGCTCGCGCCCGCGTCGGTCTATGCGGTGACCAAGCTCGCGCAGGAGCATCTGATGCTCGCGATGGGGCATGCGCGCGGCATCCCGACCGTCGCGCTACGCTATCAAAACGTCTACGGCCCGGGCCAATCGCTCAACAACCCCTATACGGGCATCCTCTCGATCTTCTCGCGCGAGATGCTCGCTGGCCGACCGGTCGAGATCTTCGAGGACGGGCTCGAAAGCCGGGATTTCGTGCACGTGGACGATGTCGCGCTGGCCAATGTCGCCGCGGCCCATGGCGAACTGTCGGGCGTCCATGTGGCGAACATCGGCACCGGCAAAGCGACGACCGTCCTCGAATTGGCGAACGCGCTCGCGCGCAATTACGGCTATCGGGGCGATATCCGGATTTCGGGCAGGTTCCGCGCGGGTGACATCCGCCACAACTTCGCCGCGATCGACGCTGCCAAAAAGGCGCTCGGCTGGTCCCCGTCGATCAGCTTCGACGAAGGCTTGTCTGGATTTTGCGGATGGGTTCGAGAGACGCTGACCGAGACCGGCACGTCTTCGACCTATGACGCGTCGCTCAAGGAGCTGGAAAAGCGCGGCCTCATCAGCGGCGGATGAATGGCGCCGCAGGCAATCCGATCACGCGGCCGGCGGGGACTTGCCCTAAACGAATTTTCCACGACGGGATGCTGCGGTGCAGTATGAGGTGCACGAGCGGTTGAAGGGTAACACAAGGCGCATGGCCAATTTGATTGTCTGGAGCAGTGTTGAATCGCTCTCGTCAGGTCTCGCACGCCGATGGCGGGGCGCGACCGAGGGGAGCAGCATCGGCGCGACGGGGGTCCGCAGCGATCGCGGCCGTGCGGGGGCGCGCCTGACATCGCGGAAGCTGCTGGACCAACGCTCCGGTATGGCATTGCGGTGACGGACATGGACGCTGACAGTGCGGATTCTCGGGACGCATGGCGTGCCGGGCAACTACGGCGGGTTCGAGACCGCGGCCGAAAACGTCGCGCGCTATCTGGTGCGGAAGGGATGGCGCGTCGTCGTCTATTGCCAAGCGTTCGGCACCGGACCGATCACGACCGACGTCTGGGAAGGAATCGAGCGCGTCACCATTCCGGTCGACAAGCCCGGCTGGCGGGGCACGTCGTTGTTCGACTGGCGATCGATCCGGCACGCGTGCGAGTTCGGCGATCTGTGCCTCACCTTCGGCTACAACACCGGCATGTATAATTTCCGCCAGCGATTGAAGCGGATTCCGAACATCATCAACATGGACGGGATCGAGTGGAAACGCGCGCGCTGGGGATTCCTCAAGCAGGCGTTGCTCTATGTCAACGAGCGTTTCGCCGCGCTCTACGGCGATCATCTGATCGCCGATCATCCCGAGATCGAGAAATATCTCCAGACCCGCGCCCCTAAGCGCAAGCTGACCACGATCACCTATGGCGCCGATCCGGTCAACAACCCTCCCGCCGATTCGCTGGTCGATTACGGACTTGCGCCGGGCACCTATATGACGCTCGTCGCCCGTCCGATTCCCGAGAACACCATCCTCGAGATGGTCCGCGCCTTTTCGGCGAGCCCGCGTGGCGTCAAGCTGGCGATCGTCGGACACTATGAGGAGTCCGATCCCTATCACCGCGCGGTGATGGAGGCCGCAAGCGACGAGGTGCTGTTCCTCGGCGCGATCTTCGGGACCGACAAGCTCGCGCCGCTGCGCTATCACGGGATCGCCTATCTCCACGGTCACACCGTCGGCGGGACCAATCCTTCGCTGGTAGAGGCGCTCGCCGCAGGCAATCCAGTGATCGCGCACGACAATCCCTACAATCGCTGGGTCGCGCGCGACGCGGCGCGCTACTTCGACACCGAAGAGCGATTCGGAGCGGTGTTGGCAGAAGTTCTGGCGGACCGTTCTCAGCTCGCGCAAATGCAGGCTGCGGCCCGGCGGCGCTATCTCGAGGAATTCACTTGGGATCATGTGGCAGGCCAGTATGAGCAGCTCCTGCTTGGGTTCCACCCCCCTCTCGCCTCTGCGCGTGCGGGGCGGTCTGCAAACACCGTGGAGGTTTCATGATTCGCGTTGCCGTCGTTGGCTTGGGCAAGATGGGTATCTCGCATCTCGGCCTGATCAATCCCCTCCGGGACGTCGAGGTCGCCGCAGTGTGCGACGCGACCGGCTATGTCCTCGACGTGCTCGCCAAATATACCGGGCTCACGACCTACACCGATTATGCCAAGATGCTCGAGGAAGTGGCGCTCGATGCGGTGATCATCGCGACCCCATCCAGCGCGCACGCGGGCATGGTGCGCGCGGCGCTCGAGAAGGGACTCCACGTCTTCTGCGAAAAGCCGTTCACGCTCGATCCCGCGGATTCGGCGGCGCTGGCCGAGCTTGCCGAGGCCAAGGGCCTGGTGAACCAAGTCGGCTATCACTACCGCTTCGTCGGCGCGTTTCAGGAAGTCAAGCGGCTGCTCGACGCCGGCGCGATCGGCACGGTCACGCATGTCATGGCGGAGGCTTATGGGCCCGTCGTGCTCAAGCCCAAGGGCTCGACCTGGCGCACCCAGCGCAGCGAGGGCGGTGGCTGCCTCTATGATTACGCGGCGCATCCGATCAACCTGCTCAACTGGTATTTCGGAATGCCCAAAGCGGGCGGCGGCAGCGTGCTGGGCAAGGTCTTCTCGCGCGACACCGACGATGAAGTCTATGGCACGCTCTATTTCGACGGCGGGGTGACCGCCCAGGTCTCGGTCAACTGGAGCGATGAATCCTACCGCAAGATGTCGACCAAGATCACCGTCTGGGGAACCGCCGGGCGCATCTATGCCGACCGCCAGGAAGTGCAGATCTATCGGCGCGCGAGCGCCCCGCCGCTGGAGGGCTTCGGCGAGGGCTGGACCGTCCGCTACACGACCGAACTCACCGAGGAAGTCGACTTCTACATCCGCGGCGAGGAATATTCGGCGCAAATCGCCTATTTCGTCGCCTGCATCCGGGATGCGCTGCGCGAAAACGTCAACGGCTTCGCCGGCGCCGCTTCCACCGACCAGGTGATCGCGATGATCATCGGCGATGCCGAGCGCGGCCCGGGCGAGACGATCGCGGCGATCCGCAAGCCTGCGGCGAAGAAGCGTCTCTCGTTCTTCGGCCGCTGAACTCGAATTCCAATCGGGGATTGAAATGGACAAGCTGCTCTTCGGCGACAACCAGTTCTTCGGCGTCAACCACATGTCCGAGGAAAAGGCGCGCGCGCAGTCGATGCGCTTCCAGGATATCGGCACCGTTATCGACGTGCTCGACGCCGCCTATGACGAAGGCGTGCGCACATTCATGTGCACCACGCACGATCGCATCGGCCTGGTCGCAGACCACATGCGGGCCAACCCGACGCGCTACGCCGACTTCGTCTTCCTCCCGTGCATGCCCTATGCGCACAAATATGCGAATGCCGTCACAGAAGACGGCATGCTCGGCGCGCTCAGGCGCTTCATGCCCGACGACGGGCTGATCAATGCCGCGCTCCGCGGCGGAATGTCGATCGCGCGCAAGGATGTCGAAGGCATCGGCACGTTGCTGATCGACGCCGAGATGAAGATGTTCCGCGGGCTCAACACGCCAGTCGTCTTCGTCCAGAACGTCGTCGTCGACTTGCTGCTCGGGCTCGGTTTCAACGAGGCCTTCCGCATCTTCGCCGATCACATCCGCAACCGTTATGGCGCCGAGCCCGGCTTCATCACGATGAACATGCCGATGCTGGTCGACGTGCTCGAGGAACTGGGGATCGAGAACCCGATCGTCTGCTCGAACATCAACAAGATCGGTTTTCGCATGTGCGGCGGGCTCGAAGCCTATGAGCGCACGCTGCGCGAGAAGCAGTTCCGCGCGATCGCCATGTCGGTCTTCGCCTCGGGCGCGCTGCCGGCGGCCGAGGCGATCGAATGGGTGTGCGCCCAGCCGAACATCGAATCGATCGTGTTCGGCGCGTCGAGCCGCGGCAACATCCGCAATACAAGGAACTGGTCGAGCAATATTGGCGCCGGAAATGACCGCGATCCGGAGCACCTTTGCGATCGTCGATCCGATCGGCTCGCATGGCGGTATGCACTATTACACCGACAACCAGGCGAAGGCTCTCGTTGGGCAAGGCCAGCGGGTGATCGTCTACTCGCTTCCGGGCTCGACCGACGCGGGCGCTCCCTACGAGAAGGTGCAGACCTTCAAACGCATCTACGGCAAGGATCCCAAGGCGATCCGCGGGATCCGTTTCCTGCGCGATCTGGCGCTGGCGGTGCTGTCCGCGCGGCGCAAAGGGGCCCGCGTCTGCGTGTACCATCTCTTCAAGATGGACCGGTTCGAACTCTTCACCTTCGCGGCGGCACACCGGCTGGCCTGAAAACGATCGCGATCGTGCATGATGTCGAGCGGCTCGATCAGCCCAACGACCGGCCCAAGCTGGCGAGCATCGCCAGGAATTGCGACCTGATGGTGGTCCACAACGGTTTTTCCGAAGCCGCGTTGCGCAGGGCCTTGGGCACGATCGATCAGCGCGTGCAGGTGATTCCTTCCGGCAATTATATCGCGCAATTCCCCGCGCCGCCGTCCATGGCCGACGCGCGCGCGGCGCTCGGTCTGCCCGGCGACGCGCTGATCATCCTCTTCTTCGGCAATCCGCGTCGCGAGAAGGGGCTCCACGTGCTGCTCGATGCGATCGTCGACCACCGCGATGCCGAACGATTGCTGGTGGTCGTCGCCGGCAAGATGAAGCCCGACGAAGAGGCGGAATATCGCGCCTTCGTCCAGGCGCACGGACTGGATCCGCGGGTTCGCCTGGACATCGGCCATGTTCCGGATGAGAAGGTTGCGAGTTATTATCGCGCGGCCCGACGTCGTCGCCCTCCCTTATCTGCGAATCTACGAAAGTGCGGTCGCGCTGATGTCGATGAGCCTCGAGCGACCCGTCATTGCCAGCGATCTCCCGCCGCTTCGCGACGTGGTGGGAGACGACGAACGCGGCCTGCTGTTCGAGGCCGGCAATCCGCAATCGCTGTCGCTGCGGATCGGAGAGATACTGGACGATCCCGATCGGCTGGGGGCCTATGCCCGCGCCGCGGCGGCCTATGCGGCGCATGATCGGCACTGGGACGTAACGGGCAGACTGCTTTGCGCGGCGGCCTCGGATCTTTGAACGAGATTGGGGCGGGCGCTCCTGGAGACAGCGAATGAAGGCAATGATCACTGGCGTCACCGGACAGGACGGCGCCTATCTCGCGGAAAATCTGCTCGAGCGCGGCTATCAGGTCTATGGCACCTTCCGCCGCACCAGCTCGGTAAATCTGTGGCGCCTCGAGGAACTCGGCGTCGCCGATCACCCCAATCTTCACCTGGTCGAATATGACCTTACCGACCAGGGATCGGCGGTGCGGCTGCTCGATGCGACCGAAGTCACCGAGGTCTATAACCTCGCGGCTCAGAGCTTCGTCGGAGTATCGTTCGATCAGCCGCTGACGACCGGAACCATCACTGGGCTGGGCGCGGCAAACCTGCTCGAGGCGATACGGATCGTCAACCCGACCATCCGTTTCTATCAAGCGTCGACTTCTGAAATGTTCGGCAAGGTCCAGGCGATCCCACAAGACGAGGACACGCCTTTCTATCCGCGCAGCCCCTATGGGATCGCGAAGCTCTATGCCCATTGGATGACGATCAATTATCGCGAGAGCTATGGCATGTTCGCGACGAGCGGCATCCTGTTCAATCACGAATCTCCGCTGCGTGGCCCGCGAATTCGTGACGCGCAAGATCACCGACAGCGTGGCCAAGATCCACCTCGGCCAGCTCGATACGCTTGAGCTCGGCAACATCGACGCGAAGCGCGACTGGGGTTTCGCCAAGGATTATGTCGAGGGAATGCGGCGCATGCTGCAGCACAACGAACCCGAGACCTTCGTGCTCGCGACCGAGCGGACGACCACCGTGCGCGAGTTCGTCAGGCTCGCCTTTGCCGAGGTCGGCATCACGGTCGAATGGAGCGGGAGCGCGGAGGACGAAGTCGGCGCCGACGCCGCTACCGGCAAGCAGGTGGTGCGGATCAATCCGAAATTCTATCGCCCCGCCGAAGTCGATTTGCTGATCGGGTGCGGCGAGGAGAAGCGGAGCGGCTGCTCGGATGGAAGAGTTCGACGTCGCTCGAGGAGCTGTGTCGGATCATGGTGGCCGCCGACATCGCTCGAAACCAGCGCGGGGCCTCCTTCTGATGCGAATCCTCGTGACGGGCGGCAGCGGCTTCACGGGAAGCTATCTGGTCCCGGAACTCGAGTTGCGCGGTTGCGAGGTAATTTGCTTCGAAGGCGAGATCGCCGATCCGGCGGCGATCCGCTCTGCGGTCGCGCAGGCGCGGCCCGACCGGGTGATCCACCTGGCGGCGATCACGTTCATCGGCTCGGACGATTTCGAGGCTTTCTATCGCGTCAACCAGATCGGAACCTTCCACCTGCTCGATGCCGTGGCCAAGGCCGCGCCCACCGCGCACGTGCTGATTGCCAGCAGCGCCAACATCTACGGAAACGGCACCGCCGGCTATCTGGACGAAGCGACTCCTCCGAATCCGGCCAACCACTATGCAGTGAGCAAATGGGCGATGGAATGCGGCGCGCGGCTTTGGGGCGACCGCCTCCACATCACCGTAACCCGACCGTTCAACTATACCGGCGCCGGTCAGAGCGACAGTTTCTGATCCCCAAGATCGTTGGGCATTTCCGCCGCGGGAACCGGTGATCCACCTGGGAAATCTCGATGTCGAGCGTGATTTCGGCGACGTGCGCTCGGTCGCGAGCGCCTACGCCGCGCTCAGCCTCGATCCGCCCCAGACACCGGTGATCAACGTCTGCACTGGCAAGGTCTGGAGCATCCGCGATATCCTGGCGGCTGCATCGCGGATCACGGGGCACCGGATGGAGGTCGAGGTCGACCCGAAGTTGATGCGGCGCAACGAAGTCGCAATCCTCGCCGGCGACGCCACCCTGCTGCGCTCGATCCTGCCGGGCTGGCAACCGCATGCCCTGGAAGAAACGCTGGAATGGATGCTCTCGGCATGAGGCAACTGTCGTTCAAGCGCCCAGCCCCGGCGCCAATGCCCGCAAGAGCGAGACCCCGCCACGATTTGAGCAGCCTCGGAGGCGAGCGGCCGCGCTGACCAATCCACCTCGCCGTCGTGACGACGGGTGACGCCGCGTTGCCCCAGTCCGCGATGGCGTGTAACCAATCCCCCGGCCCCACCCTTGAATCCAGCCTCCCCGAAGCAATCCTAGGACTCGCGATGAACACGATCAGCAGGCCCATTCCGGGAAATCGCCAGACGACTCCGGTGCCGGCAAGCGCGTTTCTGGCATTTGGCGCGCTGGCCTCATCGATGTTCATCTATGCCTTCATCGCGGATCTTATGGGACCCATGGGAGACATAGCACACACGATTGCAATCGTGATGACCGGCGTGATTTCGATGATTGGAGCCACAATCTGCCTATTGCGGGAGAAATACTTCTCAGCATTGACCTCGATCATCGGGATCGCGGTTGTTTGGATCTACATTTTTGTTTTTGCTTATTATAGCGGACAGAACTTCATCTGGTCATCCGGTGGAGAATACATCGGCCTCTCGATGTTTTCCTTGTTTTCCCTCGTCATCGACGATCGCGCCTTCGGTCGCCTGATGCGGTGGTTCTACCTTCTATGCTGCGGCTATGCGATTTTCTATGTGGGCGACCTATGCGCTTCGCGAAGGGTTACTCGACATCACCGATGTCTCGCGCATCGTCGCGGGGAGCGGACGACGCGGGCCGGGGCGCCAGGCTGCAGCCGGCCGCGGCTGCCATCGTCTTCGGCTTGGCTTATTCCCTGACGAATCTGGTTCGCAGGATGAGCATCCCATACCTCCTGGCGGCCCTGTTGTTCGCCTTCGTCTGGATCCTTACCGGGTCGCGCGCGATCAGTTGGGTATTGTTCGTGGTGATGGCCGGCTATCTCGCGATACGAAATGTTCGATTGCTCGGACGCCTGGGATTTGGCGGCTTCGTTGTCGGAACGGTGGTGTCGTTCGCGCTGCTTCGCTGGCCGGATCTGAACCCGTTCTACTATTTTAGCGATCAATCGGCGTCGGCTCGAGTGGCGTCGATCGATATCGCGCGGTGGTCGATGAGCGACTACTGGCTCACCGGAGCCGGGATCTCGTTTGGTGAGGACGGCTACAAACCTTTGACAGGAACCAAATTTTCTACCCCGGCGACATCGGGATGATCGGCACGCTCTATTCCTATGGGGTGCTGGGAGTCGCCCTATACGCCGTGATTTGCTGGGCCGCGTGCAGGTCCAACAGATTTGTTTCCCAATTGGGCTATGATCGGATGCTGGCCGAGAGCGTCGGGCTGACCGGGATCGTGCTGGCGCTGTACAGCCTCCAGGCGCCGCTCTTCAACGGCGGTTCGTCCGGCTCGCCATTCGCCACGATGTTTGGAGCGCTCGCGTTCGCTGCCCACAAGCTGAGAAGCAGTTCTGGGGCCCGCGCGGCGACTGCAAGTGACGTGAGATCGGGCCGTCCCGGTCTCTTGGCACGACGCTTCCGACCCGGCGATCGGCGTCTTCCGCCGCCCCAACTTTCGAACTGACCGGCGCGTTTCGCGGGAAAGGAACCGCGCGCCGCAACGCCCCCCCACGGCATGGTGTCAGCCCGTTCGCGCGAATGAACACGCCGTGCTGCGCCGCAAATCGAGCGCATATAGCGTCACCGGACGCTCGGCCGCGCCGTTGACGTGGCCCTGCCAGCGTGGATTGCGGTTCAGCACCGCTTCGCTCAACGAGCGGCCGGGGCTCCGCACGGCATAGCCTACCACGATTCCCGCGCGCGAGACGGCGACGATCTTCGAGAATTGCTCGGCCGATCCTCTAACGTGCCGCCGATCCGCCAGCCCCCGCCGGAAAGAGGCTCAAAGGTATCAAGCGTGCCCCGGCAGCTCGAATCATTGCGGTCGAGCGATGCCGGAAGCGGGCTTCCGAGCCATCTCGTCCACTCTCGGTCGAACGGCGCCATCCGATGTGCGCGCAAAACGCCGAACCGCTCGATCTCATGCTGATCTGGAATCATGACGAAGCGCAACGCGGCGTTGTCCGCCACATTCGAGAGTATCGCCGTCATCGCACCCACGCGATCCGCCTGGTGGCCGCCTCCGAGAAACTGCTCGGTGCGCTGATCCGCGCTGCTGGGACCCATCCCGGGGCTGACGATCATCGCCTTCACGATCACCGGCTGGCTCACGACGATCGCGAGACCGAACAGCGCGGCGCCCGCGGTGGGCACCAGCTCCGCCCAGCGGTGAGACGAGAACTTCACCATCCCCGCGAGAAGGACGAGAACGGTCCAGAACATCACCGCCGACGTGCCGTACCGGCTGGTGGCCGCCGAAGCGACCGGGCATTCGAAGCCCCGGCCATAAGCGGTTACCGCCGCAGTCCCGACCAGGAACGCAAGCAGAGCGACCAGGAACAGCAGTTCCGGCTTCCGCCTGAGCTTGTCATCGAGGAAGGCGCGAACGACAAGAGCCAGCCAAGCGACCGCAAGCGCCGCGTAGCCGATCAGCGCGGTTCCAAGGATCGTCGCATCGGAAAAACCTTGCGCGCGGAAGAGCAGGCGGCCGACCGGCGCGCCCAGATAGACGCCCAGATAACCAAGTATCGAACCTATATATTCGAGCGAGATCCCCCGGAATGCCACGCCCGTCTTGTACACGTCGGCGCACAGCACATCGGTGCCCCCATGCGAGAAGGATGCGTAGCTGCCGATCATCGCGAGCCCGGCGACGGCGGCAATCACCACCTGTCGACGCGGCAGGCTGAGGCAAAACGCGAGCGGCGCAAGCAGGAGGCCGGTCAGGACACCATTGGCCATGGTGAAGGTCGCGACGAAGCCCAGGGCTATTGCCACGGCAGCCCCCGCTCGCGGCCGAACGCGAGCACGGCAAGCGACGCCGTGGCGACGACGAACACGCAGATGATCTGCACGTTGAACCCGCTCAGGAAATTGTTGACCGATAAGCCCACAGCAGCGCCATGAACACGAACCCGCGGTACACGAATGGAAGCCCCGCCGCTTCGCCACCCATGCAAGGAGCGCAGCATCGGCGACCAGCAGCAACAGAGTCAGAAAGAAATGAACGCCGACGAGCCCGAAAATGCAAAATCGTCGAAAATGTAGAAAAGATGGGAACAGTGATGACGTGGCGATCGTGGGAGACAAAGAGGTTCGCGACCTGATCGGCGATCGTCAATTGAGCCCAGAATCCCAGTTGGGAATTCCCAGGAAGGTCCGCACAATCATGAACAACGTGGTCAGGCCGACGAATAATGCGAGGCCGGCCCACACATATCGCGACATTCGAAATATCGCCAATCCTCGCTGCGTTCATGATCTAACCACGTCCTCCACCAGCCCTATGGTCCACCCATAGCGACCGCCCACAGCGCTAGGCCTTTTCCGCTGACACCAATATCTGCATTCCGCCAAGATAGCCGAGGTCAAGGTTCCGATAAGCATGGACCCTGGTGTTGCGGAATCCCGCCTCCTGGAGTTGCTCGAGCGTGTCCCATCCGAAATGGCGGAAGCAAAGCGCGCCGTTGATCGGATCGGTTGGATTGCCATGCACCTCGATCGGCAGGAGATGCTCGATCTGCCCGTCGGAATGTTGCACCGCGCGCACCGTGGTTGCGTATTTTTGCTGGGTGAACGGGATGGTCAGGACGAGCGTCCCCCCGGGA
The DNA here is from genome assembly GCA_037200705.1 of Sphingomonas sp. Lineage (GTDB taxonomy): Bacteria > Pseudomonadota > Alphaproteobacteria > Sphingomonadales > Sphingomonadaceae > Sphingomonas. The sequence goes on along the minus strand of JBBCID010000019.1, from coordinate 6,028 downwards.
CGCAGCACCTTCGCGATCGACCGGTATGCGCGCGTCACGTCGGGAACATGCTCGAGGACATCGAAGCTGAGGACGAAGTCAAAGCTTTCGGCCGGGAACGACAGGTCCTGAAGGTCCTGATGATTGATGCCCAACACTCGCGCGCCCGATGGTTTGCGCGAACTCAGATATTCGCTTCCGACAACGCTCTTGAACCGGCCCCGCAACCACCGGTAGGCGCGTCCGAACTGCTCGGTGACATAGATGTCGCTGGCCGGGTTCAGCCCCAGGTCCTGGATCGCCAGATGAAGCGCGGCGCGCATCCGGTTGCGCAGTCCACAGGTCCGGCAGATCAGATGCTCGCGCCAATTGGGCTGCGCGAACCCGTCGTCGCCGCCACCGAATATTCCATGGTCGTGACGAATGTCGTCGGAGCGTCGCAGATCGCGCAATATCCCGCGGTTCCGAATGCGAACTGGCCTTCGACGACCGCCGCGGCGTCCTCGCGCGCCGCTCTTTCGAGCAATTCGGATTGTCGGCCCGCCACTTTTCGTACTCCGCGAAGGTGCCGAAGGTCGCGGCATCGAGCCGCGCCCTGCCAGTTGAATCCGGGCAACGGGCCGCGGACCGGCAAATGCGCCAACGCGATCGACCATGCCCGGAATACCGGCACGGCAAATGTTGCGAGCAACGGCGACGATTTCACCAAGCGCTTGAGAGACGTCGTCATTCGCTATCCGAAGCTGAAGGTTCGTGGGAGATGCCCATGGGATCAGGGGCTGTCAATCGAGCTTTGCTGCGTTGCACACGATATGCCACTCGCTTCTTCGCCCGCATCCGTCGCCGCCTACAGGTTCAGGCGCTTGAAGACTCCTTCGGGAATCGATCGGATCACCGTCATTACCAGCCGCCAGACGGGCCTGGTGTAGATGACGTCAGCTCCCCTGCGCTGTCCGCGTACGACTGCCGCGGCGACCTCCTCTGGGCGCGCGGTGAGCGCCTTCGGCAAGTCCATCCCCCTCGTCATTCGGGTGTCAACGAATCCGGGCTTCACGGTCATCACATGGACGCCCTTGCGCGCCAGCCGGTTGCGCATGCCAGAAAGCAGCGCCGTGAACCCGGCCTTGGCCGAACCGTAGACATAGTTCGACCCCCTGCCGCGATCGCCCGCCACCGAACTGATGCCGACAATCACGCCCTTGCCCGCCGCTTCGAGCCTCCGGGCGGCAGCGAGGAGGTAGAGCGCCGGCCCGTTGTAGTTGGTGCGCATCACGAGGTCGGCCGCGGCGGGGTGGCCTTCCGAATCCTGCTGATCGCCGAGCAGGCCCGCGACCATCACCACCGTCCCGGGGAAGCTGGTCCAGCGCATCGAAGAACCGATCGGGTTCGGAATCGAGCACGTCGAACTCGGCGAGCGTGGCCTTGATCCGATAGCGCGTCTCGAGATCGGCCTGGTCGTCCGCAAGCTCGGCCGAGCGGCGCGCCGCCAGGATCACGTCGCACCCCGCCGCGGCATAGGCATGCGCCAACGCGCGAGCGATGTCCGATCGGGCGCCGAGGATCAGCACGGGTGAGGGAAGGTTCGACATCAAAGCCCCAGACGTTGCGATTGGAGGGACGAAAAGGCGGAATCGAGCTTCCAGCGCGAACGCACCGCCCGGAATTCGGCAAGCCGGGGATAGCCGCTTGCACGCCCGTCGCCCTCGCCCTCGCATCCTTCGCCAGATAGACGCGGCCGCCATGCTCACCGGTGATCGCATCGAGCCGATCGAGCAGCGCCAGCGTCGCCGGCTTCACCGGAAAATCAAGCGCCAGGGTGTAGCCGGGCATCGGGAACGATAGCAGCCCGTGCGATTGCGCGCCCATGCGCTTGAGCACGGCGAGGAACGAGCCATTGTTCGCAGCCGCGATTTCGGCGAGCAGCCGAGTCAGCCCCTCGCGGCTCGCCTCGAGCGGCAGGACGCACTGATATTGGACGAAGCCACGGCGCCCGTAGATCCGATTCCAGTCTCCAATCGCGTCGAGCGGATAGAAATAGGGCTCGAGCCCGACCAGCGCATGGCCGGGGCGCTGCGCGGCATAATAGACCATGTTGAACGCGCGCACCGACAACGGACCGAGCGCGAATGCCGGAAAATCCACCGGCACGCGCACGCGCCGCGCCGGCGGCAGCGCGAGCGGATCCGCGCGAGCGGCGGGAGGGAGGTCCTCCGCCCTGGCATGCTCACCGAGAAAGACCACCGATCTGCCCAGCGTGTTCCCCGCCGCGAGGCAATCGATCCATGCGACCGAATAGGTCCAGTCCATCGACGCCTCGAACAGCCCAAGGGCGGCATCGAGGTCCGGCGCGCGGATCGTGAGCTGGCGGATGCGGCTGGTTTCGACGCGGATCATGCGGAAGGCGGCGCGCAAGATGACGCCGGTGAGGCCCATGCCGCCGCAGGTGGCGGCGAACAGCTCGCCATTCTCCTCGATCGAACAGGCTACGACGCGCCCGCCCGGGAGCGCGAGCTCGACCCACAGCAGATGATCGCAGAAGCTGCCTCGGCCGTGATGGTTCTTGCCGGTGAACGTCCGAGGCGATCATCCCGCCGACCGTGACGAAGCGGGTTCCAGGTGTGACCGGCACGAACCAGCCGCGTGGCAGCCAAGTGCGGATCAGGTCGTCGAGGCCGACCCCCGCCTCGCATTCGATCACGCCCTCGTCGAACGCGAGCATCCGGTTCATTCCGGGCATGGCGAGCGTCAGATCCAGGTTGAGGCTTGAGTCGCCATAGGATCGCCCCATGCCCCGCGCGATCATGCTCGGCGATTCGGCGGCGACCCCGACGGCTTCTTCGCGGCGCCCGGTGCTTGCGAGCATGCATTCGGCCCGCGGGTAGCGCCCCCAGCCGGAGAGCCAGGTCGGCCGCGCGGCGACGCTCATATCGCGACTGCGATCACCATGCCCACGCAGGCTGCGACCATCCAGCTTACCCGATCTGTGAAGGCGAAGATCACGGGATCGTCGTGGAGCTCGTCGCGGTTCGAGAGGATCAGCACGCGGCTGATCCAGTAGAGGAACAGCGGACATAGCAGCCAGAGCCTGCCCGGATGCGTATAGAGCACCTGGACCTCGGGGCTCGCAATGTAGAGCGCCACCACCAGCACCGCGCCATAGCCCGCCGCGGCGCCGAGTCCGAACAGCACGGGGGTATCCTCCACCCGATAGCCGCGGCCGATGATCGTCGCCTGACTCCCGCCACGTCGGGCGACGAGCTCGGAGCAGCGTTTGACGATCGCAAGGGACAGGAACAGGAACAGGCTGAACATCAGCAGCCAGGGCGATTCATGCGCGTCGAGCGCGACGACGCCGGCGAGCACCCGGATCGTATAAAGCCCGCCCAGCGTAATGACATCGACCAGCACACGCCGCTTGAGCATGTGCGAATAGCCGAGCGTCAGAACGATATAGAGCGTGAGCACGCCCACAAACGCCAGCGGAAGAAACAGCGCGCCGCCCAGCGCCGCCGCCATGAGGAGCAGCGCGATCGGCGGACCATGCGCGACCGGAACCGTACCCGAGGCGAATGCGCGCGCGCGCTTGCGCGGGTGATGGCGGTCGCCCGGGATGTCGAGCAGGTCGTTGATGACATATGCGCTCGATGCCGCGAGCGAAAAGCAGAGGAACGCCAGCATCGCGCGGCCGATCGCCTCGGGCGTGAAGCTGTGCCCGGCGATCAACGGCAGGAAGACCAGCAGGTTCTTCGCCCATTGGTAGACGCGCAGCGCACGCACATAGGGGCGGATCCCGATCGGGACGTGGGCGACGAATTCGGCTTCAGGGAAATTTCGGCGGACGCGGCTGGCGAAGCCCCGACTCGCGCTCACCACCATCGGCCGCCGCGACGAGCGCCACACCGGAAAGTCGATTACGGAGTTGCCCACATAGTCGTAGCCCCGTTCTCCAAACGCCTCGTTGAGCCGCGCTGCCTTATGCGCACCGCTCAGGTTCGCGTCCCCCTCAGTCGCGAATACGCCGGCGATGCCACCCACGCGCTCGGCGAGCGCATCGACGTAGCGCCGTTCGGAGGCCGAAGCGAGATACACCGGCCGATCGGCATCCTGCGCCGCGCGGATCACCTCGACCACCGGCTCGCAGAGCGGAATCGTCGCGGCGTGGCAGTCGATCCGATCCGCGAGTTCAGCTTTAAGCCGGGCCTTGCCCGCCAATGTCCATCCTGCAAGCCGCCAAATCTCCAGCGGATGGCGCGCGATGAACTGGAGCGCCGCCTCGTGGAGAAGGTCGGTGCGGATCAGCGTGCCGTCGACGTCGACGACCAGCGGAACTGGCCGGGCGGGGCTCATCTCGTTCATAGCTGCTCCGCCTTCGGCAGCGTCCTGCGCGATCGGGCGAACGAAAAGCGCTTGTGCGCCCAATAGCTGGTCAGCACCGGGCTCGCGAGCCCGATCGCATGCGCGAGCGCTTCGGCATGCCAGATGAAGCCAACCAGCGGAAACAGGAAGCGCGCAAGGCCGACGGTGACGACGAAGACCTGCACTAGCGCAACCACGTTCACCAGTGCGAACTTGGCGTATTGCTGCAGCCAGGGGCCGTCCGACGCCTTGAAAACCAGCACGCGATTGAGCACGAACGCCAGCGTCATCGCGATCAGATAGGCCAGCACGACCGCGATTTCGAAGCTCGTCACCGCATTGATCGGAAAGCGTACCGCCCAGTTCATCGCAGCCGCGAAGCCGCCGATGAGGACGAACGAGGCGAACTCGCGCTTCTGGATCATCCTGCCGCACCTGTCGCAGGCGCCCCCGCGCGCTCGGCCATTTCCTTCGCCAGCCGCACGCTTTCGGAAATGCCGCGGTCCTCAGGATAATAGAAGCAGGTGTCGGCGATCTGCAGCCCCGCGATCGGGGTTTCGATCGGCGGGATCTTCGCGGCGAAACCCGGCTCGCAAATCGGCTGGGCATGGCGTAGCCGGCCGGCATAAGTGGCGATCACGTCGTCGCGTGTAAGTGCCGGATTGAGCCGCTGGAGATAGCCGAACGCCTGGTCGATCAACTGCGCGTCGGGCCAGCCGAACTTGGGATGGGTGACGGGCATGTAATAAGGCACGAACACGATGCTGTCGGCAACCGGCCGCAGGTTCGAGAATTCGATGATGCCGGGAATCTCGATGTCGGGCTCGGCGATGTTGACCCAGAAGTGCGGCGTGATCGATCGCTTCAGCTTGAACAGCAGACAGACGACGCCGATGTTCGCGATCGCGTCATATCGGTCCTTCCAGGACTGCGGCAGTGCCGGGACGATACGCGATACGTGCGGCGTCGGGACAGTGCAGATGACGCGGTCGGCGGCGAGGAATTCTCCGCCGGCGCGAACGCCCGTCACAATTCCGCCCTCGGAGACGATCTCGCTGACCGGCGCGCTCAAGCGGATCGTGCCGCCCAACGCCTCGATCCGCTGGACGAGCCTGTCGACCAGTGTCTGGCTGCCGCCTTCGATATAGCCGAGCTGCTCCTCGAACAGCGATTTGCGCGATCGGCCGATCCGCTTCACCCGGGTCCAGATCCAAGCCGCCGAGATATTGTCGGCATATTCGTAGAATTTGAGGTCGAAGAGCGGCTTCCAGAGCTTCTCATATACCTCGCGCCCGCCCCAGCGCATGATCCACTCGCGCGCAGACTGGGTCTCCAGCGCGTCCCAGCGCTCGCGCCGCGTGGAAACGAAGGCGAGGATGCCGTAGCGGATCCGCGAGATCAGGCTGACGCCCGGATATTTGAGCAGCGCGACAGGATTGCCCCACTCATGCAGCCGGCCGCCGGAGAAGAAGCCCATGGTGGTCGCCCGCCAGCGCATCCTGTCGCCGATGCCAAGCTCCTCCATCAGCGCGAAGGTAGGCGCGTCGGCCTTGCAGACGAAATGATAGAAGCGCTCGATCGAAAGGCCGTCGAAATCGAAGTGTGCCGCCATGCCGCCCGCCTCGGGAGCGGCTTCGACGACGGTGACGGCATGGCCGCCCTTGGCGGCATGATACGCAGCGGCCAGGCCCAT
>JBBCID010000018.1:0-208371 GCA_037200705.1 Sphingomonas sp. | reverse complement strand
ATTCTTCCTTCAACTTGCGGGCGGCGCGGGCAGCGGTTACGCGGACGCGACATGAGCAGCCACCCCGAAAACGGCGAACATCCCCTTCCCCGGGCTTCCTTGCCCGATCTTGGCCTGCCGGATTTCGGCGTGCCCGTGATCCGGAACGTCAACTGGGGCGGGTTGCGAACCCTCTATGTGAAGGAGGTGCGCCGATTCTTCAAGGTGCAGCTCCAGACGGTGTGGGCGCCGGCGGTGACGACCTTGCTGTTCCTGGTGATTTTCACGGTCGCGCTGGGCGGCGGCGGGCGGATGGTCGAGATAGAGGGGCGATCGGTGCATTTCGCCGATTTCATCGCGCCCGGGCTGATCGTGATGGGGATGCTCCAGAACGCCTTCGCCAACGCCAGCTTCTCGCTGCTCGTCGGCAAGATCCAGGGGACGATCGTCGACTATCTGATGCCCCCGCTCTCGACCGCCGAGCTGCTCGCGGCGATGACCGGAGGCGCGGTGACGCGCGCCTTCTGCGTCGGCGGCGCGGTGTGGCTGGCGATGGCACTGTGGCCGGGGGTGCATGTGGTTCCGCAGCATCCGTGGGCGGTGCTGTGGTTCGGGCTGCTGGGATCGCTGTTCCTCGCGTTGCTGGGCGTGCTGACCTCGATCTGGGCGGACAAGTTCGATCATGCCGCAGCGGTGACCAATTTCGTCGTGGCGCCGCTGTCGCTGCTCTCGGGCACCTTCTATTCGGTCGAACGGCTGGCGCCGGCGTTCCGCACGATTCTCCATTTCAACCCGTTCTTCTACGTCATCTCGGGCTTCCGCTACGGCTTCCTTGGCGTGGCCGATTCGCCGGTGTTGCTCGGGAGCGCGGTGATCCTCGCGCTCGACGCGGCGCTCGCGCTGGTCTGCTACACGCTGCTGAGGAGCGGCTGGAAGCTCAAGAGCTGATCGGCACGCTGAAATGAAGTCCATAATGGTTTGTTGTTACGACTAAGTAATTGTCAGAACGTGAGCGCTTGATTAGCCTTCCCCTGGCAGTCGAAGGGGAACGGCAATGCGGCGGGTGGCGAAGCTATTGGGCGTGGCGTTGCTCGGTTTGCTGGCGGCGGGCTGCATGCAGTCGCGCCCGGCGGCGCTGGCGGGGTGCAACTATCGCGCGATTCCGATGTCGGTCGGCGGTGGCCCGCCCCCGCCGCTGGCGACGGCGATCTCGAGCGGCGACCTGTTCGCGAACGAGCTGCGCCGCGTGATCGTGCGCCGCGCCACGCCGAGCACCAACGGCAGCCTCACGCCCAACGCCGTCGCCGCGGCCCCCAATTTCCTCGTGCTGAGCGGCGGCAGCCAGCACGGCGCGTTCGGCGCGGGGTTCTTCCGCGGGCTCAAGGCGATCCCGACCTACGACATGGTCACCGGGGTGAGCACCGGATCGCTCCAGAGCACTTTGCTGTTCCTCGCCAACCAGCCGGTGCCCAAGGACCGCACCTTCGCCTGGGTCGACGGGCCGCTCGCCACGGAGATCACCCCAGGCCAGTCGAACGCGGGCGATCTCGCGCTCGCCTATTCGATCGCCAAGGAAGGCGACATCGCCACGCCGACCTCGGGCGGGATACTCGGCGGGCTGAGCCGCGGCGCGCTGGCGACCTTCGCTCCGCTCGAGGCGCGGCTCAAGGCGATCCTCTCGCCCGACACGCTGCGCGAGGTCGCGGCGGAGGGCGCCAAGGGGCGCAAATTGTTCGTCGGCGTGGTCAATCTCGACGACGGCAACGGCTATGCGATCGACCTGACCGATCTCGCCGCGCGGATCGACACCCCGGCCTGGGCCGGCAAGACGAGCGCGCTGCAGGATTGCTATGTCGAGGCGCTGGTCGCTTCCTCGTCGGTGCCGCCCTCGGCCTATCCGGTGTCGCTGACGATCGCCGACGGGACCGCACCCAGCACCAGCATGTACATGGACGGCGGCGCACGGTTCGGCGTGTTCCTCGAGCAGATCCTGCGCGCGCTCGGCGAGGGGGGTGGCGAAGGATGCGAAGGTCACGCTGATCGTCAACGGCGTGCTCTATGCGCCGCGCTGGACCGATGGCGGCAAGCCGGTGCAGAAATGGTCGTCGCTCACGGTCAGCTCGCGCGCGGTGTCGCTGCTCGAGACGCAGGTCTATCAATTCTCGGTGGCGAGCGCGGCCGATTTCGGGGTGAGCCACGGCGGGCTCGATATGGCGTTCATCAGCACCCAGGGGCTGGCGTCCGGCGCGATCGACCCCAACAATTATGTCTTCCGCGGCAAGACCTGCGCCGATTGGAACGCGATCGACGATCAGCAGAAGCCGCTCGAATTCCACCCCAACTACATGGCGTGCCTCTCCGACTACGGCCGGTCGCGCGGCGCGGCCGAGGCGTGGAACCGCCAGATCGGCGCGCCGGCGGCGCCTTAGCGCGGCGCCCGATCGGCTGGGCCCGTCGATGGGCGCACGTCGCAATCCGGATAGACCACGTCGCGCCAGCTCGTCGGCGCGCATTGGCGGCGCAGCAGCCGGACGATGCGGTCGACGCGGCGCGCGTTCGCCTGCGGGTGGGTGCGCGGGCTATATTCGTTGGGCGCGATCAGCATCGCGACGAGGCTGAGATATTCGCGGTCGCTCAGCCGCGTCAGCTCGCGCCCGTAATAGATGCGCGCGGCGGCGGGGAAGCCGAACACCTGATAGCCGCCCGAATTGCCGAGATAGGCATAGTTCAGATAGATCTCGAGCTGCTCATCCTTGGTGACCGCCGGATCGAGCACCAGCCAGGCGATCAGGCTCTGCTCGATCTTGGCGAAGCCGGGGTTGAACCCGTCGGGGAAATAGAGGTGCTTGACGAGGCCCTGGGTGATCGTCGTCCAGCCCGAGCCGGGGGTCGCGAAATCCAGCCCGTGGTGGCGATAGAAGCCCGGATCTTCGACGCGCAGCAGCATGTTGCGGCGGTTGACGCCGAGATCGGCGAGCCGCAGCTCGCGCTTCGCCACCGTCTTGAGCGCCGCCGGGGTCGCGGCGCGCGCGCGCAGCACCTGCACCGCTTCGTACCCCGCGAGCAGCAGCAGCACCGCGAACGGGATCAGCAGCAGGCGGAACAGGCACGATCGAAACATTGGCAAGACCCCCCGGCAGCCGCTCCGCCGATCATAGCCGAGCGTCCGCCCGCCCGAAACGTCAATCGCGCGCGCCGGCGCGTGCCGAAACGATCCGCCTCGCGCGGTGTTGACGCTCCGGGGGTCCCCCAAGTAAATGCCTGCTCCGGCGGCCCCGCACGGGCCGCTTTTTGCGTTTCAGGAGACCAATCGTGCCCATCACCCCGCTCATGCCCGTCTACCCGCGCTGCGGGGTGCGGCCGGTGCGAGGCGAGGGCTGCTACCTGATCGGCGAGCAGGGCGAGCGCTATCTCGATTTCGCGGCGGGGATCGCGGTCAACGCGCTCGGCCACGGCCATCCGCACCTGACCAAGGCGCTCCAGGACCAGGTCGCGACGCTGATGCACGTCTCCAACCTCTATGGCAGCCCGCAGGGCGAGGCGCTGGCGCAGCGGATCGTCGACAACAGCTTCGCCGACACGGTGTTCTTCACCAATTCGGGCGCCGAGGCGGTGGAATGCGCGATCAAGACCGCGCGGCGCTATCATTATGCCAACGGCGACCCGCAGCGCCACAAGCTCATTACCTTCAAGAACGCCTTCCACGGGCGGACGATGGGCGCGATCTCGGCGACCGACCAGCCCAAGATGCGCGACGGCTTCGAGCCGCTGCTGCCCGGGTTCGATTACGCGCGGTTCAACGATCTCGAGGGCGCGCTGGCCAAGGTCGACGACGAGACCGCGGGCTTCCTCGTCGAGACGGTGCAGGGCGAGGGCGGGCTCCAGGCAGGCACCCCCGAGTTCATCCGGGGGCTGCGCAAGGCATGCGACGACCACGGGCTGCTGCTGGTGCTCGACGAGGTCCAGTGCGGCTATGGCCGGACCGGCACGATGTGGGCCTATGAGCAATACGGCATCGAGCCCGACATCCTCGCCTCGGCCAAAGGCATCGGCGGCGGTTTCCCGCTCGGCGCGTGCCTGGCGACCGAGGAGGCCGCCAAGGGGATGGTGATCGGCACCCACGGCTCGACCTATGGCGGCAATCCGCTGGCGATGGCGGCCGGCATGGCGATCCTCGACGTGATGTTCGAGGAGGGTTTCCTCGACCACGTCAAGGCGATGGGCGACCGGCTGCGCGCGAGCCTCGAGCAGATGATCCCCAACCACGACCATCTGTTCGAGGAGATCCGCGGCAAGGGGCTGATGCTCGGGATCAAGCTCAAGGAGCCGGCGGTGGTGCGCGATTTCGTGGCGCATCTGCGCGACAACCACGGGCTGCTGACGGTGGCGGCGGGGGACAATGTCGTCCGCATCCTGCCGCCGCTGGTGATCGAGGAGGGGCACATCGCCGAGTGCCTCGAGCGGCTGAGCGAGGGAGCGCGGGTGTACGCGCCGGCCAGCGATGATTAGGTCTGCCCAAATCCTCCCCGTGCCGGGGACGAATTGATGCGGCATTTCCTCGACCTGTCCGATGCGGGCTCCGACGGCGTGGCCGCGATGCTGGCCGACGCGCTCGATCGCAAGGCGGCGCGCGCGGGCTGGCCCAAGGGCAGGCCGGACGCCGACGCCCCGCTCGCGGGGCACGTGCTGGCGATGGTGTTCGAGAAGAACTCCACCCGCACCCGCGTGTCGTTCGACATGGCGATCCGCCAGCTCGGCGGCAGCTCGGTGATCCTCGACGCCGGCACCAGCCAGCTCGGGCGCGGCGAGACGGTGGCGGATACCGCGCGGGTGCTCTCGGGCTATTGCGACGCGATCATGGTGCGCACCGACGATCACGCCAAGCTGCTCGAAATGGCCGAATACGCGTCGGCGCCGGTAATCAACGGGCTGACCGACGCTTCGCATCCCTGCCAGATCATGGCCGACCTGCTGACGATCCTCGAAAGCGGCCGCGCGCTGCCGGGGCTCAAGGTCGCCTGGCTGGGCGACGGCAACAACGTGCTCGCCTCGATCATCGAAGCCGGCGCGCTGATGCAGTTCGACGTGGTCGCGGCCTGCCCGCAGGGGTTCCAGCCGAGCGACCAGGATCTTGCGCGCGGCAAGGGGCGCGCGCGCGTCGTCGGCGATCCGCGCGAGGCGGTCGCGGGCGCCGACGTGGTCGTCACCGACACCTGGATCTCGATGGGGCAGGCGCATGCCGAGACCAAGCTCGCGGCGATGATGCCCTTTCAGGTGACCGAAGCGCTGATGGCGGCGGCCAAGCCGGGGGCAAGCTTCCTCCACTGCCTCCCCGCGCACCGCGGCGAGGAGGTGGTGGATGCCGTGATCGACGGGCCCCAGTCGCTGATCTGGCCCGAGGCCGAGAACCGGCTGCATGCGCAGAAATCGGTCCTGCGCTGGTGCTTCGGGCAGATCGGCTGAGTTGCTTCCGGATCGGCGATACCTATCTAGCCCAACGACCCAAAACCCCGTTCGCCCTGAGCTTGTCGAAGGGCTGTTCTCCTCTCTCGGCTGGGAAGCAGGCAGGACGGGGCTTCGACAAGCTCAGCCCGAACGGAAACCTATGGCAAGCGCAGTGGCTCCCCCCACCGACATTGACCGCGCGGTCGGCTTCACCATTCCCGCCCGCCATGCGCGCGGGCGCGTCGCGCGCCTGGGGCCGGTGCTCGACACGATCCTGTCGGCGCACGCCTATCCGGCGGCGATCGAGGCGCTGCTCGCCGAGGCGCTGACGCTCACCGCGTTGCTCGGCTCGACGCTCAAGGACGCCGGCGGCCAGCTCACGCTCCAGGCGCAGACGCACCACGGTATCGTCAGCCTGCTGGTGTGCGATTATCGCGGCGGCGCGCTGCGCGGCTATGTCCAGTATGACGGCGACCGGCTGGGCGACGCCGGACCGAGCCCGTCGCTGTTCGCGCTGTTCGGCACCGGCTATCTGACCGTCACCTTCGATCAGGCGGCGACCGGGGAGCGCTATCAGGGCATCGTCCCGCTCGACGGCGAATCGCTGGCCGAGGCGGCCGAGAGCTATTTCCTCCAGTCCGAGCAGATCCCCAGCCTGGTGCGGATCGGGATGCGGCGCGGCGGCGACGGCCGGCTGGTCGCGGGCGGGCTGTTCCTCCAGCACCTCCCCGAGGGCGAGGAAGGGCGCGACCGCATCCACACGCGGCTCGACCATCCCGAATGGCACGACGTCGCCGCGCTGGGAGCGACGATGGGCGCCGACGAGCTCGCCGACCAGGCGATTCCGTTCGAAAGCCTGATCTGGCGGCTGTTCAATGAGGAGCCCGAACTGCGCGTGCTGGGCGTGGTCGAGCTCAGCCGCGGCTGCCGCTGCGATCCGGCGTATATCACCCAGGTTCTCGCCAAATTCCCGCCCGAGGAGCGCGAGGCGATGGCCAATGCGGAAGGTGTGATCACCGTCGATTGCGCATTTTGCGCGACCAGTTTTCCGGTTGCGCTGTCGGATTTCGTTACGTCGCCGTTGTAATCGGGCGCGCATTCCCCATATCGGGGGCGCAAGGTCCGGACGATTCGGCGGGGCGGATCGGCGTCGGGCGGGGAGTGTTCGGTTGATGGTGTTTTGGCGTGTCGTGCGCCCGGCCGCCGCCGGTGCGCTGTTCCTGATCGGCACGGCCGCGTCGCCGCAGCATGACGCGACCGCGCTCAAGGCGCTCGGCGCGATCGAGCGCGGCCAGTGGCAGCTGCGCGAGGAAGGCGCGGCCACGCGCAAGCTGTGCCTCTCCAATCCCGCCGCATTGCTCCAGCTCCAGCACGGCAACGCGCAATGCGAGCATTTCGTCGTCGAGAATTCGCAGCGCGTCGCGACGATCCATTACACCTGCCCGGGCCATGGCTATGGCCGCACCACGGTTTCGGTCGAGACGTCGCGGCTGGTCCATGTCGACACGCAGGGCGTGCTCGACGGCGCGCCGTTCGCCAACGATCTCGAGGGGCGCAAGATCGGCGATTGCGGCTGATCGCGCCGCCAATTGTGGCGAAATCTTGTTCAGGGTTTATTTACCACTGGCGGGCTATGGATTGCGTGCTCCTCCGTGGAGCACATTCCTCTCTGGGTTTTCCTGAACCTAAGGCCGCCCGCGAGGCGGCCTTTTTTCATGCCGCGCCGCCGCGAGAGGCTGGACGCGCGATCAAAAACCGCTAGCCGCAGAGCGATGACCCAACCCCGCATCGCCGTCGCCCTGATTTCGGGCGGGCTCGATTCGATGGTCGCCGCCGCGCGCGCCCGCGAGGACGGGTATCGGCTGCTCGCGCTGTCGATCGACTACAACCAGCGCCACCAGATCGAGCTCGCGGCGGCGCGGCGGATCGCCAAGGTGCTCGGTGCCGAGCGCCATGTCGTGCTGCCGCTCGACCTCAGGCTGTTCGGCGGATCGGCGCTGACCAGCGACGTGCCGGTACCCAAGACCGGCGTCGGCGCCGACATCCCGGTCACCTATGTGCCCGCGCGCAACACGATCTTCCTCAGCCTCGCGCTCGGCTGGGCGGAGGCGGCGGGGGCGCGCGACCTCTATATCGGGGTCAATGCTCTCGATTATTCGGGCTATCCCGATTGCCGCCCCGAATTCATCGAGGGGTTCGAGCGGCTCGCCGACCTGGCGACCAAGGCGGGGGTGGAAGGGCATCCGTTCCGCGTCCACGCCCCGCTCCAGCACATGACCAAGGCCGATATCGTCCGCGAGACGGCGCGGCTGGGGCTCGACGCGGGGATCAGCTGGTCGTGCTATGATCCGGCGCCGGGCGGGCTGCACTGCGGGCTGTGCGACAGCTGCCGGCTGCGCGCGAAGGGGTTCGAGGAAGCGGGGCTGCCCGATCCGACCGTCTACGCCACGGCGCCATGAGCTACGCGGTCAAGGAGATGTTCCTCACGCTCCAGGGCGAGGGAGTGAACGCCGGCGCGCGCGCGGTGTTCGTGCGGTTCGCCGGATGCAATCTCTGGTCGGGGCGCGAGGCGGATCGGGCGCGCGCGGTGTGCCGGTTCTGCGACACCGATTTCGTCGGGATCGACGGGGCTGGGGGCGGACGCTTCGCCGACGCCGGGGCGCTGGCGGACGCGGCGGCGGCGCATTGGGGCGAGGGCCGCGCGGCGCGCTTCGCGGTGCTCACCGGGGGCGAGCCGATGCTCCAGGTCGACGACGCGCTGGTCGACGCGCTCCACGCGCGCGGCTTCCGCATCGCGATCGAGACCAACGGGACGCTGCCGGTGCATCCGGGGATCGACTGGGTGTGCGTCAGCCCCAAGGCGGGGAGCACGGTGGTCCAGCGATCGGGGGATGAGCTCAAGCTGGTCTGGCCGCAGCCGGGGACCGATGTCGCCGAGCTGGAGGCGTGGGACTTCGCCCATTTCCTCGTCCAGCCGATGGACAGCGACCGGGCCGAGGCCAATCGCGCCGCGGCGGTGGCGTTCGCGCTGGAGCGGCCGCGGTGGCGGCTCACGCTCCAGGCGCACAAATTGCTCGGGCTTCGCTAAAGCTATTTCGCGGGTGGAATCACCCGCCGGCTCGGAAATCGCGGCAGGCAAGGAAAAATAGGGCGGCGATCCGATGCGACCGGATCAAGCGCCGCTCTAGCCGCCGCTGGGCAGCGGGCCGCATTTCTTGGCGAGCCACTTGCCCTTGTCGCTCCAGCAATCGTCCTTGAAATAGGCTGGCAGCGTCACATTGCCGACCGGGCGGTTATAGCCGCGCGGGAACGCCTGCTCGCCCCAGGGCGCCAGGCTGTTGCGCAGCTCGCGCATGCGATCATAAGCGAGCTCGCCGAGCGATCCCGGCTTGGTGAACAAGGCCTGGTGCCCGATCGAGCCGGCGGTCTGGCAGAAGGAGAGCTGGCCCGAGACGGTCGAGAAGCCCGAATAGACGCGCGTGCCGAAGCGATCGAGCTCGGTCTGACCCACCTTCTTGGTCTTGTAGGCGCGGGTGAAATACTTCTCGAGCACGTCGTATGATTTCTTGAGCTCGGCGCTGTGGTCGCGCAGGATCGCGTTGTAGTTGCCGAGCGTCAGCAGCGTTGGCTCGAACTGGCATTGCAGCGCGGCGACGTTGAGCGCGGCGCGCAGGTTCCAGACCAGCGCCGCGCGCAGCTCGTCCTCGCTGGCGCCGGGGAGCGCGGGGCCGATCATCCCCGGCTCGATGCCCGTCACGCGCCCGCCGGCGAGGTTCGCCGGCTTCATGAAGAATTGCGCCGAGGCCGGCGCCGCGGAAAACAGGCCGGCGGAAGCCGCCAGCAAAACCAGGATACGCCGAACCAACATCTTGCCCTCTCGCAAAAACTCGTCCCCGCGACACGGTTACGAAGTTTTGGGCGGCGCCCCAACCCTTTTCTGAAGCGCCGTGACTCGTTTTGGCGCATCCGCGGCACATCGCGCACGAAAAGAGCCGCCGGGGTTGCCCCCGGCGGCTCTTCGATCAGCATCGCGCGATCGCGAATTACTGCGTGTTGGTGGTCGTGTTGGTCGTGGTCTCGGTCGTGTTGGTGGTCACGACATTGCCGATGGTGCCGTTGGCGGCATCGGTGGCCCCGGTCATGTCCTCGGAGACGCCGACGTTCTCGGTGGTCACTTCCTCGGTGTTGTTGACCGTGGCAGTGGTCTCGCTCTTGCAGGCGGTGACGAGGAGGCCGGCGCCGGCGATCATCGAAACCGCAACGACCTTGGAAAGAATTGCACGCATTTATAGCTCCCTAGATAGTGGATTTGAGCGACGGAAAAGCCGTTAAATACCCAAACCGCGATGGACATTAGACGGTTCGCGGTGCGCCCTCAAGACTCGATTTCAGGCAGGACCAGCCAGACCGTCCAAAAATGGCAAAAATGTGGCGGAGAGCGCATCGTCGAATTGTGCCGGCGTCACCGAGAGTCCGAGCTGCGCGGCGCTGGTGACGGGAAACTGCGCGATTCCGCACGGAACGATGCCCGAGAAATGCGTCAGGTCGGGAGAAAGATTCACGGCGAAACCATGAAGCGTGACCCATTGGCGGATGCGCACGCCGATCGCGCCGATCTTGGCCTCGGTGCCGCCGTCGGCGGTCCAGATGCCGATCCGGCCGGGCGCGCGGAAGGCATGGATGCCGATCCGGTCGAGCGCGGCGATCACCCAGCCTTCGAGCGCATGGACATAGTTGCGCACGTCGCGGCGGCGCGCGCGCAGATCGAGCACGACATAGCCGATCCGCTGCCCGGGCCCGTGATAGGTATAGCGCCCGCCGCGTCCGGTGGCGTGGACCGGGAAGCGCGCGTCGAGCAGTTCGGCGGGATCGGCGCTGGTGCCCGCGGTATAGACCGGGGGGTGCTCGAGCAGCCACACCAGCTCGCGCGCCTCGCCACGCACCACCGCCGCCGCGCGCGCCTCCATTTGCGCCAGCGCCTCGCCATAGGCGACCCGTCCCGGCGACAAGCGCCATTCCACGTCGGACGAAACCCTTGTCATGC
Source organism: Sphingomonas sp. (assembly GCA_037200705.1). Classification (GTDB taxonomy): domain Bacteria; phylum Pseudomonadota; class Alphaproteobacteria; order Sphingomonadales; family Sphingomonadaceae; genus Sphingomonas. The sequence goes on along the minus strand of JBBCID010000018.1, from coordinate 197,903 downwards.
AAAGGCGATTGCGCCGGGAATCGCGGACGCGCAAGTCATTGGCAAGACTCGGGGGGCCCGCTAACAGGGGCGCGTTCGCAAGGGAGGAAAGCACGGATCATGGTGAAAATGGGTGCCGTGTGGGACCGTGCCGCCGAGTTCATCACCGACAATCTGGGCGCGATCCTCCCGGTGGCGCTGTTCGCCTTCTTCTTTCCCTTCTCGATCCGCGGCAATTTCGCCACCGCCGGCGCGAACGGGCCGTTCGGGCTGGTGCTGGTGCTCGATCTCGTCTCGGTCGCGTTCGCGATCCTGTCGCTGTGGGGCTGCCTCACCGTCATCGCGATGTCGCTCGACAGCGGCGACGGGCGCAATGCGGGCGCGCTCGCGGGGCGGCGGCTGGCGCCGGCGCTGCTGGTGTGGGTGAGCGTGCTGGCGGCGCTGCTGCTGCTGGTCATGCCGGTGCCGCTGCTGCTCACCGCGAACGGCTATGATCCCGCGGCGGTGGTCCAGAAGCAGATCCTGATCGCGCCGGCGCTGGCCTGGGCGATCGATCTCTACCTGCTCGCGCTGGGCGCGCTGTTCCTGTGGATCAGCGCGCGGCTGATCCTGGTCTCGCCGGTGATCGTCCAGGAGAAGCGCCTGTTCGGTGCGCTGGCGCGCTCGTTCCGGCTGACGCGCGGGCTGACGCTGCAGATCGTCGGGGTGATGCTGCTCTATTTCGCGGTGTCGATGGTGGCGATCTGGGCGACGCATATGGTGTTCGGATCGATCTTCCAGCTCATCGCCGGGCAGATGACCGGGGTCAGCTTGTCGGGGGTGCTCACCTCGGTGATGGTCGCCGCGGTGCAGACCGCGTGCCTGCTGATCGTCCCCGCCTTCACCTCGAAACTGTATCAGGCGCTCACGATTCAGCGCAATCGCGCCTAAGGTCCCCGGATGAGACTCACCCCTGTCGGCATTTTCGCCGAGGCTGGCGCGCTGTTTCGGCGCGACCGCGACCTGCTGCTGCGCGTCGCCGCGGTATTCTTCTTCCTGCCCGCGCTGGGCGGCGAGCTGTTCTTCCCCTGGCCGGAGCCACCCCAGGACCAGGCCGCGGCGACCGAGCTGCTGATCGCTTGGGCCGGGGCCAACGCGCCCTGGCTGGTCGGCCAGATCGTGGCGCAATTGCTCGGGATCGGCATCCTGCTGGTGCTGCTGCTCGATTCGCGCAAGCCGACGCTGGGCGCGGCGATGGTCCGCGCGCTGCGGCTGCTGCCCGCGTTGATGCTCGCCTGGGGCGGGGTGCTGGCGATCGTCTGTAGCGGCGCCTTGCTGTTCTTCGTGCCCGGGCTCTACGCGCTCGGGCGCACCTTTGTGGTGAGCGCGACGCTGGTCGACGAGCCGCAGCGCGGCCCGCTCGGCGCGATCGTCGCGGGGATCCGGCGCACCGAGCGCAACGGATGGATGCTGGTGCTGGTGGCGATGGCGCTGTTCGCGGCCGGCTCGCTGACGATCGCGGTGATCGACGGATTCGGTGGCGCGCTCGGCGGATCGGGGCCGCTCAGGGCAGTGTTCGCGTGCCTTGATGCCGCGGTTGCCGCCGCGGTTGCGCTCGGGCAGGTGCTCGCGCAGGTCGCCGCCTATCGGCTGCTATCGACCAAACAGGGGATCTGAGGTGCCGCCGCGACCGGGACCACCCCGGCGAGGCGTGGGTCGGCGAAGGTCTCGATCGTGCGCTGATAGGGGATGAAGCCGTGGCGCCGGTAGAAGCCGAGCGCGGAGGGGTGATCGAGCGTGCAGGTGTGCACCCACACGCGCTCCACCCCCGGCCGCCACGCGAGCGAAAGCGCATGGCCCATCAGCCAGCCGCCATTGCCCTTGCCCGTGAGTTCGGGGACCAGCCCGAAATAGGCGAGCTCGCACTGGCCGGCGACGCGGAAATCGAGCTCGAGCATGCCGAGCTCGATGCCCGCGCGATCGGTGGCGGCATAGACCTCGACTGCCGGATCACCGAGGATCGCGCGCAGCCGCTCCTCCGCCATCACCAGCCGCGAGAACCACAGCCACGGCTCGCCGACGCGACGGAACAGCGCGCGATAGCGCTCGCTCGCCGGCGCCGGCCAATGGATCAATGTCAGCGGCGAGGCGGGCAGCGGACGCGCCCGCGGGCGCTCGCGCATCTCGAGCGCGGTGACGATGGTGGCGAGCTGGCCGTTCGGGACCGGCGTCAATCCCATGCCGCGACCGGCGGCAGGCTCATCAGGATCGCGTCGACATTGCCCCCGGTCTTGAGCCCGAACAAGGTGCCGCGATCGTAGATGAGGTTGAACTCGGCGTAGCGGCCGCGCCATTCGAGCTGGCGCGCCTTGTCGGCCGGGGTGAACGGCGTCGCCATCCGCCGCCGCACCAGCTTCGGAAACACGTCGAGGAAGGCGCGGCCGACATCCTGGGTGAAGGCGAAGTTCGCGTCCCAATCGCCCTCGAGGTGATCGTAGAAGATCCCGCCGACGCCGCGGTGGACCTGGCGGTGCGGGATATAGAAATAATCGTCGGCCCATGCCTTGAAGCGTGGATAATGCGCGGGATCGTGCGCGTCACAGGCCGCCTTGAGACGCGCGTGGAGCTCGGCGGTGTCCTCGGCATAGGGAATCGGCGGGTTGAGATCGGCGCCGCCGCCGAACCAGCGCCTGGTCGTCACGAGGAAGCGCGTGTTCATATGGACCGCGGGGACGTGCGGATTGGCCATGTGCGCGACCAGGCTGATGCCGGTGGCGAAGAAGCTCGGATCCTCGTCCGCGCCGTGGATCGTCTTGGCGAACTCGCCCTCGAACGCGCCGCCGACGGTCGAGACGTTGACGCCGACCTTCTCGAACACCTTGCCCTTCATCACCCCGCGCACTCCCCCTCCACCTTCTTTGGCGCCGCCGGGCGCGCCGGTGTGATCGACGCGGTCCCAGGGAGTGTATTCGAACGCGGCGCCCGAATCGGCCTCGCGCTCGATCGCTTCGAATTCGGCGCAGATCGAATCGCGCAGGGCTTCGAACCAGACGCGGGCTCGGGATTGCTGTTCGTCGAGGTCGTTCATTGGGGCCAGCCTTCCGTCTGCCGCAGTGCTTCGGCCAGGCCGATGCCCGCGGCAACCGCGACGTTCAATGAGCGAAATCCCGTAGCCAACGGGATGCGCACCGCAAGTTCGGCGCGCGCGTGGACGAAATCGGGGACGCCGCCGTTCTCGGCGCCGAACAGCAAGGTGTCCTCGGGCGCGAAGCGCGCGGCGGGGAGGGAGGCTCCGCGCGTGGTGAACAGCACCAGCCGACCGCGCAGCGCGGCGGCGAAGGCTTCCCAATCGACATGGCGCGCGACTTCCGCCTGGGGCGCATAGTCCATCCCCGATCGCGCCAACGCGCGATCGCTCCACGGAAAGCCCATCGGCTCGATCAGGTCGACGGCCGTGCCCAGGCACGCCCCCAGCCGCAGGATCGTGCCGACGTTGCCGGCGATGTCGGGCTGGAACAGGGCGAGGCGCATGGCGAGGGCCTAGCCGTGCCGACATCCTTCGTCACCCCGGACTTGTTGCGGGTCCAACCGCGCCGCCGGCGCGGACTTCGAGGCTCCCGCGTCGCGAGCGCACGCTGCTCCGTGGGCCAGCCCGGGTGGAGGGGTGGATGCCGGAACAAGTCCGGCATGACGGAATGTTTTGGGGGGTGATTCGATCCTCGTAACGTCGCCGTCAAAATGCCTGTTGGCAAAGCCGTATTCGCGCGTCTATCAGGCCGGCCAGCCACCGGGGGCACCGGGCGGCTTGGGTGCCGGGCGCCCGCGTCCCGTTGTCCGCGCGTCCGCGCGGAAGTTCGAAGTGCAAGGGCTGAAGCATGGCAACGCTTGAAGATGGTGTTCCCCCCGATCAGACGGTTGGCCCTGGCGGGGAGCTGCTCGAAAATCCGCGACGCCGCGATTACCTGCAAGTTGCCGCGGTAGCCTTCGCCGGCGTGGGGGCGGCGGTCACGGTGCTGCCTCTCATCAATTCGATGAATCCCTCGGCCGACGTGCTCGCGCAGGCGACCACCGACGTCGATCTCTCGGCGATCGAGCCGGGCCAGGCGATCAAGACGCTGTTCCGCAAGCAGCCGCTGTTCGTCCGCAACCTGACCCCCGACGAGATCAAGCAGGCAGACGCCGTGCCGGTCTCGAGCCTGCGCGATCCGCAGACGCTCGCGCAGCGCACCAAGGAAGGCCACAAGAACTGGCTGATCACGCTGGGCGTCTGCACCCATCTCGGCTGCGTGCCGCTGGGCGCGGGCGAGGGCGAGAATCGCGGGCCCTATGGCGGCTATTTCTGCCCGTGCCACGGATCGATGTACGATACGGCGGCGCGCATCCGGCAGGGACCGGCGCCGAAGAACCTGTTCGTCCCCGGACTATACATTCACTTCCGACACGACCGTGACGGTGGGGCAAGGATAAGGCGCGATGAGCTTCCCCTGGGCAAAACATTACGAGCCGAAGCAGCCGCTGATGAAGTGGCTGGACGACAAGCTCCCGCTGCCGCGCTTCGTCTACAACGCGGTCGGCGCGGGCTATCCGGTGCCGCGCAACCTCAACTATTTCTGGAACTTCGGCGTGCTCGCCGGGGCGGCGCTGGCGATCCAGATCGTCACCGGCATCGTGCTGGCGATGCATTTCCATTCGAGCGCGGCGGATGCCTTCACCTCGGTCAACGGCGGGATCATGCGTGACGTCAACGCCGGCTGGTTCCTGCGCTTCGCGCACGCCAACGGCGCCAGCATGTTCTTCGTCGTCGTCTATATCCACATGTTCCGCGGCCTTTATTTCGGCTCATACAAGCCACCGCGCGAGATGGTGTGGCTGCTCGGCGTGGTCATCTTCCTGCTGATGATGGCGACCGCGTTCATGGGCTATGTTCTCCCCTGGGGGCAGATGAGCTTCTGGGGCGCGCAGGTGATCACCGGCTTCTTCTCGGCGATCCCGGTGGTCGGCGATTGGATCCGCATCTGGCTGCTCGGCGGCTATGCGCCCGACGACGCGGCGCTCAACCGCTTCTTCTCGCTCCATTACCTGCTGCCGTTCGTGATCGCCGGGGTGATCATCCTCCACATCTGGGCGCTCCACATCCCCGGCTCGTCGAACCCGACCGGCGTGGAAGTGAAGTCCGAGCAGGATACGGTGCCCTTCCATCCCTATTACACCGCCAAGGACGGCTTCGGGCTGGGGGTCTTCATGATCCTCTTCTCGATCCTGGTGTTCTTCTTCCCCGATTATCTGGGCCATCCGGACAATTATATCGCGGCGAACCCACTCTCGACTCCCGCGCACATCGTCCCCGAATGGTATTTCTGGCCGTTCTACGCGATCCTGCGCGCCTTCACCTCGGACTTCCTGCTGCCCGCGAAGCTATGGGGCGTGCTGGCGATGTTCGGATCGATCCTGATCCTGTTCTTCCTGCCGTGGCTCGACAAGTCGCCGGTGCGCTCGGCCAATTACCGGCCGCTGTATCGCTTCTTCTTCTGGGTGCTGGTCGTCGACGTGCTGGTGCTCGGCTATTGCGGCGGATCGCCCGCCGAGCCGCTGTACGTGATCCTCAGCCAGATCTGCGGCGCTTATTATTTCGCGCATTTCCTGATCATCCTGCCGATCGTGTCCCGGCTGGAGCGGCCGCGCCCGCTTCCCAACTCGATCACCGAAGCCGTGCTCACGGGCAAGAGCGGCTCGCGGATGACCGAAACCGCGCTCAGCGCCTAAGGGACCCGCCACGATGCCGCTTTCGCTGTTCATCCGGTCGCTCAAATTCCTGATCGGGATCGCCTTTGCCGGCGTCCTGCTGTGGTCGCTGCTGTGGACCGTCACCGGGCTGATCAGCGATCCGCCCAAGCCCACCGTCGAGAGCGATTTCCACCTCGACCACAAGGAACTGTCGCTTAAGTCCGACGGGCCGTTCGGCACCTTCGACCAGGCGCAGCTCCAGCGCGGGCTGCACATCTATCAGGAAGTCTGCTCGAACTGCCACAACCTCAGCTTCGTCTCGTTCCGCGACCTGAAGGCGCTCGGCTACAACGACACGCAGGTGAAGAATTTCGCCAAGTCCTGGGCCAACAAGCAGCCGACCTTCGATCCCAAGACCGGCGACCGCGCCGATCGCGCCAACCTGCCCTCCGATCATTTCCCGCCGGTCTATTATTCGGGCAACGGCACGCCGCCCGACCTGTCGCTGATCACCAAGGCGCGCCACGGCGGCGCGGCCTATGTCTATTCGCTGCTGACCGGATACCAGGCGCAGCCCGCCGCGCTGCTCAAGAAATATCCGCTGGCGAAGACGCCCGAGGGCATGTTCTTCAATCCCTATTTCGCCAACCTCAACATCGCGATGCCGCCGCCGCTGACCAGCGAGGGCCAGGTCGAATATACCGACGGCACCCGCGCAACTGTCGACCAGATGGCGCAGGACGTCTCCGCCTTCCTCGTCTGGACCGCCGAGCCGACGATGCAGATGCGGCACGAGACCGGCTTCGCGGTGGTGATCTTCCTGCTGCTCACGACCTTCCTCGCCTATGGCGCGTACCAGACGGTGTGGCGGGGCGTGAAGCACTGAGATGCTCGCCGCGGTCTCGGCCAACGAGGAGATCCGGCGGCTGATCCGCACGATCCCGGACTTTCCCAAGCCCGGGATCATGTTTCGCGACATCACCACGCTGCTGCTCGATGCCGAGGGGCTGCGCCTGACGATCGAGCGGTTGGCGGCGTCGATCGAGGGGCCTGTCGATCTGATCGCCGGGATCGAGGCGCGCGGCTTCCTGTTCGGCGCGGCGCTCGCGCTCAAGCTGGGCACCGGCGTGCTGCTGATCCGCAAGGACGGCAAGCTGCCGGGCGCGACGATCGCCGAGGACTATGCGCTCGAATACGGCACCGATCGGATCGCGATCCACGCCGATGCCTGCGTGCCCGGCGCGCGGGTGCTGCTCGTCGACGATCTGATCGCCACCGGCGGGACCGCGCGCGCGGCGGTGCGGCTGCTGCGCAAGGGCCGGGGCGACCGTCACCCAGGCGGCATTCGTCGTCGACCTGCCCGAACTGGGCGGCGCCGATGCGCTGCGCGGCGACGACATCGCAGTTTCTGCGCTCGTCGCGTTCGAGGGTCACTGAACGCGGGAACCCGCGCGACCCCTTGTCGGTTCGGTTCGCATCCTCTCGCAAGGAGCGAATCCATGCACATCATCCCTGGAAGTCCAGCCTCGCCGCCGCGCTGATCGCCGGCGGCGCGGCGCTCACGTCGTGCGTCGACCGCGGCTACGGCGTTTCGGTGGGTTATAACGCCGCCTGGGGCGATCCCTATTGGGGATGGTACGGCGACTATTATTACCCCGGCACCGGCATCTACGTGTACGATCGCGCGCGCCATCGCCATTCCTGGAACGACGACCAGCGCAACTATTGGACCGGCCGCCAGACCGGCTGGCGCGGCGACCGCCGCTGGCGCTCGAACTGGCACGATTTCCGCCGGCGCTAGACTCGTTTTTTCGGCTCCACTGAAATCGACACCGGCCCGCTCCCCCACCCGGCCACTCATAGGATACTGGCGCTGGGTGGCCGGGGGGACGGGCCGGTGCCGCCTAACTGAAAACGAGACTAGGCCGGGCGCGTCCGCACGAGAACGATGGCGACGAAGCGGAGCACCGCTTCGTCGTCCTGGTTGAAGACAGTCGTCTGGCTGCGCAGGCTGCCCATCTCCGGCCGGCTGGCCGACGCGCGCTTGGCGAGCACTTCGGTCTCGCAACGCAACACGTCGCCTGGATGGACGGGCTTGAGCCAGCGCAATTCGTCGACCCCGACGGCGCCCAGGCCGGCTCTCGGCGAGTCCTTCATATACTCGACCAGCATCGCCATGCTCATCGAGCAGGTGTGCCAGCCGCTCGCCGCCAGGCGCCCGAAGTGGGTCTGCGCCGCGGCCTCGTCGGAAAGGTGGAAGGGCTGGGGATCGTATTTGCGCGCGAAGTCGAGCACTTCCTCGCGAGTGACCTCGTAGCGCCCGAAACTCGCCCGGCCACCCACCGGGATGTCTTCGAAATAGTCCATAGGTCCGTTTCGTATGAAAACGGACCTATGGCAAGGCTTCGCTCGGCTCAGGGGCGGGAAACCAGCGCGTCCCTGAACGGCGCGTCGTCGCCGTCGAGCCCCTCGCCCGGCGGCAATCCGAGCAGATCGCGCACCAGCGGCGCCACGTCGACATTGTCGAAGCTCGCCAGCCGCCCCGCGGGGCGGATCGCCGGCCCGTTGGCGACGAACAGCGCCGCCATTTCGGGCGCCTGATTGTCGTACCCGTGGTTGCCCCGGTCCCCTTCCTTGGTCGGCGCCGTCTTGGCGGTGAGCCAGCCGACTTCGGCGAGGCAGAAATAGGGCGGGATGCGCGGGTTGGTCCCGTAATGGAAGCGCGCAGGGATCTCGGCCTTGCGCCAGCACTGGAGGTGATCGTGTGGGGCGAGGAGCGCCTTCTCGAGCGCCGCCTCGTGCCCGGGGATGGGATAGAAGCTCGCGAAGGGACCGCTTTCGAACAGGCGATAGTCGATCGGGTTGGCGATCGTATCCAGCGCGATGGTGCGCTGGCGGCTGGTGTCGGCCATGCCGTGATCGGCGACGATCACGAGGTTCGCCGGCTGCCCGAGCTCGCGCAGGCCCGAAAGCAGGCGCCCGATCGTCGCGTCCACGTCGGCCACCGCCTTGGTGATCTCCGGCGCGCTTGGGCCGAAGGTGTGCCCGGCGGTATCCACGTGTCGAAATAGAGCGTGATGAAGCGCGGCCGCGTGGCGATCGGGCGGCGCAGCCAGTCGATCACGCCGTCGACCCGCTGGTGCCCATCGACCACCTCGTCGAACGGCCACCAATCCTCGGGGCGCGTACCCCCGGTCACCTCGTGCGGCCAGGCCTCCGCCGTCGTCCCGCCCCAGGCGACGTTCGATCCCGGCCAGAACATCGTCGCGCTGTGGATTCCGGCCTTTTCGGCGGTTACCCACACGGGCTCGGCGGCGTTCCACCAGAACGGGTCCTTGCTGTCCTCCATGGTGAACTTGCCGCCCGGGGCGGGCGACATCCTCCATGTTGTTCGAGACGATGCCGTTGCGATCGGGGCGCTCGCCGGTGACGAGCGTCCAGTGATTGGGGAAGGTCTTGGACGGGAAGGAGGGGCGCATCGCCGCCGAGATCCCGCCCGCGGCGAGCGCGCTCAGCACCGGCGTCACCCCGCGATCGAGATAATCGGCGCGGAAGCCGTCGATCGAGACGAGGATCGTCACCGCCGGCCGCGCCTCGGCGCGGCTGGCGGGGGGTTTCGGGGGCCAGCGCCGGCGCGGTGGCGCAGGCCTGGAGGAGGGCGGCGAGGGCGGCCGCGGCGATCTTGGAATACCAGCGCATCGGCCGCCTCCCTGACAGGCTTTCGTTGCTGGCGAAAGTCTATTGCCCGATCGCGAGCCGCACGAAGCCGGTGACGCTCACCGGCGCATGGCCATAAGCGGGGGTCAAGCGCGGCGGGCTTGGCATAGGCCGCCGCCGATCCGCCGATCGCCATCTCGGCGATGCCGAGCGGGATGCGATAAGCATAGCCGCCCTCGAACCGCGTCACGCGGAACTTGGTATCGTGGAATGGCGCGGCGGGATCGGGGAAGAGCTCGTCGCTGGCGACATTCTCGACGCGGCCGAACAGGCTGTGGTGGCGCGTGAGGTCCCAGTTCGCCTCGCCGATCCAGGCGGTGAGCGTCTCGCCGCCGACGCGATGCTTGGCCGCGAACCCCGCCATCGCCGCGAAGCCGCCGCCGGCATAGTGCACCGACGCGGTGGTGCGGCGCTCGTCCTCGTCCGGCTGCTGTGCTTCGGGCGATTCGAGCCGGCCGGTGCTCACCTGCGCGGTCCAGTTGGGGGTGGGGGACCAGGTCGCGCGCACGCTCCAGCTGTCGAGCCTGGGGGTCTCGATGTCCCAGCGGTTTTCGTCGGGCTCGCGGCCGCGGAACGCCGAGGCTTCGAGCTGGATGCCGTTGGTCGCGATCCCCGGCGGTGACCACGCCGAAGGTGACGTGCGTGCTGTCGAACCAATGGTGGCTGATCGGCGAATCGGGGAGATAGCGCGCCGAGCGGCGGTGGACGAATGCCGAGGGGCCGAGCGCGGGCTCGGCGACGGGGCCGCCGTAGAGGAAGGCCGTGGCGCCGCCGCGACGGGCACGCCGACGCGCGCCGAAAGCTCCATGAACAGGTCGTGCGGATGCTGGCGGTCGACCAACGTCACGCCGTGCGCGGTCTCGCCGGTCGCGAACAGATTGGGATAGCCGCGCTCGCCGTTGATCGGATCGAGGCTGAGCATGCCGCGAAGCTGGAGCCGGGCGCCGCCCAGCGCGCGCTCGGCCTCGAGCATCGCCATCGTGCCGGTATAGGCCATCGCATCGCCGCGCGAGCCGCCCTGATCGGTGTAGGCGGCGAGCGCATAGCCGTGCGCCATCACCATCCAGCCGGAGGGGTTCCAATGGAGCCCGGTCATCGCGCCCTCGGCGCCGGGCAGGCGGGAGGTGCCAGAGCCGGGGGAGGCATTGACTTGCGGTGGCGCTGCCATGTCCATCCCGGGCATCTCGGCGGGCGTTTGCTGCTCGGCCGGCATCGGCAAGGGCTCCGGCGGCGCGGCCGGGGCGGGCTCGGGCATGGGCATGGGCATGGGCATGGGCATCGCCATCGGCTCGGCGGGCGCCGGGGTCGGCGTCGCGGCGGGATCAGGATGCGTCGCGGCGTGCGGACGCGAAACGGGGGTGCGGCGCCGGCCGGGGTTTGGGCTTCGGCTTGGGCTTGGCCGGCATCGGCATGTCCATGCCCGGCATCGATTGCGCCGCGGCGGCGGTGGGTACCGCTGCGATCGCGGCGAGGGCGAGCACCAGCGGCTTCACGGCATGGCTCCGGAACCAGCATCCACACCGCCATGGCAACCATCATCACATTCTCCATGAGCGAGACGAACCCCAGCGGGACGTTGCTCGATCCGCCGACGCACGCGCATTTGAGGTCGCGCTTGTCGAGATAAACGGCCTTGAACACCGAGACCGCGCCGATGCTGCCGATGAACAGCGCCACGGGAATCGAAATCCAGCGCAGCACCCCGGCGACCATCAGCACCCCGGCGATGACCTCCGCGAAGGGGTAGACATATCCGTAAGGTACCCAGCGCCGCGCGAGCAGATCATAGTTGAGGAACATCGTCGCGAAGCGCTCGACGTCCTGGAGCTTGAGGATCGCGAGGACGCACATGCTGTAGCCGATGAACCAGGCGAGCGCCTGCGGCGGTGAACGGCGTGCCGGACACCGCCTGGCTGGTGGCGAGCGCCATCGCGGCGGTGACCGCGAACACCGCGATCACCGGGCGATAGCTGGTTCCCGCCCGGAGTGGGCGGCACCTTGCCGAACAGGCGGCGCAGATCGTCCGTATCCGCCGATGCGCTTGCCCTCGATGAACACCTGCGGCGTGGTGGCGACGCCGCGCTCGCGCTTGAAGGCGTCGGTCTCCTCGCGCGTGCGCAGCCAATGGTCGTCGACCCGATAGCCCTTGGCGCGCAGCAGGTGCCGCGCCTTGAGGCCATAGGGGCAGACGTGCCCCGCCATCACCATGCGATAGAGCGTCGCGGACTTGGCTTTTGGTTGCATGGCGTGCATATGGGTTCCGTACCATGGTACGGAGTCAAGCGTGGCTGGGATGACGATCGGAAAGTTCGCCGGCGAAGGCGGGGTGGGGGTGGAGACGGTACGCTATTACCAGCGCCGCGGGCTGATCGGCACGCCCGCGCGCGCCGACCTCTACGGCGGCGTGCGCCGCTACGGCGATGCCGACGTGCGCCGGCTCAAGTTCATCCGCTCGGCGCAGGCGGCGGGGTTCACGCTCGAGCAGATCGCCGAACTGCTTGCGCTCGACGCGACCGACGACCGCGCGCGGGCCCGCGCGCTGGCGCGCGAACGCATCGCCGCGCTCGATGCCAAGATCGTCGAGATGACCCGCGCGCGCGATTCGCTGCGCAAGCTGGCGCGCGAATGCGGGAATGGCGTGGCGGGGCCATGCCCGATCATCGTGTCGTTCGAGGGGGGACTAGGCCGCCGCGAGCGCGATGGCGAATTCGGCGAAGGCCTGTTGGACCTCGCCCCGATGCGCGGCGAATTCGGCAGCGGTTTCGATCTCGCCCGTATTGGCCTCGATCCGCTCGCGCGACAGCTTGAGCGCGGGGCCGCGTTGCGACCGGCGCGAGATGGACCGCCTCGAGCACTTGCTGGAGCTGCGCCGCGCTCTTGCCGCCGCCCATGGCCGCCATAGCTCACGATCATCGCCGGCTTGCCGGCCCATTCGCGGTAGAGATGGTCGATCGCGTTCTTGAGCGCGGCCGGATAGCCCCAATTATATTGCGGCGTCACGAAGACGAACGCCGGCGCGGCGGCGATCTTGCGGCTCCAGGCGCGGGTGTGTTCGCGCGCGTAATGGCCCGCTTGGGGCATGTCCGGCTCGTCGTCCATCGGCAGCGGCCAGTCGCGGAGGTCGACGACCTCGAACACGCCGCCCGTGGTTTCCCGGCCGACCGCCGCGACCCAGGCCGCGATCTGAACTGCGATGCGGCGCGGCCGCAGGCTTCCGGCGATGACGAGCGTGGGGGATGTGTGTATCATGCACATTTACTAGGGACGATTCGCATGGCTGTAAAGAGTGTATAATACAGATAAAATCGACGTGCTCGCGGCCGCGGTGGTCGATCTGATCGGGTTCTTCGGCAGCCCGCAGCGAGTCGAGATGCTGCTGCGCGAGGCCGAGGTCGATCTTGACCGCGCCCTTGTTCCCGCTGCTCGTCTGCCTGGCCCGGCGCGGGCCGCTGAGCGTGGCCGGGTTGTCCGGGCAGATCGGCCGCGATCATACCACGATCAGCCGCCAGCTTTCGAAGCTGGAGAGCCTCGGCCTGATCGCCCGGCAGGGGGACGGCGCCGACCGGCGGGTCCGGACGGTGAGCCTGACCGCGCTGGGGGACGGAATCGCTCAAGCCGTGACCGCGGCGCGGCAGCGGCTGCTGGCCGGGGCGCTTGGGGATTGGAGCGCGCATGATCTGGCGCAGCTCGCGGATTTGAATCGACGCTTCGTCGATTCGCTGGGGGAGGCCGCCCGGCGACGCGGATAGCGCCTGCCGCGCCTCACACGTTGAAGCGGAACAGCATCACGTCGCCGTCGTGGACGACATATTCCTTGCCCTCGGACCGGAGCTTGCCCGCGTCGCGCGCGCCGGCTTCGCCCTTGCATGCGACGTAATCGTCGAACGCGATCGTTTCGGCGCGGATGGAAGCCGCGTTCGAAATCGGTGTGGATCTCGCCTGCGGCCCGGGGGGCCTTGGCGCCGGCGTGGACGGTCCAGGCGCGGGCTTCCTTGGGGCCGACGGTGAAGAAGGTGATCAGGTGGAGCAGCTTGTATCCGGCGGTGATGACGCGGGCGAGGCCGGTCTCGTGGAGCCCGAGCTCGGAGAGGAACTCGCCGCGCTCTGCGGGGTCCATCGTCGCGATCTCGGCCTCGATCGCGGCGGAGACGATCACCGCCTCGGCGCCCTCGGCCTCGGCCTTCTCGAACACGCGGGTGGAGAGGGCGTTGCCCGTGGCGGCATCGCCCTCGTCGACGTTGCAGACATAGAGCACCGGCTTGGCGGTGAGCAGCTGCGCCTGGTCGAGCACGCGCTTCTCTTCCTCGTCGCGCGGCTGGGTGAGACGGGCAGGCTTGCCCTCGCGCAGCAGCTCGAGCGCCTGGCCGAGCACGCTCGCGGCGATCTTGGCCTCCTTGTCGCCCTGCGCGGCCTTCTTGGCGTAATTGGGGACGCGCTTCTCGAGGCTCTCGAGGTCCGACAGCATCAGCTCGGTCTCGACCGTCTCGGCATCGGCGATCGGATCGACCTTGCCCTCGACATGGGTGACGTCGCCCTCGGTGAAGCAGCGCAGCACGTGGACGATCGCGTCGACCTCGCGGATGTTGCCGAGGAACTGGTTGCCGAGCCCCTCGCCGGTCGAGGCGCCGCGCACCAGCCCGGCGATGTCGACGAAGGCGAGCTGGGTCTCGATCTTCTTGGCCGATCCGGCGATCGCCTGGAGCTGATCGAGCCGCGGATCGGGGACCGCGACATTGCCGACGTTGGGCTCGATCGTGCAGAACGGATAATTGGCCGCCTGCGCCGCGGCGGTCTCGGTCAACGCATTGAAGAGCGTCGACTTGCCCACGTTGGGAAGGCCGACGATGCCGCACTTGAAACCCATTTGATCCACGCCCGTGTGTTGGAGAGCGACGCACCCGATAGGAGCATCGCCGCCGACATGCCAGCGTGTTGGCCAGCGTGTTGGGCGCTCAGGCGCGCGCGGTCCGCGCCCGCCGCGGGGTGCCGGAACCGCTCAGCACCAGCCCGGCGGCCGCGACGATGAAGGCGATCAGGCAGGCGAGGGTGATCTGCGCGAGCTGATGATCGATGTGGAGCGCGGCATGCGCGGCGGCGACATTGCGCGCGATCGGCGCGGCCAGCCCGCCGATCGCGGGCAGCGCGGGCGAACCCGACGAGCCACGCCGGCGCGGTGACGAACACCGTCGCGACCGCGACGAACCCCTGCACCGTGCGCCACGCCGCCGCCGCCGATCCCTGCGTGTCGTCACAGGCGCTCAGCGCGACGAACAGCACGATCAGGAACAGGAAGGGCGTGGTCGCGGGAAGCGCGACGACCTCGGTCATGAAATCGGGCGATTGCAGCGCCGGGGTTGCGAGCAGCAGCGGCACCGATCCAGCGAGCATCAGCAGCCCGAACGGGAAGCCCCAGGCGAACATCCCACCGCCAGCGCGCGCGCTGCGAGCGAGGTCACCAGCAGCATCACCAGGATCGCGAGCAGCAGCCAGCGGCCATAGAGATCGAACACCTGCGCCGCCGCGCCGCACGCCTCGCCCATCCCCCCGCAGCCGGGCGCGCCGGCGATTCCCAGCGTGATATAGGGCGCCGCGACGATCAGCCCGGCGAGCAGGGCCAGCAGAATCGCCCAGCGGTGCGTGAAGCTCGCCGCGCTCATGCCGATAGATGTCCCGAGTCGAACCGCACCGCGACCTCCCCCACCGGGGGAGGCTATATTCGCCTCCTTGCCAACAGGTTAACGCGCGTCGGCGGGGAACCCGCGTTGACTTGGGCGCTGCAAGCGTCGAAGCTTCGGCGAAACGAGCGAGGAGAGGTGGATGCAACAGGGATGGCGCGCGGCGCTGGCGTCGGTGGCGCTGCTGATGGTTGCGGGCACCGCGGCGTGCCAGGATCCGGCGGCGGATGCCAAGGCCGAGGCGGAAGCCAAGGCGCAGGCTGCCGCGGCGGAGAAGGCGAGCAAGCTCAAGGCACGGTCGAATACGACTCCGAGTGTCTGGGTGCGCTGCGCTGGCAGGCGCCGATCCTGGCGACCACCGGGATCGGCAAGGTCTCGATCTACACCGATTTCTACCGCGCCGACCTCGAGAAGGCGCTCGGCGATCAGACCGTCCCCGCGGCGCCCCCCAAGCCGGCGGCGTCGAAAGCGACGATCGAGGCCTATCTCGACTCGGCCTATGCCGAGGGGGGTCAAGACCAAGTTCGGCGGGCGCGGCGCGGAGATCATCTCGTCGTGCATCCAGGGCGTCGCGGAGATGGGCAAGGGGCCGCTCGCCGGACCCGACAAGGTCAAGCGGATGATCCATATGCAGGAGCTGCGCACCCGCCTCGAAAGCAACGGTGCCTGATGCGGGATCGCGCCCGTGCGGCGCAGCCGGCGCTTGTTTTCGACCTCGATTGAAGCCATGCGGGGCCGGGGGAGCCGGCTCCGGTTCCCGACTCGACGCGGCTCGTTCATCCACGGTACAGGGTGCGGGGCCTTTTCGAGTGCCAGGAAATCCCGAGGAGTAGGGTTATGATTCGCCGCCCGTTGCTGTTGAGTGCCGCTGCTCTGTCGATTGTCCTTGCCGGCTGCGGCAAGAAATCGGACAGCAGCCCGACGCCGACCCCGACTCCCACCGGCACGCCGACGCCCACGCCCACGCCGGTCAGCTATTCGACGCTGCCGCTGACCGTGGCGACCGAATTCAACGCGAGCAGCGCGGCGACCAGCTATACCGGCGATCTGACCGCCGGCCCGGTGACGCTCGGCGCCGCCGGCACCGACACCCAGTCGAGCCGCGTCCGTCTTGCGCTCAGCACCGACACGACCACCTCGACCAGCGTGTTCGTGGTGCACGAGAACGCCGAGGAATCGCGCTACACGCCGACCGCGACGGGCATCACGATCACCGCGCCCGATCCGTCGGTGACCGAATATGTGTTTGGCGACACCGGCACCGCCGCGGGCCAGTCGACCCGCGCCGAGTTCCTCAACAACACGATCACCGGCAAGGTCACGACCGACACCGGGCTGGCGCTGACCAGCGTCAGCTATGCCACTTGGATCCGCAACGACAGCACCACCGGCGCACACCGGCTGACCTCGACCGTGTGGGGCTACAACACCTTCTTCGTCGACATGCCGACCACCGGCACCGCGACCTATAGCGCGCGGATCGCGGGGCGCGTGATCCGCGCCGCCGGCGGCGTCGGCACGCTCGCCCGGCTGGGCGGGACCGCGACGATCAGCGTCGATTTCGCGACCGGGCTGGTCAACTACACGCTCAACGCGACGACGATCGCCGGCGCGGTCGAAACGCCGCTCGGCACCTTCACCGGCACCGGCGCGATCGGCGCGGGCAACAACCAGTTCACCGGCAGCTTCGGCGGCGCAAGCCCGGTCCCAGGCACCGTCAACGGCAGCTTCTTCGGCGCGGCGGGCAAGGAGATCGGCATCACCATCGCCGGTCTCGGCACCTTCGGCGGCTCGACACGCGGCTCGTCGCGGTGGCGGTCGGCAAGAAGAACTGATCGCCGGCCAGCGGCATTCCCCAGGTCAGTCGCGCTGGAGCCGCAGCGCGACTTCGCTCATGAAGCGCGCATCGTCGCCCGCCGCGAGCCACGGCGCCTCGGCGGCGATCGCGCCGAGCATGTCGGTCAGGTCGTCGATCTCGGCCTTGGCATAATTGCCGAGGACATAGCCGGTGACACGGTCCTTGTGCCCGGGATGGCCGATGCCGATCCGCACGCGGCGGAAATCGGGGCCGAGATGCTGATCCGCCGAGCGCAGCCCGTTGTGTCCCGCGGTGCCGCCGCCGGTCTTCACCTTGACCTTGAAGGGCAGCAGGTCGAGCTCGTCGTGGAACACGGTGACGTCGGCGGGGGGGCGAGCTTGTAGAAATCCATCGCCGCGCGGATCGAGCGGCCGCTGTCGTTCATGAAGGTCGCGGGCTTGAGCAGCACGATCTTCTCGGACCCGATCCGGCCCTCCTGGGTCCAGCCCTGGAACTGCTTCTTCGGCGGCGTGAAGCCATGCACCTCGGCGATCGAGTCGACCGCCATGAAGCCGACGTTGTGCCGGTGCATCGCATATTGCGGGCCCGGATTGCCGAGGCCTGTCCAGAGCTGCATGGGAAAAGCCCCTCCCCTTCAGGGGAGGGGTCGGGGGTGGGGGATGTCTCGCAGAGACGCCCCTGCCGCACTGCCCCACCCCAACCCCCTCCCCTGAAGGGGAGGGGCCAAAGTGTACTTACGCGCCTTCGCCCTCGGCCACGGTTTCGACATCGCCTTCGCTCGACTTGAGCGCCGACGGCGCCACCACGGTCGCGATGGTGAAGTCGCGGTCGGTGATCGCCGATTCGGCGCCTTCAGGCAGCGTCACTGCCGAGATGTGGAGCGAATCGCCGACCTCGAGGCCCTTGAGCGAGATCCGGATCTCGTCGGGGATGTTCGCCGCGTCGACGACCAGCTCGAGCTCGTGCCGAACGACGTTGAGCACGCCGCCGCGCTTGATGCCGGGCGATTCCTCTTCGCCGACGAACAGGATCGGCACCTCGACATGGACCTTGGCATGCTCCGAGATGCGCAGGAAATCGACATGGATCGGGCGATCGCTGACGACGTCGAAGCTGACGTCCTTGGGCAGCGTGCGGGTCGGCTTGCCGTCGACCTCGATCATCACCACCGAATTCATGAAGTGGCCGGTCATCAGCAATTTGGTGAGCGCCCGGGCTTCCACATGGATGCCGATGGGTTCTTCCTTGTTGCCGTAGATCACGGCGGGTACGCGGCCTTCACGACGAAGCGCCCGGGAGGCTCCCTTGCCAACCCGGTCGCGCGTCTCGGCCGACAGCGTAAGCATGTCGCTCATGTGTCGTCTCCGAATGCGCTTGATTAGTCACCACCCCGGCCAGGCCTCCAGGGATGACCCTGGCACGGAGCGCGCGCCTATAGGGGAGATGCGCGCGGAGGGCAAGGCCGGCTAATCGGCGACCCGTTCCGCCTTGAGCCCGCGCTTCGCCAGCTCGGCCTGGACGGCCTGCGGCCCCGCCAGATGCCCGGCGCCGACCGCGACGAACACCGTCCCCGGCGCCCGCATCCGCGCGGCGATCCAATCGGCCCAGCGGCGGTTGCGCTGGACGAGCAGCGCGTCGGCGATCTCGGGCGAGCGCTTGAGGTCGTCGTTGACCAGATGCGCGAGCGCGGCGGTGTCGCCCTTGCTCCAGGCGGCGACGGTGGCTTCCATCGTCTGCCTGGCCTTGGGCAGGTCGTCGATCGCCTCGTCAAGCAGCGCGGCCTGCGCGGGGGGCGAGAGCCGGTCGAAATAGCCGAGCTGCACGCGCGCGGTCTCGAGCCCGAGCACCGGCTTGCCGGCGGCGACCGCCGCCTTGGTCAGCACCGCCTCGGCCCCGTCCTCCGAATCATAGCCGAGCCGCTGGAGCGGCAGCACCGACAGCGTCAGCGCCGCGAGCCACGGCTCGTCGCGGTCGAGCGCGGTGGGCGACTGGCCGAGCGACGTCAGCGCCGCATGCAACCTGGCGGCGCGATCGGCGGGCAGCCGGGCAGACAGCGGCGCGCCGGTCTGCGTGCCCAATTCGGTCACCAGCGCCTGCATCCCGGCTTCGGGCGGGAGCACCAGCTCGAGCACGAGCTGGCCGCTCGCGTCGAACGCCTTGCGGAGGCCGCCGTCGAACCAGCTCAGGTCCGGCTTGAGCGTATGGACGGTGCCGAACAGATAGATCGTCGTGTCGGCGTCCCTCACCACCCACAGCGCCGGATGCGCCGCGGGCGCGGCCTTGGGGGCGGGATGGCATGCGGCAAGCGCCAGCAGCGCGAGGAGGGGCGGCAATCGGCGGCGCATCGTGGCGGCTATTGCACCCGCTCGACGAAACGCCACGCTTCTGGAGCAGGTCGATCACCGATCCCGGCCCGACGAAATGCCCCGCGCCCGCCGCGAACAGGATCGTGCCGGGGGCCCTGGCGCAGCCGGCCGAGCAGATATTCGACCCAGGCGGCATTGCGCTCGGCGAGCAGGGGATCGTTGAGCGCGCCCGAGGGATCGAGATCGGTGCGCTGGATCATCAGCGGCGAATCGATCCCGACCTGGCCCTGAGCCCAGGCCTGGGCGGGGGCGTCGAGCTCGGCATGGGTGCGGTCGGGCGCGGCGAGCGCGGCCTCGAGCATCATCCGCTGCGCCGCCTCGGGCACCGAATTGATTTTGGCGACGACATTGTGGCTGTTCTCGATCGCCTCGACCGGGCGGCCGATCGCGCGGAAATGCTGCTCGAGCCAGTCGTCGGCGCCCTGGCCGGGCATGTCGCCCATCATCAGGTCGCGCACGAAGCCGACGCCCATCGCCGCGAGCCAGGTCGGCTCCGAATCCATCTCCTTGATCGCCTCGGGCGGGAGCAGGGACTGGATCTGCGCCAGCTTGGCGCGATAGCGGTGCGAGACGCGATCGAGCAGCGGCGGCATCGCGCCCGCGGCTTCCTTCGAGATGCCGTCGAGGAACGAGACCTTGCTATTGGCATCGTCGACCGATTCGAGCAGCAGCGAATCGGCGCGCACCACCACCGCCTCGAGCCCCGGGTTGCGCCAGCGGAACCCCGGCGGCAGGCTGTGGACGGTGCCGAACAGGTAGATGGTGGTGTCACGGTCCGAAATCCTCCAGATCGCGGGGTGCGGCTGATAGTTCTGGCTCGCCGCGACGCGCGCCATCTCGGCGCGTATACGCTCTTCCTGGCGGATTTCGGCCTCGGGGCGGACCAGCCGCCCGGCGAGCGTCAGCCGATCGTCGGACGGATAGGCGAGATAGGGGAGCTGGGGCGCGGTGCCGCCGGCATCGCGCGCGCTGCCGATCCCCTGGAGCGTCGCGGCGGCGGCAAGCGCGAGGATCGCGGCAAGCCGCCCCCAGCGCGATTTCCCCCGGCTTGCGATTCGCCCCATCGGCCGAGCAGACATTAACCATTTCGGGCTGTCAACGGCCGCCATTGACCCTCTAACGGACGTGCGCCAAAGCGGGCCGGATTGGCCCCCCAGGATAATTTCGCTTGTCCGAACCGCTCAGCTTTCAGCGCATGATCCTGACGCTCCACGAGTATTGGAGCGCGCGCGGCTGCCTGATCCTCCAGCCCTACGACATGCGGATGGCGCAGGGACCTTCCATACCGCGACCACGCTGCGCGCGCTGGGGCCCGATCCGTGGAACGCCGCCTTCGTCCAGCCCTGCCGTCGCCCGACCGACGGCCGCTATGGCGAGAACCCCAACCGGCTCCAGCATTATTACCAGTATCAGGTGATCCTCAAGCCTAGCCCGCCCGATCTGCAGGCGCTGTACCTCGGCAGCCTCGCGGCGATCGGGATCGACTTCACGATGCACGACATCCGCTTCGTCGAGGACGATTGGGAAAGCCCGACGCTCGGCGCCTGGGGACTGGGCTGGGAGGTGTGGTGCGACGGGATGGAGGTCACCCAGTTCACCTATTTCCAGCAGATGGGCGGGTTCGACTGCAAGCCGGTGTCGGGCGAACTGACCTACGGGCTCGAGCGGCTGGCAATGTACATTCAGAACAAGGACAGCGTGTACGACCTCGCGTTCAACGACGCGCGGGGGAACGTACCCGGCTTCACCTATGGCGACGTGTTCCACGAGAACGAGGTCGAGATGTCGACCTGGAACTTCGAGGTGGCGGACACCGAGACCTTGTTCGACCTGTTCCGCAAGGCCGCCGCCGAATGCGAGAACTGCCTCGCGCACAAGCTGCCGATCCGGCTTACGAGCAGGCGATCGAGGCGAGCCACATCTTCAACCTGCTCAACGCGCGCGGGGTGATCTCGGTGGCCGAGCGGCAGGCGTACATCGGCCGCGTGCGCGACCTCGCCAAGGGCAGCTGCCAGGCGTGGATGGAGAAGCACGGGTGGGCGGCGTGACCGACTTCCTCCTCGAGCTGCGCTCCGAGGAAATCCCCGCGCGGATGCAGGAGAAGGCGCGCGCCGAGCTGGCGCGGCTGTTCGAGGAGCGGTTGCGCGCGCTCAACCTCGAATATGGCGCGGTCGAAAGCTATGCGACGCCGCGTCGGCTCGCGCTGATCGTGCGCGACGTGGCGGAGGCGACCACGCCGACCACCGAGGAGCGCAAGGGCCCCCGTGCCGATGCGCCCGACGCCGCGATCGAGGGCTTCCTGCGCTCGACCGGGCTGACCCGCGACCGGCTCGTCGGGCGCGACGACGCCAAGGGCGGGCAGGTGCTGTTCGCGGTGATCGAGCGCCCGGGGCTGCCCGCGCCCGCGATCCTCGCCAATGCCTGCACCCACGCCATCCACGCCTTCGCCTGGCCCAAGTCGATGCGCTGGGGCGAGGCCTCGATCTCGACCGAGAGCCTGCGCTGGGTGCGCCCTTTGCAGGGCGTGGTCGCGATGTTCGGCGAGAGACTGGTGCAGTTCGAGGTCGCCGGGATCAGGAGCGGCGTCGTCACGGCCGGGCACCGCTTCCACCATCCGGGCGCGCTCACGCTCGGCGGCGCTTCCGATTATGTCGAGAAATTGCGCGCGTGCCACGTGATCGTCGACGGCGCCGAGCGGCGCGCGATCATCGCCGCGGGCGCAGCGAAGGCGGCCGCCGACGCGGCGCTGGCGCTGGTCGAGGACGAGGGGCTGCTGTTCGAGAATGCCGGGCTCACCGAATGGCCGGTGCCGCTGCTTGGGCGGTTCGATCCGGCGTTCCTCGACGTGCCGCCCGAGGTGATCCAGCTCACGGCGCGGGTGAACCAGAAGTATTTCGTGTGCCGGGATGCGGACGGCGCGCTGGCGAACGCCTTCGTCTGCGTGGCCAATGTCGATGCGGTCGATGGGGCACGCGGATCGTCGAGGGCAACCAGAAGGTCCTCGCCGCGCGGCTGAGCGACGCGCGCTTCTTCTATGAGACCGATCTCAAGGTGCCGCTCGACGAGCAGGCGAAGAAGCTCGCCAAGATCGTGTTCCACGAGAAACTGGGGACGGTGGCGGACAAGGTCGATCGCGTGGCGAAGCTGGCGCGGTGGCTGGTGGAGGCGGGGGTCGTTGGTTCGGGCTCCTCCGCCGACACTAAGAATTCTACCGTCACCCCCGGCGAAGGCCGGGGTCCACTCATCCGATAGCGCTGACGGCACGGTGGATCCCGGCCTTCGCCGGGATGACGGGGAAGTGGATGAGGTTCTCGGCTTATTGGCGATGGAGGAACGGAAGACGCTGGCCGATCTCGCCGATCTCGCCGATCTCGCCGCGCGGCTCGCCAAGGCCGATCTCGTTACCGGGATGGTCGGCGAGTTCCCCGAGCTCCAGGGCCTGATCGGCGGCTATTACGCCCGCGCGCAGGGCGAGGACGCGCGCGTCGCCGACGCGATCCGCGATCATTACAAGCCGGTGGGGCAGGGGGATGAGGTGCCGACCGCGCCGGTGACGGTGGCGGTTTCGCTGGCGGATAAGCTGGATACGGTCGTAGCGTTCTTCTTCGTTGGTGAAGTGCCGACAGGTTCGAAGGACCCGTTCGCTCTTCGGCGCGCGGCCATTTCAGCGATCCGGCTCATTTCATCGAATTCGCTTCGATTGAACATTCGCCTCGCCGCAGCGCATGCCTATACCGAGCTATATCGGCAACCATCGAGCAGGCTGCGTGCCGATGACCGATACGCCGTAGAGGATATCCTCTTATTCCTTGCCGACGCTCAAGGTCCAGCAACGCGAGGCCGGCGTTCGCCACGACCTGATCGACGCGGTATTCGGGCTGGGCGGGGAGGACGATCTCGTCGGCTGCTCGCGCGGGTGAAGGCGCTCCAGGCGTTCGTCGGGACCGAAGACGGCGCCAACCTGCTCGCGGATACAAGCGCGCGGCGAATATCCTCAAGAAGGAGGGCTGGTCTCCCTCTCCCCTTGTGGGAGAGGGAAGGGGCCTATCGCGCAGCGATGGGAAGGGTGAGGGGGACGCGCAGACCGCCCTCGCGCCCCCTCACCCTTCCGCGGCTCCGCCGCTCCCTCCCTCTCCCACAGGGGGAGAGGGATATGTGCCCGAACCCGCCGAATCCGCGCTCATCGCCGCGCTCGACACCGCCGAGCCGCTTGCCGCCGCCGCGATCGAGCGTGAGGATTTCGCCGGTGCGATGGCCGCGCTCGCAGCCCTCCGCGCGCCGATCGACGCCTTTTTCGACCAAGTCACCGTCAACGATCCCGATCCCGCAGGCGCGCCGCGCGGCTGGCGCTGCTCGCGCGGATGCGCGACGCGGTCCATACGGTCGCCGATTTCTCCCGGATCGAGGGCTGACAACGTAGTCACTCTTCCTCCGCCTTCGCAGTTGCGGTAGGCGCTGCTTTCTCTCCCCGGGGCGGCGCTTCGACCAAAGGATCTTGAATGACGCAATACGTCTACCGCTTCGGCGGCGGAGTTCGGACGGTGGGGCCGGAGACAAGAATCTGCTCGGCGGCAAGGGCGCGAACCTTGCCGAGATGGCCTCGATCGGGCTGCCGGTGCCGCCGGGGGTTCACGATCTCGACCGCGATGTGCGCGCTTTATTACGACGAAGGCGAGGGTCTTCCCCGACAGCGTCAAGGGCGAGGTCGCGCAGGGCATCGCGCATATCGAGGGAATCACCGACAAGACGTTCGGCGACGCGGCCGATCCGCTGCTCGTCTCGGTGCGCAGCGGCGCGCGCGTGTCGATGCGGGGATGATGGATACGGTCCTCAACCTCGGCCTCAACGACGCGACCGTCGAGGGGCTGGCGGCGATCAGCGGCGACGCGCGCTTCGCCTGGGACAGCTATCGCCGCTTCATCCAGATGTATTCGGACGTGGTGCTCGGGCTCGATCACGGCCCGCTTCGAGGAAGCGCTCGAGGTCGCCAAGGAAGACCGCGGATACAGCCTCGACACCGAGTTGACCGCGGCCGATTGGCAGGGACTCGTCGGCGAATACAAGGCGCTGGTCGCGGAGATGTGGGGCAAGCCCTTCCCGCAAGACCGTCCACGATCAATTGTGGGGCGCGATCGGCGCGGTGTTCGGATCGTGGCAGTCCGAGCGCGCCAAGGTCTATCGCCGGCTCAACCATATCCGGGCGATTGGGGGACGGCGGTCAACGTCCAGGCGATGGTGTTCGGCAACATGGGCGAGACCTCGGCGACCGGCGTGGCGTTCACCCGCGACCCTTCCACGGCGAGGCCGCCTATTACGGCGAGTTCCTGATCAACGCGCAGGGCGGAGGACGTCGTCGCCGGCATCCGTACGCCGCAATATCTGACCAGGCCGCGCGTGAGCGGGCGGGGGCCAGGCCCGCCTCGATGGAAGAGGCGATGCCCGAGGTCTATGGCGAGCTCGCGCGCGTGTTCGACCTGCTCGAGCGCCACTATCGCGACATGCAGGACATCGAGTTCACCGTCGAGCGCAAGAAGCTGTGGATGCTCCAGACGCGCTCGGGCAAGCGGACGACACAGGCGGCGCTCAAGATCGCGGTCGACATGGCGAGCGAGGGGCTGATCACGCGCGAACAGGGCGATCCTGCGCGTCGATCCCTCGGCGCTCGACCAGTTGCTCCACCCGACGCTCGATCCCAAGGCGCCGCGCGACGTGCTGACCAAGGGGCTGCCGGCCTCGCCGGGCGCGGCATCGGCGCGGTCGTGTTCGACGCCGACACCGCCGAGAAGCAGGCGGCGGCGGGGGGTCGCGGTGATCCTCGTGCGGGTCGAGACCAGCCCCGAGGATATCCACGGGATGCACGCCGCGCAGGGCATCCTCACCGCGCGCGGGGGGCATGACCAGCCATGCCGCGGTGGTCGCGCGCGGGATGGGGCGGCCGTGCGTCTCGGGCGCGGGAACGCTCGCGATCGATGCCGCGCGCGCGTGTTCCGCGTCGGCCAGCGCGAGGTGCGCGAGGGCGATACGATCACGATCGACGGCGCCACCGGCGAGGTGATGCTCGGCGCGGTGCCGACGGTGCTGCCCCAGCTCTCGGGCGATTTCGGGACGCTGATGGGCTGGGCGGACGGCGTGCGGCGGCTCAAGGTGCGCGCCAACGCCGAGACCCCGCTCGATTGCCGCACCGCGCGCGATTTCGGCGCGGAGGGGATCGGGCTGTGCCGCACCGAGCATATGTTCTTCGATTCGGCGCGGATCACCGCGGTGCGCCAGATGATCCTGGCGGAGGACGAGAAGGGCCGCCGCGTGGCGCTCGCCAAGCTGCTCCCCGAGCAGCGCGGCGACTTCGCGCAGATCTTCGAGGTGATGGTCGGGCTGCCGTGCACGATCCGGCTGCTCGATCCGCCGCTCCACGAATTCCTGCCGCACGAGGAAAGCGAGTTCGAGGAGGTCGCGCAAAGCTCGGGCGTCGACGTCGAGACGCTCAAGCGCCGCGCCGCCGAGCTGCACGAGTTCAATCCGATGCTCGGGCATCGCGGCTGCCGGCTCGGGGGTGACCTATCCGAGATCTACGAGATGCAGGCGCGCGCGATCTTCGAGGCGGCGTGCGACGTGGCGGCCAAATCGGGCGAGGCGCCGATCCCCGAGGTGATGATCCCGCTGGTCGCGACGCGGCGCGAGCTCGAGCTGATGAAGATCCTGGTCGACAAGGCCGCCGAGGCCGTGTTCGCCGAGAAGGGGGCGGCGGATCGACTATCTGGTCGGCACGATGATCGAGCTGCCGCGCGCGGCGCTGCGCGCCGCCGAGATCGCGGAGGTGGGCGCCTTCTTCAGTTTCGGTACGAACGATCTCACCCAAACCACTCTGGGCGTAAGCCGCGACGATGCCGGGCGGTTTCTCACCACCTATGTCGAGAAGGGGCATCTATGCGCGCGATCCGTTCGTCAGCATCGACGTCGAGGGCGTGGGCGAGCTGATCGCGATCGCCGCCGAGCGCGGGCGATCGACGCGGCCCGACATCAAGCTCGGCATCTGCGGCGAGCATGGCGGCGATCCCGCCTCGATCGACTTCTGCGAGCAGACCGGGCTCGATTATGTCTCGGCATCGCCCTATCGCGTGCCGATCGCGCGGCTGGCGGCGGCGCAGGCGGCGCTCAAGGCGCGCGCGTGACGCAGCCGATCCTGATCGCTTTGGGCACGGGGGCTCGCAATGACCGCAACGGCCGGGGCACAGGATGCGAGGATCGCGCTGGTCGAGGAGCTCAACGCGCGGCTGCTCGCGGGCCCGACCGCGACGGCGGTGCTGGCGGCGTGGTGCGCCGAGCACGGCATGGCCGATCCGGCGCGAATCCACGCCGAGCGCGTGCCCGGCCCCGCCGCTGCGGCTTCGCCCGGGCAGCGCGCGCGGCTGGGCGTGGGGGCGGACGAGACGCTGGGATATCGGCGCGTGCGGCTGATGTGCGGCGCGCATCTGATGTCCGAGGCCGAGAATTGGTACGTGCCCGGGCGGCTGACTCCGGCGATGCGGAGCGCGCTCGCCGATACCGACACGCCGTTCGGCGCGGTGATGCCCCGCTCGGACCGAAGCGCCGGAACCTCGAGGCGACGCAGCTCTGGCATGCCGGCGCGGTCCCGCACGCCCTGCTGCGCCACCGCGCCCTGGTCTCGGGCGCCGACGGGCAGCCGCTGGCCGAGGTGGTCGAGACCTATACCAGCGGCGTGCTGGAGTTTGGGCGCTAGGGCGGTGGTTCGGAAGTTCGTTGGATCGGCAAACCATCTGACACACCCGTCATGCCGGACTTGTTCCGGCATCCACAGCGAGGCACCGGCCGGACAAGAGGCGCTTGCATTCCGCCGGCTCCCGGTGGACCCCGGAACAAGTCCGGGGTGACGGAATATCTTGAGCTGTCGGAATCCAACGAACTTCTGAACAACCACCCTGGCTTGACTCGCCCCCGCCGCTCGGGCCCATTCGGCCGGGGGGATCGCGATGCGGGGGAACAAGCGATTGATGGCGGCGGCGGCAGCGCTGCTCGCGGGCTGCGCCGGCCGCCACCGTCGAACCCAGCGAGGATGAGCTCAGGCAGGCGCTCGCCCGGCGCGGCGGGACGGAGCAGCTCGCCGCGCGGCTGACCAAGGGCTCGTGCCGCGCCGCCGACGCGGGGCGCTACGTCTGCGATTACGGCTGCCCGACTGCCCGCCGTGGAAGCCAAAATGCACGCGCATCCGGCTCCACCGCGCCCGCTTCGCGCAGGTGGCGGGGGGCTGGCAATATGTGGGCGCGGTGCCGTAGCGTCCCCCGCCGGGGGACGCGTTGCTCAGCTGAACCGCTTGCTGTGCTCGTCCTCGTTGCCCGCGCGCAGCAGCGCGGCCTGCTCGCGCCATTGCTCGGTGGCGATCGTGCCCTTCGCCATCTCGAGCCGCTGCTCGAGCGCGGCTTCGTCGTCGGCGGTCATCTTCTCGATCTCGCGATAGGTCTTGATGCCGAGCTCGTTGAGCCGCTTCTCGCGCGCTTCGTCGATGCCCTTGATCCGCGAGAGATTGTCGCGGCCCCAGCCGAACCAGCCGCGCCATCCGCCGCCCGAATCCGCGTCGACCGGCGCTGCGACCGGCGCGGGCGCGGCGGCGGCCTTCTGCAGCCGCGCGACTTCGGCTTCAAGGTCGCGGACACGGCGATTGGCTTCCTTGAGGTCGGTTTCGGCCTGGGTGGCGGTAGCTGGCGTTTCTCCAGCTCCTCGTCCTGATAGCGCTCGCGCCAGCGGCGCCCCCCGGGGGCGCTCCCGAGCCCCAGCAGCCACCCGGCGATAAGCGTCAGCGCGAGCCCCGCGAACTGCGTCATCGTCTGGAACGGCAAATCATGCATGAATCGACCTCCCCTTGTCGTGGGCGGGAATTTACCTTGAGCGGGGCTCTGGCGCCACCGCCAAGAATCGATGCGCGGCTATCGGTTGATGAAGGAATCGTTGATCGAGCAGGCTGCCGGGCCGAGGATGACGATGAACAGCACCGGCAGGATGAACAGGATCAGCGGGATCGTCATGATCGCGGGAAGGCGCGCGGCCTTTTCCTCGGCGCGCATCATCCGCTCGTTGCGGAACTCGGCCGAGAGCACGCGCAGCGCCGACGCCAGCGGCGTGCCGTATTTCTCGGTCTGGATCATCGTCGTGACGACGCCCTGGACCGCGTCGAGATCGATCCGGTTGGCGAGATTCTCGAACGCCTGGCGGCGCTCGGTGAGGAAGCCGAGCTCGATCGCGGTGAGCGAGAATTCCTCGCCGAGCTCGGGATAGGCCTTGCCCAGCTCGCGCGCGACCGCGGCCGAACGCGGCGTCGACGGTCAGTCCCGCTTCGGCACAGATGACGAGCAGGTCGAGCGCATCGGGCAGCCCCTTGCGAATCGCGTGGCTGCGCTTGGTGATGCGGTTCTTGAGATAGAGATCGGGGGTCTTGTAGGCGAGGATGAAGGTGCAGGCGACCAGGCCATAGGCCTTGATCGGGGTCCAGTTGGCGAACATCTCGGTGCCGTAGACCAGGAAGGCGACGATCCCGCCGAACACGATCGGCAGCACCAGCCGCCCGAAGATAACGCCGACCGCCCATTCCTTGCGGCGGATGCCCGCCTGGAGCAGCTTGGTCTGCGCGACCTTGACCTGGCTGTCCTGGAGCACCTTGAGCGATTGCAGGAAGTTGCGCATCCGATCGGAGGCGTCGCTGCGCTGGACGAGCTTGGCGCGGCGCTTCGAGGTGGAAGCGGTGATGCCGCCTTGAGCTGCTCGCGGCGATCGTTGAGCGCCTTGACGCGCTTGGCCATCGGATCGCGCACCGTCGTGGCGGTGTAGATCGCGAACAGCACCGCGAGCGCGGCGACCGCGGCGAGGATCGTCGCGACCCACAGCACGTCGACCCCCAGCAAGGTCCGGTCCATGGGATACGGTGGGGTCCATCGCCATCAGATCTCGAAATCGACCATCTTGGCCATGATGAAGGCGCCGATCCCCATCCAGATCAGCCCGCCGCCGCCGGCGACCATCAGCCGCTGGGTCCTTGAAGAAATTGAGCATGTAGTGGTTGTTGATGAACCAGATCATCCCGAACACGATGAACGGCAGCGCGCCGACGATCAGCGCCGAGGCCTTGGATTCGGACGACATCGCCTTGATCTTGAGCTTCATCTGGCTGCGCTTGCGCAGCACGTCGGCGAGGTTGGCGAGCGTCTCGGCAAGGTTGCCGCCGGTTTCGCGCTGGATCGCGATGGTGATGACGAAAAACTGGAATTCGGGGGTGCCGAGCCGGTCCGAGGTCTCCTGGAGCGCGGCATCGAGCGTGCGGCCGATCTTCATCTTGTCCGAGACCGAGCGGAATTCGTCGCCGACCGGGCCGTCGACCTCGGAACCGACGACGCTGATCGTCTCGGTGATCGGCAGGCCCGAGCGCAGCCCGCGGACGAGCAATTCGATCGCGTCGGGGAATTTGGCGGTGGAACTTGGCGATCCGGCGCTTGATGAAAAAGCCGACCAACCCAATGCGGCAACCCGGCGCCGACCGCGAGGCCGAGGAACAGCGCCAGCCAGATCGGGGCGCCCTCGAACATCAGCACGGCCGCGGTCCACCGCGAAACAGCCCCAGCGTCGCCAGGCCGTAGCGGCCGACCGTCCAGGGCTTGCCGGTCATCGCCAGCCGCTTCTTGAGCAGCGCGGGATTGGGCAGGAAGCGCCCCGCCATATTGTCCATCCGCGTCGAGCGGTTGGCGGAGGGCGCAGCTGCGCCTCCATCGCGTTGGTGCTGACCGCGCTCACCGTGTGGCGATCGCGCAGCCCGGTGAGGCGGCGCGCGCCGGCGCGCTGCGCCGAGGGCCCGGAGAAGGCGAAGATCATCAGCGCGAGAACCACGAAGGCGCCGCCGCCAAGCATCAGATACGGCAACAAGTTCACGCCGGTTTCGCCTCGTCCCTGCCTGTCGCCTCCTCCTAGCGTGGAGGGGCTTAAGAACTACTTGCCCTTCTTGCGCGCGCCCATGCCGCCGAGCTTGGCGAACAAGGATCCGCCCTTGGCGGCGGCCTTGCCGTTCGCCTTGCCCTTGGCCGGAAGGTCGTCGCGTTCGCCCGAATCGGTGATCGCGGTGATCCGCCCCGCCAGATCCGACAGCGCGCCGAGCGCCTTGACGCCCTTGCCCGCTTCGACGAACGGCTTGCCAAGCTTGGCGGCCTGCGCCGCAACCTTCTGTTCGAAGGGCACGGAGGAAAATCGATCTTGCGCTCGATCGAGCCCTCGAAATCCTTGCGGCTGATCTCGAGCATCGCCGCGGGCTGGACGCGATTGGCGAGCACGATCACCTGCGTCTGCGGCGCGTTCGACTTGAACCCACGAGAGGATGCGGATCGCGTCGCGCGCGGCGGCGAGCGTGAGCTCGGTCACCAGCACCGCGACCTGGACGTCGGTGATCAGATGCGGATGGAGCACGAGCATCTGGCGCGGCAGATCGACGATCGTGCATTCGAACGCCGCGCGGATCTCCTCCTGGAGCTGGTAGAAGGCGGCGCCGTCGTTGAGCACGGGCGAGTTGATCGGCGCTTCGGCGGACAGCACCGCGAGGCGATCGGAGGCCTTGACCATCGCGCGCTCGATGAACAGCCCCGTCGATCCGGCTGGGGGTTCTCGATCGCGTCGGTGAGGCCGCGTCCGGGCTCGAGATCGAGCGCGAGCGCGCCGGTGCCGAAATGGACGTCGAGATCGAGCAAGGCGGTGGTGCGCTCGCTCTTTTCGCTGATCCAGCCAGGCGAGCGACGTGGCGGACAGTCGACGCGCCGACCCCGCCGCGCGCGCCGATCACCGCGACTGCGCAATGCGGACGCTCGGTCGAAGGGGTCGGAGAGCTTGGGCGCGTTGAGCGAGGCCTGGGCGTGGGTGAAGGCCTCGCGCAGCGAATTCGGGATTGAGCGGCTTTGAGCAGGTAATCCCTGGATGCCGCTGGCGACGAGATCGCGGTAGAGGCGGACATCGTTGACCTGGCCCGAGGCGATCACCACGGTGCCGGGCTCGCAGACCTCGGCCAGCGCGTTGATGTCGTTGAGCGGATCGCCCGATTCGGGAAAGATCGACGAACAGCACGTTCGGGCTCGCCGAGACCGACAGCGTCTGCACGGCGTTGCGCAGCCCGCCCTTGTTGACCCGCTCGGGCGACCAGCCGAGCTCGACCCGCGATCGGGCGCAGCGCCTCCGCCGTCGCCTCGTCGCAGACGAAGGCGGCGAACGGCTCGCGGTGGCCGGTGCGTCCGGGATTGAACGGTGCGTTCACTTGCTTCCCCCAGGGCTTTCGGACTTGAGGCCGCCGGCGCCGCTAGGCGTGGCGTTGCGCAGCACGTTGATCGCCTTGCGGAGGTCGTGGGATCGCTGGTGTCGGCGCCGGGCTGGCCGCGGACCAGATCGCCCGGATTGGCGACCATCGCCGCGAGATTGGTATTGATCGCGCAGCCGAAATTGGAGCTCGTGCTCGCAGTGTAATCGGGCTGGTATACGCGCGAGTAATCGGGGCAATTGGGCACCGCCGCGCTCATCCGCGTGACGACCACCCGGACGCTGCCCGGCGCGATCCTGCCCTGCGTGACCGGCGCGCGATCGGAGAGCAGCAGTCCGTAATGGCCGACCTCGGCGGCGATCTGATCGCGTCCGGTGCTGCCGTCGGCGCCGTCGTCGATCGCGACGTGATCGCCGTAGCCCAGTCGCATCGCCTGCATCCAGCCGGCAAGCCGCTGCGATTCGCCCGGCGCCAGGGCATAGCCCGAGGTCTCGAGATCGATGCTGTAGTCGTTGCGGGAGACGACCGGTTGATAGACCGATTCGACGCCGCCGTTATAGGTCCCGCAACCGCCGAGCAGGAGCGCGGGAGCGAGGAGCAGGGGCAAGGCGATACGCTTGAACATCGGAGTCTCCTCGAGCATCAGAAGCCGAAACCGGGGGCGGCGCTGGCGACTGCCTTCTTGTTCTTGCGCGCGGGCGGCGGCGCGGGCGCGGGAGTGCGCGCGGCCTGACGCTCGGGCGCCTGGCGAGGCGCGGAGCCGGCCGGCTGGCTGATCGCGCCGATTCCGGGGCGCGCGTCGGTGGGCGGCGCCATCGAGGGCTTGGGCCGCTCTTCGCCGCTCTTGCCGCCGCCGAGACTGGCCGCCCAGGATCCGTTCGATGTCGCCCGGGGCGTGATAGCCGTCGGTCGGCAGCGCGATGTCGTTCGCGTTGACCGGCTTGACCAGATAGGGGGTGATGACGATCACCAGCTCGGTCTCGTTGCGCTGGAAGGCGTTCGAGCGGAACAGCGCGCCGAGGATCGGCACGTCGCCGAGCCCGGGGGCCTTGTCGATATTGTTGTCATGGCTGTTCGAGAGCAGCCCGGCGATCATGAAGCTCTCGCCCGATCCCAGCTCGACCGAAGTTTCGGCGCGGCGGGTGGTGAGTGCGGGGATGGTGGTGCCGGACATCTGGACCGCCCCCGCCGACGAGAGCTGCGAGACCTCGGGGCGGACGCGCAGCGAGATGCGGCCGTCGGCGAGCACCGTCGGCGTATAGGCGAGGCTGATGCCGTATTGCTTGTATTCGACCGAGACCGCGCCCAACCCCTGGCTGATCGGGATCGGGATCTCGCCGCCGGCGAGGAAGGTCGCGGTCTCGCCCGAGATCGCGGTGAGGTTGGTGTTGTTGAGCGTCGTCACCTGGCCGATCCGCTCGCCCAGATCGAGCGCGGTGAGAGCACGTCGAGCCCGAGCAGATGGCCGGCGAGGCCGAGCGTGGTGTTCTGGGTGCCCTTGGTGATGTCGAACTTGGAGCCGGTGCCGGGATAGACGAAATCGCCCAGCCGGGGAATCATAGGGCAGGCTGATCGTCCCCGCGGGGAAGCCGAACTTGGACGAGGCGTCGAGCACCGGCAGCGTCGAGGTGTCGATCGCGCCGATCGTGCCGGGAATGCGCGTTCCCGACGAGACGCCGAACTGCATGCCGCTGGTCTGGTCGCGCGTCAGCATGTTGACGCCGACGTTCTTGACGAAGTTGCGGCTGACCTCGGCGAAGCGGACCTGGAGGCTGACCTGCAGCGGCGTCGAGGTGCGCAGCCGGTTGACCACCGCGATCTTGAGCGCGGCATCGGCCGCGGAGACGTTGATGCCCGGGTTGAGCAGACCGGTGACCAGCCGCTGCGCCTGCTCGCTGTCGGCGGGGGAGGCGACGGTGCCGTTCATCACCGCGATCTGGCCGACGGTGGTGATGTGGATGTCGGCCTCGGGCATCGCCAGCTTCATCATCCGGTCGATCGAGGTGATGTTCTGGCTGACGCGGACGTTGGTCGAATAGATGACCGCGCCGTTGGCGCCGGTGGCGAACACCGTCGCCTCGCCGAATTCCTTGCCGTAGAGATGGATCTGGCGGGCATTGGCGACATAGACGTCGGCGACGCCGGGGTTCGAGGTCCACACGCTGGCGGCGGCGGCGGGGAGCGTGATCAGCTCGCCCTCGCCGACCGAGAGCAGCACCTCGGTGGTGGGGCGCTGGGTGCCGGCGGGCAGATCGGCGACGCGCACGCGCTGGGGAGCCCGTTGCGGGGCCGCGCGGTGCGGCTTGGCGCGCTGGGGATCGGCCATGCCGGGGCCGCCGGCGACCAGCGCGGCCGACACCGAGGCGGCAAGCGACCGGCGCAAGAGCATCTGGAGCGTCATCTCTATTCTTCCCCCCGACCGGAACGACGACCACGTCGCTCCCGCGCACGATCCGCACGACTGGCCCCTGCGCGACGGGCGGTGCGCCCGGATAGGTTTGCGGCGCGCCGCCGGACGGCGCGGGCTCGCGCGCTTCCTTGGGCTTGCCGGGGACGGTGCTGCGCTGGAAGCGCGACACGTCGGCGCCGGTGGCGAAGGTCGTGCCGCCCTCGGCGGGCGCCGCGGCGACGCGCGCGAGCATGTCCTTCTCGGCCTTGGCATCGCCGTTCTCGGGCACCTTGACGTCGCCGTTGGCGATCGCTTCCTCGAGCTCGCCCTGATTGTCCGCGATCGAGCGCAGCGACAGCGACAGGCTGCCGAGCGTCTGCGTGAGCGCGAGCTTCTCGGCGATCTTGGGCGTCGCCTCGACCGTGACGGTCGAATAGGCGGGTGACGACGGTGTTGCCCTTGTCGTCCTGCTGCTTGTCGGTGCGCTGGTCGGTGGCGAGCACGCGCAGGGTTGCGCAGCACGGTCTCGGACGCCTTGAGCGGCGGGCCGTCGCCGCCGCCGGCGACTTCCTGCGTGAGGATCAGGTCGACGCGGTCGCCCGGGAAGACGAACCCCGCGACCGCGCCTCTTCGAATCGACCGGGACCGTGACGGCGCGCATGCCCGGCCCGAGGCGGCGGCAAGGAAGCCGCGATCGCCGGGC
Organism: Sphingomonas sp.; assembly: GCA_037200705.1. Lineage (GTDB taxonomy): Bacteria > Pseudomonadota > Alphaproteobacteria > Sphingomonadales > Sphingomonadaceae > Sphingomonas. Next base: position 163,260 of record JBBCID010000018.1, on the reverse strand, counting down.
TTGACCAGCGCGCCTTGCGAGATCGGCTGGCCGGCGGGAATGGCGTAGCGGACGACCGTGCCGAGCATCTGCTTCTCGTCGGCTTCGCCCTTCTGGAAATAGGCGCCCTCGATCAGGTCCTTGGGCCAGGGAATGAACTTGACCGAATCGATCCCAGAATCGTGCCCGGGGGCAGCGAGCGGGTAGCGACCAGGACTTCGTGGTGTTCTGCGCGGCCTGCACCGCGACCGGGGGCGGCGCCGGCGACGGGGGTCGGCGCGCCGACCATCAGGTTGCGCGCCATGAATGCGGTGATCGCCGCGACGACCAGCGCCCCGACGAGAAGAATGAGCTTCCGTGCATCCATGACTCGATCCAAGCCTTCTCGAAAAAAACACGTCCGGTTGAGGCGGTGTTAAGCCTTCACATGAAGTGGTTAATAAGTGGTTCGCGCATCACCAGCAGGCGGCGATCGCGATCGCCACGCCATAGGGGATCTCGGGGGTCGCCTGGCGGCGCCGCGCCCATTTCTCGACGAGCAGCAACAAGGTCAGCGCGCCGCCGAGCAGCGACATCAGCACCAGCATCCACACCAGCGGCTGAAACGGCAGCCACAGCGCCAGCGCCGCGATCAGCTTGACATCGCCGCCGCCCATCTGGCCAAGCGCGAAGGCCCCGGTGAAAAAGGCGAGGACAAGCAGCGCGACGCCGAGCTGGATCGCCATGTCCGGCCACACGGGGAGCCCGTTCGCGGCCCACCACAAGGGCGCCAGCAGCGCCACCAAGGCATTCTTCCAATTGGCGATCTCGCGCGTGCGCGCGTCTTCGATCCCGGCCGAGACCAGGAGCAGCGCGAGCGCCACGAGCAGAAAGGTGGCAAACAGCTCCCCCATCACGCAAATCCCTAGACGGAACGGCTTATCAAAACGTAACCACGGCATATGACCGCATCCGTTTTCGATCGCCGGGCGATCCCGGCAGGCGCCCGCGTGAACAATGGTTCGCTCCCGACGGCTGGCCGCTGCGCGCCTTCGCCTGGCCCGCCGACGATGCCGCCACGCGCGGCAGCATCCTGTTCCAGGGCGGGCGCGGCGATATCTTCGAGAAATATCTCGAGACGTTCGACCATTGCATGGCCAGGGCTGGACGATCACCTCGTTCGATTGGCGCGGGCAGGGCGGATCGGGTCGACTGACCGACGCCGGGAACTGCGGGCACATCGAGAGCTTCGACCAGTTCGTCGGCGATCTGCGCGCCTTCCATGCCGATTGGGCGGCGGCGACGCCGGGGCCGCACGTCGTGATGGGGCATTCGATGGGCGGCCACCTGGTGCTGCGCGCGCTCGTCGAGGGCGCGATCGCGCCCGAGGCGGCGGTGCTGGTCGCGCCGATGCTCGGGTTCAAGAGCGCGTTCGGGCCGTTCTCGGAGCGCGTCGCGCGGATCCTGGGTGGGGTCGGCGATTCGTCGCGCCCGGCTTGGAAGGGCAAACGAGAAGCCCTACACCACCGAGACGCGCTCGGCGCTGCTGACGCACGACCAGGATCGCTATGCCGACGAAATCTGGTGGCAGACCGAGAATCCCGCGATCCTCACGGCCGCCGAGCTGGCGCTGGGTGATCGAGGGATTCAAGTCGATGCGGCTGCTGCGCAAGAATCCGCGGCTCAAGGCAATGCCGGTGCCGGTGCTGATGCTCGTCGCCGATGTCGACGGACTGGTCGATTCGCGCGCGGCGCTGGCGATCGGGGCAAGGCTGCCCGACGCGCGCATCGTCCGCTTCGGCAAGGAAAGCGCGCACGAGATCCTGCGCGAGGCCGATCCGGTGCGCAACCGCGCGATCGGCGAGATCGACCTGTTCCCTCCAGGCGCGAGCGAAGCGCCGTTGAAGCGCTACGATGTGGCCATCGTCGGCGCGGGGATCGCGGGAGCGAGCATCGCCGCCGAGCTGGCGCCGCACGCCAGCGTGCTGATCCTCGAGGGCGAGGACCAGCCGGGCTATCACTCGACCGGACGCTCGGCCGCTTTCTGGTCGGAGACCTATGGCGGGCCGTTCGTCCAGCCGCTGACCACCGCGTCGGGGGCCGCTGCTCGGCGATTTCCTCGAGCCGCTGGGATCGCTCCACATCGCGCGCGCCGACGAGCAGGCGGCGGTGGGACGAATATCTAGCCGAGTTCGACGGGAGCGGGGTGATCCTCGAGCCGGTCGACCCGCGCCAGCGCATCCCCGGGCTGCGCGAGGCGTGGACGCTCGCGGTGTACGAACCGAGCTGCGCGTACATCGACGTCGCCGGGCTGCACGGCATGTATCTCAAGGCGGCGCGACAGGCGGGCGCGGAGCTGCGGCTGTCGGCGGGGCTCGAATCGGCGCGGCGCGAGGGCGGCGTCTGGCGGCTGGGGACGCGCGCAGGGACGTTCGAGGCCGAAGTGCTGGTCGACGCGGCCGGCGCCTGGGCCGATCCGATCGCGGCGATTGCGGGCGCGCGGGCCGCTCGGCATCCAGCCCTATCGGCGGACGATGGTCCAGCTTCGCACCGATCCCGCGCCGCCCGAGCACCTGCCGCACGTCGGGCACCTGACCGGCAGCTTCTATTTCAAGCCCGAGGGCGCCGGGCGGCTGTGGCTGAGTCCGCACGACGAGATCGTCAGCGATCCGTGCGATGCGCAGCCCGAGGAACTCGACGTCGCGATCGCGATCGACCGGTTCGAGCAGTGCGTCGATTGGCGCGTCGCCGCGCTCGAGCACAAATGGGCGGGGCTCCGGAGCTTCGCGCCCGATCGGCTGCCGGTCTATGGCTTCGATCCCGTGGTTCCCGGCTTCTTCTGGTGCGCGGGGCAGGGCGGGTTTGGCATCCAGACCGCGCCCGCCGCCGCCAAGCTCGCGGCCGCGCTGCTGACGGCCGCGCGCCCGATCCGGCAGTGGCGGAAATCGACGCGGAGCGCTATTCGCCGGGGCGGTTCTAGCGCCCCGCCAGCCAGCGCGGCGTCGCTGGCGAGCTTGTCGGCGCGTTCGTTGTCGGGGTGGCCGGCGTGGCCCTTGACCCATACCCATTCGATCCGGTGCGGCCCGGCCGCCTCGAGCAGCGCGATCCACAGGTCCGCATTCTTGACCGGTTTCCTGTCGGCGGTCTTCCAGCCGTTCTTCTGCCAGCCCTTGATCCACCTGGTCAGGCCGTCCATCACATAGCGGCTGTCGGTCGAGAGCGTCACGCGGCACGGCCGCTTCAGCGCGCGCAGCGCCTCGATCGCCGCCATCAGCTCCATGCGGTTGTTGGTCGTGTGCGGCTCGCCGCCGGACAGGTCCTTTTCGGTCCGACCATCCGCAGCACCGCGCCCCAGCCGCCACGCCCGGGATTGCCCTTGCACGCGCCGTCGGTGGCGATCTCGACATGCGGCAGCTCGGTCATGCGAACAGCGCCGCGCCATGCTCGGCATAGAAGTCGAGCCGGCGGAGATAGGCGAGCGGATCCTTGCGCGTCACCATCGCGTCGGCCGGGGTGTTGAGCCAGTCCCAGGCGCGGGTGAGCAGGAAGCGCGCCGCCGCGCCGCCGCGAGAACGGAAGCGCGGCGCGCTCCTCGGGCATCAGGCCGAAGCCGGCGATATAACCGTCGATCAGCGCCTTGCCGACTTGGGCGTCGAAGCCCGTGCCCGCCGCATCGAACGCCCAGGCGCCGTGCATCACCGCGAGATCATAGGCGCGCACCTCCGTGCAGGCGAAATAGAAGTCGATCAGCCCGGTGACTCGGTCGCCGCGCATCAGCACGTTGTCGGGGAAGAGATCGCGTGGATCGCCTTGCGCGGCAGGTCCGCAGGCCATTCGGCCAACACCTTGTCCAGAGCCTTGTCCCACATGGTCGTGCAGCCCCGGCACGATCGCGTCCAAGTCGCGACCACAGCGGTCGAGCAGCGGACGCCAGGCCGGGGCCCGAGCGCGTTGGGTCGTTCGGGCGCGAAGTCGGCGAGGGCGCGATGCATCCGCCCCATCGCCGCCCCCGCCGCGCCGGCCTGCGCCGGGGTCGGGTGGCTGACCGAAACGCCGGGCAGGAACTTGATCAGGCAGGCGGGCGCGGCCCTCGAGCTGGTGGATGACGGTCCCATCGCGGTCCTGGATGGCGGGGGGGACCGGGTTGCCGCGCTGCGCGAGATGGTCGAGCATCGCCATGAAGAAGGGCAGGTCGTCGGCCGAGACGCGCTTTTCGTAGAGCGTCAGGATGAAGCGGCCGATGGTGGTGTCGACCAGGTAATTGCTGTTCTCGACCCCCCTCGGCGATGCCCTTGGCCGAGACCAGCTCACCCGACGTCGAACCCCGCGAGGAAGCGGCCCAGCGCCTCGGCGGAAACCTGCGTATAGACCGCCATCAGGCGGCTTCGAGCCCGCGCGGCAGCTTGAACGCGACATTCTCCTCGACGGACTCGACCTCCTGCTCGGTCACGTCGAAGCGCTCGGCGATGCGGTCGACCAGCTCGCGCACCAGCACTTCGGGCGCCGAGGCGCCGGCGTGATGCCGAGCGTGCGCACCCCCCGCCAGCCAGGCGAAATCCACGTCGCCGGCGCGCTGGACGAGGTGCGCGGGGGGTGCCGTGACGCTCGGCCACCTCGACCAGCCGCAGCGAATTGGACGAATTGGGCGCGCCGATCACCAGCACCAGGTCGCAGCGCGGCGCGATCGCCTTGACCGCCGCCTGGCGGTTCGAGGGTGGCGTAGCAGATGTCGTCGGCGGCGGGCGCGAGGATCGCGGGGAAGCGCTGCCTGAGCACCGCCAGCACCGCCGCGGTATCGTCGACCGACAGCGTCGTCTGGGTGAGGAAGGCGAGGTTGCCGGGATCGGGCGGGGCCACCGCGCGCGCATCCCCGACCGTCTCGACCAGGGTCATCGTGCCCGCGGGCACCTGGCCGAAGGTGCCGATCACCTCGGGGTGGCCGGCGTGGCCGATGAACAGGATGTGCTTGCCCGCCGCGACCAGCCGCTCGGCCTGGCGGTGGACCTTGGAGACCAGGGGGCAGGTCGCGTCGAGATAGGAGAGCCCCGCGCTCGGCGGCGTTACGCGGCACCGCCTTGGGCACGCCGTGTGCCGAGAAGACCACCGGCGCCGCATCGGGGCACCTGATCGAGCTCCTCGACGAACACCGCGCCCTTGGCCTTGAGGCTGTCGACGACGAACTTGTTGTGGACGATCTCGTGGCGGACATAGACCGGCGCGCCGTATTTCTCGATCGCCAGCTCGACGATCCGGATCGCGCGATCGACCCCCGCGCAGAAGCCGCGCGGCGCCGCGATCAGCAGATCGAGGGGGTGGTTTCGCCGATTCCGTCATGCCCCGAGCCTCTACGCGATTGCTTGCGCGGGGCAAAGGCGGTTCCTATGGTGGCGCGGTTTCCGGGCCGGCGCCATGCAGGTGCTCGCGGCCCGTTGTTTTGTCGACCCGTTGCTTAGTCGAAAGGTGTTTCCCCTTGTCGCTCGCCAAACTCGCCGTCCCCGCCCTGGCCCTGGTCCTCGCCGGCTGCCACCAAACCGGCGAGATCGAGGGATATGGGATCACCTCGATCCGCTCGCCGTGCCCGCACGTCGGCGTTCCGGCCGGCAACCGGCGACGTGACGCTGTTCGATCCGCCCGCCAGCCTCGACGCGACCGCGATCGACGTGACCGCGGTGCTCACCAACGTCCAGTCGACCTGCGACGATTCGGGCGAGCAGGTCGGGACCAGCGTGACCTTCGACGTGCTGGCGAGCCGATGCACGCCGAGGGCGCGCGCGACGTGACCCTGCCCTATTTCATCACGCTGGTGCGCGGCGGCTCGGCGGTGGTCGCCAAGCGCGTCGGCCAGGTGACGGTGCATTTCGAGCCCGGCCAGCTCCGCGCGAGCGCGACCCGGCCAGGCGAGCACCCCAGGTCGCGCGCTCCGCCGCGACGCTTCCCCAAGGAAGTGCGCGACCGGCTGACCAAGAAGCGCAAGGCGGGGCATGAGGATGCGGCGGTCGATCCGCTGTCCGAGCCGTCGGTGCGCTCGGCGGTGCTCTCGGCGACGTTCGAGGCACTGGTGGGGTTCCAGCTCACCCAGGACCAGCTCAAGTATAACGTGACGCGCTAACCGGCGATTGACTCGGGCCGCCAAGGCTAGCCCGGTCGATGGCGGGCAACCGCCATGGGCGCGCGCGGGAGAGTGCGGGCTTCGAGCCGCCGCCGAAGGAGCAACCGCCCCGGAATCTCTCAGGCACCAGGGACCGCGCGTGCAACGACACTCTGGAAAGCGTCCTCGCCCGTTGCGGGGGCCACCGAAGGTGTAACCCCGGGCATCCCGGGCGAAAGCTCTCAGGTTCCGTGACAGAGGGGGTGATGGACCGAAGCGCCTTGCGGCGTCCGGGTCCGTCGACCCTCGATTCCGGAGCGCCGCGATGAGCCAAGACGTCCAGAGCCAGGAACTCCACGGCGATCCCGACGGCGGCGCGGACAGCCCTGTCCTCCAGAAGCTCCCGCTCGACCAGTGGCACCGCGCGCAGGGCGGCCGGATGGTGCCGTTCGCGGGCTATGAGATGCCGGTCCAGTATGAAGGGATCATGGCCGAGCACCAGTGGGTGCGCGCGCATGCCGGGCTGTTCGACGTCAGCCACATGGGGCAATTGCTGCTGAGCGGCCCCGATCTGGACGCGGCGCTCGAGGCGATCCTTCCGGCGGACGTCACAGGCATCAAGCCGGCCGGCATGCGCTATTCGCTGCTGCTCGCCGAGAATGGCGGGATCCTCGACGATCTGATGCTCACCCGCTGGGCGGACGGCATCTACATGGTCGTCAACGGCGCGGTGAAATACGACGACATCGGCCATCTGCGCGAGCATCTGCCCGATGCGATCACGATGAACCATATGGAAGACCAGGCGCTGCTCGCGCTGCAGGGCCCCGAGGCGGTGACTGCGCTTGCGCGCATCACGCCGAGGGTGCAGGCGCTGGGATTCATGACCGGCGCACGGTTCAGGATCGGCGAGGTCGATGCCTGGATCAGCCGCTCGGGCTATACCGGCGAGGACGGGTTCGAGATCTCGATCGCCGGAAGCTGCGCCGAGGTGGTGGCCAATGCGCTGACCGCGCAGCCCGAGGTCAAGCCGATCGGGCTCGGCGCGCGCGATTCGCTGCGGCTCGAGGCGGGGCTGCCGCTCTACGGGCACGACCTCGATCCCGAGACCACGCCGATCGCTGCCGACCTGGCTTCGCGTTGTCGAAGCGGCGACGCGAGGAAGGCGGCTTTCCAGGATACGAACGGATCATGATCGAGCGCGAGCAGGGCGCGATCCAGAAGCGTGTCGGGCTGGTCGTCGAGGGCCGCCAGCCGGTGCGCGAGGGCGCCGCGGTGGTCGACGCGGACGGCACCGAGGTCGGCCGCGTCACCTCGGGCGGGTTCGCGCCGACGCTCGGTGCGCCGATCGCGATGGCCTATGTCCCCCACCGCGCTCGCCGCGCCCGGCACGCGATCATGCTCGCGCAGCGCGGCAAGATCCACCACGCCGAGGTGACCCAGATGCCTTTCGTCCCCCACCGCTATGTCCGCAAGGGAGCCTGACATGAGCCGATATTTTACCGAAGACCATGAATGATCGATGTCGACGGCGAGGTCGCGACCGTCGGCATCACCGAATATGCGCAGAGCCAGCTCGGCGACATCGTGTTCGTCGAGGTGCCCGACGAGGGCAAGGAATTCGCCAAGGGCGACGATGCCGCGGTGGTCGAATCGGTCAAGGCCGCGTCGGACGTCTACGCGCCGGTCTCTGGCACGGTGATCGAGGGCAATGCCGCGCTCGCCGACAACCCCGGGCTGGTCAACGAGGATCCCGAGGAGGACGGCTGGTTCTTCAAGCTGACGCTGTCCGATCCGGGCGAGCTGAACAGCCTGATGGATGAGGCGAAGTACCAGGATTACGTGAGCAAGCTTTGAATTGAGCCGTCCTGCCGGACTTGTTCCGGCTTCCATTGTGCAGCGCAGGCGGAGCAAGAGGCTCGAACCCAGCCGCAGATGCACAATGGACCCCGGCACTTCGGCCGGGGTGACGGGTGGTTTTTGGTCGCCGGAGAATCGAATTGCGCTATCTGCCCCTTACCCCTGCCGATCGCAGCGAAATGCTCGGCGTCATCGGCGCCGCCACGATCGACGACCTGTTCGCCGACGTGCCCGCGGCCGCGGTGCTCGATGGGCCCGTTCACGGCCTGCCGCTCCACGCCAGCGAACTGGCGGTCGAGCGCCACATGACCGCGCTGGCGAAGAAGAACCTCGCCGCGGGCGATGCGCCGTTCTTCTCGGGTGCGGCGCCTACAAGCATCATGTGCCCGCGTCGGTCGATCATTTGATCCAGCGCGGCGAGTTCCTCACCGCCTACACGCCGTACCAGCCCGAGATCGCGCAGGGCACCTTGCAGATGATGTTCGAGTTCCAGTCGCAGGTCGCGCGGCTGCTCGGCTGCGACGTGGCGAACGCCTCGATGTACGATGGATCGACCGCGTGCTGGGAAGCGATCGTGATGGCGCGGCGGGTGACGCGGCGCGGCAAGGCGATCCTCTCGGGCGGGGTGCATCCGCACTATGTCTCGGTCGCGCGGACGATGGCGAAGTTCACCGGCGACGTGCTCGACACGCGCGTGCCGACGCTGTCGCCCGGGCCCGACACCGCCGACCTGATCGGGCTGATCGACGACGACACGTCGTGCGTGGTCGTCCAATATCCCGACATCCTCGGCCGGATCGGCGATCTCTCCGAGCTGGCGGCGGCGTGCCATGCCAGGAAGGCGCTGCTGGTCGCGGTGGTGACCGAGCCGGTGGCGCTGGGCGCGATCAAATCGCCGGGTGAGATGGGTGCGGACATCGTCGTCGGCGAGGGCCAGTCGATCGGGGTCGGGCTCCAGTTCGGCGGGCCGTACGTGGGGCTGTTCGCCTGCTCGGAGAAGCTCGTCCGCCAGATGCCGGGGCGGCTGTGCGGCGAGACGCAGGGACGCCGCGGGCAAGCGCGGCTTCGTGCTGACGCTCTCGACCCGCGAGCAGCATATCCGGCGCGAGAAGGCGACCCTCGAACATCTGCACCAGCTCGGTGCTGTGCGCGCTCGCCTGGTCGATCCACATGACGCTGCTCGGCGAGAAGGGGCTGCGTCGGCTCGCCGCGATCAACCATGCCGGCGCCAGCGCCGCCGCCGATCGGCTGGCGCAGGTGCCGGGAGTCGAATTGGTGACCCCGGCGTTCTTCAACGAATTCACGCTCAAGCTGCCGAGGAGGCCCGCCCGGTGGTCCGCACGCTCGCCGAGCGCGGCGTGCTCGCGGGCGTGTCGCTCGGGCGGCTCTATCCCGGCGCGGCCGAGCTCGCCAACGGGCTGGTCGTCGCGGTCACCGAAACCACCACGCGGGAGGATGTCGAGACCTTTGCCTCCGCGCTCCAGGAGGTGCTGGCATGACGATCAACCAGAGCGGATGGCGCCCGACGACGCCCGAGACCGGCCACGCCGCCGGCCACACCTTCACCGGCAACCGCGCGCTGATGCTCGAGGAGCAGCTGATCTTCGAGATCGGCTCGACCGAGACCACGGGGGTGGATTTCGATCCGATCCTCCCCGGAACGGGGAGGGGGACCATTGGCGAAGCCAATGGTGGAGGGGGAGTGCCCCAAGCGGTTCACCCTGCGGGGCCCCCCCCTCCACCCTCCTTCGGACGGTCCCCCTCCCCGTGCCGGGGAGGATCGATTGGGCAACCTCGCCCGCACCGCGCCGATCGGCCTCCCGGGCCTCTCCGAACCCGAGACGGTGCGCCACTACACCCGCCTCAGCCGCCAGAACTACGCGATCGACCTGGGCCTGTTCCCGCTCGGCTCGTGCACGATGAAGCACAATCCCCGCCTCAACGAGCGGATGGCGCGGCTGCCGGGGTTCGCGGACCTGCACCCCGCTCGCGCCGGTCGACACCTGCCAGGGCGCGCTCGAGGTGATCGACCAGCTCGCGCACTGGCTGGTGACGCTCACCGGCATGCATTCGGTGGCGATGAGCCCCAAGGCCGGCGCGCACGGCGAACTCTGCGGCGTGCTCGCGATCCGCGCGGCGCTCGAAGCGAAGGGCGAGGGGCACCGCAAGGTGCTGCTCGTGCCCGAGAGCGCGCACGGCACCAACCCCGCCACCGCCGCCTTCGCCGGCTATGCGGTCGAGGACATCCCCGCCACCGCCGAGGGGCGGGTGAACCTCGATGCGCTGACGGCGCGGCTGGGGCCGGACGTCGCGGGGGTGATGATCACCAACCCCAACACGTGCGGGCTGTTCGAGCGCGACATGCGCGATCTCGGACGCGGTGCATGCGGCGGGCGGTTCGTCTATTGCGACGGCGCCAATTTCAACGCGATCGTCGGGCGCGTCCGCCCCGGGCGATCTCGGCGTGGATGCGATGCACATCAACCTCCACAAGACCTTCTCGACCCCGCACGGCGGCGGCGGGGCCGGGGTCGGGGCCGGTGGTGTTCTCGGAGGCGCTGTCGCCGTTCGCGCCGCTGCCGTTCGTCGAGAAGACCGCCAGTGGCTTCCGCCTCGTCGAGGAGGAGACCGCCGAGGAGCACCACGCGCAGAGCTTCGGCCGCATGGTCGCGTTCAACGGCCAGATGGGCATGTTCACGCGCGCTTTGACCTACATCCTCAGCCACGGCGCCGACGGGCTGCGCCAGGTCGCCGAGGATGCGGTGCTCAACGCCAATTACATCCTGCGCGCGATGGCGGACGTGCTCGACGCGCCGTTCGCCAAGTCGGGGCCGTGCATGCACGAGGCGATCTTCTCCGATGCCGGGCTACCCGAGGGCTTCTCGACGATCGATATCGCCAAAGCGTTGATCGACGAGGGCTATCATCCGATGACGATGTATTTCCCGCTCGTCGTCCACGGGGCGATGCTGGTCGAGCCGACCGAGACCGAGAGCAGGGCGGCGCTCGACCAGTTCATCGGTGCGTTCCGCTCGGTCGCGGCGCGCGCGCGGAACGGCGACCCCACGGTCAGGACCGCGCCGCACTTCGCGCCCCGCCGCCGGCTCGACGAGACGCTGGCGGCGCGCAGGCCGGTGCTGGCGTGGAAGGCGCCCGCGCCGGCCGAGGCCGCGGAGTAGGTGGCTTTCGGCGAAAAGCCCGGAGTAAGGCCGCGCTCCAACGAACACGCGGAGTCTCGATCGAATGGCGGCCTACAAGAATCCAACCTTTCAGGAACGCGCGGCGCTGGCGGCCGAGGCGAAGCAGAAGGCGCTGGAGAAATTGAAGGCGCGGCCGCCAATCGATCCGGCGGTGCTCGCCGAGCGCCAGGCCGCGCGACTCGCGCGCGAGGCCAAGGAAGCCGAGGCGCGCGCCGCCAAGAAGGCGGCGATCGAGCAGGCCAAGGCCGACAAGATCGCCGAGGCCGAACGGCTCCGCCGAAGCCGCCGCCGCCAAGGCCGCGAAGCAGATCCGCTTGCCCACCGAGGCCGAGCGCAAGGCCGCGCGTGATGCGCGCTATGCGGCGCGCAAGGCGCGGAAATAGGAGCTAGCGAAGCGCCGGCGCCGGCGCTTCGTGGTCGTCGACCTCGTTGAGCCCGCCGAGCGCACCGCGCTCGCGCGCCTTGCGGCCATAGACCAGCTCGAACAGCGGCGACGCCATCAGCGTCGTCACGATCGTCATCAGCACCAGCATCGAAAACAACGTTGGTCCGATCAGTCCGCGCTGGAGGCCGATGTTGATGATGATCAGCTCCATCAGCCCGCGCGCGTTCATCAGTGCGCCGAGCCCCATCGCGGTGGCGTTGTCCTGCCCGGTCAAACCGCGCCGCGGCCCAGCAAGCGCCGCCCTTGGCGAGGATCGAGCCGGCGAGGATCGCCAGCGCGACCAGCAGCAGCGCCGGATTGCCGATCAGCGTGAGCTGTGTGTTGAGCCCCGAATAGACGAAGAGGTCGGCACCAGCACGGTCACCGCGAGCGGTTCGAGCTGGCGCTTGAGCTCGGTCGCGAAGAAGCCGCGCGGCATCACCGTGCCGAGGATGAACCCGCCGAACACCGCGTGGATGCCGATCGAATCCATCGCCAGCGCGCTCGCCATGAACAGCATCAGCGCGATCGTCATCGAGTTGGCGTTGATCCGGCCTTCGCGCTCGGCGATCCGGCCGAGCGGCGCGAGCAGCCGCGGGCCGAGGAAGATCGCGAACAGGACGAAGCCGATCCCGCCCGCGATCGCCTTGATCGCGACGCCCGCGCCGTCGCCGAAGCTCGCCAGCACGATCGCCAGCACCGTCCAGGCGCCCGCGTCGTCGATCGCGCCCGACGACAGCGCCAGCGATCCGAGCGGGGTGCCGACCAGCCCGCGATCGTGGATGATCCGCGCCAGCACCGGGAAGGCGGTGATCGCGATGCACGCGCCCAGATAGAGCGTCGCCTGGCCCTCGGTCACCTTGGGGCCGAACAGGCCGGGCATGCCGTAAAGCCATGGGGCGAGCAGCAGCGCGACCAGAAACGGCGCGGCCATGCCCGAGAGCGAGACGGCGCCCGCGCTGCGGATGTTGCTGCGGAAATGCTCGGTCCTGAAGCCGAGCCCGACGATGAACATGTAGAGGCCGATGCCGAGCTGCGCGACGACATACAGCACGTTCTTCGAATCCTTGGGGAAGATCGCCGCCTGCAGATCGGGGAAGAACAGCCCGAACAGCGACGGGCCGAGCACGACGCCCGCGATCAGCTCGCCCACCACCTGCGGCTGGCCGAGAAAGCGCTTCACGAACCAGCCCGCCGCGCGGCAGGCGCCGATGATCACGACCATCTGCAGGAAGAAGGCCACGCTGAGCTGCGCCGGTGTCATGTCGATATCCCCCCAACGCGGGTCGCCGGTTCGGCGATCACCGTCTTGATAACGCTGTCACCCCATTCTGGTACGAACCGCCGCCCGGCGCAACCGTCTCTACAGCCAGCGCCGGACGCTCGCCTTGTAGGCGCGATAGGGCTCGCCGAACCTAGCCTCGAGGTAGCGCTCCTCGCGCAGGATCACTTCCTGCTGGATGTAGTAGAGCAGCGGCGCGAGCAGCAGCAGCGCGACGAGACTGTCGAACCACAGCGCGATCCCGGCATAGATCACCGCCATCCCGAGATACATCGGGTTGCGCGTCCACCGATAGACGCGGTCGGTGACGAGCGAGGTCGCGGCCTTCCACGGCTTCGGGTCGGTCCCCGCGGCGCGGAACAGATTGGCGGCGGTCAGCACGATCCCGATCCCGATCACCGCGATCGCCGCGCCCATCGCTCGTTCGAAATGCCCGCTGAGCGGCAGCCCGCGATCGCCGAAGGCACGCCCGAGCACCAGCCCGGCGACCAGCACGCCGAGATAGGCGAGCGGCGGCGCGAAGCGGATTCCCGCGCTGTCCTGGTCCATGTCCATCCGTCGCCTCCCGCTTGCCGTCGCCCCAGATGGAGCGGAACCGCGCGCGCCGCAACCGCGGGCTTGTCAAAGCTGCGGGGCTGGGGAAGATGGCGCCATGAATCAGGCAGGTCCTCCGCAGAACTGGATGAGCTTCGTCATCCCATTGGTCATCATCGGCGTGGTGCTGGCGATCCGCCTGCCGCGCATGGTCAAGGAGCGTCCGCTCAAGCTCGAGCAATTGTGGGTGGTGCCGGGGATATTCCTGCTGGTGGCCGCGCTCGTTTTCTACGGCACCCCGCCGAAGACGCCGATCGCATGGGGGATCAGCGGGGTGGCGCTGCTGGTGGGGGCGGTGCTCGGCTGGCAGCGCGGCAGCCTGATGCGCATCACCGTCGATCCGCAGACGCACAGCCTGAGCCAGAAGGCGTCGCCCGCCGCGATCCTGTTTCTCCTGCTGCTGATCGTCGTGCGCACCGGCGCGCGCGAGGTGGCGATCTTCAACGGTCCCGCGATGCATTTCGACGTGAACGTGGTGACCGATGCGCTGCTGGCGCTCGCGCTGGGGCTGCTCAGCGTCACCCGGCTCGAGATGTACCTGCGCGCCAGGCGGATGCTCGAGGAAGCGCGCTCGGCATGAGGCGCCACACGCCGCGCAATTCCCTATCTCATATTGGTGTTTCGTCGAAGCTGACGATCGCCCGCCGCAGCCTTTGCTCGCGCCAGACGATATAGAGCCCGCTCGCGACGATCACCGGCGCGCCGATCCAGGTCGACGGGATCGGCCAGACGCCGAACAGCAGCCAGCCATAGAGCGTCGCCCAGATCAGGCTCGAATAGTCCATCGGCACCACCGAGACCGAGCCGAACCGCAGCGCCGCGGTGAGCGCGAGCTGACCCACCCCGCCGATTGCGCCGATCGCGATCAGCATCGCCCAGGTCTGCGGATCGTGCGCGCGCACGTCGAACAGCCAGGCGAGCGCCAGCGGCGGGATCGACAGCGCCGAGAACCAGAAGACCGTCGTCCCCGCGGGCTCGGTCTTGCCGAGCTGGCGCAGCAGGATCGCGACGATCGCCATCAGCAACCCCGACGTGAGCCCCACCAGCGTGCCGATCAGCGGGAAATGGGTGCCGCTCGGGTGCGCGACGATCAGCACGCCGATGAAGCCGGCGACGACCGCCGCCCAGCGATGCCAGCCGGTCGGCTCGCCCAGCACGAGCGCCCCGAAGATCGTCGCGAAGATCGGCACGGTGAATTGCAGCGTCGTCGCTTCGGCGAGGGGCATGAGCAGGAAGGTGCCGAAGTTGAACGCCATCGAGACGATCCCCACCGCGGTGCGGATCGCGTGGGAGCCCAGGCGGGGGGTGCGGACCGTGGCCAGGCCCGGCCCAATCGCCAGCCACGCCATCACCACCGGCATCGCGACGAGCTGGCGGAAGAACATGATCTCGACCAGCCCGGCGCCGCGCGCTTCGGCCAGCTTGATGATCGCCGCCATCGTCGCGAGGCACAGCGCCGAGAGCAGCCGCAGCCCCATGCCCGTCAGGATGCGTTCGTCCCCCACGCGCGCCTCCTTGCGGCAGCGGGGATGCGCGGACAAGTGCGGGGTGACGAAGCGCGCGGATGACGCTATCCGCCCAGCCCATGATCAAGCACGCCCTGTCCGTCACCCGCGAGGAGAATTTCGCGGAATGGTATCAAACGGTGATTTCGGAGGCCGACATGGCTGAGGAATCGGGGGGTGCGCGGCTGCATGGTGATCCGCCCGTGGGGATATGGCATCTGGGAGCGCATCCAGCGCCTGCTCGACGACCGCATCCGCGCGACCGGGCACGAGAATTGCTATTTCCCCTTGCTCATCCCGCTTTCCTATTTCGAGAAGGAGGCCGAGCACGTCGACGGCTTCGCCAAGGAGATGGCGGTGGTCACCCACCACCGGCTCAAGTCGGTGAACGGCAGGCTCGTCGTCGATCCCGAGGCCATGCTCGAGGAGCCGCTGGTCGTGCGCCCCACCTCCGAGACGGTGATCGGCGCGGCCTTCTCGCGCTGGATCCAATCGTGGCGTGACCTGCCGGTGCTGATCAACCAATGGGCCAATGTCGTGCGCTGGGAGATGCGCACCCGCATGTTCCTGCGCACCGCCGAATTCCTGTGGCAGGAGGGGCATACCGCGCACGCCAGCGAGGCCGAGGCGCGCGAAGAGACGCTCAGGATGCTCGAAGTCTATCGCAGCTTCGCCGAGGAATGCTGCGCGCTGCCGGTGGTCGCCGGCGAGAAGCCCGAGAACGAGCGGTTCCCGGGCGCCGTCGCCACCTATTCGATCGAGGCGATGATGCAGGACGGCAAGGCGCTCCAGGCGGCGACCTCGCACTTCCTCGGCAGCAATTTCGCCAAGGCACAGAACATCCGCTTCCAGAACAGCCAGGGCGAGCTCGAGCTGGCCAACACCACCAGCTGGGGAATGACGACGCGGATGATCGGCGCGCTGATCATGGTGCACGGCGACGACGATGGCTTGCGCGTGCCGCCGCGCGTGGCGCCATGGCAGGTGGTGATCGTGCCGATGCTGCGCGATGCGCCTGGGGACGAAGCCGTGGTCGCCTATTGCAAGGCGCTCCAGGCCGAGCTGGCCGGGCTGAGCGCGTTCGGCGAGCCGGTGCGCGCGCTGCTCGACCTGCGCGCGCCCAAAGCGGCGGTCAAGCGCTGGGGCTGGGTCAAGAAGGGCGCGCCGATCGTGATCGAGGTCGGCGGGCGCGACGTCGAGAACGGCATGGTCAGTTGGTTTCGTCGCGACGAGCTGTATCGCGACGACGGCAAGATTCACTCGGTGTTGTCGAAGCGCGAAAGCTTTGTCGGCGGGGTCGTGGTCGTTCTCGAGCAGATCCAGCAGGCGCTGCACGCCCAGGCGCGCGAGCGGATGGACGCCAACATCCGTCGCGACGTGACCGATTTCGCGGGTTTGGTCGCGGCGTTTGACGAGGGAAATCGCTATCCCGGCTGGGTCGTGGTCAACTGGGCCAAGCCGAGCGGCGCCGAGCTGGAAGCGGTGGTCGAGCGGCTCAAGGCGCTCAAGCTCACCGTGCGCAACGTGCCCGAGGGCGCGGCGCCCGCGCGCGGAGATTGCGTGTTCACGGGCAAGCCGGCGGTGGAGCGGATATTGGTGGCACGGGCTTATTGAGGTGTTCACATATGTCTTCAAGGGAAGGGTGCTGCCCGACGACGTCGATCTGACTCTGACCTATGAGCCGGAACTGAGAAGATCGGCGGTGGATGATTGTCCCGCGGCGCATCTGCGAATTCGCATTCGCGAGGGCGAGATCCAGGCCATGGCGACCGTGGATACCGATGCCGACGTCCAGGATCAGCTCTTTTTTGCCGCCTATGATATCGTAAGGACACTCACCGACATCGCGAGCGTCTCCGATGGCGTGGCTTACATACCGCTGCTCGAGGAGGTGGCGCATCCGTCCGGAGAAATCCGGCGTCTGGTGCTCGCCGATCGTCGTCTGGCCGATCGCTGCACGGCGTATGGCTCGCATGATATCGAGGCGATTGCCGACCTGGCGATCAGCGAGCCGCAACTGGCCCGGGCGCTCTCCGATGTGGCAATCATGCTCTCCTGGCCCCATTACGTTCCGATCGCGGCGGGCAGGGTGCTCGAGAGCATCGTTCACATGGTGGCGGGAGGGAAATCAGCGGCGCATTGGGACATTCTGCGATCCCGGTTGAACGTGAACCGGGCCTATCTCGATCTTCTTACCGAAGAATCGAAGGCACCGCGCCACGGCAACAGGCGATATGTTCCGGGACCTCGGAACCGAGAGCTCGCCGAGCGAGCCTGGACTTTGATGGACCGGTATATCACTTACCGCTTCGGCGGCTGCGCGCCGCTCGATCCGGTGCGCTTCCCGGTGCTTGCCGGCTAGCCAACGCCATCGCGACTCGCTCGACGAGGGTGGGATTGCCGCGCAAGCCCAATTTGCTCCGGCGCCACAGCACGTCCTCCGCCGTTCGCGCCCATTCGCGATCGCGCATCCAGCGGATTTCAATTTCGGTGAGGCCGCCGGCCCAGGTCCGCGCCTAGTTCGGTGACGTCGCGGAGCATCTCGCTCAGCCGCCCGCCATAGGCGTGCGCCATCCGCCGCGAGCGCGCCTCGCCCAGAAAGGGCCAGCGTGCGCGGACCTGCGCCAAGAATCGCTCGAACCCTGCGATCGCGCCTCCCGGAAATACGCGCGCGCGGGTCATCGGCCGCGGCACGATGCCCAATCCCGGGCCGAGCCTTTCCACCGCCTCCTCCGCCAGCGCTCGCGCCGTGGTGATCTTGCCGCCGAACACCGAGAGCAGCGGCGGCCCCTCGCGATCGAGTTCGAGCACATAATCGCGCGTCACCGAC
This sequence comes from Sphingomonas sp., assembly GCA_037200705.1. Lineage (GTDB taxonomy): Bacteria > Pseudomonadota > Alphaproteobacteria > Sphingomonadales > Sphingomonadaceae > Sphingomonas. Next base: position 145,519 of record JBBCID010000018.1, on the reverse strand, counting down.
TGCGCCTGCTTCGAACCGTCGTCGTGCAGCGGACGGACGCCGGACCATTTCCACACCACGTCCGCCGGCGCGATCTGCCGGCAGAAATAGCGGTTCACCGCCGCGCAGAGATAGTCGATCTCCTCGTCGGAGCAGACCGCATCCTCGGGCCGCTCGACGGGCACGTCGGTGGTGCCGATCTCGGTGAATTCGCCTTCATAGGGGATGGCGAAGACGATGCGGCGGTCGGGCTGCTGGAGGATATAGGCATGCTCGCCCTCGAACAGCCGCGGGACGACGATATGGCTCCCCTTGACGAGCCGCACCCTTGAGCGCGGCTCCGCTCCGATCCGGTCGAACAAGGCGCGCACCCAGGGCCCGGCGGCGTTGACCAGCCCGCGCGCCTCGACGGTGCGGCCGTCGGACAGTTCGGCGCGCCACAGATCGCCCATGCGCCGCGCCGAGCGCAATTCGGTGCGCGTCGCGATCTCGGCGCCGTTGTCATGCGCGTCGATCGCGTTGGCGAGGGTGAGGCGTGCGTCGTCGACCCAGGCGTCCGAATAGACGAACCCTTTGTGCGTGCCCGCGAGCGGATCGATGAGGCTCGTGTCGGACGCGCGCAGCCCCCGCGATCGCGGCAGCGAGGATCGGCCCGCGAGCGCGTCGTAGAGCCAGAGCCCGATCCGCACCATCCACCACGGCCGCACCGAATGCGCGTGCGGCAGCACGAAGGTCATCGGCCGGATCAGGTGCGGCGCCGCCGCCAGCAGCCGCTCGCGCTCGTGCAGCGCCTCGCGCACCAGGCGGAATTGGTAGGTCTCGAGGTAGCGCAGCCCGCCATGGATCAGCTTGGTCGAGGCCGAGGAGGTGTGGCCGGCGAGGTCGTCCTTCTCGACGAGCAGTACCTCGAGCCCGTTGAGGCTCGCCTCGCGCGCGATCGCGCAGCCGTTGATCCCGCCGCCGACGATGAGGAGATCGAACGCCATCGGTCCACAATAGCGGGGCGGGGTGGCGGCCGGCTAGTGCATTGCCGCGGTCGCCGGCAGATCGAAGAAATCGACCACGCCGGTGACCAGGTCATAGACCCCGCCGACGACCTTGAGCTTGCCCGCACGCTGCGGCGGATAGAGGATCGGCTGCTCGGGCGAGCGCAGCCGCGCCGCCACCCGGCGCACATTCTCGTATACGCCGTTCTCGACCGCGTCGCCGGGTCGGCCGCGCACCGCGAGCGCGGCGGGCAGGATCGGCTCGACCATCGCCTCGATGCTGCCGGGGAATTCGGTGTTGTCCTTGACGATGCTCGTCGCCGCATCGACCGCGCCGCACCTGGAATGGCCGAGGACGAGGATCAGCGGCACCCCCACCTTGGCGACCGAATATTCCACGCTGCCGAGCGATTGCGTGGTCGCGGCGGTGTTGCCCGCGTTGCGTACCACGAACAGCTCGCCCAGCCCCTGTTCGAAGATCACCTCGGGGGCACGCGGCCGTCCGAGCAGCTCACGATCGTCGCGAACGGCGTCTGGCCCTTGGCGATCTCGCGCCGCCGCGCCTCGCCGAAGGGGAAGCTCAGCGGAACGTCGGCGACGAACTTGCGGTTGCCCTCGCGCAGCATCGCCAGCGCCTCGTCGGGCGTGACGCGGGTGGTCGGATGATCGTCCGCCCAGGCGCGCAGCGGCAGCATCCCCGCTGCCGCGAGCAGCACCGATCCGCCAGCATCGCGCGTCTCGAAACGTCCATGATTCCCTCCCCCAGAGGCCCTGGGCGATGATGCCATACTTTGCGTTCGCCGTCGCGACTTCCTATGTTGGGGACCAATGACAAAACAACATCCGAAACACGGGCTGCCGACGCGGCAGCAAATATTAGATTTCATCGCAAACTCAGACACTCCGGCCGGCAAGCGCGAGATCGCGCGCGGCTTCGCGCTGCACGGCAGCGACAAGATCGCGCTCAAGGCGCTGCTCAAGGATATGGCCGACGAAGGGCTGATCGATTCGGCGCCCGGCCGCGCGTTCCACAAGATGGGCGGGCTGCCCAAGGTGACGGTGCTGCGCATCGTCGATGTCGAAGGCGACACCGTTTGGGCGGTGCCCGAGCGCTGGGAGGCGGAGGGCATTCCGGTGCCGCGCCTGCGCATCCGCGAGCAGCGCGGCAAGCGGCCGGCGCTCGGCCCCGGCGACCGCATCCTCGCGCGCACCGAGGAAGCGGGCAAGGGTTGGATCGCCCATCCGATGAAGAAGCTCGAGCGCGGCGAGGAGACGATGCTCGGCGTGCTCCACGAGGAAGCCGGCAAGTTCTGGCTCCAGGGCGTCGAGAAGAAGGAGCGCCGCGACTTCCCGGTCTCCGACCGGGGCGACGCGCAGGCGGGCGACCTGGTGCTCGCCGAGAAGACCGGGCGGCCGCCGCGGATCACCGCCAAGGTGATCGAGCGGCTCGGCGATCCGTTCCAGCCGCGCAGCTTCTCGCTGATCGCGATCCACAAGCACGGGATTCCGAACGTCTTCTCCGACGAATTGATCGCCGAGGCGGAGCGGGTGGCGAAACTCCCTATCCTCCCCGGCACGGGGAGGGGGACCGCCCGCGCAGCGGGTGGTGGAGGGGGAGTGCCCCAAACGATTCACCCGGCGGAGAGCCCCCTCCACCAGCCTGCGGCCGGTCCCCCTCCCCGTGCCGGGGAGGATTTCAGGGAGGACCTGCGCCACCTGCCGATCGTCGCGATCGACCCCGCCGACGCGCGCGACCATGACGATGCGGTGTGGGCGGCGCCCGACGACGATCCCAAGAACGCCGGCGGCTGGCGGGCGATCGTCGCGATCGCCGACGTGAGCTTCTACGTCCGGCCAGGCTCGGAGCTCGATCGCGAGGCGCGCAAGCGCGGCAATTCGGTCTATTTCCCCGATCGCGTGGTGCCGATGCTGCCCGAGATCCTCTCGGCCGATGTCTGTTCGCTCAAGGAAGGCGAGGACCGCGCAGCGCTGGTGTGCCCATCTGCAGGTGGGAAAGAACGGCGAGCTCAAGAGCTGGCGGTTTTCACGCGCGGTGGTGCGGCTTGCGGCGAACATCGCCTATGAGGACGCGCAGGCGGCGATCGACGGCAAGCTCGAGCATCCGCTGACGCAAACCGCGCTCAAGCCCCTTTGGGAATGCTGGCGCGCGCTTTACCGGGCGCGCGAGAAGCGTGCCCCGCTCGATCTCGACCTGCCCGAGCGGCGGATCGTGCTCGACGAGCTGGGGCGGATCCTCTCGGTCGCGCCGCGCGAGCGGCTCGATGCGCACAAGCTGATCGAGGACTACATGATCGCCGCCAATGTCGCCGCGGCCAAGGCGCTCGAAGCGAAGAAGGCGCCGGTGATGTACCGCATCCACGAGCCGCCGAGCCGCGAGAAGCTCATGGCGCTCAAGGACTATCTCAAGACCTTCGAGGTCGAGTTCGCGCTCGGCCAGGTGATCCGGCCCGCCACCTTCAACCACGTCCTCGATCGCGTCGGCGATGCCGACTATCGCGAGCAGGTGATGCAGCAGGTGCTGCGCACGCAGACCCAGGCCTATTATGGCCCCGCCAATCACGGCCATTTCGGGCTCGCGCTCGGCAGCTACGCGCATTTCACCTCGCCGATCCGGCGCTATGCCGACCTGATCGTCCACCGCGCGCTGGTCGACGCCTACCGGCTCGGGCCGGGCGGGCTGACGCCGGCCGAGGCGGCGGGGATGGAGAAGATCGGCGAATCGATCAGCCAGCTCGAGCGCCGCGCGATGGAGGCCGAGCGCGACACCGTCGACCGCTATGTCGCCGCCTATCTCTCGACCTATGTCGGGCAGGTGATGGACGCCCGGATCACCGGGGTGACCAGCTTCGGCTTCTTCGCGACGATCGAGGGGGTCGGCGGCGACGGGGTGGTGTTCGCACGCGATATCGGGAGGGAATATTACCGATTCGACGAGGCCAGCCAGCGGCTGATCGGCGAGGACAGCGGCACCGCCTTCGCGCTCGGGCAGCGGCTGCCGCTCAAGTTGGCGGAGGCCAATCCGGTCTCGGGCTCGCTGCGCTTCGAGATGCCCGAGGGCAAGGGCTCGGGCGGCGGGCACGCGCCGCGCGGCAAGGGCGCGAAGCACGTGCCCAAGCGCCGCGGCCGGCCCGCGAACATCCGCCACCAAGGCCGCAAGTGATTTGACCGGCGCAGTGCTCGCGCTAGGGTAAAGCCGAGACGGAAAGGGGGAGCAATCGATGATCGGACGGATGGTGTTGGCGCTTGCGCTCGGGGTGATCGCGGGTTCCTGCGGCGGCGCAGGCCGCGCCTACTGCGACGCAGGTTGCGCAGAATCTCCAGGGATGATCGGCCAGAAGTTCGAGGGCGGGATCGTCATCCATGCGATTGCCGCCGAGGATAACGCGCTGGTGGTGACGGTCGACGCAACCGAGGGTTGGAGCGGGATGCGCGATCAGGCGACCGATCTCCTGCTCGGCGGCCTGTGCACCGCGCCGACGGCCGCGGTCTTCTTCCAGTCGGCCGTTCTTCGCGTCGACACGCTCGATCGGGGCGCCGACCTCAGGCAGGGTGTGCCGGTCAACCATTGTCCCGAGAAATCGGCCCAGTAGCCCAGCGGCGGGCAGGGAGGATCGCATGGCGAGTTCGGCGGCGGCGGGCGCGGTGGTGCGAGCGCGGCGGCGGATCGTCTCCTATTTCTTCGCCATGCATGCCGTGACGGCCGGGGATGCGGTGCCCTACCTGCCCGAAACGACGCTCCAGCGCCGCCAATTCGACCGGATGAAGACGCGGGGAATCATCCGCGAGGCGGAAGCGGCCACCTATTGGATCGATGTCGCCGCTTATGACGAGGACAATCGGCGCAGGCGCAGCCGCATCGCGCTGATCCTCGCGCCGATCCTGATCGTCTCGATCCTCGTGATCGCCTGGGCGGCCTACCGGCGCTGAGCGGTTCGCGGGTCAGGCGACCGCGAAGCTGAGCCCGGCGTGCGACTCGAGCCGCTCGATCAGCGGCTGGGCCATGATCGCCCCGGGAGTCCAGATGCCGCCCCCGCCCTGAACGTCGCGCACCAGGCAGATCGCGCTCTCGGCGATCATCTTGCTGGTCGAGCCGTAACCCGGATCGCGATCGCCCTTGACGGTGGCGGTGAGGCGCTGCCCGTCGGCATCTCGGCGACGAAATCCACCTCGTAGAAGCCGGTGTCGCGCTCCTCCTTGCTCGGCCCCTCGCCGGGGGCGGGGCCCTTGTCGGCGTTCATCGGGTTCATCCGGGCGATCGCTTCCGCGGCCGCCTTGCCAAGCTCGCCGATGCCGGGGGCGATCGTCATCTCGTCGTACTGGAAATCGGCGCCATAGGGGTGGCCGGCGAGGAAATTGGTGCGGTGGACGTTCTTGGTGTTGATCACCGCCATCATAAACGGCGCGACCCATGCCTCCACCGCCTCGTCATATTCGGGAAGCACGCCCCTGGGCTGCGGCGGCCCCGCGAATCCGGGGGTGAGCGCGAACGGATCGAGCAGCAGCTTGAGCACCGCGGGATCCTTCATCGCCGCCATCGCGGTCGCCTTGCCGCTGGCGAAGGTGCCGCCCGAGAAGGTGCCCTTCATCGTGCGGATGCGGCCCTTCACGCGCGGCGCCGGGCGGCCGAATTTGGCGATCGCGGCCTGCTCGACGGTCCACACGCCGAGATCGAACGGGATCGAATCGAACCCGCACGAGAAGACGATCCGCGCGCCGCTCGCCTTGGCGGCGGAATCGTATTTGGCGATCATGTCGTGCATCCAGTTGGGCTCGCCGCATAGATCGGCATAAGCGACGCCCTGCTCGACGCAGGCGGCGAGCAGCGGCTCGCCGTAGAGCTGGTAGGGGCCGACGGTGGTGACCACGCAGCGCGTTCGCCCGACGAGCGCGAGCAGCGCGGCGGGATCATCGGCGTTGGCGGTGAGGAGCGCCGTGTCCGCGGGCGCGCCGATCTCGTCGCGGATCTCCTGCAGCTTGGAGAGCGAGCGCCCGGCCATCGCCCATTTGAGATCGCTCCCGGCGTGGCGCTGGGCGAGATATTCGGCGACGAGGCGGCCGGTGAAGCCGGTGGCGCCGTAGATGATGATGTCGAACTCGGCCATTCGCCTCTCCCGGCTGCTATGTTCCTATGCTGCTTCGCTGAACTGCAGCGCCGCCAGCCGTGCATAGAGCCCGCCGCGGCTCACCAGCTCGGCGTGGGTGCCGCTGTCGACGATGCGGCCCTCGTCCATCACGATGATTCGCCCCGCCGCGCGCACGGTGGCGAGGCGGTGGGCGATCACCAGCGTGGTGCGGTTCTGCATCAGCCGCTCGAGCGCGTCCTGGACAAGGCGCTCGCTCTCGGCATCGAGCGCCGAGGTCGCCTCGTCGAGCAGCAGGATCGGCGCGTCGCGCAGCAAGGCGCGCGCGATCGCGAGGCGCTGGCGCTGGCCGCCCGAGAGGCGCGCGCCGCCTTCGCCGAGGAAGGTATCGAGCCCCTGCGGCAGCTCGCGGAGGAATTCGCTGGCGTTGGCGGCGTCGGCGGCGGCCCAGAGCGCCTCGTCCGAGGCTTCCCATTTGCCGTAGCGCAGATTGTCGCGCGCGCTGGCGGCGAAGATCACCGTCTCCTGCGGCACGATCGCCATGCGGCCGCGGATCTCGGCGGGATCGGCCGCGCGGACGGGGACGCCGTCGATGCGGACCTCGCCGGCCTGGGGATCGTAGAAGCGCTGGACGAGCTGGAACAAGGTCGACTTGCCCGCGCCGGAAGGGCCCACCACCGCGACGGTCTCTCCGGGTTCGACTGCGAGCGAGAAATCCTCGAGCGCGGAAACTTCGGGCCGGGTCGGGTAACGGAAGGTGACATGGTCGAACGCGATCGCGCCGCGCGGCGGCTGCGGGAGCGCGACGGGATCGGCGGGGGGCGCGATGTCGGGCTCCTCGCGCAGCAGCTCGGCGAGCCGCGCGGCGGCGCCCGAGGCGCGCAGCAGATCGCCATAGACTTCGGTCAGCGCGCCGAACGACCCGGTGACCAGCCCGGCGGTGATCACGAAGGCGGTGATCGCGCCTCCGGTGATCCGCCCCGCGGCGACCCCCGAGACCGCGTCCCACATGATCAGCGTGACCGCCGTGAACAGCAGCCCGATCACCAGCGCGGTCATCACCGCGCGCATCGCGAAACGGCGCTTGCCGGCGGCGAAGGTGCGCGCGACCGCGTCCTGGAAGCGTTCGGCCTCGCGCGCCTCCTGGCCAAACGCCTGGACGATGCGCATCGCGCCGAGCGTCTCGGAAGCGATCGCGCCGATGTTGGCGATGCTGTCCTGGCTCTTGCGCGAGAGCGTGCGGACGCGCCCGCCGAGCCAGACGATCGGCGTCACCACCAGCGGAATCCCGATGATCAGATAGGCCGCGATCGTCGGCGCGAGCACGAACAGATAGGCGATCCCGCCGATGCCCGTAAGCGCGTTGCGCAATGCGATCGAGACGGTGCTGCCCACCACCTGCTCGACGATCGCGGTGTCCGAGGTGAGCCGCGACGCGATCTCGGACGGGCGATTCTCCTCGAACCATTTGGGCGGCAGCCGCAGCAGGTTGCGCTGCACCGCAACGCGCATGTCCGCCACCGTCCGCTCGCCCAGCCACGAGACGAAATAGAAGCGGATCGCGGTGGCGATCGACAGCAGCAGCACCACGCCGAGCAGGATCTGGAAATAGATCGCGATGCGGCTGACGTCGGCATGGGTCCTGAAGCCGTTGTCGACCACCAGCTTGAACATCGCCGGGATCGAGAGCGTCGCCGCCGAGGAGATGAACAGCGCCGCGATCGCGATCGCGAGCTGGAGCGGATAGCGGCGCGTGAAGCTCCACACGATCGCGAGGTTGCCGAGCCGGCGCTTCGGGGGCGCGGCCGGGGCGGGCGCGGGAGGGGAGGGTGCGGTTTCGCTGTCGGCCATTGCGCCAGCGGCCTAGCGCGGATGGCGGCGCGGGGGAACACCCGTCGCGACCGCCGTTCGTCATGTTGCTATGGCGTTGCACCGCACAAGCGCTTCGCTATAACCCGCAGCGCCGCCGCCGTTGAACGGGGCAGACGGTGGAAAGGTCCTAATGCTGTACGACGCGTATGAGATGCAGCGCTCGATGCTCGCTGGCGCCAGCGCCATGGCGAACTTCGGCGCGGGGCTGCTGAACAATCCCGCCAACCCCTTCGCCTATTTCGGCGGCGGGCCGGTGATGGCCTCGGCGCTCGAAGTGTTCGCGCATGCGTCCGCGCCGCGCGGCAAGCCCGAATTCGGGCTCGATCATACGATCGTCGACGGCCGGACGGTCGCGGTCCATGAGGAGATCGCGCTGCGCAAGCCCTTCGGCCAGCTCAAGCATTTCGTCCGCGAAGGCGTGGCGGGCGGGCCGAAGCTGCTGATCGTCGCGCCGATGTCGGGCCATTACGCCACGCTGCTGCGCGGCACGGTCGAGCGATGCTGACGAGCTGCGACGTCTACGTCACCGATTGGCGCGACGCCAAGCAGGTGCCGCTCGCCGACGGCCGCTTCGATCTCGACGATTACATCGACTATCTGATCGCGTTCCTCGAGCATATCGGCCCGGGCGGGCACATGCTCGCGGTGTGCCAGCCCTCGGTGCCCGCCTATGCCGCGGTCGCGCTGATGAGCGCCGACAAGCACCCGTGCCTGCCGCGCACCCTCACCATGATGGGCGGCCCGATCGACACGCGCGAGGCGCCGACCGCAGTCAACACGCTCGCGACCGAGCGGCCCAAGTCGTGGTTCGAGCAGAACGTGATCGCGACGATCCCGATGACCTATCCGGGTGCGGGACGGCGCGTGTATCCGGGCTTCCTCCAGCTCGCCGGCTTCATGACGATGAACCTCGGCAGCCACCTCGAGAGCCATTGGGAGCTGTTCAAGCACCTCGTCCAGGGCGACGAGGACAGCGCCGACGCGACGATGGACTTCTACGCCGAATATCGCTCGGTCTGCGACATGACCGCCGAATTCTACCTCCAGACGATCGAGACCGTGTTCCAGCAGCATGCTCTGCCCAGGGGCGAGATGACGCATCGCGGCCGCCCGGTCGATCCCGCGGCGATCACCGACGTGGCGCTGCTCGCGATCGAGGGCGAACGCGACGATATCTCGGGGCTGGGGCAGACCAAGGCGGCGCTGACGCTGGCGACCAGCCTGCCCGAGGCGAAGAAGCGCTATCTGATGGCCGAGAGCGTCGGCCATTACGGCATCTTCAACGGATCCAAGTGGCGCACGCGGATCGCGCCCGTGGTGGAGCGCTGGATCGCCGCGCACGGCGCCTGAGGCCGGGCCCCTCCCCGGAGGGAGGGGCCGGGACGCTCACTTCATGTGCGCGCTGAGATACTTGTTCATCTCGAACATCGTCACCTTGGGCCGGCCGAAGATCGGCTCGAGCTTGGCGTCGGCGATGATCTCGCGCTTGTTCTCGGGATTCTGCAGATTGTTGGCCTTGATGTAGGTCCAGATCTTGCTGACCACCTCGCTGCGCGGCAGCGCGGCCGATCCGACGATCGCCGCAAGCTGGGGAGAGGGGGTGACCGGCTTTGCGATTCCGCCGCGCGCCCCGCCCGATGCCTTGGTGTCCGCCATATCTCGTCTCCTGTCTGTGCCCGTTCCGGGCTATTGTTCGTCAAGCGCGACGGCTTCCTGCGACGCCCATGATCCCGTAGTCGCTCACCCCTGTGTAATGCGGTCGCCACGCAAAGGAAATCAAGCCCCCCGCCAACGCCGGGCCCCCGGCAACGCTTCGGCGCCTCCCTCGGGCGTTTCGCCTCGGCACGAGACCGTGCTATCGTCGCGGCGACGCAATCGGGAGAGTGGCATGCGGGTGGTGGTGGTCGGCGGGTTGCTGATGCTCGCGGGGTGCGGTGGCGGTTCGACCACGGGCACCAACTATTCCGAACCGCCGCCGATGGCGACGATCGTCGCCACGCCGACCACGGTCCCGACGCCGACCGCGAGCGCCGTGCCCGACGTCGAGGTCCCTCCGCCCGCCGACAACACGGTCGCGCCAGAGCGGCATTTCGACACCGTCCCGGTGGGCAACGCCGAATAGCGGCCTAGGCCGCGTGGCGGATCCGGGTGAAGTCCTCGAAGACCGCGCGGACCGCATTCGGCGCGTCCGCCACCAATTCGCCGACCCGCGTGACGAACGCGTCGGCGTCCATCCCGGCCATGTGGTGCGCCATCGCCCAGCCGCCGAACGCGCGTTCGGTGATCGGCCGGCGCGACAGCAACGTGATGCCACTGTGGCGCGGATCGGCCTGGATCCGGGCGTAGGTCGCCTGAACGCGGTCCGCCGGTCCTTCGAGCGCCTGGAGGAAGCGTTCGCTGTCCGAATAGAGCAGCCCGGTGATCGCATCGCGCGCGTTGTTGCGGCGCGAGGCCTCGAGGATCGCGAGCGGCTCGAGCACCGGCAGGCCGGGGCGGGGCGTGCTCACATAGACCAATTGCAACATTCCGATTCTCCGGCGCCCCCCGGCCGGAAACCCATTAAAGCAAATTGCTAACAAAGTTTGGAGGGACGACGCGGCGTCGCGGTGGACAAAGACGCGGCGCTTCGCCATGATCGCTGCATGACGACCCCGCGCGCTCTCGGACTCCGACTTATCCGCCCTTAGGGGCGTGCGCCGATGCGTGTCTCCCCTAAGGGTATTTTCGAGCCTTAGCCCGCCCTGGACCGGAACCCCGGCCAAGCCGAGAGACACCATATGTTACGCGACCCGAGCACCAAGTACCGACCGTTCCCGGCCATCGACCTGCCCGACCGGCAATGGCCGGGCCGTACCATCACCCGGCCGCCGCGCTGGCTTTCGACCGACATGCGCGACGGCAACCAGGCGCTGATCGACCCGATGGACGGCGAGAAGAAGACGCGCTTCTTCGAGCTGCTCTGCAAGGTCGGCGTCAAGGAGATCGAGGTCGGCTTCCCGAGCGCGGGGGCGACCGAGTTCGACTTCATCTCGGGGCTCGTCCGATCGGGGCGCATCCCCGACGACGTGATCGTCCAGGTGCTCACGCAATCGCGGCGGGACCTGATCGAAACGAGCTTCGAAAGCCTGCGCGGCGCCCGGCGGGCGATCGTCCATCTCTACAACGCGGTGTCGCCGGCGTGGCGGCAGGTGGTGTTCCGGATGAGCCGCGACGAGGTGCGCGAGATCGCGGTGGCGGGCGCCAAGGTGCTGCGCGACGAGGCGGCGAGGCAGCCCGATACCGAATGGCATTTCGAATACAGCCCCGAGACCTTCTCGACCGCCGAGCTCGATTTCTCGATCGAGGTCTGCGAGGCGGTGATGGAGGTGCTGCGCCCCACTCCCGAGCGCCCGCTGATCCTCAACCTGCCCGCCACGGTCGAATGCGCGACGCCCAACATCTATGCCGACCAGATCGAATGGTTCGGCCGCAACATCCGCAACCGCGATTCGGTGGTGATCAGCCTCCACACGCACAACGACCGCGGCACCGGCGTCGCCGCGACCGAACTGGGGCTGCTCGCCGGCGCCGACCGCGTCGAGGGCTGCCTGTTCGGCAACGGCGAGCGCACCGGCAACGTCGATCTGGTGACGGTGGCGCTCAACATGTACACTCAGGGCGTCGATCCGGGGCTCGACTTCTCGGACATCGACGCGGTGATCAAGACGGTCGAATATTGCAACCAGCTCCCCGTCCACCCGCGCCATCCCTATGCCGGCGAGCTGGTGTTCACCGCTTTCTCGGGGAGCCACCAGGACGCGATCAAGAAGGGCTTCGCGGCGCAGGCCGAGCGCAACGACGCGCTGTGGAACGTGCCCTATCTGCCGATCGACCCGGCCGATCTCGGCCGCACTTACGAGGCGGTGATCCGGGTCAACTCGCAAAGCGGCAAGGGCGGGGTGGCCTGGGTGCTCGAGCAGGACCGGGGGCTCAAGCTGCCCAAACGGATGCAGGCCGATTTCAGCCGCCACGTCCAGGCGCTCGCCGACGAGACCAGCCGCGAGCTCAATGCCGCCGACATCGGCGGGCTGTTCGAGCGCGTCTATCTGCCGGGCGAGGGCGATCGCTTCGCCCTGGTCCATTACGAGGAGAGCGGCGCGGCGGGGCAGCGGACCTTCACCGGCACGATCCGCGTCGATGGCGCGGATCGGCGGGTGAGCGGGCGCGGCAACGGGCTGATCTCGAGCGTGCTCGACGCGCTCGCGGGTTGCGGGATCGCGCTCGACGTCGCCGATTACAACGAGCATGCGATCGGCCACGGTTCGGACGCGCAGGCGGCCGCCTATCTCGAATGCCGGACGGGCGATGGGCGGACGGTGTTCGGCGCGGGGATCGACGCCGATATCGCCACCGCCTCGGTCCGCGCGGTGCTCAGCGCGGCGAACCGGGTCTAGGAAAGGGCCGCCTCAGCCGATCCGGTGCCAATGCTGGCTCTTGCACGCGATCCCCAGGAACGCGCAGCCCGAGACCAGGATGAGGTCGGCGGTGACGAAGGTCACCGTCGCGCTGGCCTTGCTGTCGATGTCGGGGATGTAGAGCTGGCCGCGCCAGCTTCCGTCGTCGGAGCGATGGAATCCGCGCAGCAGCTGGGTGCCGATCAGATCGTGGCCGCTGCCGCGCCGCGCGTCGGCCTTGGCCTGGTCCGCGGCCCAGACCACCGTCCCGCACACCGCCTCGCCGCAGGGCGACACGCGGATATGCACGGTGTTGCGCGTGTTGCGCCACACGCCCGCCCAGGAGTCGGGCGGCGCGGCGAGCGCGACCGGGTTTGCCAGCGCGAGCGCCAGAAGGCCGAGCAGGAAGGCCGTGAGCGTCTTCATATCCGCCAAATCACCATGGTTGGGTTGTAATCCAAGCTTGCGGGAGCCGTCAGGATCGCAATTCGCCTGAACGGCGGCTGAAGATCGGCGCCACGTCCCGCGCCGGGACGTCACTTCAGCCTGATGGGCGCGTGCGGACGACCTCGCATCCGACACGCGCGTCGGGATAGACGTCGAGCTTGGTCGAGCGCACGCGTGCCGTCGTGACGCGCGGATCGGCCAGCGCCAGCCGCGCCACTGCATCGCACAAGGTCTCCTGCAGCTCGAAATGACGCGATTCGACCAGCGCGCGGATGCCCTCGCGCAGGAAGTCGTAGTCGATCACCGCGTCGATCCGGTCGGCGGGCGCCGCGGGATAGGCGCAGTCCATCGCCACGCTGAGCCGGACGCGCTGCGGCGCCGCGCGCTCGGCGGCGTGGATGCCGAGGCCCATCACGACCTCGAGGTCCTCGAGCCGGATCGTGTAGCTCGCCTCAGCCATGCGGGCGCCCGCGTCCTTCGAACATCACGTCGCCGTCGCGCGGCAGGAAGCGCTGGCCGCAATCGACGAAGACGTTCTGCCCGGTGATGCTGCGGCAGGTGAGCAGATGCTCGACGCTCGCCGCGACATCGTCGAGCGCGACCGGGCGCTGGAGCAGGTTCAGCCGCGAATGCTCGGCGAATTCGCGGTCGCTCTGGTCGAGGCTAGGGAGGGTAAGGCCGGGCGAGATCGCGTTGACGCGCACCCGCGGCGCGAGTGCCCGCGCCATCAGCTCGGTCGCAGCGGCGAGCGCGGACTTGCTCAGCGTGTAGGTGAAGAAGTCGGGATTGAGGTTGGCGACTTTCTGGTCGAGCAGGCTGACCACCGCGCCCTCGTCGAGGTCGTCCTGCGCCGCGAGCGCCGAGGCCAGTGCCACCGGCGCGCCGAGGTTGACCCGCATATGCTCGTCGAGCAGCCCGAAGCCGTCGAGCGGAAGCGCGTCGAAGGCGAATTGCGAGGCGTTGTTGACCAGCCCTGTCACCGGCCCGCCCAGGCCTTCGCGCGTGGCGGCGATCAGCGCGGGCGCGGTGGCGGGATCGGCGAGATCGCCCGCCACCACGCAGGCCGTCCCGCCCGCCGCAGCGATCGCGCAGCGCAGCGCCTCGGCCTCGTCGAGCGCATGATGGTGGTGGATCGCCACGCCGTGACCGCGCAGCGCCAGCCGCCGCGCGATTCCCGCGCCGATCCGCCGCGCGCCGCCGGTCACCAGGACCCGCATCAATAGCCCATCAGCGCAAGCACTTCCTTGCGGCTGCGATCGTCCTCGCGGAACACGCCCATCATCCGGCTGGTCACCATGCCAACCCCCGGGGTGCGCACGCCGCGTGCGGTCATGCACGCGTGCGTCGCCTCGATCACCACCGCGACGCCGACCGGCTTGAGCGCGTTCCAGATGCAGTCGGCGACCTCGGCGGTCAGCCGCTCCTGCACCTGGAGCCGACGCGCATAGGCATTGAGCACGCGCGCGAGCTTCGAGATGCCGACGACATGGTTCTTGGGAAGATAGGCGATCGAGGCCTTGCCGATGATCGGCGCCATATGGTGCTCGCAGTGCGACTGGAACGGGATGCCGTTGAGCAGGACAATCTCGTCATAGCCGCCGACCTCCTCGAACACCCGGCTGAGATGGTGCGCCGGATCCTCGCCATAGCCCTGGCAATATTCCCGCCACGCGCGCGCTACGCGCTCGGGCGTGTCGACCAGCCCCTCGCGCGTGGGGTCGTCGCCGGTCCAGCGGATCAGCGTGCGGATCGCGTCGGCGACCTCCGCCGGAACCGCGATCTTCGCCGGAGGCATGACAATGTCGCCGTCCTCGGGTCCGTCCTGCGCATCGTGCATCGTGCGGCCTTGCTCCATCCCTTGCCCGTTTGACGCTACGGCATACTCGATTTCCGCCGAATCGCGGGTGTTGCACATCTGTATCGCACCGGGAAAAACCGCTGAATCCCGCGCGATTTCGCGCCTCATTCCCGTTGACGCATCCAAAAATGGAGCGTTAGTTGGTGCGGCAAGAAAAGCAACGCGCGACCGACGAAGATCTGCGCACGCTGCCTGGAGGGGATGCTGCTTTCATGAAGAAGATCGATTTGCTCGCGGCCACCGCGCTGTCGCTGTTCGTTGCCGCGCCGGCGTTCGCGCAGGACAAGCCCGCGGCGGACACCGCGCAGGCCACGCCGTCGGCCGACGTCCAGGACACCAATTCGGAAGGCGACATCATCGTCACCGCGACCAAGCGGACGACGACACTGCTCGACACGCCGATCGCGGTGACCGTCACCAGCAAGGACACGATCGAGCAGGCGCAGATCCGCGATCTCATCGATCTGCAGACGCTGGTCCCCTCGCTGCGCGTCTCGCAGCTCCAGAGCTCGGCGAACACCAACTTCATCATCCGCGGCTTCGGCAACGGCGCCAACAACGCGGGCATCGAGCCCTCGGTCGGCGTGTTCATCGACGGCGTCTACCGCTCGCGCTCGGCGGCGCAGATCGCCGATCTGCCCAACCTCGAGCGCGTCGAGGTGCTGCGCGGGCCGCAATCGACGCTGTTCGGCAAGAACGCCTCTGCGGGCATCGTCAGCATCGTCACCGCCGCGCCGAGCTTCCATTTCGGCGGATCGGCCGAGGCGTCCTACGGCAATTACAACGCCGTCGTGCTCAAGGCCGACGTGACGGGGCCGCTCAGCGAGAATGTGGCGTTCAGCCTGGCGGGCAACTACAACCATCGCGACGGCTATACGCGCGACGTGGCGCTCAATAAGAACGTCAACGACCGCAACCGCTACGGCTTCCGCGGGCAATTGCTGTTCGAGCCGAGCTCGGATTTCAGCATCCGCCTGATCGGCGACTATGACAATATCGACGAGAATTGCTGCACCGTCGTCAACGTCATCAATGGCCCGACCGGCGCGATCGTCCGCGCGCTGGGCGGCAACCTCGATCCCGCCAATCCGTTTTCCTACCGGGTCTACGAAAACTTCCTGTCGACCAACAAGATCCAGAACTACGGCGGATCGGGCCAGATCGACTATAAGCTGAGCGACAATCTCAGCCTCGTCTCGATCTCCTCGTATCGCGAGGTCAAGGCCGACACCAACCAGGATTCGGACTTCACCAGCGCCGACCTGCTCGGCCGGAACGCGCAGCAGCTCGCGATCGCCACCGCCACGCAGGAAGTCCGGCTGACCTCGGACTTCGACGGTCCGCTCAATTTCCTCGTCGGCGGCTTTTTCTTCGACGAGAAGATCAACCAGGGCAACCAGATCGCGTTCGGCAACACCTTCCGCCCTTATGGCGACCAGCTGATCCGCGCGGCGAGCGGCGGCGCGCTCAACGTGGCGATGCTCGAGAGCACGTTCGGCGCGCTCGAGGGCAATCCGGCCAAATACACCAACGCCTTCTTCCGCGCCGGCGACGGGCTCAACGAGCGCTATCACCTCGCCGACCAATCCTATTCGCTGTTCGGCACGGTCGATTTCAAGCCGACCGACCGCCTGACCTTCACCGGTGGGCTCAACTACACCGACGACCGCAAGCATTTTTCGACCAACGTCGTCAGCAGCGACGTGTTCGGCGCGATCAACCTGGACTCTCCGGCCTATGCACCGTTCCGCAACCAGCTGATCCTCGGCGGCGCGCTGGCCGCGGCGGGGGTCAACACCTCGAACCCGGCGGCGGTGGTCGCCTTCGCGACCAACCCGGCGACCGCGGCGACCTATGCCGGCTTCGTCGCCTATGCCAACGCCAACCAGAACAATCCGGCGGCGAACCCGCTGGCGGGGCTGCGCGCGCTGCAGTTCCTGCCGCCGTTCCGCAACCTGCCCAACGCGGTCGAGCCGGCCAAGACCAATGACAACAACCTCTCCTACACGCTGCGCGCGGCCTATAAGCTGAGCAACAATTTCAACTTCTACGTGACCTATGCAACGGGCTTCAAGGCGAGTTCGGTCAACCTGTCGCGTGACAGCCGACCCTCGCCGGCAGACCTCGCCGCGCTGCGCACCGCCGGGCTGGCGACGGTCAACCTGACCTCGGGCTCGCGCTTCGCGGGGCCGGAGAAGGCCAAGGTCTATGAAGGCGGGATCAAGGCGCAGTTCAGCGGCTTCGCGTTCAACCTCGCGGTATTCAAGCAGGAGATCGAGGGCTTCCAAAGCAACGTCTTCACCGGCACCGGCTTCTCGCTGCTCAACGCGCCCAAGGAATCGGTGCGCGGGGCCGAGTTCGACACCAGCCTGTCGCCGTCCCCATCGCTCAACTTCACCTTCGCGCTGACCTATCTCGATCCGAAGTATGATTCGTTCAGCCAGGGCGGTGCGATCGGCGGAACCGGGCTCGGCGTCATTCCGACCAACCTCACCGGGACGCGGCCTGCCGGCATCCCGGAGTTCTCGATCTCGACCGGGGTCAATTACTCGCACGAGATCGCCAACGGCCTGAAGCTGACGCTCCACACCGATTTCGACCACACCAGCAGCGTCCAGATCGCCGAGGGCACGGTGCTGACCGCGCGCGAGATCAACCTGCTCAACATGTCGGCGGGGGTGCAATTCTCCAACGGGCTCGAGGTCCAGGTCTGGGGCCGCAACGTCACCAACGACCAATATCTGTCGACGATCTTCTCGTCGGTGGCGCAATCGGGCAGCATCTCGGGCTATCCGAGCCAGCCGCGCACCTATGGCGTGACCGGCCGCTTCAAGTTCTGAGGCGAGCGGTATCCTGAAATCGAAAAAAGGGCCGGGGTCACCCCCGGCCCCTTTTTCGTTCAGGGGCCGAACAGCGCGTCGAGCGGGCTCCTGGGCAGGAACCACAGGAACGCCACCAGCGCGACGCAGCCGAGCCCGAGCCACGGCGAGGCGAAAGTGAGTGGGATCCCCAGCGCATAGACCGTCGTGCCGAACGCGCCCTTGCGCAGCGTCTGGGTGTGATAGGCCTGCGCCTCGGCGTCCTGCCGGCCGGTGCTTCGGATCACGTTCTGAAGCCACAGATAGGCGAACGACGGCAGCAGCATCACCACCATGTAGAGCAAGGTCGCGTCGCGGCTGAATTCCTGCCGGCCGAGATAGGCAGTCGCGAACGGGATCAGCGACAGCGCGAACAGCAAGGCGATGTTCGCCCACAGCAGCCCGTTGGAGACATGCGTCGCGAGGTGGAACATCCGATGATGGTTGACCCAATAGATCGCGATATAGGCATAGCTCAGCGCATAGGCGAGGAAGACCGGCCACAGCGCCCAGAGGTGCGCGAGCCCCGGCGCCTCGGGCGCGTGCATCTCGAGCACCATGATCGTGATCAGGATCGCGAAGACGCCGTCGGAGAATGCCTCCACGCGCTTGGCGCCTTCGCGGCCCTCGGCTCCGTCGCCCATTTTCCCGTCCCCGCTCTTTCGGCCACCATTGTGGCGCGACGGGGCGCGAAGTCAAAATTCCTCCCCGTGCCGGGGAGGATCTTGGATCAGTTCTTCGCCTTGTCGACCAGCTTGTTGGCGCCGATCCACGGCATCATCGCGCGCAATTCGGCGCCGACCTGCTCGATCTGATGCGCGGCCTGGAGCTTGCGCGCGGCCTTCATCTGCGGGTTGCCGGCCTTGTTGTCCTGGATGAACTTGGCGACGAACCGCCCGCGCTGGATATCGTCGAGCACGCGCTTCATCTCGGCCTTGGTCTCGGCGGTGACGATGCGCGGGCCCGTCTCGTAATCGCCGAACTCGGCGGTGTTCGAGATCGAGTAGCGCATGTTGGCGATCCCGCCCTCATAGAGCAGGTCGACGATCAGCTTGGTCTCGTGGAGGCATTCGAAATAGGCCATCTCGGGGGCATAGCCCGCCTCGACCAGCGTCTCGAACCCCGCCTGGATGAGGTGGGTGATGCCGCCGCACAGGACGGCCTGCTCGCCGAACAGATCGGTCTCGCATTCCTCGCGGAAATTGGTCTCGATGATCCCCGAGCGGCCGCCGCCGACGCCCGAGGCATAGGCCAGCGCGAGGTCGTGCGCGTTGCCCGACGAATCCTGGTGGATCGCGATCAGGCAGGGGACGCCGCCGCCGCGGACATATTCGGAGCGGACGGTGTGGCCCGGCCCCTTGGGCGCGATCATGATGACGTCGAGGTCGGCGCGCGGCTCGATCAGCCCGAAATGGACGTTGAGCCCGTGCGCGAAGGCGAGCGCGGCGCCCGGCTTGAGGTGATCGCGCAGCTCGGTCGCATAGATCTCGGCCTGGTGCTCGTCGGGGGCGACCATCATCAGCACGTCGGCCCAGCCGGCGGCTTCGGTCGCGGTCATCACGGCGAATCCGGCGTTCCGCGCCTTGTCGCGCGTCGGCGAGTCCTCGCGCAGCGCGATCGCGACTTCCTTCACACCCGAATCGCGCAAATTCTGCGCATGGCATGGCCCTGGCTGCCGTAGCCGATGATGGCGATCTTCTTGCCCGTGATGAGGTTCAGATCGGCGTCGCGATCGTAATAGACACGCATGGTTTCCGTTTTCCCTTTCTTCCTTCCGTCATGCTGAACTTGTTTCAGCATCCATCGTGCAACAAGCGACGCTGTCGCCCGTGGAGAGACGGATCCTGAAACAAGTTCAGGATGACGCTGGTGTTGTTTGGCCTAGACCGCCTCTTTCCCTCTGGAAATCGCCACCACGCCGGTGCGCGCGACCTCGACGAGGCCGACCTCGCGCATCAGCTCGACGAACTTGTCGATCTTGTCGCGGCCGCCGGTGACCTCGAACACGAAGCTCGCGATCGTCGCGTCGAGCACGTGCGCGCGATAGACCTCCGCCAGCCGCAGCGCCTCGATCCGGTGGTCGCCGGTCCCCGCCACCTTGACCAGCGCCAGCTCGCGCTCGACGTGGGGCCCGAGCGCGGTGAGATCGGTCACCTTGTGGACGGGCACCAGCCGCTCGAGCTGGGCGATGATCTGCTCCATCACATGCGCCGAGGCCGAGGTGACGATCGTGATCCGGCTGACGGCGCGGTCGTCGGTGATCTCGCTCACCGTCAGGCTCTCGATATTGTAGCCGCGCGCGGTGAACAGCCCGGCGATCCGCGCGAGGATGCCGGGCTCGTTGTCGACGATCACGGCAAGCGTGTGCCGCTCCTGCTGCTCTTCCTTGATGTGCATCAGACCAAGGCCTTGGCTTCGTCGTCCATCTCGCCGGAGACCGTATTGCCTTCGAGGAGCATCTCGGTGTGCGCCGCGCCGCTCGGTATCATCGGGTAGCAATTGGCGAGCTTGGCGACGCGGCAGTCGACCATCACCGGCCCGTCATGGGCGAGCATCTCGGCGATCCCGCCGTCGAGATCGGCTCGGTTCTCGATGCAGATGCCCTTCCAGCCATAGGCCTCGGCCAGCCTGACGAAATCGGGGAGCGCATCGCTGTAGCTCTCCGAATAGCGACTCGAATAGGTCAGCTCCTGCCACTGGCGGACCATCCCCATATATTCGTTGTTGAGGATGAAGATCTTGACCGGCAGCCGGTATTGGGTGGCGGTGCCGAGCTCCTGGATGTTCATCTGGATCGAGGCCTCGCCGGCGATGTCGATCACCAGCGCATCGGGATTGCCGAGCTGCGCGCCGATCGCGGCCGGCAGGCCATAGCCCATCGTGCCGAGGCCGCCGCTCGTCAGCCATTTGTTGGGCGCCTCGAAGCCGAAGTGCTGCGCCGCCCACATCTGGTGCTGGCCGACCTCGGTGGTGATGATCGGGGCGCGGGCGTGGGTCGCCTGCCACAGCGCGCGGATCGCCTGCTGCGGCATGATCGCGTCGTGGCGATCGGGGAAGTCGAGGCTGCGGCGCGCGCGCCAGCCCTCGATCCGGCGCCACCATTCGGCGAGGTCGGGCCTGGGATGCCGCCGCGCCTTCCACGCCGCGATCATGTCGGCCATCGCGATCCCGACGTCGCCGATGATGGGGAGGTCGACGCGGACGTTCTTGTTGATCGACGACCGGTCGATATCGATGTGGACCTTGCGCGAATTGGGGCTGAATGCGTCGAGCCGCCCGGTCACGCGATCGTCGAACCGCGCGCCCAATGCGACGATCAGGTCGGCGCGGTTCATCGCGAGGTTGGCCTCGTAGGTGCCGTGCATGCCCAGCATGCCGAGCCACTGGTCCGACGAGGCGGGGAAGGCGCCGAGCCCCATCAGCGTCGAGGTCACCGGCGCGCCGGTCAGCGCCGCCAGCTCGCGCAGCAGCCGCGACGCCTCCGCCCCCGAATTGATGATCCCGCCGCCGGTGTAGAAGATCGGGCGCTCGGCGGCGGCGAGCATGTCGACCAGCGCCTCGATAGCCGCAGGATCGGGCTTGGTCTGCGGCGCATAGGCGTGCGCGCGGACCGGCTCGATGTTGCCCGCGCGCGCGGTCGCGACCTGGACGTCCTTGGGGATGTCGATGACGACCGGGCCCGGGCGGCCGGACGTGGCGATGTGGAACGCCTCGTGGATCACGCCCGCGAGCTTGGCGGGGTCCTTCACAAGGTAGTTGTGCTTGGTGCAGTGGCGGGTGATGCCGACGGTGTCCGCCTCCTGGAAGGCATCGGTGCCGATCAGGTGGGTCGCGACCTGGCCGGTGATCACCACCATCGGGATCGAATCCATCAGCGCATCGGTGATGCCGGTGACCGCGTTGGTCGCGCCCGGGCCCGAGGTGACGAGCACGACGCCGGGCTTGCCGGTCGAGCGGGCATAGCCCTCGGCGGCGTGCGTCGCGGCCTGCTCGTGGCGGACGAGGATGTGGCGGATGCGGTCTTGCTTGAACAGCGCATCGTAGATCGGAAGGACTGCGCCGCCGGGATAGCCGAACACGACCTCCACGCCGAGATCGCACAGCGCCTCGATCAGGATGTCTGCTCCACTCTTCTCGGTCACCGGTGCCTCCCACGTCATGGCTCGCGGCAACGCCCATAGCATTGTCGGAACGGCGCTGCTAATGGCATTAAAACTTCGCGTCAAGTTCTGTTATAGCAATATTCTTTCAAATTCATCAATTATTACGCACGTTTCTATCTGTGCGGTTCGAATCCAGCCTATGGGAGGCTGGTTTCGGAACCAGGTGAACTGGCGCTTGGCATATTGCCGCGTCGCCGCCTGGGCGCGGGCGACCGCTTCCTCGCGGGTTAGGCATCCCGCGAGCCAGCCGGCGATCTCGCGCACGCCGATCGCGCGGCGGACGGGGGCGTTGGGCGCGATATCGGTGCGGCTCTGGAGCGCGCGGACCTCCTCGATCGCGCCGGCCTCGAGCATCGCCTCGAACCGCGCGTCGCACCGCGCGATCAGCCAGGCGCGATCGGGCAGCAGCACCAGCGGCGCGAGCGCGACCTCGCCGCCGATCCCGCCGACGCGATCAGCCTGCCAGTGCGCGAGCGGCCGCCCGGTGGCGCGCACCACTTCGAGCGCGCGCGCGACGCGGGTGGTGTCGCTCGGGCGCAGCCGGGCGGCGGCTTCGGGATCGGTCTGCGCCAGCTCGGCATGCGCAACCGCGACCGGCAGCGCGCGAACCTCGGCGCGGACGCCCGCGTCGATCTCGGGCACCGGCGCGATGCCGTCGAGCAGCGTGCGCAGGTATAGCCCGGTGCCGCCGACGAGGATCGGCAGCCGGCCGTGCGCATGCGCCTCGGCAATCGCCGCGCGCGCCTCGGCGGCCCAATGCGCGGCCGAATAGGCGTCGGCGCCGTCGATATGGCCGAACAGCCGGTGCGGCGCGCGCGCTTCCTCCTCGGGCGAGGGGCGCGCGGTGAGCACGCGCAGATCGGCATAGACCTGCGCCGAATCGGCGTTGATCACCGTGCCGCCGCGCCGCTCGGCGAGCAGGCACGCCAGCGCGGACTTGCCGCTCGCGGTCGGCCCTGCGATGAGCGCCAGCTTCGGCCGGTCAGGGGTGCCCATGTTCATTGCGACGATGATAGCAGATGCGCTGGCGGCGGGGGACCTTTCCGCCGCGGCGGACCGGCTGGCGGGGGTCGGCTGTGCGCCGGGCGCGTGGCGCTGGCTCGACGCGGGTAGGGCGGCCGATCTCGAATTCGGCCATGCGGCCGATGCCGCGCGCGCGGCGCTGGAGGGCGCGTTTCCGGCGACCGACGTGATCGTCCAGCAGGCGGCGGGGCGCGCGAAGGCGCTGCTCGTCGCCGACATGGATTCGACGATGATCACCGTCGAATGCATCGACGAACTGGCCGACTATGCCGGGATCAAGGCGCGGATCGCCGCGGTGACCGAGCGCGCGATGAAGGGCGAGCTCGATTTCGCCGCGGCGCTCGATGCGCGGGTGGCGCTGCTCGCGGGGCTCGAGGAAAGCGCGATCGACCGCTGCCTCGCCGAGCGGGTACGGCTGTCGCCGGGGGCGGAGACGCTGGTGAAGACGATGCGCGCGCGGGGCGCGCTGACGGTGCTGGTGTCGGGTGGGTTCACGCGGTTCGCGGAGCCGGTGGGCGCGATGCTGGGGTTCGAGCGGGTGATCGCCAACCGGCTGGTGATCGCCGACGGCGCATTGGTGGGCACGGTCGAGAAGCCGATCGTCGACAGCACGACCAAGGAGACGACGCTGCTCGCCGCCGCGGCCGAGCGTGGGCTGGCGCTGGAACGAGCGGTGGCCGTGGGCGACGGGGCGAACGACCTGGCGATGATCCGCAAGGCAGGGCTGGGGGTCGCCTATCGCGCCAAGCCGATCGTCGCCGCGGCGGCGGGGGCGCGCGTGGACCATGCGGATTTGACGGCGCTGCTTTACGCGCAGGGGATCGCACCCGCAGAGTGGGTAACGGCCTGAAAAGACGACATTAGGCTGGCAGCGGCGCCGTGCGCGTCGAAGCGGTGCAGCAGGGCGCGACTTTGCACCGCTCCGGCTTATTGAACTGGTCCTGCATTCGGCGCCCGGTAAGCGTTGGCGCGAGCATCTCGGGGAGGGGATCATGTTCGGTGGGCACCGTGGCCGGATGCCGGCCCGGCGCGCGCTGGGCGGCCCGCTGGCGATCGTCGCCTTTTGGGGGTCGAGCGCGGCGGCGCAGGCTTCGCAGGACCCGCCTCCCTCCGAGCCCGGCAAGCAGCCGGATGCGACGCAGATCGTCGTGATCGGCGAGCGCGGATCGGCGGTGACCGACATCGCGCCGATCGCGACGCTCGATGCCGATGCGGTCGCCGCCAGCGGCGCCACCACGATGACCGAGCTGCTGCGCACGATCCGGGGCACGACCCAATCGGCCGACGGCCAGGAGCCGATCTTCCTGCTCAACAGCCAGCGCGTGTCGGGATACCAGGATATCGGATCGCTGCCTCCCGAGGCTATCCAGAAGGTCGAGGTGCTGCCCGAGCAAGCGGCGCTCAGGTTCGGCTTCCCGCCGACGCGGCGCGTGGTCAACTTCATCACCAAGCGCCGCTTCCGCCAGATCGAGGTCCGCGGCAGCGCCGGGACGACCACTCGTGCGGGAAGCACGACGCAAAAGGCCAATCTCGGCCTTACCCGGCTGCACGACGATGCCCGGCTGACGCTGACGCTCGAAGTTCGGCACACCAGCCCGCTGCTCCAGGCGGATCGCGACATCGCGCCCGATCCGGCGGTGCCGTTCGACGCGATCGGCAATGTGGTCGGGCTGAACGGCGGCGAGATCGATCCGGCGCTGTCGGCCGCCGTTGGCCATGCCGTGACCATCGCGCGCGTGCCCGAAGCGCCAGCAGACCGGACGACGATCGCCGGCTTCGCCGCGGGCGCGGCGGGGCCGCGGCTGTTCGACCTGGGGTCCTATCACGCGCTCGCGCCCGGCAACGACGCGGTGAAGGGCGAGGTCGTGCTCGCCAACCGGATTGGCAAGACGCTCGCCGGCTCGATCAGCCTATCCGCCGAGCAGAGCCGCGATCGCACGCTCTGGGGCCCGGCGGACGTGATCCTAACCGTGCCGGGGACCAACCCCTATTCGCCCTTCGCGAGCCCGGTGCTGCTCTACCGCTATCTGACCGAAGCTCCGCTGCTGCGGCACCGCGAGACGGTGACCACGCTCCACGCCGGGGCCACGCTGCGCGGCGCGATCGCGGGATGGCGCTGGGATTTCACCGGGGCGCTCGACCAGAAGCAGACCGACAGCCGCTCCGAGCGGGGCATCGACACCGGCGTGGCCAACGCCGCGATCGCGGCGGGGGCGAACTCCTTCGCGCCGCTCGATCCCGCGCTGCTGACGAATCGGCTGATCGACCGGTCGAAGCAGCGCACCCGCACCGCCGAGTTCAAGATGGTGGTCACCAACACGCCGATCCGGCTGCCCGCCGGTCCGGTCGCGGTGACCGCGACGGTGGAGGCCGGGCAATCGAGCGCCGATTCGTCGACGCGCGGGCCACGTCCCTTCGATCTCGATCTGGGCCGCGGGCGGATCGAGGGAGGCATCGCGATCGACGTGCCGCTCGCCTCGCGCCGCGAGGGCGCGCTGGGCTTCATCGGCGATCTTTCGGTGAGCGCATCGTTCAACGCGCGCCAGGTCGGCGGCTTCGGGTCGCTGACGGATGCGACCTATGGCATCGCCTGGGGCCCGATCGAAGGCGTCCAGCTTCTCGCGACGGTCAAGCGCAGCGCCGCCGCCCCCGACATGACGGCGCAATCGACTCCCGAGGTGCGCTCGCCCAACGTGCCTGTCTTCGATTTCGGCGCCGGGCGCACCGAGCTGGTGACGCTGATCCAGGGCGGCAATCCGGGGCTGGCCGCCGAGCATCGGCTTGTCCGCTCGCTTGCAATCAACCTCAAGCCCTTCGCCAAGTCCGCGCTCAGGGTGAGCGTGGGCTATGAGGCGACGACGATCCGCGACCAGACCGGCACGGTCTATGCCCTCACCCCGCAGACCGAATCGATCCTGCCGGACCTGTTTGCGCGCGATGCCGCGGGGCGACTCGTCTCGGTCGAATATCGCCCGATCAACTTCAGCCGCGAGCGGCAGCGCGCGCTGAGCCTCAACCTCAACACCAGCGGCAAGATCGGCAAGGGGACGCCGCCGATCCCCGGAGCCAAGCCCGCGCCCGGCGCGAAGGTGCCGATCAGCTATTACGGCGGGACGGGCCCGGGCATCAAGTTCAGCGACCGGCTGGCGCTGCGGCCGGGCGCCCCCGAGCTCGACGTGCTTCACGGCGATACGATAACCGGCTGGGGCATGCCGAGCGTGTTCGGCTATGCTTATGGCGGGTTCAACCATCTCGGCAACGGCGCAAGCTTCGACTTCTGGTACGGCGGCCCGACCCGGGTGCGCGCGCCCGATCCCGCCTCGGACCTGCGCTTCTCCTCGATCTTCAAGCTCAACATCGCCGCCTTCGTCAGCATCCACCAATTGCTGCCGCACACCGAATGGACGCGCCACCTGCAGCTCCGGCTCGAGGTGCAGAACCTCGGCGACGCGCACCAGCGTGTCCTCGACGGCTTCGGTCGCGTTCCGTACCGCTTCCAGCCCGACCTTCTCGATCCGATCGGACGCACGGTGACGCTGTCGTTGCGGAAGCTGTTCTGACGGGCGTTATTGCGCGACCGGCACGCAGGGCCTGACCGAACCGCATGCCCCGGCCGCCTCGCCGCGGTTCGCGAACGGACCGACGAGGACCTTGGTCAGGCTGCCCGCCTTGACATAATAGACCTGCCGCCCCGGGAAGCGGCCGCTCACCTGGCCCCAGAGCTTGCGCGCGTTGCCAGGATCGCCGAACGCGCCGAGCTGGACGCGCCAGCCGCCGTCGCGAACGACCGGCGGCGTGGCCACGGCGGCCTGGACCGGCTTGGGGGTCGGCCTGGGCGCGGGGCGCGCCACCGGGGGCTGGACCGGTGGTCGTGCGGGAGGCTGGGCGACCGGCGGCGGCGCGTTCGACGCGACCTGCGTCGGCGGGCCGGTCAGGTCGGGGCCGAGCTGGGCGCGGTTGGCCTCCTCCTCATATTGGCGGGCGAGCGCGAGGCCCTGCTGCCGATCGGGGAGCGAGACATATTTGTCCATCTCGGCGAGCGCGCGCGAGGCTTCGGTGAGCCCCGATTGCGACGCGCGGACGATCAGCGCATAGGCGCGCACCCAATCGCGCGCGACGACGTCGCCGTTGAAGAACATCGTGCCGAGCACGAACTGCGCGCGCGGCTCGCCGCGCGCCGCCGAGCGCTTGAGCCATTCGACCGCGTCGGCGCGCTTGCCGTTCTGGAACAGCGCGAGCCCGTAATTGTCCTCGGCCTGCGGATGGCCCTGGATCGCCGCCTTGCGATACCATTCCTCGGCCTGGGCAAGATCGACGGGGACGCCGCGGCCGAGCTTATAGGCCTGGGCGAGGTTGAACTGCGCGTCGGGATTGCCGGCACCGGCGGGGCCGCGCCACTTGTCGACCGCGGTCTTGTAGTCGCCGCTCTGCCAGGCATCGACGCCGGCCTTGACCGGATCCTCCTGCGCGGCGGCCGGCGCGATCAGCGCGACGCCCATGGCCACAGCACCCCACAGCGATTTCATGCGTCCAAAACTCCGCGCCCCCGCAACGATGGATAAATGCCAGTTAACCATCGATTGTGAAAGAAATCCTTACATTGTCCGCGCGCGGGCGGCGTCCCGGGGCGGCACGCGTTAACCTCTTCTTATCCCTCGGCGTGGCATCCCCGACCCTGCACCAGCGGGTAATTGAGAGGGGTACATGCGCGTCCTGGCGATGGCATCGCAGAAAGGCGGATCCGGCAAGACCACCTTGTCCGGGCATCTCGCCGTCCAGGCGCAGCGCGCCGGATTCGGCCCGGTCGTGCTGATCGATATCGATCCGCAGGGTTCGCTTGTCCGACTGGTGGAACGAACGCGACACCGAATTTCCCGCTTTCGCGCAGACCACGGTCGCGCGGCTCGCCGCGATCTGGAAGTGCTGCGCCAGCAGGGCTTCGCCTGGCGGTGATCGATACGCCGCCCGCGATCACCATGGCGATCCAGAGCGTGATCCAGGTCGCCGAGCTGATCGTCATCCCGACGCGGCCAAGCCCGCACGATCTGCGCGCGGTCGGCGCGACGGTCGACCTGTGCGATCGCGCCGGCAAGCCGCTGATCTTCGTCGTCAACGGCGCGACGCCCAAGGCGCGGATCACCTCAGAAGCTGCGGTCGCGCTGTCGCAGCACGGCACGGTGGCGCCGGTCACCATCCACCACCGCACCGATTTCGCCTCGTCGATGATTGACGGGCGCACGGTGATGGAAGTCGATCCCAACAGCCGCTCGGCGGGGCGAGGTGGTCGCGCTGTGGAGCTATGTCTCGGACCGGCTCGAGAAGAATTTCCGCCGCACCGTCTTCACCGCGCCCGCCGCGGCGGTGAACGGATTCGGCGCGGCACGCCCGGCGGGCGGCTTCGGCCGCCGCGTCGTGAGCTGAGGGAGAGGATGATGTTCGGCACGCCAAAGCCCACCGCTTCGCTCTCCTCGGCGCTGCTCGCGCGCAAGGGCCCATGCCCGGCCGGCGATGCGCCCGCAGGGGTTCGTCTCGCTGGCGCCGTCGGCGCCGCACGAGGATCTCGGCTGGAACGACATGGGCGAGGAAGCGACCCCGCCGGTGGTCGCTCCCGCGCCCGATCGCGGCGGCCGCGCCTCAGCCGACCCCGCCGGTGCTGCGCCAGCGCGCCGCGCTCGACGAGCAGTTCGGCGAGGCGCCCTTCCGCGCCGGCGCCGGTGCCTGCTCCCGTCCCCGCTCCGACGCCCCAGCGCGATCGCGACGCTGGCCGAGGCGGCGAAAGCCAAGCACACCAAAGCCGCATTCACGGCTGCGGCTCGATACCGACCGCCATTTGCGGCTGCGCCTCGCATCGGCGGTCCGTAACCGTTCGGCGCAGCAACTGGTGACCGAGGCGCTCGACGCCTTTCTCGAATCGCTGACCGACGTGGAGCGCTGGCGAGCCAGCTCTCCACGCGCGAAGGCCGTGGCTGAAGGAACGATGATGACCACCCGCACCTTGCTCTCGCTCGGGCTCTCCGCCCTCGTGCTGACCGGCACGATGGTGGGTGCGTCGACCTCGGGAATGATCGCGTCGGCCGCGTCGGCCGAAAATCCGAAGCGCGCGGCCACCGAAGCCGGCGCGGCGCGCAAGGCGCTCGCCAAGCGCCAGGCCGACAAGGCCGTGCTCCACGCCGAAGCCGCGGTGGCCTATGCGCCGCGCGCCGCCGAATATCGCGCGCTGCTCGGCCAGGCCTATCTGCTCGCGGGGCGCTTCACCTCGGCGAAGCAGGCGCTCGCCGACGCGCTGACGCTTGATCCCAGCGATCCACACATCGCGCTCAACCTCGCGCTCGCGCAGATCGCCGGGGCCGATTGGCCCGGCGCGCGCGGCACGCTCGACGCGCACGAGGACATCCCCGCCAGCGATCGCGGCCTTGCTATGCGCTGGCCGGCGATCCGGTGAAGGCGGTCGAGATCCTCGCCCCCGCCTCGCGCGAGGCCGACGCCACCCCCAAGACCCGCCAGAATTTCGCGCTCGCGCTCGCGCTGGCGGGGCGCTGGCAGGAAGCCAAGTCGGTTGCCGCGATCGACGTGCCGGCCGACCAGCTCGATCAGCGCGTGATGCAATGGGCGAGCTTCTCGCGGCCGACCAACGCCTATGACCAGGTCGCCTCGCTGCTCGGCGTCCACGCGATCGCCGATGCCGGCCAGCCGGCGCAGCTCGCGCTGGTCCAGCCCGAGAATGTCGGCGTCGCGGGCGGCACAGGTCGCCGCGCCCCGTGGCCGCGCCCGCGCCCGCGCTCGACGCCTATATGCCGACCGCGCCTGCCGCTGCTGCCGAAGCGCCCGCTGTCGCCGCGGCCGATCCGCAGCCGGCGGTCGAGCCCGAGCCGAGCCAGGTCGCGGGCACCGGCCCGCAGGTCGTGTTCGGCCCGCGCGGAGGGAGATCGTCCAGGCGGTCGCCGGATCGCGGCCGCAGCCGGTAAACGCCTTTGCCGCGCATGTTTCGGCGGCGCCGAGCGTGCCCGCCAGCTTCGCCAAGGGCAATTATTTCGTCCAGATCGGCGCCTATGCCAGCCTCGCGATCGCGCGCGACGCCTGGCGGCGCAACGCCCGGCGCGTGCCGCTGCTCAGCCAGCACACGCCGATGGCGCGCGCGTCTCGACCAAGGCGGGCAATTTCTATCGCCTGTCGGTGGGCGGGTTCGCGCGGGGTGACGCCGATACGCTGTGCCGCGCGGTCAAGACCGGTGGTGGTACGTGCTTCGTGCGCGCCTCGGCCGGCGATTCGCTGGCGAGCTGGGTGCGCGGCGGGCCGCAGGTCGCCTCGCGCTAAGCGAGGATCTCGGTTCCGCCTTTCCAGACGCGCAGCACCTTGCCCTGGACGGGGCAGACCGTCGAACGGTGTGTTCCCCGCCTTGGCGACCATCCGCGCGTTGGAGATCCGCCACGGCGCGGCGGGATCGACCAGGATCAGATCGGCCGGCGTGCCGGGCGCGAGCGCGCCGGCCTTGAGCCCGAGCACCCGCGCAGGATTGGCCGCCAGCAGCGCGAACAGCCGCTCAAGATCGATCACGCCGGCATAAACCAGCGTCATCGACAATGCGAACAGCGTCTCGGCGCCCGACATGCCGGGCTCCGAATCGGCGAAGGGCAGGCGCTTCTCCTCGGGCCCGCGCGGATCGTGGCCCGACGAAAGCACGTCGATCGTGCCGTCGGCGAGCGCCACGAGCGCGGCCTGGCGATCGGTTTCGCTGCGCAGCGGCGGCGAGAGGTGTGCGAAGGTGCGGAAATCCGAGATCGCGATGTCCGACAGCAGCAGATGCGCCGGGGTGATCCCGCAGGTGACGGGAAGCCCGCGCGCCCTTGGCGCGGCGGATCAGCTCGAGCCCGGCGGCGGTCGTCACCTGTCGGAAATGGAGGCGCGCGCCGGTGTCCTCGGCGAGCAGCAGGTCGCGCGCGATCGCCAGCGCCTCGGCGACGGCGGGGGGCGGAGGGCAGGCCGAGCCGCATCGCGGTCTCACCGTCGGTCGCGACCGCCTGGCCCGCGAGCCCGCCGTCCTCGGCATGCGCGATCACCGTGAGGTCGCAGTCGCGCGCATAGGCCAGCACCTTGCGCATCACCCCCGAGTCGGCGATCCAGCGCCGGCCGGTGGCGACCGCGCCGCGCGCCGGCGGCGGCGTTGATCGCCATTTCGGCGAGGTCGCCGCCCTCGAGCCCTCGCGTCGCGGCGGCGATCGGATGGACCCACAGGTCGGGCTTGCCCATCACCGCGGCGCGGCGGACGATGCCGGGATCGTCGAGCACCGGCGACTGATCGGGCATCAGCCCGACGCGGACGATCCCGCCCGCGCGGCACGCCCGGCGATCGACCGCGAACACCCCAGATCGATGATCCCGGCGCGAGCGTCCGCCCGCCGCAATCGATGACCTCGGCGCCGTCGGGAGCCGCGCCGCCGATCGCGACGATCGTGTCGCCCTCGGTGACCAGCATGCCGAGCGGGTGATTGACCGAAGGCGCGCTTCATTCGCTCCCACCCCGCGATCCCGCGCGCGCGCCGGGTGAGCACGTCGAGGCACGCCATCCGCACCGCGACGCCCATCTCGACCTGCTCGATGATGGCCGAGCGCTCGGGATCGTCGGCGACCGACGAGGCGATCTCCACACCGCGGTTCATCGGGCCGGGGTGCATCACCAGCGCGTCGGGCCCGGCCTTGGCGAGCCGCTCGGGCGGTGAGGCCGTAGCGCAGGTGGAATTCGCGCGTCGAGGGGATGAAGCCACCCGCCATCCGCTCGTTCTGGAGCCGCAGCATCATCACCACGTCGGCGCCGTCGAGCGCGGCGTCGAAATCGGTGAAGGGCGTCACGCCCATCCGCTCGATCGCGGCGGGCATCAGCGTCGCTGGGCGCGCAGACGCGGACCTCGGCCGCCAGCGCGGTCAGCGCGAGCATGTTCGATCGCGCGACGCGGCTGTGGAGGATATCGCCGCAGATCACCACGCGCTGCCCGGCGATCGATCCGCGGCGGCGGCGGATGGTGAGCGCGTCGAGCAGCGCCTGGGTGGGATGCTCGTGCCAGCCGTCACCGGCGTTGAGCACCGGGCAATCGACCTTGCCCGAGATGAGCTGGACCGCGCCCGAGCTGCCGTGGCGGATGACGATCACGTCGGCGCGCATCGCGTTCAAGGTCGCGGCGGTGTCGAGCAGGGTCTCGCCCTTCTTCACGCTCGAGGTGGCGGCGTGCATGTTGACGACGTCGGCGCCGAGCCGCTTGCCGGCGATCTCGAACGAGAGGAGCGTGCGCGTCGACGCCTCGAAGAAGGCATTGATCTGGGTGATCCCGCCGAGCCGCATGTCGCTGCGCGCACGGCTGCGGTTGAGGTCGATCCATTGCTCGGATTCGTCGAGCAGGAACAATATGTGATGCGGCTCGAGCCCCGCGATCCCGGTCAAGTGCCGGTGCGGGAAAGCGGCGCCGCCCGAAAGCTGGGCGGCGGGGCGATGATCGGAGACGTGCATTAAAAGGGTCGGTTAGCGGGGGCGGGGCGGGGTGGCAAGCGCGATCGGAGCGCCGCAGGCCGGTGCCGGCGGCGCTCCGATCGCGATCAATGCGGGGAGCGGCCGCACCCCGAGCACCTTGAGGTAGCTCATCCGATCACTGCTCGGCACTTGCATCTCGAACTGCGACCAGCGGCCGGGAAGCAGCTCGCAGAGGATGGGGTCGACCTGCGGTCCGATCGGTCCGATCTCCACGGGGGAGCGGCTTGATCACCTCATAGTTGATGACGCGGTCGATCACCGGCTTCCACTGGACCAGCACCGCCAGATATTTGCGGACGTCCTCGACGGTGAAGACGTTGTCGAACGTGCGAACGCGCCCGGCTGGGTGTCGGTCTGCCCGGGCGCCACCGCCATCTGGAAGCGCGTGCCCGGCGCAAGCGTCGACTGCGTGACGACGAACCAATTGGGCCAGGGCGATTGGCCGGTGACGATCGTCTGATAGGCGGCGGTCGCCTCGGCGTCGCTGGCGTAGCGCCAGCGCTGCTGCACCCACCAGGCCTTGCCCGGCCGCGAGGTGACCGACAGGGCGTCGCACGGCCGCGCCGTCGCCGCGGTGGCGGGGCCGGCGTGGGTGGCGGCGCATCCGCCGAGCAGCGCCGGCAGCATCGCGGCGGTGAGCGTCAGCGCGATCCAGCGATGCTTGCGCGCGGGCATGGATGAAGGGCCGTTCGACTGCGCCATGGCATTCCCCCCGAAATTGCGCCGCTGCCGATATCGGCGATGACGGCAGCCGGCTCCCGCGCGATGGTGCGCGGCGACTCGATAGGCTATACTATTGATGAGGGGGATTCGCCACCATGTTCGATTGGCGCAGCATGTTTCCGGTGGCGGATCCCATGATATTGGCGATTCCGGTGGTACTGTTCTTGCTCGCGGGCTGGATCGACTATCGCTTTCGCTGCCAGAAAGCCGATTGCGGCCGCGTGGCGGCGGTTTGAACCATATCTTCCCCGCCGATCTCTATCGCCGCCAGTCCAATTCGATCGGCTTGCTCAATTACGCGCTGTCCTTCTCGCTGCTGTTCAAGGGATCGGGCGTGGTCACCGCACTCGTCGGCCGCGCAGGCGCTGGCCGGCGCGGTTGCGGTGCCGGCGATCGTGGCGGTGCCCGCCGCGGCGGCGCTCCAGGTGACGCTGGTCTGCTGGCGCACGATCTGGGCAACTATGTCCAGCATTGGGCGCAGCACCGTTCGTCGATCCTGTGGCGCTTCCACCGCCCGCATCACGCCCGCCGAGGTGCTCACGCCGTTCGTTCAGGTGCAGGGCCATCCGATCGACCTGCTGATCGGCATGGCGATCGAGCTGCCGTTCACGCTGGCGGGAGCGGTGCTGGCGCTGCTGCTCACCGGCGGGGAGCTTCCTGCCGGCGACGATGACCGGGCTCGCGATCGTCGCGGGGATCGGCCAGCTCAAGGGCGCGCTCGGGCACAGTCCATCTCGCGATCTCGTTCGGCGGGTGGAGCCGGCTGGTGCTCGCGCCGGTGATGCACCAGATCCACCACAGCGCCGAGCCGCGCCATCCGCGACCGCAACCTGGGGAGCACCTTCGGGCTGTGGGGACTGGATGTTCGGGACGCTCTACATCCCCATGCGCGACGAGCGGTTCGCGCTAGGGCTCGATCTCGAGGCGCTGGGGGCGAACAACCCTTATCGCGGCGTCGCCGATATCTATTGCGAGCCGATCCGCGCGGTGGCGGGCCAGGTGCGCGCGGCGATCCCGGCCTGGCTAGCGTCGGCGCGGGCTTAGCGAGGTCCGGCGCGCGAGCGCGTGGCGCTCGGCCGCCTCGAGCAAGGCATCGAGATCGGCGCGCGCGACGTCGAACGCCTCGCCCAGCTCGGCCAGCGCGGCATCGATGTCCCCGGGCTGGAAATTGGGCTCGGTGCCGGGCGTGGCGGCCGGGCGGTGCGGATAGGAATGGCCCGAGAAGCGGTGGAAGGCCAGGCCGATCAGCACGAGCGCGACCGAATTGAGCCCGATCGGAAACAGCGCGAAGCCGTAATGCGCCGAGGCCGCCGCCGGCCCCGCCGATCACCGGCAGCAGCGCGCAGGCGCCTCCGGGCGGATGGAGGCACCCCAGCGCCGACATCAGCATGATCGCGGTTCCCACCGACAGGCCCGCGGCAAGGGCGTTCGAGCCGAACAGATGGAGCGCGGTCACCCCGACCAGGATCGACAGCACGTTGCCGCCGATCAGCGGCCAGGGGCTGGGCGAGCGGGCTCGAGGGCACCGCGAACAGCAGCACCGTCGACGCGCCGATCGGCGCCGCGACAAGCGGCAGCGCCTGCGCGGGCACGAACCAGGCCGCCGCCGCCGCGGTGAGCGCGATGCCGAGCACCGCGCCCAGCCCCGCCAGCAGCCGGTCGCGGCGCGTGGCGCCGGCGAGCAGCGGGACGAACCAGTCCGCCCGCTTGCGCCCGGGTAGCTTCGGCATCGTCCCTCCTCGCCGCCGTTTACCCCGACTTGGTCAGCAGCCCCTGCATCCGCGCCAGCCGCGGCGTGACGATCGGGATGGTCAGCATCGTGCTCGCCACCGCCATCAGCAGCAGCGCAGTGAAGGTCTCGTTGGTGATGATCTGCTTGTCGAGCAATATGTTGGCGAAGATGGATCATGATCAGCGCCTTGGTCTGGAGCAACCAGCCGATGATTGATGCTTCGCCCTTTTCCCATTTGAGGATCCGGCCGGCGATCTGGATTCCCGCCAGCTTGCCGAGCACCGAAGCGACGAGCAGCAGCGCCGCCGCGCCGAACACCGCCGCGCCGCCCACGTCCCATTTGGTGCGCAGCCCGGTGCTGAGGAAGAACACCGGCATCACCGCGAGCAGGATGTTGTTGCGTGAAATCGTCCATCTTCTTCTGCTCGAACCATTGCGCGTCGAGCACCGCGCCCGAGAGGAAGGCGCCGACCATGAAGTGCAGCCCGACCAATCCGCCGCGAACCCGCACATCGCCAGCCAGATCAGCCCGACGTACCAGCGGTCGCGCTCCTGGATGCGCCGCATCACCCAGCGGACCGCCAGGCTGGCGAGCGCGAAGACGACGAGGAAGCCCGCCTGGCGCCCGATCCGCTCCCAATCGAGCAGGATCAGCGCGAGCACGCCCCAGATCGCGACGTCGTCCATGCTGGCATAGCGCAGGATGCGCTGGCCGATCGGGCGGCGCAGGATCTCGAGCTTCTCCATGAACAGCACCAGGATCGGCAGCGCGGTGACCGCGCACGCCATGCCGATCCCTAGCACGACCTGCCACTTCGCGCCCTTGGCGCCGATCCAGCCGCCATAGTGGAGCATCGCCACCGCCGCGGCGCTGCCGAACAGCAGCGGCGTGAGCAGCGCGAGCCCGGCGGTGACGGCCGGTCTCGCGGCGGCGCTGCCATGCCTGGCGCAGGTCGAGCTCGATCCGGCGACCCATACGAACATCATCACCGCCCACCAGGCGAGCCCGTTGAGCGCGCCGATCACCTGTGGATTGAAGACGAAATCGTAATAGGCCGGGAAGGCCGCGCCGAGCACGCCGGGTCCGAGCAATATCCCGCCGATGATCTGCACCACCACCAGCGGCCGCATAATATTCGGTGCGGCCCAGCCGCCAGACGAGATAGGGGATCGTGAAGATGATGATCATCGCGATCAGGAGACTTCGGACGTGTTCATCGCCACGTGCATGCCGGCATTCCCCCCTGTCGCGCGGCGTATCCGGCGCCCCGGCCAACCGCGTCGGCCCTGGGGCTAGCGCATCGCGAAGCTGCAAATCAAGGAAGGTGTCGGCTCAGCCGGGGAGGAAGGCGGTCTTGGCAGTGTTGACGAGCAGGT
This sequence comes from Sphingomonas sp., assembly GCA_037200705.1. GTDB lineage: Bacteria > Pseudomonadota > Alphaproteobacteria > Sphingomonadales > Sphingomonadaceae > Sphingomonas. The sequence goes on along the minus strand of JBBCID010000018.1, from coordinate 109,446 downwards.
TGATCAGCCCATCCCGGAAATGCTGGAGCGCGGCCTTGGCGATGCCGAGGTCGCTGAGCGCCACCAGCTTGCCGAGATCCAGCAGGTCGTCGGCAAGATCGGCGAATTCGTCGATCGTCATCTGGCCGTGCGCGAGCGCCTCGCCCCATTACGCGCAGGCTGCCGGTGCTGTAGGTCAGGAAGGCCTGGGCGTCGCTCGCCGCCTGCGCGGGCACCATCCCGAGCGTGTTGCGCGCGAGCGCGGGAACTCCCGCCATCACCCCGTCGACGAAGCTGTGGAACGGGTCAGCCATGGGTCGCCTCCACCGGGTTGGTCGTATCGTCCTCGGCGGGCTGGGCGTCGACGCCGGTGGGGAAGGCCGGGCAGCGCGTCGATTCCTTCTTGTTTGCCTCGAGGCAGATCAGCCGGTCGAACGCGAGCGTGATGTTGCCGCGCTTGGCCTGGCGGTAATAGGGCGAGGTGGTGCCCTGCTTCTTCCAAAGGGCGAAGAACTGGCCGAGCAGGCTGTGCTGCTCGCTGGGGTTGCGGATGATCCGCCACATCGCGGTCGCCTGCTCGTTATAGGCGGTGCCGCGCGAGAATTCGTAGGCCGCGTTGAGCTTGATCTGGAGCGCCGCGATCGCAGCGGCGTGGCCGTCATAGGGATCGCCCGAGGCATCGATCATCGCCAGCGTCTCGGCCTTGAGCTCGGTCGCGTTGGTATAGGCCTGGAGGCTGTAGCCGGCGATGATCGGCGCGCAGCCGGGAGAGCAGCGCCGCGCCGAGGAGGGGCAGCAGCAGCCGCGTCCATGCAAGTCGTTGCGCCAGACCGTGCATTCCGTCTCTCCCCCCGCCGCCAGCGCGAAAGGGCTATCATGCTGCGAACGGTTCAGGAAGATGTGACCAAGGCATCGATCGCGCCCCTGAAGGATATAGGCGGCGGCCATCTTGTCGATCAGCTCGGCGCGCCGGGCGCGGCTGGCGTCCTGCTCGATCAGCGTGCGCTCGACCGCCTGGGTCGACCAGCGCTCGTCCCACAGCAGGATCGGCAGCCCGAGATCCTCGATGTTGCGCGCGAAGGCGCGGGTCGATTGGGTGCGCGGCGAATCGGTGCCGTCGAGGTATGAGCGGCAGCCCGACGACGATCCCCGCCGCCGCCTGCGCGCGCGCGAGCTCGGCGAGCACGGCCTTGTCCTTCTGGAACTTGGTGCGGGCGGACCAGCAGCGCCGGGCTGGCGAAGCTCCAGCCGGCGTCGCACAGCGCCGTCCCGATCGTCCTGGTGCCCACGTCGAGCCCGAGCAGCCGCCGCCCGTGGGCAGGACGGCGCGGAATTCGGAAGCGGCGGTGGTGATCATGGGTTGCTCCGGGCCCCCGAGTTGAGGGCGAAGGCTAACCCAGCGCCTTCTTCAGCAGTTCGTTGACCACCGCCGGATTGGCCTTGCCCGCCATCGCCTTCATCGTCTGGCCGACGAAGAAGCCGAAGAGCTTGTCCTTGCCCGAGCGATATTCGACCACCTAGTCCTCGTTCGCGGCCATCACCTCCGCGATCGCCGCCTCGATCGCGCCGGTGTCGCTGGTCTGCCTGAGCCCGCGCTCCTCGACGATCCGGCCCGGCGCCTCGCCGGTCTCGAGCATGATCTCGAACACCTGCTTGGCGAGCGTGCCCGAGATCGTCCCGTCGGCGACCAGCGCGAGCAGTTCGGCGCCCCTGCTCGGGGCCGACCGGACTCTCGTCGATTCCCTTGCCCAGCCGGTTGAGGCGCGCCGTAGAGATCCGAGATCAGCCAGTTGGCCGCCGCGCGCGCGACTTCCACCGCGTCCTTGGCCTGCACCCGCGCGGATTCGGCGAGCAGCGCCTCGAACCAGCGCGCGCTCTCCGCCTCGGCGGTGAGCACCGCGGCATTGTATGCGCTCAGCCCCAGCTCGCTTTCGTAGCGCCGCCGCTTGGCATCGGGCAGCTCGGGGAGGCTGGCGCGGCAATCGTCGAGGAAGCCATCGTCGAGCTCGAGCGGGAGAAGATCGGGATCGGGGAAATAGCGATAATCGTGCGCGTTTTCCTTCGAGCGCTTCGATCGCGTCTCGCCGCGATCGGGATCGAACAGCCGCGTCTCCTGGACGATCCGCCCGCCGCTTTCGAGCACCTCGACCTGGCGGCGCGCCTCGTAATCGATCGCCGCCATCACGAAGCGCACCGAATTGACGTTCTTGGTCTCGGTCCGCGTGCCGAGCTTGCCGCCCGGCTTGCGCACGCTGACGTTGACGTCGGCGCGCATCGATCCTTCCTCCATGTTGCCGTCGCACGAGCCGACGTAGCGCAGGATCGACCTGAGCTTCTTGACGTAAGCCCCTGCTTCGGCGGGCGAACGCATGTCCGGCCGGGCTGACGATCTCCATCAGCGCGACGCCGGCGCGATTGAGATCGACATAGGAGCGCGAGGGATGCTGGTCGTGCATCAGCTTGCCCGCGTCCTGCTCGACGTGGAGCCGCTCGATCCCGATTTCCTTGGGTGAAGGCCTCGGGGTCCTTCTCGTCGAGGCTGATTTCGATCCGGCCCTCGCCCACCAGCGGGCGGTAGAGCTGGCTGATCTGGTAGCCCTGGGCAGATCGGCGTAGAATAATTCTTGCGGTCGAACCGCGAAATATCGGTTGATCACCGCCCCAAGCGCCATGCCGGTGCGCACCGCCTGGCGGATGCATTCCTTGTTGGGCACGGGGAGCATCCCGGGCATCGCCGCGTCGATCAGCGACACCTGGCTGTTGGGCTCGGCGCCGAACTCGGTCGAGGCGCCCGAGAATAGCTTGGCGTGCGAGGTGACCTGCGCGTGGACCTCGAGGCCGATCACGACCTCCCAGTCGCCGGTATCTCCGTGGATGCGGTAGGGTGCGGTTGCGTCAGCCATGTTCGGTCTCGGGTGTGATCAGAGGGAGCTCGGGGAAATATGTGGCGAAGCGCTTTCGATCGCGAAGTCAGCAACCGAGCGCCGAGCGTCGATGCATGTGCGCCGATCAGGAAATCCGCAACGATGGTTTCGCGCACGGTGCCGGATTTCCGATATTGCTTGAATGCCTGCCCCGCCCGAAAGGCCGCAGTATCGTCGATCGGAACGGTTTCGACTCCTAGCGTCCCGAGGTATTCCGACTGCTGCTCCAACGAAGCGAAACGCGGCGCGGTCTCCGCGCGCAAGATAGCGTTGATCGCCAACGGCTCAACCGCCCGCACCGACGCAAGCATGCGGCGGGACCATTCTCTCTCGTTGCGATCGGGCGAGAGGAAATCGAGAATCACGTTCGAGTCGACGAATATCAAGGCAGAGGCTCTCTGATCTCCGCCATATATTCGTCGGTGGTCTGGTTCGTCCTGAGATGCTTATATTTTTCGATCGCATGATCGATGTTCGCGAGCGCGGCCCGATACCGTTTCTCATGGTCGTTCGGCCTCAGCCCCTTGCGGATCACCGCCTCGCCAGCGGCGTTCCAGTCGAATTCGACCGGCTCACCGGGTTTCAGCCCCAGCGCATCGCGCACATCCTTGGGGATGGTGACCTGCCCTTTGACGGTGAGGTTGCTCTGTTTGCTCATGCCGAAAGTTAATACCTTTGCAGGTAATACTTGTCTACCACCACGCCTCCGGCCGCGCGACGAAGCCCGCCCGCTCCTCGATCGCCAGCCCGGCATTGAGCACGCCCTGCTCATCGAACGGCTTGCCGATGATCTGCAGGCCGAGCGGCAGCCCGCCCTTGTCGACCCCGCCCGGCACCGACATCGCCGGCAGCCCGGCCAGGCTCGACGGCACGGTGAACACGTCGTTGAGGTACATCGCCAGCGGATCGGCGCTCTTCTCGCCGAGCGCGAAGGCCGCACTCGGCGCGGTCGGGGTCAGCAGATAGTCGCAGAACAGCCACGCCGCTCGAAATCGCGCGCGATCAGCGTGCGGACCTTCGAGGCCTGGGTGAAATAGGCGTCGTAGAACCCCGCCGAGAGCACATAGGTGCCGATCAGGATGCGGCGCTTGACCTCGTCGCCGAAGCCGGCGGCGCGGGTCGCGGCATACATGTCCTGCAGGTTCGCGCCCTCGGGCAGCTCGCGGAGGCCGTAGCGGACGCCGTCGTAGCGCGCGAGGTTCGACGAGGCCTCGGCGGGGGCGATGATGTAATAAGCGGGCAGCGCATATTTGGTGTGCGGCAGCGAGACCTCGACGATCTCGGCGCCGGCGTCCTTGAGCCAGTCGATCCCGGCTTCCCAGAGCTTGGCGATCTCGGCGGGCATGCCCTCGACGAGATATTCCTCGGGGATGCCGATCTTCCTGCCGCGCAGGTCGCCCGAGAGATTCTCCTCCCATCTGGGCACCGCCATTTCGAGCGAGGTCGCATCTTGGGATCGAACCCCGCCATGTTCTCGAGCAGGATCGCGCAATCGCGCACGTCGCGCGCCATCGGTCCGGCCTGGTCGAGCGACGAGGCGAACGAGACGATGCCCCAGCGCGAGCAGCGGCCGTAGGTCGGCTTTGATCCCCGAAATGCCGGTGAACGAGGCCGGCTGGCGGATCGACCCGCCGGTATCGGTGCCGGTCGCGCCCGGGGCACAGCCGTGCCGACACCGCCGCCGCGCTGCCGCCCGACGAGCCGCCCGGCGCGAGCGGGGCGTTGCCGCCGCGCGTCCGCCACGGCGAGATCACGTTGCCGAACGCGCTGGTCTCGTTCGACGAGCCCATCCGGGAAGCGGGTGAGCAGCCCGTCGGCGAGCATCATCATCGCGCCCTTGCCGACTTCCTCGGCGGCTGGGCGATCATCACCACTGTGCCGTGCCACTGGCCCTTCATCGCGGCGAGGTTGCGCAGCGTGCCGATCCAGCTCGCCATGTGCGTATCGTGGCCGCAGGCGTGCGCCACGCCGGTCTCGACGCCGTCGGCGGTGGTGGCGCGGACCTTCGAGGCGAAGGGGAGGCCGGTATCCTCGACCACCGGGAGCGCATCCATGTCGGCGCGGATCAGCACGACCGGGCCGGCGCCGTTGCGCAGCACCGCGACGACGCCGGTCCCGCCGACCTTCTCGGTGACCTCATACCCGCCTTGCGCGCCTCGGCGGCGAGGATGCCGGCGCTGCGGACCTCATGGAGGCTGAGCTCGGGGTTGGCATGGAAATCGCGATAGTGCGTCATCAGCTCGGGGAGCTGGCGCTGGGTGGCGTCGTGGACCGGATCCGCGAGCGTTGGCGTGGCGAGGGTCAGGGCGAGGGTCGACAGGAGGATGCGCATCCCGCCAGCCTAGCAAGGCCGGCTCGCGCTCGCCAGCCATCTCCGTGCCATCGCGGGGGGATCAGCTGGCCGGGACCAGCTCGGTCACGTCGAGCAGCGATTCGAATCTCGGGTGGGGGACCACCAGCGCCAGCGCCGATCGGCGATGCGCTCGACATAGCCGGCCATGTCGCGCGAAGCGTCGATGCCGTAGCGCAGCGGAGCGGTCTCGTCGCCGAGCACCAGCGTGCCGAGGAAGATCGCGCGCGCGTCGGTCGAGCGGAACAACAGCCCGGTCGGGCGCTGGGTGCCGGTCAGCTTGTGGAGGCTGCGGACCTCGCCTCGTCGGCGATGCGGCACTCGGACCAGGGGAAAATGGTGAAATCGCGGTTGCCGGGGCCGGCGGCGCCGAGCTTGTAGGTGCGGCAGCGATAGGTGCCTGGGGGCGGCATCGCGCCCGCGAGCGCGCGATCGGGATCGAACAGCGCCGGCTCGGCGGCGATCGTCCCGGGATCGGCGGCGCGCGCCTTGGGCAGCGCCTCATCCCACGCCGCGCGCCAGCCGCGCATCCGCTCGCGATCGGCCGGGGGTGGCGACGCCGCGCCAATCGACCGCGCGCGGAACCCCGGCGCCCGTCGCCTCGCGATAGACCGAGCAACCGGGCAAGGCCGCGACGAACAGCAGGGGCAGGGGCTTCCAGTCCATCGATCCAGCTCCAGCTCCCGGGGAGCCCTTGTGGGGAAGGATCAGGCCGCGGTCCAGCCCCCGTCGATCGAGTAGTTGGCGCCGGTGATCGCGGCGGCTTCGTCGCGGCACAGGAAAAGCGCCAATGCGGCGACTTGTTCCGGCTGGACGAACGCCTTGGTCGGCTGGGCGTCGAGCAGCACGTCGTTGATCACCTGCTCGCGCGTCAGGTTGCGCGTCTTCATCGTGTCGGGAATCTGGTTCTCGACCAACGGGGTCCAGACATAGCCCGGCGAGATGCAGTTGACGGTGATGCCGTCGGTCGCGGTCTCGAGCGCGATCGTCTTGGTGAGCCCGGCGAGGCCGTGCTTGGCCATGATATAGGCGCTCTTGTTGGGGCTCGCGACCAGGCTGTGCGCCGAGGCGGTCGAGATGATCGGCCCCATTTCGCCGCCTTCATGTGCGGCACCGCGGCGCGCATCATGTGCCATGCCGACGAGAGGTTGATCGCGATGATCGCGTCATACTTCTCGATCGGGAAATCCTCGATCGCCGCGACGTGCTGGATGCCGGCGTTGTTGACGATGATGTCGGGCCGCCAAGCTCGGCATGGCAGCGCTCGACCATCGCCGCAATCTGATCGGGCCTGGTCATGTCGGCGGGGTCGTAGAGCGCCTTGGCGCCGGAGGTCGCGGCAAGCGCGGCGCGCTCCTTCTCGATGGCGGCGGCGTCGCCGAAGCCGTTGATCATCACGCTCGCGCCCTCGGCGGCGAACGCCTTGGCATAGGCCAGGCCGATGCCCGAGGTCGAGCCGGTGACGATGGCGGACTTGCCCTTGAGGAACATGCGGGGACTCCTGATTTAGCGGTGCGTCAGATCGAAGGCGGCAGTCTTGCCGTCGAGGATGTTCTCGCGACCAGCCGGGCGTTGGCCATCGTCTCGGCGACGGCGGTGCGGCCGGCCTGCCAATGCTCGCGCATCGAGCGCGCCGAGAATTCGAAGTCGCGGCTGCCGCCTTCCAGGCGTTGGCGCGGTAGATCATCTGGACGAGGCTGACCGGCAGCTCGGCGGCGCGCAGCCGCAGCGCCAGCACGTCGGGATCCTCGGCAAGTTCGCGCGGGAGCTTGGCGAGGACGCGGCGGGTGAGCTCGCGGTCCTTGCGCAGCCGCATCTGCTCGTCGGAGACCTGGCGCGTGCGGCTCGAGAAGCGATTTCCTTCTCGCGCGCGACGACGTCGAGCATCGTGCGCGGCTTCTCGTCGGCGGCGGAGAAGAGATCGACCTGGAAGACCCATCTCGGCCACCTGGTGATCGAGCACGTGGCTGAGCGGGGTGTTCGAGACCAGCCCTCCGTCCCAATACCAGCGCCCGTCGATCTCGATCGCGGCAGGCCCGGCGGGAGCGCGCCGAGGCCATGATGTGGCGCGCGTCGAGGCGCTCCTCGGTGGTGTCGAAATAGCGGAAGTTGCCGCTCTCGATATCGACCGCGCCGACCGAGAGGCGGACCGGGCCGGCGTTGAGCAGGTCCCAGTCGATCAGCGAATCGAGCGTCTCGCGCAGCGGCGCCGAATCGTAGAAGCTGAGCGCCTCGGGAGTGCCCGGCGCGGCGAGCGCGGCGGGCACCAGCCGCGGCGTGAAGAAGCCGGGGACGCCGCCGAGCATCACCTTCCCGCCGACCATTCGTGGAGCATCTCGCGCGCCTGGTCCCACAGCGGAATCGTCAGATCGGGGAGCGCGCTGGCGGTCTTGTCCCAAAAGGCGTGGAGCCGCTCGAGCCGGCGTTCGGGCGGGTTGCCGGCGAAGATCGCGGCGTTGACCGCGCCGATCGAGATGCCCGCGACCCAATCCACCTCGATCGCGGCGTCGCCCCGAGCGCCTCGATCACGCCGGCCTGGTAGCTGCCGAGCGCGCGCCGCCCTGGAGCACCAGCGCGACCGTGTCCGGCAACGGCATTGCGGTGGAGACGCGGCGGCGCGCGGGGTCTGCTTCGGCCATGGCGGCCATGTGGGCCATCGCGCGGCAAGGGGAAAGGGGCGAACCATAAATTCCTCCCCGTGCCGGGGAGGATTTGTGGTGCAACGTCCGCTCGCTTCACGCATTGTTGCGGTCAGCGAACGAAAGGGGATGGCCGATGCGGCTCGACGATCTCGACCCGACCGACAATGCGCGCGACCTGGGCAGCGGCGGGGGCGGCGGCCTGGGGCTGCTGTGGCTGCTGCCTTCTTCCTCGGGCGGCGGATCGGGTGCGGCGGGATCGTGCTGATCGGGCTTGCGCTGCTCGTCTATGCCGCGATGAGCGGCGGCGGCGGGATGCTGGGGACCACCGGCGGCAGCCGGGCGCCGGGAGCGCGGGGCAGCGGCCGGGCGGTGTGCAACACGCCGGAGCGGCTGGAGGCGTGCAAGGTGATGACGAGCACCGACCAGACCTGGGCGGCGATCTTCAAGGAGGCGGGGCGCGACTATACCCCCGCGACGATCGACTTCTACCAAGGCGGCGCCAATTCGGCGTGCGGTTTCGCCTCGTCGGCGGTGGGCCCCTATTATTGCCCGGGCGACGACGGCGTCTATCTCGACACCGAATTCTTCGACGAGCTCGCCACCCGCTTTGGCGCCAAGGGCGATTTCGCGCCGCGATTACGTGATCGCGCACGAGATGGGGGCACCACGTTCAGGACCTGCTCGGCACCACCGACACGGCGGCGCGCCAGGAAGCGAATGCGAGCGAGGCCGAATCCAACGCGATGTCGGTGCGGATCGAGCTCCAGGCGGATTGCTTCGCGGGGGTCTGGGCGGCACGCAACAAGGACCGGCTCGAGCCCGGCGACGTCGAGGAAGGCATGACCGCCGCCAATGCGATCGGCGACGACACGCTCCAGAAGGAAAGCCAGGGGACGGTGATGCCCGACAAGTTCACCCACGGCACCTCGGCGCAGCGGATGAAATGGCTTCGGCGCGGGCTGGAGACGGCGATCCGGGAAATGCGACACGCTCAACGGGGAGATTTAGGGGCCTTCGTCATGCCGGACCCGCTCCGGCATCCGCGGTTGGGCAGGCGAAGGCCTCGAGCCTCCAGCCTTGCCATGTCGGCCCATTGGACCCCGGAACAAGTCCGGGGTGACAGTGGCTTGAGGCTGCGGTTGCGGCTAAGCCGCGCGGCATGACCGGAACCGCTTATCACCTGACCTCCGGCGCCACTCCCACGATCGTCTTCCTGCCCGGCTATGCCTCGGACATGACGGGGACCAAGGCGCTGGCGATCGAGGCTTGGGCCGGCGCGCGGGGCAGGCGTGCCTGCGGTTCGATTATTCGGGGTGCGGCGCGAGTCCCGGGGCGTTCGAGGACCAGACGCTCGCCGGCTGGCGCGACGATGCGCTCGCGATGATCGATGCGCATGCCGAGGGGCCGGTGGTGCTGGTCGGATCGTCGATGGGCGGGTGGGTGATGCTGCTCGCGGCACTCGCGCGGCCGGACCGGGTCGTGGGGCTGGTGGGGATCGCGGCGGCGCCCGATTTCACCGATTGGGGCTTCACCCAGGCCGAGAAGGCGGCGCTGCTGCGCGACGGGCGGCTCGAGCAGCCTCGGCCTATTCGGACGCGCCGATCGTCACCACGCGCGCTTTCTGGGAATCGGGCGAGGCGAATCGGGTGATGACCGGGCCGATCGCGATCGACGCGCCCGTCCGGCTGATCCAGGGGCAGGCGGACCCCGAGGTGCCGTGGGAGCGCGCGCTCGCGCTCGCCGCGCTGATCCGTTCAGCCGAGGTGCAGACCTGGCTGGTCAAGGACGGCGACCACCGGCTATCGCGCGAGCGCGACATCGCGCTGATCCTGCGCGCCATCGAGGACGTTCTCTCATGCTCGTTGCGCTCCTCTGACGATGCAATCGGCCCCCACCCCACCGCCGCCGATGAACCCGCGCCTGTCGAAATGCTCGATTTGGCGACCGGCGATCCCAAGGCGGGCGAGGCGGCGGCGATCGCGTGGCGGACCGAGGGCGGCGGCTATCTGTCGCGGCAATGCCTCGGAGTCGCATACGCCAACCAGTCGCGCTGGCCCTCGGCGGCGGGCGCGTTCGAGGAGGCGGCGCGCGAGGCGGAGGCCGCGCACGACACGCATTCGGCGGATTATTGGGCGCAGGCCGGCAACGCCTGGCTGGCGGCGGGCGAGGCGGGGAAGGCGCGCTCGGCGCTCGACGCCGCGCTGTCGTCGGCAACCTTGCTGGGGCTGGCGCTGGGCGAGACGCATCTCGATCGCGCGCGGGCGCGGGTGGCGCTGGGCGACACCGAGGGCGCGCGTAGCGACATCGATCGCGCGCTGACCTTCGCCGCGCCGATCCACTCGCCTGGCTGCTCTCGGCGACGCTGGCGCGGCGCGCGAACGACTGACGCGCGCGCAGAAGGACATTGCCGAAGCGCTCAAGCGCTCGCCCGACGACGCCTCGGTCCAGCTCGAGGCGGGCAATGTCGCCGGGCTGAGCGGGCAGGACAATGACGCGCGCGCCGCGTTCCAGCGCGTGATCAATCTCGCGCCGGGGACGCCGATGGCCGATGCGGCGAGGAAGGCGATCGAGCAGTTCGGGGCGGAGAAGTAGCCAAACAAAAAACCCCTCCCCTTCAGGGGACGGGTTTGGGGTGGGGCCTCTCAATCTCACCGGGACCGGGTGTGCGTGGACAGGCCTCACCCCAACCCCTCCCCGTCGGGGGAGGGGCTAAGGGCTGGCGAACGGTATTGCCCGCCCCTATTTGTCGCCCCAGCCAGGAGCACCGCATGAAATATCTCCACACGATGATCCGCGTCACCGATCCGGCCGCGACGGTGCGCTTCTTTGGGTTGCTCGGGCTCAAGGAGGTGCGGCGGATCGACAACGCGCAAGGGCGCTTCACGCTGATCTTCCTGGCCGCCCCGGGCGAGGAGGGCGACGCGAGGTCGAGCTGACGCACAATTGGGATCCCGAGGACTATTCGGGCGGGCGCAATTTCGGGCATCTCGCCTATGAGGTCGACGACGTCTACGCGACCTGCCGGCGGCTGATCGAAGGCGGCGTGACGATCAACCGGCCGCCGCGCGAAGGCCGGATGGCATTCGTCGCACCCCCGACCATATCTCGATCGAGCTGCTGCAGAAGGGCGCCAACCTGCCCGTCGCCGAGCCCTGGGCATCGATGCCCAACACGGGCGAATGGTGATGGCCAGTCTCGAGATCGTCCGCATCCCCGCGCTGAGCGACAATTACATCTGGCTCGTCCACGATGCCGAGGGCGCCGAGACGATCGTGGTCGATCCTGCGCTCGCCGATCCGGTGCTCGCCGAGGCGGACCGGCGCGGCTGGCCGATCACCGCGATCTGGAACACGCATTGGCATCCCGATCACACCGGCGGCAACGCGGCGATCAAGGCCGCGACCGGGTGCGAGGTGATCGCCCCCGCCGCCGAGGCCGCGCGCATCCCGACGCTCGACCGGCCGGTGCGCGAGGGCGACACGGCGGCGCTCGGCAGCCATGTCGCGCAGGTGATGGCGGTGCCCGCGCACACCGCGGGGCATATCGTCTATCATTTCGCCCAGGACGCGTGGTGTTCGTCGGCGACACGCTGTTCGCGATGGGGTGCGGGCGGCTGTTCGAGGGGACCGCCGAGCAGATGTTCGCCAACATGCGGCGGCTGGCCGCGCTGCCCCCCGAGACGCTGGCCTATTGCGCGCACGAATATACCCAGTCGAACGGGCGCTATGCGCTGGTCGCCGAGCCGGGCAATGCGGCGATCGCGGCGCGGATGCCGAGGTCGAAGCCTTGCGCGCGGCGGGCGAGGCGACGGTGCCGACGACGATCGGCGCGGAGCTGGCGACCAACCCGTTCATGCGCGCGACGAGCGCCGTTCAGCTTGGCGAAAGGCGCGCTGCTAAGGATGCATTCGCGGGCTGACTCGGCGATGATCGCGCCGGGGGCCGAGAGGAGAGAGTCGATGAGCCGAATCGCCTTGCCCCTGCTTCTGATCGCCGCGCTCGCGACCACCGCCGCCGCGCAGCGCCACGGCGACCCGCGCGTCCAGGCGCATTACGACGCAGCGCTTGCGGGGCTCAAGCCGGGCGCCCCGCAGCAGTGCATCCGCCGCGACCGCGTGACCGAGGTCCTGCCGTTCGGCGATGTCGTGCTGTTCCGCGAGGGGCGAAGCAAGGTGTGGCGCAACACGCTCGCGAGCCGCTGCGCCGGTCTCCAGCGCGGCGACACGATGGTCACCGAGAGCATGGGCGGGCGCTATTGCGCGGGCGATCACGTCACCACGCACGCGCCGGTCGGCCGCTACCTCACCGGGAGCTGCACGCTGGGTGATTTCGTGCCCTTTGCCAGATGAGCCCCGCAGGGCCGCGAGGAGAATGCCATGAAGCTAGCCATCGGACTGGGCGCGATCGCGCTGATGGGCTGCACCGCGAGCGCGGAGATGCGCGCGCCCGATACGCGCGGCGACCGCGAGCTCGCGGCGGCGCTCGCCGGGCGCACCGCGGGAACGCCGACCGACTGCATCGGCTCGACCGGCCTGGGCGGGCCGGAGGTGATCGACGGCCACACGATCCTCTACCGCGAGACGGGCCGGGTGGTGTGGCGCAACGACCTGCCGACAATTGCCCCGGGCTCGCGCCGATGACGACGATCGTGATCGAGCTCCACGGCAGCGAGATCTGCCGCCACGATCGCTTCCGCACGCTCGATCCGGGCTCGAGCATCCCGGGGCCGACGTGCCTGATGGGCAAGTTCACGCCGTATCGGAAATAGCCTTGCCACCCTGTCACCCCGGGCTCCACCGTGCCGGGATGGCGGGACAAGAGGTTCGAGGTCTTCCCGCGCCGCGCAGTGGACCCCGGCACGAGGCCGGGGTGACGGCTGTTGTGACTCCGCAACCCTACAGCACGTACCGGCTCAAGTCCGTATTCCGCACGATGCTGGCGAGCTGGCTGTCGACATAGGCCGCGTCGACGACGAGCGACTGGCCGCCGCGGTCTTCGGCGTTGAAGCTGATCTCCTCGAGCAATTTCTCCATCACCGTCTGCAGCCGCCGCGCGCCGATGTTCTCGATCTCGTCGTTGACCTCGGCGGCGATGCGCGCGACCGCGCGGATGCCGTCCTCGGTGAAGCTGATGCCGACCCCCTCGGTGCCGATCAGCGCGACATATTGCTGCGTAAGCGACGCCTTGGTGTCCGAGAGGATCGCGACGAAATCGTCCTCGGTCAGCGCCTTCAATTCGACGCGGATCGGCAGCCGGCCCTGGAGCTCGGGGAGCAGGTCCGAGGGCTTGGCGACATGGAACGCGCCCGAGGCGATGAACAGGATGTGATCGGTCTTCATCGGCCCGTATTTGGTCGCGACGGTGGTGCCCTCGATCAGCGGCAGCAGGTCGCGCTGGACGCCTTCGCGGCTGACCGATCCGCCGCGCACGTCGCTGACCGCGATCTTGTCGATCTCGTCGAGGAAGACGATGCCGTTGGCCTCTGCGTCCGCCAGCGCGACGCGGCTGACCTCGTCCTGGTCGAGGCGCTTGTCGGCCTCCTCCTCGACGAGCTTGTCCCATGCGCTGCGGACGTTGAGCTTGCGGCGCTTGAGCGGCGCGCCGCCGAACGCCTTGCCCATCATCTCGCCGAGGTTGATCATCTGCGCGCCGCCGCCGGGATTTCGAACGGCATCTGCTGCGCCTGCTCGACTCGATCTCGATCTCCTTGTCGTCGAGCATTCCCTCGGCGAAACGCTGGCGGAAGGCCTCGCGCGTGGCGGTGGACGAATCCTTGCCGGTGAGCGCGTCGAGCAGGCGCCCATCGCCGATTCCTCGGCCTTGTCCTTGACCGCGGCGCGGCGGCGCTCCTTCTCGAGCCGGATCGCTTCTTCGACCAGATCGCGCGCGATCTGCTCGACGTCGCGGCCGACATAGCCGACTCGGTGAACTTGGTCGCCTCGACCTTGACGAACGGCGCGTCGGCGAGCTTCGCCAGCCGGCGGCTGATCTCGGTCTTGCCGCAGCCGGTGGGACCGATCATCAGGATGTTCTTGGGCGTCACCTCGTCGCGCAGCTCGGGGGCGAGCTGCTGGCGGCGCCAGCGGTTGCGCAGCGCGACGGCGACCGCCTTCTTGGCATCTTGCTGGCCGATGATATGCGCGTCGAGCGCGGCGACGATCGCCTTGGGAGTCAGTGTTTCGTTCATTTCCCGCTCTGGATGGCCTGCGCGGACGCGCGGGCCTTAGGTCGGGAATATATCGGGACCGGCGCGCCGCCGTTCAAGCGCAGCCCATGCGGCGGAACAGCGAGGCATGGCGCGCGAGGATCGCGGTGGTCTGGTCGGGTCGAGCTCGGCCTTGTCGCTCTTCTCCGCCACGCCGCCCAGGATCACCGCGTCGCCGCGCGAGAACATGTAGGTGTTGCCCGGCGCCTGGACCGCATAGGTCACCTCGGGCTGGGGCGGCAGCAGCACGAGCTGGCCGCGCCACGATTCGAGCTTGTCGTCGCCGAAAAGCGCCCTCGCGCCAAGCCCGGTGCAGTTGAAGATCAGCGTCTCGTCGAGGCTTTCGAGCTCGGCGGCGCGTTGAAGCTGCGCGTGACGAAGCCCGCGCCGCCCGCGCGCAGATCCTTGACCATCTGCTCGAGGAAGATCGGCGTCTCGACCCAAAGGGCATTGCCAGACGCGCGCATAGGGAAAGGGGAACGGATGCTCCTCCTGCTCGAGCCGGCGGTTGCCGGGGGAGCAGATCGGCGATCACCCGGTCGACATCCTCGGGCGGATCGTCGGTGTAGGACAGCAGGTAGCGGTCCATCGTGCGGATGCCGTACTTCGGGCCCACCATCGCGGTGAACCGATCATACGAATAGCGCGACGCGAGGTAGAGCTGGAGCCGGAACGCGTCGTTCACCGCCGCCGCATGATAGGAGAAGGCGGGGTGCCATTCGCCGCCGGCGATGTTCGAGGTCGTGTCGGGCGGGAAGCTCGCGGCATATAGGGTGACGGGGAGGCGTGCTTCCTGGACGAGCCGCGCGGTGGTGAGCCCGAGCGCGCCCGCGCCGATCACCGCGACCGGACCCCGATGATCGCGCAGCCCGAGATCGATCGCGAGCTTGGACGAGCCCCCAGCTCAGCGTGATGCCGCCGCCGCCATGCCCATAATTGTGCACCAGCCGCTTCGATCCGAGCTGCTCGCGGCGCACGACGAAGCCCTCGGCGCGATAGGGGCGGAAGCCGACGAGCTGGCGGACGATGCGACTGCGGTCGACATGCACCGGCGGCAGCGGCCGGCAGGGGCCCCGCGCGCGACAAGGCGTGATGCGCAGGCGGGAGCGTGAGCGACGCGGCCCCGCCCAGCACCGCCCGACGGCTCAATTCCGGAAGGTCGAATCGCTCCACGCCGCGGGAAAGTATCAAATGGTTGCGGGGGCGCAACGAAGATTCGCGGGGTTTGGATTGGGGTCTCAAATTCGTCCACCGCCACCCCGGCCGAAGTGCCGGGGTCCACTGCGCGGCCGCGTGAATCGCCAGAGCCTCTGGTCCTGCCACCGCGGCACGGTGGCCCCCGGAACAAGTCCGGGGTGACAGTGAGGCAGGGGGGCTTCGAACTCGACGACGACCCAACCTACCCCGCGCTGTCGAGCGTCTCCACGGTCAGCCGGTCGTTGGTGTAGACGCACAATTCGGCGGCGATCGCCATCGCCCGGCGCGCGATCTTTTCGGCGTCGGTCTCATACTCGATCAATGCGCGCGCGGCGGCGAGCGCGAAATTGCCGCCCGATCCGATCGCCGCGACCCCCGCCCTCGGGCTCGAGCACGTCGCCGTTGCCGGTGACCATCAGCGTGATGTCCTTGTCGGCGACGATCAGCATCGCCTCGAGGTTGCGCAGGTATTTGTCGGTGCGCCAGTCCTTGGCGAGCTCGACCGCGGCGCGCATCAGATGGCCGTGGTGGCGCTCGAGCTTGGCCTCGAGCCGTTCGAACAGCGTGAACGCATCGGCGGTGGCGCCGGCGAAGCCCGCGATCACCGATCCGTCGCCCAAGGGCCTGACCTTGCGCGCGTTCGGCTTCATCACCGTCTGGCCGGCGGTCACCTGGCCGTCGCCGCGATAACCACCTTGCCGCTCTTCTAACCGCCAAGATGGTGGTACATGCCATGCCGGCATCGATTCATTCCCGCTCATGGCGGGCATATGGGAAGCGGGCCGCGGCGCTGCAATCGGCGCCGGCATTCCGCTCGCCAAGCTCGCCGCGCAGACGCAACCGGAGGAACCCCATGGCGACCGAACCCCCCAGTGTCACTCCCACCGAACCCCCGGCCCAGCCTCCCGCGGCGGCGGACATGATCGCGCGGATCAAGGCGATCCTGATCGATCCCGCCGCCGAATGGGGTCGGATCGACGACGAGCAGACCAGCGTCCGCGCGATCATGGCGGGATGGGTGGCGCCGCTCGCCGCGATCGGCCCGGTGGCGATGCTGGTGCGATCGCTGGCGTTCGGGTTCAGCGTGTTCGGCTTCACCTATTGGCCGTCGATCACCGAGGCGGTGAGCCAGGCGATCTCGAGCTATGTGATGTCGCTGATCGGCATCTTCGTGCTCGCGCTGATCATCGATGCGCTGGCGCCCAGCTTCGGCGGCACGCGCGATCGCGTCCAGGCGCTGAAGGTCGCCGCTTATGGCGCGACCGCCGCCTGGCTCGCGGCGGTGGTCAACCTCCTGCCGGGGCTCGGCCTGCTGACGCTCGCCGGGCTCTACAGCCTCTATCTCTATTATCTCGGGCTGCCGCGGCTGATGCGCGCGCCGGCGGACAAGGCGCCGGCCTATGCGGGGGCGACGATCGTCGCGGCGGTGCTGCTGTTCCTCGCAGTGGGATGGGTGGTGGGCGCGGCCTCGGCGTCGCTGTTCCCGCGCACGATCTCGGACGGGGCGGTCACCGGCAGCCTCAACGTGCCCGGCGTCGGCACGTTCGACGCCAACAAGGTCAACGACGCCGCCAAGCGCGTGCAGACGCTGGCCCAGGAAATGCAGGCGCAGCAGGCGGCGGGGCACGCGGCGGCGGGCGTGACCGCGCCCGAGACGCTCGCGGCGATGCTGGCCCGCCGCGATCGGCGGGTGGAGCAGGGCATCGACCGAAAGCGCGAGCGGCGCGGTCGGCGGGGTCGGGACGTCGCACGCCGAGGGGACCTACAAGCAGGGCGACCAGGAGTTCCGCCTGACGATCACCGACACCTCGACGATGGGCGCGATCGGCGGGTTCGCCGCAGGGCTCGACGTCAAGTCGAGCCGGCAGGACGAGAACGGCTATGAGAAGACCGGCGCCGTCGACGGCCGGCTGACCACCGAGCGCTGGAACAAGAGCGGCGACGGCACCTACAGCGTGATGTTCGGCAATCGCTTCCTGGTCGAGGCGCAGGGCCAGGCGCCCGACATCTCGGGGCTCAAGGCAGCGGTCGCCGCGGTCGACACCGCCAAGCTCGAGGCGATGGCGAAGTAGCGGAGCCAAGCGCGCACTGGTTCGTTGCGCGGCCGAGAGGAATTCGGGTTGGCACAGCGTTCAGTGGCGGTAACCGGCGGCGAATCGGGGATCGGCGCCGCCTGCGCGGTGGCGTTCGGCGAGATCGCGATCGTGTCGCGATTCTCTATCATTCGGACGAAGCAGGCGCGCGCGCGGTCGCCGCGCGCGTCGTCGCGGCGGGCGGCGAGGCGATCGTCCGGCAATGCTCGGTCGACGACGAGGCCTCGGTCGAGGCGGCGTTCGCTGCGATAGAGGCGGCGTTCGGCGAGGTCGAGGTGCTGGTCAATTCGGCGGGGCTCAACATGTCCGGCGTCCAGGTGCGCGACATGGCGCTCGCGCAATGGGGACGGCTGATCGGCACCGACCTGACCGGCGCCTTCCTCACTTCGCGGCGCTTCCTGCGCGGGCGGGGCGACCGGACGGGCGGCGCGATTCGTCCACATCTCGTCGATCCATGCCGAGGTCGTCCGCGCCGGCGGCGCCGACTATGGCCGCGGCCAAGGGGGGCTCACACGGCTCGTCCAGACCATGGCGGTGGAGGAAGGCGCGCGTGGGATCCGCATCAACGCGATCGAGCCCGCATGATCCTGACCCCGATGAACCCGCGTGCACTGGCCGACGCCGACTATCGCGCGAACCTGGAGAAGAACATCCCGATCGGCCGCGCCGGCCGGCCGGACGAAGTCGCCGGGCTCGCGCGCTGGCTAGCCTCGGACGAGGGCGCCTATGTCACCGGCGCGACGATCGTGATCGACGGCGGCCTGTCGCTGCTGCTCGGGCAGGCGCATGACAGTGCGCGACGAAAGCGCCGCCAGCGCCGACCGCAGCGGCCCCCGGCGCCGATTGCGCGCGCGACAAGGCGGTGCGGCTCGACTTCAACGTCGAGGGGATCGAGGACGTGGTGCTCGAAGGACCGCCGGTGCTCGCCGACCGCGACCTGATGAGCCCGTTCGTGTGGCGCGAGCCCGGCGGACGGATGGGGATCATGGTCCGCGCGGTGCCAAGATCGATCACGAGATGGTCGATACCGGGATCATCTGGGCGGGGTGGAGCGCGGACGGCATCACCTTCAAGATGCTCGACAAGCCCTCGATCATGCCCGGCCCCGACGAGCCCGAGCTGGGCGGGGTCGAGGACCCGACCGTGCTGCTGATGCAGGACGGCAGCTATGTCGTCTATTACACCGGCGTCTCGGCCGATCGCACCACCGGCGAGATGTTCTACGCCGCGGCCCCTCGGTCGACGCGCTGGTCAAGCAGGGGGTCGCGCTCGAATCGACCAAGTCGATGGGCAACACCAAGGAAGCCACCGTCCAGGAGACCGCCGACGGGCGCTGGCGGCTGTTCTACGAATATGCGCTCGAAGATTCGTCGCGCGTCGGGCTGGCGATCGGTCCCGGCGTGGCGGGCCCGTGGAGCGAGCAGCCGACCCCATTCAAGCCGCGCACCGGCGAATGGGACAATTGGCACCTCTCGACCGGACCGATGCTGATGGAGGATCCGAACCGGCCGGTGATGTTCTACAACGGCGCCACCCACGACGCGCGCTGGCGGATCGGCTGGGTGGCGTTCGACCGCGACTGCACGCGGGTGGTCGACCGCTGCATCGAGCCGCTGATCGTCCCGCCGCCCGCGGAGGACCGCGCCGCGACCGACATCGCCTTCGCGGCATCGGTGGTGACCGAGGACAGGCGGATCTGGCTCTATTACTCGCTCGAGGACCGGCGGCTGGCGCGCGCGTGCATCCGGCGGGGGTGAGGGGCTCTAGCCGCAATCGGCGCGGCTCGGCTGCCAGGCGGCGTCGAAGCTGCCCGCGAGCGCCGCGCCTGCCGGGGTGCGCAGCGCATAGTCGCCGGCGACGCGCTCGCCGGAGAGCAGCCGGCGAATCGTCACCGTGCCCTCGAGCCAGACCGGGGGCCGTCCTGCGATCTCGAGCGTCGCGCGGGCGAGATCGGCGGCGTTCGTCCCGGGCGCGCGGCGCAGCGGCGAGAGCGCGAGGCGCCGCGGCGCGTCCGCGCGCTGCGGCGCGCCGGCGATCTCGATCCGCAGCGTGCCCTCGGACGCGCGCCCCCGCGCGACGGTGACGATCGTCGCGGGAAGATCCTCCTGGGTGCACCCGATCATGGCGGCCGCGGCCGGCGAGGCCTCCTGCCGCGGCACGGCGACGCACGCGGCCGGGCAGGCGAGCGCCGCCCCGGCCGCGAGCCGCGCGATGCTAGTAGCGAAGCTTGCCGCCACGAACCGTATCGATGACGCCATCCCGATTCCCATCCCGTGCCTTGCCCGTGGCGATATCGATATAGTCGTCGATCTTGTTCCCGTTGAGATCGGGGTGCCGCCCGGCGATCTGCATGAAGACCTGGGTCTGCACCGGGCCGACGACATAGGCCTTGCGCTCGCGGTCCCAATGCTTGGCGGCGGGATCGGTGACCGTCGCGGCGAGGACCAGCGTCGTCGAGGGAAACAGGCTGACGTTGATACCCTTGATGCATCCCAGCGTATCCGGCCCCGACGTGCGGTCGCCGCGATCGCCGCAGACGCGATCGTCGACCACCTCGACGACCTGGCGCGGATCGGAGAGCTTGGCGACGGTGATCGGCACGTCCGCCTTCGAGCTGACCGAAACCTCGCGCACGCTCGGCCTGGCGTCGCGCCACGGCTGCGTCGGGAGCCCGAAGATGTCGGTCACTCGCTGCTCGCCGGGGACCAGCGAGGCGATCGACACCTGCCGCGGAAACATCTGGACGCGGATGTTGGACAAGGTCAGCGGCGCCGCCTGGAAGTTGATCGCGTTGATCGCGAAGCTGCCGTCGGCCGCGTCGAGCGCGCCCGAATCGAAATCGACCAGCCGCGGATGCAGCGCGAGGATCGCGCCGCCCGAATCGATCAGGTCGACCTGGGTGATGATGATCGGATCGGGGGTGTTGTAGTCGACCCCGACGAAGCCGGTGCCGACGTGGAACGTGCCGCCGCCGACCACCGTCCCGGCGGCGCCGCCGCTCCACGCCTGACCGTTCGCCCAGGTCACCTGGAACTTGTGGTAGCTGACGCCCTTGTACGTCTGCATTCCCGGCAACACGTTCACGCTCGGCGCCGACCAGGGCGAGAGCGGGCCGGTATAGGGCCCCGCGACGGTGAGCGAGGCCTGGGTGCTGAGGAACGACATGCGCAGCCTGACCGCGGTCTGCGCGTTGGGATTGACGAAATCCCAGTTCCACATCGTCTGGACCGAGAGCCCGACGTTCGACGCGAGGATCGAATATTCATTGTCGCTGAAATGGCGGCGATAGCCCGCGCGCTGCTCGTCGGTGTAATTGGATCCCGCGGCCATGAGGTGGTGGGTGAGCACGTCCTCGCCGGGGCGGACGACCATGCCGTCAGGGTGCGACAGCCCGTAATTGTGGCCGCCCTCGTGCGCGGCGGTGCCGCCGATCGAGCGCGCCCACCGATCGAGCGTCGAATTGGCGCCGCTGAGCGCGCCGTTCGAGCTGTTGTAGGTGCCCGCCCATTCGCGCGCGAAATCGATCAGCGTGGCGTCGCCGGTATCGACGTTCTGCGCCTGGCCCCAGGTCCGGCCGTTCATGGTGATCTGGCTGTCGGTGCCGATCGCGACCGTGTTGCGGCGGGGGAAGGTGGTCGGCGGCGCGGTGGTCGTGGCGATCACCTGGACGTTGAACTCGCAATAATCGTCGGTCACGACATCGAACACCGCGTCGCGCAGCGCCGCCGTGGTGCCGGTGTAGCTGGGCAGCTCGGTGGCGTCGAAGCGGTGCGCGGGCGAGGTGATGAGCCCGCCGACGCCGAATTCGGGATAGGTCGCGTCGTCCGCCGTCGGAAAATAGAGATAGAGCTTGTTGGGCTTGACGGTCGACGCCGAGCCATAGCCGAGGTGCGTACAGGTCGGCGTCGCCTGTGCGGACCCTGCGATGAGCATCGCTCCCAGGCCAGCTGTGACAAAGCATTGTGTGCGAATCATCTTATTTCTCCCCCAATAGAGCTCAGAATATAACGCATCTGAAGCGTATGTCGCGAACATGGACAGAATAAACAGTAAATCAGAGTGATTCTCGTACTTTCTCCGTCATATCTGCGACTCGAAAATGGAATTATGCTTCATTATGTAGAATAAACAAGTATCTATGGATTGGACAAGGATTCGGAGCCAAAATAGATGCAACTATGTCCATAGTGCATAGACTGACGGTGTCTCTATGGGAGCTGAGCGATTGCAATCGGGAGATATTGTACCAATTGTCTCGAAGGCGGCGCGGACGCGCGGCGCTTGGCGCGCTTTACTCGTTCCCGATCATCAATCCGCCACGGCCTGGAGCGCCCGTCCGGCCGCGGCGCCGCTCGCCCAGGCCCATTGGAAATTATAGCCGCCCAGCCAACCGGTGACGTCGATCGCCTCGCCGATCGCGTAGAGGCCGGAGACCCGACGCGATTCCATCGTCCGCGACGAGAGCTCGGCGGTGCTGATGCCGCCGATCGTCACCTCGGCCTTGGCGAAGCCTTCGGTGCCGTTGGGGGTGAAGCTCCAGCCGGCCAGACGGCGCTCGGCTTGCGCTAGCGCGGCATCGGTGAGCGTCTGGAGTTCGCCGGGGAGCGCCGTGCGCTCGGCGAGCGTCTCGGCGAGGCGATCGGGGAGGGCCTCGCCGAGCAGCTTGCGCAGCGTCGTGCGCGGGCGCGCGCGCTTGGCGGCGGCGAGCCAGCCCGGGATGGCATCGGGGAGGAAGTCGATGGCGATCGCCTCGCCCGCGCGCCAATAAGAGGAGATCTGGAGGATCGCGGGGCCTGAAAGGCCGCGGTGGGTGAACAGCGCCGCCTCGCGGAACGCCGCCTTGCCCGCGCGCGCGATCACCGGCGCGGCAACGCCCGAAAGCTCGCGGAACAGAATCTGGTCGCCCCCCAGCGTGAGGGGCACGAGCGCGGGGCGCGGCTCGATCAGCTTGAGCCCGAAGTTGCGGGCGAGGTCATAGGCGAAGCCGGTCGCGCCCATCTTGGGGATCGAGGGGCCGCCGGTCGCGATCACCAGCGCGGGCGCGGTGGCGGTGCGCGCGCCCCACGTGACGCGGAAGCGGGCGTCGGCATGGTCGACCGCGCTGATCGGATGGCCGAGCGCGATCTCGACGCCGCCCTTCGCGCATTCGTCGAGCAGCAGGCCGACGATCTGGCGCGCCGAGCCATCGCAGAAGAGCTGGCCGAGCGTCTTCTCGTGCCAGGCGATATGATGCGCCTCGACCAGGTCGATGAAATCGCGTGGGCCGTAGCGGCTGAGCGCCGACTTGGCGAAATGGGGGTTGGCCGAGAGATAGCGATCGGGGGCGGTGTGGAGATTGGTGAAGTTGCACCGCCCGCCGCCCGAGATCAGGATCTTCTTACCCGGCTGGTCGGCATGCTCGACCAGCAGCACCCGCCGCCCGCGCTGGCCGGCGATCGCGGCGCACATCAGGCCGGCGGCGCCGGCGCCGAGGACGATGGCGTCGTAGGATTGGGGCGAGGGCACCCGGCGTTCCTTTCGTGGCGAGCGGGTGGGCTAGAGGAAGGCGCGGGGCGGCTCAAGCCGGGCGTCTCGCGGCCGACGCCCGGGCCGGCGCGTTAACGGCGCTTTTGGGACCTCGATGCTAGCCGAAGCGCATGGGACAGGAACTTGCCATCGACACCAGCGGCGCACGGGCGCTCGCCTGCCATTTGTGCGGGGAGAGTGACTATCGGCCCCTGTTCAGTGCGCGCAGCTATGACTTGGTCGCCTGCCGCAATTGCGGCCTGGCCTTTCTCGCCAACCCGCCCAGCGAGGCAGAGATCGCGGCGCTCTACACCGATGCCGATTATCATCGCGTGCTGCTCGATCCGGCCGATCCGGGATTCTCGCGGATGCGCGCCACCGCGCGGCAGCATCTGCGCTTCCTGCGGCGCCGCATTCCCGATACGGCGGGATCGACGCTGCTCGACATCGGCTGCTCGAGCGGACTGTTCCTCGACGAGGCGCGCCGGGCGGGGTTCGAGGTCCACGGTGCTGAGCTTTCGCCCGCGACCGCCGCCTTCGCGCGCGATCATTTCGGGCTGAGCGTCCATGCCGGCGACTGGCGCGATGCCGGCCATGCCGACGCCAGCTTCGACGTGATCACGCTGTTCGACGTGATCGAGCATCTGCCCGATCCGCTGGGCGAGCTGGTGGCGATCCGCCGGCTGCTCAAGCCCGGCGGATTGCTGCTGCAGTCGACGCCCAACATCGACGGTCTGTTCCCGCGCCTGTCCTACCTGCTGGCGCGCCGCCTGGACTATTGGCCGCATCCGGAGCCGCCCTACCATCTGTACCAGTTCAGCCGCCGCACGCTGGGCGCGCTGACCGAGAAGGCCGGCTATGTCGACGTGTGTGCGGACCAGACCCGGATCGGGCTCGATTACACTTTCGGCACGCCGGCGCATTGGAAGCGCAGCCCCAAGATGCTGCCCTATGCCGCGCTGTTCGCGCCCAGCGCGATCGTCGGGCCGTGGATCGGCATGGGCGATTGGCTGTATCTTAGCGCGCGGAGGGCGGGATAGGTCGTGGCGACGGACGGGGTCTGCTAATTCGATGGATCGTCGACTGCGTCGTCACGCGGCCCAGCCCGTCGTAGTAGTTGTAGATCCCGAGCGTCGGCAGGTATGTCTGCCCGGTGTACTGGAACCGCCCGACGTTGCCCGCTCCGGGCACGCCATAGTCGTCGTAGCTGTTGATCGCGGTGGCGGTTCCCGATCCGTTGCTCACCGCGACCACCGAGCCGCGCTCGTCGGCGTGGAGCCATCGGCGGTCGCTGGTGCCCGAGCCGTTGTCCCAGATCAACGGCTCGTCCGCCCCGGGGCTGTGGACGTAGCGCGCCACCAGCGTGCCCGCGCCGTCATACTCCGCCACCAGGTCCGATCCGTCGTAGAGGAACGACAGGCCGCCGCTCTCCGAGCTGTGGTCGAGCCGGCCGATCGGATCGTAGGACAGCGTCGTCCCCGGCCCGCTCAGCAGGTGGTTCTCCGCGCTGTAGACGTAGCTGTCCGCTCCCGTCGTCGCGAGGTTGCCGCGCGCGTCATAGGTGATCGCCCCGCCCGCCACCGCGCTGTACTGGTTGCGATTGCGCCCGCGCTCGGCGTCGCGAGCCAGGCCTACACCGCCAACGGGCTCGCTCTACTGCGTGTTCTATATTAAATGTTATCTTATCTTATCTTATCTTATCTTATCTTCCGAAACTAATACAATACAGTGCCTACCATTAAACAAATCATTCCTATTGAGAACAACAATCCAGCTATCAAAGAAAGATCATCGGTTGGGAAGAAAATAGAAATCGCTATCGGTATTAATACAACAATCAATCCAATTCTAAATAATACCTTGTATAGATCTATATCTTTCATCTACATAGCCTTATCTGGAACATGTGATTCGACGTTCTTCAGGCCTTGTTTCAAATACCATCTGGCTAAAGACGGGAAGCGGAAGTCGATTAACAACAGCGTTGTTCACTTGACGAAAAACTAGTTTAGTTGAATTTTCTCCAATAAATTGTTCTATCGCCCCAGTTAGAGACAAACTACTTCCGTACGCTGTGATTGACATAGATATACCTTCGCCAATTGCTGACAATATAAATAGAGTATAAATAAGAATAATTCTTTGATATTTACTTTGAAACGGTGCTGCACCATTCCTTTCTCGGACCCTCACCAGTTCAGCGAGACACCTCCTCGCATCACCGCCATAACGGATCAGATCAGAGGGGTCCGTGAGGCGCTCTCAAGAAGCCTGTCGCTTCGGGTGAAGTTTCAGAAAGCACCATAACCAGGTGGCAGCTGATACAACTATGACTAGATACCGAAGGCTAACCCAGAAATGCCCTACCACTCTCGGTTTTGCTATTTCCGGATCGGGAATGGACGTAACAAACCCGGCCAAAACAAAGAGAGTGATCGCCACTAACCCCAAGAAGGTTGCGCCTCGAACACCAAAGACCTTTCCCAGAAGGGAGATTAGAAGAATAATAGGAACTGCAAATCCAGGCCAAAAGTTCTCATAGTATTCTACCATGAAGTTCAATATTATTGTATCAACAGCTATCATAATTAATAGTATTGATAGAAGCACCAACCTTACGCGATCAGCCAGCAGTATCATTGCACCACTCCGCGAGTTGTTTTTTGCTCATTCCATGTAGTTTCTCACCGTCATATCCCGCTTGAAGGGCGTCAGCCGAATACGGTGAGGTGCTAACGCCAAAGAGCCTACGAATACTCTTCGTATTCTGATGGAGCCAGATGTTGAGTGAGCTTTCGCCAGCGTAAGCCTCATACAACATGTTTTCGGCGTTACGCAGATTGGGATCCGACCAATTATTTGCTGGCCCGTCCGGATTTCTCAATGTCAGAGCGGCCTGCCACGCATCGTAAGTGCTGAAATCATTCTTTGTCAGCAAATCACATACGAGGCGATTTCTTGGCACTGAGGCAGGCTGCTTGGGATTTTGCGGCGTAATCCTGCTATTGGGGTTCCCCCCAAGCGGGTCGACAAGAGAGGGCCGGGCGGCATCGCGAAGCGAGTCCGGCACCTCTGTGCAATGTTGCACGTCATGAGAGACTTGGATGATGGTTGGGTCTGGGTTAGGCGCAGCATAGAGGGTCCAGCAGGACTGAAAAGCGCCGGACGGATCCGTGCGGTTGACCGGATCAGCGTGGACATAGTTGTACGCGTTCATACCATCCCTATAACCGATGGGATCGGTCTGGAGGAACCGGCCGAGGCGCGAGGAGTACATCCGGGCCTTGTAGTTGTAGACCCCGAGCGTCGGCAGGTAGGTCTGCCCGGTGTACTGGAACCGCCCGACGTTGCCGCTGCCGGGCACGCCATAGTCGTCGTAGCTGTCGATCGCGGTGGCGGTCCCCGATCCGTTGGTCACCGCCTCCTCGTCGAATTGTTTCGGCATGGCGGATTTCGCCCTATGCGGGGTTACCGTCGTTTTAAAGAACGCCCAATGACAATATAAATGGCAACAATTGCCAGTAAACATGCAGCGACTCTAATAGACAGGGTCACTCCAATTATCCATAAGAAGTAAAATAATAGGAATATAAAAGTACCGGACAGAAGCTCAATCCACGATAACCTAACCATTGTAACACCTATCATCAGTGAAAAGCGTGTATATACCTCCGGCAACTCCCTGAACGCCAATGCTGAGAACACCCCCAGCGGCTGAAGCCCTCGCGATTGATAGCGCACGTCCGAGCGGCAAGGCCGCTGCGCTAACTCTCGCCGCGTTGGCGGCGCCAAAAGCAACTGCGGTGAGGCCATCATTGATCAGCTGAGTTGGGTCCGTGACGGTCTTAGCGGCACCTTGTGCCACCGCGGTCAGGCAATGAAAAGGGTCGCCGTAGGGTTTCTTAGGCTTTTCTGGTTGGGCTTTTGGCAGCTTAGCAGGCTTTACAGTCGGTTTGGGCCTCATCGCGCGAGAAGACTGTGCCTCCGCGGCGGCCAGAGACTGGGTAAATTCGTTGTGAATGGGACTGGCCCCAAGGTCCCGCATTATCGAACCGTCTCCGAATATGGAATCGTCAATAGTTACACAATGTTGTACGTCATGGGAGACTTGGATGGTGGTGGGATCCGGGTTGGGGACGGCATAGAGGGTCCAGCAGCGTTGCTGGCCGGGCCCCATGCCGGTGGGATCGACCAAATTCACCGGATCGGCGCCCACATAATTATACCAGTTCATGCCATCACCGTACCCGATCGGATCGGTCTGGAGGAACCGCCCAAGCCGTGAGGAGTAGATCCGCGCCTTGTAGTTGTAGACCCCGAGCGTCGGCAGGTAGGTCTGCCCGGTGTACTGGAACCGCCCGACATTGCCGCTGCCGGGCACGCCATAGTCGTCGTAGCTGTTGATCGCGGTGGCGGTGCCCGCGCCGTCGCTCACCGCGACCACCGAGCCGCGCTCGTCGGCGTGGAGCCAGCGGCGGTCGCTGGTGCCCGAGCCGTTGTACCAGATCAGCGGCTCGTCCACCCCGGGGCCATGGACGTAGCGCGCCACCAGCGTGCCCGCGCCGTCATACTCGGCCACCAGGTCCGATCCGTCGTAGAGGAACGTCGTGCCGCCGCTCTCCGAGCTGTGGTCGAGCCGGCCGAGCGGATCGTAGGACAGCGTCGTGCCCGGCCCGCTCAGCAGG
This sequence comes from Sphingomonas sp., assembly GCA_037200705.1. Lineage (GTDB taxonomy): Bacteria > Pseudomonadota > Alphaproteobacteria > Sphingomonadales > Sphingomonadaceae > Sphingomonas. Next base: position 81,867 of record JBBCID010000018.1, on the reverse strand, counting down.
TGGTTCTCCGCGCTGTAGGCGTAGCTGTTCGCCCCCGTCGTCGCGAGGTTGCCGCGCGCGTCATAGGTGATCGCGCCGCCCGCCACCGCGCTGTACTGGTTGAGCCCGTTGGCGGTGTAGGCCTGGCTCGCGACGCCGAGCGCGGGCGCATAGGCGCTGTTCGAGCGCGTCGCGCCGACGATCTGACCGGCGGGATTGTAGGTGAAGCCGCGCACCAGATCGGCGCTGGTGCCGGCAAGGTCCTGCGTCAGCGTCGCCAGCCGCGAGGCCGCGTCATAGGCATAGGTGGTCGTCGTCCCGTTGAGCCGCGTCAGGCTCGTGCGCCGGCCGAGATCGTCGTAGGTCAGCCCGACCAGCTGCGACCAGCTGCCGCTCTCGTAGATCGCGCTCAACTCGCCGGTCAGGAGATAATAATAGCCCACGTAGAAGCCGTCCGACCATTGCAGCCACGAGCGCCGCCCGGCAAGATCGTATCCCATGCCCAGCCAGCCGTGCGGGGTCGACTATCGGTAGCTATCAGGGACGTAATCTTGTTATTTTGGAAAATGGTATTTGCGCAATAAATATTCCACAGCCTCCTAGTGATATACAAAAAATAATAGCGTATATAGCAAGCTTGTATTGAACATGTGGCACTAAAGTTATTATATATATCGGAATCCAAAATAAGAATGTACTAAATATCCCAATAATTTTTTCAATAGGTATAGAGATACCTGAAATATCCATTTGGAATTTAGTTTCTATAGTTTTCTTAATCCAAATTAAAAGTAATACTAAATTTCCTATAATAGCGGCGATATCAATTTCGTGCCATCTAAGGCCAAACACGGCAAGGGCCGCCGCTGCAATATTCAGCGGCCAAAAATGCCAAATTGATCGAATTGCTATTTGCACCTTTCTTCCTCAATCTGTCCCAAAACGCTATCTGATGCCAGACCGACGATAGCTTCTCCCATCTCGTGCACCTCTGCGAACGGAGACATTCCCTGCGATGCGAGCTCTGTTAGCACCGAAGCCCCGGCACCGGAGTCACCTTCCGCCGCTTTGATAACATTGCCCGCAAGTGAAAGAAAAGAACTGGCACCATATAGCTTTGCGCCTATTCCCATGATCAGGGGTATGTGAGGAAGGCCATCCGACAAGAAAGACGCAGGAGAATCGAATGAACGGGATCGACTGTGGCTAGCCGCCGTTCGCCCGGTACATGATCTTCTTATAGCCCTCCACGATAAGCGCGGCTGCATGGACGAGAAGCGTCAAAAATAGGAACGCGCCAGCCGCGAAAAGCGAATGGCCTTCAGGTGAGTTTTCACCCGACACCCCGGCTCCATCAAAGAACAGAGACGCTCCCTCCCTGCAAATCACTATTGCTGTCGGAATGAAGATCAGATGCACGAGCCATCGCGCTTTCAGTCGTCGGGCCATTAGCCAGATACACACCGATAAAGTGACCGGCCCGAATGTTGAGATCAGCAATCCAGTGACCCCAAGTGCGATATTATGTGCATGGTGTTCTTTGAAAAGGTAAACACTTGGCTCAAGCGATTCGCGCGCCAAGAGCAGCGTGATCGACACTACTGCCACTCCGTACAAGATCGCGCCAAGTCGGTTCATCGGTACATCCTCGCGAGACAGAGGAACATCTGCAACTGAATCGAGCGCGACCATTTATCCCTTGAGTCACGCACCATCTGATTATTGCGCACCGCAATAATCCTTCAATTCTCCAGAAAGCGCTGCCTGCGTCTGACCTTCATGCTCCACACCACTATAGCCCGCGTTCACAGCATCCTGCGAGAATGGTGTTGGGTGCGGGCCTGGAAAAATTGGCTTGTACCAATGTTGGTATATCCAAACTGAAGCGTAACTTTCTCCATCATGCGGTATTACACTGTAATTTCCAGTAGCGTAGATCCAGTTTTCTGCCTCACGAGGCCCGGAAAGTTGCGCGTTCGCATCGCTGCTATTTCTGAAGTCATATATTACGGCATAGGCGATCGGGACATTAAAATCATTATTTGCAAGTGCGCCGCACAAATACTTCTTTGCCGCAGTTCTTAGTCTAATAGCAGGCCTATTCTGATTATCCTTCCTCGGTACAGTGGGGATGTCACCCAGTCCCATCGTTCTTAATACCGGGCCTGACGAAGGTGCGGTCTGCGCGGTATTTTGCCTCGCCCAGTTTTGCTGCAGGTCATCAAAACAAAACTGGCCGAGCGGAACGGAGAAGCTTCGACTCTGATCTACTTGACCATTGGAGGTCACGGTATGAGTCCAAGTGAGATTAATTCCGTTATCGCACATTCCAGACGGATCCCGCCCGTTGGCCGGATCCCCGCCCACATAATTATACCAGTTCATGCCATCGCCGTACCCGATCGGATCGGTCTGGAGGAACCGCCCAAGGCGTGAGGAGTACATCCGCGCCTTGTAGTTGTAGACTCCCAGCGTCGGCAGGTAGGCCTGCCCGGTGTACTGGAACCGCCCGACGTTGCCCGCTCCGGGCACGCCATAGTCGTCGTAGCTGTTGATCGCGGTGGCGGTGCCCGATCCGTTGCTCACCGCGACCACCGAGCCGCGCTCGTCGGCGTGGAGCCAGCGGCGGTCGCTCGTCCCTGAGCCGTTGTACCAGATCAACGGCTCGTCCATGCCCGGGCCGTGGACGTAGCGCGCCACCAGCGTGCCCGCGCCGTCATACTCGGCCACCAGGTCCGATCCGTCGTAGAGGAACGTCGTGCCGCCGCTCTCCGAGCTGTGGTCGAGCCGGCCGAGCGGATCGTAGGACAGCGTCGTGCCCGGCCCGCTCAGCAGGTGGTTCTCCGCGCTGTAGGCGTAGCTGTTCGCCCCCGTCGTCGCGAGGTTGCCGCGCGCGTCGTAGGTGATCGCGCCGCCCGCCACCGCGCTGTACTGGTTGAGCCCGTTGGCGGTGTAGGCCTGGCTCGCGACGCCGAGCGCGGGCGCATAGGCGCTGTTCGAGCGCGTCGCGCCGACGATCTGACCGGCGGGATTGTAGGTGAACCCGCGCACCAGATCGGCGCTGGTGCCGGCAAGGTCCTGCGTCAGCGTCGCCAGCCGCGAGGCCGCGTCATAGGCATAGGTGGTCGTCGTCCCGTTGAGCCGCGTCAGGCTCGTGCGCCGGCCGAGATCGTCGTAGGTCAGGCCGACCAGCTGCGACCAGCTGCCGCTCTCGTAGATCGCGCTCAGCTCGCCGGTCAGGAGATAATAATAGCCCACGTAGAAGCCGTCCGACCATTGCAGCCACGAGCGCCGCCCGGCGAGATCGTACCCCATGCCCAGCCCGCCGTGCGGGGTCGATTGGCCCGTCACACGGCCCAGCCCGTCATACGCATAGCCGACATAGTTGGCCGACGTGTCCCACGCATATGCGATGCGCCCGAGCAGGTCCGCCGTCGAGCGCGCCAATCGATCGAGCCGCGTCACCACCAGCGTGTCGCCCTCGCGCACGAAGTCCAGCGCCGCCGCAAGCTGGTCGCGCTGCCCGACCGACGACGCAGCTTCCGCGAACACCTTCGTGCAACCGTTGCAGCGAGCGCCGTCTCCTGCGCCTTCAGCCCCCGCCACCTGTTCCACCGTGCTCGTCCGCGCACATCCGATAAGCATCTGATACCCCTTGCTTTTTTACGAGGCGCCATGCCACGAAACAGCAGTTAAGTCACGGAGATCATTGGATTATTGACGACAAAAGTGGACGCGATGGATCTGCGTGGGCGCCCCACATGACCCTGGAAGCTGCAAGACACTGTCTCGCTCGCCGCTCCACCAGTTCAATGAGACGCCCTGTCGCGCCGAACGCGTCGCACACATGACCAGAACCGTGTGAGGCAGGTCCGCCTATTCTATCGTCCGACCTCTGTTTACGAGCTAGGGGCCACCTCGGATAAAGCAATAAACGGGTATATATTGGACACCAATATAGCAAGATCATGCAACTTTATCGACTCTCAATAGTCGATGATCGCTGCCAGTATCGTAACAATATGAAATAGGCCCTCCAATAACTCCGGGCCTTGGCATGAACCTTATACACGTTTCCTTTGAGAAGTATGAGTATGAAATAATAAAAACCTTATCGACTTCACTTCGACTCATCCCCTGCTCACGCATTAGAAGCTTTATCGATATGTCGATAAGTTCACGTTGATCTTGTCCAGCGATAAACAACCGTTGAAACTTCTGTTTCAAATCATAGACATAGATCAATGAGATCAGAAGAACGACAATCCCCGTCACCCATAGCACTCTTTCATATTTTTTCATTGCAACCTCGTGTAACAGCGGAGAACACTATCCGGATTTATAACAATGGTTGTGTGACCAGAGGGCGTTCCCGTTATATCTGGCCCACTAGGTCCTATATTATCATTCGGGTCTGGGTGGGAGTGAACATCGAACGTGTCGAAATATCCTTCAGCTAGTGAAACTGTTGTTTCGTACCCTGCTTGCATTTGGCCAGTTACATAACCTTTTCCAAATATCCATTGGAAGAAATACGGTCGACCCGAGAAACCATACTCGCGATAGCGCGGGCCGGTCGGGTCTCTCTGTTGAGCGGTCTGGCCTAGCTGCAATGCCTGCAAAGCCTTGGCTTGGACGCCTGGATCATTCGCCGGTCCTACACCTGCGCACGACCTATCCACGGTCACCTTTTGCGGCGTAATCCTGCTATTGGGGTTCCCCCCAAGCGGGTCGACAAGAGAGGGCCGGGCGGCATCGCGAAGCGAGTCCGGCACCTCTGTGCAATGTTGCACGTCATGAGAGACTTGGATGATGGTTGGGTCTGGGTTAGGCGCAGCATAGAGGGTCCAGCAGGACTGAAAAGCGCCGGACGGATCCGTGCGGTTGACCGGATCAGCGTGGACATAGTTGTACGCGTTCATACCATCCCTATAACCGATCGGATCGGTCTGGAGGAACCGGCCGAGGCGCGAGGAGTAGATCCGCGCCTTGTAGTTGTAGACCCCGAGCGTCGGCAGGTAGGTCTGCCCGGTGTACTGGAACCGCCCGACATTGCCGCTGCCGGGCACGCCATAGTCGTCGTAGCTGTCGATCGCGGTGGCGGTGCCCGCGCCGTTGCTCACCGCGACCACCGAGCCGCGCTCGTCGGCGTGGAGCCAGCGGCGGTCGCTGGTGCCCGAGTCGTTGTACCAGATCGGCCGTCGTAGAGGAACGTCGTGCCGCTCGACACGCGCCATGGCATTCACACGCGACTATATACTGCCGAAAGCAATAATGATCTTAGTCCCAATCAGTTTAACAATGATCGCTCCGACCAGCACCACGATCGCCATAAAAATATCTTTGGATGTAAACCCCCATCCAAACCCGAGCGATATATCTGCACTGGCAGCAATGATCATTCCAACCGACGATAGTATGATGCTCCAAGCGGAAATCTGGAACGCATAGTTGATGAATGTTCTTGGCCCTATCATCGTGTGCATCCCACCTGCGGCGTCGCAGCCGTAGCTGTAACCTTGCCACCATAACCCCCGTAGACGCCTACACCAGCTTTGGGGCCACCACTTATTGAACCTCCGCTCCCATTCGTCGTAATCGAGCTCTCTCCGCCACCACCGAGCGCCGCCCCGGCTCCAACAACGTGCGATCCGCTGGCACCAGACTGAATGGGTCCCGAAGAATATCCCGCGGAGGGCGCATAGCCAGCACCAGCGAAAAAGCCGAAACCGAGCAAACCTTGAAAACTGACGGACCCATAAAACTGGGTTCCCCGCAAACTCCCCGTGCGAAAGAAGTTCATCGGGATTGACACACCAAGTTCAGCGCCAATACCGCCCGCTAGGTATAGGAACGCGCCACTGGCCGATATCCCTAGCGGAGATATAGTTATCCTTCCTCCGCCTGGGCAAGTGTGAATTTCCTGATTATGTTGCGATGACAAATTCCCGCATCCGTGCGCGTCTCCACGACAAGGATCGCCGATCAGGCTACCCATCGAGGCGATGGTGAACGGATTGAATCCAAAATATGGATCATTTCCGGAATAGAAATGCGATCGGCCTGTAACTGTCAGGTCACCATTAGGATCGTCGCCCGGACATCCTGGATGCATGTCGCAAATCGGGCTGACAGTGCAAATGGCATCGCTCCTGCCGTTGGGGCATTCGCCGTCGAGCCCGGACGGATCGACCAAATTCACCGGGTCGGCATGGGCGTAATCGTACGCGTTCATCCCGTCGCCATATCCGATCGGATCGGTCTGGAGGAACCGGCCGAGCCGCGAGGAGTAGATCCGCGCCTTGTCGTTGTAGACCCCGAGCGTCGGCAGGTAGGTCTGCCCGGTGTACTGGAACCGCCCGACGTTGCCCGCTCCGGGCACGCCATAGTCGTCGTAGCTGTTGATCGCGGTGGCGGTGCCCGATCCGTTGCTCACCGCGACCACCGAGCCGCGCTCGTCGGCGTGGAGCCAGCGGCGGTCGCTCGTCCCTGAGCCGTTGTACCAGATCAGCGGCTCGTCCATGCCCGGGCCGTGGACGTAGCGCGCCACCAGCGTGCCCGCGCCGTCATACTCCGCCACCAGGTCCGATCCGTCGTAGAGGAACGACAGGCCGCCGCCCTCCGAGCTGTGGTCGAGCCGGCCGATCGGATCGTAGGACAGCGTCGTCCCCGGCCCGCTCAGCAGGTGGTTCTCCGCGCTGTAGGCGTAGCTATTGGCTCCCGTCGTCGCGAGGTTGCCGCGCGCGTCATAGGTGATCGCGCCGCCCGCCACCGCGCTGTACTGGTTGAGCCCGTTGGCGGTGTAGGCCTGGCTCGCGACGCCGAGCGCGGGCGCATAGGCGCTGTTCGAGCGCGTCGCGCCGACGATCTGACCGGCGGGATTGTAGGTGAACCCGCGCACCAGATCGGCGCTCGTCCCGGCGAGGTCCTGCGTCAGCGTCGCCAGCCGCGAGGCCGCGTCATAGGCGTAGGTGGTCGTCGTGCCGTTGAGCCGCGTCAGGCTCGTGCGCCGGCCGAGATCGTCGTAGGTCAGGCCGACCAGCTGCGACCAGGTGCCGCTCTCGTAGATCGCGCTCAGCTCGCCGGTCAGGAGATAATAATAGCCCACGTAGAAGCCGTCCGACCATTGCAGCCATGAGCGCCGCCCGGCGAGATCGTATCCCATGCCCAGCCCGCCGTGCGGGGTCGACTGGCCCGTCACGCGGCCTAGTCCATCATACGCATAGCCGACATAGTTGGACAGCCCGTCCCATGCGAACGTCACGCGCCCCAGCAGGTCATACGCATAGCCGACATCGGGCTCCGAGCCGGGCATGTCCTTGTAGGTCATCCGGTCGAGATGATCGTAGCCATAGCCGATCGTCTGGCCATCGCGCAGCCGCATGGTGAGGATGTTGCCCGCCGGATCGTAGCTCACCTACTCGTAGTCGGTCGACGAGCTCGTCCCCGATCCCAGCGCGGTGTCGGGATAGAGCGTCTTCACCAGCCGCAGGAACCCGTCGTACTGATAGGACGTCCGGTTGCCGTTGGCATCGACCACGCTTGAGACCAGGTCGAGGTTGCCATAAGCGGTGGTCTGCTGCGCCGATTCGAGCGCGGTCCCCACCGCCGCGGTCACCACCGTCTGCCGCCGCAGCGCGTCATAGCTGACGCGCGTGATCCGGTCGGGCCCGTAGTCGCCCCGCGCCGCTGCCCTGCGTCCCCAGCGTGCACGCCGGCGTCGCGATCGTCGCGAAGATCGCCGGGTTCATCCGCTGCGCCACGCACTCGGTCAGGCCGTCGACGGTGTAGCCATAATGCGCGAGCGACTGGATGACGCCGCCCGCCACCAGCCGGGTCGCGGTCTGGCGGCCATGCGTGTCGAAGTCGGTCTGGACCTGCTCGAGCGGCACGAACGTTGACATGCCGGTGTCGCCCCTGGCTCGTCGCGGTGCCGACCTCGACCGAGGTCACCTCGTCGCCGCTGTAGGTCGTCCGCGTCGCGCGGCGCAGCAATACCCCCGCCGCCGTCGGGATCGGGCCCGATCGTGCCGATCGGCCGGCGCGCGGCGTCGTAATAGGTGCGCGTGGCGTCGTCGGTGCCCGCGAGCGGCCCGTCGACGGTGCTGACGTCGCCCATGGGCGTGTAGGTCGTGGTGACGGTCGCGGTGAGCGCCCCGTCGCCCGATCCGGTGGTGACCGACACCGGCAGCAGTGCGTCGTTGGCGCCATAGGCGATCGTCGTCTTCACCTCGTCGCTGGTGCCCGCGCAGCTCGCGGTCGTGCGGCACTGCGAGATCGAGGTCAGCCGATAGACCGGCGATCCCGCGATCACCGTGCCGCTGCCGTCGCGGTAGTTGGCGCTGAGCGCGGTATAGCCGTAACGGACCTGCGGACGCACCCCCGCTGCCGTCGGCCGGATAGGTGACCGAAAGCACCCCGCCGTGCGCCGGATCATAGGCATAGTCGGTCTGCTGGCCGTTGGCGTCGATCGTGTCGGTCGGCTTGTTGCAGGTCCGCGGCTGGGTGCAGCTCGACGGATAGACCGCGGAGGTGACGATGTCGGCGGGGGGTGCCCGGCGTGGTCGACTGGCGCCGCGTCTGCGTAAGGTTGCCCGCGCGAATCATAGCTGTAGTCGGTCTCCGCGGTGTCGACTTGGGCGTGGCGCGCGAGGGTGAGGCGGCCCGGTCGTCGCGTTGTAGTCATAGGCCCAGTCGATCGAGCCGATCGAGGGGCCGCTGTGCAGGTCGTTCCAGACGCGGCCGGTCCTGCCGTCGAAGACGATCGTGTGGCTGTCCCCGCCCGGCGACGAGGCCAATGCGTGGCCGACGCCGACGCCGTCGACCCCGGTCGCGTAGGTCCACGTGCCCACCCCGTCGCTATAGGCGAGCACCTTGTCGCTCGAATCGCGCGTGAACGATTCCTGGCGACCGCTCGGATAGGTGACCGTCGTCGTCCATCCGCTGCCCGCCGGGACGGCGCTCAGGCTGGCGGTCTGGCCGACGTTGTCGGTGGCATGGCTGGTCGAGTCGAGCGTGATGCTCGGCCAATTGCCCGCCAGCGTGCAGGTATCGGCATCGGGATCGCAGGTCTCGTCCGCCATGTTGAACGCGACGACGCTCGCCACCCGCGGAAAGCCGCCGCTGACGGCCGCGTAGGTGAAGCGCAGTTGGTATCCCAGATTGCTCGAGACCGTGCGCAGCGCATAATAGGTCGTCGGCGCCGACATCAATTTATATGAGTAAATGAGCGTCTCGCCCGCCGGATACGTCAGCCGCGTGATGCGCGCCGTCGTATCGGTGGGCCCGCCCACTGCCAGCTGCTTGCTGAAAAGCGCGACGCTGCCGTCCGCGCTGGTATAGGTGAACTGCTGGGTGCCACTGTCATAGGTCAGCGTCGAGCTACGGCCCTGCTCCTGCCCAAAGGGGGGCGGCGCCGAGTGTACCCGTCAGGTGGAAAGTCTCGCTCGTCCCACCGATCGTGACGGTATAAAATGCGTGTCCGTCGCCGCATCGACCGTGATGAAGCCCAGCGATATGCCCTGGCCTTCGTTCGAGGTCGCCCAGCTGTAACTCAGGCTGCCGGGGCCGCCTGGGCCGATGCTGACGCTCATCGGCGTGGCCACGGCCCGCCCGGTCACCACGTCGACGCCGTTCTTGTCGATGGAACTGGCGACCGGCGGCACCTCGGATTCGACCGCGCTCTGCGCGAAGGCGGGCGCATGCCCGGCAATGGCAAGCAATGATGCCCCTGCCGCCATAAGCGCGCGCGGAGCCGCGGCAGTCGCCAACAAGCTCCTGAGTTTCATGTGTGTCCCCCCCTTGAGATCGCGAAGGCGTGCGTTGGGATAGGATTCAGCAGGCCGGCCCGGTGAGATGAACGGTGAGCGTGCCGGTGGCGGTGGCGCCGTGGCTGTCCTGAATCGTGTAGGTGACGGTGTCGAATCCGGTGACATTACTCGCGAAATAATCGACGCTCGATGCGTCGTAGACTGAGACTGATCCGTAGTAGCCCGAGTTGGACACGCCGATCAGCGTGATAGCATCGCCATCGGGATCCGAATCATTGCCGGTGACGTTGAACACCGTCTCGTTGCACTTCATCGCGTTCCCCGAATCATTTACCGCAACCGGTGGATGATTGGTCGGTGTCGGTGTGGGGGGTGGGGGTGTGGGGTAGGGTAGGCGTCCCAGCGCACGCATTACTCCCGACACTCACGATATAGTGCGATCGGTTACCGGCCGGATCGAAGCAGGTGGCGGCGTTGATGGCATTGTTCGGGCCACCGCTGACCGAAGTAGTGATGAGCCGTCCGAGTGCGTCGTAAGTATAGGACGTTGCATCCTGCGCCGACGCTGAACTCGCGGTCGCGATCGCTCCGCTCGAAGCCATCGCTAAGAGCCATCCGCCCCTTCGCATGCTCAGCCCCTCAACTAAATGGACAGACTTACGTCTACGAATAATGAATGTTTTGAACTTATTTCACAGTTAATCTGTCTCTCTGCGCCGAGTTCGCGAGAGATAAAGCTACAGTCCTAAACTATTCAGTTCTTATAGCCTGGTGACATCGACGATATTATCACGAGGTGTGCACGCGTCAATCGGGATACCCACGTGAGCAGGGGCGAAGTCGCCGTGCGGCTCGGATTATTTTCGGTCCAAGATGGACGAATGCTTTCGTTACAGCGCAGCTAGCTTCCATGGTCTACTCACGGCATGTGCATTGCCACCGGGTCGCGACGTCGCCTTCCGGAATTTCCAAGCCAAAGCCGCGTCGGCGATCTTTCCTCGATTGCCCGCCCCCGACTCTAGAACACCTGTTACAACCGCGCGTTGGTTGACCTCGCGGACGGCATGATATTCCGCGACGGTCGGTAGTTGAAATCCGCCAGACAGCTTCCCGTTTCACTGTATCCTGTGTTTGTATCGAAATTGCTGCAGGACTGGCGTCTTATGATTATCGCTTCACCGTCCAGCCTTATTGGTCGACCTGTACACGGGTTCATCCGACCGATGTCTCGGCAAAGATTAGTTCATTCTGGTTATATATTCGGGATGTCGCCACCCATATTGCCATGCCGCGGCCTTTGATCCAATCTCGTCTACGCAGGCAGGAGGGTGAAATGCAGACGATCAAACTGAGCGACTATATCGCCGAACTCCCGCACCGAACTGGCGACCGCGATCGCGGCCGGCAAGGACGAGGAACTGCGCTTCGTCGCCAGCAACATCGAGTTGCAGCTCGAGATCGGCGCCGAGACCAAGGCCGATGGCTCCGGCAAGCTGTCGTTCAAGGTGTTCGGGATCGGCGCCGAGGGTGGCGGCGGCGTCGCACATGGCAGCAATAGCGGGCAACGCATCACGCTCTCGCTCTCGCTGGTCGACAAGGCCGGCAAGCCGCCGTTCATCGGCGCGGATGCCACCAACTCGCGGACATGACGATCGACACTGCCGGGGGTGCGATCGGGTCGCCGAGGTGATCGGTGCCTCTCGCGGCAGCGGCTATCTAATCGCACCGGGTCGCATCCTGACCGCACTCCATGTCGTTCTCGGCAACGATCCGCCGGATACGATTCCGGACGGTGCCGGTGCCGACGTCCGAATGTTCGGAGACACCATCGACGCCATACCGCGCAACGAGCTCGGCTGGGACCATGCCGCGAACCAGGCCATGCTCGCGGGGATGAACCTGCCCTGGCATCGCGCGACGCTGGTCTGGCCCCTAGCAGGCACCCAGTCGCGCGCCACCGATATCGCGCTGCTCGAACTGACTGACCCCGCAGGCGACCCGGATCGCCGCTCCGGCCGCGCTGCGCATCGCGGGCAAGCAGCGCGAGGATCAATGCTTTGCGGCCGGCTTCCCCGGGTTCCGCGCCGAAAACCGTGCGGATGCGGCGATATTGGGAGTTCTACCGGTTCAAGGGCGAGCTCAATCCCGCCCCGCGCCGGGGCGACGGCGCGCGCTATGTGGACGTGGCCAGCCTGGTCCTGCCGGGCGACGTCGAAGGGTGGCGCGGCATGTCGGGCGCGGCGCTGTGGCTCGACGGCGGCGACGGCTGCACCACGCTGCTGGGCGTGATGCATGCGCTGGTCGAGAAGCTCGAACTGAACAATCAGCTGCTATACTGGCCGTTAGAGTCGATCGATCCGCGTGATCCCGATTTCTGGCGGCTGACCGGCCTCGCACCATCGGGTTCCGCTCCGGCCAGGTCAGTTGCCGCCAGCGCCGCCGCCAAGCCGCTGGTCGCCCAGCTGGCCGACAATTTCTTCCGGTTCGACCGGGCGAATTTTTCCGACGCCTTCCGCGAATGGCTGTGCGGCGATCCACCGCCGATGAACAGCGAGGAACCGCGTTTCCATCGTCAGGGGCTGCCGTCCAAGCCCGCCGCGATCATGCTTCGCGGGCACCGGGTCGATGAGCCGACGCTCTGCGCGCAGCGCTTCGCCGATATCCTGGCGATCGAGGCCTGGCCGCGCAGTGCCGCCCTGTACCAGGCGCCGGTGCAGCTCGATTGCGGCCCCGTGCGCCCTGCCCCCGCGAAGCCGCCTGCGTACTCTGCTGCGGCAATGGGCGCAGGGGTATAGCGACCAGCGCCTGCCGCTGGATGCCGATGTGACGGCGATCATCCGAGACGGACTGGCCGATGGCGGCCGTGCCCGCTGCGTCCTGATCGAGCATAGCCAGGCCGAGTTCGGCGACGGCTGCCGCGATGTGATCGCCGGGGCCCTCGGCCCGTTACGCACCTGGAAACCCGACCCCAAGGCGCCGACGACGCCCCCGGTCATGCTGCTGAGCATACTGACGGGCCAGGTCAGCGGCCCGCCCGATTCGGCTTTCCAGCCACCGATACGCTTCGACGGCAAGGCCGCCCGAGTCGATGCCGCGCTGACCCGCGCTGATGGCCGGCGCGCCGGAGATCGAATGGTTCGTTGAGATCGCCGATCTCGGCGCCGAACTCGCCCGGCCCCAGAAATGTGCCGGAATGGCTCGACGAGATCATGCAGATTGAAGCGGCGACCCTGCCCGCCGGCATCGGCGCTGAGATCGAGATGCGGCTGCGTCCGCATGTCCAGTTTCCGATCGCCTTCGCGCGCGTGGCGGTCGATTCAGTCATCAAGGAACGAAGGAGTTGAGGCCCGTGGACGAGCACAGCCTGCAAGACCTGCTGGCGATGGGGGAGGGCGGGTTGCGGCCCGAACTGGTCGCGAAACTGCCAAAGCCGTGGCGGCTGCGCGAAGTTCGCAGCACCGGCTATGACCTCGACGATCCCGGCCTGATTGCGGCGATCAAGACGGCGTTGCTGCTGGGCCAGCCGCTGATCGTCGCGGGCGATCCCGGCGTCGGCAAGACCGCTCTTGCCGATGCGCTGGCCTCGCGGCTGGGCCTGTTCCTCCACGATCCGCACCAGGTGAAATCGACGACGACGGGCCTGGACCTGTTCTATGGCTTCGACGAGGTCGCTCGTTTCCCCGCGACGCGAACCGTAAGGATTCGAGCGAGGACGGTGAAAAGGCCCAGCCGAAGGGGCTGAGCCGCTATGTCCGCTTTTCGAGTCTGGGCCGCGCTATCCTGTGGTCGGCCGGGCCGGACGCCAAGGTGGCGCTGGGATCGGTGGCGGCACGGGAAATCATGGGTGCAGGCCAGGGGGCAAGCACGCTCACGCTCGGCGAACTCTTCCCGGGCGAATTCGATGTGACGCGGATCGATCATGACCGGAAGGTCCAGCGCCACATAGTCGCCGAATCCGAGCGCAGCGTCGTGCTGCTCGACGAACTCGACAAGGCGCCGCGCGATTCACCCAACGACGTGTTGGGCGAGCTGGAAACGCTCAGCTTCCGCATTGCCGAGCTCGATCTCACGGTCCGCGCCTCACCCGATGCCTGGCCGGTGCTGCTGATCACGTCCAATTCCGAACGGAGCCTGCCCGACGCCTTCCTGCGGCGCTGCATCTTCCACTGGATAGATTTCCCCGGCGACACGCGCCTCCAGAAGATCGCGGCATCACGGTGCGCGATCGCGCATGAGCTCGATCCGGCGACAAGCTCGTCAGCTCCGCGGTGAAGCTATTCATCGGGCTGCGCGAGGAGGTAGAAAACAAGCAGCCTTCCACCGCTGAGATGATCGCGTTCCTTGCCGCGCTGATCGAGTGCGGATACCCGCGCGACAGCGAGATCAACCGCGGCGACAAGCGCGTCGAGGAATTGTTCGGCACCATGGTGAAGACCCCGCACCGACCGCGAGACACTGGGCCTCGCATGATGGCCGGGGGGATGGAATCCCACCAGGAGAGCTTGCCGGACTTCCCGGGGCATCCGGCGGCGTTGCTCGACGCGCTGCGGACGATCGACCGGCTGCGCGACCGCGCGCGCAAAGTGGGAAGCACGATCCCGCTTGCCCAGCTGCTCCGCGCGCAATCGCTGATGATCGGCCTCCACCGAGAAGGCGTGCGGCTTCGCGCAGCCCGACCTGACCGGGCTGCTCACGGCGTTGCTGGCGACCTCGCGCGAGAGGCCAGACCCGGCTCGGCTCCGCCCTTGGCGAGATTGCCGAGCCCCGTAAGACGGTGAGCCGGGGCACGGTTGCCGTGGCGCGCCTCAGCGCTGTGGCGGCGCGTGCTGATCGTGGCGGTCGTCCTCACGGCGCTTGGCGCGCTGGTGTACGCGGCGGCGTTCCTCGTCCATATGGCAACCCAGCAGGTAGCGGATCGAATAACCCCGATCTCGACCCTAGGGTCCTTCCCCACTGCGGCGTTCTCGCGCGAAGAGACCCAGCGCGAGCTTACCGATCGGTTTGTGGCGCGAACGGTGATCCCGATACTGTACGTGATGGTTCCGGTGATCGGCGCGATCGTCTGGCTGCTGCGGCCGCGGCCAGGCGTGAAATCCGCGCTAAAGCGGATGACCGATACCGGACGGCGCGGTCGAAAGCATTGCGCTGCTGCCGGTCGATAACCGCCATCCTGCGTGGGGCAGCGATGCGGCGGACGATGAGCGACCTGCGCCGTCCGGCGCTGATCAGCGGCGACCGGCTCGATGTCGGCGCGACCATCCGCGCGACCATCCGTAACGGCGCGCCGACCATGCGCTGGCGACGCGAAGCACGCGTCCGCGAATATGTGCTGCTGTGCGAACGCGGCAGCGCCGCCGACCATATGATGCTGATGGCCGACGCCATCGCCGCGCGGCTGTCCGGCGCCAACGTCGCCTTTACGCGCTATGATTTCGGGCTGGGCCATGCCGTGGTGCGCCATGCAGGCGGACGCCGCAGCGGCCCGCCGATCGGACGCGATCGACGCGGTGTGCCGCCGCCATGCCGGGGCGCGGCTGATCATCCTCGGCAATGGCGAAAGGCCTGTCGCGCCGCTTCGATGGCACCGGCGGAGCGGGCGCGTTTTCCGACCTGCTCGATGCCTTTGCGAGCCCGTTGATGCTGAACGTGTCGCCACAGGAGCGGTGGGGATGGCGCGAAGCGCAGTTGCAGGAAGCCGGACTGGCGTTGTTCGCCGCCGACGAGAGCGGGATCGCACAGGCAGTACCCTGGCTCGCCGATGCCGAGACGGACGCCGCCCCCGCTCGGCCGCGGATCGAACCGGGCGAAGATCCCTTGCTGGCGGTGCTGAATCGCGACGCGATGCGCCTCGCTTCCAATATCGCACCGCCGGAGGAGGAGGTCGCCCGGCTGGGTCCGGCGGCTCCGCGCCTATTTTATGGATGTCGGCGGGCTCGGACTGCTCGCGACCGTCGCGGCCTTTCCCCAGATCGATCCCGCGATCACCGCACGGATCGTCCTGCTCGCCACGGGCGAGCCGGTGAGCACCCGGCTCGCCTGCCGCCTGGCCAGCATGCCGTGGTTACGCAGCGGGAGGATGCCCGACTGGCTGATCATCGCCCCCCTGCTTCCGCGCGCTGCCTATGGACGAGCGTGGCGCAGTGCGCGGGACATTGCTGCTGCTGCTCGACGATCTCCGCGCCGCGCAGCAGAACGAAGCGACCGACGCCCTGGCGCGCGCGGCACGGCTCGACATCCTGACGCGCAGCGGGGTCGCGCGGCAGCTCCTTGCGCGGGCCGGGCTGGCAGAGGGGCTGATCACGGGGGAAAGCATCTTCGTACGCTTCCTTGAAGGCGCGCCGCTGGACGAGCTCGACCAGCCCGATGTCCTGCGCCCTCAGCCGCCAAGCGCGGCGCGGATCGCGACAGCGGGCGCGCTGTTCGTGGCCGGGATCGGGGTGGCGGGGCTGATGCCGGGATTCTGGCGGTGGGTGGCGTCGACTCCCGGCCACGCTGAGAACGGGGCTTATGTCGCGATCGCGCTGTTCGGTTTTGCCCTGCCCCTCTGGCGCGTCCAGTCAATGATGCTGAAGCATCCCAAGCCGGGAAGGACGTGGCTACCATGGCTGTCCCACGCGATTGCCTATGCGACTCTGCCATATAGTCTCAGCGGGCAACGGTGCGGAGGCCATCGTGATCGGGCCGGTATGCCTGACGTTCACAGCGCTCTATATCGCGATGTCGATCTTCCCAATCACCCACACCAGGCGTGCTGACGAGGCGTTTCCTGTGGGACGTATTCGCTCCGGTATCATTCTGGTTACGCTGACGCTGGCGGGAATCGGTCTGTTCGCATCGACGGTGCCGGAGCTAATCCCCGCGGGCGCCCTGTCGATCGCGCCCCTCAGCATCTTCGCGATCCAGCGCACGCTGTGGGAGCAACCCGACTCACCACCGGCGATCATCGGGCTGTTTCCAAGGCAGGTGCCTGCTTTCCCCTGATCGGGGCGCTGACAGTCGCGCTGGCCTTCGTGCCGCTGGCGATCCTGTCGGACTACAATGTTCCGCTGGTCTATACGATGGTCAGTGAAGGCTATCCGGCGCTGACGATCTATCTGACGCTGGCCTATTTCTTCCTCGCGATCCGCTTCGATCGACGCTTTCTGCGCCCAGCGATCTTTGCGGCCATTGGTATGGTCGCGCTGGGACTGGCCGTTTCCAGCACCGACGCTCCGATTTTTCTTCGCCCTCGGGGTGGGAGCGATCGGCATCGTCAGCGCCTTCGTGCTTGGCCGAACCAAGCCGAGCTGGTCGTTCAAATTTACCTTCCCCCTGTCGCTGCCATTGCGACGGATGGCAGCGAGGGAGCGGCAGAAGAAATGAGGTCAGAGGCAGAAGAGAAGATACCCGAGCCTCGGCGCCCGTTCCAGGGTTTGCTCGACCGAGCCCATGCGGGCATCGCCGGGCTCAACGCAGCCGCGGACGCCAGCACGGCGGAATCGATGCGCCGGCTGCGGCGTATTTTTGCCCCTTTCGCCTTTCTCGACAGCCCGTGGTGGCTGCTGGTGAGCGTGCCGGCGCTGCCGGGGCTCAATGCGCTGGGCGACTTCGCCTTCCTGCCGGACAACATGACCCTCGCCATGGCGGTGGCGCTTGCCGGCCGCCGCTGGGGCACGGCCGTGCTGACGCCGACGCTGCTGCTCTGCTTGCTCGAGCTGGTCGAGTTTCGCTGGTTACAGGGTTTCGGTGATCTCGCGACGATCCCACTGCTGCTCGTCGCGGCGCGCGTCGGGTACGACCCCGGGTTTCTTGCGGCGCTCCAGCGCTGCACGGCATTGAGCCGGATCGACTATCTGCTGCTGAGTGCCCTGGTCCTGGTCAGTTATTGGCGGATCGTCGCGTTCGAGCCCAATTTCAACATCTTCGCCAGAACGAACAGCATATTGGTGCTGACATTCCTGTTGCTGGGCGCCGCGAACGTGTCGCGGAGGGTATGGCTTTGCCTCGTAACCGGCTTCGCGGCGCAGTTGTTGCTGGCGCCGCTCGACTGGAGCGGGCCCTTTGTCGAATGGCATTTCGGCACATTGGCAGTGGGATGCTTGACCTGCATCGCCCTGTTCGAGGCGGGCAGGGCAGTCCGCGCCGGACGGGACGGGCCCAACGTCGGATTTGCCGTGGCGGCGGCGCAATGCGCCTTGTGCCTCATCTTCCTTATGTTCGCGGTCTTCCAGGCAAGGCTGCAATACCCCTCGCTCAATCTGCAACTCAACGGCACCCGGGTTACCTCCTTTTCGGAAACCCTGGCGCCGCCGATGCTGGTGGTGACCCTGGCGGTTTCCGCGTGGTGCCGGGTCCGGCAGTATGGACGCCTGGCGTTGGTTTTTCTCGCGCTGATGGGGGTGGCCCTGTTCGCCTTCTCGGCGCCTGCAGGAAGCCTGGCCCCGCAGCTTCCCAAACCGGGCGGTGGCGGCTTTGCACTATTTGTCGATCACCCCAGCAGGTCTCCGGTCGCCAACGCAGTTGCGCTGTTGCTGCTCTGCGCGGGCACGATCTTCGCGGTGGAGCGGTGGCAGCCCCGCACCGCGCAGCCGCACCATTGTTGTCCGGATCCTTCACGGTTACGCTTCTGGGCCGGTTCTGGTCAGGGACGGCCGCGATTCAGGCGGTGTTCCTTCTTGCGATTGCGGGGGCCCTTGCCTTGGCGGGGCGCTCCCGCGGCTCGATGAACTCGTCAACACCATGGACAGCGAAGTGAACTATCCCGAGTTAGATAATGTAATGCTAGAAAATGAAGCAGCAATCGATGACGTCAATGCAATCGCTGACATGAACGCGATGTAGGCCATGCTCAGCCGGGCCGCCCGTTCCCGCTCAATCACGCTGGAAAGCCGGTCGATACCGACGGTCCCCGTTCGGCGAGGATGGCGGCATCGGACGCGCGCTTCGCTTCGATCGCGGCGACGCAGTCGCTGTCAAGCGCCAAGCGGATCGACGGTGTAGGCGAAAGCGACGCGTCCTTGTACGCGGGAAGACTTCGCGATTGGGCGCCTAGAGCGTCGCGCTGGTTGTGAGTCGAGGGATCCCAAGAGTGGCCGTTGTGATTCGACCTCGTTGGAGGTGGATTACGGGCGAGTGTCGATCTGACGATTTACGGTTACGATTGGTCGAGGCGGTAGCTGCTAGCAGTTCGCGAGGTCGGCGCACTGCTCCAGGCATTGGCCGAAGGCCCGGCGGGTGCCTAGGTGTTTAGTCCCAGCATGTGATGGTGTAAATTTATCATCGTCGCAGCAGAGGGACCTATGGGGACAGATTTTACACGGCAGCGCCAAGACCACGCACGCCATTCGAGGCGAGCTACAGCGATCGGAGGCTTCGGTCGCGAGCCTCGCGAAGCGGTACGGGATCAACGAGAAGACCGTCCTGAAGTGGCGGCATCGGCAGTCGGTTGAAGACATGCCGATGGGGCCGAAGGAGCGCCGCAGCAGCGTTCTCTCGCCGATCGAAGAGGCCGCCATCGTGGCGCTGCGGGTGCAGGCGCGGCTGCCACTGGATGACGTCTACATCGCCTTGAAGGACGTGATCCCGCATCTGACGCGCTCGTCCCTGCATCGCTGCTTGCAACGCCACGGCATCAGCCGCCTGCCAAAGCGGACCGCGAGAAGCCGAAGAAGTTCAAGGATTACGAGATCGGCTACTTCCACATCGACATCGCCGAGCTGCGCTACGAAGGCGGCAAGGGCTTCCTCTATGTGGCGGTGATCGCACCTCCAAGCTGGTCTTCGCCCGCATCTATCGCAAACTCGCGTCACGCGCCCGCTTCGTAGAAGGCACAATGGCAGAGCCGGACGAGCATGGTGTCTGCTGCGGGATACTGTTTCAGACGTGCCGCATCCAATTGGCGGTGGAGGCTTAGGCTCCCTTGCGGGGTAGCCTACGTGCGAGTGATGCTACGCTGACCTCGTGGAACTGGCAGGTCCGCGCATCCACCTCCACGCCGATCGCCTCGACGTTCATGCCGCCGAAGCCGTTCTGCGCCCGATAGGTCATGATGAGGCCGAACGTGCCCCCCCCCTCCCCCTCCCTCCCCCCTCCCCCCCCCCCCCCCCCACCGGTGACCGCACGGTCTCGACATGCTCGAGGACCTTGGGTTCCGCAGCGTGCGCTTCACCGCAGCCTTCAACTCCGGAATGGAATCGTCCCAGCCGAAGCAATGATCGCCGAAGCAATCGCGTCGGCTTTCGCCTTGGCCTCAGCGCTTTCCTTCCCCTGCTCCGCCGTCGGTGCGGAAGCCTCGGTCGGCTGGGTTGCCGATGCCGTTGAGTGCGATCCATACTGCGCCCACAGCACCGGAAGCCCCACCAAGGCCGCAAGCGCTACTCCTCTGACCGCCTTCCTCTTCTCGGCCGGTTCCACGGTCACCTCCTTTGCGCGGAACCGGAATTTAGCCGTCAAAGGTTAACAGGGGGATTCGTACGCCGTGGACGAGTAATCACCTAACTCGTGAACTGCGTGGGTGAGTGATCCCTTCCTCGACATCCTCGGCCAGCGCATTCGCGCGCGGAGGCTTGAGCTACAAATGTCGCAGGAGGGGCTTGCGCACACAGCCGGGCTTGATCGCAGCTATGTTGGCCGGGTCGAGCGCGGCGAGCACAATCTGACGTTCGTTTCGTTGGTCAGGCTGGCGCGGGCAATGGGGGTGTGACGTTGCTGCGTTGACGGCAGGCTTGCCGCCGGTTCGGGCGTAGATAGGCTCCTTGCGTTGTCCATCGGCTGGGATGTAATTTCCTCCGAGATAATCCATGCGGAGGTGCCGTATGTCACGAGAGCGATTGGTGAAATCCGACGAAGCCGCAGTCGCGTATTCGACGTTGCTTACTCAACTTATTCTGCGCCTACAGCGAGATGGCGTGCTGTCCGAGGATTCGGTTGATTGTGTATTTCGGGCTAGCACGCAACTTCATGCGGCGCAGATGCATATGCCAACCAACGAAGGCGCGCTTTACCTCTTGGAGCAGATGTGGATCGCGGTTCGGGAGACCGTGATAGCGCGAGTTGAGCTAAACGGGATGGTATACGGCTGACGATCTCGCTGCGGTACGATTTCAATCTCAATTGAGCGCGTAGCGGACAACGGAAGGACGGTCGTTTGTTTCGATTTCATAGCTTCTTCCTTTTGAACGGTTCGGACTAGAACGTGCGAGATTTCATTCTCTCTGAAATTAGGAGGATCGCCTCCGAGAACGGTGGCGTCGCGCCGGGTCAGGGGGCTTTCACAAGCGCCACTGGCATCACCTCGGGAAAATGGCGCGGAGTTCATTGGGTCCGGTGGAGTGACGCTCTCACCGAGGCAGGTTTTTGCCCCAACGAGTGGATCAAGAAGCTAGACAGCGAGCAGTTACTTCTCGCCCTAGCCGCTTTCACCAGAGAGCTGCGGCGTCTTCCCACGCGATCTGAAATCAAAATGCGGCGCAGAACGCATGGAGAATTTCCATCACACTCAACCGTCAGCAATCACTTTCGTACAAATTCCGACATGGCCGAGGCTTTGTTGCGCTTGGCCCAGACTGACGACGGCTGGGCAGACCTATCAAAGTACCTTCCAGTGGAAGCGCCAAGCTCCGAGCATTCGCTACGCTCGTCGAAAACGGATGGGTTTGTCTATCTTCTAAAGTCCGGGGCGACATCATAAGATCGGTCGCAGTGAAGACATTGAACGACGCTTTCGCGAGGTTAAGGTCGCGCTTCCGGAGGCGGTGACGCTAATTCATACGATCCGCACTGATGACCCCTCGGGTATTGAAGCGTATTGGCATCGCCGGGTTTGCGGATCGGCGAGCCAACGGCGAATGGTTCGCGCTAACTAGCGATGATGTCCGGGCCTTTCAGAAGCGCACCTACCAGTGAGGGCTTGGTGCGTTTGCGCCATAATACCGCTTAAATTGGTCGGGGCGACAGGATTCGAACCTGCGACCCCCACACCCCCCAGTGTGATGCGCTACCAGGCTGCGCTACGCCCCGACCAAGGGTGCGCCCTGTATGCGCCTGCGCCGCGCGATGCAAGCGTCAGGCGTTGGCGGCGGGGCGCAGGATGCACAGGATGCCGGTCCAGATCAGCCAGGGCGGTGAGCAGCAGGAAGCCGATCATCGCCGCCAGCCCGAATGCGCCCGGATCGAACCCCAGCACGTCGACAGCCCCTCGACCAACCCGAGCAGCAGCACCACGCCAGCGAGCAGCCCGAGCCCGGCGACCGGCGCGCCGAAGCGCGGGTGATCGCGCTGGCCGAGCGCGACGCCGATCAGCCAGAAGGCGGTCAGCGTCTGCCCGATCGCTTCGCCGATGCCGACCCCGGCGGACTGGTGGAGCGTCAGGAACACCGTCTCGACCGTCGCGCGCGCGTCGGGATCGCCCGCGCTCCACTGCGCGGCGAGGCCCGGCACCGCATAGACCCAGCGCGACAGTCCGATCGCCTGCGTCACCCCCGCGGCCACGCCGAGCGCGGCGACGGCTTGCGTCGCGCGGCCCGGCAGGGCGGTGACGCGCGCGACCGCGATCGCCACCGGCGCGAACAGCAGCGCGGCCAGCGCGAACGCCGCCCAGCCCAGCACCAGCGGACGGCCCCCGGCAACGAAGGCGGCGAGGATCTCGCCGGCGGGCTTGCGCAGGATCGCGGGATATTCGAACACCGAGGCGAGCCACGAATAGGGCAGGTTGAAGCCCGATCCCGAACAGGATCAGCGCGATCCCGATGGCGCGCACCAGGCGCGGGTCGCTGGTCTGGTCCATGGCATCCCCCCGTTTGCAAGCCGGGCGTGTTACACTCGTTTCGCGTTCGACACAAAATCGCGCCCGCTTGGCAAGGCGATGGCGCCATGATAGTCGCCTGCCACTTCGGGTCGCCCTGACGGCCCGGCTCCCATCACCAGGTAGCCCTCGATGTTCGAATCCCAAGTCTATGCACAGGTCGCCGGAGCCGCGGCGCCAGGCGGTGGCGGCACCGCCGCGATGATCGTCCAGATCGCGCCGCTGATCCTGATCTTCGTCGCTTTCTATTTCCTGATGATCCGCCCGCAGCAGCGCCGCGTGAAGATGCTCCAGGACGCGGTCGGCGCGGTCAAGAAGGGCGACGAGGTCGTCACCGCCGGCGGGCATATCGGGCCGCGTCACCAAGGTGAGCGACCATGAGGTCGAGGTCGAGTTCGCCGCGGGGCAGAAGCACCGCGTCGTCAAGAGCACGCTCGCCGAGGTACGACCGCTCGGCGGCGCCAAGCCCGCGAACGACTGATGCTCGATTTCTCCCGCTGGAAGATCCGCGCCATCTGCGGCGGACTCCTGATCCTCATGCTGTTCGCGGTGCCGAGCTTCGTGCCCGAGCAGATGCGCGCGAAATGGCCGTCTTGGGTGCCGCGCCCGGCGATCAACCTCGGGCTCGACCTGGCCGGCGGCAGCTATCTGCTGCTCGAGGCCGAGACCAAGGACGTCGCCACCGCCAAGCTCGAGCAGATGCGCGAGACCGTGCGCACCGAGGTGCGCAAGGCACCCAAGGTCGAGATCGGCGACATTTCGGTCAAGGACGGCACGCTGCGCTTCATGGTGGTCGATCCCACCAAGGTCGATCTCGTCCGCGAGCGGCTCAATCCCTACACCACCGGCGCGGCGATGACCGGTCAGCGCGACTGGAACATCAACGTCGTCAACAGCCAGGAATTCGTGCTGACACCGACCGAGGCGGGGCTCAATGTCGCAATCGAGCGCGCGATGGGCGACGCCACCGAGAACGTCCGCCGCCGTATCGATGCGCTCGGTACGCGTGAGCCGACGATCATCCGCCAGGGCAGCGACCGGATCGTCGTTCAGGTGCCGGGTCTCAAGGACCCGACCGCGCTCAAGGAGCTGATCGGCAAGACCGGTAAGCTCGAGTTCCGGCTGGTCGACATGCAGGCCGATCCGACCCAGGTGGCGCAGGGCGTGGCCCCCGACGGCGACATCCTGCTCCCAGACGCGGAGACCGGCGGCAAGATCGCGGTCTCGGACGTCGCGATGATCACCGGCGACCAGCTGATCAACGCCAACCAGCAGTTCAGCCCGCAGGACGGGCGCCCGGAGGGTGACGATCCAGCTCGACGGCGCCGGGAGCAAGCGCTTCGCCAAGGTGACCACCGAGAGTGCCGGCAAGCTGTTCGCGATCATCGTCGACAATGTCGTCATCTCGGCACCGCGCATCAACGAGCCGATCCTCGGCGGCCAGGCGAGCATCACCGGCGGGTTCACCGTCGACAGCGCCAACCAGCTCGCGATTCGCGCTGCGATCGGGCAAGCTGCCGGTGCCGCTCAAGGTGATCCAGGAAAGCACGGTCAGCCCCGAGCTGGGCGCCGATTCGATCCACGCCGGCATCACCGCCTCGATCATCGCGGCGGTGGCGGTGATCGCGTTCATGATCCTGACCTACGGCCGCTTCGGCATCTATGCGACCTTCGCGGTGATCATCAACGTGCTCGTCATCCTGGCGGTGATGGGCATCCTGAACGCGACGCTGACGCTGCCCGGCATCGCCGGCTTCGTGCTGACGATCGGCACCGCGGTCGACGCCAACGTGCTGATCAACGAACGCATCCGCGAGGAGCGAAGGCGCGGGCGCGGCGTGACCGCGGCGATCGAGCTCGGCTACAGGAAGCGAGCCGGACGATCTTCGAGGCCAACGTCACCCACGCGATCGCCGGCGGGATCATGCTGATCCTCGGATCGGGCCCGATCCGCGGCTTCGCGGTGGTGCTGCTGATCGGCATCGCGACCTCGGTGTTCACCGCGGTGGTGTTCACGCGCATGCTCGTCTCCATCTGGGTCCGCCGCAACCGGCCGACCGAAATCCATATTTAGGCGGGCGCGAAGATCATGCGGCTCCTTAAGCTCATCCCCGACAACACCAACATCGCCTTCGTGCGCATCCGCCACATCGCGTTCGCGGTGACGGCGCTGCTCACGGTCGCATCGATCGCGCTGGTGGCGACGCGCGGGCTCAACCTCGGCGTCGATTTCATCGGCGGCATCTCGATCGAGGAGAAGTTCGTCTCGCCGCCGCCGCTCGACCAGGTGCGCTCGACCGTCGACGCGCTGGGCGTGGGCGAGGCGTCGCTCCAGCAGCTCGGCGACTCGACCGCAGTCTCGATTCGGCTGCCGCTGCCCAAATCGGCGGATTCGGGCGCGACCAACGTGCTGGTCGAGAAGGTCAAGGCCGCGCTCGCCGCCAAATTCCCGGGCGCGACCTTCTCCACCTACAACACCCGTCTCGGGCAAGGTTTCGGGGCGAGCTGATCTCGAACGGCATCCTCGCGGTGTTCCTTGCGATCATCGGCATCGCGATCTTCTCGTGGCTGCGCTACGAGTGGCAGTTCGGCGTCTCGACCGCGGTGGCGATCCTCCCACGACGTGCTGATGACGCTCGGTTTCTTCGCGCTGACCTGGTTTCCGTTCGACCTCAACATCGTCGCGGCGGTGCTGACGATCATCGGCTATTCGATCAACGACAAGATGGTGATCGACGACCGCATCCGCGAAAACATGCGCAAATACCGCAAGATGGACATGGGGCAGCTCATCGATCTGTCGGTCAACGAGACGCTGCCGCGCACCGTGATGACCTCGTTGACCGTCATCATCGCGCTGACCTCGCTGCTGGTGTTCGGCGGGCACGTGCTGCGCGGCTTCACCGCGGCGATGATCCTGGGCGTGATCGTCGGCACCTATTCGTCGATCTACGTCTCGTCGTCGCTGCTGATCACGCTGGGGCTCAAGCCCGGCGCGCGGGTGGGCAAGGAAGACCCCGCCGCCGCGGGCGCCGAGCGCGTGGCGCCCCGCCCGGGGGCGCCCGGCGCGCGCTGATGCGGATCGATCGGACCCGCGCCGAGGGGCCGGTGATCTCCGGCTATTCGGGGCGCGGCTTCCGCGTCGACGACAATGTCTATGACGGCCTGCTGATCACGCCCGAGCGCGCCGAGGGCTGGGCGCCGCCGCCGATCGATGCGCTGAGCGAGGCCGATCTGGCGCCGCTGCTCGCGCTGGAGCCAGGTCCAGAGTTCCTGCTGCTCGGCACCGGCGCGACACTGGTGCGTCCCGCGCCCTCGCTCGCCGCGGCGCTGGGCGCGCGGGGAATCGGCATCGACGTGATGGACAGCCGCGCCGCCGCGCGCGCCTGGGGCGTGCTGCGCGCCGAGCTGCGCTGGATCGCCGCCGCGCTATATCCGCTTGATTGAGCACGCGGAAGCGATAGGGTCGCCCGGTCAACCCCGGGGGCATTGGCGATGAAGCTGCCGCACGCATTGCCGCACCTGGAGGGCAGGCGCGGGATGTTCATCCGCGCCGCTTATGTGCTGCTTGCCGCAGCGACGCTGGCGGCGGCGGCGGGATCGCTCGTGTTCAACGCGGTCGACATGTTCCGCAACGTGCCCAACTCGCTCGAACTGGGCTTCCGCACCTGGACCGAGAACGGCCGCGCGGTGGTTCGCTACGTCGACGAGGACGGCAAGCGCGCGGGAATTCGCGACGGCGACCTGATCGTCGCGATCGCTGGCGAGCGTCTGCCCGACCCCGCCTCCGAATTCGACATCGGCGCGCGGCTGGCGCGCGCAAGGGGAGACGTGGTGACGCTTACGGTGCGCCGGAGCGGCCGCGAGGTGACGTATCGCGTGCCGCGCCTGGCCAACGTATGGTTGCGGACCGATTCGTGGAGCCGCTTGCCGGTCTGGCTCTACAGCCCGATCGATTTCCTCGTGCCGCAGCTTTTCGCGCTGTTCCTGGTCCCGGCGTCGCTGTTGCTGTTCCGCCGCCGCTCGCGCGATCCCGAGGCGATGATCTTCGCCTTCGCTTTCCTGCTCATCGCTTTGTCTCCGCTCGGTTTCTGGATACGCGCGCTGTTCGCGGTTCCGCACGAGACGTTCGATCTGATGGCGAACATCGGGTGGGCGGCGGCGCTCGTGGCGATCGTCAGCTTTCCCGACGGCCGGTTCGGGTCGTGGTCGGCGCAAATGGTCGCGCTCGTCGCGCCGTCGCTGATCCTCGGTTCCAGCCTGCTGTCGCGCCTGTGGCACGTGCCGACAACGGTATGGAGCGCGACGACCTCATTGCTTGCGTTCGGCGCGGGCCTCGCCGTCGTGCTGCGCTATCGGCGGACGTCGGCAGGCTCGGAGCGACAGCAGATCAAATGGGCCGTGACCGGCATCTGCGTAGCCCTGCTCGCGCTCCTGATTTCTTCGGCCTTCGAACTCCTGGGCGTGTGGGACGCGACGCGCGGAAGCGCGGCGAACTTCCTGCTGAGCAGCACGCTGACGGCTCTGCTGGTCGCGCTGCCGCTCGGGCTGCTGGTCTCGCTACTGCGATACCGGCTGTACGACGCCGAGAGCGCGATCAGCCGCTCGGTCGCCTATGGCGTGCTGACGCTGGCATTGCTCGCGATCTTCGCGGGGAGCGAGAAGCTGATCGAGGTGCTGGGCGAGCGCTATTTCGGCGAGAGCATCGGCGCGCTTGCGGGCGCGCTGGGCGCCGCGATCGCGGCGGTGATGATCGCGCCGCTCCACCACCGCGTCACCCATTGGGCCGAGCATCGCTTCCAGAAGGATCTGATCAGGCTGCGCCACGGGCTGCCGCTGCTGGTGGGCGACCTGCGCGAGACCGCCGGGCTGGGCGACATCGCCGAGGCGGTGCTCAAGCGCATCGAGAGCGGCGTGCGCGCGGTGCGCGGCGCGCTGATCGTCGAGGGCGCGGTCGCGGCGACGCGGCGCGTCGAGGCGGGCGACGTCGAGGCGTGGGCGCGGGGCTGGCTCCCCGCCGAGCATGAGGGGGCTCGATTGCGTGCCCGGCGACCCGCTGTTCCCGATGCGCGTGCCGCTCGAGGCCGACGGATGGGGCCGCGTCGGCTGGCTGCTGCTCGGGCCGCGCCCCGACGGCAGCTTCTACGGCAAGGACGAGCGCGAGGCGCTGGCCGAGATCGCCGATCCGGTGGCGCAGCGCGATCGCGATCGTCCGCCAGCGCGAGACGCGCCAATCCTCGTTCGAGACGCGGATCGGCGCGCTCGAGGCGCTGGTCGCGCGGCTGCTCCAGAGGCGCGATCCGGCGACCGCGGGTTAGCCCCGGCGCGCTGCTCCACGATGCTGGCGCGCGTTGAGCAGGGCGCGCCACAGCGGGATCGAGATCAGTGCGGTCGTTCCGAAACTCGGGGAGAAATAGCCGACCGCCAGCCCGGTCGCCGAGCCGAGCACGGTGGCGATCCCGCGGACGCGGATCGCCGCGATCGTCGCCGGCGCGACTTCGTCCGCGACGATCGGCGGCGAGGTCGCGAGGCGCTGGAGCCGGACGTTGAGCAGCGCGGTGAGCAGCAGCCAGCCGCAATAGAGCATCACCGGCACACGATCGTTTCCAATGCGCGCTGTTGAACGCGGTGAAGAAGGGCATCGCCGCGATCGCGCAGAGCATCGTCAGGTTCGGGAACATCAGGCTCGGGTGCCAGTGGCGCGCGCAGGAAAGCGCGCGGTAATGCCCGGCCCAGAAGGCGCCGATCACGAAGAACGAAATGAAGAAGCCGAGGAAGTTGGGGAGCAGCGCGAACAGTGCGACCAGGAATTCCCCGTCCGGCGCATGGCGCGGGACATCGGGAATGTGGAGCTCGATCACCAGCAGCGTGATCGCGATCGCGAAGACCGCGTCGGAGAAGAAGATCAGCCGCCTCGAGCATGTGCGTCGGGCCCGCGCCCTGATGCATCATCTCGACATGCTCGTCCGCCATGATTCCCCCTTCGGCCACGACCCGCGACGCGCGGGCCGCAGCCGTTTTATCAGAGGATCAGTGCGTCGTCTTGGGGGCGGCGGGACGGCGCGCGGGCTTGGCCGAAGCGGCGGTTTGGCCACCTTCGGCGCGGATTTGGCGGCCTTGGCGACGGTCTTGCGTGTCCCCTTGGCGACCTTGCGGACGGCCGTCGCCGCGGCTTCGGCGGTCTCGACGATCTCGTCGGCGACCTCGACCGCGGTTTCCTTGACCTTGGCGGCGGCAGCTTCCGCCTTGGGCTTCTCGCGCAGCGACGCGGCGAGCGCCACCAGCCCGGCCGCGAGCAGATCGGCCACCAGCGGATGGCGCGCGAGTTCGGTGAGCTGGGTACGCAGCGTCTTGGGGATTTTCACTCCGGCGATGCTCTTGGGGAGCAGCGATGCCTTTTTGTCTTTCTTGGCGGCCATTGGCCTGGTTTCTCCTTCCGAGGGGTGAGTGTAACAGAATTGTCACACAACTTATCGGCGCGGGTGTCAACCGCGACTTCGCGCGGCCCGCCTCATTTCCGCACGACGCCCGCATAGAGCGCGTGCAGCCGCGCGGCGTTGGCGGCCCAGGTGTAACGCTCGACGGTCGCCCGAACCCTTGCCGGATCGGGGCGGATCCTGGAGGACGTCGGCGATCGCCGCCGCGAAGCCGTCGGGGGTGCGCGGCGCGATCCGGCCGGCGGCGGGCGCGCCCTGGAGGAGCTGGCGCGCGCCGCCGACCTCGGGGATCACCAGCGGCGTGCCGCTCGCCAACGCCTCTGTCCAGGCATTGGCCATGCCTTCGGACCGCGACGCGAGCGCCATCGCGTCGGCCGCGGCGAGCAACTCGGGCACCGCATCGTGCGGCACCGCGCCGAGCAGGCGGACGCGCGCGCCAAGGCCGAGCCGCGCGATCCGCTCGGCGAGCCGCGCGCGCTCGGGGCCTTCGCCGGCGATCCACAGGCCGACTCCGGGAAGCTGGGGCGCGGGGCGGCGTCGATCAGGAGGTCGTGCCCCTTGAGCGCGATCAGCGCGCCAAGCGCGACCACCAACGGCCCCGAAACCCCGAGCGCCGCCTTGGCCGCTGCGCGATCGCGCGGCGCGAAGCGCTCGAGATCGATGCCGGTCATCACCGGCTCGATCCGCGCGGCGGGCATGCCGAGCGCGACCATGTCGTCACGCATCGCTTCGGAAACCGCGACCATCGCATCGGCGGCGCGGCCGGCGGCGAGGATCTGCGCGCCGACCGCCGTCCTGGTCCAGCGGTGAATATCCGATCCGCGCGCGGTGATCGCGACGGGGACGCCGAATCGCCGGCCGAGCGCGATCGCAGCGGGGCCTTCGGGGAAGAAATATTCGGCGGCGATGAGATCGAAGGCGAACTCGTCGCGGATCCGGGCGAGCAGCGGCGTCAGCGCGCGCGCCAGCATCGCGGCATGGAAGCGCGCGCCGGTGCCCGGCAGGTTGAGGAAGCGCGGGCGGTGGACCGTCAGGCCCTTCCACACCTCGCGCTCGGGCAATCGCGGCAAGCGGGCGATAGCGCGCCAGCTCCGCAAGCGGCCAGGGCGGGATGCCGAGCGGCGCGACGACGCGCACCGCAACGTCGCCGCGCGCCGCGAGCGACAGCGTCTGCCGCTCGACGAAGATCCCGAAATTGGGTCGCGACGCATCGGGAAACAGCGTCGACAGAGTCAGCACGCGGAGCATGGCCATGGAACTAGCGGCGGAAGGTTAATTCCGCGCTGACTCCGGGTCGCAAGGATGACATGCATGCCCTGGAGCAACGGAGGCGGGAATGGACGCACGCGGGATCATCGAGGCGTTGGGGCTCGCGCCGCACCCCCGAAGGCGGCTGGTACCGCGAGACGTGGCGCGCGAAGGCGCCGCCGGGCGCGCGCGCGGGCGGGACGGCGATCCATTTCCTGCTCGAGGCGGGACAGCGCTCGCACTGGCACCGTGTCGACGCCGACGAATTGTGGCTGTGGCACGCGGGCGATCCGCTGCACGTGCTGATCGAGCGGAATCCGGGCGAAATCCGCGCGATCGGGCTTGGCGGCGACGTTGCCGGCGGTTATTCGCCGCAGTGCCTGGTGCCGGCGAGTCGCTGGCAATCGACCGAGGGCGCGATCCGGCTGGGCGCTGGTGAGTTGCGTGGTGGTTCCGGGGTTTCGAGTTCGCCGGGTTCGAGCTGGCACCCCCGAACTGGTCCCCTGCGATCGGCTGAGCCTCCGTTTTATCCCCATTATTCACGTTATCAACAGGCCCGCTACCCCATTTGGGGCTTTGCGCGACTCGGGTTTGATGACAGTCTCATAACTGTAAGAAGGCGGTGGCGCCTAGGGAAACCGAAGCAAAGCCAAGAGCTTATACGGACCGGCAGAGTGCAGGTGCCTTCGGGAAACCACAGTCTGGCGAGACGGGGATGCTCCGGTGATCGAACGTGGAGGCGTCGCGAAAGCGGTGCCGGAAGCGCTCGAAGCGGAAGATGCCTCGCAAGAGGTTTCGGAAGTTGTCCGGGCGGACGGATCTCGCAAGGGATTTGGAAGCCCCGGCGGATGAGGCCGCGCAAGCGGCTTCGGAAGCAGGAAGCCGAAGAGCTGCGCAAGCAGCTTTTGAGGCTGGAGGCCGAAGCGCCGCGCAAGCGGCGGCCGAGGCGGGCCGACGGATCAAGCGTCCAGCAAGGCTTCGTTGGTGCCCCCGGCAGCAGCGAAGCGGGCCGCCGAGATCGGAGCACGCTTCCTCGGAAGCGGTGACCGATCCCGGTGACCGACGCGAAGCTCGCATGCCCTTGCCGGCGCGAGTGGAGCATGCCGCCGAACCAGGTGGCGAGCCTTTCGAGGCTTGTCGCTGAAGTCCGGTGACACGGGGGCTGGCAGCGATGCCGCCCCCTTTTGCCGTCCGCGGCGGATGCGGGCAGCGGGTGCGATCGCGAGCCGATCCCCGCTATTCCGCAATGCCGCCTCCCTTGTGACCTGGGATGGTTTCGGCGGTGCTGAAGGGGAACGGGCCCGCTCTCTCCTGCGGCATCGAACGCCTCAACCTCGGCTTCACGGCTGATATCCCCATCTCGCTCGCCCCGAGCCTGTCGAAGGGCGCCTCGCCGCAAGCGTTCGACCGGTGCTGAGCTGCCCTTCGACAAGCTCAGGGCAAACGAACTTCGGGTCAACCTGACCGAATAGAATCCGAAGGGCCCTCAGGCGAGCGTGTGGGTCAGCGTGATCTCGGCGTTGAGCAGCTTCGAGACCGGGCAATTGGCCTTGGCGCCGGCCGCCAGCTCGTCGAACTGATCGGGCGAGATGCCGGGGACCTCGGCCCTGAGCGTCAGGTCCGAGCGGGTGATCGCGAAGCTGTCGCCATCCTTGTCGAGCGTCACCGCGGCGCGCTGGTCTCGAGCGTGCCCTCGGTGAAGCCGGCGCGGGCGAGCGCGAAGCTGAGCGCCATCGTGAAGCAGCTCGCGTGCGCGGCGGCGATCAGTTCCTCGGGATTGGTGCCCTTCTCATTCTCGAAGCCGCGTCGCGAAGCCGTAGAACTGGTCGGTGAGCGCCCCCGACTGGGTGGTGATGCTGCCGCGGCCCGGCTTGCCGAAGCCCTGATAGCGCGCGCTGGCGGTGCGGATCGTCATGATGGTCCTCCCTCGGTTTTCGGGAGGGAGGTGAGGCGCGCGCCGCGCGACTTCAAGCCCCGGCGACCAGCGTCGGCGCGGGGCCGCTCGCGGGGCGGAGCCCCTCGCGCTCGCTCGCGGGGACGGGGGCGCTGGGATCGGGGCGGAACGCCTCGGGGGGCGCGGTGGTTCGCGTCGGGGCGCGGCTGATCGAGCGCGAGATCGGGGGCTTCGTGCTCGGCATTGCCGGGCGCGGAGCGGCGGCGGATCAGCTCGAACACCCCGGCGCCGGCGGCGACGACCAGCGCGCCCGATCGACACGATCGAGAGCGTGCGGCCCGAGCGGGCGGGCTTGGCCGCCGGCTTTCTCACCGGCTTGGTCGCGGGCTTGGCGCGGCTGCGCGTGGGAGTCGTCGTCTTCTTCGTCGTCATGTTGGTTCCCGTTCTGCCTGAGGGCGTTACGGGCTCAACGGGCGGCGCGGAAACCCGTTCCGGGGATCAGCCGTGTTCGCCGAGCATCGCCATCTTGGGCGCGTCGCGCTCGGCGCGGGCTGTGTCGATGCGCTGCTGGCGCTCGGCCATCGCCAGCCAGGCCGCCTCGGCGCGCAGGCAGCGATCGCGGACATTGTCGAGCGTTGCGGCATCGGCATCGGCGCGGCCTGGAGGGCATGATCGCGATAGGCGTGGTGCTGGGACATTGCGTCCCTTTCCGGTCGTGGCGGGCGGCGCGGGTGAGCGCGCCGCCCGCGATTGCCTATTCGGCGTGCTGGAGATTGACCGCCGACATCTTGCCGCGACGATCCTGCTCGAGCTCGTAGGAGACGCGCTGGTTCTGGTTGAGCGTGCCCATGCCGGCGCGCTCGACCGCGGTGATGTGGACGAAGGCATCGGTGCCGCCGTTATCGGGCGAGATGAAGCCATAGCCCTTGTCGGCGTTGAAGAACTTGACGGTGCCGGTGGTGGCCATTGATTACTTCCTTCTTTGGACGGGAGCCCGAGTGTCGGGAGCCCTCGTGTTGCTGCGAGGTGCAGGGAAAGAAGGAAGTAGGAGCCGCAAAAGCACCGAAGACCGTCGATATGCGACTGTAGCCGGGCCTATATGCGCGCGGGGAGGCCGAAATGCAACTCGCGGGAGGCCGCCGCGATCGGACCCGCGGCGGAAAGGTGCCGATTTGTCCGCAATCAGTTCGGTTGATAAACTCATGTCCCGCAATTCCCGGAGATTTCGCAATTTCACGGCGCGCCTTCCCTACTCAACTGCCATAAGATATGCTTCTCCCACGTCGATGCAGGAATAGACGGAAGGTTCTAGGCACGGGAGATACGTCACATGGCAGCTCGGCGTGTTTGCTTTATAATCTCACCTATCGGGCCCGAGGAATCGGATATCCGTGCGCGCGCCAATCAGTTTCTTAGTTTGATCGCGGAGCCAGCACTCGAAGTTTTCAACTTCGAGGTAATTAGGGCGGATATGATTCCGCAGCCAACCGCAATCACGGCAGACATAATACGCTTGGTACAGGAATCAGATCTCTGCCTAATTGACTTAACAGACAGTAATCCAAATGTATTCTATGAATGTGGAAGACGACATGAGACAGGAAAGCCGTTTATTCAGCTCGTGGAAAAAGGCGCCTTGCACAACATACCTTTCGACGTAGCTGGAATCCGCACAATCGATTATGACCTTACCTCCGCGGAAACGTGTCGAGCGTCTGTGAAATCGCTTCAGAAATTCATTAGGAATATTTCCGAGTCCGGATTCCAGAGTGTGACAAGTGGTGCTTCGCTGACGTCCATAGCTCAGGGCATCGAGCGAGTTGAACGAAGGCTCAATGCCTTAACATCTTCCCGCCAGTCTCCGATAGCATCCAAGAATTCCCTGGGAATCGGAAATTTAAGCGCAGAGGACTATGTTATTTCTCCCCTGGCGGGATATCGGAAGGCGATCGCTTCTGGAGACATCGATCGCGCGTTTATGTTTGCATCGCGAGCTTCGAAATTGAAAGATCGCGGAGAATATCTCGCAATGATAAGCATCTTGGCGTCGGGTGGTCATCAACAAGCGCTCGACACGCTTGAATCGGAATTCCAAGAACTTATAACCAACGATGAACCGGCCGAAGATGTTATAGATCAAGTGCGAGCCATCAGCCAAGGAACCTTCAATTTCTTTCGTAATAGCGGACAGGAGGAAATTGGACTAAATTATTTGTTGGACATGAAGACTAGAACTGAAGGCGCAAAATGGGTTAATGACAAAATCCTAGCTCTTCTTTGCAACTCTATAAGTATGGCGTATTGGAATCTGGATGATTTTGAAAATTCTCTGAATTTTTCTGAAATGGCCGTGAATTTTGACGCTACTAGACCCAGCTATGTATACAATCTATGCATTTCATATGAGCAAAGAGGCGGCGAAGGGGATTATAATCGCTTAAATAAATGGCTGAAAGAATTGTCAATTCTCCCAGAACTTGATGAGGAGCATAAGGCATTGTTGAGCAGGCATAATATCCCGTTCAAAGAGTGAAGATAACGGTCTCCTATCTATGCCTTGCTCCATAACTCCGCCGCCATCCGTTCCTTCGCCGCCTTCCGCCCCAACAGCGGCTTGAGATACCGCCCCGTAAAGCTCCGCGGTTCCCCCGCGACATCCTCCGGCGTCCCCACCGCGACCACCTCGCCGCCCTTCACCCCGCCCTCGGGGCCTAGGTCGATCACCCAGTCGGCGGTCTTGATCACGTCGAGGTTGTGCTCGATCACCACCACCGTGTTGCCCTGGTCGACCAGCGTGTGGAGCACCTCGAGCAGCTTGCGCACGTCGTCGAAGTGCAGCCCGGTCGTGGGCTCGTCCAGGATGTACAGCGTCTGCCCCGTCGCGCGCCGGCTCAGTTCCTTGGCCAGCTTGACGCGCTGCGCCTCGCCGCCGCTCAGCGTCGTCGCCTGTTGCCCCACCTTGACGTAGCCGAGGCCGACCTCGGCGAGCATCGCCATCTTCTCGCGGATCGGGGGGACCGCCTTGAAGAACTCGACCGCATCCTCGACGGTCATGTCGAGCACGTCGGCGATGCTGCGCCCCTTGAACTTCACCTCGAGCGTCTCGCGGTTGTAGCGCGCGCCGTGGCAGACATCGCACGTCACATAGACGTCGGGGAGGAAGTGCATCTCGATCTTGAGCAGCCCGTCGCCTGTGCACGCCTCGCAGCGGCCGCCCTTGACGTTGAAGCTGAAGCGGCCGGGCTTGTAACCGCGCGCCTGGCTCTCGGCGAGGCCGGCGAACCAGTCGCGGATCTGGGTGAAGGCGCCGGTGTAGGTCGCCGGGTTCGAGCGCGGGGTGCGGCCGATCGGCGACTGGTCGATGTCGATCACCTTGTCGAGATATTGGAGCCCCGCGATGCTGTCGTGCTTGCCGGCGAGGATGCGGGCGCCGTTGAGCGCGCGCGCCGCGGCGGCATAGAGCGTGTCGATCGTCAGGCTCGACTTGCCCGACCCCGACACGCCGGTGACGCAGGTGAAGGTGCCGAGCGGGATGGAGGCGGTGACGTTGCGGAGGTTGTTGGCGGTAGCGTTGTGGACAGTGAGCTTCTTGCCGTTGCCCTTGCGGCGCTTGGCCGGGACGGGGACCTCGCGGCGGCCGCTGAGATAGTCGGCGGTGACGCTGTCCGGGCAGGCGAGCACCTGGTCGAGCGTGCCGTGGCAGACGACCTCGCCGCCGTGGACGCCCGCGCCGGGGCCCATATCGATCACATAATCGGCGGTGCGGATCGCGTCCTCGTCGTGCTCGACCACCAGCACGGTGTTGCCGAGATCGCGCAGGCGGCGCAGCGTGGCGAGCAGCATGTCGTTGTCGCGCTGGTGGAGGCCGATGCTCGGCTCGTCGAGGACGTAGAGCACGCCGGACAGGCCGCTGCCGATCTGGCTCGCCAGGCGGATGCGCTGCGATTCGCCGCCGGAGAGCGTGCCGGAGGTGCGATCGAGGTTGAGGTAATCGAGCCCGACGTTGTTGAGGAAGCCGAGCCGCTCGAGGATCTCCTTGAGGATGCGCTCGGCGATGTTCTGCTGCTGCTCGGTCAGGTCGGCGGGGAGCGCGGTGAAGAAGGCGAGCGCGTCGACCACCGAGAGGCGCGTGACCGAGGAGATGTCGCGCATCGCCACCTTCACCGCCAGCGCCTCGGGCTTGAGGCGGGCGCCGTGGCAGACCTCGCAATGATGGCTCGCCTGATATTTCGACAGCTCCTCGCGCATCCACGCGGATTCGGTCTGGAGCATGCGGCGGTTGAGGTTGCCGATCACGCCCTCGAACGGCTTGCGGACGTCGTAGGACTTGCGGCCGTCGACGAAGGTGAGCGTGACGGGCTTGCCGCGGCTGCCGTGGAGGATGAGGTAGCGGATCTCGCCGGGGAGATCGGCCCAGGGCGTTTCCAGGCTGAACCCGAACTCGCGGGCGAGGCTGCCGAGGACCTGCATGTAATAGGGGCTGGGCGGGTTGGACTTGGCCCAGGGGACGATCGCGCCCTTCTTGATGCTGAAATCGTGGTTGGGGACGACCAGGTCCTCGTCGAACACCAGCTTTTCGCCCAGGCCGTCGCACGCGGGGCAGGCGCCCTGGGGGGCGTTGAAGCTGAACAAGCGCGGCTCGATCTCGGCGATGGTGAAGCCCGAGACCGGGCAGGCGAAGCGTTCGGAGAAGACGATGCGGTTTTCGGGGATGCCCGCGCCTTTGAGATTCCCCTCCCGCTCGCGGGAGGGGCTAGGGGAGGGGCCGCCGGTATCTATCTGGAATGCCTGCGGTGCTTCGCGGACAGCCCCTTCCCCGACCCCTCCCGCAAGCGGGAGGGGAGAAGAAAGCCCCGCCACCGTCCCCTCCACCAGATCGACATAGGCCAGCCCGTCCGCCAGCCGCAGCGCGGTCTCGAAGCTGTCGGCGAGGCGCGTGGACATGTTGTCGCCGCCCACCACCAGGCGATCGACCACCACCTCGATATCGTGCTTGTACTTCTTGTCGAGCGCGGGGGCGTCCTCGATCAGCATCATCTCGCCGTCGATGCGGACGCGCTGGAAGCCGGCCTTTTGCCATTCGGCGAGCTCCTTGCGATACTCGCCCTTGCGGCCGCGCACGACCGGCGCGAGCAGGTAGAGCCGCGTGCCCTCGGGCAGCGCCGCCACGCGATCGACCATCTGGCTGACGGTCTGCGCGGCGATCGGCAGGCCGGTGGCGGGGGAATAGGGAATGCCGACGCGCGCCCACAGCAGGCGCATGTAATCGTAGATCTCGGTGACGGTGGCGACCGTCGAGCGCGGATTGCGGCTGGTGGTCTTCTGCTCGATCGAGATCGCCGGGCTGAGGCCCTCGATGTGATCGACGTCGGGCTTCTGCATCAGCTCGAGGAACTGGCGGGCATAGGCGCTGAGCGATTCGACGTAGCGGCGCTGGCCCTCGGCATAGATGGTGTCGAACGCGAGGCTCGACTTGCCCGAGCCGGAGAGGCCGGTGATCACCGTCAGCGTATCGCGCGGGATATCGATGCTAACGTCCTTGAGGTTGTGCTCGCGGGCGCCGCGCACGGAAATATGAGTCAGCATCGGGCGGAAACCGTTCCAGTTATGTTCCGAGTATAGGGAGCGCGTGGCGGAGGTCAACGCGGGAAGCGCGATGTGGTGGCGCGTCGGGCAGGGGGCAAGGCGGGATTTTGTTGCGCAGGCGTGACGGGCGTCACGGGGGGAGGGGCCCGCAAGATGCGAGGAAAAGGCGATTCAACGGGGACACGAGCCATGAGCTACGTCACTTTCGAACTCGCCGGCGATGCCATCCGCAATTATGTGGCCGGGCGTCACGCCGAGAATCTCGATACGTGGGAACTGACGGTGCCGGCGGACGACTGGGGTTACGAAACGGACGAGTGGCGAGGCCCGGCGACGGACATCGTCAACGACTTCAACAAACGGCTGCCCGAAAATCTGTCCGTGACCGTCACGGGTTCGGACAAGGACAAGTATTGTAATAAGCGCTTGATCGAGTTTCAGCGTTTTCTCGCCGCCTGTGCCGACAAACGCGCGGCCACGCTCTTTCTCGCAGCGCTGGGGGCTTGAGATGTCGCGCCCGCTGCTCCGCCCCGGCCACCTCGGCCGCCTTGCCGCCCTCACAGCCCTCCTCGCCGTGTGGCCCGGCCCGGCGCAGGCCGAGACGCCCGATGCGGTCGACGCGGATGCAGTGATCGCCCGCGCCTGCGCAGGGCGCGCCGGAGCGACGATCACGGAGGCGTTGCTGGGCGAAGCTTTACTGACCGAAGCGGGCAAACAGCCGTTCGAATGGTCGGGAACCTCGCCTGCGGAGACCCGCAGCCGCGAACTCGACAACATCGTCACCAAACTGCGAGCGTTGGAAACGTCCGGGGCATCGGAACCATCCGACGATCCCGACCTGTTGCGAGCCAGCGTCACACTGCTCGAAATCCGGCTGCTCGATCCGAAAGAGGACGATCTCTTCGAGATTGCGCCGCGGCCCACGGCGCGTCCATTTCTGTTCCGAGAGGAACAGCCCGCCTGGCAAGTGACGTGCAAGATCAAGCCCGCCGACAAGGATAAGGCGCCCGCGCCCTATGCCTGGGCGCTGCGCGCCAAGCCCGAGGAACTCGCGCTCACCGGCACGGACCGCAAGACCGCCGGCGCCGCGACGATCACCGTCGACCGCACCAGGACCATCCTCGACGACGGATCGATCAAGAAGGTGACCAACTTCAAGATCGACGCGACCCTGGGCTATCGCATCACTCCCGACGGGATCACCGATACGGTGTATCTCTATGACCATTACGCGCTGTCGCGTTCGCGGACGCGACCGATGCCCAAGCTCGATCCGGGTGCACAGGAGAGCGACGGCGACACCGATGCGTTGGAATCGGGTTTCATTACCCACGCCGAGCTGACGCCCAACGACAAGGTACTCCATTTCTTAGGGCGCCCGGTGAAGTTCTTTCTCGATGCCAAGGCCGCCACGGTCTTTGACTTCGCGAAGAATGCGGGGCGTCTCAAAGGAGAAATGCTGCTGCGGCCGACCTGGGACGAGGACATCTTTTTCTGTGGGCTTGGCAGTTACGGCGAGGGACTCGGATTTGGCCTGAAGACCCGCTGCCGTCTGCAGATCGACCTGGAAGCCGCGCGAATCTTCCGGCGCGGTTCGATCGAGCAGGGCGATTTCGACAATTTCATCGCGCTGGGCGTGCGGCCTTCGTTCGAGGCGTTCCTGCCCACCGGCGGCGAGACCGCGCTGCTCGCGTCGGTCAACTATCGGTTCCTGCCGGTCATCGACGGCAAACCCAAGCATCTCGAGCGGCTGGATATCGCGATGAAATTCCGCTTCTGGACCAAGTCCACCGCCGGAATCGACCTCGGCTTCACCTATTCCAAGGGGCAGAACGAGGTCTCTTACGAAAACGAAGACGTGCTGAGCATCGGCCTGGGCCTCATCTTCTGAGAGGTCGGGCACGGTAAGAAACTCGGTTCAGGTGACCGCCCTCGCACGGGGATTCCCGTCCCCCTTGCGCCTTGCCCCTCCGCCCGCCAAGCTCCCGGGCGGAGGGGCTCGTGACCAATCGGCTCCCGTTCGCGTGGATTGCATCGACCCCGTCCTGTCGCCGCCGCGCTCATCCCCCGTTCAGCGGCGCGGCCGGATGCTGCGACG
The DNA here is from genome assembly GCA_037200705.1 of Sphingomonas sp. Lineage (GTDB taxonomy): Bacteria > Pseudomonadota > Alphaproteobacteria > Sphingomonadales > Sphingomonadaceae > Sphingomonas. The sequence continues at coordinate 42,074 of JBBCID010000018.1, read as the reverse complement.
GTAACCGATCGGGAGGATGGCATGCGGTGGACGGCAATTCGTGCGGGGCTGCTCGCGGGCGCCGGGGCGGTGGCGGCGATGGTCGCCGCGGGCGCGCCGGTCCCCGCCGCGGCGCAGGCCGGGCCGCGGATCGCCTGGGTCGAGCCCGAGCCGCTCGATACCTATGCCTGGATCGACCGCGCCGACGCGCTCTCGGAGGCGATCGGCGAAGCGCCGCCCGATTTCGCCTTCGCGTTCGACGGCGGCCAGCCCTGGACCTGGACCGCCGCGGACGGATCGGTGCTGATCGTCGAGCAGGCCGGCGACGGTCCGCACGGCTATTATTTCGACGCCGGCGCCGACACGCCTTATCTGGTGCGCGAGTCCGACCGCAGCTTCGCCTATTCGCGCGGGCTGATCGCGGTGGTCTATGGGCCCGACGGCCGGGTGCTGAGCCATGCCGAGGGCGATCGCTATCTCGACGACGCGGTGCAGGGCTATGCGCGCGGCCGCGAGCTCAAGCGCGCGATGGCGCGGCGCGAGCAATGGAGCGACGTCTCCGCCGGCACGTGGATCGATTTCGGGTTGTTCCTCGGCGATTGGGACCGGCAATGGGGGATCGGCCGCCAGCGCTATCCGGGCTGGGCGCGCCATCGGCGATCGGCGGGCGCGATCTTCGAGCATCGCCGCTATGCGCATGACGGGCGGCGCTGGCTGACCCAGCAGCAGCAATTCCAGCGCTGGCAGGAGAACGGCTATCAAGGGCCCGCGCCGGGACGCTGGACGCCGCCGGTGGCGGGCGAATGGCATCCCCGCGGCGCGCATCGCGGCGGCGGCCCGGGACGCCCCGGCCGGCCGCGCACCGGCGGTCGGCCCGACCGGCCGGGACCCACGCAGCCGCCGCATCCAGTCATCGCCGCGCCCGTTCCCGCCGCGCCCGCGCTGCCGCCGGTCAAGCCGCCGACGCCACGCTTCGAGCGCCCGTCCAAGCCGAACCTCCCCGCGCCCGACCTGCCGGTGGAAAGCGATGCCGGCGCGCCCGTGCCGGGAACGATGGCGCCGCGCCAGCCGCGCCGGCCCTGGGATCCCGACGGCGCCAACCGCCCGCGCCCGACGCCGCAGGCGGGCGCCGATGTCGTGCGCCGGCCCACGCCGGCCGCGCGCCCGGCGCTGCCCGCCGAACGGCCCGTCTTCCACCCCGCGCCGATCGATCGGCCGAGCTACCGGCCGCCCGCGCCGCGGCCCGGCCCAGGCGCGGGCGCAGGTCACGCGCCGCCCCCCGCGCCTCCCGCGCCGCGCGCGGCTCCGCCTTCGCCGCCCCGGGTCTCAAAGGTCCCGAGCGACAATCCGATCACCAGCGATTAGGATGGGAGCCGGCCGCTCCAGGCCGGTCTCAGCGGCAGACGCGGACGCGGTGATGGTTGCGGGTGACGACCTTGGTCTTGCAATGGCTGATGTCGCCGACCGATTCGATGTCGCGGCCGACGCCGCGGACGGTGTTGCAGGCGGTGAGCGGGACGAACGCGCTCGTGAGCAGCGCGACGATCAGGGTCTGGCGAAGCATCGGGATTCCTTCCGGGGATATCGCGCGGAGGCGCGAACGATAGGGTAATCCCCGCCGAAGGGCGGAGTTCCCTCACGCATCGGCGCCCCGCGCGAAGGGCAGGAGCTCGGCGAGGACCGCGAGCGGCGGCGCGCCCGCGACCGCGACGCCCCGCCGCAGCAGGAAGGCGTGGCGGACGATCTCGGCCTGTTGCTCGATCCCGTAGCGCGCGAACGGCCGGCCGGGCTCGATGCGATAGGCGTAGCGGCAGAAGGGATGGCGCGCGAGCGGCAGGAAGATGCCCCGCTGGTGCTGCCAGACGTGCACCATCTCATGGACGAACAGGCCCTGCGCGTCGATCGGCGCGTCGGCGAAATCCGGGCGATAGAGCCCGCCGGCGGGGTGGAAATGGATATGGCCGAGCGGCGCCATCGTCGTCTGCGCCGGCTGGAAGAACGCCCATTTGCGGTTGCGGACGCGGACCCGCGCATAATCGATCGCGCCGTGGAAGATCGAGGCGGCGAGCGCAGTCTCGCAGGGCGTGAGCGGACGATCGGTCATTTGGGCTCAACCTCGTTTCGCGCGCATTCGATCCGGCGCCGCAGTCGTGCTAGGCCCGAAACCGAACAAGGTGGAGAGCGGGGAATGGGTCGTGTCGTCGAACTGGGGAGCCGCCGGTTCCTCCATCCGGGGCCATGGATCGCGGCGCGGGCGCTGGGCTGGATGCTGCTGCTCGCGGCGCTCGTGGTCGGCGCCTTCGCGCTGGTCGCCAACGCGATCGCGCGCGGCTGGGCGGCGACGCACGCGATCGATCCCGCCCATCTCGAGCTGCTGCCCGTGCCGATCAAGCTGGCCGCGCTGATCGTGGGGCCGCTGGCGGCGGTCGCGGTCTATGTGCTCGCGGTGCGCTGGGCGGAGGCGCGCGCGCCGAGCGAATTCGCGCTCGCGCGGATGGTGCCCGAGCTGCTGACCGGGCTGGCGATCGGCGCGGCGGTGATGGGCGCGACCGGGCTGATCCTGTGGCAGGGCGGCTGGGTGACGCTGACGCCGCAGCCGGTTACCAAGATATTCGGCGCGATCGGCAATTCGTTCGAATCGGGGGTGGTCGAGGAAACGGTGTTCCGGCTGGTGCTGCTGCGGCTGGTGTGGCGCGCGCTGGGGGCATGGCCGGCGCTGGCGGCGTCGGCGCTGCTGTTCGGCGCGGCGCATCTCGCCAATCCAAACAGCACCCCGTTCGCGGCGGTGTGCATCGCGGCCGAGGCGGGGATCATGCTCGCGGCCTTCTATATCCTGACCGGGCGGTTGTGGGTGTCGATCGGGCTGCACGCGGGGTGGAACTTCACCCAGGGCTGGGCGCTGGGCGCGCCGGTCTCGGGTGGCGGCGGGTTCGGTGGCGGGCCACTGGCGATGAAGACGGTGGCGGGGGCGCCCGACTATCTGAGCGGCGGCGCCTTCGGGCCCGAGGCCTCGCTCGCGGCGCTGGTGCTGTGTACGGTGGTGGGAGTGGCGGTGCTGTGGCGCGCGGCAGCGCTCGGGCGGCTCGACGGGGGAATCGCGAGCGAGGTGGCGCAGGGGGAGATCCGGGAGGAGACGGCGTGAAACGAATTGCATTCGCGATCGGGCTGATGCTGGCGGCGATCGCGCCGGCGCGGGCGCAGGAGACGCCGGCGGCGTGGCGGACGATCGCCGCGGGCGACGCGCAGGCCGCGCTGGCGCTGATCGCCGAAAACCATCCGGGTGCCGCCCCCGAGCTGGGCGATGCCGCCTTCCAGGCGCGGCTGGCGGCGGCACGCGCGCATGTCGCCGAGCGGCTGCCCAAGGTGAGCGACTATGCCGGCTATGCCGCGCTGATGAGCGGGCTGGCGACCGATTTCCGCGACGGGCACATCTGGTCGTCGCCGCAGGTCTATTGGACGGTGCGCACCTGGGCGGGGCTGGTGATCGTGCGCCAGGGCGGCCAGTGGGTGGTCGGCGCGCAGGACCAGGCCGAAGGCGAGCCCGCGCTGACCGGCGCGCGGCTGGTGGCGTGCGACGGGGGTGGCGGCGCAGGCCTGGGCGGTCGACCGGCTCGGCCGGTTCGGCGCGAACCCGGCGATCGAGGCCGAGCTGGCGCGGCGCGCGCCCACGCTGCTGATCGACGACGGCAATCCGTTCCTGGCGCGGCCGACCGCATGCAGCTTCGCCAGGGATGGCGGCGCACCGCAAACGGTGACGCTCGCCTGGCGGCGGATCGCGCAATCGCGGCTCGAGGCGCTGGCCGCGAGCGTGACGCACCCGGCGCGGGCGGGGATGGGCGTCACGCCGTTCGCGGGCGGCTATTGGATCGCGCTGGAGACGCTCGACCCCTCGGCGCAGAAAGTGGTCGATGCGGTCACCGCGCAGCAGACGGCGCTGCGCGCGGCGCCGATGGTGGTGCTCGACCTGCGCGGCAACGGCGGCGGCAACTCGGATTACGCCGATCGGATCGCGGCGGCGCTGGTGGGAGAAGCGCGCGCCAAGGCGGCCTGGCCGGAAATCCACGGCTGCACCGGCCCGTTCTGGCGCGCGACCGCGGGCAACCTGCCCGCGGTGGAATCCGCGGCGGCGCGAAGCAAGGCGCAGGGCGATCCCAATATCGCGCAATATTGGAGCGATCTGGCGGCGGACATGGCCGCGGCGGTGAAGGAAGGGCGCGGCTTCGCTCCGGCGCTCCCGCCGTGCGTGCGCGAGGCGCGGCCCGCATCGCGTGGCCGGGAGCCGGCGCTACCGCCCTCGGCGATGCGCGGACGGCTGGTGCTGGTGACGGACCGGAGCTGCTTCAGCTCGTGCCTGCTCGCGACCGACCTGTTCCGGCGGCTCGGCGCGCTCCACGTCGGCGAGGCGACCGACGTCTCGACGCGCTACATGGAAGTCCGCGAGATCGTGCTTCCATCGGGGCTGCGGACCTTCTCGACGCTGCAGAAGGTGGTGGTGGGCGCCGACGACTTCGGCCCCTACGCGCCCGACCGGCCCTATCCGGGCCCGCTCGACGACGGCGATGCGCTCAAGGCATGGGTGGCGGCGCTGCGTTAGGGCTTGGGCGGAGCGGGCGGCGGATCGCCGGCGTTCAGCACCTGCGCGTCGACCGTGATCGCGCGGCGGTCGGCGAAGTTGAGCGTCAGCGGGGCGCGGGTGCCGGCGTGCAGGTTCGGGCCAACGTCGAACAGCATGACGTGCCTGCCGCCGGGGGCGAAGACCACCGTCCCGCGTTTGGGGATCGCCACGTCCTTCAAGGGCTTCATCGCCATCATGCCCTGGCCGCCGGCCATGCTCTCGTGCAGCTCGGTGCGGATCGCGAAAGGGGCCGAGACCGACAGCAAGGTCGTCGGCTGCTCGCCGCCCGAAATCGTGAAATAGCCGGCCGCGGCGCCTTCCTGGACGGCGGGCAGCCGCACCCAGGCGCCCGTCACCTTGAGCTCGGCCGGCGCCTGGTGGCAGGCCGCGACCAGGGCCAGTGCGATGATCCCCGCGAATGCGCGCATTCCAACCGTCTCCCGTTTCGGGAAATTCCCTAGTTCGCCGCCAATCTTGCGGCAAGCCGCGGCCCACCTATATCCGTCCCCGGAACGGTCGCGTCGCCTCTTGTGGGGCGCGGCATCACACTTTGATTTGATAGGGGCCAACGAGGGACCATGGCAAAAGTAATCGGAATCGATCTCGGCACGACCAACAGCTGCGTCGCGGTGATGGAGGGCGGCAAGCCCAAGGTGATCGAGAATGTCGAGGGCGCGCGCACCACGCCGTCGATCGTCGCCTTCGCCAAGGACGGCGAGCGGCTGATCGGCCAGCCGGCCAAGCGCCAGGCGGTGACCAACCCGGATTCGACCGTCTATGCGGTCAAGCGGCTGATCGGGCGCCGTTTCGACGATCCGATCACCAGGAAGGACACCGAGCTGGTGCCCTATACGATCGTCAAGGGATCGAACGGCGACGCCTGGGTGAAGGCGGGCGGCGAGGAATATTCGCCGAGCCAGATCTCGGCCTTCATCCTCCAGAAGATGAAGGAAACCGCCGAGTCCTATCTCGGCGAGACGGTCACCCAGGCGGTGATCACGGTCCCGGCCTATTTCAACGACGCCCAGCGCCAGGCGACCAAGGACGCCGGCAAGATCGCCGGCCTCGAGGTGCTGCGCATCATCAACGAGCCGACCGCGGCGGCGCTGGCCTATGGCCTCGACAAGAACGACGGCAAGACGATCGCGGTCTATGACCTGGGCGGCGGCACCTTCGACATCTCGGTGCTCGAGATCGGCGACGGCGTGTTCGAGGTCAAGGCGACCAACGGCGACACCTTCCTGGGCGGCGAGGATTTCGATTCGAAGCTCGTCCAGTATCTCGCGGAGGATTTCCGCAAGGCCGAGGGCATCGACCTGACCAAGGACAAGCTCGCGCTGCAGCGGCTCAAGGAAGCCGCCGAGAAGGCGAAGATCGAGCTTTCGTCGGCGCAGCAGACCGAGGTCAATTTGCCCTTCATCACCGCCGACGCCAATGGGCCGAAGCACCTCGTCCGCCAGATCAACCGCGCCGAATTGGAGCGGCTGGTCGAGGATTTGATCCAGCGCACGCTCGAGCCGTGCCGCAAGGCGCTGGCCGACGCGGGCGTCAAGGCGAGCGCGATCGACGAGGTGGTGCTGGTCGGCGGCATGACGCGCATGCCCAAGGTGCGCCAGATCGTGAAGGAGTTCTTCGGCAAGGAGCCGCACACCGGCGTCAACCCCGATGAGGTGGTGGCGATCGGCGCGGCGATCCAGGCGGGCGTGCTCCAGGGCGACGTCAAGGACGTGCTGCTGCTCGACGTGACTCCGCTGAGCCTGGGCATCGAGACCTTGGGCGGGGTGTTCACCCGGATGATCGACCGCAACACCACGATCCCGACCAAGAAGAGCCAGGTCTATTCGACCGCCGACGACAACCAGCAGGCGGTGACGATCCGCGTGTTCCAGGGCGAGCGCGAGATGGCGGCGGACAACAAGATGCTCGGCCAGTTCGATCTGGTCGGCATTCCCCCGGCGCCGCGCGGCGTGCCGCAGATCGAGGTCACCTTCGACATCGACGCCAACGGCATCGTCAACGTGAGCGCCAGGGACAAGGGCACCGGCAAGGAGCAGCAGATCCGCATCCAGGCCTCGGGCGGCCTCTCGGAGGCAGACATCGACCAGATGGTCCGCGACGCCGAGCAGTTCGCCGAGGAGGACAAGAAGCGCCGCGCCGCGGCCGAGGCGCGCAACAACGCCGAGAGCCTGATCCACACCACCGAGCGCCAGCTTGCCGACAATGGCGACAAGGTCGACGCGGGGCTCAAGTCCGAGATCCAGGCGGCGATCGACGATGCCAAGGCGGCGGTCGAGGGCGGCGATCCCGATGCGATGCAGCAGAAGGCGCAGAACCTCGCGCAGGTCGCGATGAAGCTCGGCCAGGCGATCTACGAGAAGCAGCAGCAGGCCGAGGCCTCTCCTTCGGCGGGCGCGGCGGCGGGGAGCGAGGCAGGCGGCGAGGAAGTCGTTGACGCCGAATTCTCCGAGGTGGACGACAACAAGGCGTAAGTTATGTGCTTCAACCGTCACCTCCGCGAAAGCGGGGGCCCATCTCCCGGTGGTCGTACCAAGCGCGACGCGCACGAGATGGGTTCCCGCTTCCGCGGGAATGACGGATTGAGGGGCGGGGGCCGCGGATGAGTACCGAAGTCGATTATTACGAGCTGCTGGAATGCGAGCGGACCGCGGACGATGCGACGCTCAAGTCTGCATATCGCCGGCTCGCGATGCAGTATCACCCCGACAAGAACGGCGGCTGCAAGGAGCATGAGGCCAAGTTCAAAGCGGTGAGCGAGGCCTATGAGGTGCTCAAGGACCCGCAGAAGCGCGCGGCCTATGATCGCTTCGGCCATGCCGCGTTCAAGAACGGCATGGGCGGCGGCCATGGCGCGCAGGATTTCGGCGCGTTCAGCGACATCTTCGAGAGCGTGTTCGGCGAGTTCATGGGCGGACGCGGCGGCCAGCGCCAGCAGCGGCGCGGCGCCGATCTGCGCTACGACATGGAGATCAGGCTCGAGGACGCCTTCCACGGCAAGAAGACCGAGATCACCGTCGACGTCTCCGGCGCGTGCGACACCTGCGCGGGCACGGGCGCGGCCCCGGGGACCAAGGCCAGGACCTGCCAGACGTGCAACGGCCAGGGCAAGGTGCGCGCCAGCCAGGGCTTCTTCATGGTCGAGCGGACCTGCCCGGCGTGCCACGGCGCGGGCGAGCTGATCCAGGATCCGTGCAGTCGCTGCCGCGGCGAGGGCCGCACCGACAAGACCAAGACGCTGAGCATCACCGTGCCGCCCGGGGTCGACGAGGGCACGCGCATCCGGCTGTCGGGCGAGGGCGAGGCGGGCGCGCGCGGCGCACCGGCGGGCGACCTCTACATCTTCCTCCACGTCGCCAAGCATCCGATCTTCGAGCGCGAGGGCACCAACCTCCATGCGCGCGCGCCGATCAGCTTCACCACCGCGGCGCTGGGCGGCGAGATCGAGATTCCGGGGCTCGACGGCCAATCGACCGTGATCCGGATCGCGCCGGGCACCCAATCGGGCCGCGAGATGCGGCATCGCGGCGCCGGCATGCCCGTGCTCCAGGGGCGCGGGCGCGGCGACCTGGTGGTGCACATCGAGGTCGAGACGCCGACCAGGCTGACCGCGCGGCAGCGCGAGCTGCTCGAGGAATTCCGCGCGACCGAGACCGGCGAGGAATGTCCGCAGACGACGGGGTTCTTCTCGAAGATCAAGTCGGCGCTGGGCTGACTCCGGCGCCGCGGTGCATGAGCGCGGCGACGGCGACCGCCGCCGCCGCGAAGCCGGAGGCGGCGCCGACGCCGAGCGCCCAGCGCGGCCCGAGATGGTCCGCGACCCAGCCGACGATGGGCGCGCCGATCGGCGTGCCGCCCAGCGCCACGCCGACCCGCAGCGCCATCACCCGCCCGCGCATCGCCGGCTCGGTCGAAAGCTGCATGAGGCCGTTGGTGGCGTTGACGAAGGTCAGATAGGCGATTCCGACCAGGATCAGCGCGGCGGCGAAGGTCCAGTAGCCGGGAGCGAGCCCCGCGAGTCCGAACCCGATCCCGAGCAAGCCGGCGGACCACAGCAGCGTCGCGAACCTCGGCCGGTCGCGCCGCGCGCTCAGGAACGCGCCGGCGATCGTTCCCAGCGCCATCACCGACGACAACAGGCCATAGCCGCGCGCGTCGGCATGGAACACTTTCACCGCCATCACCGAGATGAAGATGGGGAAGTTCAGCCCGAACGTGCCGATCAGGAAGAGCATGACGAGGATCGCGATGAGGTCGGCGCGCTTCGAAACGTAACGCAAGCCCTGCGCGAAGCTTCCTGGGGTGCGCTTCGTCCGCGCCGAGGCGTGAAGCCGGCTCTTGTCCAGCATCAGCAGCGAGGTGAGCACCGCCAGGAACGATGCTCCGTTGACGAGAAACGCCCAGCCGGTCCCGATCGCCGCGATCAGCAGCCCCGAGACGGCGGGACCGATCAGATTGGCGATGTTGAACGACATGGAATTGAGCGAGACGGCGTTGTGCAGGTCCGCTTCGCCGACCAACTGCGCGACGAAGGTCTGCCGCACCGGCGCGTCGAACGCCGCCGCGCACCCGAACAGCAGCGCGAAGACATAGACGTGCCACAGCCGCGCGGCCCCGCTCACGGTGAGCGCGCCGAGCATCAGCGCGAGCATGCCCATCGCCGCCTGGGTGGCGATAAGCAGCTTGCGCTGGTCCGAATGGTCCGCGGCGGAGCCCGTCCAGGGCAGCAACAGTAGCTGCGGTGCGAACTGGAGCGCCATGACCACTCCGAGCGCCGAGCCGCTGCGGTGGGTAAGCACCGTCAGCACCAGCCAATCCTGCGCCGTCCGCTGCACCCAGGTGCCGACGTTGGAGACGAGCGCGCCGCCCGCCCACAGGCGATAATTGGCTTGCCTCAGTGAGCGGAAGGCGCCGCGGCGCTCACGCCGGGCCGGGTCCGCCGCCCCCGTTCAGCTGGCCGAAGTGCCGCGCAAGATGAAGGCCGAGCAGCAACATGCCGAGCGCCAGCGCCGCGATGTCGCCAGTCTCGCGGAGATCGAATTCCCCCACGCGACACACGAGGAAATAGGCGGCGACCAAATTTCCGAAGCCCCACAGCAGGTTCACCATCGCGGACGACAGGCCCTTGCCCGGCGGCTTGGCGAACGGGCTGGGGAAGCGCCGCCCCGTCAGGCCGCTGACGAGATGCGGGATCGCGTTCATCAGCGTCGCGCCTCCGAAGAAGTAGGCGGCAAGATACAGCGGATGCATGTCAGGCGCGTCCTTCCAGGAGGTGCAGGATGTCTTCGGTGGTTCCGGTCTCGCCCAGCCGCGGGAAGACGCTGGCGACGCAGAAGGCATGCGCCTCTGCGCGGGAATCGGTCATGGCATCGACGGCGAGCGTCACGTTGAACCCGGCCTCATAGGCCTGGCGTGCGGTGGATTCGACGCCGGCCCCCGTCGCCACGCCCGTGACGACGACCTGCGTGACGCCGAGGCCCCTCAATTGCCGCTCGAGGTCGGTGCTCGCGAAGACGCCCCAGGTGCGCTTCGTCACCAGGATGTCGCCGGGCTGCCGGGCGAGCTCGGGAAGGACGTCGGCAAATCCGGCGGGTAGGTCGCTGGGCAGGCGCGCGGCGTGCTCGGTTCGCCCCGGCGCGATCCCGTCGACGGTGACGAGGACGACCGGCAGCCCGCCCGCACGGAACGCATCGGCCAATGCGCGGCTTCGCGCGACGACCGGATCGAACGTTTCGGCAGGCATGGCGCCGACCAGGCCCTTCTGGAGGTCGACGACGATCAGCGCGGTATTCGGGTCGAGCGTGGTCAGGGGCATGGATCGTTTCCTCGATAAGGATAAGGGGTGCAGGGTAGGGTTCGAGCTATTCGTCCGCGAGGCGCCGGAGCAGCGGCATCGCCATCGCGAGCCGCTCCAGCTCCTGCGGCGAGAGCCGGGCTGCGATGGTGCGCGACAGCCAATCCTGGCGGGCGGCGCGGCCGTGCGCGAGCCAGGCGCGGCACCCGTTGGTCAACGACAGGATCGTCTGTCGCCCGTCCGCCGGATCGGGCGAGCCGAACACCAGCCCGGCCCTCTCCAACGCGGCGATGACGGACCCCATCGATTGCGGCCGCATCCCCTCCGCGCGGGCAAGCGCCGAGGTGGTGGCCGGGCCATCCTTCTCCAGGCGAAGGAGCACGGCGGTCTGCGATGGTGTCAGATCGCCCGCGTCGGCCTGCTCGCGCAGGCGGCGCTTCAGCTTGCCGGCGAAGCCGCGCAGTTCCTGCGCCAGCGTCACGGCGGGCGAATCGGGTGGGCCGTCTGCTGGTTCGGTCATGATTCGGACCGGTAGAGATATGAAGGCTAGCTGTAAAGCTTGTCTTCATATCCTGTGGGGCGGCTCCCCGATTCGATTACCCCCCTTCCGTCATGAGGACAGAGCCTAATGCGTCGGGCTCTCCGCGATGAAGCTCGAGCAGCACGGCTTGGTCGAGGGCTGGAACTCCATCAGCTCGATACGCGTGCCGTCGGGATCGTAGAGATTGGCCTGCCATTTGCCGTCGAGCCCCATCTGCGGGCCGTCGTGGCGCTTGCTGAGGCGGTTCTCCGCGATCAGGCGGGTGACCGCCGCCTCCATGTTGGGGACGCCGAGCGAGAGGTGGTTGAGCACGCCGAGTTGGTTGGCGTCGACCTTGTCGAGCGGGACGTCCGAGCCGGGGCCGACCATCATATATTCGAGCCAGTCGGGCCCGTCGGGCGCCTGCTGCGACACCCAGTCGACCGACCCCGCGTTGAACCCGCCCCACCAATAGGGGCGGAAGCCGAGCAGATCACGGTAGAAGGCATCCTCCGCCGCGCGGCCGTGGACGACATAGCCGATGTGGATGATCCGTCCACTGATCGCATCGGGGGAGGGAGTCGCGTCGCTGGTGATGGGCTGGACGAACTGGAGCTGGTTGCCTTCGGGATCGACCGCGTCGAACCAGCGGCTGCCGTCCGGCGTGCGCCACACCGGCGAGAGATCCTTGACGCCGCGCGCCGCCAGCCAGGCGCGCAGCCCGATCGCGTCGGCGGTGTTGTAGGCGGCGTGCGCGAGCCGGCTGGGGCCCTGGCCGGCGGGGAGCGGCAGCACCTCGACGAACTGCTGCGGGCTGAAATAATAGCGGACGCCCTCGGGATCCTCGGGATCCGTGCCCTTCCGCGCGCCGAGGATCGCGACATAGAAATGCTCGCTCGCGGCGGCGTCGGCCGAATAGACCGCGAGGTGCGAGATTCCGGTGATCGCCGGGCGCGCGGCTGGCGGAGCATGGCGGGCGGAGGTTGGACCTGCGAGCGCCAGCGATAGGAGCGCTGCGCCAAGCGCCAGCGAGGGTCGTGCCATGTTTCCGTCTCCTGCCCGTTTCCGGCGCCCGTCCGGCGCTTCTGATAGCGTTGTCATAATAGCCGCTTCGGAACCGCCCGTCACCCCGGAACAAGGCCGGGGTCCATCCGTGCCGCATTGGCGGGAACAAAGGCTCCATGGATTCGCGCAGGCGCGCAGCGGACCCTGGAACAAGTCCGGTGGTGACGACAAAGCCTGGGGCGGGTCGGAGGCTTTGAACTGAACGCCCCTAATGCCCCGTCTCGCTCCAGTGCGGCGGATCGGAGAGGAGCTTGAACACCTGATAGGTGGCGCCGACCGCGTGGAGATCCCTGTTGGTCTCGCCGCTGCGCGGCGCCCCGAGGCTGTGGATCTTGCCGGCCCTGTCGGCGATCGCGAGCGTGCCCGACCAGGCGATCGTCATGTCGACTGCGCGGCCCTGGATGTGGAGCGAGGTGAGCGAGGGCTCGAACGCGATGCCGAATAGATCGACCATCTCCTTCGCACCCGCCTTGGACTTGGCGAGGTCGCCGTGGTCCCAGGCGATCGCGCAGCCGGGGATCGGCGGCACCTGCGCGGGCGCGATCGTGCCGTGCGCGACCTGCCAGCAATAGTGCATCAGCCTGGCGCGGGTCTCGTTGCGCCGCGTCGCGGAAACGGTAACCGTCGCGCCGGCGTCGCGCAGCGCCTTGACGAAGGCGGCGGCGTTGTCGCGGAACGGCGGGGCGAGATCGGCCAGCGCGGCGCTGTTGGGATATTTCGCCTGGTTGGCGTGCCACCAGCCGGCGCCGCTGTATGGCGGCGCGAGCCCCGTGCCGGCGGCGAGCGCGGTCCAGGTCTTGCCGCCCGGATCGATCCGCCCGTCGGGGGCGGCGAGGCCGACGACCTTCGCCTGATAGGCCTGGATCGCCACGATCGTCGGCCCGTCGACGCTGCCGGTGACGATCAGCCCGGGCTGGCCCTGCGCGAGCTGGAAGGCGTTGAGCAGCTTCTGGACGGTGAGCACGTCGCTCGGCTTGTTGGCCCCGCCCTTGCCCACCGACGCGCCGATCGTTGCCATAAGCTCCTCCCTCGCGCCGACACGCTAATCGGGGAAACCCAACATTGCTAGGCAACGCGCGCCGTTCGTCGTCTGCGAGCGGGCGGGCGGCTCAGCCGGCGCCGAACACCCGCGCGAAGATCGTGTCGACATGCTTGAAGTGATAGGCGAGGTCGAAATTGGCCTCGAGCTCGGCGGGGGAGAGCGCGGCGCTCACGTCGGGATCGGCCCTGAGCAGATCGAGCAGCGAGAGCTGGCCGTCCGATTCCCATACCTTCATCGCGTTGCGCTGGACGAGCCGGTACGCATCCTCGCGGCTGACGCCGGCCTGGGTCAGCGCGAGCAGCACGCGCTGCGAATGGACCAGGCCGCCCATGCGATCGAGGTTCTTCTCCATCCGCGCCGGATAGACGAGCAATTTGTCGATCACCCCGGCGAGCCGCGCGAGTGCGAAATCGAGTGTGATCGTGGCGTCGGGGCCGATGTAGCGCTCGACCGACGAATGGCTGATGTCGCGCTCGTGCCACAGCGCGACATTCTCGAGCGCGGGGGTGACATAGCCGCGGATCATCCGCGCGAGGCCGGTGAGGTTCTCGGTCAGCACCGGGTTGCGCTTGTGCGGCATCGCCGACGAGCCCTTCTGCCCGGGCGCGAAATATTCCTCGGCCTCGAGCACCTCGGTGCGCTGGAGGTGGCGGATCTCGGTCGCGACGCGCTCGATCGACGAGGCGATCACGCCCAGCGTCGCGAAGAACATCGCGTGGCGATCGCGCGGGATCACCTGCGTCGAGACCGGCTCGGGGACGAGGCCGAGCTTCTCGGCGACATAGGCCTCGACGCGCGGATCGACGTTGGCGAAGGTCCCCACCGCGCCCGAGATCGCGCAGGTCGCGACATCGGCGCGCGCGGCGATGAGGCGGGCGCGGTTGCGCGCGAACTCGGCATGGGCCTCGGCGAGCTTGAGCCCGAAGGTGGTCGGCTCGGCGTGAATGCCGTGGCTGCGGCCGATCGTCGGGGTGTATTTGAACTCCTCGGCGCGGCGGCGGAGCACCGCGAGCAACGCATCGAGATCGGCGATCAGCAGATCCGACGCGCGCGCGAGCTGGACCGCGAGGCAGGTGTCGAGCACGTCCGAGCTGGTCATCCCCTGGTGGAGGAAGCGCGCGGCGTCGCCGGTGCGCTCGGAGACATGGGTGAGGAAGGCGATGACGTCGTGCTTGGTCTCGGCTTCGATCGCGTCGATGCGGGCGATGTCGAAGGGCGGAGCGGCCTTGTCGGCGGCCCAGATCGCCTGCGCCGCTTCCCTGGGGACGACCCCGAGCTCGGCGAGCGCATCGGTGGCGTGCGCCTCGATCTCGAACCAGATGCGGAACCGCGTCTCGGGCGACCAGATCGCGGTCATCGCGGGGCGGGCATAGCGGGGGACCATGGCGGGCTTTCGGGGCGTTGCGGGACCGGCGCGGCCCTAGCAGGGGGCGACCCATGGGGCAAACCCGCCCGGCCGCGTGGCCGGCGCGACACAGCGCAATCGAATTGCGATGGGCCGTCGCCGCGCCGGGGCGAAGCGAGCAACAGGTGGGTGAAGAGGGGAACGTCGCGTCGCGATGGCGCGTTTGTTTCCCGAGTACCGAGCAAGTGCGCTCCGCTCGCGCAGCGCGAGCGCCGGACCAGTATTACAGGAGTTTTTCAAATGCTTAACTATGTTCTTCTTGCGACTTCAGTGGCGATAGCCACGCCTGCCCTGGCGCAGAACACACCCGCGGGGACGACTACGGTCGCCCCGCAGACGGTGCCGGCGCCTCAGCCCGTTCCCGACGCCCAGGTGCCCGCGCCGGCGCCCGCGGCTCCCGATGCGCAGACCGCCGCGACGCCCGCGCAGCCGGCGCCCGTCCAGACCGCCACCGCGCCTGCGCAGCCCGCGCCCGCGACCACTCCGGACCAGGTCGCGCTGGCGGTCGGCGCCGGCTGGCCGACTTACGACAAGGACGGCAACGGCACGCTCGACAAGGCCGAGTTCGGCGCCTGGCTGATCGCGCTGCGCACCGCTTCGGAGCCGAGCTTCGACGCGCAGACCCCTGCGGCCACCACCTGGGTGGGCCAGGCGTTCGGGATCGCCGACGCCGACAAGAGCAAGACGGTCACCAACGCCGAGATGACCACGTTCCTGACCCCCAAGCCGTCGTAACCTGGCCGCCGGATTTCCGGCGGCCGCTTTGCGTGGGGAGCGATGGGCCGAGGACCGATGGGCTCGCGGAGCATTTACCGTCATCCCCGGGAAAGCGGGGCCCCATCTCCCGTACTATCCGCCATCATTGCCCGTGTATTTGCTGCTCGCACACGAGATGGGCCTCCGCTTTCGCGGGGGTGACGACGGAGCGTGGGCGAAGGCCTTCAGATCAGTCCCATCGCGCGCAGGCTCGAATGGCCCTCGGCGCCGAGGATGACGTGATCGTGGAGCGCGACGCCGAGCCGCTTGCCCGCTTCGGCGACGCGGCGGGTGAGGTCGATGTCGGCGCGGCTCGGGGCCGGATCGCCCGAGGGATGGTTGTGGACGAGGATGATCCCCGCCGAGCCGAGATCGATCGCCCGGCGGATGATCTCGCGGACATAGACCGCGGCCTCGTCGACCGAGCCTTCGCCCATCAGCTCGTCGCGGATCAGCATGTTGCGGCTGTTCATGTGGAGCACGCGGACGCGCTCGATGCCGTGGTGCGCCATGTCGGCGCGCAGATAGTCGAGCAGCGCCTGCCAGTTGGCGAGCACCGGCTTCGCGGCGACCTGCGCGCGCAGCAGCCGCAGCGCGGTGGCGTGCGCGGCCTTGAGCGCGGCGGCGCTGGTCTCGCCCATGCCGGGGACGCGTGCGAGCGCCTCGGCATCGGCGGTGAGCAGCCCGGCGATCCCGCCGAACTCGTGCAGCAGCGCCTTGGCCAGCGGCTTGGTGTCGCGCCGGGGAATCGCGAGCGCGAGCAGATATTCGATCAGCTCGTGATCGAGCAGTGCATCCGGTCCGCCCTCGAACAGCCGCCGGCGCAGGCGGGCGCGGTGGCCGGAGTTGTCGGGGGGCTTGGCGGGCATTGGTCTGGATTAGCGCGTACCGGACCCGGCGCAAACCATTGCCGTGCCGCCGCATCGGCCATGTTGACTTGGGGTTTGCCCCTTCCTAAAGGAACCGCGCCTTGGCGGGGTCGTTCGCCGGCATGTCCCAACCCCTTCGGCGCGCGCTTCCAGAAGCGCGGCCGCACATGGATGAACGGCATGGCGGACGAGCAACCCGGTCAGGACCCGTCTCCCCAGGACGCACGGCTGGCTTCGCTCGACGCGCGGCTCAACCGGGCGCAGGCGGGAGAAGCGGCCAAGAACGCCGCATTCGCGGGCACCCCCGGCAAGGGGCAGGCCCAGGGAATGCGCATCCTGTCCGTCCTGTTCGGGTATCCCTTGGGTAGCGCGGCGATCGGCTGGGTGGTCGATCAGGTTGCGCACACGCATTGGATCGCGGTGGTGATGCTGTTCGTCGGGTTCGGCGCCGCCATCTGGGAAGTGTACAAGATTTCGCAGCAACGCCCCGAATAGGGCAGGAATGGGTGATGAGCGCAGGCGCCGAGACCAAGATCGACCCGATGCACCAGTTCTCGATTCACGCCATCGCGGGGAATCTGGACGGGAGCCCGTTCGTCTTCACCAATTCGGCGCTGTGGATGCTGATCGTGCTGGGGCTGATCTGGCTGTTCATGGTCGGCGGGCTCAAGCGCGAGCTCGTCCCCGGCCGCTGGCAGATGGCGGTCGAGAGCATCAACGGCTTCATCGAGCACATGCTGCGCACCTGCGTCCACGGATCCGAGGGGCGCCGCTACGTGCCGTGGGTGTTCACGATCTTCATGTTCATCCTGGTCTCGAACCTGCTCGGGCTGATGCCGTTCGGGATCGTGCCGGGCGCGCAGCCTTTCACCGTGACGAGCCAGTTCACCGTGACCGGGGTGATGGCGATCATCAGCTTCTCGATCGTCCTCGTCACCGGCTTCTGGCGCCACGGCTTCCATTTCTTCTCGCTGTTCATCCCCAAGGGCACGCCGTTCGTGCTCAAGCTGCTGATCGTGCCGATCGAGTTCGTCTCGTTCATGGTGCGCCCGTTCAGCCTGGCGCTGCGACTGTTCGTCGCGATGATCGCCGGGCACATCCTCGTCGAGGTGTTCGGCAGCTTCGTCGTCGCCGGGATCAACGCCGGCGGGGTGATGGGGCCGGCGATCAGCCTGCTGTCGTTCGTGTTCATCGCCGGCGTCATGGCGCTCGAGCTGCTGGTCTGCGCGATCCAGGCCTATGTGTTCGCGCTGCTGACCTCGCTCTACATCAACGACGCCGTCAACCTTCACTAGAACCTGAAATCCCAAAGGAGCATTACATGGACCTCGCATCTGCAAAAGTGATCGGCGCCGGCCTCGCGGCGATCGGCGTGGGCGCCGCCGCCATCGGCGTGGGCAACGTCTTCGGCTCGTTCCTTGAGAGCGCGATCCGCAACCCCGCCGCCGCCGACGGCCAGCAGGGCCGCCTGTTCATCGGCTTCGCCGCCGCCGAGCTGCTCGGGCTGATCGCGTTCGCGGTCGCGATGATCATCCTCTACGCGCAGTAAGACCGGGACCGATGCCGCAGCTCAATCAGCTCGCCGAAGCCGCCTATTCGCAGTTCTTCTGGCTGCTGCTGGTGCTCGGCGTGATCTATTTCGGCATCGGCAAGGCGATGCTGCCCAAGATCCAGTCGACGATCGATGCGCGCGAGCGCCGCATCACCGGCGATCTCGAGGCGGCGCAGGCCGCACGCGAGGCCGCCGACGCGACCGAGGCGGCGTATCGCGCGCGGATGGACGAGAGCCGCGCCGAAGCGGTGCGGGTCGCGGCGACCGCCAAGGAAGCCGCCGCCCGGGCCACCGAGGCGCGGCTGCATGCGGCGAACATGGAATCGGCCGCCAGGATCGAAGCGGCGGAGGCACGCGTCCGCGCCGCCGCCGACGCGGCGCTGGCGGACATCGAGACGGTCGCCGCCGAGGCGGCGCAGGATATCGTCGCGCGGCTGGCGGGGACCTCGGTCAGCACGGCCGACGCGGCCAGGGCAGTGAAGGCGGCGATCCATGGTTGAGATTCTGAGCGCGGCCGCGGGCGTCGAGCACGCCGAGCCGACCGCTTTCGGGCTGGCGGCGCCGGGCTGGATCGCGCTGGCGATGCTCGCGGTGATCGGCGTGCTGCTGTGGAAGCGCGTGCCCGCGATCGTCGGCGGCGCGCTCGACAAGAAGATCGCCGAGATCCGCCACCAGCTCGACCAGGCATCGCAGCTCCGCGCCGACGCCGAGGCGCTCAAGGCCGAATATGAGGCCAAGGCCAAGCAAGCGGACACCGAGGCGCAGGCGATCCTCGCGCACGCGCATCTCGAAGCCACGGCGATCACCGAGCGCGCCGAGGCCGACGCCGCCGCGGTGATCGAGCGCCGCGCGAGGATGGCCGAGGACAAGATCGCCGCCGCCGAACGTGCCGCGCTCGCCGCGGTGCGCGCCCGGGTGGTCGATGCCGCGACCGGCGCCGCCGCCGCGATCATCGCCGAGCAGCACGGCGCCGCCGCCGACAAGGCGATCGTCGACAGGACCATCGCCGGGCTGGGGCGCGCGAACTGATCCCGGATCGAGGCCCGGACCTTCGGGCATTCCGACCGTTGCCCCGTCCTTAAAATCCCGTATGGACGGCGCATGTTCACTTCGCGCCGCGACCTTGGGCTGATCGCGCTGATCGTGGCCTTTTGCGTGCTCGCCGCGGCGGTGCTGGGGACGCTGCTGTTGTTCCGCGGCCAGCAGAGCGCGCAGGGCTGGGTGCTCCACACCGTCCAGGTCGAGGAGCGGCTGAGCTCGGTGCTCTCGCGGCTGCAGGACACCGAGACCGGGCAGCGCGGCTTCCTCGTCACGCACGACGCCAGCTATCTCGCGCCCTATTACGACGGAACCCGGCGAATCGAGGGTGAACTGGCGGCATTGCAGGCCGCGGTCGCCGACAATCCGTCGCAGGCGGCGGCGGCGGCGCAACTCGCCAGATCCGCGCGCGCGCGGATCGAGCGGCTGTCGGTCGGCCTCGACCTGGCGAAAGCCAACCAGTTCGACCGCGCTTCCGAAGTGATCCGCGCCGGCGTGGGCAAGCGGCTGATGGACCGATGCCGCGCGCTCATCGCGGGGATGAAGGCCGAGGAGCAAAGGCTGTTCGCCGCGCGGCTGGCCACCGCCGAACGCCAGTCGACGCTGCTCACCATCTGGCTGCTGTTGAGCGCGCTCGCGGTGGGCGTGCTCGCCTTCTTCGTCACGCGCGACGCCTGGGCGCGCGCGGCGGCGGCGGCCCAGGCGCGCGACGACCTCGCGCTCGCCAACGCCCACCTGCGCGAGGAAGCGGCGAGCCGCGAGGCCGCCGAGGCGCAGGTCCGCCAGATGCACAAGATGGAATCGATCGGCCAGCTTACCGGCGGGATCGCGCACGATTTCAACAACATGCTCGCGATCGTGATCGGATCGCTCGATCTCGCCAAGCGTCGGCTGCAGAAGGACAAGCGCCGCGCCGAGGAATGCATCGACAATGCGATGCAGGGCGCCGAGCGCGCCGCGCAGCTTACCGCGCGGCTGCTCGCCTTCTCGCGCCAGCAGCCGCTCGCGCCGATCGCGCTCGACGCCAACAAGCTGGTTGGCGGGATGGCCGAGCTGCTGCGCCGGACGATCGGCGAGACGATCCGCTTCGAGACGGTGCTGGCGGGCGGGCTATGGCCCGCGCATGTCGACACCAATCAGCTCGAGAATGCGCTGGTCAACCTCTGCGTCAACGCGCGCGACGCGATGCCCGAGGGCGGGCGGCTGACGATCGAGACCGCCAACAGCCACCTCGACGAACATTATGCCGAGCGCCATGCCGAGGTGGTCCCCGGGCAATATGTGATGGTCTCGGTCTCCGACACCGGCTGCGGCATGCCCGCCGAGGTGATCGAGAAGGCGTTCGATCCCTTCTACACCACCAAGGGCGTGGGCAGCGGCACCGGGCTGGGGCTCAGCCAGGTCTATGGCTTCATCAAGCAATCGGGCGGCCATGTGAAGATCTATTCCGAGATCGGCGTGGGGACCACGGTGAAGCTCTATCTGCCGCGCCATTTCGGCGTGGCCGAGGCGCCCGACGCGGCCGTCGCGGGCGCCGAGCTGCCGCGCGCGCGGGGGGACGAGATCATCCTGGTGGTCGAGGACGAAGAGCGCGTGCGCCACCTGTCGGTCGATTCGCTGCGCGAGCTCGGCTATGTGGTGGTGCATGCCCAGGATGCGCGGCGCGCGCTCGAGGTGCTCGACGAGCAGCCGCAAATCGACCTGCTCTTCACCGACATCGTCATGCCCGACATGAACGGCCGCAAGCTCGCCGAGGCGGCCTGGGTCAAGCGGCCCGGGCTCAAGGTGCTCTACACCACCGGCTATACCCGCAACGCGATCGTCCACAACGGCATGCTCGACCACGACGTCCACTTCCTCGCCAAGCCGTTCACGATCGCCCAGCTTGCGGTGAAGGTGCGCAGCGTGCTCGACAGCTAGCCCGGCTTGCGGAACTTGTAGATGAACTGATCGGTGTGCCCGCGGATCGCGGGATCGAACACCACCAGCGTGTGCGGATCGGCGGGGTTGCGCAGCAGCGGGCTCTCGCCCTCGAATTTGAACCCGGCGCTCTCGATCTCGGCGCGCGCCGCGGCCGGATCGATGCGATGGAGCTTGTCGGGCACGGCGAAGCCCGGATCGGCATTGGCCACATGATCGACCACCAGCAGCACGCCGCCGGGCTTGAGCGCCGCATAGAGCCGCGCGGCGACCAGCGCCGCGAAGCCCGGCGGGGCGAAGCGGAGGTGGAGATCGTGATAGTTCTGCACGGTGACGATCGCGTCGAGCGGCTCTGGGAAGGCGATCGTGGCGAGCGATTCGCTGCTCGGCGAGACATTGGCATAGCCCGCCACCGCGGCCTTCTGCTCGTCGGCATAGGCCGCGCGATACTGGATGAACTCGGCTGCCTGATAGGCATAGACATGCCCGTCGGGGCCGACGGCCTTGGCGAGGATCCGCGTCCAATACCCGCCGCCCATCAGGAAATCGGCGACCTTGTCGCCGGGCTTGACCCCCATGAAGGCGAGGATCTCGCCCGGATGCCGCGCGGCATCGCGCGCCGAATCGGCGGCGGGCCGGCCGGGATCGGCGAGCGCGGCGGCGATCTCGGGCGGAACGGTCTGGGCGCCGGTGGCGAGTGGGGCGGCGAGCGCGAGCAACGCGGCGGATACGAGCAGCAGCTTCATGACGACTCTCTCCCGTTTTGCGGCACTATGAGCCAACACGGGCTGCGATCAAGCCGTGCCGAGCGGTTCACTTCTGGCCGAAATAGCCGTCGGAGAACGGATCGGCGACCTTGGTGCCGCCGGTGCGGGTGCAGGCGAATTTGAACGAGGATTCGTCGATGCTCCCGGCGACGGGCGTCTTCCATTGGTCGATCGTCTCCGAAGGCTCGGTGCCGAGCACGTCCCTGGCGGTGCCGAAATAGGTATATTCGATCGTGCGGAAGCTGTGGCCGGCGCAATCATATTCGACCGTCACCTGCGCGGCGGAAACCTTCGCGTCGCCGATTGCATGGGCATAGGTGGAAAGCAGCGTCGCGCGCACCTTGCCGTCCTTCGCCGCGAGCGATTCGAGATCGAGATAAGAATAGGTCCGGTCGTTTCCGCCGACGCGATACCAGCTCTGGGCCGAAGCCTGGATCGGAACGAACGGCAGGATCGCAATAGGCGTCAGCCACCAGCGCATCGATACGTCTCCCCCAACGTTGCCCCCGCCACGCTGCCATGCTCGCGCGCGAAGGGAAAGACCGCGCAAGCGGCTGGCCGGGCGCGGCGCGACCCCCTAAATCATCGCCGATGTCCGACCCCAATTCCCCCGACCGCTTCAACGAGGAAAAGGCGACCTATGCCGTGCGCGGCGAGGGCGCGCCCGATCTCGAAGCGGGGGTGGCGGCGATCCGCAACGTGCTCAAGACGCTGCCCGCGCGGCCCGGCGTCTATCGGATGCAGGATGCGCGCGGCGACGTACTCTATGTGGGGAAGGCGCGCGCGCTCAGGAACCGGGTGGGCAATTACGTCCAGGTCCAGCGGCTGTCGAAGCGGCTCCAGCGGATGGTCGCACAGACGCGATCGATGACGATCGTCACCACCAACAACGAGGCCGAGGCGCTGCTGCTCGAGGCGCAGCTGATCAAGCGCTTCCGGCCCGCGTACAATGTGCTGCTGAGGGACGACAAGAGCTTCCCCTTCATCCTGCTGCGGCGCGATCACGAGTTTCCCCGCGTCCAGCTCCATCGCGGCGCGCGGCGGATCAAGGGCGATTACTTCGGGCCGTTCGCGGGGGCGGGGCAGGTGCGCAAGACGCTCAACGCGCTGCAGAAGCTGTTCCTGCTGAGGAGCTGCACCGACGGCTTCTTCGCGACGCGCGACCGGCCGTGCCTGCTCTACCAGATCCGCCGCTGCTCGGCGCCCTGCGTCGGGCGGATCGACGCCGCGGGCTATGCCGAGCTGACCAGCGATGCGCGCGACTTCCTGATGGGCAAGTCGACACGGGTTCAGGCCAAGCTCGGCGAGGCGATGCAGGCAGCGGCCGAAAGCCTCGATTTCGAGCAGGCGGCGGTGCTGCGCGACCGGCTGAAGGCGCTGACCTATATCCAGGGCTCGCAGGCGATCAACGCCGAAGGCGTCGGCGATGCCGATATCTTCGCGATGGCGCACCGATCGGGGGTGATGGGGATCCAGGCCTTCTTCATCCGCGGCGGGCAGAATTGGGGGCACCGCAGCTTCTTCCCCGCGCACACCAACGAGGTGCCCGAGGACGAGGTGCTGAGCGCCTTCCTGATGCAATTCTACGAGGAGGTGCCGCCGCCCAGGAACGTGTTCGTCGATCGCGAGCTGGCCGAGGCCGCGCTGCTCGCCGAGGCGATGGCCGAACGCGCCGGGCATCGGGTTGCGCTCAGCGTGCCGCAGCGCGGGGCGCGGCGGCGGCTGATGGAGCAGGCGCAGCGCAACGCGCAGGAAGCGCTCGACCGGCGGCTCGCCGAGAGCACGACCCAGGCGCGGCTGCTGCGCGAGGTCGCCGATCTGTTCGAGCTGCCCGAGCCGCCCGACCGGATCGAGATCTACGACAACAGCCATATCCAGGGGACCAATGCGCTCGGCGCGATGGTGGTGGCGGGGCCCGAGGGCTTTCGCAAGAACCAGTATCGCAAGTTCAACATCAAGCGCGCCGAGACCGTCCCCGGCGACGATTTCGCGATGATGCGCGAGGTGTTCGGCCGCCGCTTCGCGCGCGCGCAGGCGGAGGACCCCGATCGCGATCACGGCGACTGGCCAGACCTGGTGCTCGTCGACGGCGGGCGCGGGCAGCTCAACGCGGCCAAGGGCGTGCTCGAGGACCTCGGGATCGAGGACGTGTGCCTGGTCGGCGTCGCCAAGGGCCCGGACCATGGCCGCGAGGGGCGCGAGGTGTTCCACCTGATGGACGGGCGCGAGCTGACGCTGCCGGTCAACTCGCCCTTGCTCTTCTACCTCCAGCGGCTGCGCGACGAGGCGCACCGCTTCGCGATCGGCGCGCACCGCACCAAGCGCGCCAAGACGATCGGCGCATCGCCGCTGGATGACGTCCCCGGGATCGGCCCGGCGCGCAAGAAGGCGCTGCTGATGCATTTCGGCACCGCGCGCGCGGTGCGCGGCGCGAGCCTGGAGGATCTGCAGAAGGCGCCGGGGGTGTCGGCGGCGGTGGCGCAGCAGCTGTACGACTATTTCCACGCGGGGTGAGGAGCCCTGTCGCGACGCTTGGTATTCGTTCGGCCAACCTTGACATTCGTTGGCAAATGGTTAACTTCCTTCTGACGCTGCAACGGAGTTTCGGATGGCTATCGAGGGCGTTCTGGATTGAGCGAGACCGACTGGGTTGGCTCAATAACAAGATACATAAATTCCGCACTCTTCGCACTCGGCGATTTTCTCACCGCGGTGGGCGCCATGGCTTGGCGCCTTCTAGAGCTGCTGGGAACCAAAACCAGCGAAGCGCCTGTGCTGATTCCGATCTTTGCGATTCTTGTCCCCGTTTTGGGGAATTGGTGGGTCAATCGCCGCATAGCGCGCGAAAAAGCCACCATAGATTTGATCGAAAAATTCGAATCTACCGAGCACTATCGCGACTCCAAGAATTGCTTCTATGACCTCGTTCGAAAAGGCGATGGCCTAGATCTTTACGCCAAGCCAAAGAATCAAAACAATCAGGATGTTCGTCGCCAGATATTAACCTTCCTCAATCACTACGAGTTAGTTGCGCTCTGCATAGAGTCGAAGCTTCTTTCCGGAAAATTCTATCGAAAGTGGATGGGAACGGCGCTTGTAGACGCCTGGAACACAGCAGCTCCGGATTTTATCTATCGAGCTCGGTGGAAGAGGAAGAAAGATCGGTGGAAATACGACCCAAAGCCTTTTCGAGCGCTCGAGAAACTGGCTTGCCGATGGGAAAAAGACGCGGTTTCGCTTCGAAATATTCCCCATATCGCACCGAGCGATCTTGATGTGAGCCCAGGTGATTTCGTGGTCGCCGATCTGGTCGGTGAGGCCTCGCTACAACCAGCGGACGTCGAATAGCCGTTTCCCATTTCTTCACCGCCTCCGCGCTATTCCGCGGCCATGCCGACACGCGTGTTCCTCACCATCGATACCGAGCTGCTGTGGCGCCACCACAGCGCCGGGCTCGACGCCGAGGCGATCGTCGCGCGCTCGCTCGAGCCCGCCGGGGTGGGCATCGCGTGGCAGCTCGAGCAGCTCCGGCGCCAGGGGCTCAAGGCGAGCTTCTTCGTCGATCCGATGCCGGCGCTCACCTATGGCATGGAATGGATGAAGCGCGTCGTCGGGGCGATCCTCGACGCGGGGCAGGAGGTGCAGCTCCATCTCCACCCCAATTGGGCCGGCGCGAAGCCCGGCGACGGTGGGAAGGTGACCGCGGCGTTCGAGCTCACCTCCTATACGCTCGCGGAACAGATCGAGCTGCTCGCGGGGGCATCGGACATGCTCGTCCGCGGCCGGCGCGCCCGAGCCGGTGGCGTTCCGCGCGGGCAGCTATGCCGCGAGCGACGACACGCTCACCCGCGCTCGCCGACCTCGGCTTCCGCTACGACACCAGCCACAACGGCGCCGAGCACCCCTGGCCGAGCGCGATCGCGCTGCCGCCGCGCCAGATCGCGCCGATCCTTCATCGCGGGATCACCGAAGTGCCGGTGTCGCTGATCGAGGACGCGCCGGGGCATCTGCGCCATTTCCAGGTCTGCGCGCTTTCGGCCGCCGAGATGGGCGCGGCGCTCGAGCATGCGCGCCACGCCCGCCACGCCGCGGTGACGATCGTCGGGCACAGCTTCGAGCTTGCCAACCGCGCGGGAACGCGGCCCAATGCGGTGCATGTCCGTCGATTCGAAGCGCTTTGCCAAATGCTTGCCGAACATAGCCCGGCGATGACGACCAGCCATTTCGCCGACCTCCCCGAGTTGCGGCTGGGGCAGGAGGATGCGCCGCTGCGCTCGAACGCGCTGCGCACCGGGCTGCGCCGTGCCGAGCAGCTCTGGTCCAATTGGATCGAGGAGCGCGCGGCGTGACCGAGGCGTTGGCGACCGCGCGGCCGACGCCGCTCAGTTCGAGATCGGCGCGCGGACGCTGATGGCGA
This sequence comes from Sphingomonas sp., assembly GCA_037200705.1. GTDB lineage: Bacteria > Pseudomonadota > Alphaproteobacteria > Sphingomonadales > Sphingomonadaceae > Sphingomonas. Next base: position 16,320 of record JBBCID010000018.1, on the reverse strand, counting down.
TCCAGCGCAGCCTGGCGCGCGTGCCGCTGAGCCTAAACGAGGCGCGCGAGGGCCGGCTGCCGGTGCTGCCGCCGCTGCCGCGCGAGGCGCACGGCTATTCGGTGACCTCGCTCCCCGAGGACCGTCAGGCGGCGATGGTCTATGCCTCGGGCGACATGCTGCCGTTCGTGCGCCAGCGCTACACGCGCTATTTTGCCGAGCTGACCGGCAGCTTCGACGATTGGTTCGCGGGGCTTTCCCGCCAATACCCGCCAGCAGCTCCGCCGCAAGGCCAAGAAGATCGCGCACGAGAGCGGCGGCGACCTCGACGTGCGCCATTTCCGCACGCCCGATGAATTGGAGGCGTTCCACGACGTTGCGCGGCGCGTCGCGCTCAGGACCTATCAGGAGCGGCTGATGGGCGGCGGGCTGCCCGACAGCCCCGAGTTCCTCGGCGCGATGGCTCGGCCTGGCGGCGGCGGACAAGGTGCGCGCGTGGCTGCTCTATGTCGCGGGCGAGCCGGCTGCCTATCTCTATTGCCCGGTGCTGGGCGATACCGTGATCTATGCACATGTCGGGCACGATCCGGCGTTCAACGATCTCTCGCCCGGCGCGGTGCTCCAGGTCGAGGGCGATGCGCGATCTGTTCGACGAGGCCGCTACGCGCGGTTCGACTTCACCGAGGGCGAGGGCCAGCACAAGCGCCAGATGGCGACCGGCGGGGTGGCGTGCGTCGACCTGCTGCTGCTGCGGCCGTCGCTGGCCAACCGGGTGACGATGGCGGCGCTGGGCGGGTTCAACCGCGCGGTGGCGCTGGGTAAGCGCGCGGTGAATGCGGCGGGGCTGGGGAAATTGGCGAGGAAGGTGCGGCGGGGCTGATCCTCCCCGGCACGGGGAGGGGGACCGCGTCGCGAAGCGGCGTGGTGGAGGGGGAGCGCCACGAGCGATTCTCCTGGTGGCTCTCCCCCTCCACCATGCTTTGCATGGTCCCCCTCCCCGTGCCGGGGAGGATCAAGTAGACACTTCCCATGCATCTCCGCGCCGAAGCCATCGTCCTCTCCGTCCGCGCGCACGGGGAGCATGGCGCGGTGGTGCGCGCGCTCACCGCGGGCGAAGGCATGCAGGCGGGCTATGTCCGCGGCGGGCGGGGTCGCGCCGGTTGAAGCCGGTGCTCCAGCCGGCGAACCTCATCCTCGGCGAATGGCGCGCGCGGACCGACGAGCAACTGGCGGCGCTCACCGTCGAGCTGATCCACAGCCGCGCGCCGCTGTTCCGCGAGCCGCTGCCTGCGGCGGCGCTCGACTGGGCGACCGCGCTGACCGCCGCGGCGCTGCCCGAGGGTCAGGCCTATCCGCGGCTCCACGGCGCGCTCGACGGCGTGCTCGGCGCGATCGAGGCGGCGCCGGTGGCGCGCGGATGGGCGGCGGCGCTGGTGCGCTACGAGCTGCTGCTGCTCGCCGAGCTGGGGTTCGGGCTCGATCTGGGCCGCTGCGTGGCGACGGGGGCGAACGACGACCTCGCCTTCGTCAGCCCCCGCAGCGGCGGCGCTGTCAGCCGATCGGGCGCGGTGGGGCTATGAGAACCGGCTGATGCCGCTGCCGCGATTCCTGACCGAGGGCGGGGCGGCGGAATGGCCCGATATCCTCGACGGGCTGAGGATCACCGGCCATTTCCTCGAGCGCGACCTGCTGACCGCGCGCCGCCGCGGACGTGCTGCCGGCGCGCGCGCGGCTGGTCGATCGGCTGATGCGGGCGGTTGCCTAAAACGAAGAGATCGGGCAGGCGCGGAGCCCTTCCTGAAGGGGGCTGACCTTGAGGTGCGTTGAATGCCGTTGATCGCAGTGCTGGCCGGGGACGGGATCGGGCCCGAAGTGACCGCCGAGGCGCGGCGCGTGCTCGAGACACTCGACGCGGGATTGAGCTTCGAGGCGGCGCCGGTGGGCGGCGCGGGCTATCTCGCGGCGGGGCGGCCGCTGCCGCCCGACACCCTGGCGCTCGCCAAGCGCGCCGACGCGGTGCTGTTCGGCGCGGTCGGCGATCCGCGGTTCGAGGCGCTCGAGCGGCGGCTGCGGCCCGAGGCGGCGCTGCTCGGGCTCCGGCGCGAGCTGGGGCTGTTCGCCAACATCCGCCCGGCGACGCTCTATCCGGGCCTGGAGGACGCCTCGCCGCTCAAGCCCGAGGTGGTGCGCGGGCTCGACCTGGTGATCGTCCGCGAGCTGACCGGCGACGTCTATTTCGGCGAGAAGGGCCGGCGGACGACGCTCGAGGGGCTGCGCCAGGGCTATGACATGATGCACTACGACGAGGCCGAGATCGAGCGGATCGCGCGCGTCGGCTTCGAGATGGCGAAGCGGCGCCGGCGCAAGCTCTGCTCGGTCGACAAGGCCAATGTGCTCGAGACCTCGCCAGCTCTGGCGCGACGTCGTCAACGAGCTGGCGCTCGACTATCCGGAAATCGAGCTGACACACATGTATGTCGACAATGCCGCGATGCAGCTCGTGCGCGCACCCACCCAGTTCGACGTGATCGTCACCGGCAACCTGTTCGGCGACATCCTCTCCGACCAGGCGAGCATGTGCGCGGGATCGATCGGGATGCTGCCCTCGGCCTCGCTCAGCGCGTGGAGCGGCGCGAACGGCATGTACGAGCCGATCCACGGCAGCGCGCCCGACATCGCCGGGCAGGGCAAGGCCAATCCATGCGGCGCGATCCTTTCGGCGGCGATGCTGCTGCGGCATTCGCTGGGCAAGCCGGGCGACGCGACGCGGATCGAGGCGGCGGTGGCGAAGACGCTGGCGGCGGGGGCGCGGACCGCGGACCTGGGCGGCGACCTCTCGACCGGCGCGATGGGCGATGCGGTGATCCGGGAGCTCGCGTGACCCCGAAGCTGCTCGAATTGGCGATCGTCGTCCCGACCTTCAACGAGCGCGGCAACGTCGCGGCGCTGGTCGCGAGCCTCGACGAGGCGCTCGCGGGGCGCGGCTGGGAAGCGATCTTCGTCGACGACGACAGCCCCGACGGCACCTCGGACGCCGCGCGCGCGCTCGCCCGCATCGATCCGCGCGTGCGCGTGATCCAGCGGATCGGGCGGCGCGGGCTTTCGTCGGCATGCATCGAGGGGATGTGCGCGACCGCGGCGCCGATCGTCGCGGTGATCGACGGCGACCTGCAGCACGACGAGACTTTGCTCACGGCGATGCTCGACGCGCTGCAGGAGGACGAGAGCCTCGATCTGGTGATCGGATCGCGCTTCTGCAGCGGCGGCGGCACCGGCGAATGGGACCATGACCGCGTCGCCAAATCAGCGTTCGCGACGCGGCTGTCGCGGCGCGTGCTCAAGGCCGATGTCAGCGATCCGATGAGCGGCTTCTTCATGATCCGCACCGGGCTGGTGCGCGCGCTGGTGCCGGCGCTGTCGGGGATCGGGTTCAAGATCCTGCTCGACATCATGACCGCGCACCACCGCCCGTTCAATTTCCGCGAGATGCCCTACACCTTCCGCACGCGCACCGTCGGCGAGAGCAAGCTCGACCATGTCGTCGCGCTCGAATATCTGATCGCGCTCTACGACCGGATGTTCGGGCGGATCGTGCCGGTCAGGTTCGCGATGTTCTCTGCGATCGGCGGGGTGGGCGCGGGGGTGCATTTCGCGGTGCTGTGGTTGCTGTTCCGGGGATTCGGGCTGCGCTTCGTCGCGTCGACGATCGTCGCGACGCTCGTGGCGATGACCTTCAACTTCTTCGTCAACAATGCGCTGACCTATCGCGAGCAGCGGCTCAAGGGACGCGAATTGCTCGGCGGCTGGGTGTCATTCTGCCTGGTCTGCGCGGTGGGCGCGGCGGCGAACGTGGGCGTGGCGGCGTTCCTCCACAACGTCCAGCACGGCGACTGGCGGGTGTCGGCGCTGGCGGGGATCGTGGTCGCCGCGGTATGGAATTTCCGCGCTGTCGTCGCGGTTCACCTGGGGGCGGTACAAATAACCCTTCTCCCTGTGGGAGAGGGAATCAGCGCCAGCTGTCGAACCACATCCAATGGTTGAAGCTGTCGGGCCCGGAGAGCGGGGCGGCGGCGATGATCGGGTAGAAATAGACGAACGTCAGCAGCGCCGCCGCGGTGAACCAATCCTCATAGCCCTTGCCGCGCCCGCGATCGTAATGATCGAAGGCCACCGCGATCGCCGGACACAGGAACAGGCTCGACAGATAGTAATAATAGAAGAACCCCAGCGACTTGGGGATGATTGCGTACATCGCGACCGAAGCGATCCACAGCAGCGCCACCGCGAGCGGCTGGATCGCGCGGGCGCGGAACCAGGCGTAGAGGCAGGCGGCTACCGCGATCAGCCCGCCCCACAGCACCACCGGATTGCCGATCAGCAGCACCCCGCGCTGCGCGCCAAGGTCATACTCATAGAAATACCAGATCGGCCGCAGCATCAGCGGCCAGCTCCACCAGCTCGCCTGATAGGGGTGCGAATGGAGCACCTGCGTCTGCAGGCGCGTACATCTCGAACTGATAAGGGATCAGCCTGGCGATCGTCATCGGATCACGCGCGTAGAAGAAGGCGGGGAGGAAGGTGAGGAAATAGACGAGAATGCTCACCCCTCCCATGATCAGCAGCGCCTGGATCGTGCCGAGGCCCGGCCACAGCCGGTGCGCCTTGGCGCGCGCCATCGCCTTGAGCGCGCGGGCGAGGCCGTAGCTCCACGAGGGCGCGCCGGCCGGCCAAAGGTCGCGCAGGCGGAGGACGAGGAAGGCGAGCCCGGCGAGCGCCTCATAGGGAATCGCCGCCCATTTGACCCCGACCGCGAGCCCGAGCAGCGCCGACCCCACCACCCACCGCCACAGGGCCTGGCGCGGCGTGCCTTTCATCGCCCACAGCATCATCACCATCGCCCAGGTGACGAACACGCCGAGGAACACGTCGAGCATCGCGATCCGCGCCTGGATGAACAGTATCTGGTTGAGCAGCACCAGCATCACCCCGATCACCGCCGGCCGCATCCGCCCGAGCAGCAGCCACAGGAACGCGAAGATGCCGAGCGCGGTGGCGGGTGCCGAACAGGCTGGGGACCCAGCCGCCAGCCGAACGGATTGTCCCCGAACAGCGCGATGCCGAGCGCGATCAGCTCCTTGCCGACCAACGGATGCTCGGTGTTGCGCGGGCCCCCCAGGCTGAGCAACGTCTGCGCGGCGGGGGACATAGTGCATCTCGTCGAACATGATTCGCGCGGGGCGATCGATGTGGATCGTGAAGAGGAGCTGGGCGGCGAATGCCGATCAGCAGCGCGACGAGGAAGGGGCGCGTGCGCAGGGCCTTGATATGGTCGAGCATGGCGGGGGGATAGCCGATCATTCCATGCTCGTCATGCCGGACTTGTTCCGGCATCCGCCGTGCCGCGACGCCCGGACATGAGGTTCGAGGGCTTCCTGCAGCCGTGCCGTGGACCCCGGAACAAGTCCGGGGTGACGGGGGTGGTTGACGCGGGGCGCCCGCGCCCGGCAAAGCGTGCCGCATGAAACGCCGCACCGGACAGGACCGCAGCATTACCCGCACGTGGAAGCCCGCGACCCAGGCGGTGCGCGGGGGGACCGCGCGTTCGGAATGGGGCGAGACGAGCGAGGCGATGTTCCTCACCTCGGGCTATGCCTATGATTGCGCCGCCGATGCCGCCGCGCGCTTCGCGGGCGAGCAGATCGGCATGACCTATTCGCGGCTGCAGAACCCGACGGTGCAGATGCTCGAGGAGCGGATCGCGCTGATGGAAGGCGCCGAGGCCTGCCGATCGATGGCGACCGGCATGGCGGCGATGACCGCGGCCTTGCTCTGCCAGCTCGAGACCGGCGACCATGTCGTCGCGGGGCGTGCGGCGTTCGGATCGTGCCGCTGGCTGACCGATACGCTGCTTCCCAAGTTCGGGATCGCGACGACGATCGTCGACGCGCGCGACCCGCAGCAGTTCGCCGATGCGATCCGCCCGGAGACCAGGGTCTTCTTCTTCGAGACCCCGGCCAACCCGACGATGGACGTGGTCGATCTCGAGGCGGTGTGCGGCATGGCGCGCGCGGGGGGGATCACGAGCGAGCGTGGTCGACAATGCCTTCGCGACCCTCGGTGCTCCAGCGGCCGATGGAATTCGGCCGCCGACCGTCGTCGCTTATTCGGCGACCAAGATGATGGACGGGCAGGGGCGCGTGCTCGCCGGCGCGGGGTGTGCGGGACCGAGGCGTTCATCAACGACACCCTGCTCCCCTTCACGCGGAATACCGGGCCGACGCTGTCGCCGTTCAACGCCTGGGTGGTGCTCAAGGGGCTCGAGACGCTCGACCTACGCATCCGCCGCCAGAGCGAGAATGCGATCAAGGTCGGGCGCTTCCTCGAACCTCGGGTGCCGAAGATTTCTCCACCCCGGGCTGCCGAGCCACCCGCAGCACAACCTTGCGATGCGCCAGATGTCGGCGTGCGGCCCGATCTTCGCGTTCGAGGTCGATGGGCGCAGCCAGGCACACGGGCTGCTCGACGCGCTCGAGCTTATCGATATCTCCAACAATATCGGCGATTTCGCGATCGCTGATGACGCATCCCGCCTCGACCACCCATTCGGGGCGTGTCCGAGGAGAAACGGCTGGAGATGGGCGTGACCGAGGGCATGCTGCGGCTCAACGTCGGGCTCGAGGATCCCGAGGACCTGATCGGCGATCTCGACCAGGCGCTGGGGAGCGTGGGGCTGTGATGAAGGCGTTGTTCACCGACGAGGCCGAGACGCGCGGTATCACCGTGCGCGTGTCGGTCTCCTATCTGCCCGAGCAATCCGAACCGGCGCGCGGGCGCTGGTTCTGGGCCTATCACATCCGCATCGAGAACGAGGGGGCCGACGACGGTCCAGCTCCTCACCCGCCACTGGATGATCACCGACGGGCGCGGCCATCGCCATTCGGTCGAGGGCGAGGGGGGTGGTCGGCGAGCAGCCGCTGATCGCGCCGGGGGGGGAGCTTCGACTATGTCTCGGGCTGCCCGCTCTCGACTCCGACCGGGAGCATGGCGGGCACCTACCACATGATCGGCGAGGACGGATCGGCGTTCGACGTGGCGATCCCCAAATTCGCGCTGATCGCGCCGGCGGTGATGGGGTGGTTGTGAAACGGAACGCACCTGCCGCTCAACGGCCCTGCGCGTGCTCGATGCCGCCGCGCGGCATTTGTCGTTCACGCGCGCCGCCGACGAGCTGGCGGTGACCCCGGCGGCGGTGGGGCAGCAGATTCGCGCGCTCGAGGACACGCTCGGCGCGGTGCTCTTCCGCCGCACCACCAAGGGGCTCGAGCTGACGCCCGAGGGGCGAGGGCCGGGCTGGCGGCGCTGCGCGCGGGGATTTTCCTCCAGTTCGAGGAATCGGTGCGTGCGATGCAGGCGGGGCAATCGTCCCAAGTCGGTGACGATCGCGGCGCCGCGCGACCTTACCGCCAAATGGCTGATTGCCGCGGCTCGCCGAGATCGCGCGCGCCGACGGCGGAGATGCGGCTTCATGCTCGTCCCCGCCGACGAGGGGGGTCGACTTCACCCCCGAGGCCAACCTCGACCTGGCGATCCGCTGGGGCGAGGGGCCGGGCGAGCATGAGGGCGAGGCGCTCGAGAGCGACGGGATGGTGACGGTCGAGCGGCCGGGGCGGCGGGATCGACACGCGGATTTCATGGCCGGGATGCCTGGCGGAGGATTCGGCCGCGCTGGGTGCGCGTCTCGGACGCGGGGGCTCGCGCTCGATGCCGCCGCCGAGGGGCTGGGGGCGCGCGACCGTGCCCGAGCTGCTCGCGCGCGGCGACCCTGGCGGCGGGGCGCGTGGTGAGCGTGGGCGAGGCGGCGCGCGTCGAAGCTCGGCTATTGGCTGGTCGCGCCGTTGCCGCAAATGGCGCCAGAAGAAGGTGCGGACGCTGGTCGACGCGCTCGCCGCGTGAGGGATACGCCCGATCCTGGAGACCGACCGGCTGCGGCTGCGTCCGCGCACGCCCGACGATGCCGAGGCCCTGCATCCCTCTTTCGCCGACCGTCGAGCTGATGCACTGGTGGTCGAGCGCGCCGCACAAATCGGTCGAGGAGACGCGCGCCGATTTCGCGCGGACCGGGGGGCGACTGGCGATGCTGGGCGATCACGCGCAAGGGCGACGATTACCGCGATCGGCTTCGTCGCGGCGGGGGGGAGAAGCGGCAGGGGGAAACGTCACCGAGCTCGGCTATATGCTCGCGCCGGCCGCATTGGGGCGGGGGCATCGCGCGCGAGGCGGTGAGCGCGGTGATCTATCGCATCTTCGACGAGGGCCAGCGCCGCGGTCTACGCCGACACCGACCCTGAGAACACCGCGTCGCGCGGGCTGCTCGAGCGGCTGGGATTTCAAGCTCGAGGGGCGTGTTGCGCGGCGAATGGGGAAGACGCACATCGGTGTGCGCGACACCGCGCTCTACGGCCTGTTGCGCGAGGATTGGTGGTGGTTGAGATGGCCGCGCCGCCGAACCTGAGCGAATCCTGCCGAGCGCCGCGCCTATCGTGCCGAGCTGCTGCGGGGTTCGCGCGGCCGGTGCGCTGGGCCGGCGTCGCGCTCGCGGTGATCGGCGCGGCATTGCTGATCGTCGACCGGCGCTTCACGCCGCTGCCGGGCTGGCTGCCGTGGACGGTGGTCGGCTGCGCCTTCGCGCTGATGGCCGCGGGGGATCGCTCTGCGCACGCGCTATCATTTGCGGCGGATGCGCGGCGAGGGGGTGAGGTCTTACAGACCTCCGTCACCCCCCCGGCCTTGTGCCGGGGGTCCACTATGCGGCGGTGGGAATCCGTTTGAGCCTCTTTTCCTGACGGGGCGCGGCACGATGGACCCCGGCACAAGGCCGGGGGTGACAGGAAGGGCCGTAGCTGGCCACGGTCCGAAATCAAGGCTTCGGCGCGGCCAGTTCGGCGGCGCGGGTGATCAGGCCGGCGAAGCGCGCGAGATCGACGGCGGCCCTGAGGGTCGTTCCAGCTCGCGCCGAGCACGTACCAGCCGCCGTCCTTGGCCCCGAGCAGCAGCGTCATGCTGAGCACGCCGGGCTCCGATCCACCCTTGTAGCCGACGTAGCGCCACAGCGCCGCGGGTCGCGGGCGGGGACGGCGGGATTGATCGCTAGGATCGCGCGCGCCTCGGCGCCGGGGCCGCTTTTCGGTGTTGCGGCGGGATCCAGTCCATCACGCGGACGAGGTCGGCGGGGCTCTCGAACCATTCGAGCGTGTCGATCATCACCGGCTTGCCCGTCGACGAACAGCGCCGGATCGATCGCGCTCAAGCGGCTCGGCGGCGATCGGCCCGTCGAGCATCGCGCGGCGCCCAACCTCGTCCTTGGCCAGATAAGCGCGGGGCGAGGCGCGCCGGTGATCGGTCCCCCTTCAGCTTGAACATGTCGAGCGTCGACATCAGCGGGCGCAGCCGCGCGGGGATCGGCGATCCCGACCACCGGCAGCATCGCCTCGATCCGGGCGCGGCCGAGCGTCTTGATCAGGATGTCGGTCGCGCTGTTGTCGCTGATCGAGATCATCTTGGTCGCCAGCTCGCGCAGCGCGACGCGCGTGCCCGCCGGCGCCTGGGTATAGACGCCGCCGGGGAGGGGCGCGCCGTCGAGCGTCACCGCGTCGGTCCACCGGCGCTCGCCGGCGTTGGTCGCACGGATCAGCTCGGCGAGGATCACCAGCTTGAACGCCGAGCCGATCGCCAGCGGCCGATCGGCATCCTGCGCGATCAGCAGCTGCGGCGCGCCGTCGCCCAGCCTGGCGAAGGCGAAGCCGGGTCTCGCCGGGGGAGCGCACGGAGCGCGGCGGCCGATCGCGTCGAGCGTCGCCTCGCGCCCGGCGAAGCCGGTGACGAGCAGGGCCCGTGACCGCATGCGGGGGCGGCGGGGGTCGATCGCGATCCGCGCCGGGGGCGGTGCCCTTCTCGAAGCCGATCACGATCGTCGCCGCATCGGGCGAGATCGGGGGTAATGCTCTCGATCCCGCTCACCGGCCCGCCCGCGGCGGTGAGCTGCGCGGTGACCGCGTCGAACTTGGCCTTGGGCACCTGCGCGCGGAATTCGGCGGAGAAATAGCTGTCGTAATCGCCCCCGCGCCCGCGCAGGATCGCGGGCAGCTCGGCGATACGCGCCTCGAGCGCCTCGGACGCGACGGGCCGCCGCCGGGCGGCGTCTGCGCGTGCGTCGGCAATGCCGGAAACCGCGGCAAGCGCCGCGGCGCACAGGATCGAACGAATCATCTCTTGCCTCCCTGATGGCAGCGACGATAGTGGGATAAATTATGATATCAAGATTTTAACGCAGGTAGTCGGGCTTGCTGGCCGATTGCTGCCAATAGCGCTTGAGCCCGATCTCGCCGACCAATCGATCGAAGCGCGGATCGGCGCGCATCCTGGCGCAGGGTGGGTGGAACAGGAAGTAGGTGCGCCGATCGTCCCGGCGCGCATAGGCGCCCTGTTCCTTCGAGAAGGTGAGGTCGCCGGTCTCGAACCCCGCGCCCGAAATAGAGCGCGTCGGCGATCGCGAACGCGGGTATCGAGGGATCGCCGACGAACGACGCATAGCCGATCGCGTTTCTCGGCATAGCCGGCTGCCTCGTGCGCGTCGCGGAGCTGGGCGGCGACCGCGGCGGCGATCGCCGCCCGATCGCCCGAGGCGACCGCCTTGGCGGCGACGAGGATCTTGTCGAAGTTCACGTCCGGGATTCCGGTGGGGCGGCCCGAACGATCCTCGCAAAAGGCGACCGCCTCCTGGGCGCGGCCGGTGTAGAGCAGCATGTAGAAGCGCGTGAAACCACAGCGAATATTGGCTGGGATAGATGCCGGCGGCCTCGGCGATCGCGCGATCGGCCTCGTCGATGCGATCGAGCGCCCACAGCTCCTGGACCCGCACGTAGAGCACCAGCGGCGGTCGGCTGCTGGGCGATCTGGAGGACGCGCTCGATCAGCGCGAGCGTCCTCGGCGGATCGCCCGACCCTAGCCGAGCAGGAGCGCGAGCTCGAGCAGCAGCGTATCCGCATCGGGGTGGTCGGCGATGGCTGCGCGTAGCCCCCTGCTCCTGGGGTCCACCAGTTGCCGATGCGGGCGAGCAGCAGCACCCTGCCGGCGCGGCGCGAAACCGTTCCTGGGGTCGAGCGCCAGCGCGCGGTTCGCGGCGGCGCGGGGCGCGCTGCTGGACGGCGTCGCGCTCGTTCGGCGCGGTGCCGTGGACCGACCTCGGCATAGGCGATCGCGAGCGCCCCCCAGCCATCGGCATAGTCGGGCTGAAGCGTGACGACGCGGCGATAGAGGCCGATCGCCTGGTTCAGCGGCTCGCGGCCGCTTTGGCGCATTGCGATTAAGGCCTGCTGCATCAGCCCGACGATCTCGGGGGAGCGCGCCGGAGGCGGGGCGAGGAGAGAGGCGGGTCGCGCGCCGCGTCGCCAGCCATCCGATCCCGCTCGCCGCGACGAGCGCGCCCCGTGGCGCCCGCGATCAGCCCCGCGGCGGCCGATGGCGAAGCCCGCGGGCCCAGGTGCGGGCGGCGGCGTGGCTTCGCCCCGCGCCCCCGCGCCGAGCAGCGCCGGTACCCCGACCTTGGTGATCGTCTCGATCTTGAACGCGCCCCTCGCCGATTTCCCTCGGCGGCGCGGCGCAGGCCGCGAGATCACGCGGTTGATCGCATCCTCGCCGGACGGACGCGGTCCTCCCAGCACCAGCGGGAAAGTTCAATCGCGGGTGACGATCGCTCCCTCGGCGCGGGACGAGCGCGACCCAGCACCTGCATCACGCGCGGCTCGAGCACCTCGATCGTGCCGTCCGTCGCGGACCAGCGCGCGCGTGCCCGGGCGCGCACGGCGAGCCGCCCCAACGCGAAGGGAGCCGCATGGGCGAGGGTCGATCCGATCGTCGCTCATTTGAGATCGTCGCTCATTTGAGGATAGTCGGGGCTTGACGCTCGCCTCGTGCCAATAGCGCTTGAGGCCGAGGTCGGCGGACCAGGCGGGTCGAAAGCGGGCATCGGCGCGCATCGCGGCGGCGATGGGGAAGAACAGGAACCAGGGTCCGCCGGTCCTCGATCCGCGTGTAGCTGCCTTGGCCCGCGGGGGAAGCGGATCGCCGGCACGCTGAACCCGCGATCGAGGTAATAGGCATGGGCGATCGCGAACGCATCGTCGATTCCGGCCCAGCGCCGCGGCGAACTGCATCGCGTTCTCGGCATAGCCCGCCGCCTGCCGCGCGCGTCCGCGCAACTCGGCCATCACCGCGTCGATCGCCGCCGGATCGCGCGACTGCATCGCCCGGGCCACGTGAATGACGTTCTCGATTTTCGCTGTCCGGGATCGTCGCGGGGCGGCCCGTCGTGGTTTTTCGGCGAGGCGCGAGCGCATCGGCGATGCGGCCGGTGAAAAAGCCGGATGTAGAAGGTTCCGAACCACACGGCGAAATTGCGAGGGGAAAAAAGCTGCATCGCGCGGTCGATCGTGCGGTCGGCCTCGTCGAGCCGCCCCGCGGCCCATTGCCAGTTCATCAGATCGAACATCGCCAGGCGGCGATGCTTCGGTCGCTGCCACGGCCTGTTCGGTGACCTGCGCCGCCTCGCCCATCCGCCCGACGCGCGCGAGCGTGCGCCCGAGCGGCTGGAGCAGCGTATCGGAATCGGGGGTGGTCGCGCAGTCCCCGCGCGCAGCGCGTGCCTCCGATTTCGAGCCAGCGGTTGGACGGCAGCAGGGAGATCGTCGCCGCCATGACATAGACACTCGTCGAATCGAGCGCCTTCGCCCGCGCGATCGCGGCGGCGCGCGCGCGTTCGACGAGCCCCTCGACCTCCGCGGGGCGCGTGGATAGTGCGATTCGATGGCGTAGATCATCGCGGAGCGCGCCCCCAGCCGTCGGCGTAATCGGGCGCAAGCTCGGTAACCGCGGCGGAACAGCCCGCGCGCCTGGAGGTCGCCGTCGCCGGTGGTCTGGCGCGAGGCGGAGAGGCCGGCCTGCATCAGCGAGGTCACCTGCGGCGGCGGGGGGATGCGGCAGCGCGGCCGCGCGGCCATAGCACGAAGCCGGTGCCGGCGAGGATGGCGGTTCCAGCGGCGGCGCCCCCGATGATGAGCGAGCGGCGCGGCATGCGCGTCATCACCGGAACGCGCGCGGCCGCCTCGCCGGCCCGGACCAGCCGGTATCCCACCTTGGTAATCGTCTCGACCTTGAACGCGCCTTCGCCGATTCCCTCGGCGGCGCGGCGCAGCCGCGAGATCACCCGGTTGATCGCGTCCTCGCCGACGACGCGGCCCTCCCAGCACCAGCGGCTGAGCTCGTCGCGGGTGACGATCGACCCCTCGGCGCGAGCGAGCGCGACCAGCACCTGCATCACCCGCGGCTCGAGCACCTCGATCGCGCCGTCGTCGCGGACCAGCTCGCGCGTGCCCGGGCGCACGATCAGGCTGCCCAGCGCGAAGCCGGGCACATGCGCGAGATCGATCCGGTCGGTGTCGCTCAATCCCCGCTCCCCAACTGGCGCGAGAATAGGCGATGGCCGCTCAGGCGTCGATGACTTCCTCGTCGAGCCGCGCGGCATTTTCCTGGATGAAGGCGAAGCGGTGCGCGGGATTATTGCCCATCAGCCGCTCGACCAGATCGGTGACGAGCGCGCGCTCTTCATATTCCCTGGGCAAGGTGACGCGCAGCATCAGCCGCGTCGCGGGGTCCATGGTGGTTTCCTTGAGCTGGTTCGGATTCATCTCGCCGAGTCCCTTGAAGCGCGAGACCTCGACCTTCCTGCCCTTGAGCTCGCCATTCTCGAGCTCGGCGCGGTGCGCGTCGTCGCGGGCGTACCACGATCTGGCGCCGACGGTGAGGCGATAGAGCGGCGGCTGGGCGAGGTAGAGATGGCCCTGGCGGACCACATCGGCCATTTCCTGGAAGAAGAAGGTCATCAGCAGCGTCGCGATATGCGCGCCGTCGACATCGGCGTCGGTCATGATGATGATGCGTTCGTAGCGCAGATTGGCGGGATCGCAGTCCTTGCGCGTGCCGCAGCCCATCGCCAGGATCAGGTCGGCGATCTCCTGGTTGGCGAGGATCTTGGCGGCGGTCGCCGAGGCGACGTTGAGGATCTTGCCGCGGATCGGCAGGATCGCCTGGGTCTTGCGGTCGCGTGCCTGCTTGGCGCTGCCGCCGGCCGAATCGCCCTCGACGATGAACAATTCGGTGCCCTTGGGATCGTCCGAAGCGCAATCGGTTAGCTTGCCGGGAAGGCGCAGCTTGCGCGCCGAGGTGGCGGTCTTGCGCTTGACCTCGCGCTCGGCCTTGCGGCGCAGGCGATCGTCCATCCGCTCGAGCACATAGCCGAGCAGCGCCTTGCCCCGGTCCATATGGTCTGAGAGGAAATGATCGAAATGATCGCGGACGGCCCGCTCGACCAGCGTCGCGGCCTCCGGGCTGGTGAGGCGGTCCTTGGTCTGGCTCTGAAACTGCGGGTCGCGGATGAAGACCGAGAGCATCAGCTCGCTGCCGGTCATCACGTCGTCGGCGGTGATGTCCTTGGCCTTCTTTTGCCCGACCAGCTCGCCGAAAGCGCGGATGCCGCGGGTGAGCGCGGTGCGCAGGCCCGCCTCGTGCGTGCCGCCGTCGGGGGTGGGGATGGTGTTGCAATACCAGGAGTAGCTGCCGTCGGACCACAGCGGCCAGGCCACCGCCCATTCGACGCGGCCCTGGCCGTCGGGGAAGTCCTGGCTGCCCGAGAAGGCCTCGGCGGTCGCGCATTCGCGGGTGCCGACCTGCTCGCGCAGGTGATCGGCAAGGCCGCCGGGGAACTGGAACACGGCCTCGGCGGGGGTTTCGTCGGCGATCAGCGCGGGATCGCATTTCCAGCGGATCTCGACGCCGGCGAACAGATAGGCCTTCGAGCGCGCGAGCTTGTAGAGCCGCGCCGGCTTGAAGTGCATCTCGGGTCCGAAGATCTCGGGATCGGGGGTGAAGGCGACCGAGGTGCCGCGCCGGTTGGGCGTGCCGCCGAGATGCTCGAGGGCCCCGAGCGTCACCCCCTGGCTGAAGCGCTGGCGATAGAGCTTGCGGTCGCGCGCGACGGTCGACGACGGTGTCGACCGACAGCGCGTTGACCACGCTGACCCCCGACCCCGTGGAGCCCGCCGGCGGTCGCATAGGCCTTGCCGTCGAACTTGCCCCCCGAATGGAGCGTCGAGAGGATCACCTCGAGCGCCGATTTGTCCGGGAACTTGGGGTGCGGGTCCACCGGGATGCCACGGCCGTTGTCGACTACGGTGAGGCGGTTGGGCGCCTCGAGCGTCACCTCGATCCGGTTGGCGTGGCCGGCGACGGCCTCGTCCATCGCATTGTCGAGCACCTCGGCGGCGAGATGGTGCATCGCGCGCTCGTCGGTCCCGCCGACGTACATGCCGGGGCGGCGGCGGACCGGCTCGAGGCCTTCGAGCACTTCGATCGAGGCGGCGTCATAGGCGCCGGGGACGGCATTGGCGGCGGAAGCGAACAGGTCTTCGGACATGGAGGAACGTATAGGGGGCGCGGAGTCGGCGGCGCAAGGCGCGCGACCGTGGTTATCCACACCATCCGTCATGCCGGGCTTGTTCCGGCATCCACCGTGACTCGATGGCTGTCCTCGAGCCTCCAGCCCGGGCTGGGCCGCACGGTGGACCCCGGAACAAGTCCGGGTTGACGGCGGATTATCTGACCCGCGGCCCGCCGAACGGCAGCGGCGGCGGGGGACGGCGGTCGCGGCGGGGGAGCTGCGCCTGATAGGCATGCCCGCAATGCGCGACGCAATA
This sequence comes from Sphingomonas sp., assembly GCA_037200705.1. Classification (GTDB taxonomy): domain Bacteria; phylum Pseudomonadota; class Alphaproteobacteria; order Sphingomonadales; family Sphingomonadaceae; genus Sphingomonas. Next base: position 534 of record JBBCID010000018.1, on the reverse strand, counting down.
GGGGAAGCCCGGGTTCACCTTGTCGCCGCAGAAGTGGAAATCGGGCTCGCCGGGATGGCCGAGCGGCCATTTGCAGATGCGATCGTTCAAATCGAGCAGGCTGGTCTTGCCCGCGATCGCGTCGCTCGGCTTGGCAGGGACCAGCCGGCGCGGCGGCGCCGGGGTGATCGGCGCCGATTGCTCGCCGGGGTTCTGGCGGAGGAAGCCGCCGGGGCCGACCGAACGCATCGTCGGGCCGGCGGCTGCGTCGGGCTTGGGCTCGGCGGGGGCGCGCGGCGCGGCGGGCTCGGCGGCGACCTGGGGCGCGGCGACCGGAGCGGGCGCGGCGGCGGTCGGCGCGGGGCGCGGCGCGGCTTCGGCCTTGGGCTCGTTGGGCTTGACCGGCGAGGGGCGCGCGGGGAGCCCCAGGCGGTGCGCCTTGCCGATCACGGCGTTGCGGCTGACCCCGCCCAGCTCCTCGGCGATCTGGGTGGCGGTGAGGCCGCTGTTCCACATCTTCTTCAGCGTCTCGATGCGCTCGTCGGTCCAGCTCAT
>JBBCID010000017.1:0-169519 GCA_037200705.1 Sphingomonas sp. | reverse complement strand
GATTCTGTTTCCCTCCTGACGGCCTGGCGGGCAACATCCGATCCGCAGCGTATCGCGGCTGCGCGCGGCCCGGCCATGACTCGGCCCGACGTAGCAGACACGCGATGGAAACGATAGCGGGACGCGGCTTTGGCTTTCGGCCGCGAGATGCTATCCGCGCCCCGATCCCTCCGACAGAATGATCTAGACGTGGCAACACCGCTCGACAAAATACGCAACTTCTCCATCATCGCGCACATCGATCACGGCAAGTCGACGCTCGCCGACCGGCTGATCCAGACCACCGGGGGCCTCCAGGCTCGCGAGATGTCTGCGCAAGTCCTTGACAACATGGATATCGAGAAGGAGCGCGGGATCACGATCAAGGCGCAGACGGTGCGCCTCGACTGGAAGGGTCACGTCCTCAACCTGATGGACACCCCCGGCCACGTCGACTTCGCCTATGAGGTGAGCCGCAGCCTGGCGGCGTGCGAGGGCGCGCTGCTGGTGGTGGACGCGGCGCAGGGGGTCGAGGCGCAGACGCTCGCCAACGTCTACCAGTCGATCGAGCACGATCACGAGATCATCCCGGTGATCAACAAGATCGACCTGCCCTCCGCCGATCCCGAGAAGGTGCGCAAGGAGATCGAGGAGATCATCGGGCTCGATGCCTCGAACGCGATCCTGACGAGCGCCAAATCGGGGATCGGGATCGAGGAAGTGCTCGACGCGATCGTCGCGCGCATCCCGCCGCCCAAGGGCGATGCCGAGGCGCCGCTCAAGGCGATGCTGGTCGATAGCTGGTACGATCCCTACCTCGGCGTCGTCATCCTCGTCCGCGTGATCGACGGGGTGATGAAGAAGGGCCAGGCGATCAAGTTCATGGCCGCGGGGACGACGCACCTCGTCGACCGCGTCGGCTGCTTCCGTCCCAAGATCGAGCAGCTGACCGAGCTCGGGCCGGGCGAGATCGGCTTCATCACCGCGCAGATCAAGGAAGTCGCGCAGGCGCGCGTCGGCGATACGCTGACCGACGCCAAGCGCCCCGCGCTCCAAGCGCTCGAGGGATTCAAGGAAGTCCAGCCGGTGGTGTTCTGCGGGCTTTTCCCGGTCGATGCCAACGACTTCGAGAAGCTTCGTGAGAGCATTTCGAAGCTCAGGCTCAACGACGCCAGCTTCTCGTTCGAGATGGAGACCTCGGCCGCGCTCGGCTTCGGCTATCGCTGCGGCTTCCTCGGGCTGCTCCATCTCGAGATCATCCAGGAACGGCTGACGCGCGAGTACGACCTCGACCTGATCACCACCGCGCCGTCGGTGGTATACAAGATCAAGCTGACCCACGGCCAGGGCAACCTCGAGCTCCACAACCCCGCCGACATGCCCGATCCCACCCGCATCGACGAGATCGAGGAGCCGTGGATCAAGGCGGTGATCTATGTCCCCGACGAATATCTCGGCAGCATCCTCAAGCTCTGCCAGGACCGCCGCGGCGTCCCAGAGGGGACCTGACCTACGTCGGCGGCCGCGCGCAGCTCACCTACGAATTGCCGCTCAACGAAGTGGTGTTCGACTTCTACGACCGGCTGAAGTCGATCTCGCGCGGCTATGCCAGCTTCGATTACGAGCAGATCGGCCACCGCGCGGGCGACCTCGTCAAGATGAGCATCCTCGTCAACAACGAGCCGGTCGATGCGCTGAGCATGATCGTCCACCGCGGCACCGCCGAGGCGCGGGGCAGGGGGATGTGCGAGCGGCTCAAGGACCTGATCCCGCGCCATCTGTTCAAGATCCCGATCCAGGCGGCGATCGGCGGCAAGGTGATCGCGCGCGAGACGATCGCGGGCGCTGCGCAAGGACGTGACCGCCAAATGCTACGGCGGCGACATCAGCCGCAAGCGCAAGCTGCTCGACAAGCAGAAGGAAGGCAAGAAGCGGATGCGCGAGTACGGCAGCGTCAGCATCCCGCAGGAGGCCTTCATCGCCGCGCTGAGGATGGGCGAGGAATAGTCAGCCGTCCGCCATCGCGGCGAGCAGCTCGGCCATCCGACGCCTCCATCGGGGCGAGCCGGCGCTGGTCCTCGGCGGAGAAGAGCGGCAGCACGTCCATTCCGGGCTCCCAATAGCGGCCGGTGATGTCGCCGCGCGCGGCGACCAGCGCGATATAGTCGCGCGCATCGGCGTTGCCCGCGTCGGCGGCCATGATGTTGCGGCGATAGGTGATTGGATCATAGACCGCCGCGTCGTCGGGCAGGAACAGGATCCGCTCGGGGGTGCCGAGCTGCGGGGTCACGTCGAGCAGGCTTCCGTCGGGGCGGCGCCAGACGGCGTGATGCTCGGCCTCGAAATAGCGACCGGGCCAGCGCCAGATCGCCCAGCCATGGGCCGCCGCGCCCCCGTGCCGCGCCGCCGCCGCCGCCGAATTGTCGAAGCAATAGGCCGGCCGGGCACCCTCCGCGGGCTCGACGCGAACGTAAAGCGGTGCCGACGGGGTGATCGTGGCGCAGAACGCCAGGGTCGCTTGGTCGATCTGCGCGGGCGGTCTGAGGATCATCGCGCCAGCTAGGCGGTGTTCGGGGCTGCGTCCATCCTTGGTTGGAGCGCCGCCTCGGGTCGCGGCACGCCTCACAAGGCTTGGAATACGCTTGCGAAACAATGTCCTCGCTTAAATAAATTAGTAAATTTGTTTATCATGGGCTATGAAATCGATTGTCCCGTGTATCCGCTCGGACGAGTCGGCACATACGCCCAAGATATATCGAATATCGCATGTTGGAAAACATTAGGGGGAAGTTGTCACCATAACGGGCGTATTCGTCGCGTTCGTCGGATAAGGCGGTAGCCGCTGCTTATGTTACATGTGCCGGACAAACAAAGAGCCGAAGAGCGCAAGATCGAATGCTTCCAGGAGGCGCTGGGGCCCTTCGTCGTCGCGGCCGAAACGACGCGGATGGCGATGGTGTTCACCAGTGCGTCCGATCCACGCCGGCCGATCGTCTTCGCCAACGACAGCTTCCTGCTGCTGAGCGGCTACGCGCGCGCCGAGCTGCTCGGGCGGAGCCTCGAAATGCTGATGGCCGATCCCGACGACATCGGGGTCCTTCGGCGGCTCGAGGCCGAGTTCGGCGACGACGTGGACGGGACGCTCGAGATCGAGTGCCGCCGCAAGGACGGCCGGCGGTTTCTCGGCGCGCTGTTCGTCAGCCCGGTCCACGACGAAGCCGGCGAGATCGTCCAGCATTTCGTGTCGCTGATCGACATCACCCGCCACGTCGATCGCATCCGCAAGGAGCGCGACGAGCTCTATTCGCTCTATCGCAACGCGCCGGGATTCATCGCCATCACCGAGGGGCCCGAGCATCGCTTTTCGTTCGTCAACGCGTCGTCGCACCTGCTGTTCGGGCATCGCGAGATTTCGGGCAGGCCGATCGCCGAAGCGGTCCCCGAGCTGGCCGAGCAGGGCGTGATCGGGTTGCTCGACCAAGTCTATGCCACCGGGAAGCCGTTGTTCGTGCAAGGCCTGTCGGTCGAATTCGCGCACGAGGGGGGAATGTCCGTCGATCGGCGTTGCATCGACTTCGTCTGCCAGCCGGTGCGCGGCTCGAACGACGAGGTGACCGGGCTCTTCTGCCAGGCGCACGACGTCACAAGCCATGTCGTCGCGCTCGAGGAGGTCCGCACGCTTCAGGCGAAGCTGATCCATTTATCGCGCGTCAACGCGATGGGGACGATGGCCAAGACACTCGCGCATGAACTCAACCAGCCGCTCACCGCGATTTCGAACTATTCGGCGATCTGCCGCCATCTTATCGCCGGGCGCCCCGGGGAGCCGGCGGAACTCGAGCGCAGCCTGCGCGGAATTTCCGAGAATATCGTGCGCGCCGGCGAGATCATTCAGCGGATCCGCAACATGACCAAGCGCGGTCGGCCCCAGCGCGAACCCTTCGACCTCAGGGATGCCGTCGCCGAGGCGGTCGCGCTGGTGCGGAGCGGAGCCTGCTCGGGCGCGGCGATCGGCAACGATGTCGCCGCCGGACTCGCCGTCTGCGGCGACCGCATCCAGATCCAGCAGGTGATCATGAACCTGGTCCGCAATGCGTGCGAAGCGACGGCGGGCGGCGATTGCCCGCTCGTGGCGATCTCGAGCGTCACGAAGGGCCGGCGGGTGATCGTCAGCGTCGACGACGGCGGGCCGGGACTGCCGGCGGAGCTCGAGAAGACGCTGTTCGATTGGACCGATTCCGCCAAGCCCGACGGCATGGGGATCGGGCTGTCGATCTCGCGGACGATCATCGAGGCGCACAAGGGCAAGATCTGGTTCGAGCCCAGCGCGCGGGGCGGCGCGCGATTCTCCTTCTCGATCGCGCTGGCAAGCCGGGCGCACGGCGCGCGTGCGAGCGCCTGAGGCAGAGTCGTTTTCAATCAGGTTGAACGGAAAACAGAGCGATTCCACCAGTGTGAAAACGCTAGTCGGCCGGCCGCGCCGGCTTGTCCGGCACCAGCGCCGCCCGGATCGGCTCGACCCAGGCGTCTTTCGCCATGTCCCACAGCACGAAATCGCCGTCGAACTGCCAATAGGCCCAGGGGAAGCCGTGCGCCTCGGCCTCGCGGCGCACGGCGGCGGTGTAGCGGGCGCGGGCTTCGATCGGCGTGCCGCTTTTGTCGTAGGAGCCGAACTCGCCCATCAGCACCGGCCGGTCCTCGGCGGCGGACCAGGCGGCGACCTTGTCGTATTGCGCGTGGATCATCGCTTCGTCGGCGGGGGTGAAGGGCACGCCATGGACCTGCTTCATCCCCTCCACCCAGGGCGCGCCCTGATGGGTGAAGCGGAACGGCTCGTAGGAATGGAAGGTGACGAGGATGTTGCGGTCGCCGCTGGGCAGCGCGAGCGTCGGGAGCTGCTCGAGATTGTTCCACTGGGTCGGGCCGATGACGAGCGTGCGGTTCGGATTGGTGGCGCGGACGAGCGGGATGAGCCTGGCGAGCATGGCGTTCCAGCGCGCTGCGTCGAGCGGAGCGTGGGGCTCGTTGAGCAATTCGAACAGGATGGTGCCGGGGGCGGCCTTGTAACGATCGCCGATCTGCCGCCAGAAGGCGATCAGCTTGGGTTCGCAGGCGTCCGGCGCCTCGGAGCAGATGTTGAAATCATGCTCGTCGAGGATGACGGTGAGGCCGGCGGCGGTCGCCTCCTTCACCACCCAGTCGAGCGTCTCGAGCCATTTGGCGTCGAGCTGGTCGTCGGCATCCATGTGGCGGAACGACTGAAGCACGACGCGGACGAAATCGAAGCCGCCCTCCTTGATGATCCTGAAATGCCGCGTCTTGAAACGCGCCTGCGCCGGATCGCGCCACAGCGGATCGTAGCCGATGATGTTCACGCCGCGCTTCATCTGCGCGGCGGTCGCCCAGGCGGCGCCCTGGTGGGTCTGGGCGGCGGCGGCAACCGGCAGCGCGAAGGACAAGGCAGCGGCGGCGAGCAGGGCGGCGATGCGCATGAGGGCGATCCTCTCCGGGGGCACTGACTTTGCGTTCTTGATCGCTGGCACGCGGAAAGGGAAGCCGCCGGCGCCATTTACCGTTTCTAAGCGCGTCGCTGCCACTCTCCGCGCGGACACTTCTGGAGTGACTTTATGGATCGGCTGCCGCTGATCGCACCGCGCCCGCCGCGGCTGAGCGGAATGAGCGACGCGCTGCGCGCAATCGAGGAGCGGGGCATCTATTCGAACGGCGGGCCGGTGGTGCGCGGATTCGAGGCGGCGCTGACCGATCGCGTGTTCGGCGGCGCGGGCGATTGCCTCGCGGTCGGCAACGCGACGCTTGGGCTGATGCTCGCGATTCGCCATGCCGCCGGGCCGCGCGCGCACACCGGCGCATTCGCGCTGATGCCGAGCTTCACCTTCGCCGCGACCGCGCACGCCGCCGAATGGGCCGGGCTGACGCCGCTGATCTGCGACATCGATCCGAACGACTGGGCCGCCTCCGCGGCCGCCGAAGCCGCGGCGTTCGCGCAGCATGGCGATCGGATCGCGGCGGTGGTGCCTTATGCCACCTTCGGTGCCTCGATCGATCTCGCGCGCTATCGGCGCTATGCGGAGCGCGGCGTGGGCGTGGTGGTCGATGCGGCGGCGTCGCTCGGCGCGATCGATGCCGACGGGAGCGCGTTCGGGGCCGGGGCGCCCTTCGCGATCGTCTATTCGATGCACGCGACCAAGGTGTTCGCGACCGCCGAGGGCGGCGTCGTCCATTCGGGCGACGCGGAACTGATCGCGGCGCTCAGGCGGATGACCAATTTCGGCTTCGCCGGCGGCCGATCGGCCGAAGGGCCGGGGTTCAACGCCAAGCTGCCCGAGGTGCTCGGGCTGCTCGCCGCCGCGAAGCTCGACGAGCTCGATGCGGTGGCGGACCACCGCGCGACGCTCGACCCGCGTCTATCGCGACCCGGCTCGGCGGGTTCGCGGCGGAGAACGGGTTCGAGTTCCAGGCGCAGACCGGGCGGCGGCAGGCGCTGCAGTTCCAGTCGCTGCTGCTGCCGCGCGCCTTCGCCGGGCATCGCGCGGCGATCCTGGCCTCGCTCGCCGCGGAGGGGATCGGCGCGGGGCAGTATTTCAGCCCGCATCTCGCCGAGCAGCCGTGGTTCCGCGCGCATGCGGTGATCGAGCCGGTGCCGGTGTGCGACGATGTCGGCGCGCGAATCCTGTCGCTGCCGATCACCGATGCGATGCGCGAGGCCGATGTCGACCGCGTGTGCGGCGCGCTGGTCGAGGCGTGCAACCGCACCGGGCTCAACCATGTCCGCCCGGAACGGCGCGGCAACCATGTCCATTCGGCGCTGATCGTCGGGGGCGGCCCGGCCGGCACCGCATTGCTCACCGCCGCGACCAAGCAGGACCGGCTGATCGGGCTGGCGCGCGACGGCCTTGCCGTGGTGGAGCGCGATGCCGTGCTCGGGCGCGGCGAGATCGGCGGCTATGCGATCACCTCGGACAGCACGGCGGAGACCTTCCTCACTGCGGTCAAGGACAATGTCCACGCCGATGTCGCGGCGCTGACCGAGCATCTGAGCGGGCAGGAGATTGCGCTTCACAAGGGCGGGACGATCGGCGTGCCGCTGTCGCGCACCACGCCCTTCCTCGAGGCGACCGGCGCGCGGCTCGCCGCGATCGTCGCCGGGAACGGCGGCGTCGTCGCGACGCGCAGCGAGGTCGTCGAGGCGCGGCGGACCCGCGACGGCGCCTGGGCGGCGCGGGTGCGCAACCTGGTGACCGGCGACGAGCGGGTGATGCGCGCCGCCAATCTGGTCATCGCCACCGGCGGCTATCAGGCACGCGAGCATGTCGCGGCCGAGCGCGTCGCCGGCGCGACGCTGGGCGAGCTTGCCGGCGAGCGGCTGATGCTCGGCGACGATTTCCTGCGGCTGGGCGGGCTCGATCGGCTGCGCGAGCGGATCGCCGCCACGCGCGCGCCGCGGATCGCCGATCGTCGGCGGGTCGACCAGCGCGATGGCGGCGGCGGCGCTGATCCTCAAGGCCACGCCCCGCGCTGCCGCTGGGAGCGGGCGCGCTCGCGCTCTATCACCGTCGGCCGCTCAGGCCCTTCTATCCCTCGGTCGAGGCGGCGCATGACGACGGCTTCACCGATTTCGGCCCCGACGACATCTGCCCAATCAGCGGCTTCGTCTATCGCCTCGCCGGATTCCGGCTCGAGGCGCGCGAACTGGTGCTCCGGATGCTCGGCGTCGGCGGGCGCGTCCCCGATCCGCGCATGGCGCTGCGATCGACCGCGGCGATCGACGAAGCCGTGATCCGCGACGAGATCGCGGCCGCCGACGTGGTGATCGGCGCGCTCGGCTATCGCCCGCGCGCGATCCCGCTGTTCGATGCCGAGGGCGTGCGGATCGCGCTGATGGCCGATGCGCCGGGGCGCCCCCGGCTGGTCGACCAGCAATGCCGCGTGATCGATGCCGGGGGGCAGCCAGTTGCCGGGGGTCTATGGGCTCGGGCTCGCCTCGGGACATGTGCCCGACGGCAAGCTCGGCGGCGAGGCGAGCTTCGGTGGCAAGGCCAACGGGCTGTGGCTGTGGCAGAAACGACATCGGGCTGATGATCGTCGACCAGCTGATGGCGGCGCAGGCGCAGGCGGGGCGGAGCCGCGCGGCATGAGCGTACCCGCCGTGTCGGTGGTCATGGCGACGTACAACGGCGCCGCGCTGCTCGGCGAGACGCTGGCGAGCCTCGTCGCGCAGGACCTTCGAAGATTGGGAATTGGTCGCGGTCGACGATTGCTCGCGCGACGATACGGTCGAGCTGCTTCGGGGGTTCGGCGATCCGCGCATCCGCGTGATCGCCTCGGAGACCAACGGCGGGCCGGCGGTGGCGCGCAACCACGCCTTCGCGGCGGCGCGCGGCCATTATGTCGCCGGGCTCGACCAGGACGACGTGTGCGTGCCCGAGCGGTTCGCGCGCCAGGTCGCCTATCTCGATGCGCATCCCGAGGTGGCGCTGGCGAGCACCGCGGCGGCGGTGCTCGAGGATGGCCGGCTGACCCCGGGCAATTGGCCGCGCCCGCTCACCCCGGGGCTGATCGACTGGCTGATCCTCATCCAGAACCCGCTGGTCTGGTCGTCGGTGATGTTCCGCGCCGATGCCGCGCGGCGGCTCGACCCGTTCGAGCGGCCCGAGTTCCGCTACGTCGAGGATTTCGATTTCTACCACCGGATCCGCGCCTTCGGACGGCTCGCGCAGATCGACGAGGAGCTGGTCCGCTATCGCGCCCACGCCGGCGGCGCCTCCAACATGTTCAACGCGACGATGCGCGCCAACGCCGAGACGCTGATGCGCGGCCACGCGCCCGACATCGCCGATCTGCTCGTGCGGCACGTCCGCCGCGCGCGAGCCGGTGCCCGATGCGGCGACGCTTGCGCGGTTGTTCCAGGGCATCGCCCGGCTGCGCGACGATTTCGGCCGGCGCGAGGGCATGGATCCCACGACGCTGGCGCTGGTCGACCGCGAGATCTCGCGGCTGTGGTGGCGGTTGTGCCGCGCGGGGGTGCGCTCGGGGGGGCTTGCGCTGCAACCACGCGCTCGCCGCCCGCCCCGCGTCTGTGACGCGCGGCGAAGGCGGCGGCGCCGATCTGGTGGTGAGCCAGATCATCGGCGGCATGCGCGCGATGCGGCGCAGCTTGGCGGCGCGGAGCTAAATGATCGGTGGCCGGCGCGGAGACGGACCGCGCCGGCCACCGCTTCCGTCAGAACGCGAGCTGGAGCCCGGTGCGGACGGTGAAGCTGTAATGCTCCTGCTCGGCGAGCTGGTGCTTGTTGCCGATGTAGCGGCGCCACGGCGTGTCGGTCAGGTTCGAGGCCTCGACGAACACCACCGCCTGCTTGACCACCGCCAGGCTCGCGCGCGCGTCGAGCTGGCCGTTCGAATCGGTGAACTGGTCGGTCGCCGCGTTTGGTGCCCACCGTGTCGAGCTGGTGCGAGCGGTACGAATAGGCGACGCGCAGCGCCACCGGGCCCTTTCTCGTAATAGACCTGCGCGCTGGCGACGTCGCGCGACTGGAGGTAGTTGGGCACGCTCCCGGCGCGGCCGGGGACGCCCGCGGTCGAGCCGCCGGTGCGCGTGTAGTTGAGGTTCACGCCCAGCCCGTCGAGCGGCGCCGGCAGGAAGGCCAGCGGCAGCTGGAGCGCCACCTCGACGCCATAGACCTCGGACGAGCTGGCGTTGATCGGCTGCGTCACCACCGCGTTGGTGAGCGCGACGCCGCCGAACGTGCCGGCCACGCCCGTGCGGCCCGAACGCGAAGATCGGGGTCGTCGATATGCTTGTAGAAGCCCGCGACCGACAGCAGCCCGTGCCCGGCAGATAATATTCGAGGCTGATGTCTGGCATTCTTCGAGAGCAAGGGCTTGAGGCCTGGATTGCCCTCGGTCACCGTGTTGGCGCCGGTATCGACCTGGACGAAGGGCGCGAGGTCGTCGTAGTTGGGGCGGCCGATCGCGGTGGTCGCGCCCGCGCGAATCACCAGCGCGTCGGTGGCGTCGAAGCGGACGTTGAGGCCCGGGAAGACGTTGGTGTAGCTGTTCGATCCGGCGACGTTGAAGCCCCTGCGCCACGGTCGAGGTCGGGACGATCGTCTTGCCCTGGTACGCGCCCTTGGTGTGCTCGACGCGCGCGCCGGGGATCAGCGTGAGCGGGCCGAAATGCAGCGTCGCCATCGCATAGCCCGCATACACGTCCTCATCGACGATATAGTCGTTGACCAGGCTGTTGCCGAGCGACCCTGCGACGTTGAGCACCGCGCGCGCGGGATTGGCGGTGATATAGGCCTGGGCGGTGTCGTAATCGATCCGCGGCCCGAGCTTGAAGCGCGCGCCGTAGATCGTCGTGCCCTCGTCGATGCCGATCCCGGCGGTGGCGGCGGTGAAGCCGTTGAGGTCGAGTTGCTGGTAGTCGCGGTTGTTGACCTTGTCGCGGCTCAGGTATTTCGCGCCGATCTTGATCGTGCTGCCGTCGCCGACGCTCACCGGAATCTCGAGGTCGGAGCGGACCTGGACCAGAGTCTCGGCGGCGCGGCGGCGGTCGTAATTCACCTGGCGCGCGGTATAGAGCGACGGATCATAAGCGCGGTTGGCGCCGGCGGTCGGATCGACCTGGAACAGGAAATCGGACAGGTCGACCGTGCCGGCGATCGCGTTGCTGCCGGTGCGGAACTGGAATTCGGAGCGCAGCGGATCCTTCTTGATCGCCTTCGACCAGGTGCCCTCGGTCGCGAGCTTGGCGCCGCCGAAATCGAACTTGCCGCCGGCCTGGAAGGTGAGCGTGCTGTCGTCCTCGTTGCGCAGCCGGACGAAGCGCGTGCCGCGCCCGCCGGTGAAGGGGATCACATCGCCGGAGCGCGGGCCGTATCCGCCCAGCTCGATGCGGAACTGGTCGCGAGTCTCATGGTCCTTGAATGCCGAATAGATCGAGCGCGCATAGAGCTGGACGCCGTCGCCCGGGCGCCAGTCGACGTTGGCGACCGCGCCATAGCGCTTGCGGGTGAGGTTGTAGTCGCGGACGCGGAAATCGTCGGGGAGGCCGGTGGCGCTCCAGTTGGTCGATCCCTGGAGGTTCTCCGATTCGATCGGGCGGCGCGAGCCGTTGCCCGAGACGGACGACGCCGACGTCGCTGCCCAGCCGCGTGCCGATCGTGGCGTCGGCTTCCCACGGCATCCGCTCGTTCATGTTGCTGATCCCGATCGCGCCCTTGGCATAAGCGAAGGTGCCCGGGCGATCGAACGCCGAGAGCGTGTTGATGTCGACCTGGCCGGCGATCGCGTTGGCGTCGCGGTCCGGGGTGAGCGACTTGACCACGTCGACCGAGGCGATCAGCGACGAGGGGATGTCGTCGAGCTTGACCTGGCGGCCCTCGGGCTCGGGCGCGGCGGCGGTCTGGCCGTTGAGCGTGACGTTGGCGAGGTTGGGATCGACGCCGCGGATGATGACGTAGCGGCCCTCGCCCCTGATCGTTGGCGATCGAGATGCCGGGGATGCGGCGGATCGCCTCGGCGACGTTCTGGTCGGGCAGCTTGCCGACGTCGTTGGCGGCGACGCTGTCCTGGATCGTGTCGGCGGCGCGCTTCTTGTCGATCGCGCGGCGCTCGGCCTCGCGCTGGCCGGTGACGACGATCACCGCCTCGGGCTCGGCCTGGTCGGCGGCGGGATCGGCCGGCGGCGCGTCCTGCGCGAGCGCGGGCACGGCGGTCGAGGCCAGAAGCGCGGCGAGCGCGATCGAAAACGGCGCACGGATGCGGCCGCGATGAAGCGTAGTCACGTGACGATTCCCCCTGTGAGCCGATGCTCTCCGGCATCGGCGCGAGCCCCCTATGGCGCGAGAATGACTCGACGATGACAAGCCGAAACGATTTCATAAGCCACCGATTCGCAGCCGTAATATTCGCCGGCTAGGGGATCGCGACGATCGATTCGGGGGATTCCTACGATGCTGCCGCTCGTGCTCATGCTTGCCGATTCGGACCCGGCGACCGCCACCGTCCATGCCGTCGCCGAGACCGCCGCGGTGGCGAGCGAGCGCGATGCCGCCCGACGATCCCGCGATCTGGCGCGATCCCCCGTCATCCCGAGCGCAGCCTGATCGTCGCGACCGACAAGCAGGCGGGGCTCAACGTCTATGATCTGACCGGGAAGCTGCGGTCGTCGCTGGCCGCGGGGCGGGTCAACAACGTCGACCTGCGCAGCGTCGGCGGCCGCGTGATCGTCGCGGCGAGCGACCGCAGCGACAAGGCGCACGGCAAGCTCGCGCTGTTCGAGCTCGATCCCGCGACGGCCGCGCTCACCGCGCTCGGCCTCTACGATTCGGGCGCCGGCGAGGCCTATGGCTTCTGCATGTACCAGCCGCGCGACGGCGGGCTTTCGGCGTTCGTCGTCTACAAGGACGGCAGCATCGCGCAGCTGGCGATCGCGTTCGACGCCGCGGGCGCGCACGTCGCGCGGGTGCGCACGCTCAAGCTCGCCACCCAGTCCGAGGGCTGCGTCGCCGACGACCGCACCGGCGCGCTGTTCGTCGCAGAGGAGGATGTCGGCATCTGGAAGTTCGCCGCCGATGCCTCGGCGCCGGCCGCGGGCCGCCTCGTCGCGAAGGACGACGGCAAGCGGCTCGTCGCGGACGCCGAGGGCCTGGCGATCGCGGCGGAAGGCGCGCGCGGGGGCTATCTGGTCGCGTCGAGCCAGGGCGATTCGGCCTATGCGGTCTGGCGGCTGCCCGATCTGGCCTATGCCGGCCGCTTCCGCATCGCCCCCCGGCAAGACGATCGACGGCACCAGCGACACCGACGGGATCGAGATCTCGACCGCGTCGTTCGGGCCCGGCGCGCAGGGCGGGCTGATGGTGGCGCAGGACGGCGACAACGCCCCCGAGGCGCAGAACTTCAAGATCGTGCGCTGGGGCGACGTGCGCCGCGCGCTGCGCTTGCGCTGACGTCCCCCGGCGGGTCATCGGCACGCCGCCACGCGCCTTGCCCTGGCCCTGCATTCGGCTCCATATTTGAACCGCTCGGATCGAGTCCGGCGGGAAGGCGGCCGGGGGGCTCGCCGAGCGGGTATGGGAGGGGCGCGTTGAACCTGATTCCGGATGTGGCGCTAGCCGAGAACACGAGCCAGCGCCTGCCGTGCGTGGTGGTGCTCGACGGATCGACGTCGATGGCGCACCGCAATGCGATCGGCGCGCTCAACGACGGGCTCAAGCTGCTCGAGGCCGATCTCAAGGCCGACGACGTCGCGCGCCAGCGCGTCCGCATCCTGGTGCTGCGCGTCGGCGCGCCGCACGACGTCGAGGTCGTCACCGACTGGACCGACGCGATCGAGTTCGAGGCGCCCGAGATCGAGGCGAACGGGACGACGCCGCTCGGCGCCGGCGTGCGCCGCGCGCTCGACGAGATCGAGACCGAAAAGGCGCGCTATCGCGATCACGGCATCCCCTACAACCGCCCGTGGCTGTTCGTGCTGACCGACGGCGAGCCGACCGATCCCGATTGGGAGGACGCCGCCGCCGAATGCCGCGCCGCCGAGGAATCGGGGCACGTGACGGTGTTCTGCGTGGGGGTAGGCGAGGCCAATCTCGACAAGCTCGGCAAGTTCAGCCCGCGCCAGCCGCTTGCGCTCAAGGGCTTGGCGTTCCGCGAATTCTTCCTGTGGCTCAGCCGCAGCGCGCGCGCCGGATCCAAGTCGGCGCCGTCGGAGAATATCCAGATGGCTGCGCCGTCCGATTGGGCGGTCGTCCCCGGGCGCGCCGGATAATGGCGAGCGAGTGGCGGGTCGCGGGCACGTCGATCGCGGGGCCCTGCCACGCGAACGACGATTGCCAGGACCGGCACCGCGTGCTGGTGACGCCGGGCGGCGTGCTGATCGCGCTGGTCTCCGACGGCGCCGGATCGGCGCGGTTCGGCGGCGACGGCGCGGCGCTCTTGTGCGAGCAGGTCGGTGACGCGCTCGCGCGGCACTTCGGGCGCGGCAAGCCCAGGTCGGTGCATGCCGACGCGCTGCGACCGGCGGTAGAGGCGGGGATCACCGCCGCGCGCGATGCCGCCGAGGCGATGGGCGCGGCGCGCGACGCCGGGCTCGACGCCTTCCACGCGACGCTGGTCGGCGCGGTGGTGGCGCCGGGCAAGGGCGGGCTGTTCTTCCACATCGGCGACGGCGCGGCGCTCGCGATCTCGCCCGAGGGCCGCTGGCAGCTCTCGCCGCCCGAGAACGGCGAATATGCCGACACCACCTTCTTCTTCACCGAGGCCGAATGGCGCCGCAACCTGCGCTTCTCGGCGATCGACCCGGGGCTCGACACGATCTTCGTGATGAGCGACGGCGTCACCGAGCTGGGCCTCAAGGGCAGCGAGCCGTTCATGCCCTTCTTCGAGCCGATCGGCCGCTTCCTCGCCGGCGCGAGCCGCGAGGAAGGCGAGCGCGCGCTGACCGCGACGCTCGACAGCAGCGCGGTGCGCGAGCGGACCGGCGACGACAAGACGCTCGTCTGGGCACAGGCGGCGCGATGATCCACGTCTATCTCGGGCGCGGCAGCGAGCGCCGCCGGCTCGAGCTGGGCAGGCTGCTCGGCGAGGGCGCCGCGGGCAAGGTCCATGCGCTGCCGGGGATGCCGCAGGTCGCCGCCAAGCTCTACCACGGCGGCTCCGAGGCGCGGCACCACGAGGCCAAGATCGACGCGATGATCGCCAATCCGCCCGATCTGCCCCCCGCGCTCCACCATCAGGCGAGCTATCCGCAGATCGCCTGGCCGCAAGCCAAGCTGTTCGACGTGTCCGGGCGGTTCATCGGCTTCACGATGCCCGAGATCGATTTCGGGCGCTCGACCAGCCTGGTCAATTTGCTCCAGAAGAACAGCCGGCGGATCGAGAAGCTTTCCGACTATTACGGCTATCGCGTGCTGGTGGCGCGCAACCTCGCGTCGGTGTTCGCCGAGCTCCACCGCGCCGGCCACCACATGATCGACATGAAGCCCGCCAACCTGCGCTTCTATCCGGTGGTAAGCTGGATGGCGGTGGTCGATACCGACGGGTTCAGCATCGCCGGCCGCAGCGGCCGGATCGCGGCGGACCAGCTCTCCGACGAATATATCGCCCCCGAGAGCTGGAAGCGCCCGGTGAGCGAGCTCGGGATCGAGCAGGACCAGTTCGCGCTCGCGGTGATCATCTTCCAGCTCCTCGACAACGGCGTCCACCCCTTCTCGGGCGGCGCAGCGGACGGGGTGGCGCAGCCGACCGATCTCCAGGCGCGGATCATGGGGGGGCTCTATCCCTATGCGCTGCGGCCCTCTGCGGCGGTGATGCCGAGCGCGGCGAGCATCCATCGCATGTTCCGCCGCGGCACGCGGGTGATGTTCGATTGCGCGTTCCTGCCCGGCGGGCGGCGCCCGACCGCCGAGGAATGGCGCGATCACCTCGACGGGCTGCTCGGCCAGCTCGTCCCATGCGCGGCCAAGCCCGACGAGCATGTCCATTTCGGCGCGGGCTGCGGCTTCTGCGGGCACGAGGCGCGGATCGCAGCGGCCAAGGTCGCGGCGCGGACGCCGGTCCGCCGGCATCGTGTCGGCGCCGCCCGGCCATTGCCCGCCGCGCCGGCCGCGCCCTCGCGGCTCCCGGTCGCGCGTCCCGCACCCCGGCCGGCGCGAACGCGCGTGCCCTATCGTCCGCCGGCCCGGCGCGGGATCGGGGGCTGGGGCGCGATGGTCGCGTTGCTGCTGCTCGGCGGCGCCGGCTATGCGACGCGCGAGACGTGGCGACCGCTGCTCCCCAGCGCAACCGCGCACACCGCCGAGCTGACGCTCCCCGCGCCCGAGCCCACGCCGAAGATCGCCGCCTTTCCCGAGCCGGTGAGCTATCTGATCCTGCCGGCCGAGGGATCGCTCTCGGTGCCGCTGCGCAGCGGGCCGGGCACCACCTACCCGATCGTCGATCAGCTCGGGTTGCACGATCTGGTCTATGGCAAGGGAACTCGCCGCGATGCGAAGGGCGCCACCTGGACCTGGGTGACGCGCGACAGCGACGGCGAGAGCGGGTTCGTGATGCAGGCGGCGCTGCTCCAGCGTTCGGCCGCGCCGGGGGACTTAGGCGCGGCCGAAAAGACGGCGTGCGTGGATCCTGACGGTTGCGGTCTGGGGCCCGACGTCGCGCCCAACGCGCCCCTCGAGGCGCGCTATCGCCAGCTCCTCGCCGGCGCCGACGGCTATGACCGCGCCTATCTCGCCGAGGGCCAGAGGCTGTGGCGCGAGCAGCGCCAGCGCTGCGGCCAGGATCCCGATCCGGCGACATGCCGCAAGACGGCGGACGCGGTGCGGCTGGGCGACCTCCAGGGCTGGGCCGACGCGGAAAAGCTCACCCGCCACGACGATACGGCGGCGCCGGAGCTGCTGCCGGCGTCGCTGAGCACGACGCGCTGAGCCGGTGCTTGCGCAACGGCATGTCGGGGCTCAAGCGAATGCGGTGCCCCGCCGCCTGATTCTGTCGCTGATGCTGCTCGCCGCGCTGATCGGCGGCAGCGCATTCGCCGCGCCCCGGGGGCCGCCGCGGCCGCCGCTGGTGCTGGCGGCGGCGAGCCTGCAGGAATCGATGAGCGCCGCCGCCGACGCCTGGGCGAAGGAGGGGCATGCGCGGCCGGTGATCTCGTTCGCCGCCTCGTCGGCGCTCGCGCGCCAGGTCGCCGCGGGCGCGCCGGCGGACCTGTTCGTCTCGGCCGACGAGGAATGGATGGACGATCTCCAGCACCGCGGGCTGCTCGCGTCGGGGACGCGTGCCGATCTGCTCGGCAACCGGCTGGTGCTGGTCGCGCCGCGCGCGGACACCCGCGGGGTAATGCTTGGCCCGCGCAGCCCGCTCGCGGCGATGCTCGGCAACGGACGGCTGGCGATGGCCGATCCCGATTCGGTGCCCGCCGGCCGCTATGGCAGGGCCGCGCTCGATCGGCTCGGGATCTGGGGCCAGATCGCGCCGCGCGTGGTGCGCGCCGAGAATGTCCGTGCGGCGCTGGCGCTGGTCGAGCGCGGCGCGGCGCAATACGGTATCGTCTACGCCACCGACGCGCGCGCATCGGCGCTGGTGCGCGTCGCGGGCGTGTTTCCGCCCGGTAGCCACCCGCCGATCCGCTATCCGATCGCGCGCCTCAGGACCGCGACCAGCCCCGATGCCGAGGGGTTCCGCCGCTTCCTGCTCTCGGCGCGGGGCAAGGCGATCTTCGCGCGGTTCGGCTTCCTGACGCTGTGAGATGCTGACCCCCGCCGAATGGGGCATCGTCGCGCTGTCGCTGAAGGTGGGCGGCACGGCGGTGCTGGTGACGCTGCCGGTGGCGTTCGCGCTCGCCTATGCGCTCGCGCGCGGACGCTTTCCGGGCAAGGCGCTGCTCGATGGGGTGATCCACCTGCCGCTGGTGGTCCCGCCGGTGGTGACCGGCTGGCTGCTGCTGCTCGCCTTCGCGCCGGCGGGGCCGATCGGCGGCTGGCTGGCGAACTGGTTCGGCGCGAGCGTGCTGTTCCGTTGGACCGGCGCGGCGATCGCGGCGGGGGTGATGGCGCTGCCGCTGATGGTGCGCGCGATGCGGCTGTCGATCGAGGCGGTCGACCGGCGGCTCGAGCAGGCGGCCGCCACGCTCGGCGCCGGACGCTGGCGGGTGTTCCGGACGATCACGCTGCCGCTCAGCCTGCCCGGGGTGATCGCGGGCGTCGTCCTCGGCTTCGCGCGCGCGCTCGGCGAGTTCGGCGCGACGATCACCTTCGTCTCGAACGTGCCCGGCGAGACCGAGACGCTGCCGCTCGCCATCTATGCCGCGCTCCAGACTCCCGGCGGCGAGGCGATGGTGCTGCGGCTGGCGGCGATCTCGGTGGCGCTGTCGCTCGCCGCGCTGATCGCATCCGATCTGCTCGCGCGGCGATCGGGGAGGGGGCTGCATGTCCTTTGATCTCGATCTCGCCAAGCGGCTGGGCGAGGCCGAGATCGCCTGCCGCGTCGCGGGCGAGGGGCTGACGGTGCTGTTCGGCCCGTCGGGGGTGGGCAAGACCAGCGTGCTCAACATGGTGGCGGGGCTGGCGAGGCCCGATCGCGGCCACATCCGGGTTGCGGGACGGACGTTGTTCGACGCCGGGCGCGGCATCGACCTTCCGCCCAGCGCGCGCGGGGCGGGCTATGCCTTCCAGGACGGCCGGCTGTTTCCGCACCTGCGCGTCGCCGCCAATCTCACCTACGGCTTGCGTCCCGGCGAATCGGGCCCGCGCGTTCCGACGCTCGACGACGTGACCGCGTTGCTCGACATCGCCCACCTGCTGGATCGCTGGCCGCGCACGCTTTCGGGAGGCGAGGCGCAGCGCGTCGCGATCGGTCGCGCGCTGCTCAGCGATCCCGCCTTCCTGCTGCTCGACGAGCCGCTGACTTCGGTCGACCGTCCTCGGCGCGAGGCGGTGCTGCGCGCGATCGAGCATGTGCGCGACGATATCGGCATGCCGATCCTGATGGTGACCCACGATCGCGCCGAGGCCGAGCGGCTGGGCGAGCGAATCGTCGAGATGTGATGCAATCTGAGCACTTGCCCGATCACACCCGCCGGCATTAAATATCTGATGGGGCGTTCGATTCATCTGGGCAAGAGAGGAAATCGCATGAAGATCGCAGCGTTCTTTTTGGCGTCGGCGATGTGGCTCGGGGTGGCGGGCTCGGCGCACGCGCAATCGATGACCCCCGAGGCGAGCACCAAGCTGGGCGATTGCGGCTATGGCTGCCTCGTCCTCGTCAACGACAGCGAGAACAGCGACATCGTCGGCTTCTATATCCGCGAGGGCCATTCGGACCGCAAGCATGGCGGAAGCGTGCGCTTCGTCGAGAACATCTTCCGCCCGCAGGTCGAAGCGGTCGGCGTTCCCATGGGCCAGGATTTCCGGCTCTATCCGCACAAGGCGTGGTGGATGCCGCTTCCCCGGAGCGGGCCCGTGCAAGCTGCGGATCGCGGTCAATTTCCGCGACCGCGCGACGCGCAAGGTGCGCACCGGTCCCGAGGGCAACGTCAACATCTGCGGCCCCAAGCACGCCGATGTCGTGTTCCGCGCGAAGGAAGCGCCCGAGAGCTGAAGCGCATCGAGCTGCGCGTGGCGCAACTCGAAACGAGGTGACCGCTAGCGGGCGGTTCATCCCGCCCGGTCTTGATTCCCTTGCGCCGCACGCGGGTCTTGCGGTAAATACGTGCCGGGGCATCCGATCCGCTTCGACAAGTGAGAAATCGCATGAAGACCGCAGCGATCTTGTTGGCGCCGATGCTGTTGTTCGGGCTGGCGGGGAGCGCGGACGCGCAGCGCACGCGGTCCCATGTTGCATATGGGCGTAGTTGCGCCAACGGCTGCATCGTGCTGGTCAACGACAGCGAGAACAGCGACATCATCGGCTTCTTCGTGCATGACGGCTTCTCCACGGCGGAGCATCGGTGGAACGTGCACTGGGGCGAGAATCAGCTTCGCGTGCGTCGGTCGGGCGCGGAATTGGCGATCTATCCGCACATGGCCTGGTGGGTGCCGATCCCACGCGACACGACCGTGCGAGATTCGCATCGGCGTCAACTTCCGCGATCGCGCGACGCACAAGGTGCGCACCGGGCCGGAGGGCAACGTCAATATCTGCAGCGGCAATCGCACCGACGTCGTCTTCCGCGCGAAGGAAGCGCCGCCTGGCACCGAGGGCTAGGCCAGCCCCCCGCCGAGATAGTCCATCTTGCCGAGCGGAACGCCCTGCATCCGCAGGATGGCGTAGGCGGCGGTCATGTGGAAATAGAAGTTGGGAAGCACGAAGCCGAGGGCATAGCTCCTCCCGGTGAAGGTCAAGCTGCGGCCGGGCGTGGCGACCAGGATCTCGGCGTCCTCGCGCCCGTCGATCGCCGCGCGCGGGACGCCTTCGAGAAACCGCCACGGTGCGCGCGATCCGGCCCTGGAGGTCGGCGAAGCTCGCCTCATCGTCTGCCATAGCGACGCTTTCGACCTGCCCGATCCGCACCGCCGCGAACTTGGCGGCGTCGCTGCAGCGCTGCACCTGATAGGTCAGCGGCTTCATGTCCTGATGAAGCCGCGCCTCGAGCAGCTCAGCGTGCGCGATGCCGTGCTCGTCGGCGAACGCGCAGCCCTTTTCGAGGGAATCTTACCATCGCCGCGAAGCCGCGGAGGAAGGCGGGGACAGTGAGATCATAGAGTTCTGTGGCCATGGCGCGCGATAGCCGGCATCGCACGGCTAAGCCAGCTTCGCGATCGGGCCGGGCCGCTCCCTCCCCCGAGAGGAAGGGGCGGCCGCCCCCTCAGTTGGTTCCGGGCGCCAGCCCGCGGTTGATCAGCATCGGGCCGATCTCGGGGTCCTTGCCGTAGAAGGCCTTGAACATCGGGCCATAATCGAGCGTGTGCCCCTTCGAGAGGATCAGATCGCGGAAGCGCTGGCCGTTGGCTCGGGTCAGGCCGCCGTGCTGCATGAACCAGTGATAGGCGTCGTCGTCGAGCATCTGGGTCCAGAGATAGGCGTAATATCCTGCCGAATAGCCGTTGGACCAGATGTGGAGGAAATAGCTCGAGCGATAGCGCGGCGGCACGTCCGCCACGTCGAGGCCCATCTTGGTCAGCGCATCGGCCTCGAACGCATCGACGTCCTGCTTTGGCGCGTCGGCCGGCAGCGCGTGCCACTTCATGTCGAGCTCGGCCGCGGCGATCAGCTCGCCCAGCGCATAGGCCTGGTTGAAGGTCGCGGCCTTCTTGATCTTGTCCACAAGCTCCTGCGGCATCGGCGCGCCGGTCTGGTAGTGGTGCGCGTAGTTGGCGAGCACCTTGGGATCGAGCGCCCAATGCTCGTTGAACTGCGACGGGAACTCGACGAAGTCGCGCGCGACATTGGTGCCCGAGAGCGTCGGGTAGACCTGGCTCGCGAACAGCCCGTGGAGCGCGTGGCCGAACTCGTGGAACATCGTCGTCACGTCGTCGAAGCTGATCAGCGCCGGCTGGCCGGCGGCGGGCTTCTGGAAATTGGCGACGTTGTAGATCACCGGCCTGGTGCCGAGCAGCGTCGACTGGTTGACGAAGTTCGACATCCAGGCGCCGCCCGACTTGTTGTCGCGCTTCCAATAATCGAAATACATCAGGCCGAGCTGCTTGCCGTCGGCGTCGATCACGTCGAACACGCGCACGTCCGGCTGGTAGACCGGAATGTCGTGCCGCTCCTTGAAGGTGAGCCCGTACATTTGGTTGGCGGCGAAGAAGACGCCGTCCTTGAGCACGCGATCGAGCTCGAAATAGGGCTTCACCTGCGCCTCGTCGAGATCGTATTTGGCCTTGCGGACCTTCTCCGAATAGAGGTCCCAGTCCCACGGGCGCACTGTGAAATCCTCGCCGCCGGCCTTGATCACCGCGTTGATCTCGGCAGCGTCGTGGCGCTCGGCGGCGGCGGTGGCGGGGACGAGCTGCGCCATGAACGCCTCGGCCGCCTGCGGCGTCTTCGCCATCTGGTCGGCGAGGACGTAATCGGCCCAGCTCGGGAAGCCGAGCAATTTGGCCTTCTGCGCGCGGAGCTGGGCGATCTGCGCGATGATGCCGCGGGTATCGTTGGCATCGCTCTTCTCGGTGCGCGTCCAGCTTGCGTTGAACAGCGCCTCGCGCGTCGCGCGATCGGTGAGCGAGCCGAGCTGGGGCTGGAGCGTGGTGTTCTGGAGCGGGAGCACCCATTTGCCGTCGAGCCCGCGATCCTTGGCGGCCTGCGTGGCGGCGGCGATCTCGGCATCGCTCAACCCGGCGAGCTTCGCCTTGTCGTCGACCACCAGCGCGCCAGCCTTGGCGGCCGCGAGCAGCGTCTGCTGGAACTGGGTCTCGAGGCTCGAGATCTGCTTGTTGAGATCGCGCAGCGTGCCCTTGTCGGCGTCGCTCAGATTGGCGCCGGCGCGGACGAACTGCTGTTCATACACCTCGACCAGCATCCGCTGCTCGGGGGTGAGCTTGAGCGCGGCGCGCTTGAGATAGATCGCGTGGACGCGCGCGAACAGCTTCGGGTTGAGGGCGATCGCATCGTGGTGCGCCGCGAACTTGGGGGACTCGTCGGCCTCGATCTTCTGGATCGTGTCGTTGGTGTTGGCGCCCGCGACCGCGGAGAAGGCGAGCTCGGCGCGCTCGAGCATCCGCCCCGAACGCTCCATCGGCACGATCGTGTTGGCGAAGGTGGGCGCGGCGGGATCGCTGGCGATCCTGTCCATCTCGGCGAGCTGGATCGCCATGCCCTGCTCGAGCGCGGGCTGGTAGTCGCCGTCCTTGATCCGATCGAACGGCGGCGCCTCGAAGGGGAGGGTGCTGGCGGCGGCGAATGGATTGGGCCTGCGCGGCGGTCGTCGTCTGGGCGGCGGCGGCCGGGCCGGTGACGAGCAGGGCGGTGCCGAGCGCCGTGGCGCCGAGCAGGATGGGAAGCTTCATCGCGATCCTTCGAAATGCGGGCCCGGCGCGGGCGCCGGCGGGATGTCGCCTTCTTCCACCGCGCGGCGCGTGGAGCAAGGGGGATGGAGCGATGTCGGCCGAATCAGTTCTTACGGATTGGTGCCGATTTCAGCGAGGAGCGTGACGAGTCTGGCGCATTCGGTGTCGATCAAGATGTTGAAAAGAGGGTCCCATCCGTCGGGGGCGTCGAGCCGGGCAAGCGCTGCGATCATCGGCGCGATTCGGTTTCGCGCGAACCGCGCGGCGGCTGCCGGGCGGAGTCCGAAGCTCGCCATCAACGCGGTCAGGTCATTCGAAGTCAGCTGTTCCGCCTGCAGCGCATCGCCGATCGAAAAGGCGAACAAATGATTGTGGCGCTCGCTGAGGCGGATCGGCACGAGATCATAGAGCGGCGCAAGTCTTGGAACCGGCCCGACATCATAGGTCAGCGCGTGGTTCTTGGCGTGATTGTCGGTATTCCCGATCATCAGGTTGAAGAAGGTCGCACGCAGGAATGCGTCGATCGCCGCGGCAGGATCGGCCGTGCGGCGCAGCAGTGCGGCGATGGCGGCCCGCATCGAAGCGACGCCCGACGCGGCCCTCGCGTTCGTATTTAAGACGCGGGGGCAACGCCAGCGCCTGGGCGAAGTCCTCCTGATGAAGGCGGGTGATGCGGCCATGCGGCGTGGAGACTCGATCGAAGCGCGTTGCGATGACCACCTCATATTGGCCGATCCAGCGCGATTCCGAAGGGGCCGCCTCCAGTCCGACATGCGAGGCAAGCCGCGCGGCGCGCGCTTCATGGCGGGCCTCGCGCGGCAAGCCTTCGTCGGGAACCTTGAGGATGTGTGTCGTCGGCACGCCCAATCCCGGGCGCGGCAGTGCGAAGCTGTCATCGGGAGCATGGACCAGTGCGATCTTGCGCTGAAATCCCGAAACCGGCGAAGGATCCGCAAGCCCCGGAGGCAATGCGCGGCCTTCGCCGAGCCGGGTGACGATGTCGATCAGCTCGGCCTCGTCGAGCGGATCATAGTCACGTGCCATGATGCCCGGGGACCTTCATCGGCGGGGCGTCGAGCGGCAGGCAGGAGATCGCGCCCGAAAATGTCCGAGCCGAGATGTTCGAGCAGCCCGACGATATCGTCCGGTGCCAGTCCTTCGCGCTCGATCACCGATCGCAACTGGTCGTTTTCCGGAAGCAGGTTCTGGAAAAAGGGACGGGCGATTACGTCGCCGAAGGGCGATTCCTCGAGTGGAAGCGAAAGCGAGATCGGATGCGCCGCCGGATTGTCGAAATATTCCGGCGAATAACCGAAACGCATCGCCCCATCGTCGTCGGTGGAGAGATAGCCCACCGGCGCCTTCGACGTCTTCGAGCCGGACTTGTAGAATTCTCATGCGACCCGGCGGGCGGGCCGCGAGCAGATCGATCCCCGCTGCCGCGCAGCATTGCAGAATGCGGCCGAACTCGAGGCTGGCCTTGCCGCTTTCGAGTTCGGATACGAAGCGGCGCCCGACCCCCGCCAGATCGGCGAACGCCTGCTGGTTCAGGCCCAGCGCCTTTCGCGCATGGCGGATGGCGATACCGAGATCGGCGACGCTGGAGACTGGCGTTGCGGCCCTGTTCGCGCACAGCTGCGGCCTGGCCTGGCTCGGGCGGCCGGCTTGGCCCGGTGGCGCACCATAGCCGGCGCGGCCGCGCGGATCGGCAATGTCTGAAAGCAAGCCGACCGCGCGCAATTTGTCGAACGCCTCGGCGTTCGCGTTATTGTGCTTTGCCAATTCCGCGATCATCGCGTCCGTGCTTAAGCGAGGAAAGGTCTTCGAATTTCCCAAGCGTGGTATAGGCTTTGCGAAACTCGTCGCCCGTGGAGAGGGCGCCGATCGCCTTGTCGATTTCGCTGCTGTAGCGGCGTGCGGCGGCCACGCCATCGACCGCCTTTTGGATTTCGTCTCCGAGACCGCCGGTGATCGCCTTTTTGTGAGCGGCGAGATCGGCTAGCGCCTTGTCGATGGCGCTCGTCGGGCAGCATGGCCTCGGCAGGCCGCGCGAGATCGGTGGAACTGCCCGAAAGCGATGCGATAGGTTTTTTTTTCAGCCATGATGTGCTCCTGATCGGGAGCAATATAGCCTTCTCACGCATAAAGATACAATGAATGCTCCCATACGGGAATATTCGACAGCATTGCGTGAACCCGATCGGTAGCATCACCGCCTATGCGGCGCCAAATGCGCCGCGGTGCACCCGAACGGTAACAAAAAGGCCGCCGCTCCCACGGAAACGGCGGCCTGTTCGATTGGCCGAACGCTGGCGATCACTCGCCTTCGTTCAGATACTCCCCGGCATCCGCGTCGGTCCATGGCCCGACGGCACCACGCTCGCCAGCGCGTCGTCGCCGGTGCCGGCGGCGTCGCGGGTCGAGCGGGCCAGCTCGGCCTTGTGCTCCTGCGCCGCGCTGTCGGGCGCGACCAGCGCGGCGGCGAGCGCGCGCTGCTGCACCCCGGAGCGCCGCGTCGCGCGACGTGGCCGCCACGCGCAGGCGGTTCATGCCGGCGCCGGTGCCCGCCGGGATCAGCCGGCCGACGATGACGTTCTCCTTGAGGCCCTGGAGCGTGTCCTGCTTGCCCTGGACCGCCGCCTCGGTGAGGACGCGGGTGGTCTCCTGGAACGACGCCGCCGAGATGAAGCTGCGGGTCTGCAGCGACGCCTTGGTGATGCCGAGCAGGATCGGCTTGCCCTGCGCCGGGGCCTGGCCCTTCTCGAGCTTGGCGTTGACCTCGTCCATCTCGTCGCGGTCGAGCTGCTCGCCCACGAGGAGCGTGGTGTCGCCGGGATTCGATGATCTCGACCTTCTGCAGCATCTGGCGAACGATCACCTCGATGTGCTTGTCGTTGATCTTCACGCCCTGGAGGCGATAGACCTCCTGGATTTCCGACACGAGATATTCGGCGAGCGGCTCGATCCCGAGCACCTCGAGGATGTCGTGCGGATCGGGCGAGCCGCCGATGAGGTTGTCGCCGCGCTTGACGTAATCGCCTTCCTGGACGTCGATCACCTTGGACTTCGGCACCAGATATTCCACGATCTCGCCGCCGTCCTCGGGCTGGATGCCGATCTTGCGCTTGGCCTTGTAGTCCTTGCCGAACACGACGCGGCCGGAGACCTTGGCGATGATCGCATTCTCCTTGGGCTTGCGCGCCTCGAACAGCTCGGCCACCCGCGGCAGACCGCCGGTGATGTCGCGGGTCTTGGCGGACTCGCGGCTGACGCGGGCGAGAACGTCGCCGGCCTGGACCTGCGCGCCGTCATCGACCGAAAGCACCGCGCCCGAGGCGAGCATGTAGCGCGCGGGCCTCGCCCGAGCTTTCGTCGAGCAAAGTCAGGCGCGGGCGGAGATCCTCCTTCGCCTTGCTGCCGGTGCCGCGATATTCGGTGACGACGCGCTGGGTGATGCCCGTCGCTTCGTCGGCCTGCTCGGTGAGCGTCTTGCCCTCGATCAGATCCTGATACTTCACTTGGCCGGGGTTCTCGGTGATCACCGGCATGGTGAAGGGATCCCATTCGGCCATGCGGTCACCCCTGGGTGACGATGTGGCCATCGTCGAAACAGCACGTACGAGCCGTAAGGAATGCGGTGCACCGCCAGCTCGCGGCCGTCCCATGTCGACGATCGCCAGCTCGGCCGAACGCGAGGTGACCACGCGGCGGCCGCGCTGATCGACGATCATGCGGACGTCGCGGAACTCGACCTTGCCGTCCGAGGTCGCCTCGAGGTTCGACTGCTCGTTGAGCTGCGCCGCGCCGCCGATGTGGAAGGTCCGCATGGTGAGCTGGGTGCCCGGCTCGCCGATCGACTGGGCGGCGATCACGCCGACCGCCTCGCCGATGTTGACCGGCGTGCCGCGCGCGAGATCGCGCCCGTAGCATTTTGCCGCACACGCCGATCTTGGCCTCGCAGACCAGCGGCGAGCGGATCTTCATCCCCTGGATGCCGATCGCCTCGATCTGCGTGATCATTGCCTCGTCGAGCAAGGTGCCCGAGGGGATGACGACCTCGCCCGTCTTGGGATCGACCACGTCCTCGGCGGTGGTGCGGCCGAGGATGCGCTCGCCGAGCGACGCGATGGTCGAGCCGCCCTGGACGATCGCCTTCATCTCGAGCGCGCGCTCGGTGCCGCAATCGAGCTCCATGATGACGCAATCCTGCGACACGTCGACCAGGCGCCGGGTGAGATATCCCGAGTCGCCGTCTTCAACGCCGTGTCCGCGAGGCCCTTGCGGGCGCCGTGGGTCGAGTTGAAATATTCGAGGACGGTCAGGCCTTCCTTGAAGTTCGAGATGATCGGCGTCTCGATGATCTCGCCCGAGGGCTTGGCCATCAGCCCGCGCATACCCGCGAGCTGCTTGATCTGCGCCTGCGAGCGCGCGCGCCCGAGTGCGCCATCATGTAGATCGAGTTGATGTCCTTCTCGCGGCCGGTCTCGGGATTGCGCTTCACCGCCCTGATCTCGTCCATCATCGCCGCGGCGACGCGATCGCCGCAGCCCGACCAGGCGTCGATCACCTTGTTGTACTTCTCTTGGTGGGTGATCAGCCCGTCCTGATACTGCTGCTCGAAATCCTTCACGAGCGCGCGGGTCTCGTCGACCATGCCTTCCTTGGCCGCCGGGATGATCATGTCGTCCTTGCCGAACGAGATGCCGGCGCGGAACGCGTGGCGGAAGCCGAGCGCCATGATCGCATCGGCGAACAGCACGGTCTCCTTCTGGCCGGTGTGGCGATAGACCTCGTCGATCACGTCGCCGACGTCCTTCTTGGTGAGGAGGCGGTTGACGGTCTCGAACGGCACCTTGTGGCTTTGCGGCAGCGTCTCGCCGAGCAGCATCCGGCCCGGCGTCGTCTCGACGCGCTTCATATACTGGTTGCCGGCCTCGTCGGTCTGGGGCACGCGCGAGGTGATCTTGCTGTGGAGCGTGACCGCGCCGGCGTTGAGCGCCTGGTGGACCTCGGGACATGTCGCCGATGATCATGCCTTCGCCGGGCTCGCCTTCCTTCATCATCGACAGGTAATAAAGGCCGAGGACCATGTCCTGCGACGGCACGATGATCGGCTTGCCGTTGGCGGGCGAGAGGATGTTGTTGGTCGACATCATCAGCACGCGCGCCTCGAGCTGCGCTTCGAGCGAGAGGGGGACGTGGACGGCCATCTGGTCGCCGTCGAAGTCGGCGTTGAACGCCGAGCACACCAGCGGGTGGAGCTGGATCGCCTTGCCCTCGATCAGCACCGGCTCGAACGCCTGGATGCCGAGGCGGTGGAGCGTCGGCGCGCGGTTCAGGAGGACCGGGTGCTCGCGGATGACTTCATCCAGGATGTCCCAGACTTCCTTGCGCTCCTTTTCGACCCACTTCTTGGCCTGCTTGAGCGTCATGCTCAGGCCCTTGGCGTCGAGGCGGGCGTAGATGAACGGCTTGAACAGCTCGAGCGCCATCTTCTTGGGCAGGCCGCACTGGTGCAGCTTGAGCTCAGGCCCCGGTGACGATCACCGAGCGGCCCGAATAGTCGACGCGCTTGCCGAGCAGATTCTGGCGGAAGCGGCCCTGCTTGCCCTTGAGCATGTCCGAGAGCGACTTGAGCGGCCGCTTGTTGGCGCCGGTGATCGTGCGGCCGCGGCGGCCGTTGTCGAACAAGGCGTCGACCGCTTCCTGCAGCATGCGCTTCTCGTTGCGGACGATGATGTCCGGCGCGCGCAGCTCCATGAGGCGCTTGAGGCGGTTGTTGCGGTTGATCACGCGGCGATAGAGGTCGTTGAGGTCCGACGTGGCGAAGCGGCCGCCGTCGAGCGGCACCAGCGGGGCGCAGCTCGGGCGGGATCACCGGGATGACGTCGAGGATCATCCATTCGGGGCGGTTGCCCGAATCGATGAAGCTCTCGACGACCTTGAGCCGCTTGATGATCTTCTTGGGCTTCAATTCGGACTTGGTGACAGCGAGCTCGTCGAGCAGGTCCTTGCGCTCGCCCTCGAGGTCGAGGTCCATCAGCATGATCTTGACCGCCTCGGCGCCGATCCCGGCGGTGAAGGCGTCCTCGCCATATTCGTCCTGCGCGCTGAGCAGCTCGTCCTCGTTGAGGAGCTGATACTTCTCGAGCGGGGTCAGGCCGGGCTCGGTGACGATGTAGCTCTCGAAATAGAGCACGCGCTCGAGCTGCTTGAGCTGCATGTCGAGCAGCAGGCCGATGCGCGACGGCAGCGACTTGAGGAACCAGATGTGCGCGACCGGCGCTGCCAGCTCGATATGGCCCATCCGCTCGCGGCGGACCTTCGAGACGGTGACCTCGACGCCGCACTTCTCGCAGACGATGCCCTTGTACTTCATGCGCTTGTACTTGCCGCACAGGCACTCGTAATCCTTGATCGGACCGAAGATGCGCGCGCAGAACAGGCCGTCGCGCTCGGGCTTGAACGTGCGGTAGTTGATGGTCTCGGGCTTCTTGATCTCGCCGAACGACCACGAGCGGATGCGGTCGGGCGAGGCGATCCCGATCTGGATCTGGTCGAAGGTCTCCGGCTTGACCACCGGGTTCGAGAAGTTGCTCAGTTCGTTCATTTTCTTGTCCCTCAAGAGGGTAAAAATCCGTGGCGGGGGGGCGAAAGGAGCACTGTCTTCGGGAGACAGCGCTCCTGAGTTCACTCCGCCGGGATCAGCACGCCGTCGGTGTCGAACGCATCGATGCTCTTCAGCTCGACGTTCAGCCCCAGCGAGCGCATCTCCTTGACGAGCACGTTGAAGCTCTCGGGGATGCCGGCCTCGAAGGTGTCGTCGCCCTTGACGATCGCCTCATAGACCTTGGTGCGCCCGACGACGTCGTCGGACTTGACCGTCAGCATCTCCTGCAGCGTGTAGGCGGCGCCATAGGCCTGGAGCGCCCACACCTCCATCTCGCCGAAGCGCTGGCCGCCGAACTGCGCCTTGCCGCCCAGCGGCTGCTGGGTGACGAGGCTGTACGGCCCGATCGAGCGCGCGTGGATCTTGTCGTCGACCAAGTGGTGGAGCTTGAGCATGTAGATGTAGCCCACGGTCACCTTGCGATCGAACGTGTCGCCGGTGCGGCCGTCGTACAGGTCGACCTGCCCCGAGGTGTCGAGCCCCGCCAGCGCGAGCATCGCCGAGACATCGGCTTCGCGCGCGCCGTCGAACACCGGCGTCGCCATCGGCACGCCGCCCTTGAGGTTCTCGGCGAGGTCGATGATCTGCTCGGCCGAGCGGGCATCGATCTCGCCGTGATACTGCTCGCCATAGACGGTCTTGAGCCGATCCTTGACCGCCTCGGGCATCTGGCCCGACTTGGCGTCGGGGTTCGCCTCGCGCCAATCCTCGAGCGCCTGGCTGATCTGCCGGCCGAGGCCGCGCGCGGCCCAGCCGAGGTGGGTCTCGAAGATCTGCCCGACGTTCATGCGGCTCGGCACGCCCAGCGGGTTGAGCACGATGTCGACCGGCGTGCCGTCGGCGAGGAACGGCATGTCCTCCGCCGGCAGGATCCGCGAGATCACGCCCTTGTTGCCGTGGCGGCCGGCCATCTTGTCGCCCGGCTGGAGCTTGCGCTTCACCGCGACGAACACCTTGACCATCTTGAGCACGCCCGGGGGCAGCTCGTCGCCGCGCTCGAGCTTCTCGCGGCGGTCGTGGAACTTGTCCATGATCCGCTTGATCGCCTCGTCATATTGCGCGCGGACGGCCTCGAGATCGCTCTGCGCCTTGTCGTCCTGGACGGCGAACTTCCACCATTCGTGGCGGTCGACCGAATCGAGCAGGTCGGCGTCGATGACGGCGCCCTTCTTGAGGCCCTTCGGCGTCGCGGTCGCGGTCTGGCCGATCAGCATCTCCTTGAGCCGCGACCAGGTGGCGCGGTTGAGGATGTTGCGCTCGTCGTCCGAGTCCTTCTTCAGGCGCTCGATCTCCTCGCGCTCGATCGCCATCGCGCGCTCGTCCTTGTCGATGCCGTGGCGGTTGAACACCCGGACCTCGACGACGGTGCCCGAGACGCCCGGGGGCAGGCGGAGCGAGGTGTCGCGCACGTCCGACGCCTTCTCGCCGAAGATCGCGCGGAGGAGCTTCTCCTCCGGCGTCATCGGCGATTCGCCCTTGGGCGTGATCTTGCCGGCGAGGATGTCGCCCGGCTCGACCTCGGCGCCGATGTAGACGATGCCCGCTTCGTCGAGGTTGCGGAGCGCTTCCTCGCCGACGTTGGGAATGTCGCGGGTGATGTCCTCGGGCCCGAGCTTGGTGTCGCGGGCCATCACCTCGAATTCCTCGATATGGATCGAGGTGAAGACGTCGTCCTTGACGATGCGCTCGCTGATGAGGATCGAATCCTCATAATTGTAGCCGTTCCACGGCATGAACGCGACGAGGCTGTTGCGCCCCAGCGCGAGCTCGCCGAACTCGGTCGACGGACCGTCGGCGATCGTGTCGCCGGCCGAGACCACGTCGCCCACCTTCACCAGCGGGCGCTGGTTGATGCAGGTGTTCTGGTTCGAGCGCTGGAACTTCATCAGCGTGTAGATGTCGACGCCCGATTCGCCCGCGTCGACCTCGCCGGTCGCGCGGATGACGATGCGGGTCGCGTCGACCTGGTCGATGATCCCCGAGCGGCGCGCGGCGATCGCCGCGCCCGAATCGCGGGCGACGGTCTCTTCCATGCCGGTGCCGACGAACGGCGCCTCGGCGCGGACGAGCGGAACGGCCTGGCGCTGCATGTTCGAGCCCATCAGCGCGCGGTTGGCGTCGTCGTTCTCGAGGAACGGGATCAGCGACGCCGCGACCGACACGAGCTGCTTGGGGCTCACGTCCATCAGCGTGATGTTGTCGGGAATCGCCATCAGGAACTCGCCCGCCTGGCGCGACGAAACCAGTTCCTCCTGGAAGCGGCCCTCGCCGTCGAGATCGGCGTTGGCCTGCGCGATCGTGTGCTTGGCCTCCTCCATCGCCGACAGATAGACGACGTCGTCGGTGACCTTGTGGTCGACGACCTTGCGGTACGGCGTCTCGATGAAGCCGTATTTGTTGACGCGGCTGAACGTCGCGAGGCTGTTGATCAGGCCGATGTTCGGGCCTTCGGGCGTCTCGATCGGACAGATGCGGCCCATAATGCGTCGGGTGGACGTCGCGGACCTCGAAACCGGCCCGTTCGCGAGTCAACCCGCCCGGCCCGAGCGCCGAGACGCGGCGCTTGTGCGTCACCTCGGAGAGCGGGTTGGTCTGGTCCATGAACTGCGAGAGCTGCGACGAGCCGAAGAACTCGCGCACCGCGGCGACCGCGGGCTTGGCGTTGATCAGGTCGTTGGGCATCACGGTCGAGACGTCGACCGACGACATCCGCTCCTTCACCGCGCGCTCCATGCGCAGCAGCCCGACGCGATACTGGTTCTCGAGCAATTCGCCGACCGAGCGGACGCGGCGGTTGCCGAGATTGTCGATGTCGTCGACCTCGCCCTTGCCGTCCTTGAGGTCGACCAGCGTCTTGACCACCGCGAGGATGTCCTCGGTGCGCAGCGTCGTCATCGTGTCGGGGGCGTCGAGCTCGAGGCGCATGTTGAGCTTGACGCGGCCGACGGCCGACAGGTCGTAGCGCTCGGGATCGAAGAACAGCCCGCCGAACAGCGACTCCGCCGTCTCGAGCGTCGGCGGCTCGCCGGGGCGCATCACGCGGTAGATGTCGCTCAGCGCCTGCTCGCGCTCGGTCGCCTTGTCGACGGCGAGCGTGTTGCGGATCCACGGACCGGTGGTGACGTGATCGATGTCGAGCAGCTCGATCCGGTCGATCCCGGCCTTGTCGAGCTTTTCGAGATTCTCGGCGGAGACTTCCTCGCCCGCCTCGATGTAGATCTCGCCGGTCGATTCGTTGATCAGGTCATAGGCGCTGTAGCGGCCGAAGATCTCCTCGGTCGGGATCAGCAGGTCGGTGAGGCCGTCCTTGTGCGCCTTGTTGGCGGCGGCGCGGCGAAATCTTCTGGCCGGCGGGGAAGATCACTTCGCCCGACTTGGCGTCGACGATGTCGAACATCGGCTTCTGGCCGCGCCAATTCTCGACGACGAACGGAACCTGCCAGCCGCCCGAACCGCGCACATAGACCACGCGGCCGTAGAAATAGTTGAGGATGTCCTCGGAGTTCATGTTGAGCGCATAGAGCAAGGTCGTCACCGGCAGCTTGCGCTTGCGGTCGATGCGGACGTTGACGATGTCCTTGGCGTCGAACTCGAAATCGAGCCACGAGCCGCGATACGGAATCACGCGCGCCGCGAAGAGATACTTGCCCGAGGCGTGGGTCTTGCCGCGGTCATGGTCGAACAGCACGCCCGGCGAGCGGTGCATCTGGCTGACGATGACGCGCTCGGTGCCGTTGATGATGAAGGTGCCGTTGCCCGTCATCAGGGGCATGTCGCCCATGTAGACGTCCTGCTCCTTGATATCGAGGACCGAGCGGGCTTCGGTATCGGGATCGACCTCGAACACGATGAGGCGCAGCGTGACGCGCATCGGCGCCGCATAGGTGATGCCGCGCTGGCGGCACTCGTCGGTGTCGAACTTGGGGGGCTCGAGCTCGTAGTTGACGAAGTCGAGCTCGGCGGTGCCGGCGAAGTCGCGGATCGGGAACACCGAGCGCAGCGTCTTCTCGAGCCCCGAGACATAGCCGATCGAGGGATCGGAGCGCAGGAACTGCTCGTAGGATTCGCGCTGGACCTCGATCAGGTTCGGCATCTGCACGACTTCGTGGATGTTGCCGAACACCTTGCGGATGCGGCGCTTGAGCGTGCCGCCCGCATTCCCGCGCTGCCGGGCAGCGCCGCTCTCGATTGCCTTGGTCGCCATGGAGATTTTTGCCTCGTTCGCTCGAAATTCGGCCCGGTACCCCCGGGGCGGACGCAGCAAAGGACGCGAAAAAGCCGCGCGACTCCCGCTCAGGGGTTCGGCAGCTCTCGGCGTCCTTATGAAACCCCAACTTCAATTCGCCCGATGCGTTGCGCGACGACGCATCATTTCCCGAAGCTGAGGTGTGGAGGCGCATATAAGGCGCGTGTTGGATTTGTCAAACGCGCTTCGCGATTTCCGGACAGCCCGAGCCGTGCCCCGAATGACGCCGTTTCGGTACCAAAATTCTTTGTCCGCTTGAGGCTTGTTCATTAGAATAGCCCCCACAATCGCCATTCGCGTCCGTCGACGGCCAGTCATCGCGAGGAGGGGCCCGTGAGCAGCGAGATATTCATCAACTACTGGATCGGCCAGGAGCCCAATCCACCCTCGCCGACGCTCGATCAGATGCCGGCCTATGTGGATATCGTGCCGCTGGCGTTCGTGATGATCAATTCCAGCTACGAGCTCGATTTCGGTTTCCTCACCCAGCATTTCACCGCGGAGACGATCCAGGGCTGGGTCAAGACGGTCCAGGCCAACGGCACCAAGGTGCTGTTCTCGATCCTCGACAAGAAGCTGGGATCGATTCCGGCGGACAAGCAGCAACACTTCGTCGACAACGTCGTGGCGAACGCCGCGGAATGGGGCGTCGACGGGCTCGATTTCGATTTCGAGCCGCCGTACGACAGCCCGACGCTGATCCCGCTGATCGATGCGTTGCGCGCGGCGCTGCCGTCGGGATCGGTGTTCACCGCCCCGGTGTACGGCGCCTGGCGCGGATTCCCCATCTGCTCAAGGAGCTGGGAGGCGTGGTCGATTATGTGTCGACGATGGATTACACGCCCTATCCCGGCTTCGACCGCACGATCAGCAATTGCGAATTCTACGCCCGTAACGTCGGCTGGTCGCGGCTCGTGATCGGGATCAGTTGCATGGGACCGCCGTCGAGCGGGAAGTTCACGCCGCTCCCCGACACCAAGAAGCTGGCCGCCTACGAGCCGGGGCAGGGCGTGACCAAGGGCGGGGCGATGCTCTATACGTTCAGCTACGACGTCACCAGCCGCAACAACGGCACCACCGGCACCGGCTACCCCGACGGCACTTGGACCGAGGCGATCCACGATAACCTGCCGTAAACGCACCGCACGGACGCTTTACCGTTCAGGACCGTCGCCCTGGCGCAGAACGGGGGCCGAATCCGAGTTCCATCCGTTGAACCTGCGTCATGAAACACAGACCCGTATCGCTTAGCCCCCGCGCCGCGCTGTTTATCGGTGCCGCGCTCCTTGCAACCCCCGCATTCGCGCAGGACGCGCCCGCGCAACAAAGCGTGACGCCGCCGCCGATCCTGGCGCCCGCGCCGCCGCCGCCCGCGCCGGTGACCACGATCCGCGTGACACCGCAGCCAGTCCCCGTGCTGAGCGTGCCCGAGATTCCGGCTGCGCAACCGCGTGCCCATGTCGCCCGGCCCGCGCCGGCCGCGCGCGTCGCCGCACGCACCGTGACCCATAGCTCGACCACCGCGACCAGGACGCTGGCCGAGACACCCGCGGCCGCGCCGGAGCCGCCCCCCGCGCCGGCAGCGGCACCCGTGCCGGCGCGGGCGCTGCCCGAGGCCTCGGCGCCTCCGCCCGAGCAGGCGGCCCCGGCGCCCGCGCCCGTCACGACGCGCACCGCCGGGCCGATCTGGCCGTGGCTGCTCGGCGGCGCGATCCTCGTGCTCGGCGCGCTCGGCTTGCTGCTGCGTCGTCGCCGCACCGAATATGAGGCCTTCACCACCGAATATGAGCCCGAAACGGTGGCGCCGCCCGTCGACGAGCCGATGATCCTCACCGAACCCGCGATCGCCTCGGGCCGGACCGAGGCCGACGCCACGCCATTGACGGCATTCGCGCCGATCGAGCCCCAGGTCGCGGCCGCCGAGGACGCGACGATCGCGGAGCCCGACGCAGCCGAGCTCGCGGTCGTCACCGAAGGCTCCGAGCCGATCGGCCATCGCCCGTGGATCGAGCTGGGGATGCGCCCGGTCCGCGCCGGCACCAGCGAGGAGGAGGCGATGGTCGAGATCGAGCTGACCGTCCGGAAACGCCGGCGACATGGCCGCCAAGGACGTCCGCATCGCCACCTTCATGGTCGCCGATGGCGACGGCAGCGAGATGGAGCAGCTTCTCGTCGATCATAAGGGCGAGACCTCGGTTCCGCCGATGACGATCGAGGCTGGCGAAGGCACCCGCGTCGATACCATGCTGGCGGTGCCCAAGGGCGATCTCGGCCGGGTGTTCAACCCGATGATCGTCGCCGACGCGCGCTATCGGCTGCCCGATGGGAGCGAGGGCCGCACCTCGGCCACCTTCCGCATCGGCCGCCGGCCGGCGAGGGCGGGCTGGGACCCATCGGCTCGTCGCGGCCGCACATGGTCGACGATGTCGCCGCCGAGCTCGACCAGATGCTCGAACGCGCCTGAATGCTCGAACGCGCCTGAACCTTTCGTCACGCTTTCGGGGCTCGCCTTCCGGCTGGAGGGCGGGCCCCGATCGTATCGCGCGTGACCGAATGTTGACGCGGGCGCGGGCGCACCTATCACCGGACGACCAGTCTCGGAGTCGCGCCCCATGAAAATCAAGCTGATCCTGCTCGCCTGCGCCGCCACCGCGCTCGCCGCGCCCGCCTTGGCGCAGGAAGCTCCCGCCGGCGACATCCCGGCGCATTTCACGCCGCCCACCGATCGCTACGACTATGAGAAGCGCGAGGTGATGATCCCGATGCGCGACGGGACCAAGCTCCATACCGTCATCATCGTCCCAAGGGCGCGGCCAATGCGCCGATCCTGCTCACCCGCACCCCCTACAACGCCTCGGGCCGGGTCCAGCGGATGGACAGCCCGAACATGCTCTCTGCGCTTCCCGAGGGTGACGAGCTGTTCGTCCAGAACGGCTATATCCGCGTGTTCCAGGATATCCGCGGCAAATATGGCTCGGAGGGCGACTATGTCGTCACGCGCCCGCCCGTCGGTCCGCTCAATCCCACCACGGTCGATCACACCACCGATGCCTGGGACACGATCGATTGGCTGGTCAACAAGGCCAACCTCCCCGAATCGAACGGCAAGGTCGGGATGCTCGGCTCGTCGTACGAAGGCTTCACCGTGGTGATGGCGCTGCTCAAGCCGCATCCCGCGCTCAAGGTCGCCGCGCCCGAGAGCCCGATGGTCGACGGCTGGATGGGCGACGACTGGTTCCACCACGGCGCGTTCCGCCTCGCCAACATCGGCTGGATCGCCGCGCAGACCGGCTACAAGGGCAACGGCGCCGAGCCGCCCAGCGCGATGTATGACGATTACGACCAGTTCCGCCGCGTCGGCTCGGCGGGCGACTGGGCGAAGCGCTCGGGGTTCGACCAGCTTCCGCATGGAACCGCATGTCTTCGCACCCGGCCTATGATTCCTTCTGGCAGGGCCAGGCGCTCGACAAATTGCTCGCCGCCAATCCCTCGAACGTGCCGACGCTCTGGGAGCAGGGCCTCTGGGACCAGGAGGACATGTATGGCGCCACCCACGCCTGGGAGGAGCTCAAGAAGGCGGGCCACGCCGGCAACAATTCCTGCTGATCGGGCCGTGGCGGCACAGCGGGTTCAACTACAACGGGTCGACGCTCGGTCCGCTCCATTTCGAGGGCGATACCGGGCTCCAGGCCCGCCGCGACGTGCTGCTCCCCTTCTTCAACGCCTATCTCAAGGACGGCGCGCCGCCGTTCACGCCGGCGGTCGCGACGATCTACAATTCGGGCGAGAACCATTGGGACCGCTTCACCCAATGGCCGCTCGCCTGCGCCGAGGGCTGCCCCGATCCGCTGACGCCGATCTATCTCCAGGGCGATTACGGGCTCGGCTTCGACAAGCCGGGCGCCGGCGAGGACAGCTATGTCTCCGATCCCGCCAAGCCGGTGCCGCATCTGCCGCGCCCGGTGAACTTCAACGACGGGCGGTGGCGCGAATGGCTGCTGAGCGACCAGCGCGGGGTCGACGGGCGCACCGACGTGCTGAGCTACGAGACGCCGGTGCTCGATCATCCGGTGCGCGTCTCAGGCGCGCCGATCGCCGATCTGTTCGCCAAGACCACGGGCACCGACGGCGATTTCGTCGTCAAGGTGATCGACGTCTACCCCGACGAGGTGGCGAGCAACCCGCCGATGGGCGGCTATCAGCTCGCGATCAGCCTCGACATCTTCCGCGGCCGCTATCGCAAGAGCTTCTCCGATCCATCGCCGATCCCGGCGGGCAAGGTGCAGGAATACAAGTTCCGCCTGCCGCAGGTGAACCACGTCTTTCAGCCCGGGCACCGGATCATGGTCCAGATCCAGTCGAGCCTGTTCCCGCTCTACGACCGCAACCCGCAGACCTATGTCCCCAACATCTTCTTCGCCAAGCCGGCCGATTACCGGAAGGCGACGGTAACGATCGAGCGTGGCGGCGCGAACCCGAGCACGGTGTGGCTGCCGGTGGTCCCGATCGACGAGAGCGCGGTCACGGTGCCGGGCTGGTCGCTTCGCTAGCAGTCGCAGCGAAGATAGCGTCGCGCAGGCTGGGGTAGACGAGCGCGTTGCCCCAGCCGCTCAGGTGATCGGTGTCGAACACCCGCGGGCGGCCGCGTTCGTCGAGCGCGCGGCAGGGATCGGCGGGGCACAGCAGCGGGAAGGGGTCCCAGATTGCGACGTGCGGTACCTCGGCGGCGAGCCGCCGCATCGCGGCGAGCACCGGCAGCCGGTGCCGCTCGAGCTCGCCGCGCGAGATCGCGAACCCCGGCGCGCAGATCGGGTTCGCCCGGTTGAACCAGTCGGCGCAGCGGAAGGCGGGAACGCGGTACAGCGGCTTGGGCGCCTCGAACAGCAAGGTCGCGCCGGTCGCCGACAGCGCCAGGAGCTTCGC
This sequence comes from Sphingomonas sp., assembly GCA_037200705.1. Lineage (GTDB taxonomy): Bacteria > Pseudomonadota > Alphaproteobacteria > Sphingomonadales > Sphingomonadaceae > Sphingomonas. The sequence continues at coordinate 131,235 of JBBCID010000017.1, read as the reverse complement.
GCGCACGTCGGCATAGACTGCGGGCGATACGGTGTCGTCGGGCCGGCCGTCGGGCCAGGCGTCGGGGCCGAACTGGTTGGTGAAGCGCGTCAGCCGCAGCCCGGGCAGGAAGATCACGTCGCCGGCGTGCGCCCGCGCGCGCAGATCGGCGAGCACCGCCGCGAGATAGGCGCCGCAGCGGTGGCGCGGGTCGTCGGGCTCGTTGAGCTTGAGGATCGGGCAGCCTGCCTTGAAATAGGCGCGCACCGGCACGCCGAGCTCGCCGGCGAGCTGGCGATAGGAAGGGGCATAGGCCTCGCCATGCGAATCGGCGGGGGCAAAGATCGCGAAGGTCGCGGCGCAGTCGCGCGACGCCCAGCTCGTCGCCGTGCCGCCGCCGATCGCCGCTTTGGCGGTCTCGACCTGGCAGTGCGCGCCTAGGGCGATCGGATGGTCGTCGGCGTACCACAGCGCATGATCGCGCGTGACGCTGAGCGAGATGCGGTCGTGCGCCCCGAACAGCAGCACGCCGAGTGCGGCGCTGACGGCGATCCCTGCCGCCGCGCCCAGCACGACGCGGCCGCGCGGCAGCGCGGCGATGCGGCGGCTCGATCGCAGTGGTCGCTCGACGAGCACATAGGAGAAGATCGACAGCGCCACCGCCAGCGCCAGCGCGGCAAGCTGGTAGGCGGTCGCGTCGAGACCCACCGTCCAGCGGAACAGCACGAACACCGGCCAGTGCCACAGATAGAGCGAGTAGGAGAGCCTGCCGACCGCCACCGCCGGCCGTGCGCCGAGCAGCCGCGCCGCGCGCGATTGCGGGATCGCGACGATCGCCGCGATCAGCCCGGCGGTCCCCAGCACCGGCAGCAGCGCGAGCGGGACGGGGAAGGCGAGCGTCTCGGGGATCACGAGCCCGCCGATCACGAGCAGCGCGCCGCCCGCGCTCGCGGCCCAGCGCGCGCGCCACGCCGCGAGCCGCGGCCGCCACTGCTCGAGCGTGAGGCACAGCAGCATGCCCACCCCCAGTTCCCAGAAGCGCGAAACGATCAGATAAAAGGCGAATTTGTGCGCGAATCCGGTAGCACCGCGCCGATCGCGAACGATCCCAGCGTGAGCCCCGCGACGAGCCGCAGCACGCGCGCGCGGGCGTCCCGCGGAGGCGCTGATGCCAATGGAGAATCAACGGGAACAGCAGGTAGAACTGCTCCTCCACGCCGAGCGACCAGGTGTGGGTGAAGGGATTATATGCCGCCTGCGGACCGAAATAGGTGTCGGTATCGGTTGCCAGCACGATATTGCTGAGCCCGACGAAAGCGAATTCGGCGACGCGCGGGACGCTGTTGCTCAGCCAGGCGTCTGGGACGAACAATTGCGTCGCGAGGATCGCCGCGAGCAGCATCGCGATCAGCGCGGGCATGATCCGCACCAGCCGGCGCGCATAGAAATGGGCCGCGAGCGCGCCGAGGCTCGCGAAGCGCTTGCCGGCGAGCGATCCGGTGACGACGAACCCCGAGATCACGAAGAAGACGTCGACCCCGGTGAACCCGCCGGGCAGCGCGGCTGGCCAGAGATGGTAGAGGATCACCGAGACCACGGCGACGGCGCGGAGCCCGTCGATCGCCGGAACATAGCCGAGCCGCGTGCCCGGTTGATCGCCTGTCACACGCCGTCCTCCCGTGGCGCGGTGTCTAGGGCAGGGGCGCACGGTGGGCAATCGCGTGCAGCCGGGGTTCACCTGGCGATTCCTAGAGCGGCGCGGGTGATCGCTCGCACTCACCGGACCGGCGCGATGCTCGTGGCCATGGCGTTCGCCGCCGTGCCCGGAGCGCGGGCGCAGCAGGCGACGCCCGTCCCGGCGCCGACGATCATGACGCTGCCCGGCGCCGAGAGATTTCAGCCTGCCGCCGTCGGGGCCGCAGCCGGCGAGGCCGACGCCGACGCCTGCACCGTCCGCGACGCCGACTCCCCGGCCGCTCTCGTCGCCAACGCCGTCCCCCGCCGCCGCGACGCCGGTCGCTCGCTCTCGCGCCATGCCCGGGCCGACACCAACGCCGTCCGCGACGCCGACCAGCACGCTGGCACCGACCTCCTCGCCCACGTCGGACGTTGCGAGGCCGGCAGGATCGCCGACTCCGATGCCGATCCCGCCACGCACGCCAGCCGGACCGCCGATATGGCCATGGGCGGCCGCGTTCATGGCGTTGCTGGCGATCGCTGGCGTGGCCGCGGTTCTTCGGCGACGCCGCCGCGGCGCAATCGACGAAGCCGAGGCCGTGACCGAGCCGGCATTTTCCCCCGCCGTTCCGGTGTCGCCGCCGGAGTCAGCCCGTACCAATCCGTTCCCGGCGAAAGCCGGGGCCCGGGATCGACCGATTCGCAACTGGACCCCGGCTTTCGCCGGGAAACCGACAGTGTGTCCCCGTCGCCCTTCGATCCGATCGCGTTCGACATCCGGCCGGTCCACCTCGATCTGGGCGCCGAGGGTGCGATGCTCGAGTTCGAGATGATCCTCGCCAACGCATCGGGCGCGATGCTCGAGGGACTGCGCGTGTCGCTCGCGCTGGCCAGCACGAGCCCCGCGCAGGATGCCATGATCGCCGCCTTCCACGGCGGCCCGCTGGGCGCGCTCGCCGGGCCGCCGGTCGATCTGGCGCCGGGGCAGGGCGGGCGTATCCCGGCCCGGCTGGCGCTGCCGCGCGACCAGTTTCACGTCGTGACGGTCGGTGATCGTCCGATGTTCGTGCCGATGGTGCTGGTCGAGCTGCGCTGGCGCAGCGCGCTGAGCGTTCGGCGCCAGGGCGCGGACTTCATGGTCGGGACGGCGGCGCAAAGCGGCAAGCTCGGCCCGATCTGGCTCGATCGCGGCCCGCCGCGTCGCGCCGGGCTGGCCGCCCGCCCGCTATTCCGCGCGCGCGGCCGGGTAACGCGAAAGGGGCGGCCCGTCGCCGGACCGCCCCTTCACTGTCTGCACGAGATCTGATTTCAGTCAGGCTGAAATCACTTGATCTCGACGGTCGCGCCGGCGGCTTCGAGCTGCGCCTTGATCTTCGCGGCCTCTTCCTTGTTCACGCCTTCCTTGACGGCCTTCGGCGCGCCCTCGACGAGGGCCTTCGCCTCGGTCAGCCCGAGCTGGGTGATCGTGCGGACTTCCTTGATGACGTTGATCTTCTTGCCACCGTCGCCGGTGAGGATCACGTCGAATTCGGTCTGCTCCTCGGCGGCCGGGGCAGCGGCGCCGGCGGCACCGCCGGCGGCGGGAGCCGCAACCGCGGCGGCGGCCGAGACGCCCCACTTCTCTTCGAGCAGTTTCGAGAGCTCGGCGGCTTCGAGGACGGTCAGCTCGGAAAGAGCGTCGACAAGCTTGTTCAGGTCAGCCATTTGAATAACTCCAGTCAAATCAGGTTGTTGTCAGAAAAATCTCGAAAAGCCGCTCAGGCGGCTTCCTTCTCCGCATAGGCCGCGAGCACGCGGGCGAGCTGCGCCGCGGGTGCCTGGGTGATGGTCGCGAGCTTGGTCGCGGGCGCGACGATGAGCCCGACGATCTTGGCCCGCAGCTCATCGAGCGACGGAAGCGATGCGAGCGCCTTGACGCCCTCCGCATCGAGCAGCTGATTGCCCATCGCGCCGCCGACGATCTCGAGCTTGTCGTTCGTCCTTGGCGAAATCGATCACCACCTTGGCGGCGGCGACCGGATCGTTCGAGGTGGCGAGCCCGACCGGCCCGACGAGCAGATCGCCGAGCGAGAGATAGTCGGTGCCGTCGAGCGCGATCTTGGCGAGCTTGTTCTTCGAGACCTTGTAGCTCGCGCCGGCTTCGCGCATCTTCGTGCGCAGCACCGTCGATTGCGCGACGGTGAGGCCCAGGTTGCGGGTGACGACCACCACGCCGACCTGGGTGAAGGTACGGTTCAATTCGGCGACGAATTCGGCCTTTTGAGCGCGATCCATGCCATTCTCCTCATTCGGGGCCCCCGCGAAGGGGCCCGGTGCAAATGTCCGAGGGGCATGACCGTCGCGGCCGGGGGACTCCCCGGCTCGACCCGGAACGCCCCATCGCACTGGGCCGCCGGAATAAATCTGTCCCCGTCTTGGCGAGAGATCAAGCCGGGAAATCCCGGCGCTCGCTGTCTCGGACGGTTTTCCTCCCCGAGGGAAGGAGGCGCGCACATAGCGGGATTGGCGGAGAAGTCAATGCACCGGAGGAAAGCCGACCAGGCGCAGCCGCGCGGCAGCATCGCGCAGCCGCCGATCGCGCGTCCAAAGCGTTGTCTCGTCGGCGATCAAGGCGGAAGCCAGCAGGTGCGTGTCGATATAGCCAAGGCCCGTCCCGAACAAGCGGTGGCGTTCGATCAATATCAAGACCTCGCCGTCCGTCGCCCTTTCCACTTGGGGAAGCTGCTGCATCGATCGGACGATTTGAGCACGATCCCTGAGGCTGCCCATTGCGACCTCGCCCACCACAAAGGGATGGCAGACGACGTCGTCGCGATCGAGCGCCGCGACCAGAAGCGGGTTGGCCGCGCGCAAATGATCGATCCAGATCGAGCTGTCGGCGAGGATCATGCCTCAGTAGAAACGGCGCCGGGGCGCGGCGGCTGCGTCTGGATCGCTCCCCCCCAGCCTCGCCAAGCGACGCGCCGCCTCTCGCTCGACCAAGGCCGCGAGCGCCGCGTGGACGAGCGCGGCCTTTTCCTTGATGCCGGTGTATTCCTGGGCCTGGGCGACGAGGTCGTCATCGAGAGCAATGGTGGTCCGCATCGAAATCTCCTGTCGACACGAATATAGCATCGATTGATGCCGAATTCCATGCCTGTCAGTCCCCCGGCAGCCCCGCCGCCACCGCCTCGGCCTTGACCTTCTCCGGCGAATCATAGCCGCCGTTGGTTACCGGCATCAGCGTCACGCGCGCGGCGTCGGGATGGCCCTCGCGCGCGAGCTCCTGGCCGAGCAGCAGGCGCGGGCCCGGCGCGGCGGGGACGTTCTGCACCGCCTTGAGCAGGCCCTCGACGGCCAGATCGGGCGCCGCTTCGCCCGCGTCGGCAAAGCTGCGGTAATAGCCGAGCAGCGGCAGCGATCCCTCGGTGTCGGCATGGTTGGCGCGGACGAGGAAGGCGCGCGCTTCGGCGAGCTTCGCGGTGCGATCGGGCGCCGGTCCGGCGATCGCCCGCTGCGCGAGCGCGATCCCCTTCCAGGCGAGCGCGCGGCTGTCGTTGGGGCCGATCTGGAGCGCGCCCTCGGCGGCGGTCAGGCAGCGATCGTTGTTGCCGCTGCGGCATTCGGCCTCGGCGAGCAGCAGCTGCGCCTCGAGGTTATAGGCGAATTGCGCGGCATGCTCGCGCAGCCGGGCGAGCCATTTGTCGTGCGCCTCGCGCGCCTGCTCGCGCGCCTTGGCGATGCGCTGGGCGGTCGCGGCGTCGACCGCGGCCGGCGGCGGCGGCAGCGTCTCGACGCGCGATCCCAGCTCGATCCGCCCCTTGAGGAATTCGGCGCGGCCGCGCGTCAGCTGCTCGACGACCGGATCGGGGGCATATTGCGGCGGATAGGTCATCCGCACCCATGAGATCCTGTGGTTGTCGTAGGCGGCGACCTCGCGCTGGAGCTTGGTCAGGTCGCCGAACACGGTGGCGGCCTGCGCCATCGTCGCGCCGCGCCCGATCGAGGCGAGGTAGCGGCTGAGCTGCGCCCGGCGCGCGTCGGAAAAGAACAGATAGTGCGTCAGCACCCAGGCATGGAACGGATTCCAGTGCGTCTTGCTCACCGGCATGTCGAGGTAGCGCCCGGTGACGACATCGGCGACCGGGATCGACGAATGCCATTCCATCGCCTTGCGGAATCCCTCGGGCATCTGGCCGTATTCGAGCGCACCGTCGGGACGGACGTGGATCGTCGAGAAGAGTTCGCCGATCCCGTCGAGATACCAGCGCGGATAGGCCGCGGGGAAATAGGTGAGCAGGAAATGCTGCGCGAACCCTGCGTAGATCCGGCTTTCGGCGCTGATCCTGACCGTGATCCCTCCGGTCTTGATCTCGGGGGTGAACCCGTCCATCCCGCCGCCGGAGCCGAATAGCGAGGGCATATTCTGACCGGTCAGCGGATCGGCGACGACCCCGAGCGCGTTCAGGTCGATCGCCGGGCTGCGGACCAGCGCGACGGTCGCGTCGCGCGAACCGCTCGCCATCACCGCGCCGTCCTCGCGCGGATCGTAGTAGCGCTGGAACTCGAAATTCTCGACGAACGGCCCTTGCTGCGAGCGGATGTTGCGCAGGTCCATCGCGTCGAATTCGGCGACGTCTCCGATCAGCGTGACGCGCAGCTTGAGCGCATCGTCGGGCTTGCCGATCCGGTTGAGCAGGATCGAGAGCAGGAAATGCAGCCGCTCGAGATTGTGCGCGATCCGCGTCAGCTCGGCGACCGGGCCGGCGCTGTAGACGATGACGTGATCGGTCTCGGCAACGCGCCAGTCGCTCATATGCTCGAGCGCCTCGCCGCGCACCACGATGCCCTGATCCTGCGGCGGCGGCGTCTGCGCCAGGGCGGGAAGAGGCAGCAGCGCCAGCAGTGCCGGCATGACGAGCCGCATCGCATTCATGCCCTGTCCCTCCCATTGTTCGGAACGGGTAGCTGGCGCTCCCGCTCGCTTGGAAGCGATTAAGATCACAGGCTTGCCGGTTATGCAAACGGCGCGCGCGTCTCGAGGCTCCAGGGGGAGGTGGCGTCGTCGCTATGCTTGTCGAGATGAAGATAAGCCGGATCGAAATCGCCCGCGAGCGCGAGTTGTTCCCAGTCGTTGATCCGCACCGAGCGTTTGGTGCGCAGGATCAACCCGTCCGCCTCGAGCTTCATCAGCGTGCGATTGACATGGACCGAGGTGAGCCCGGTCGCATCGGCAAGCTGCTCCTGCGTCATCGGCAGCTCATAGTGCGAATGGTCGCCCAGCCCGGCGGCCTCGAGCCGCACGGCGAATTCGCACAGCAGATGCGCCAGCCGCGTCCGCGCGTCGCGGCGGCCGATGTTGAGCGTCCATTCGCGAAACACCGAGCCGTCAACCAACGTGTCGTACCACATCGCCATCGCAGCGGCGGGATGCGACAGCCAGAGCGCGCGGATCGCGCCGACCGGGATGAAGGCGGCGCGCACCTGGGTGAGCGCCTGGACGTTATGGTCGGCGCGACCGAGCAGCGAATTGTGGAGGTCGACGGGATCGCCCTGCATGTGGATCGACAGGATCTGGCGCCCGCCGTTGCCCGCCGATTTCTGGCGATAGGCATAGCCCGACAGCAGCACGCACGAATGGGTGGGCCGTTCGCCTTCCCAGACCATCATCTGGCCCGGCTGCATCTCGCGAACCGAATGCGGCAGCGCGAGGATCGCCTCCTTATTGTCGTCGTCGAGCGGCAACCAGAATCGTAGTTTCTTGACGAAGGGATTCAGGGGCAAGGCGCGTCTCCTCTGGTCGGGGAGCGCAAGCCTTGTCTCTCAGTCCCAGTCTGACTCGCTGTAGGGCCTCCGGGATGTAAGTGACTTAGTCCATTTGGTAATTGAAAGATATCCTGAATCGGTTTTTGGAACCGATTTGGGTTAACCACGTTGTGGCGCGATCATCGGACCCTTCTGGTCTCGCGATGGCGTCTCCCAAATGGCGGGACGACGCCGCGATCGAACCTCGGTTCAGTTCCGGATACCGGCCAGCGCGGCCTTCGCCGCCGGCTTCTCGGGCGAGTCATAGGCGCCGTCGGCCACCGGGAGCAGCGCGCGGCGCGCGTCGAGCGCGTCGCCGCGGCGCGCGAGCTCCTGCCCCAGCGCGAGCCGGGTGGCGGGCGCGGCGGGGACACCCTCGCTCGCCTTGATCAGCCCCTCGACGGCGATATCGGGCGGCGCCTGGCCGGCGTCGGCGAAGCTGTGGAAATAGCCGATCAGCGGCAGCGGCGCCTCGGTATCGGCCCGATTGGCGCGCGCGATATAACCCCGCGCCTCGCGCAGCTTCGCCTCGCGCTCCGCCTGCGTCCCGGAGATCGCAAGCTGCGCGAGCGCAATCCCCTTCCAGGCGAGCGCGACCGCGCTCTCGGGCGCCAGCGCGAGCGCGCGATCGGCGACGGCGAGGCATTCGGCGGGATTGTCGCTGCGGCATTCGGCCTCGGCCAGCAGCAGTTGCGCAGCGAGCTCGTCGGGCAGCCGCTCGGCGTTGCGCCGCTGCGCCGCGACCCAGGCGTCGCGCGTGGCGATCGCGTCGCGGCGCGCGTCGGATATCCGGCTCGCGGTGGTGGGATCGGCGCCCGGCGGCGGCGCGGGCGGAAGCTCGACGCGCGCGCCGAGCTCGAGCCGGCGCTTGAGGATCTCGGCCTCGCTCGCGGTCAGTTGGCGGACGATCGGCGCGGTGACGCGCTCGGGCGGGTAGGTCATCCGCTCGAACGGCACCTTGGCGCCGTGATAGGTGGCGAGCGCGGTCTGGAGCTTGCCGAGATCGCCCAGCGCGCGCGCGGCTTCGTCCGCGCTCGCGCCGCGCGCGACCGCCGCGAGATAGCGGTGGAGCGGCGCCTTCCATTCGTCGGAGAAGAACAGCAGGTGCGCGAGCGCCCAGGCATGATAGGGCGTCCAGCGCGGGAAATGGTTCTCGCCCTTGAGATAGGTGCCGTCGAGCACCTGCCTGAGCGGATAATGGCCGAACCAGTCGGTCACCTGGCGGAAGCCATCGGGCGCGCGGCCGTATTCGATCACGCCATCCTGTTCGGCGCTCATCGTCGCGAAGATCTCGCCGAAGCCGTCGAGATACCAGCGCGGATAGGCGGCGGGGAAATAGGTCATCAGATAATGCTGCGCATAGCCGGCGTAGAGCCGGCCCTCGGCGGGCAGCTTGAACGAGAGCTGGTTGACCTGGATGTCGGGAGCCGCGCCGCTGGCGCCTGCCACCGAGTTCACGCGCTGGTGCGTCACCGGATCGATCACGAACGTGCCGAGCGTCGCGAGCGCGAAGCCGGGCTTGAGCGTGATCTCGGTCTGCATGTGCGCGGCGGCCATCACCGCGCCGTCGTCGCGCGGATCGTAATAGCGCTCGGTCGGGAAGGCGGCGGGGTAGGGGCCTTGCTGCCAGCGCCGGTTGCCCAGGTCCATCGCCTGGAAATCGGCCGCGTCGCCGACCAGCAGCACGCGCAGCTTGATCGTGTCGTCGGGCTGATCGACGCGGTTGAGCAGCATCGAGAGGAGGAAATGCAGCTTCTCGAGATTGTGCGAGATGCGCACCAGTTCCTTCTCGTCGCCCTTGCTGTAGACCACGACATGGTCGGTCTCGGCGACGCGCCAGTCGCTCATCTCGATGTGCGAGCCCTTGGCCGAGCGCTGGCCGCTGACGGTGATCCCCCATTTGTCGAGGTTGGGCGGCGCGGCCTGATCGCCGGCCTGCTGCGGTGCGGCGGTCTGGGCGGCAACCGAAAGCGGCACGAGCGCCAGAAGCGCCGATACCAGGAACCCGACCAGACGCATCTTCGCTCTCCCACGATCGGTCTCGTGCCCGCGGCCGAATTTGTCTGACTATCAGATCACGCGGGCAGCGCCGGCGCAACCGCGGAAATCGCACGGAAAAGGGGCCAGGATTGCTCCCGGCCCCCTTCCCTTTATTGCCGCGGTTGAAGGCGAATCAGGCCGCGGCGACTTCCGCCACGTCGACCCGCACGCCCGGGCCCATCGACGACGAGAGCGCAACCTTCCTGAGGTACTTGCCCTTGGCGCCGGCCGGCTTGGCCTTGACCACGGCATCGACCAGCGCATCGAAGTTCGCGCGCAGGTCGGCTGCCGGGAACGAGGCCTTGCCGATCCCCGAATGGATGATCCCGGCCTTCTCGACGCGATACTCGACCTGGCCGCCCTTGGCCGCCTTGACCGCCTCGGCCACGTTCATCGTCACGGTGCCGAGCTTGGGGTTCGGCATCAGGCCCTTGGGGCCCAGCACCTTGCCGAGCCGACCGACCAGGCCCATCATGTCGGGGGTGGCGATGCAGCGGTCGAAGTCGATCTTGCCGCCCTGGACGGCTTCCATCAGATCCTCGGCGCCCACCACGTCGGCGCCCGCCGCGGTGGCTTCGTCGGCCTTGGCGCCGCGCGCGAACACGCCGACGCGAACGTCCTTGCCGGTGCCCTTGGGCAGCGTCACCACGCCGCGGACCATCTGGTCGGCATGACGCGGATCGACGCCCAGGTTGAGCGCGACCTCGACGGTCTCGTCGAACTTGGCGGTGGCATTGGCCTTGACGATCGCGATCGCCTCGTCGACGCCGTGGAGCTTGTCCGCGCAGACGGTCCAGGCCTTCTGCTTCTTGGTCAGCTTGCTCATGCGCTCAGCCCTCCACAACCTGGAGGCCCATCGCGCGCGCGGAGCCTTCGATGATCCTGGTCGCCGCCTCGAGGTCGTGCGCGTTGAGGTCGGCCATCTTGACCTGCGCGATCTCGGTCAGCTTCGAGCGCGCGATCTTGCCCGCCGAGACCTTGCCCGGCTCCTTCGAGCCCGACTTGAGGTTCGCGGCCTTCTTGATCAGGTACGATGCCGGCGGCGTCTTGGTGACGAACGAGAAGCTGCGGTCGGCGTAGACGGTGATGACGGTGGGGAGGGGGGTGCCCTTCTCCTGCTCGCCGGTCTGCGCGTTGAACGCCTTGCAGAATTCCATGATGTTGACGCCGCGCTGGCCGAGCGCGGGGCCGATCGGCGGCGACGGGTTCGCAGAGCCGGCCGGCACCTGCAGCTTGATATAGCCGGTAATCTTCTTTGCCATTTTCTCTCACTCTGTTGCGGGCCGGAGCCCGATCAAGTTTAGCGGTCCAAGCGATCGCCCAGGGGCAATCTCCCGCGAATTTCCAATGCCGTGGCGCTGGAAGCCGCGCCCCATAGCGCAAGTGGCGCGGCGGCGCAAACCCGCGCCTGGCGATGCCGCTATATCGCCGGGTCGAGCGCGATCAGCGGCCCGTCGACGACGCGCTTCAGCACGTCCGCCTGCTTCGGCTCCAGCGCGACGAGCAGGGTCAGCACGTTGAGCATGTTGATCAGCTCGCTGGTATATTCGGGCAGCCAGTGATCGGGTTGGATATCGCCGAGCGGCGAGGGCGGGCGGCGATCGCCGATCTGCGGCCGCTCGCGATTGCGCTTCCGATAGCTGAACCATTGGCGCAACACGTTCTTGCCCGAGACCTCATAGGCCCAGACCGCGGGCGAAACATTGTCGATATAGCCGGTGCCGACCTTCAGCCGCCGCTTGGTCGCGTCGTAATCGAGGCTGTCGGGAAAGTCTTCGGGCGTTGAGGGAATGGCCCCTTCCTTCGGGACCGTCGGCGGGTTCGCCGGAACGCGCGGAGGCCCGGCCGGGCGGCCTTCCGCGAAGCGCTCGCCGAAGCTGTGGAGCCAGATCACCTCGCGCCCCAGCTTCGCGGCTTCGGCGAACAGCTTGGCGGCGGCGGTCAGCGGGACGCGCAGGCCGGGCCGGATCAGATCGGCCTTGAAGCTCTCGACATAGGCCGGGTGGGCGAGCAGCGCGGCGACATAGGCGAAGACGTCGATCGGATCGACGTCCATCCCATAGGCCTTGGCGAGCGCCGCGAGCACGGCGGGGGAGACATTGGTCCGGGTGGCCGCGGCGTCTTTCCAAAGCGCGAAGACGCGGCCGCCGAAGGAGCCTTTATATTGGTCGAGGTCCGGAATATGCGCCGTCGCAGTGAGGGCGGGGCCATTCCTTGGCGACGATCGGCTGAGCGCGGTCAAATAGACCTGCTTGTCACTGAAAGCCTCCCACAAGCCGGGATTGGGTCGGTTGATGACGCGATTGTCGGGAATGATCCACTGGCGGTCGAACGAGCGGAAGCCATAGCGCTCCGGCTTGATGATACTCAAATCCTGTTGGGCCTTCGCTCGGGTGGAGTCGTGCTTCAATTCCGCAAGCAGGCCCTCGATCGACTTGAGCTTTTCGTGATGGCCGGTCAGCCCCTTTGAACTGGCCTTGGCGACGGTCTTGTCGCCGCCTTCGTGCGGGTGAAACAGCTTGGCTCGCTCTGGTGCCGATGGCTCGTTGATCAGTCTCGCCCAGCGATCCTCCAGCGATTTCGTGTCGGGCGCGATGATCCAGGTCCGCCCCGGCATGACTCCCGACCCGCTATCCCCGATGACGATATCGAGCGGCGCGAAGCTGCCCCAGCCCTGGCCAAAATCGGGCAGGAACGGCGCCCGCCAGTCGTGGGCGCCATCGCGCCATCCCTTGCTGTCGAGCGCGATCGCGGCGAGTTCGCCGAACTTGTGCTCCCGCCGTCCCTTGGCGAGCGCCCGAAAGCGGACGCGTGCCGGCTTGCCGGGATCGATGGTGGGCGAGCGCGAGGCAAGCACGATGCAGACGGGTTGCTGGACGCCCTGAAAAATCCGCGTCGCCACTTCGGGCTGGTGCCCCTCGGGCGAGCAATCGATCACCCAGATCTCGTCGCACTCGCGGCGCAGCTCGGCGCGCATCTTCTCGAATCCGGGCCCGTTCAGGAAGCCGGCGACGGTGATGTAGCACACCATGCCCGAAAGCTTTTCCTCGATCGGCGGCGATCGATCGCGCCCGCCGGCGCCTTGCTCGAACACCTTCCACGCCGCCCAGCGCCAGAAATAGACGTAGAGATTGCGCAGATGCTTGGCGTGCGCGCCGACGCCCCATTTCGCGGGTGGTATCCAGTCCTTGAACGGCGCGGGGCTGTTGCCGCTGCCGTTCTCGATCCAGCTTCCCCGGCCCATCGCCTTTTCCTTGTAGGGCGGATTGCCGATCACCACGGTGATCGGCTGGGCGCGCTTGATCTCGTTCGCCAGCCGCTGCGATTTGGAGATTTCGCGGTAGATGCCCTGGCCCGCCTCGAAATTGGCGTGCGGATCGCTCAGCGTGTCGGTGACGTACAGGCCGGGGCTGCCCTCGGCCTCCAGCTCGATCATCTCGGCGAGCAGGCGGAGCTGCGCGACCGCGAACGCGCCGAATTGCAGCTCGAAGCCGTAGAGCCGCTTCGCCGCCTCGGTGATCGCGCCTGCGACCGCGCCTTCGCCTTCGTCCGCCGCGACCCGCGCCGCGATCGTCCGAAGGATCGCGAGCAGATAGGTGCCCGATCCCATCGCCGGATCGGCGACATGGACCTGATCGCTCGCCAGCCCTCGCGCGATCCCGAAGCGTTTCGACGAGCGCAGCGCCTCGTCGCACAGCCGCACCATCGCCTGCACGACTTCGGGCGGCGTATAATAGGAACCGGTCTGCTGGCGCAGCCGGTGATCGTAGATCTCGAGGAAATCCTCGTAGAAATAGAGCCAGGCCTCGGGGTCGCCCTTGGAGATCAGGTCCCATTCGACCACGTCGAGCACGCGAATCATCGTATCGAGCGAGGGGCCGAGCGACAGTTCCTGCTCGGTCAGCAGGCGCAGCGCCACGCCGATCAGCGTGTTGGTCTTGCCCAATTGCTTCGCGACCTCACCCAGCCCGCCGGCGAGCGAGAGCTTGCGTGACTTTGCCATCAACAGGCCGAAGGTGACCGCCTGCGCATAGCCGTCGGCGAATTTGGCGTCGTCGGCATCGGGAAAGAGCAGCGCTTTCCAGTCCTCCTTCAGCTCGGCGAGCTTGGCGTTCTTGATGCCGAGCTGCTCGATGACCTCGTCGCGAAGATAGCGGCACAGCCGGGCGGCGACCGCCGCCAGCTCCTTCGCGCCCTTGGGCGCGATCGGCTGCCAGCTCAGGAAATCGGCAATCAGCGGCAGCAGCGATGGCGGCGCGCCGAGGCTGGCGCCCGACGTCTCCACGTCGCCGTCCAGCCTGGCGATCTCGCCGACCGGATGGCCGTTGCGCCACAGCGAGAGCGCGTTCCCGTCGGTGTAGAGCAGGTTGGGGAGCGCCTTGAGCTTGCTCCATTGCTCCTTGTCGTGCGGGTCCTTGAACTTGCGCGGGTCGGCGCCGCGCCCCGGCGCCTTCACCTCGATGAAGCCGATCAGCGCCTGGTGAAGCCTGGCCGCGAAATCCGGGCGGGTGTGCAGATCGGCCAGCGAGGTCTCGCCGATCAGGACGAGCGCGCCCCCGGGGTGGCCGCATTCGGCGGAAAGCGCGGCGAACAATTGCTCGATCGGATTGCGCAGCTGATCCTCGGGCTGGCCGCCCTGATTGAGCTTCGCCTTGGCCGACGCGCCGAAATCGCCCACAGCTTTCTTGACACGATCGGCTTGCGTCATCGACCCCCTCCGCTACTCTCTTTGCATCAGGGCGAACCGCCCAGCAACCGGCGGATCATGTGGGCCGATGGACGATCTCTTTGATTCCGGACCCAAACAGCTGGGCTTCGATCTTGGCGAGGCCAAGCCGCCCGCATCCTATGAACCCGACCGCGACGAGGTTCGCGCCGAGCTGACCGAAATCCTCCTGACCGCCAAGGCCGCCACCGACGAGGCGCCGTGGGATGCGCGGACCTTCCTGTATCACAAGGTGGTGTTCCCGCAGATGGCGCAGTGGCTGCCGCAGGAGGAGCGCGATCAGCTCTGCTTCGAATTCGCTCGCGAGGTCGAACGGATCGAACTGTTGATGGCCGCCTGAGCCGGCAACGCAAAAGGCCGGAGCGTCGCCCCGGCCTTTTTCGCTTCCTCTCGGGCCGGTGCCCTACTTCACCCGCTCGACATCCTCGAACCCGAGCTCGAGCGGCGTGGCCCGCCCGAAGATCGAGATCGAGACCTTCACGCGGCTGCGGTCGTAATCGAGCTCCTCGACGATGCCCGAGAAGGTCGCGAAATTGCCGCTGGTGACGCGGACGGTGTCGCCGATGTCGAAATCGACCTTCATCTTCGCCTTGGGCGCGGCGGCGGCTTCCTCCTTGGTGTTGAGGATGCGCGCGGCCTCGGCCTCGGTGATCGGCTGGGGCTTGCCCATCGATCCCAGGAAGCCGGTCACCTTCGGCGTGTTCTTGACGAGGTGGTAGACGTCGTCGTTCATGTCGAGCTTCGCCAGCACATAGCCGGGGAAGAACTTGCGCTCGGACTGGACCTTCTTGCCGCGGCGCACCTCGGTGACGGTCTCGACCGGCACCTCGACGCTCTCGACGAAGCGGTCGAGCCCCATGCGGGTGGCGTCGGCCATGATCGAATCGCGGACCTTGCTCTCGAAGCCCGAATAGGCGTGGATGATGTACCAGCGCGACATGGGGTCCCTCATTACTTCGCGAGCGTGAGCAGGAAGCGGACGATCGTGTCGAAGATCGCGTCGATCCCGACGAAGAAGACGCCGAGCAGCGACGTCATGATCATCACCATCACGCCGGTCATGATCGTTTCGCGGCGGCTGGGCCACACGATCTTGCGGCTTTCCGCCTGTACCTGGCGGACGAATTCGACGGGACTGGTTCTGGCCACGAGGTTGCCTGCCTTGCTCAAACGGGTTGCGACTTCGCATGGGTCCGCTGCCCGGTCCTTCGAAAGGCCGTCGCTTACCCCACCACGATGTCGGATTGGGGGCCGTATCTAGCGACGAACGGCGGAACGTGCAAGCCGCGCGCCTAGTGCTTCTTGCGGCCGCGCAGGCGGTGCCAGACGAAGAGGCTTATCGCCGCGACCAGCACCACGCCGATCAGCGCGTCGGCGCCGTGGAACGCGGCCTTGAGGCGCGGATCGCTGTTCCATTTGTCGCCCAGCGTCATGCCGAGCCAGGCGAGCGCGAAGCACCACGGCCAGGATCCGATCGTCGTGAACAGGTGAAACTTCCACCGGTTCATCCGCGCGACCCCGGCAGGAAAGGCGATGAACGTGCGCACCACCGGCAGCAGCCGCCCGATCAGCGCGGCGATGCTGCCGTAGCGCGCGAAGAAGCGGTCGGCCTGGGCGAGATGCCCGGCGTCGATCAGCAGATAGGGGCCGTAGCGCTCGACCAGCGGCCGGCCGCCGCTCTTGCCGAGCTGATAGGCGATCGCCGCGCCGATGTTCTCGCCGATCGCGGCGGCGGTCGCGGCGCCGATCAGCGTGAAGCGCCCGGTCGAGACCAGATAGCCGGCGAACGGCATGATGATCTCGCTCGGCAGCGGGATGCACGCCGATTCGATCGCCATCAGCGCGACGATGCCCAGATAGCCGCCGCTCGAGATGACCCAGATCGCGAAGGTGGCGAGGGCGCCGAGGATACGCTCGATCATGGGTGTCTGGATGTCCCGCAACGGCATGAAAGGTGGCGCGGAAACTCGGGATCGAACGAGCGTCTGCGTATCGTGACCGACTAACCGGACCTCGCCGATCTGCGCCCACGCGCCCTGCCATCGCCGTGCCGGTTCAAGCCCGGGCGGGCATCAGGGGCTCTTGGGCTTGTCCTGCTTCTTCGTCGCGATGATGATTCCACCGATGATCGCGGCCAAGGCAAGGATCGCAACGATCGCGGTGCTGCCGTGAATGCCGCTCGCATTCTTCGAACCGGTCGACGCGCGGGCTTGGCCGGCCAGCGACAGCTTCGACGCGGACGGCTGCGCCATCGCCGGCGCGATCGCCATCGACGCGGCGGCCGCGATCAGCGTAATCTTTTTGAGCATCATTCTCGTCATCCCCTTTGGTACGCATTATGATTAACACGCCGCCCCGGGTTTACAAACAAACATTCCAGGAAAATGGCAGGGGAGCTCGGACTCGAACCGAGGGCCTTCGGTTTTGGAGACCGACGCTCTAACCAACTGAGCTACACCCCTGTGCGGTGCGCGGATGTAGCGTGGGGCCGCGCGGGGGGCAAGGGTCCAGCAATCGCATCCGAACTGGCAGGCACGCGTTGAACGCCGCGCGGCGGGCGACTATACTCCGGCCGCCCTTCCAGCAGGAGACTCGCAATGGCAGACCCGACGACGAACGACGACCTGGCGGCGCACGAAGCGCAGCTTGCCGAATTCGATCAGCAGATCGCCGCGGCAGTCGCCGACGGGCCGGAGGCCGAGGGGCTCAAAGACCTCATCGAGCGCCGCAACCAGACCTATTCGCTGGCCGCCGGGATCCGCAGGCAGGCCGACGAATCGGCGGAGCCCGCCCAAGGCTGAACCTGGCCCGCGGCTCCTTCGCTGCGCGCCGGCGGGGGGAGCCGCAGCTCAGGCCGCCGCGCTGGCGCCGCGATGGCGCAGCGCCAGCGCGCGCGCCTCGTGGACCGGGAGCGGGCGGCCGAAATAATAGCCCTGGACCTTGGTGCAGCCGAGCGTCTGCACCATCTGGTGCTCCTCCTCGGTCTCGACGCCCTCGGCCGTCGTCGCCATGCCGAGGCTGTCGGCGAGCGCGACCACCGCGCGGATGATCGCGAGCGCCTCCTTGGTGCCCTTCGAGGCGCCCTGGACGAAGCTGCGATCGATCTTGATCGTCGAGAAGCGCGTCCGCGCGAGATAGCCGAGCGACGAATAGCCGGTGCCGAAATCGTCGAGGCTCAGGCGGATGCCGAGATCGAGGATCTTCTCGAGCACCTGGATCGCCGCGGTGCCTTCGCGCATGAACACGCTTTCGGTCACCTCGAGCTCGAGCCGCTCGGGCGGGAGCCCCGATTGCGCGAGCGCCTGCGCGACCACCCCGACGAACGCCGGATTGTGGAGCTGATCGGGGCTGACGTTGACCGCGACGCGGATCTGCGAATCCCAGCGCGCCGCTTCGTGGCAGGCGGTGCGCAGCACCCATTCGCCGATCGGCGCGATCAGCCGCGCATCCTCGGCGAGCGGGATGAACTTGACCGGGGAGATGCTGCCCATCTCGGGATGGGTCCAGCGCAGCAGCGCCTCGAACCCGGTGAGCGCGCCGGTGCGCGCATCGACCACCGGCTGGTAGTTGAGGTGCATCTCGCCGTTCTGGACCGCGTTGCGCAGCGCGATCTCGAGCACGCGGCGCTCCTCGGCGGCCATGTGGAGCTGCGGCTCGTAGAAATGATAGACGCCGCCGCCGGCATCCTTCGAGCGATAGAGCGCGAGATCGGCCGATCGGATCAGCGTCTCGGCGGTGCGCCCGTCGCGCGGGCCGACCGCCAGGCCGACCGAGGCGCCGATGTAGAGCGTGTGGTTCTCGACCTCATAGGGCTTGGATAGGGCGTCGATGATCGTGCGCGCGAGCCCCTCGATGCGCGCGGTGTCGGTCGCGTCGCGGACGACCACGGCGAACTCGTCGCCGCCCAGCCGGCCGATCATCTCTTGTCGGTCATCAGCTTCTTGAGCCGCTCCGAGACGCGGCCGAGCAGGCGATCGCCGAGCGGATGGCCGAGCGTGTCGTTGACCGCCTTGAAGCGATCGAGATCGATCATCATGAAGGCGCAGCGGCTGCCCCATTTGTCGGCCTGCGCCATCGCCTCGCCCAGCGTCTCGTGGATCAGCAGGCGGTTGGGGAGGCCGGTGAGCGTGTCGAAGCGCGCCATGCGGTTGATCTTGTCCGACGATCGCCGCGCCTCGGTCTCGTCCGCGCCGACGCCGCGAAAGCCGATGAACGTGCCGCGCTCGTCGAAGCGCGGGCTGGCCGACATCTCCCACCAGCGCTCCTCGCCGCCGACATAGACCGGCAGCAGCAGGTCGCGGAACGCCTCGCGGCCCTTCAATTTCTCGGCGAGGTCGCGCAGCCCCGCGGCGAAATTGCCCGCCTCCCAGGTCGGGCCGGCGAGCACCTGAAGGAAGGGCAATGCCGTTGATCGCCTTGGGATCGACGCCGACCGCGACCCGCGAAGCGCGGATTGGCGCGGATCACGCGGCGCTGCGCGTCGATCTCCCACAGCCAGTCGGCGCCGGTGTCCTCCGATTCGCGCAGCAGCAGGCTGACGGTTTCGTCGCGCTCGGCGATCGCGAGCTCGTTCGCGCGGATCACGACGAGCGATTTGCCGCGCGCGAAGGTGGCCATCGCCAGCAGCACCGTGAACAGCCCCGCGGCGGCGGCGAGCAGCGGCGATCCGATCAGGATGAGCTTGGCGGCGATCGACGCCCCGAGAATCGAGACGAAGACGATCGTCGCGAGCGGCAGCGCCGCCATCGCGACCGCCGAGGCGGTCATCAGCAGCGAGAGCACGATCCACAGTCCGAGCGCCGCGCTGGCGTCGGCGAGATGGCCGAAGGCGAGCGGCGGGACCGACCAGACCGCGCCGAGCGCGATCCCGTCGAGCAAAGTGTCGCGCACGTCGCCGAGCGAGGCGGTGACCGCGGTGCGGTTGCGCGCGGCGAGGCGGCGGAAGGCGACCGCGACGGCGACGGCGGCGAGCAGCGCGCCCCAGCTCGCCAGCTGCCACTGCGGCACCAGCGGGCCCATGATCAGCGTGACGAACGAGGCGCCGACGACATTGGCGGCGAGCATGAACAGCGCGAGCTGGCTGCCCGCGTTCATCTGCGCGGCGCGAATCGGGCCCCAATCGGTGGTGTCCGCGGGATCATAGAGCCCGAGCAGCGCCCGCGCGTCGATGCGCGGCGTGGCGAATTGCGAAGTCGTCTGGCTGGTCACGCGCACGGGATAGCGCGCGGGAGGTTAGCGAGTGGTTAGATTTGGCGGCGGAATGGCGGGAAAATTCGATGCGGAGGTGCTGCGAACGCTGTCATGCCGGGCTCGTCCCGGCATCCACCGCGCGGCACCGGAAGAGCAAGAGGTTCGAGGACTTCCGCCCGCACCGTGGACCCCGGCACAAGGCCGGGGTGACGACATGGGTGTAGTAAGGTCAGCGCTTACGCCGCGATGTCGTAGGGCTTGATCTCGCCGGTGAGGTAGAGGTTGCGCGCCTTGGCGCGGCTGAGCTTGCCCGAGCTGGTGCGCGGCAGCGTGCGCGGCGGCACCAGCTCGACGACGCAGTTCATGCCCGTCACCGAGCGGACGCGCTCGCGGATTTCCTCGCGCAGGCGGACGCGCTCCTTCTCGTCCGAGGTGCGGCACTGGACGAGGACCGCGGGGGTCTCCTCGCCACCCGGCGTGGTGATCGCGAAGGCGGCGATGTCGCCCTGCTTGAAGCCGGGCAATTGCTCGACCGCCCATTCGATATCCTGCGGCCAATGGTTGCGGCCGTTGATGATGATCATGTCCTTGGCGCGGCCGACGATGTAGAGATAGCCGTCCGACATATAGCCCATGTCGCCGGTGTCGAGCCAACCGTCGACCAGGCAGGCGTCGGTCGCCTCCTCGTCGCGGAAATAGCCGACCATCACCGACGGGCCCTTGCACCAGACCTTGCCGATCGCCTTCTCGGGAAGCGGCGTGCCGTCTTCCTCGCGGATCTCGATCGTCATGTCGCGCGCGGCCCTGCCGCAGTTGACGATCGCGCGGAAGCGCTGCGGCCGATCGGCGCGCGAGGCGCCGCCCGATAGCTGCGTCTCCTCGACCAGCTCGACGATGATCCCCTCGCCCGGCGGCATGATCGACACCGCGAGCGTCGCCTCGGCGAGGCCGTAGCTCGGCAGGAACGCCGATGCCTTGAATCCCGCATCGGCGAAGGCGTCGACGAAATTCTGCATCACGTCGGGGCGGATCATGTCGGCGCCGTTGCCGGCGACGCGCCAGCGCGACAGGTCGAAACGGTCGCTCGCCTTGGTCTGGCTCGACATGCGGCGCGCGCAGATATCGTAGCCGAAGGTCGGCGAATAGGAGAGGGTGGTGCCCGGATTGCGGCTGATCAGATCGAGCCAGGCGAGCGGACGACGGGCGAAATCTTCGGTCTTGAGATAGTCGGTCGAGACCTGGTTGGCGATCGGCGAGAGCAGGCAGCCGACCAGCCCCATGTCGTGATACCAGGGCAGCCACGAGACGCAGCGATCGCCCTCGCCGACGTGCATCCCGATCGAATGCGCGGCGAGATTGGACAGCAGCGCGCGGTGCGTGATCGCGACGCCGTGCGGGAAGCGCGTCGATCCGCTCGAATATTGGAGATAGGCGATGTCGTCGGGATCGGCGCCGGGCAGCTCGGCCGCGGGCGCGGGGCGGCCGGCGAATTCGGACCAGTCGATCCCCTCGGTCCCGGCCAAGCGCGCGGCCTCGCCGCACATCGCGGCGAGCTCGGTCGGGTAGATCAGCATCGTCGGGTCGCAGCTGTCGAGCTGGACGCGGAGCTGGTCGATATAGGATTGCGCGCCGCCGAACGAGGTCGGCAGCGGCAGCGGCACCGGCCAGGCGCCCGCATAGATCACCCCGAAGAACAGCGAGGCGAACTCGACTCCGGTCTCGGCGATCAGCGCGATCCGGTCCGCGGGCCGCACGCCGGCGGCGATCAGGCGGTCCGCCTGGTCGATCGCGTCGGCGCGAAGCTCGGCGAAGGGATAGGCGCGCGCGAGATTGCCGCGCGGATCGTGGAAATTGAGTCCGCGGACGCCCCGTGCCGCATAGTCGAGCGCCTCGCCGAGCGTGGCGAAGTCAGCAAAACGGCGCGGCAGGCTGTCATCCGTAGGCGTCGGAGCCGGCGATGCCGGCACTGCGGCCTTGCTCTCGAGCGATCCCGTAACGTCGAATACCATTCTTTTTCTCGTACCCCTGATGCCAGCAGGCCATTTGTGCCCCCACCCGCACCAAATGCGATTTGGCCCTGCTATGCACTATCGTTCAAAATCGGTTGCCAGTGTGGCACAATCATGGCGTATGCCTCCGCACCGCTCCCAGCCCAAGCCCCTGGACCTCCCCGCGCTCGAGCGATTGGCGCTGCGCTATGTCGAACGCTACGCCACGACGCGGGGCCGCCTGGCGGCCTATCTGGCGCGCAAGATACGCGAACGCGGCTGGGATGGACAGCCCGCCGATCCCGCGGGGCTGGCGCAGCGGCTGGCGGAGCTCGGCTATGTCGACGACCGCGCCTTCGCCGAGGCGCGCGCCGCCGCGATGGGGCGGCGGGGACTGGGCGCCCGGCGCATCGATCAGGCGCTGCGCTTCGCCGGGATCGAGAGCGAGGATGCCGAGGCGGTGGCGCCCGCGATTGCTGCCGAGGCGACCGCCAGCGCGCTTGCTTATGCCCGCCGGCGGCGGATCGGACCCTATGGCCGCGAGGTGCCGGATCCGCGCGGCTGCGAGCGCCAGGTCGCGGCGATGATCCGCGCCGGCCATGCGCCCGGACTCGCCTGGGCGATCGCGCGGATGGCGCCCGGCGAAGATGCCGAGGCGATGTTGCGGAAAGAATGACACAAACCGGTTTCCACCATGGAAAACTATGGTAAAGTCGTCGGCCGGGGGAACTGAGAGATGCGCGCGGACCCGCAGCTTGCGTCGAATGACTATCTTGTCCAGTCGCTGGACGGTGAGGAACTGGATGCCGACCTCGCGTTGGACGGCCAGGTCTTGTCGGGGACGGTCAAATGGTTCGACGTCACGCGCGGTTTCGGCTTCGTCGTCGCGGATAATCAACAGGTTGGCGACATCCTGATCCATTTCACGGTGCTCCAGGAACATGGCCGGCGCAGCCTGCCCGAGGGCGCGCGTGTCGAGTGCGTCGCGGTCCGGCGTCAGCGCGGGCTGCAGGCGCGCGAGATCAAGTCGATCGACCTGAGCCAGGCGGTCGAGGCGCCGCGCGCACGCGAGGGCGAGCGTTCGGACCGGCTGGGCCTGATCGCCTCGGCCGGCCCGTTCGAGCCGGTGTCGGTCAAATGGTTCAATCGTCTCAAGGGCTACGGATTCCTGGTGCGCGACGGCGATTCCGCCGATATATTCATCCATATGGAGACGTTGCGGCGCGCCGAGATCGAG
Organism: Sphingomonas sp.; assembly: GCA_037200705.1. GTDB lineage: Bacteria > Pseudomonadota > Alphaproteobacteria > Sphingomonadales > Sphingomonadaceae > Sphingomonas. The sequence continues at coordinate 108,614 of JBBCID010000017.1, read as the reverse complement.
GAAGTCGAGCCCGGCCAGCCGCTTCGCGCGCGCATCGTCGACGGCGACAAGGGGCCGCTGGCGGTGGCGGTTGAAAGGACCGGCTGAAACCATGATTTCGATGCGTGCGATGGGAGCGGCATTCGCCGCCGCGGCACTTCTCATGTCCGCGGCGTGCAAGAGCGACGCGGGCACGAACGCGGTCGAAAAGGCCGCGGCAAGCCGGCTCCAGCTCACGATCCACGCCGGCAACGGCCCGCACGTGTTCAGCGTCGAGATCGCGCGCACCCCCGACGAGCAGGAGCGCGGGCTGATGTTCCGCACCAACATCCCCGCCGACAGCGGCATGCTGTTCGCGCCCTATCCCGCCGAGGGCGGGGGGCCGCGCGCTGCGAGCTTCTGGATGAAGAACACGCCGAGCCCGCTCGACATCATCTTCATCCGCCCCGACGGGACGATCGCGCGGATCGCGGAGAATACGGTCCCCTATTCGGAGGACCATATCGATTCGGGCGAGCCGGTGAGCGCGGTGCTCGAGATCAACGGCGGGCGCTCGGCCGAGCTCGGCATCTCGGCGGGCGACAGGGTGACCTGGGCCGGGCACGGCGACTGAGCCGGGTCCGCTCCCGCATGGCCCGCGCCGCAATCGCGCGTTGCAACGCGCGCCACCGCCACGCTAAGGGGCGCCCATGGGTATCCTGATGTCGATCTTCACCTGGTGGAAGGCGCCACCATCGGCACGTCGCTCGCGCTGCGCGGCAAGACCGGGTCGGCGAGGATTCGCTCGGCAACGTCTATTGGCAGGGCGGCACCGACGCCAACGGGCTGGCGCGGCGCTGGGTGATCTACAACGGCCAGAACGACGCCAGCCGCGTGCCCCCCGAATGGTTCAGCTGGCTCCACCACCAGATCGACGACGTCCCCGATCGGCGCTGCCGGCGGTCCGCGCCTGGGAGAAGCCCGCCGAGCCCAATTTCACCGGCACGCCGCTTGCCTATCGCCCGCCCGCGCGCTCGAGGCGGGCGGGCGCCGCGCGGGCCGCGACCGGCGACTATGAGGCGTGGACCCCCGACGCATGAAGCCGGGCGCCGGAACCGCGGGCGCGGCGCTGGCGCTGCTGCTGGCGCTCGGCGGGTGCAAGAGCGCCAGCGTGGGCGGCAACAACCAGAGCATCGACGAGATCGTCACCACCGACGCCAACGGATCGGTGATCAGGAGCGAGGGCCAGGTCACCGCGATCGCCGCCGACGCCAGCGCGCTCGGCGCGGCCGTGACGCCGATGAAGGATCGGGTCGCGGTGCTCGGCCTGCTCAACAAGCGCAACGGCGTTGCGCGCGAGATCACGCTAAAGCCCGGCCAGGCGACGCGCGTCGGCGACGTGATCCTGCGGCTGCGCGCGTGCGAGCAGACCGCGCCGTGGGAGCCCGAGCAATCGACCGGCGCGTTCGTCCAGGTCGACGTGCTCCAGCTCGACCAATCGTGGCGGCGCATCTTCTCGGGCTGGCTGTTCAAGGAACGGCCGGCGGCGAACGTCGTCCAGCACCCGATCTACGACGTCTGGGCCAAGAGCTGCGCGATGACGTTCCGCGACAGCGGGGCGGACACCGTATCGGTGGGAGCGGGGCCTGCGGCATCGGGCGGCGAGGGCAAGTCGAGCGCGAAGAAATCGCCGTCGACCGAGGGCACGCCGAACGCCAAGCCGGCGGCCGACTCGCCGAGCGCCGCGCCCAGCAACGCGATGTAATCGTCGCGAGGGATCTCGATCGCGCCGAGCGAGGCGAGGTGATCGGTCTGGAACTGGCAATCGAGCAACATGAACCCGCCGGCGCGCAGCCGCGCCACCAGCCAGGCGATCGCCACCTTCGAGGCATCGCGGACGCGCGTGACCATCGACTCGCCGAAGAAGGCGCGCCCGAGCGCGAGCCCGTAAAGCCCGCCGACCAGCCGGTCGCCCTCCCAGCATTCAATCGAATGCGCGAAGCCGCGCCGGTGGAGCTCGGTGAAGACGCGCCCGATCGGGCCGTTGATCCAGGTGTCCGGCCGGTCCTCCGCCGATTCGGCGCAGAGCGCGATGATCCGCTCGAACGCCGCGTCGGCGGTGACGCGGAACCGATCCGACGCGATCGTCTTGCGCAGCGAATGCGAGAGATGGAAGCCGTCGAGCGGGAGAATGCCGCGCAGCTTGGGCTCGACCCAATAGACGCCGTCGGCGGCGGCGCTGTCGGCCATCGGGAACACGCCCATCGCATAAGCGCGCAGCACGAGCTGCGGATCGAGCTCGTGCATGCGGGGGAGGTGGTGCGTCACCGCTTGGCCGCCAGCCGGCGCTCGATCGCCTGCCAGAGCTGCGCGAAGGCGAGCGTGCTGGCGGCGCGCGGCGCGAAGCCGCCGACCGGCATCCGCCGCGCCGCCATCGCCTCGACGATGCTCGCCATCGGGATCACCGGCCAATCGGGGTTGGCGGCGATCGCCTCGGCATGGAGCTTGCGGCGGCGGTCGACCATCGAATGGATCGGCATCAGCGCCACCTTGCCCCCCTGGCGATCGAGATAGGCCGAGACCTCGTCGAGCGCGCGCGCCGAGAGCGGCGAAGGGATCACCGGGACGACGATCAGGTCGGCGGCGCGCATCACCTGCTCGCTCGTCTCGGTCAGCCCCGGCGGGCAATCGAGGATCACGCGGTCATAGGCGGTGTCGAGCTGGCCGAGCAATTTGGCCAGCCGCTTCTTCTTGTCGAGCTCGTGGAAGGTGCGGTCGAGCCCGCGCAGCGAGACGTCGGCGGGGATCAGATCGAGCAGCATCACGTCGGTCCGGCGGACGAGCCTGGCCGGCTCGATATCCTTGGTGAAGATCGCCTGCGCCTGGTCCTTCGCCTTGGCCGCGCCGCCGATCAGGAAGGTCGAGGCCGCCTGCGGATCGAGATCCCACAACAAGGAGCGGCGCGACGAGAGCACCGCCGCGCACCATGCCAGATTGACCGCCAGCGTGGTCTTACCGACGCCGCCCTTGAGGCTGTAGATCGCGATCGTCGCCACGCGGACTCCTCATGTTATTCCTCGCGCCCAGACTCGCATGAAAAAGGGCCGGCGGGAATGCCCGCCGGCCCGGTTTTGGTTGCGACCAGGGGTTCGAAAATCAGGCGTGGCAGGATTTGGCGGGCTTGCCGGGAAGCGTGACGCTGACCGACTTGGCGTTGCCGGTGAGCTTCCAGCCGCCGTCGGCGACATAGGGCTCGCCAGCGGCGGGCGCCTTGAGCGTGGTCGGCGTGCCCGCCTTCTCGGTGCGCACGATCGCCTGGGTCTCGCCCTTGAAGAAATCGACGTAGACGAGGCTGTTGTCGCCGCAGCGCAGCGAGGCGCTGGCGGTCATCGCCGGCGGGAGCTCGATCGGGGCGGCGTTCTTGAGCGCCGTTTCCTGGGGGTCGGGCGCGGTCGTGGTGACGACCTCGGGCTGTTTGTCACAGGCCGAAAGCGACAGAATCGCGACGGCGGCGGCGAGGAGGGGGGTGGTTTTCATAGCAGCGCGTGCTTCGCCGATGCCGCAAGAGTCGTCAAGCCCCAACATGATATATAGTTACATTATGTTGTGCGATGCAGCAAGAGTTCTTGATTGTTGCGCCGGCGTCGGCGGCTCATTCGTGGAACTCGCTCGCTTCGGGGATCCGGCCGAACGCGATCTTGGTGCCGACCCCCGTCGAGTCGCCCGCCGTCGAGCGGTCCGACGCTTACCGCGTTGCGGCCGAACTTCTCGTTGATCCGGTCCATCGCCCGGCTGAGCGCGAGCGTGCGCGTTTCGCGCGCCAGCGGATCATCGGGATCGAGTGCGGCGAACAGCGATCCCTGCTCGCCCGCGACGCCCTCGATCTCGGCCAGCGTCACGCCCACAACACGCGATCTAGTGTCGCCGGCGCGGGCGCGGCCGGCCTCGGCGAGTCGCGGGAAACAAATCCGTCGAGCGCGTGGAGCACGACGAAGCTGTCCTTGCGTCGCGGGCAGCTTGACCGAGGCGCGCCAATTGGACTTGTCGTCCTCGAACTTGCCGTGGAGCACGAGCAGCCGGCTGCGATAGCCCTTGCGTCGCAGCCGGCTGGCGCATTTGAGCGCGAGCCGGCGCGCGGTGAGCCGCGTCGATTCGAGCCCGCGCTTGCTGGGCCGACAGCACGTGGCTGTGGCCGATCGTGCGGTGCTCGGTCGGTTTCTCGGGCAGGTCGACGCCGTGGAGGAGATACCACAGCCGGTCCGCCGTTGATTGCCGCCCCAGGCGCTCCCGGCATCGCGCGGGCGCCGCTCGCAATAGTGGCGGATGTCGAGGATGCCGTCCTGCGCCAGCCGCCGCTCCATCTTGGCGCCGATCCCGGCGATGTCGCGCAGCTTGAGATCGAACAGGCGGTGCGGGAGCTGGTCCTCGGTCAGTACGACCAGCCCGTCGGGCTTGTGCATGTCCGACGCGAGCTTGGCGAGCAGCCGGTTGGGCGCGATCCCGACCGAGCTGGTGAGGCATGCGCCGATGTTTGCGCGGATGCCCGCCTTGATCCGGTGCGCGAGCGCGACCGCCGCCTCGGGGCGAATTCTCGTTGTCGAGCAGCCGGCAGGCGACCTCGTCGATCGAGCAGACGTGCGTCACGGGCACGTGGTGCCAGACCTCGGCGATGATCGCGTCGTGGAACTCGACATATTTCTCATGCCGCGCGGGAGTGACGATGATGTCGCGGCACTTGCGCTTCGCCTCCCAGATCGGCGTGCCGGTCGAGATGCCGAACCGCTTGGCCTCGACCCGAGGCGGCGATCGCGACGGTGGTGTCGGCATCGACCGGTGCGACGACGATCGGCCGCCCACGCAGCTCGGGCTGGAGCTGCTGCTCGACGCTCGCGAAATAGGAATTGAGATCGAGGAACAGCCAGCGCAGCGGGCGCGGCGGAAAGGCGGGCGATTCGGCCATGCGCTTGCCATATCACAGGAACATGGCGCGAACGATGGCACGACGAAGGAGAATTCCGCCGCGGCCCGGGGCTTGCGGTTCGGGCCGGGCGCGGCGGGGCCGGCTGCTCCCCCAGAAAGCAGCCGGATTCGGGTCAGAGCGCGCGCGGCTCCATCACGCCGCGCGATGCCGTCTGCGCCTGCGCCAGATCGACGAGCTTGAGGAACTCCTGGCGCAAATAGCTCTGCTGCGAGAATCCCCATTGGCTGCCGCCATCCCGCGGATCTCGCCATAGCCCCAATTGCCGAGCAGCGGATCGCCGCGCAGCTTCTGCGCGAAACGCCGCGACCGCCACGGCGAACGCCATGTCGCCGCTCGGCAGCCCGGGCGCGCGGAGCTGCGCCGCAGGGATCGGCCGCTCGATCAGCCGCGAGGCATCGTCGTCGGGGAGCTTGTAGCGCAGCTTGACCCAGGCGAGGTCGCCGCGCGGCGACGCGTCGGGGCGCCGGTTGGCCTCGAAGTGGCGGTCGGGCAGCCACCCCTTGGCTCCGGCCGGGACGATCTCGTAGATCGCGGTGACCTGATGGCCTGCGCCGATATCGCCCGCGTCGACCTTGTCGTTCTGGAAATCCTGCTCCTCGAGCGCGCGATCCTCATAGCCGATCAGCCGGTACTGGCTGACCTCGGCGGGGTTGAACTCGACCTGGACCTTGACGTCCTTGGCGATGGTGAAGAGCGTCGACGACAGCTCCTCGTCGAGCACCTTGTGCGCCTCCATCGCCGAATCGATATAGGCGTAGTTGCCGTTCCCCTTGTCGGCGATCGATTCCATCATCGCGTCGTTGAGGTTGCCCGCGCCGAAGCCGAGCGTGGTGAGGGTGATGCCGTCGTCGCGCTCCTTCTCGATCAGTTCCTCGAGCTGTTTCCGATCGGTGATGCCGACGTTGAAGTCGCCGTCGGTGGCGAGGAGGACGCGGTTGACGTCGTCGGGACGGAAATTCGCGCGCGCGGTGGCATAGGCGAGCTGGATGCCTTCGCCGCCAGCGGTCGATCCGCCGGCCTGGAGATTGTCGAGCGCCGCCTTGACCTCGCGCGGATCGCTGGTGGGCTCGAGCACGATCCCCGCGGCGCCGGCGTAGACGACGATCGCGACATGGTCGCCGGGGCGCATATTGTCGGCGACCATCGCCAGCGCGGTCTTGACCAAAGGGGCTTGTCCGGCTCGTCCATCGATCCCGAGACGTCGACCAGGAACACGAGGTTCGCCGGTGGGCGCTGGCGATAGCTGAGGTCGTAGCCGCGCCAGCCCGATCCGCAGCAGCCGCGTCTCGACGTTCCACGGCGTCTGCGCGACGTCGGTGGTGACGCTGAACGGCGCGCCGCGATCGCCGGGGAGCGGATAATCGTAGCGGAAATAGTTGATCAGCTCCTCGGCGCGCACCGCGTCCTTGGGCGGCGCCTGGCCCTGCGTCAGGAAGCGGCGGACATTGGCATAGGCGGCAGTGTCGACATCGACCGAGAAGGTCGAGACCGGCGCGTCGGCGACGGCGTGGACGGGTGCGATCGCATTGGCCTTGTAGCGCTCGCGCGCCTCGGGCGGAGGCGCGGCATAGTCGGCGGTGTCGGCGCTGACGCTCCGGGTTTCGGTGGTGGAATAGGACCCCGCCGCCGCGATCGCATCCGGCCAGCAATGTCGCGCACAATGCGCTGGAAATCAGGAACTTAACCCGCATCTCATTCCTCCTGCCTTATTGTTGCCGTAATTGTGGCACGAATAAGGCGAGTGAGGCAAGCGGAATTTCCCTGCGATCGATGGGAATTGGATTCAGAGGCCCAGATGTGCGCGGAGCGCGGTCCAGGCGGGCAGCTTGGCGGCAAGGCCGACGGTGTGGAGCGGGCTGCTCGAAGGAGGCCGACGATTGTGTAGCGATCGGCGTCAGCGCCGAGCTGGCGCAGGCCGTGGCGCAGCGCGGTGCCGCCGTTGAACGCGATCGTGCGGAGCCGGGGGAGCGCGCGGGCAAGCGCGGCGACATCGTGCGGCTCGGGCTCGCGGATCGCCGAATCCATGCTGCCCGCGCGGTGGGCGCTGGCGACGACATCCCACAGCCCGACACGCGCCTCGAGCAGCGCGGCGAGGCGCGCGTCATAGTCGAGCGCGGCGAGATCGCGGCCGACGACGGGCGACATCAGCCGCCAGAACTGGTTCTGCGGGTGCGCGTAATAGCGCCGCTCGGCGAGCGAGCGCTCGCCGGGCAGGCTGCCGAGGACGAGCAGCCGGACACGATCGTCGACGACCGGCGGGAACGAATGCTTGCGCGAGGCCATGACGCCGCGATAGCCTGCGCGGATGGCACGCACCATCACCACCTATCGCGACTTCTGGCCCTTCTACCTGCGCGAGCACGCCAAGCCCGCGACTCGCGCGCTCCATTATGCGGGGACGCTGCTGACCTTCTATTTCCTATTCCTCGCGATCGGTGCAGGCGGCTGGTGGTGGGTGCTGATCCCGGTGGCGGGATAACGGCTTCGCCTGGACGGCGCATTTCGTCGTCGAGAAGAATCGGCCGGCGACCTTCACCTATCCCTTGTGGTCGCTGCTGTCGGACTATCGGATGTTCTTCCTGTGGTTCGCCGGGCGGCTCGAGCCGCACCTCAAGCGCGCGGGTGTCACGCCTAGAACCGCGTCGGTTTCCTGGACCGCGGCCGCGCCGCGCCGCGAGGGTCCGTACTGTCGCCGCCGACCAGCAGATTTCGAACGGCGCGATGCTTTCCGCCGTCGCGGCGCCGCAAAAGGGGCTTGTGCTTAGATAGTTTCCTATTTAGGAAAATATCTATGGAGAAGGCATTCAAGGCATTGGCGTCCGAGCCCCGACGGCGGATTCTCAACCATCTCGCGGGGGGCCCGATGACCGTGGGCGAGATCGCCGAGCAATTCGACATGGCGTTGCCGTCGATCTCGAAGCATCTTTCAGTGCTCAGGGACGCGGGGCTGGTGCGGGAGCAGAAGCGCGGCCAGTTCGTGCTCTACACGCTCCGCCGCCGATCGGATGGCGAACATCCTCTACGGCTTCCTCACGCCCTTCTGCCCCGATGCCCGCAGGATCGCCGCCGAGCGGCGCCAGTCTGAAAAGGAGGAGGACGCATGATCGTGCAGGGAGGCGCGGACGCCGGCGCGTTCAAGGTCAATTCGCTGAGCGGGCTCGATAACCGCCGATCCGGTACAACCGGCCATATCGTGTGGGATGCGCCGCGCTCGATCTGGAACACGGGCTTCATCCTCGCGGCGCTGATCCTCGGGCCGCTGACGTTCAGCTGGAGCGCGTTCGCGGTGTTCCTGCTGCTCGCCGGGTTCACGCTCTGCGTCGGCCATTCGGTCGGGTTCCACCGCCGGCTGATCCATCGCAGCTTCGAATGCCCCAAATGGCTCGAGCGCGTCATGATCTGGGTGGGAGTGACGGTCGGGATGGGCGGCCCGTTGTGGACCGTGAACCTCCACGACTTCCGCGACTGGGGACAGCGCCAGTCCGATTGCCACTGGTTCATGCGACACGGCCGGCCGCTCTGGATCGACGGAGTCTATTACCTCAACTTCCGCCTGGTGCTCGATCACCCGCCGCGCTTCGATGCGGGTCCGGGGATCGGCGACGATCCCTTCTACCTCTTTCTCCAACGCACCTGGATGCTCCACCAGATCCCGATCGCCGCGCTGCTGTGGCTCGCCGGAGGCTTGCCCTTCGTTGTGTGGGGCATCTTCGTCCGCGTGGCGATGTGCTTCACGATGCACTGGTTCATCTCCAACCGCGCGCACACCGGCGGACAGCAGGACTGGTCGGTCGACGACGCTTCGATCCAGGGCTACAACGTGCCCTGGCTGGCGATCCCGACGATGGGCGAGAGCTGGCACAGCAACCACCATGCTTTCCCCGCATCGGCGCGCCACGGGCTGTACCGGGGGCAGAGCGACCTCGGCTATCGCTTCATCAAGCTGCTCGAATGGCTGGGGCTGGCGTGGGACGTGCAGGTGCCGGCCAACCTGCCGCCGCGGCCGAACATCACGCCGCGCAGCGCGCGTGCGCTGAGCGCCGCATCGGCCGGCCAGGCCCGGATCGCCGGCTCGCCAAGCCTGGGTTGATCGCGCGCGAGCAGGCGTTGCTTGCTCATGGCACCCCTGCGCTCCTATCTAGCCGCCATGCATGCGACTCCCGACACGCTGGCGCTGATCGGCAACACGCCGCTGGTGCGGCTCAACGGCCCGAGCGAGGCCACCGGCTGCGAGATCTTCGGCAAATGCGAGTTCTCCAATCCGGGCGCTTCGGTGAAGGACCGCGCGGCGCTGTTCATCGTCCAGGACGCCGAGGAGCGCGGGCTGATCCAGCCCGGCGGGACGATCGTCGAGGGGACCGCTGGGAACACCGGCATCGGGCTCGCGCTGGTCGCCAATGCCAAGGGCTACAAGACGATCATCGTGATGCCCGAGACGCAGAGCCGCGAGAAGATGGACACGCTGCGCGCGCTCGGCGCCGAGCTGGTGCTGGTGCCGGCGGCGCCCTATTCGAACCCCGGCCATTTCGTCCACACCAGCCGCCGCATCGCCGAGGAGACGCCCAACGCGATCTGGGCCAACCAGTTCGACAATATCGCCAACCGGCGCGCGCACATCGTCACCACCGCCGAGGAGATCTGGGAGCAGATGGAGGGGCGGATCGACGGATTCACCTGCTCGGTCGGCACCGGGGGCACGCTCGCCGGAGTGGGACTCGGGCTCAAGGCCAAGGACGAGCAGGTCTGCATCGCGCTGAGTGACCCGTTCGGCGCCGCGCTCTATAGCTATTACGCCTGCGGCGAGCTCAGGGCCGAAGGCTCGTCGGTCGCCGAGGGGATCGGGCAGGGGCGGGTGACCGCCAACCTCGAAGGCGCGCCGATCGACACGCAATTCCGCATCTCCGACGCGGAAGGGATGGAATGGGTGCGCCGCCTGCTGGGCGAGGAAGGGCTGTGTCTGGGGCTTTCCTCGGGAATCAACGTCGCCGGGGCGATCCGGCTGGCGCGCGAACTGGGGCCGGGAAAGCGCATCGCGACGATCCTGTGCGATACTGGATTTCGTTATCTTTCAACACTTTACAATCGCGAGTGGCTCGAAGCCAAGGGGCTCCCCGTCCCGGAATGGCTCGCGCGCGGTTGACGGCCCTGCTCGACAATCAGCCGTTAAGCCGTTACATTTATGCAACAGCCATGAAGTCGACATCCCAACAGGATTCCGCCCAGGCAATGCACCGCGTCCGCGTCGGAATGACCGGATTGGCGATGGTCCTGGTGCTGATCGGGATGGCCAGCGCGATCTTCACCGCGGTCAATCGCGATGCCCCGGTCTCGGCGATCGGCGCGTCGAACGCGTCGGTGGTCGCCAACATCACCGACGACGACGACAATTCGGTCGCGGCAAAGAGCAAGGACGAGCCGCTGGCCGAACTGGGCGTGGCGCCGAGCACGGGCTCGACCGAGGCGGTCAACGCCGCCGCGATCGCCAAGCAGCAGCGCGAAAGCGGCGGCCGGCGTTAACCGAACTCGCGAACGCCGCGACTCGCGGACTTGCGCGGTTCGTCGAGTCAAATCCGCCGCTTCTGGCACGCCAGCCGGTATCTTACGGATAAGAAACGAAAATCCGCCAGGAGGTAGAATCGCTCCGGTCGACGGGGATTCGCCCCCACTCGCCGCCATGCGGGAGAAGAATGCACTATAACTACCTGGGCGGTGCGAGCCACGAAGAGAACAATAATAGAACAAAGAGAGAATTAAAGTAAAAAAAGGGGATAGGTGGGGCAAAATCCCCATTTCGCCCATTGATTCGGCGCCTGCTTGTAGTAAACGAACATGGTATAGGTCGGGGCGCGACCCATTCACCGTCGGTTCGAAGCCGCGGGCGGCGAGGCCGTCTTCGCGGAACGGGGAAGTCGTGCCCGAACGCAGGATGCGTCGGGTGGAATTGTACGAAGGGTTTGCGCTTCAGGCGGTGGATGAAAAGGGTCGCGTCGCGATCCCCGCCGACCTTCGCGCAGCCGTCGAGCGCAACTCCGATCTCCGCGCGATCGTCGTCGGCCGCCACCCGTTCGATCCGTGCCTTTCGGCGCACGACCTGAGCTGGTCGAACGAGAAGTTCCAGCGCATCGACAAGCCGCTCGAAAGCCCCTTCGAAGCCGCCGATGCCACGCGCGCCAAGCGCCGGGCGTTCGGCGCGGTCGAGCGCGCGCCGTTCGATGTGAGCGGCCGCTTCGTGATCCCGCCCTTCTTCCGCCAGAAGGCGCAGATCGGCAAATGGGCCTTCTTCAACGGATCGGGTGAGACCTTCGACATCTGGGCGCCCGAGGTGCTGCTGCGCACCGAAGGCCCCGACATGGCGGAGATCCGCGAGGTCTGCGAATTCCTCTGCGCCGGCAAGAAGGTGGCGCTGTGAGCGCGCAGCCGCACATCCCCGTCCTGCTCGACGAGGTCGTCGACGCGCTCGCCATCGTGCCCGGCGAGCGCCACGTCGACGCGACCTTCGGCGCGGGCGGATACACCAAAGCCATCCTCGAGCGGGGTGCCGAGGTGGCCGCCTTCGATCGCGATCCCAATGCGATCGAAGGCGGGCCGACTCCTCGCCGCAGCCAACGAGAACCGGCTGACGCTGATCGAGGCGCCGTTCTCGGCGATGGAAAGCGAGCTCGCGCGCCGCGGCTTCGTGCCCGTCGACGGCGTGGCGATGGATATCGGCGTCTCGTCGATGCAGCTCGACCAGGCCGAGCGCGGCTTCTCGTTCCAGTCGGACGGCCCGCTCGACATGCGGATGTCGGGCGAGGGGATGAGCGCGGCGGATTTCGTCAACGAGGCGGACGAGGCCGAGATCGCCGACGTGCTGTTCCACTATGGCGAGGAGCCGCGCTCGCGCCGGGTGGCGCGCGCGATCGTCTCCGCAAGACCCCTTACGCGGACTTCCCAGCTCGCGAACGTGGTTAGGAAAGCGTTAGGATATAAGCCGCATGAAAAGAAGGATCCGGCGACGCGGGTGTTCCAGGCGATCCGCATCCACGTCAACCGTGAGCTCGACGAACTAGCCGAGGGCCTTGCCGCCGCCGAGCGCGTGCTGGGCCCCGGCGGGAGACTGGCGGTGGTGACGTTCCACAGCCTCGAGGACCGACTGGTCAAGCGCTTCCTGCGCGAGCGCTCGGGCACCCAGCCCGGCGGTTCGCGCCACCTGCCTGCGGCATCGGCGAAGGCCGCGCCCAGTTTCGAAACGCCCGACCGCGCGGTCCGCGCGGGGGAAGCGGAGATTAACCGCAACCCACGGGCGCGTTCAGCGACGCTTCGTGTTGCGCGGCGTACCAATGCTGCGCCTTGGTCGAGTGAAGGGGTAAACTGATGGCTGTCGATGCATTCAAGGGGCTGGGCTGGTTCCTGTGCGGCGTCGTGGTGGCGCCAGCTTGTTACATGGTGACCTCGCAGGGCGCCGCCGAGCGCGCGCGCCTGCAGTCGGTCGAGACCGGCATCGCCGACGCCAAGAAGCAGATCCGCGGGCTTGAGACCGAGTTCAACAGCCGCGCCAACATGGCGCAGCTTGAGGCGTGGCGGACGGACGCCGCGCTCACCGCGCCCGCCGACGGCCAGTATCTCGCGAGCGAGGCCCAGCTTGCCGACCTCGAAAAGCCCGCGAAGCTCGCCGAGACCGCGCCGCAGATGGCTTCGCTCACCGTGCCTGTCGCGCCGGCGGTCCAGCCGCAGGAGCAGCCTTCCGCCGCCGCGCTCGAGGGCGAAGCCCGGCTGACCAAGGCCGTCGCGCGGATCGGCCCGGTCAAGGCGCGCAGCGAGGCGGTGGCGATGCTGGACGACAAGCTGCTCAGCGCATCGACGATCCGGGAACTCCAGCAGCGCGCACGCACCGAGCAGCTGGCGCTGCGTTGAACGTCATCGTCGCCCCGCCGGCGCGATCGCGCCGTTCGGGCGGCGGCCGGCAGGCGCTGGTCGCCGTCGCGCAGGTGCGGCTGACGGTGCTCTCGATGGTGTTCGGCGCGGCGATGCTCGCGATCCTCGGCAAGCTGGTGATGCTCGCGCTCTGGGCGACGCCCGCGCCAGGCAAGGACCCCGCCGCCGGCCCGCTGCCGCCGCGCGGCGACATCGTCGACCGCACCGGCCAGCCACTCGCGCGGACGATTGACGGCTGGTCGATCGCGATCCACCCCGGCCAGGTGATCAACGACAAGAGCAGCCTCGCGCAGCAGCTCGCGGCGCTGATGCCTGAAAAGAGCGCCGCGCAATATTTCGCCCTGCTCAATTCGGGCGCGAAGTTCGCGTGGCTGCGCCGCCATGCCCAGCCCGAGCTGGTAAATGCGGCGAACGCGCTCGGCGAGCCCGGGATCGAGCTGATGCGCGAGCCCGACCGCCTCTATCCCCAATCGACCCTCGCCGCGCATGTGCTCGGCTTCCTCAATGCCGCGGGCCACGGCGAATATGGGATGGAGCGCGCGCTCGACGCGCAGCTCACCAGCGACGCGGGGCGTGGCCAGGCGCTCGCGCTGGCGCTCGACGTGCGCGTCCAGGGCGCGCTCGAGAACGAGTTGACCGCCGCGATGACCGCGTTCCAGGCGAAGGGTGCGGCCGGGGTGATCCTCGACGTGCGGACCGGCGAGGTGCTGGCGATGGTCTCGCTGCCCAGCTTCAATCCCAACGCGATCGCCGGCATCGTGCCGCGCAACAACGTGACCCAGAGCGTCTATGAGCTCGGATCGACGTTCAAGCCGATCGCCGTTGCCACCGCGGTCGACACCGGCGTCGTCACCGATATGTCGCGGCGCTTCGACGCGACCGTGCCGCTCCAGATCGGCAAGTTCACGATCCACGACGATCGCGGCGACGAGCAGAAGCGCTGGCTCAACATCCCCGAGACGCTGATCTATTCGTCGAATATCGCGACCTCGCGGATCGCCGACGAGATCGGCGCGGATAGGCTACAGGCCATGTTCCGCAAGCTGCATTTCGATACGCCGCCACAGATCGAGCTGGGATCGGCCGCCCGGCCGCTGTGGCCCAATTATTGGGCGCGCACCACGGTGATGACCACCGCCTACGGCCATGGCATCGCGGTGACGCCGCTTCATCTGGCCAGCGCCTATGCGGCGCTGGTCAACGGCGGCATCTGGCGGCCGGCGACCCTGCTCAAGGTCGCGCCGGGGCACGGCGTGCCGGGCGAGCGCGTCATCAGCGAGGCGACCAGCGCACGGATGCGCCAGTTGCTGCGGCTGATCGTGCTGAGGGGCACCGGCAAGAAAGGCGACGCGCTGGGATACCGCGTCGGCGGCAAGACCGGCACCGCCGAGGTCGCGCAGGGCGGCAGCTATAATCGCTCGAGCAACGTTTCGACCTTCGCGGCGGCTTTCCCCATCGACGCGCCGCGCTATGTGGTGGTCGCCATGCTCGACTCGCCGATCGGTACCAAGGAATCCTTTGGCCTGACCACCGCCGCGTGGACGGTCGCGCCGGTCGTGGGCCGCGTGATCCTGCGCAGCGGTCCGATGCTGGGGGTGATGCCCGACGCGACCCGCGACATAGACGAAAGCGACCTGTTGCCGCTGATCTGGAACGGGCCCGACCCCACCAAGGCGGGCGTGGAATGAAGCTGGGTGCGTTGACCGGCGGCGGCGAGGACGCCGTGGTGACCGGCTTCGCGATCGACCATCGCAAGGTGGCGCCGGGGACGGTGTTCGGCGCGTTCCAGGGCACGCAGGTCAATGGCGAGGATTTCATCGCGGCCGCGGTGAAGGCCGGCGCGATCGCGGTGGTGGCGCGGCCCGAAGCAAGCGTCGAGGGCGCGGTCCATATCGCCGAGGCCGTCCCGCGCGAGGCGTTCGCGCGGCTGGCGGCCAGGTTCTTCGCGCCCTTTCCCGAAGTGGCGGTGGCCGTCACCGGCACCAACGGCAAGACCTCGACCGTCGAGATGACGCGCCAGCTCTGGCGGATGGCGGGGTTCCACGCCGCCTCGATCGGCACGCTCGGCGTGACCACCGCCGACGATCGCGTCGCCACCGGGCTGACCACCCCCGATATCGTCACCTTCCTCGCCAACGTCGCCGGGCTGGCGCGCGAGGGCGTGACGCACGTCGCGTTCGAGGCGTCGAGCCACGGCCTGTCGCAATACCGCACCGAAGGCCTGCCGGTGCGCGCCGCCGCCTTCACCAACCTCAGCCGCGACCATCTCGACTATCACGGCGACATGGCGGCCTATCTCTGCGCCAAGTTGCGGCTGTTCGCCGAGGTGCTCGACCTGGACGGGACCGCGGTGGTGTGGGTCGACGATCCCAGCTCGGAGCGCGTGATCGATCTGGCGCGCATGCGCGGCAACCGGCTGATCACCGTCGGCGCGCATGGCGACACGCTGCGGCTGATGTCGCGCGATCCCACCCTGCTCGGCCAGCAGCTCGAAATCCATGCCGAGGGGCGGGTCCACAAGGTCAATCTGCCGCTGATCGGCGCCTATCAGGCCGCCAATGCGCTCACCGCCGCCGGGCTGGTGATCGCGACCGGGGGCGATATCGCCGCGACGCTCGCCGATCTCGCGCGGCTCCAGCCTGTGCGCGGGCGGCTCGAGCGTGCGGTGATCGCCCGCTCGGGCGCGCCGGTCTATGTCGATTATGCGCATACGCCCGATGCGATCGAGGCGGCGATCGCAGCGCTCAAGCCGCACACCAAGGGCCGGCTGATCCTGATGCTCGGCGCCGGCGGCGACCGCGATCCGGGCAAGCGCGAGCCGATGGGCGAGGCCGCCGCAGCGGGTGCCGACGTGGTGATCGTCACCGACGACAATCCGCGCAGCGAGGATTCCGCCGCGATCCGCGCGGCGATCCTCAAGGGCGCGCCCGGCGCGATCGAAGTCGGCGGGCGCCGCGACGCGATCGCCGCCGCGATCGCGCAGGCAGGCCCCGAGGACATCGTGTTGCTCGCGGGCAAGGGGCATGAGCAGGGGCAGATCGTCGGCGATCTGGTGCTGCCGTTCGACGACGTGACCGTGGCGCGGGAGCATGCGGCATGAGGCTCTGGACCTCCGACGAGATCGCGCTGGCCACCGGCGGGCTCGCGTCCGCCGCGTTCGAGGTCTCGGGCGTCACGTTCGATTCGCGCGAGGTCGGCCCGGGCGACCTGTTCATCGCGCTCAAGGGCGAGGCGACCGACGGGCACCGCTTCCTCGACCAGGCATTCGGCCAGGGCGCCGCGGGCGCGGTGGTTTCGCAGCCGACGCCGCACCCCCATGTCCGCGTGCGCGACACGATGGCCGCGCTCGAGGCGCTGGGCGCGGCGTCGCGCGGACGGACGGCCGCCAGGGTGATCGGCGTCACCGGATCGGTCGGCAAGACCGGCACCAAGGAAGCGCTGTTCGCCGCGCTCGACCGCGCCGATCCCGGCTGCGCGCACCGGTCGGTCAAGAGCTACAACAACCATACGGGCGTGCCGCTGAGCCTCGCGCGGATGCCGCGCGGCGCGCGGTTCGGCGTGTTCGAGATGGGGATGAACCATGCCGGCGAGCTGGCCGCGCTGACCCGGCTGGTGCGTCCGCACGTCGCGCTGGTGACGACGATCGCGCCGGCGCACATGGGCTTCTTCAAGGACGAAGCCGCGATCGCCGACGCCAAAGGCGAGATATTCCAGGGGCTCGAGCCGGGCGGCGTCGCGATCATCCCGTTCGACAGTCCGTACCGCGAGCGCCTGATCGCGGCCGCCGCGCCGCATGCCGCGGGGATCGTGACGTTCGGGCTGGGCGAGGGCGCCGACGTCCATGCGCTCGAGACGATGCGCACGCGCACCGGCGGAACCTTCGTCACCGCGCGGATGGGCACGCGCGAGCTGAGCTTCACCATCTCGCAGCCCGGCCAGCATTGGGTGTCGAACGCGATGGCGGTGCTCGCCGCGGTCGACGCGGCGGGGGGCGACCTCGAGCTGGCGGGGCTCGCGCTGGCCGAGCTCGGCGGGCTGACCGGGCGCGGCGCGCGGCTGACGGTGCCGGCGGGGGCCGGCGAGGCGCTGGTGATCGACGAGAGCTACAACGCCAATCCCGCCTCGATGCGCGCGACGCTCGCGGTGCTCGCGCACGAGCCCGGTCGAAGGATCGCGGTGCTCGGCGAGATGCGCGAGCTGGGTGCGCATTCGGAGGCGTTCCACGCCGAGCTTTCGGGGCCGATCGAGGCCGCCGGAGTCGCTTATGCGATCCTCGTCGGCGAAGACATGCAGCCGCTCGCGAACGCGCTTGAGGGGCGGATCGATTTCGTCCATGTGCCCGACGCGGCGGCGGCGCGCGATCACCTGCTCGATGTGCTGGCGGCGGGCGACGCGATCCTCGTCAAGGGCTCGAACGGGGTACGGTTGTCGACGGTCGTCGCGGCTCTGGCGGAAAGGCAACCATGCTCTACCTGATCGCGGATCACCTTGGCTTTCCCGGCCTGCTCAACCTGTTCCGCTATCTTTCCTTCCGGACCGGCGGGGCGATGGCGACCGCGCTGCTGCTGGGGCTGATCATCGGCCCGCGCTTCATCGGCTGGCTGCGCGTGCGGCAGGGCAAGGGCCAGCCGATTCGCGACGACGGCCCGCAGACCCACCTCGCCAAGCGCGGCACGCCGACGATGGGCGGGCTGATGATCCTGACCTCGCTGATGGTGTCGCTGCTGCTGTGGATGGACCTGGCGAACCCCTTCGTCTGGGCGTGCATGTTCGTGACGTTCGGGTTCGGGATGATCGGGTTCCTCGACGATTACGACAAGGTGCGCAAGGCGAGCACCAAGGGCGTCTCGGGCCGGATGCGGCTGCTCGGCGAGTTCGCGATCGCGGGGGTGGCGAGCTGGATCATCGTCACCCAGAACGGAACGCATCTCTATGTGCCGTTCCTCAACTGGATCCACCCCGATCTCGGCTATTTCTACATCCTGTTCGCCGCGTTCACGATCGTCGGCTTCGGCAACGCGGTGAACTTGACCGACGGGCTCGACGGCCTCGCGACGATGCCGGTGATCATCGCCAGCCTGGCGTTCATGATGATCGTCTATCTGGCGGGCAACGCCAAGTTCGCGGTCTATCTCGGCATCCCGCACGTGCCCGGGGCGGGCGACCTGGCGATCTTCTGCGGGGCGATGGTGGGCGCGGGATTCGCCTTCCTGTGGTTCAACGCGCCGCCCGCGGCGGTGTTCATGGGCGATACCGGCAGCCTCGCGCTGGGCGGTGCGCTGGGGGCGATCTCGGTCGTCGCGCACCACGAGCTGGTGCTCGGGATCATCGGCGGCCTCTTCGTGATGGAGGCGCTCAGCGTCATCATCCAGGTGTTCTTCTTCAAGCGCACCGGCAAGCGCGTGTTCAAGATGGCGCCGATCCACCATCATTTCGAGCAGCTCGGCTGGTCCGAGCCGACGGTGGTGATCCGTTTCTGGATCATCGCGTTCGTGCTGGCGCTGGCGGGGCTCTCGACGCTCAAGCTCAGGTGATCACGAGCCCCGCCTGGAGCGGCAGACGCTATGCGGTGCTGGGGCTGGCGCGCTCGGGGCTGGCGACGGTGGACGCGCTGGTGGCGAGCGGGGCCAAGGTGGTCGCGTGGGACGCCAACGAGGCGGCGCGCGAAAAAACTCCTCCCCGGTACGGGGAGGGGGACCGCCAGCGAAGCTGGTGGTGGAGGGGGACCGCCGCAAACCGGACCGCTTGAGGCGCTCCCCCTCCACCAGCCTGCGGCTGGTCCCCCCTCCCCGTGCCGGGGAGGATCTTCTGGTCGCCGATCCTCTCGCCATCGACCTCATCGGCTTCGCGGGCGTCGTCGTCTCCCCCGGCGTTCCGATCAACCGGCATCCGATCGCCGAGCATGCGCGCAAGGCGGGCATCCCGCTGATCGGCGACATCGAGCTGTTCGCCGAAGCGCGCGCCGGGCTGCCCGCGCACAAGGTGGTCGGCATCACCGGCACCAACGGCAAGTCGACCACCACCGCGCTGATCGATCACATCGTCCGGACCGCGGGACGGCCCTCGCTCGCGGGCGGCAATATCGGGCTGCCGATCCTCGCGCAGGATCCGCTCGGCGAGGGCGGCGTCTATGTGCTCGAGCTGTCGAGCTACCAGATCGACCTGACCCATCGCCTCGATTGCGACGTCGCGATCCTCCTCAACATCACCCCCGACCATCTCGACCGCTACGAGGGGTTCGCGGGATATGCGGCGTCTAAGGCGCGGCTGTTCGCGATGCAGTCGAAGGGCCATGCCGCGATCATCGGCATCGGCGATGCGCCCTCCGCCGAGATCGCGCGCGATCTGGCGCGTTCGGGCCGCGCGGAGGACGTGACCAGGATCGCGCCGGGCGTGTGCATGGATCAGTCGCGCTGGCCCGCGCTCCAGGGCCCGCACAACGCGCAGAACGCGCTCGCGGCGATCGCGGCGTGCGAGGCGCTGGGGATCGACACTGCGGCGATCGATCGCGGGCTGGAGAGCTTCCCGGGCCTCCCGCACCGGATGGAGCGCGTCGCGACCCGCAACGGCGTCCTCTACGTCAACGACAGCAAGGCGACCAACCCGACCTCCGCCGCGCCGGCGCTGGAGGCGTTCGACCATATCCACTGGATCCTCGGCGGGCAGGCCAAGACCGGCGACCTCGACGCCTGCCGGCCGGGCTTCGGCCGTGTCCGCCGCGCCTATACGATCGGCGAGGCGGGCGAGATGTTCGCGGCGCTGCTCGAGCCCGAGATGCCGGTCGAGCGCAGCGGTACGCTCGCCGAGGCGGTGCGCAGCGCCGCCGGCCGCGCCAGGCCAGGCGAGACGGTGCTGCTCTCGCCCGCCTGCGCGTCGTTCGACCAGTTTCGCGATTACGAGGCGCGGGGCCAGGCGTTCCGCGACGCGGTGGAGGCGCTGGCATGAGCGAGCCCGCCGACGATCCGCCCCAGGCCGCGCCCACGGCGCCCGGCGTCCGCCGCCGCATGACCAATCAGATCGGCCGCGCCAACCAGACCGCGGCGGGGATGTGGTTCTGGGAAATCGATCGCGTGCTGCTGCTGATGGCGCTGCTGCTGATCGCGATCGGGCTGGTCGCGGTCGCCGCCGCCTCGCCGGCGACCCGCGCGGCGCTATTCGGACGGCACGCACCAGATGGCGTCGATGTTCTATTTCTGGCGCCAGCTCGGCTGGGTCGCGCTCTCGGTGCCGGTGATGGTGCTCGTCTCGATGCTGCCGGTGACGGCGGCGCGGCGCTTCGCGCTGATCGGGAGCGGGATCTTCCTGCTGCTCCTGCTCGCGGTGCCGTTCATCGGCGTCGAGGTGAACGGCGCGCGGCGGTGGATCGGCATCGGCGCGTTCCAGCTCCAGCCTTCGGAATTCCTCAAGCCCTTGTTCATCGTCTCGACCGCGTGGATGCTGTCGTTCCGCGCCAAGGATCCCGAGCTGCCGGTGCTCGCGATCACCGGGCTGCTGACCGCGCTGGTCGGCGTGCTGCTGATGATGCAGCCCGATTTCGGGCAGACGATCGTGTTCGCCACCGTCTGGCTGATCCTGCTGATGCTCTCGGGAATCTCCCCCGCGGCGATCGGGCGGGCTGGCGGGGACCGCGATCGGCGGCGTGCTGGCGGCCTATTTCCTTTACGATACCGCGCGGACCCGCATCGACAATTTCCTGTTCCCGACCAAGGAGGCCGCGCTCGCCGACCGCTACCAGATCGACATGGCGCATGCGACGCTCGCCGCCGGGGGCTTCTTCGGCCGGGGACCGGGCAGCGGGCAGGTCAAGTTCAAGCTGCCCGAGGCGCATACCGACTATATCTTCTCGGTGGTCGGCGAGGAGTTCGGGCTGATCGCCTGCGCGGTGATCGCGATCCTCTATCTGGCGATCGTGCTGCGCGTGTTCCTCAAGCTGCTCGACGAGGAAGACGCCTTCCGCCTGCTCGCGGCGGCCGGGCTGGCGGCGCAGTTCGGCGTGCAGGCGATCATCAACATGGCGGTCAACACCGGCCTCGCCCCCTCGAAGGGGATGACGCTGCCGTTCATCAGCTATGGCGGATCGTCGATGATCGCGCTTTCGATCGGCATGGGGCTGCTGCTCGCTTTCACGCGACGAAACCCGTATCTCAAGCGCTCCCCCTATCGCGGGTGGTGGAGCACGACATGAGCAATGCGCGAAGCTATGTTTTGGCGGCCGGCGGCACCGGCGGGCACATGGTGCCTGCCGCCGCGCTCGCCGAGGAGCTGGCGCGGCGCGGCCACCATGTCGCGCTGGTCAGCGACGATCGCGGCGTGCGCTTCCCCGGCCTGTTCGAGGATGTCGAGACGCACGTGCTGCCCGCCGGCCGGCTCGGCGGCGGGCCGTTCGGCTGGCTGCGCGCGGCGGGCAAGATGATGGCCGGGCGTTCGATGGCGCTGAGGCTCTACAAGGAGCTGCGGCCCTCGTGCGTGATCGGGTTCGGCGGCTATCCGGCGCTGCCTTCGATCCTCGCCGCGTTCCGCGCCGGCATCCCGACGATCATCCACGAGCAGAATGCCGTGCTCGGCCGCGTCAATCGCTATGTCGCGGGCAAGGTCGACGCGATCGGCACCTCCTACGAGCAGGTCGAGCGGGTCAAGGACGAGTGGAAGCCAAAGACCCACCTCGTCGGCAATCCGGTGCGCGAGGCGATCCTCGCGCTTCGGAACCGCCCCTATCCGCTGCTCGAGGAGGATGGCATCTTCCGCGTGCTGGTGACCGGCGGCAGCCAGGGCGCGTCGATCCTCAGCCAGGTGGTGCCCGACGGGCTGGCGCTGCTCCCGGTGCATTTCCGCCGCCGGATGCAGGTGACGCACCAGGCGCGGATCGAGGATATCGAGACCGTGCGCGCCAAATACAGCGCGCACGGCATCCCCGCCGAGATCGCGACCTACCTCCCCGACATGCCCGAGCATCTCGCCTGGACGCACATCGTGATCGCACGCGCCGGCGCCTCGACGATCGCCGAGCTGACCGCGGCGGGGCGCCCGGCGATCCTGGTGCCGCTGCCCAGCGCGACCGACGACCACCAGACCGCCAACGCGCGCGAGATCACCGCGGCGGGCGGCGCGCGGACGATCCCGCAACGCGCCTTCACCGCGCCCGAGCTCGCCAAGCAGATCCAGAAGCTCGGGCTCGACACCCATGCGCTGGAGAATGCGGCGGCACGCGCGCGGAGCTGCGGCCGGCCCAATGCCGCGCGCGATCTGGCGGACCTGGTCGAATCGATCCATGCCCCCAAGGCGCCGATCGGCGTCCGCCGCGCCGCGATGCAGGGCGGGAAGCCCGCTTATGCGTGAGGGAATGCGCGCATGAAGGGCGTCGCGACCGATATCGGCACGATCCATTTCGTCGGCATCGGCGGCATCGGCATGTCGGGCATCGCCGAGGTGATGCACAACCTCGGCTACAAGGTGCAGGGCTCCGACGTGGCAGAGGGCTATGTGATCGAGGGGCTGCGCCGGCGCGGGATCCAGGTCGCGATCGGCCATGACGCCGACAATCTCGGCGATGCGGCGGTGGTGGTGACCTCGACCGCGATCCGCCGCGGCAATCCGGAGGTCGAGGCGGCCTATGGGCGCCGCATCCCCGTGGTCCGGCGTGCGGAAATGCTCGCCGAGCTGATGCGGCTCAAGTCCACCGTCGCGGTGGCGGGGACGCACGGCAAGACGACCACCACCTCGATGGTCGCCGCGCTGCTCGATGCCGGCGGGGTCGATCCGACGGTGATCAACGGCGGGATCATCAACCAATATGGCTCGAACGCGCGGCTCGGCGACAGCGACTGGATGGTGGTCGAGGCCGATGAGAGCGACGGCAGCTTCCTGCGGCTCGACGGGACGATCGCAGTCGTTACCAATATCGACCCAGAACATCTTGATCATTATGGCGATTTCGATCGGGTGAAGAGCGCGTTCGTCGAGTTCGTCGAGAATGTGCCTTTCTACGGCGCGGCGTTGCTGTGCCTCGATCATCCCGAGTCCAGGCGATCATCCCGCGCGTCCGCGACCGGCGGATCGTGACCTACGGCTTCGCGGCCAGCGCCGATGTGCGCGGGGTCAACGTCGCGCCGGCAGCAGGCGGGAATCGTTTTGACGTGATCGTCCGCCAGCGTGACGGCAGCACGCGCACGATCGAGGGCATCGCGTTGCCGATGCCCGGCCGCCATAACGTCCAGAACGCGCTCGCGGCGATCGGGGTGGCGCTCGAGCTGGGCATCGCCGATGCGACTATCCAGCGGGGCTTCGCCAAGTTCGACGGGGTCAAGCGGCGCTTCACCAAGGTGGGCGAGACCGGCGGGGTGACGATCATCGACGATTACGGCCATCATCCGGTAGAGATCCGCGCGGTGCTCGCGGCGGCGCGCGAGAGCGTCACCCAGGGCCGGGTGATCGCGGTGATGCAGCCGCACCGCTATTCGCGGCTGGGCAACCTGATGGAAGACTTCGCCCGACATGCTCCTTCTTGGCGAGCGGCCCAGCATCGAACCAGGCGCGGCCGCGCTTGACCTTCGTGCCCTCGAACTCCCACACGAAGATGCCCTTGTTGGTGTATTTCTCGCCGGTCTCGCGCGAGATCGCCTCGTCCTCCCACTCCGCCATCAGCACGTCGTCGGCGCACAGCGTGTGAATCGGGAAATAGGTCATCGTGCCGGTCCATACATCGTGTACCCAGGCGGCCTGGTAATCGATGATGCGCTGCTTGCCGGTATAGGTGACGCGCTCGAGGTTCTTGCCACGCCCGACCAGGTGCAGTCGTCATGGAAGCCCGTGTACGCATGCGCGATGTCGCCGCTCTTGAAGCCCTCGTACCACCAGTCGAGCGCCTTGCGCTGTTCGGCGACCTTTTCCTCTTCCGTCATCCTCGCTCTCCATCAAGTTTTGCGATTGCGGGCGAACCTTTCGCCAATCAGGCCGCCCGAGTCAACGCGCTATTGACATGATGAATCATAATCCAGAAATTTGCGCCATGGATGCTCTCGCTGCCGCTGGCGAATCGATTGAGGACGAGCGCCGGATGCTGCGCGACGCGGCCAAGGCAGCGCTGCGCCGGATGGCGAAATCGGTGACGGTGATCACCTGCCGGCACGAGGGACAGCGCTATGCGATGACGGCGACCGCCGCGGACGCGCTGTCGATGGATCCGCCGTCGATGATCGTGTCGGTGAACCGCGCGGCGATGCTGCATGCGCCGCTCGCCGCGGGCGCCGATTTCTGCGTCAACGTGCTGGCGCGCGCGCACGAGGAACTGGCGCGGGCGTGCGGGGGCGCGCGGCGCGGCGACGAGCGCTTCGGACTCGGCGATTGGGTGGAGGGGCCTCGCGGCGTGCCGGTATTGGGCGATGCCCAGGCGAGCTTCGTCTGCCAGAATGTCGTGTCGGTGGGTTACGGGACGCATGCGGTGGTGATCGGCCGGTTGATCGAGGTGCGGCATCATGTCCACGTCGATCCGCTGGTCTATGTCGACGGTCGCTATACCACCACCCTTCCGGCGGTCTGAGCGGCGGGGTTCATGCCTGGCGCTGCGCTATGCCGACGATCACGTCGGTGCCGTCTTCCCTGCGGACCGCCACCGCGATCGGGCCGGCGGCGGCGTCCTCAATCACCACCTGGACCCTATCATCCTCCCGCACCGGCGCGACGAACCTGACGTCGAGCGTCAGCCCGCGCAGGCCGGACGGCCCGAACCGCTCCTCGAGCGCGAGCCAGACGAGATTGAGCGACATCGTGCCGTGCGCGATGATCCGGCCCATCGCGGTGGTGGCGGCGAATTCCGGATCGAGGTGAATCGGATTCCAGTCATCGGTCAGCGTCGCATAGGCGCGGATCGCTTCGCGGCTGGCGATGAGCCCGGTCATTGCGCCCAGATCATCGCGATGACGCCTTCGAACAGCGGGGAACCGTTCGCGACGCCCCGCGCGCCGATCGAAACGCGCAAGCGCCGCGGCGCTCGCCCTTGTCGATACAATGAATCTCGGTGACGACCTCGTCATCCAGCCGGGGCAGCGCGAGCAAGCTGAAGCGCTGCCCGGCATGGACGTTGCCCGGCGGGCGTATCGGCATCACCGCCATATAGGCGCGCATCATGATCGGCTGGAGCAGGGCAGGGGGAACGTCGCGGACGGGGCCGTAGATCGCTTCCCATTGGGCGATCAGCGCGGTGTCGATCCGCTCGCGCGCCACGCCGATCACCGTGCCGGGCTCGAAATCGGCGAACAGGAAGGGCCTGCTCACGCCACCCGGCCCTGCGGTATCGCCGTCCCCCGCGGTCTTCGAACACGATCTCGACCGCGCTGCCCGGCGCCGCCTCGCGGTCGAGATTGACCATCAGCCGGAAGCCCTCGTCGAGCGTGACGATTGCAAGCCGAT
Source organism: Sphingomonas sp. (assembly GCA_037200705.1). Lineage (GTDB taxonomy): Bacteria > Pseudomonadota > Alphaproteobacteria > Sphingomonadales > Sphingomonadaceae > Sphingomonas. Next base: position 83,356 of record JBBCID010000017.1, on the reverse strand, counting down.
AGGGCGTCGCGAAATCGCGGCTCGGCGCGCGGTGAACCTCGGTCGCGGCCTCGACACGCCCGTGCCGCTTCGAGACATGCCACGCCAGCCCGCCGCCGCCGCAGGCAAGGCACGCGGCACGCGGATAGATCTGGACCGCGCCGCAGCCGGCGCAGACCTGATAGCGAAGCTCGCCCGCCGCGCATCCCTCCAGAAGGGGAGCGTATCGGGCGTCGGATGCGGGATCGGCAGCATCAGCTGCGCCCCAGCACGAGCGAGCAATGCGCGGAAAGCACCCCGCCGTCGCCATGAACGAATGCGAGCTCGGCATCCTGGACCTGCCGCTCGCTGGCTTGCCCGCGCAACTGCCGCACCGCCTCGACGATATGGAACATGCCGCCCGCCGCACCCGAATGGCCATAGGAAAGCAGCCCGCCATGGGTATTGCACGGCAGCCTTCCATTCAGGCCCAGCGCGCCGTCGGCGATCGCCGGTCCGGCTTCGCCCCTGGCGAAGAAGCCCATCGATTCCAGCTCGACCAGCAAGGTGATCGTGAACGAATCATAGATTTCGGCGACGTCGATATCCGCAGGCGTCACGCCCGCTCGGGCGAAGGCTGCCGCCGAGGACTGGCGGCAGCCGAACTCGGTCAGGCTCGGCGCCGCGAAGATATGCTCATGGGTATGACCCTGGCCCGATCCGAGAACCGCGACTCCCGCATGGCGCGTGTCGCGCGCCGCGGCGGCCGCGCTCACCACCAGCGCCGAGCCGCCGTCCGAGATCAAGCAGCAGTCGAGCAGGCGGAGCGGCGTGGCGATCACGCGCGATGCGGCGACCTCGCCCAACGTCAGCGGCGCCCGCATCTGGGCATTGGGATGGCGCCCGGCATGGCGGCGTTGCGCCACCGCGATCGCGCCGAGATGATCGGGCGTCACGCCATATTCCGACATGTAGCGCTGGGCGACCAGCGCATAGGCGGCGGGAATCGAGATGCCGTAAGGCTGCTCGAACTGCGGATGGCCGAACGCGGCAAGCGCCGCGACCGCGCCATCGCGCGACATCCCCGACAAGCGGTTGTCGCCGGTGACCAGCAGGACGTGGCGGCACTGCCCGCTTGCGACGAGCGCCGCGGCCTGCATCACCATGATGCACGCGGTCGCCCCGCCCATCTGGATCGCGCTGACGAACCGGGGTGCGCTCCCGCCTGCTCGCAGAAATAGGAGGCGAGCATCGGATGCGGCTCGGTGAGCGAATAGGCGCAGAGCACGCCGTCGATGTCGCGCGTCGCCAGCCCGGCATCGGCCAGCGCGCCCGCCGCCGCCGCTAGGTGCAGGCCCATGCTGCTCGATCCGGGCAGCTTGCCGACCGCGGTATCGAAGGCGCCGGTAAGCACCGCCCGGACGGTCATCGTGCCAGCTTCGCGCGCGCTGCCGCGATCCCGGCGCGGAACTCCTCGCCGCCGAAAGCGGCCAGCTCGAGCCCGAGCGCGAGGTCGAATGCCGCCGCGCCGTCGCCCTTGAACCATTGGTTGAGTGCAAGCTTGGTCGCACCATAGGCGAAAGGGGGCAATGCCGTCAGCTTGCGGGCGAATGCCTGCGCGGCATCCAGAAGCGTCGCTTCTCCGCCAGCTCGGCGACGATGCCGAGCGCCAGCGCCTCCTCGGCGCCGATCGGCTTGCCGCGCAGCAAGAGCGCGCGGCTGCGCGCCATGCCGATCAGCAGCGGCCAGATCATCGTGCCGCCGTCGCCCGCAGGCAGGCCGAGACGAACGTGCGAATCGGCGAACATCGCGTCGTGCGAAGCGACCGCGAAGTCGCACAGCATGGCGATCTGGCAGCCGATCCCGTTGGCGACGCCGTTGACCGCGGCAACCAGCGGCTTGCGGAAGTCGAGCATCGCCTGGCAGATCTCGCGCGCCTCGATCATCTGCTTGGCGCCGGCCTGGAGATTTGCGGTGAGCAGCTGCTCGGTCTCGTCGAGCGGCGGACCGGCGAAGAAGGTGGCGCCGGCGCCGGTGAGCACCGCGGCCCTGACCCCGGCATCCGAGGCCAGTGCCGCGAAGATGTCGCGCAGCTCGGTGTGCATCGGATGCTGCTCGGCGAGGAAGGTCGCATCGACCGGATCGCCCATCGTCACCGTCGCGAGCCCGTCGGCGACCTGCACCGCGAGGAAACGGAACCGGGCATAAAGATCAGAAGATGGCATAGGCGTTCGCCGGCGTGCCGACCCCTTGCGTTACCTTGAGTGGCGCCGAAGTCAGGAAGAAATGGTGCCGTCCGAGCGCCTCGCATTTGCCTGCCAGCACCTCCAGGTACCAGAGCTCGCCCAGCGGCATCCGAGCAGCGCGAGGAGGCGATGATGCGCCCAACCGCGCGCCGGCTCATAGGGCAGCACCTCGAAGGTCGGCGTGTCGATTGCGATCGCGGCGATGCGCTGGTCCCACAGCCAGGCGACCGTCTCCAGACCGGGGTCGATGCCCGGAGCGTGATAGCTTGCGCGATCGGCCTCGTAGCGCTCGACGATGCCGCGCTTCTCCGCATCCGGCAGCGCCATGTACCAGGCGAGCCAGCCCGAGCGGACGAGCAGGATGTCGCCGGGCGCGATCGCCGTGCCCTGATGCGCCAGCGTCTCCTCGATCAGCGTCCGCCCGATCTCGATCGTCGCGGCGGGGACGATCGGCGTGCCGTTGCCGCGAGATAGGCGGCGACATCGATCAGCACGCCGCGGCCGATGATGCCGCGTTCGGCCCAATGGCCGATCCCGATCGCATCGCTCGCATCGAGCACATCGTCCTCGATCCCGCCGTAATAGCCGAATTGCCGGAAGCGGACATGGCGCAGCCCGTCCCATTGCGTGCTGCCCTGCAGATTGAAGCCGTCGAGATGATCGTCGCGCCCGCGGCGATGCGTGCGCACCGCATGCACGACCGGGGGGCGATGCGCCCAGAACTGGGGCTGGGGCTGGCCGAGCGGGAGATCGAGGCTGACCGTCTCGCCGCTTTTCACCAGCCTGGCGGCGGCGGCAACCTGTGTGGGCGTCAGGAAGTTGAGCGTGCCGTAATTGTCGCCGGCGCCGAACACGCCCCAGGAACTGCGCTCGCCGGTATCGCCGAGCAGCGGCAGGTCCCTGTAGAGCGGCACCTGCATGTCAGCCTCCGATGAAGTGGGGGAGGGCGCTTTTCGGCGAAAGCGGCACCGGCCTCGGCGCAGTCGCGCGACATCGCCGTCATGCGGCTAAGCATGGCTTCCGCGCGGAGATGGTCGGGCAGATTGCCGCCGGCCACCCGGTAGAGGTTTTCCTTGAGCTTGGCATAGCCGAAGGTGGGGCCCGCGGCGAGCTTCCCGGCCAGTTCGGCGGTACGCGCTTCCAGCGCCTCGTCGTCGGCCAGCTCGGTGACGAGGCCGAGATCGAACGCGCGCTCGGCGGTGAGCACGGGATCGAGCAGGCAGAGCTCGCGCGCCTTGGCGCCGCCGATCAGATGGGCGAGCAGCCAGGTCGCGCCATAATCTCCGCTCAGGCCGAGCTTCGGGAAACCCAGCCGCAGCCTGGCGGTGCGCGAAGCGACGCGCAGATCGCAGGCGAGGGCCAGTGCGAAGGCGCCGCCCACGGCATGGCCACGCAGCATCGCCACCGTCGGCTTGGGCATGGTGACGAGCAGCGTGGACGCGCTGCCACGCTGCGCCAGCCGCTCGGCCTGGGCCTGGAGCAGCGGACCCGCGGCATCCGCCTGCGCGGTCGCGCGCTGGCGGTCTCGCATCTCTCCGACATCGCCGCCCGCCGAGAAGCTGGTACCCGCACCGCCCAGCACGACGCACCGTGCCGCCGGATCGTCGGCGACCATCGTCAGCGTCTCCACCAGCCCGTCCATCAGCGCGTCATTCATCGCGTTGAGTCGCTCGGGCCGATTGAGCGTCACCCAGGCGACGCCGTCGCGGTTTTCGGTCGAGAGCGGAGCGCTTGACACGTTACAGCCCCTCGCGATCGAACTTGGCGATCGCTTCCTTCATGCCGAGATCGCGCACCCACCCGCGCACCGTCGCCACGTCGTGATCCTCGTGCGCCAGCGTGTCCCATTCGGTCGCGGCGGCCAGCGTCTCGCGGAAGCCGGCATGGTCGAACACCCGGTTCACCGACGCCTTTTTCAGATGGAGCAGTTCGTGGGGCATCTTGGCGATATGCTGCGCCAGCGTGCTCGCCGCATCGGCGAGCGTGTCGGCGGGATGGCATTCCGCGGCGAAGCCCCACTCGGTCGCCCGCCTGCCGGTGATCGTGCTGCCGGCCGAGAATTCCATCAGCTTGGCGCGCTGCGGCCCGACCGCGCGGGCGAACAACGGCGCGACGAAGCCGCCGCCCATCGGCAGCTTGGGCCAGCCGACCACGCAATCCTCGGCGATCAGCGTGATGTCGGCGACGAGCGGCAGCATGTTGCCGCCGGCGATGCAGAATCCATGGACCTGCGCGATGATCGGCTTGGGGCAATCCCAGATCCGCTCGAACAGCTTGGTCCAGCCGCGCAGCCGCTCGCGATCGCCCCACGGCGTGATGCGCTGCGGCCGGAAGCCCGCGCCGCCCTTGCTGAGATCGAAGCCCACGCAAAAGGCGCGGCCCGCGCCGCGCAGCACCCCGACGCGCACCGATTCGTCCGCCTCGAGCCGATCGAGCACCGCGTTGAGGTCCTTCTGCACCTGCGGCGACAGCGCGTTGAGATTGTCCGGCCGGTTGAGGACCAGATGCGCGACGCGCCCGTGCGGCTGGTACAGGACCGTGTCGGGACCGCTCACTGGACCACCTCGCGTGCGGATTCCGCGACCATGTCGCGCAGCACGGTGCGCAGCAGCTTGGCGCTGGTGGGATGACGCGGCAGCTCGTCGAGGAAGATCACCCGCGTCGGCTTCTTGTAGCTCGCCATCTGCTCGGCGAAGACCGCGATCACCTGCTCCTCGGTGAGCGCGCTGCCGGGCCTGCGCACGATGCAGGCGACCGGAGTCTGCCCCCAGCGAGAATGGGCCCCGGCCACCACCGCGCTTTCCTGCACGCCGTCGATCTTGTTGATGACGAGCTCGAGTTCGGCCGGATAGACGTTCATGCCGCCGCTGATGATCAGGTCGGGCCGCCGATCGACGATATAGACATAGCCGGCCGGATCGATGCGGCCGAGATCGCCCGAATGATACCAGCCGTCGACGATCGCCTTGTCGGTGGCGGCCTGATCGCCCCAATAGCCCCGCATCAGGCTGGAGGCCTTGACGACCAGCTCGCCCACCGTCTCGCCGTCGTGCGGCACCGGCGCGCGGTTTTCGTCGACCAGCCGGATCGCCGCATCGGGGACCGGCCGCCCGACCGAGGCGAACAGGTCGCTCGCCTCGCTGCCGCCGACCAGGTCGCGTACCGAGATCGCCGTGCAGATACCGCCCGAAATCTCCGACATGCCCCAGCCTTCCACGAATCGCCGGCCGATCACATCGGCCAGGTCCCTCAGGAGATCGGGATCGGCGCGCGAGCCGGCGTGAAGCACCGATTGCAGCATGCGCCAGCGCGTGCGGTCTGCGGCGCACAGCTCGGTGAAGGGCGCGAGCAGCGGCGTGGGCAGGTAGAAATGGTTGATCCCCTCGCTCTCCACCACGCTCATCAGCGCCTCGGCGTCGCCGCCCCAGCGGCCGACCAGCACCGTCGTGCCGCCGACATAGGCATGCGACAGGATATGCGAGCCGAAGGTCGCGGGGAACGACATCGAGGCGAGCTGCAGGTTGATGCTGCCGAGCACCAGGCGAAGGCCCGCGGTTTGCGTGCGCGCGACGTTGTGCAGCGATCTGTGGGTGAGCGTAGCGCCCTTGGGAAAGCCCGTCGTCCCGCTGGTGAAGCAGATCGAGAAGGGCGCATTCTCATCGGGCAGCGGCAGCGGGTTGGCCGATCCCTTTGCGAGCAGCGCCTCGAAATCGAGCGCGCCACGCACATCGCGCGCCGCGCCGCTCACGCCGATCACGATCGGTATTTCGTGTTCGCCGAGCAATTGAGTCAGCGCGGGCACGACTCCGGACGAGAAGAGCAGCGCCGAGGCCTCGGTCCGCTCGATCTGATAGCCCGCCTCGGCCGCCCGGAACCGTTCGTTGACCGGAACCATGACCAGCCCCGCCTTCGCCGCAGCAAAATAGGTTTCGACATATTCCAGGCTGTCTTCCAGCCAGGCGGCGATGCGGTCGCCCGATTTCAGTCCCGATCCGATCAGCGCATTGGCCAAGCGGGTCGAACGGTCCTCGAGCTGCGCCCAGGTCCGGCCCTCGCCGCTGCCGAGCATCTTGACGGCGAGCCGGCCCGGGCTGCGGATGGCGTTGATGGTGGCGATCAGGCCGAGTTGGTCCAAGAGGATCCTCCGTTGCGCCGGGGCTTAGCCCGCGATGACTTTCTGGGCGGCAAGATAGCCGAACACCATCGATGAGCCGACCGCCGCGCCGCTGGCATAGCCCGCGCCGAACAGCAGGTTCGCGGCGGTGTTGCCGCAGGCGAACAGGCCTTCGATCACGCTCCCGTTGGGGCGGGTCACCTCGGCGTCGGGGGTGATGACCACGCCGCCGCGGGTGCCGGCATGGCTGGGATGAACCTCGAAGGCGTAATAGGGCGCCTGGTCGATGCTCCCCATCGTCGGATTGGGCGCCTGGTCGGGATCGCCCCAATAACGTTCATATGCCGTGGCGCCGCGCTCGAACCTTGAGTCCTGGCCGCTTGCACAGTCGCGGTTGTAGGTGGCGACCTCGCTCTCGAGCCCGGCGACATCCACGCCGATCTTGCCGGCGAGCTCGGCGATCGTATCGGCCTCGTGGATCCACGACGGCACGGGGTCGTGCAGGCCAACCCCGGGGAGGCCATATTTGGCACGGAACTGGCTGTCCACGATCAGGTAGGAAGGCACGTTCACATAGTCGCGGTGGCGCTGGTCCACGGTGTTCCATGCCTCGCAGACGCCGAAATAGGCGGTTTCGGCGGCGAAACGCTTCCCCCAGCGATTGACCAATATGCCGTGCGGCTTGGCCAGCTCGGCGTTGAACATCCGGTACAAAGGCTCGCCATCGTTGAGCTCGCCCGGGATACGGATCGCCGGGTGCAGCACCGCCTTGTCCATCAGCGCCACCGCCGCGCCCTGCGCCATCGCCAGGCGATGGCCGTCGCCGAAGTTCGACGGGGGCGTCTGCGGCATGGTGACCGGGCCGGGCAGATAGCGCTGGGCCATCGCCTGGTTCCAGTCGAACCCGCCGGTGTTGAGCAGGACGCCGCCTTCGGCGCGTATGACCTGGCGATGCCCGTCCGAATCCTCGACGATGCCGCCGACGACCCGCCCGTTCTCGGACACCAGATCGACCAGAGCGTTCGAGAGGCGATATGGGATGCTGCGCTCCAATACCGCTTTCCACAGCCCGCCGATGATCGCACGCCCGGCGACCCAGGATTCGCGCGCGGGACGGTCGGCGCGTTGAAAGCCCGGGACCAGATCCATGTGCGGCGTCAGCCGGACCTCGCGCAGCCGAGGCATCGATGCCTCCAGCGGCTCGAGCACGGCGTGCGCGGAGGCAGGGTGTTGCAGGATGGCGCGGCCGTTCTGCGATGCGCCGGGCAGGTCGGAATAATAATCGGGCTGGCCGGTCCAGATTATCCAGGGAATGCCGGTCCATTGCTGGATCTGCTCGATCAGCGGACCCACGGTCGCGACATAGCGTTGCGCCAGCGCCGCATCGCCGCGCGTGCCGGATGCCTGGGCGAGATAATGAAGCGCTTCCTCGGCCGAATCGGCGATGCCCTTCTTGCGCATCACATGGTTGCAAGGCGCCCAGACCACGCCGCCCGAATAGGCGGTCCCGCCGCCGACGACGGGAGACTTCTCCACGATCAGCACGCGCAGGCCGGCGTCGTGCGCCGCGATCGCAGCGGTCAGCCCGCCCGATCCGGATCCCACCACTAGGAGGTCCACCGTCGGACCGGCGGAGCCAGCCTTGGCGCGTCGCGGCTTGCGGGCGAGATGCTTGAAGGCCCTGGCGAAACGCCGCTTCACATAGCGGCCTAGGAAGGGAAGGGCGCGGAAGCGCGGCGCGGTTCGCTCGCCAGGCTCTCGCGCGGTCTCGGAGGTGCCGCCATTTTGCAGCGCTCGGCCGAAATCCTCCATGATTTGCTGAGCGAAATCCTCGATCAGACCGCGCCCCAGCAATGCCACGGGACCGGCAACGTGGAGATCGGTCTCGACCACCAGCTCCGAGCCTTCGCCGCACGGATCGACGGCAAGGCTCATCGTCGCGCGGGCGGTGCTGTCGCCGCCGGTCTCCGCGGCGCTCGCCGCGAACACTGCGCGGCGTTGCTCCGTATCGCTTTCGACGGGTTTGACCGTGCCACCGTAGCGAAACCGCATCACGCCCATATCGACATCGACCGTGCCCATGCGCACGCCGTCTTCGGTCACGTCCGGATCGAGATGCGCGCCGGGCAGGCATGACGCGACGAAATTCAGGTCCAACAGCGACTGGAACAGCTCGTCCGCCGGCTTGCCGATAGTGATGCTGGTGCGAATCAGCATGGCGCCAAGTCCCGCGGCAGGACGGCGCAATCCCGCGCGTTCGCCGCTACCGCCAATGCTTTCACGCTTCCCCGCCCCTCTCTTTGTTCCGTTGCGATAAAAATATGAATGATGAATCAATATGTCAATATATTTCGCGCCCGGGAGATTGCGGCCATGGCTTCGCGATATTTGGCTTCGGTGGGTGCCCTCACCTGTTCGGCAGCGACGCCAGGCGCGAGTTCGACACTGCGGGAAGCCGGTTGACGCGGTGACCAGCGCGGTTTTGCCATGCAGTGCTGCTGCCTCTCCCATGCCAGCCGTTCAAACCGGGCGTGATTTACAAGTCAAGGAAATTATTGCTTGTTGATTCATAATCCAACGAAATCCCGGCTGGACATTACGCGCCCGGACTCAAGCAAAAAGGGTCATGGAGCTACCAATTTGACGGGCCGATTCATCAATCATGTCAGACAGCGAAACTGAACGGGCAAGAGAGGGCGATGATGGGTCGGGCGGGCCGAGGCGATCGCCGCGCGAGTTGGCGCGCTCAACGCGTGGATGCGCGATCACGTCATCGATTTCGCCGGGCCGCGGCTTGCAATCGAGCAGTTCGTTACTTCGCTCGCCAGATCGCGCGCTGGTCCAGGCAATTGGCCTGGCAACGGGCGCAGCGCCGGCGCCCTGACCAGCGGCGTCAGGCGGTTATTGGTCGTAGCCCGGCGCGATCCGGTCCAGCTTGCGGCGCAGCGCTTCCCAGGTCATGTCGGCGGTGCGCGTGGAAACCAGCTTGCGCTGCTCCTTCACCGCATCGGCGATTTCCTCCGGCGGCAGGATCAGCGGGCCGCCGCCTTGCGCGGCGACCTGCACCTGACAGGCACGCTCGAGGAAATACATGCGCTGCATCGCTTCACCGATCGTGCGGCCGACCGAGAGCAGGCCGTGGTTGTGCAGGATCATCGCCCAATTGTCGCCGAGATTGGCGCCCATCCGCTCGCGCTCGCCCTCGACCACGGTCACGCCCTCGAACGGGTGATAGCCGATGCGGCCGTGCAGCAGCATCGCGGCGGGGCAGAGCGGCTTGAGCCCGCCTTGCTGCGCCGCCACCGCCATGCCGGCAATGGTATGGAGATGCACCGCCCATAGCGCCTCGGGCGCCGCCATGTGGACCGCCGAATGGACCATGAAGCCGGCCTTGTTGACGATATGCTCGCTCGGCTCGAGCAGTTCGCCGTTCATGTCGACCTTGAGCAGCGAGGAGGCGGTGATCTCCTCGAACAACAGGCCGAACGGGTTGATCAGGAATTCATGCCCGGTGCCGGGCAGGCGCGCGGAGATGTGCGTCGCGAGCTGGTCGTCCCAGCCATATATCGCGATCACCCGGTACGCCGCCGCCAGATCGACGCGGATGTTCCACTCGGCCTCGCTGTAGCGCGCCGGACGGTTGAGAGGGGGAGCAGTGGCCATGGTTACTCGCGTCCGAAAATGGCGACCAGCGTCTCGCGCTCGCCGGTGAAGGCGGCGCGGCCGTGCGACACCAGCAGATTATCGAGGATCATCAGGTCGCCTGCCTGCCATTCCCAATCCACCGTGTGGTCGTCGAACGCCCGCTCCAGCTCGCGGCTTTCGTCGCGGGTCAGCTCATGGCCGTTGCCGAGCGTATAGCCGGTCGGCGGCTTGCCGGCGGCGAGCAGCCGCGCCCGCCGCGCCTTGCCGTGGGGGCTGCCCTCATAGGTGAGGTAGTTGGTATGCAGGATCGAGCGATAGAGCCGCTCGCCGGTATCCGGATGCTCGGCGAAGGCGGGCAGGTGGCTCAGCACCGTCAGCGAATTGTCGGCGTGCCAGATCGGGGTCTGGCCGAGATCGGCGATGACCTTCTCCACCTCGGCGCGGTCGCGCGTGCCATAGACTTCCGACCACGGCTTGTTGTCCGCGGTGTCGCTGACCACCTCGCCGTCGGCCTCGGGCGGCGCGGCGAAGTTGAGCACGCCGCGCACGCCATGCTCGGCCAGGCCGTCGCGCAGCCAATCGGGGATGTCGCGGGTCACCGCGCGCATGTCGGCGATCGAGGTCGCCCCGCCGGTGTCGGCCGGCTTGCGGCAGAAGAAGGCGATCCGCGCCGGATAATGGGGCAGATAGGCCATTTCCTGGTGCTGCGGGATCGCGACCTCCGGCCCGAGCTGGGTCGCCTGCATCACGTTGCCGACCACCTTGCCGCGCGGCGAGGCGCCGCCGACATAACCGGGTTCATAGGCCGGGAAGACGCGGGTGATCCGCTCGAAATCAAGCGCGGTGACCAGCGGGAAGCCTCGCAGCACGATGCCGCCATGCTGGAGAATCAGGCGATCCAGCGCCGCGCGGTGCTGCATGATCCACTCGGCCATCGCGTCGGGAGCGTCGATCCCTTCGGGGCACGAGATGAACAGCGGCGGTCCGCCCTGCGGCAGGCTCCAGCACCGCACGCCCTTGCCCAGATCCTCGGACTCAATCGTCGCGGCCGTCGCCATTCTCGCCTCTCGCCAAATCAGGAACCGTTCTTTTGCGGATCGCCATAGCGCGTCCGCGGTACCGGCGGAACCCTGCCATTTCAGAAATAATGAGTCAACAATCATGATTTTTCAGGGGCCCCACCACAGCGGCTGACGCAGGAAACTGGCTTCGGCCTTCCAGTCGATGCGCACGCGCCGGTGCGCGATCAGCCAGTCGCTCCCGGCGTGTACGAAGCTGTCTTCGTACACGCCGGCATGGTCCAGGCCGCTATCGGTGAAGACCATGAAATAGGAGATGCCGCTCGCTTCGCCCGGCGCGTCCAGCGCGACATGCGAGGTCGTGAGATGGTGGCGGACGAAGTGTGGCGCCCGCCCCTCGACGGGCAAGCGCGCTTCGAGCAGGCGGACGATCTCTTCGCGGCCGCGCCCCATCCAAAGCGCGGTCTCAAGGATGCCGGCGGGTGCGAAGCACAGCGCGCGGGCGCGGTTGTCGCCACGATCGCCATGATAGTGATACGCTGCCATCACCCGCGCGATCGTCGTAAGCGGGTCGTCCATTCTAATTCGGCGGCCGGCGATTGAGAATGCGATCGGTCTCGGCCGGATCGGTCTCGATGCGCAGCATGATCCGTTCGATATCCGCCAGCATGTCGTGGCGCTGTGGCGACCAGCCGAGCTCGCCGCGCGCGCGCGGGCTCCTCGACCGGCTGCAGGCACCCATCACCGCACGCGCGTTGTATTCGCCCCACAGGGCCGCGCCTTCGCCGATCGAGACGCTGCGGGTCCCCACGCCGAACGCCGCCGCGATCCGCTCGGCCATCCAGCGTACCGGAATCTCCCCCTGTGTCGCGTGGTAGAGCGCGCCGGCCTCGCCGCGTTCGGCTGCCAGGCGATACAGATCGGCGAGGTCCTCGATATGCACGTCGGTATAGCAATTGAGCCCGCGCCCGACGTAGCAGGCGGCGCCCGCGGCATGGACCGACCGCAGGATGTGCACCGCGTGCGAAGGCAGCTCGTGACCCCAGATCAACGGCGGCCGGATCACGATGCCACGCACGCCACGCGCCGCCGCATCGCGGACCAGCCTTTCGGTCTCCACCCGCCTGGTGAGCACCGGGGGCCATCGGAACGGATCGTCCTCGCCGAAGCTCTGCTCGCTCCAGTCGCCGGCGGTGTGCTGGCCGAGCACGCCGGTGCCCGAGGTGAAGATGAAGGTCCTGCCGGTTCCCTCGAGCAACGCCAGCAGGCCGCGCACGATATCCTGTTCGCGCCGGCGGGTGCTGCCTGCCTCCATCACCCGGGCGGTGAAGATCGTCGCATCGGCGGCGCGGACCGCCTCGGCCAGCGTACTCAGATCGTCGAGCGTGCCGGACGCCGGAATGATGCCAAGCGCCTCGAGCTTCGCTGCGCCGCTGTCGTCGCGGCACAATCCCTGGACGGCGTGGCCCGCCGACAGGAAGCTCCGGGCGATGTGGGTGCCGACATAGCCGGTCGCGCCGATGATGAAGACCTGCATGCGAACCTCCGTGTCAGGGCAAGGGTGGCGGCGGCTCAGGTCCAGTCGGGCGGATAGGCGCCTTCGCGCCACAGCGGCGTCACCTTGCGCGCGGCGATGCGCCATCCCTCGGCGGTCCGGCGCACCTCGTCGCGGTAGTTCACGCCCAGCGTCAGGTCCGCGGCGGTCGAGGTTGCCCGGCTCTCGGGCGTCCAGTGGCGGGCGACCGCATAGGTTTCGACGACGCCGCGATCGCTGTCGAGCGCGACGATCTGGTTGTGCATCGAATGCATCGTCACCGCATAATAACGCGCGAGGCCCACCATCAACTCGCGATAATAGTCGCGTGCCGGCAGCGCGCGGCGCGATCCGTCGATAAAGGCTTCCGACGTGAACAGGGAGAGGACCGCTGCCTGGTCGCGGGCATCGACCGCCCGGCCGTAGTGGTGGGGGATTTCGCCGATTTCGATGCGGTCCCCGAGAGCGCGAATCGCGCACGCCAAGGCATCCGGTGCACGTTTCGCCACTTTCCTCTCTCGCGAGTCTTGCATGTATTATGATTCATCAGTCTAAAATTGTTAGGATGGGTCAGGGCGCGAGTCAATCCGCATCAGTGGCCCGAGAAAGTCGATCACGTGGCGGACGGCACACGCCACGAGCCGCTCTTGTGCCTCGAACGTCGCGGCGCCGGCATGCGGCGACAGCAGCACGTTGGGAACGCCCCGCCAGCTTTCCGGCGGCGTGGGTTCGATTGCGAACACGTCGAGTCCGGCACCGGCCAGCCGGCCCTCGCGCAGCGCGGCGATCAGCGCCGGCTCGTCGACGATACCGCCGCGCCCGACATTGACGACCACGCCGCCCGGGCCGAGCGCGTCGATCGCCGGCCGGCCGATCGCACCCGCGGTGACCTCGTTGAGCGGTGCGGCCACGATCAGCGCATCCGACCACCGGGCCAGTTCCATCAAGGAGGGGAAATAGCGAAACGGGATTTCCGGTTTGCTGCGAGGCCCGGTCCAGCCGATTTCGCAGCCGAAGGGTGGCAGGCGGCGCGAGACCGCGCTGCCGATCGCGCCCATGCCCATGATGCCGATCCGGCGACGGCCGAACGACCGGATCGGCTGGAGCTCGCCGCTTCGCCACGTGCCTTCGCGGACGCGCGCATCGCCCGACGGCAGCCGGCGGATCACCGCGAGGAGCAGGCCGAGCGCCAGATCGGCTACATCCTCGGCATTTGCGCCGGCACCGGTCTCGATCCGAATCCTGCGTGCGCGGGCGGCGGCGTGATCGATCCGCTCCGATCCCGCCCCGATCGTCACGATCAACCCGAGGTCCGGGCATCGATCCATGTCCTCCGCGCCGAACGGCGTCAGACTGCTCAGCACCGCGACCCGGCAGGCCGGGAGCGCAATGTCGTGCGGAGTCTCGACAAGACGATATCGCGACAGGGCCTCGCGCAACCCCGGATGCCGGGCCAGGAGCAATATCGCGGTGGTCGACGGTCGCACGTGGATGCTCTTCCCAGAAGCGGCACTTTACACTTAGATGTTGATTCTTGAATCACAACGCAGATAATGCGTTCGGCGGATCCGCCGTGGGCGAGGTCCGCGCCGATGGCAGTCCGAAAACGGGCGCGTGGATCTGGAGGGGTCGGATGCAGTATCGCGGGCTGGGCGAGACGGGGCTCAAGGTGTCCCCCCTTTGCCTGGGCACGATGATCTTCGGCAGCGATGCGAATCGGGCGACCTCGGAGCGGATCATCGCCGCCGCCGCGGACCACGGCGTGAACTTCATCGACACCTCCAATGTCTACAACAAGGGGCGCGTGACATGCCGGATCCATGCCGTCGGCGTGGTAGTCAAGCCGCAGGCGGGCAAGGTCCCGGCTGCGACCGGAGGGATCGAGCGTGCCCTCAAGCGCAAGCGCACGGCCTGTTTCGATCTTGTCGACGGGTTCGTCGACGTGCCGGTCTATGACCGGGCCCTGCTTCGGCCCGGCGATGCGCTCGAGGGGCCCGCGATCATCGAGGAGCCCGAATCGACAACGATCTGCCGCGCCGGCTGGCATGCCAAGGTGGACGATCGTCTGAACATCGTAATCACCCGCTATCCGCATGATGGACGCTCGCCGGAGGCCGCGCAGGAAAAGGCGATTGCTCGAGTTGCATAGCGAGGGCGCTGCGAGGATTGCGACAGGATGATGGAGGAGTATGCTTAGTCTGATCGTGCGAAAGATCGTTGTGCAGGTGGAGACCATATTGCGCACGGTTGATCAGCCGGTGGAACCTGCCACGCGCAAGGTGGTCGCCGCCGCGGTGATCCATAATCCCTTCGCCGGCCGGTTCGTCGAAGATCTCAGCCCGATGTATCAGCTTGGCGCCGATGTCGGCGGTTTGCTGGTGGAACAGGCTCTGGCTGCTCTGGACGCACCCGCCGATACGGTCACTTCCTATGGCAAAGGCGCCATTGTCGGCGTCGATGGCGATATCGAGCACACTGCGGCCATTCTCCACCCGCGGTTTGGCGCCCCGATTCGAGCGCGCCTCGGCGGCGGCAAGGCGATCATCCCCGGCACCAAGAAGATCGGAGGTCCCGGCGCATCGATCACGATGCCGCTCTGCAATGTCGACGACATCTGGAAGTTCGACGACATGGACGCGGCGGAAATCGTGTTGGCCGATGCGCCGCGCGCCGACGAAATACTGGTCGCCCTTTGCCTGGGGATCGGTGGTCGGCCACGCCATCGGGTTGGCGCCGCCGTGTGACCTGAACCAGCATCGGAGACGCCTTGGTCATGCCTCCCTCGATCGACAACGCGCCCGCGTTGGGGCCGGTGCGAACGCGGCACCTGTTCGATGCGCGCTTGAGCGCCAGCCCGCCTCTGGTTGTCGGAGCGGTCCCGGCCGGCGACCGGCGCGCGGTTTTTGTGAACGGCGGCGCGTTTCGGGGCGAACGAATGCAGGGAAGCGTTGGCCAAGGCGTCGACTGGCAGACTGGACGGGCGAACGGTTCGCTTCATATCGACGTCAGGCTTGTGCTCAATCTCGACCAAGGAGGCGTCATTGCGATGCGCTATGTCGGGCTGCGCGCGGGCCCGCCCAAGGTGATGGAAGATCTGGCGCGTGGCACGGAGGTTGATCCAAGCGCCTATTATTTTCGCGTGGAGGCTTCCTTCGAGACCAGCGTGGCCGGCTATCTGTGGATGAACGATATTCTCGCCGTGGGGATTGGGCACCGTTTTCCGAGCGGGCCGCTCTACAGCTTCTATGAGTTGCTATAGCCTATCGGGGAAAGAGGCGGCGTAGTTCGCTCCATGAGCACGGATGAAATCCCAATATACGGATATTCGGTATCCTTCCCAAGCGATGCGGAGCGCGCCGCTCACCGCGGGCGATTGGCCTTGCCGTGGAAAGGCTTGGCCTTGTGGCGGACGGGCGGGGGTCCAGAGCGGCGCGGTCGTTCGGCACCGGGCGAGGGCGCCGCGCGATGCGGCCGTTCGCCGGCGTCCGCCGGGCCGCCGGGGACCGCGACGATCGCGATCCCGTCCTCGCCTTCGCCGCCGGCGCCGCGCGCGATCGCGGCGGCGAAGCGCGCGGCGGCGGCGCGCGGGATCTGGAACAGCGTCTCGGCCGGGGCGATGCGGATCGCGCCGATCTCGTTCTTGGTGATCGCCCCGCGGCGGCAGAGCAGCGGCAGGATCCAGCGCGGATCGGCATTCTGCCGGCGCCCGACGTCCATGCGGAACCACACCACGTCCTCGAAGCCCGGCCGGTGCCCGCTCTGCCGCTCCTCGCGCTTGTCCGAATGCGCGGCGCGATCGAGCATGTCCTCGGGCTCGGGCATCTGCGCGCGGTGGGCATGGACCAGCGCGGCGGCGATATCCTCGGGGCTTTTCTCGGCGAGCAGCCGAGCCGCGAGCGCGCGGTCCTCGTCGTCGACCTCCACGGGTGCGAGCAGCGTGGCGAGCAGCCGCTCGCGGTCGCTGGCGCGGATGTCCTCGGGGGTGGGGACGGGCACCCATTCGGCGGCGATCCGCGCGTTGCGCAGCATCGCCTCGACGCGGCGGCGCGCGGGATAGGGGACGATCAGCACCGCGGTGCCCTTCTTGCCCGCGCGGCCGGTGCGGCCCGATCGGTGCTGGAGCGTCTCGGCGTCGCGCGGCAGCTCGACATGGATGACCAGGCTGAGCGAGGGCAGGTCGATCCCGCGCGCGGCGACATCGGTCGCGACGCAGACGCGGACGCGGCGGTCGCGCATCGCCTGGAGCGCCTGGTTGCGCTCGTTCTGGCTGTGCTCGCCCGACAGCGCCACCGCGGCGAACCCGCGCTCGACCAGGCTGGCGTGGAGGTGGCGGACATTGTCGCGCGTCGCGCAGAACAGGAGCGCGGTCTCGGCCTCGTGGAGCCGCAGCAGGTTGATCACCGCATGTTCGATGTCCGAGGGCGAGACCGCGACCGCCTGATAGGCGATGTCGCCGTGCCCGCGATCCTCGCCCACCGTCGAGATGCGCAGCGCGTCGTGCTGGTAGCGCTTGGCGAGCGTGACGATCGGCTTGGGCATCGTCGCTGAAAAAAGCAACGTGCGGCGCTCGCGCGGCGTTGCGTCGAGGATCACCTCGAGATCCTCGCGGAAGCCCATGTCGAGCATCTCGTCGGCCTCATCGAGCACGGCGACGCGCAGCGCCGAGAGGTCGAGCGAATTGCGCTCGAGATGGTCGCGCAGGCGGCCCGGCGTCCCGACCACCACATGCGCGCCGTGGCTTAGCGCGCGGCGCTCCTTCGAGGCATCCATCCCGCCGACGCAGGTCGCGATGCGCGCGCCGGCCTTGCCGTAGAGCCAGATCAGCTCGCGGCTGACCTGGAGCGCGAGCTCGCGCGTCGGCGCGACGATCAGCGCGAGCGGGGTACGCGGCGCGGGCAGCCGCCCCTCCTCGAGCAGCTCGGCGGCCATCGCGAGGCCGAAGGCGACCGTCTTGCCCGATCCGGTCTGCGCCGACACGATCAGGTCGCGCCCGATCGCCTCGGGCTCGAGGACGGCGGCCTGGACGGGTGTGGGCGCGGAATAGCCGCGCGCGGCGAGCGCTTCGGAAAGAAGCGCGGGAAGCTGGGAAAAGGGCATGAACCGCCAAGATGGGGCATGCGGGCCCAGCCGCAAGGAGAAAATACGTGGAAAAGCGGGGGCGGAGGGAACTTGTTCGTTGTGAAGGCGCTTTGATCGCGGAATAAAGTCACGGGCGGTCAGGCGAGGTGGGGCCGCGAGGCGGACGAGGACGGCGAGGCCCATTCGGCAATCGTCGCCATCGATCTGCCTGTCGCCAGTAGAACCACAATGCGGACCCGGACCGATGCGGTGCATCGATCCCCCCGCGCAAAAGGGACGATGCTCATGAAATTCAAACTGGTTCTGGCGGCCGGCGCTTGCCTGCTCACGCTGTCCGCCTGCGGCCACACGCCCGCGGCCCAGAATGTCGCCGAAGCGGCCGACAATACCGCCGATGCGATCGACGCGAACGCCGATGCGGTGCGCGACCAGGCGGGCAATACCCGCCGCCAACGTCCAGGCCTCCGCGGAGAACAAGGCCGACGCGATGGAGAACATGGCCGGCATGACGCGAGAGGCCGGTGAGAACAAGGCCGACGCGATCGACGCGAAGAAGAAGTAGGGCCGTCGAACCGCAGCGGGAAGGGCGCCTTCGGGCGCCCTTCTCATTTGGGCGTCACCGGGCGCCGAGCCGCCGGCCCTTGTCCGATAGGCTTCGGAAGGTGATCGACCAGCGCGGCACCGCCATCGGCGCGATGCTGTGCTCCCACTCGTGCCGCGCCGCGCCCGCGAGGTGATAGATCGAGCGCGGGGCGAGCGGCGCCGCGACACGGTCGAACCCGCCGGCGCGGCGCCGGCGGAACCGCATCGTCGCCGGCGCGCCGAGCGAGACCCCGATCACATGCTCGAAATGCGGCCGATCGCGGTTGCCAGCCGATCCCCGCGCCGGGATCGTAGCGGATCAGCAGCGCATGGACGAGATCATCGGTCCGCAGCCCGGCGAAGTCCGCTGCGCGGACGCGCAGCGGCGCGAGCCAGTCGGGGATCGGCGCGGCGGGCGCGAAGCTGGCGTCGTCGAAATCGTAGCGCCACCCGAAGCCATGCGTCACCCGCTTGCCCGCCCATCCCTGGAAGCGGAACGGCGCGAGCCCGGCGGCATCGATCGCGGCGATCAGCACGCGCTCCTCGTCGCGCGCGACCGCGTCTTCGGCGTAGGAAAGGCCGGGCAGGAGCGGGGTGTCGAACAGGTCGGGCAACGGCGTCGGCATCCGTCCGGATATGGAATTCCTGCGCGTATTTGCAAATATTTCCGTTCTCTTTCTGTACGATAGCGGGTTGCCACCAGCGTCGCCAGCCCGTAGCGAAGGCGGCGTGAAGGACGAGATGATTGCCGCCGCCGACCGCGCGGCCGAGTTTCTGAAGGCGCTGTCGGGGCGCAGCCGCCTGCTGCTTCTCTGCCACCTTTGGGAGGGCGAGAAGTCGGTGGGTGAGCTCGCGCGGCTGATCGGTGCGCGGGATACCGCGGTGTCGCAGCAACTCGCGCTGCTGCGCAGCCAGCGGATGGTCGCGGCGCGTCGATCGGGCAGACGATCTATTATTCGCTGGCGAGCGCCGAGGCGGTACGCATGCTCGAGCTGCTCCACAGCCTGTTCTGCGTTCCGGCCGCCTGAACGGTCATGCGGCGGCGGGGGCTTCCGTCGCCGTCGCCGCGAACAGCCGGTCGATGTCTTCGCGCCGGGCGAGTTCGGTCGGTACGATGCCGACCGTCGCCGCGCCCGCCGCCACTCCGTAGCGCGCGGCATCGGCGAGCGTGCGGCCCTCGACCAGCGCGAGGCGCGATCGCCGCGACCATCGCGTCGCCGGCGCCCACCGCGCTGACCACCGGCACCTCGATCGCGGGAATCCGCAGCTCGGCATCCGCGGTGACGAGCAGCGCGCCCTGATCGCCCAGCGACACCACCAATGCCTCGGCAAAGCCGCGCGCGAGCAGCGTCCGCGCGCCCGCGACCTGGTCCGCCGCGTTCGCGAGCGGCCGGCCGACCAGCGCCTCGAGCTCGCCGAGGCTCGGCTTGAGCAGGAAGGCGCGCGATCCCTCGCACGCGGCGAGCGCGGCGCCCGAGGTATCGATCACCACCCGCGATCCCGCGCGGCGGCATCGGAGGGCGAGATCATGATAGAAAGCGGGATCGCATCCCGGCGGCAGGCTGCCGCTGGCGATGATATAGGCCGGCGGCCCCGCCAGCGCCGCCAGCGCATCGAGCACCGCGCCTGCTCGCTTGCCGCAAGCTCGGGCCCGGGCAGGACGAAGCGATATTGCAGCCCGGTCTGCCGCTCGTCGACGGTGAGGCTCTCGCGTGTCGTGCCGGCGATCGGGATCGGGGCGATCGCCGGGCCGCGGTCGCGCAGTAGCGCTTCGAGCGTGGCACCAGTGGGCCCGCCCGAGGGGAAGACCGCGATCACCTCGCCGCCGAGCGCGTGGATCAGCTGCGCGACGTTGATGCCGCCGCCCCCCGGATCGAAGCGCGGCGCGGCGCAGCGCAGCTTGTGCGTCGGGCGGAGCGCGTCGATGCTCGTCGAGACATCGAGCGCCGGGTTCATCGTCAGCGTGGCGATCGTGGGCATGCGGCCGTTATCGCCGCTTGCGGTCGAGGATCGCGCGCGCGGCGGGCACGATCAGGTCGAGCGGGCGGTTGACGCGCATCCGGTGCCACCCGCCGAGATCGCCCACCGAACGCCGCGATTGCTCGCGCACGATCTCGGGCCCGGCGTCCGAGGCGTCGCCGATGCGCGCGCCGACGCGGGCGATGCGATCGCGCTCGGGCGCCTCGAGCCACAGCCCGGTGAAGGGCACGCGGACGCGCTCGGCGAGCATTTCGGCCACCTCGCGCTCGCTGCGGCTGATGAACACGCCGTCGAGGATCACGCAGCTTCCATAGCGCAGATGGTCCTGCGCCGATTCGAACAGCGCCTCGAACGTCTCCTCGTCGCTCCGGCGGGTATAGGCGGAGGGCGGCAGCGGCGCTTCGGGAGGCAGCCCGGCGAGGCGCTTGCGGAAGACGTCGCTGCGCAGCACGCGCGCGCCGGCGGGCGGCCCAGCCGCGATCCGATCAGCCGCGCAAGCGTGGTCTTGCCCGTCCCCGAAAGCCCGCCGATCGCGATCAGCCGCGGCGGCGCCGGGCGGAGCACTTCGTCGGCGAACGCGGCATCGCCCGCCCGGATCGCGCGGAGCGCCACGAACAACGGCAGCAGCGCCCACCCCGACGCGCCCTGCGGCGCGACGTCGACGTAGCGGTTGGCGAGCATGTTCGCCTGAACGCCGAGCCCGCTGCGCGCCATCTCCATCAGCGGCAGCGCGAGATCATAGAGAACGTCGACCGGCGCCTGGCGCTCGTCGGCGATCCGGCGCGCGCGGCCCATGCCCAGGCGGCTTTCGAGCCGCTCGGCAAGCTGCTCGAATTCGCGCGCCGCCGCGGGCGATCCGGCCGCATCCTCGGCGACCAGCCGGCGAAACGCCGCCGCGGTGGCGCCGTCGCCTGCGTCGGCGCGCTCGTGCAGCGCGGCGATCCGGTCGGCGAGGCGCAGCACGGCCTCGCCGTCGAGCGCGCCCGCGATCGAGCAGCGTCTCGAACGATGGTTCCGGATTCGCGGTCGCCGCCGCCATTCGAAGACCTCCTTGGGGCGCCGCGCCATGGGCTCGGCCCCGATTCAATTCACGCTAGCACGGCATTCCTGAAACGAATCCGGGCGGCCGGGCGAACCGGCCCGGGCAGGGATCCGCGGGAATTGCGACATGCATGGCGCATCCTCGTTTCGCGCGGTGAGCGCGGCATGGTCCCGGGCGGCATCTGATGCGCCGTCCCGGTTCGGAGGCAACCCTTGCCCCGCCTATAGTCCGAGGTCCGCCGTTCCGCCAAGGGCTTCAGGGGCGCGTGAGACCGCGCAGCAGGAATTGGCGGATGCGCTCGCGCAGCGCCGGGGTCGGCTCGGCGAGGATGCCGCGCTGCTCGGGCGCGAGATGCTCGGCGGGGGTGGCGCTCGGGCTGGAAGACATAGTGATCGAAGAAGCTCCGCCACGCTGCGCGGCGCGCCGGCGGCAGCGCCGCGATCGCCAGGATGCCATGCACCATCGCGTCGAACGGCGAGCCCGCGTCGGCGGGCGGATCGATCCAATAGTTCATCAGCATGTTGAACGGCGCAAGCGCCTCGACCTGGTGCCACCACAGCGAGGGCACGAAGATCGCGTCGCCGGGCTCGAGCTCGGCGCTCATCGATGCCGCCATCGCCGCGGCGAAGCGCGGAAAGCGATCGAGATCGGGGGTCGTCGAGCGCGACGAGGCTCGCCGGCTGGCCCGCCATTGTGTGGTCGAGCGGGCCGATATAAAGATTGGCGAGCTGCTCGGGCGGAAACAGCGTGAAGCGCCGCCGCCCCGCGACGACCACGGCGATATTGTCCGAGACATCGAAATGCGGCGCGATCGACGAGCGATTGCCGATCCAGGCGCGCGGGATCGCGGGCGCCGGCGGGGAACAGCGCCATCGGATTGGCGGCGTCGAAGCCCGGGAGCGTCGCCGGGGTGGGGGGTGGCGCCGACGTAGAAGGCGGGGGCCTCGGGGTCATCGATCGCGCGCAGCAGGAAATCGAGCGCTTCGCCGAGGCGGCCCTTGCTGCGCTGGAAATTGAAGCCGCGCAGCTCGGCATCGTAGAAATATCGTCCGCGCATCGCCGCGGGGGCCGATGAACGCCTCGACCGAGGCGCCGCGATCGAAGCGCGCGAGATAGGCGGCGAGCTGCGCGGGGCCGGTGCGTGCCGCGGCGACCGCCGGCCAGTCGCGCGCGAGGCCGCGCAGCACGACGGGGCGATAGCCGGGCTCGATCTCGCGGCGGAACCGCTCGGGATCGACGTCCGAGCGCTCCGGGAGCGGCGCCGGAAGGGTCGGGTGGAGGGATGCCATGCTTCGCTTATGCTCCGGCCGGCTTATGCTCCGGCCGGCCGCGCCGCGCGAGCGCGGGCGAAAAAAAAAGGGCCCCCCGTCGCCGGGGAGGCCCCTGATTTCGATCGCGGTTCGCTTAGAAGCTGCCGCGCAGGATCAGCGAGAAGCGCCGATCGTTCATGAAATACTGGCGCGGCGCGATCAGGCCGCTCGTCGTGAACTGCTGGAGCGTTTTCGGTGATCGAGTTGGTGAGGTTCACCGCCTGCACACCGATCTGCACCTGCTTGGTCAGGTGGAAGAGCGCCGACCCGTCGAGCTGGCCCCCCGCTTCGTTGAAGATCGGGAAGTAGGGGAAGATCACGTCGGCCGAGGTCCACAGGAACCGCGACTGCCAGTGATACGCCAGGCGCAACGACACCGGGCCCTTTTCGTAGAAGCCGGCGATGTGTGATGTTGTGCTTCGAGAGCTGCTCGAGCGGCAGGTTGCCCGCCACGCCGACCGGCGGAATTGCTGACCGGCGAGCCGCCGTTCAGCCGCGAGTTGGGCAGCCCCTTGCTCTCGATATAGGTGTAGCTGGCGTTGATGCCGAACCCGTTGAGCAGCCCGGGCAGGAAGTCGAACGTCTGCTGATAGGCGACTTCGAGACCCTTGACCTTGCCGCTCCCCTCGAAATTGGCGGGACCGCGAACGTCGATCGTCTCGGTCACGCCGTTGTTGGTGACCACGCGCGGGCGTGACCGATTGATAGAAGAAGTGATGGATGTCCTTGTAGAAGGCATCGAACGTCAGCGACCCGACCTTGGCGAAATACCATTCGGCCGTGAGATCGAACTGATCGGACATGGCCGGCTTCAGGAAGGGATTGCCCGCCGTCGCGGCGAGCCGCGTCGGGTCGCTCGCGTTGGCCGAAATGGTGATGAAGTTGCGGACGTCGGACAGCGCCGGCCGCGCCATCGCCCGCGAGGCGGCGAAGCGGACCAGGAACGTATCCGTCAGCGAGAACTTCAGGTTTCAGGCTCGGCAGGAAGTAGGTGTATTTGTTGACGCCCGTTGTTCGGGAAGTTCGCCCCGTTCGCGAAGGTCCGGAGCTGGGCATAGGCAGCCGCGCCCAGGTTGCACACCCCGCCCGGAGCCGACGGCGGCGTTCCCGGAGGCGAGCCCGCGGGGCGGCGGCTTGATGTCGCAAGCGGCCGGTTCCCATGCCGTCGGTGAAGGGATCCTGGACGCCCAACGCAGGTCTGCGTCGGAATGGTGAAGGCGCCGCCCGAGTCCATCTGGGTATTCGCGACGCGGACGCCGACGTTGCCGTCGAGGCGGACGTTGCCGAAGATCGGATTGTCGCTGCCGAAGCTGGCCATCAGATAGCCTTCGAGGTTGCGCTCGCTGACGGTCTGGATTTCCGACGGCAGATAGGGCGTCCCCGGGACCACGCCGGGCCGTTCGGCCGCCGGAACCCAGCGGTTGGTCGCGGTGGCGCCGTGCTGGTTGTGCCAGATGTCGTTGACCGACTTGAAGAAGGTGCTGGCGTCTCCGTACCCGTTGATCAGGTCGCCGTTATAGTAATTGCCTCCGACGGGTCCCGGAATCTGGCCGCGGAAGAAATCGGGGAAGTTGAAAGAACGACGCGCGATCGCTCCCCGCCTGGTCCATGAACACCGCGTTGCCGCGAGCGTCGCTGCTGCCCGACCAGACTTCGCTGATCGCGCCCCAATTGTACGCGGTGTAGCGCGGATCGTCTGGTCGCGATCGGCGTAGCGGGCGCCGAACTTGATGCGCTTCAGGAACGAGTCGTTGTTGAAATTATAGGCGAAATCGGCCTTGAGCGCGGCTTCCTCGCCGGTGCTGTGCTCGATGTGGTCCATCGCCGCGCGCCAGAAGGTCCACTGCTTGTCGGTGAGTGGCCCAGGTCGCCGCCAACGTGAGCGGCTTGTGGTTGACGAGGATCGGCAGATCGCCCGTCAGGTCGAGCTCCTGATCCGCGAAGTTCGAACCGAACACGCTCACGTCGAGCGTGTCGTGCTGCGCCTGGACATATTGCGCGTCGAGGTTGATCTGCCAATGATCGTCCGGGTTGAACTTGAAGTTCAATCCATAGTCGTCGACGATGTTCTCGTCGCTCACCTGCCGGCGCGAGAGCGATTGCTGCATGCCGCCCGTGGGCACGCGCGTCGTCGTGGTGTTGGCGTCGGCCGAACGCCAGCCGGCGCCCGGCATCGTGATGAAGCCGCTCTCGAACACGTTGTCGGCGTCATAGACATAGTTCGTGAATTTGCCGACCGGACACTCGGCGCGCGTGGTCGTCGTGGGATTCGATCCCGCCGGCAGCGCGCCCGGGCCGTTGCCGTTCTGCTGGCAGCCGGCCGGATAGGTGTCGTACTCGGAAAGGTCCGGGGCGGATTCGTCGGTGTGCTCGCCCCAGTCGGTCGTCGAGTCGGAGCGGAGGAACTGGGCGGAGAGCAGTGCCCGGCGATCGTTGCTTTCCCACTGCGCGGCCAGCTCGATGCCCTTGCGCTTGCGGTCATAGTCCTGGGTCCGGAACTGGCCGCCGAGCGGCGTATAGGCCAATGCGCGGGGATCGGCGAAACCATCGGCGCCCGCCGTGCTGGCGGTGCCGCACGGCGAGTTGGCGGGGGGCAGCCGCGTCGTGTCGGTATTGCCCGGCAGCGGATCGCGGCACTGCGACACCGTGCTCGAATTCGCCTGGATCGCGGACATGTCGTCGCGCGTCTGGTAGTTGGTGACCGAGATGCCGTCCGACCGGCTGTACAGCCGCGAATAGGAGAGATCGGCGAGCACGCCGATCCGGCCGATGCCGGTGTCCCAGGTGTCGCTGACCAGCAGCGAGCCGGTCGGCGCCCATTTCTTCTCCATGTCGCCGTAGTTCGCCTCGGCGTCGACGCTGATGTGGAAGCCCTTGTTCTGGAAGGCAGGCGCGTGTTGAGATTGACGGTGCCCGAAAGCCCGCCCTCGATCATCTCGGCGGTGGCGTTCTTGTAGACCTCGACCGAGCCGAGCAGCTCGGCGGGAACGTCGGAGAAGTTGATCGCCTGGCCGTAGACGCCGGTCGAGAAGGTATCGCGGCCGTTGAACTCGGAGCGGACGAAGCTGAGGCCGCGGATCACGACGCCCGAACCCTCGACCGAGAAGTGGTCCGGGTCGTTGCTGCCGGCGAAGCGGTTCATCGACACGCCGGGAACGCGCTGCAGCGCTTCGGTGACCGAACGATCGGGGAGCGCGCCGATGTCGGTCGCGGTGATCGCGTCGACGACGGTGTCCGAATTGCGCTTGATGTTCTGCGAGTTCGCGAGGCTGCCGCGGATGCCGGTGACGACGATCGCCCCGGCGTCGCTCTGCCCGCTGGTGTCTGTGGCGGCGGTCGTCGTGCTGGCGTCCTGCGCGAGGGCAGGCGCCGCCGCCGACATCACGCAAAGCGCCACGACCGACGCGCCCGACCGAAGCAGCCGCGCTACGTCTCCGCGACGCGCAGATTCACTACCGATCCGATTCATTCAGGTTCCTCCCCATTTTGACAACGCTGACAGCGTCGACATCTTTTAATTTGATGTTAGCGGTATCCAAATGCGCGACGGACTGCAAGGGTCACACGATTGAAACGAAAGCGGGCTGCCCACTTAACTCAGACCTGTGGCATCCGGGCAACGGCCCCCACCCTACGGAACCGGCGCGTTAATCCCCGAAATCAGGGCCTTTTTCCCACGCCTGCCGCAGCGGCCGCGGACGGGTGGCAAAATTCCGGAAACATTTCGACAGCACGGACAGGGGATCGCCCGTGGAAAATGTTAGCGCTACCCGTCCAAAGCGTTCCCGCGACCCCCAAACCGCGCTCCACGCCCAAACGAGGTTTGACTCGCGCGAGCGCGCCGCCCTAACCCGGTGGGCGGGGAGAGGAGGGAGATCGGATGAACGCCGACTCTGTTCAGCATATCGTGGTGGTCGGCGGGGGCACCGCCGGCTGGATGACCGCGGCGGCGCTCGTCAAGCTGCTGCCGCATCGGGCGGCGGTGCATCTGGTCGAGTCGGAAGCGATCGGGATCGTCGGCGTCGGCGAGGCGACGCTGCCGCACATGCGCGCGTTCAACGAGCGCATCGGCATCCGCGAGGCCGATTTCATGGCTGGACGCGCGGCACCTTCAAGCTCGGGATCGAGTTCGTGAACTGGGGCGCGATCGGTGATTCCTATATCCATCCGTTCGGACGTTCGGCTATGGCGGGGGCGAGGTCGACTTCCACCAATATTGGCTGCGGCTGCGGCAGGAAGGCGTGCCGCTCCCCGATCTCCAGGAATTCTCGATGGGGGTGCAAGTCGCGCGCGGCAACCGCTTCGAGCGGCCCGCCAGCGATCCGCGGTCGATCGCCTCGACCTTCGGCTATGCCTATCAGTTCGACGCGACGCTGTTCGCGCCCTATCTGCGCCGGCTCGCCGAGGCGCAGGGCGCGCGGCGGACCGAAGGCCGGATCGTCAAGGTCCACCTCGACGGCGAGAGCGGCGACATCGCCTCGCTGCAGCTCGAAAGCGGCGAGATCGTCGAGGGCGATCTGTTTATCGATTGCTCGGGCTTCGTCTCCTTGCTGCTCGGCCAGGCGCTCGGGGAGCCGTTTCAGGACTGGTCGCGCTGGCTGCCGTGCGATCGCGCGGCGGCGATGCCGTGCCGGACCGAGACGCCGCTCACGCCCTTCACCAGCGCGATCGCGATGGGATCGGGCTGGCGCTGGCGCATCCCGCTCCAGCACCGCACCGGCAACGGCTATGTCTTCGCGAGCGACTTCATCTCCGAGGCTGACGCGACCGCGGCGCTGGTCGGCGCGGTCGAGGGCGAGCCGATCGCCGAGCCGCGGCTGCTCAAGTTCAAGGCGGGGCGCCGCGAACGGAGCTGGGTGCGAAATTGCGTGGGCGTCGGGCTCGCCAGCGGCTTCCTCGAGCCGCTCGAATCGACCAGCATCTATCTGATCCACACGGCGATCACCGCGCTGCTCGAGTTGTTTCCCGAGCGTCCGATCTCGCCGCTCGACCGTAACGAGTTCAATCGGCTGGTCGACATGGAATATGATCGCATCCGCGACTTCCTGATCCTGCACTATCACGCGACCACGCGCACCGACACCGACTTCTGGAACTATGTCCGCACGATGCCGATCCCGGATTCGCTCGCCGACAAGCTCGAGCTGTTTCGCCGCAGCGGCCGGGTCGTCAAGCATCGCGACGGCTGCTTCCTCGATGCCAGCTGGATCTCGGTCTATCTCGGCCAGGGCGTCGTGCCCGTGGGGCACGACCTGCGCGCCGAGACGGTGCCGGGGCAGACGCTGGGGCGGGGCATGGAGAAGGTCCATGCCGACATCCGCGCAACCGTCGCGCGCATGCCGGGGCATCGCGAGACGATCGAGCATTATTGCCCGATGCGGCAGCCGGCATGACCGGCGACGCGCGCATCCGCGAGATCGTCGTCGCCGGGGCCGGGCTGGTCGGCTGGTCGGCGGCGGCGATGCTCAAGCGGCGCATCCCGGGCGTCGCGGTGACGCTCGTCGGCACGGCGCCGGCGGACGCGCTGGCCGAGCGCGTCGGCAGCACGCTCCCGTCGATCAACGGGTTTCATGGCGACCTCGGGCTCGACGAGGCCGAGGCGATGCGCGCGACCGGCGCGAGCTTCCGTCTCGGCACCCTGTTCGAGGGATGGTCCGACGCGTGCCCGCCCTACGTCCATGCCTATGGCGAATATGGCCGCCCGTTCGGCACCGCCTCGTTCCACCACCATTGGGTCCGCGCGGCGCGTGCGGGCAGGGCCGCGCCGTTCGACCGCCACTCGCCCGCGGCGACGCTGGCGCGCGCGGGGCGCTTCGTCCATCCACAGGGCGAGGACGGAGCGCCGCTCGCCGGCTTCGAATATGGGCTCAACCTCGATCCCGCGCGCTACCGCGAGATGATGCGCGGCTATGCGCTGCATCTCGGCGTGATCGAGCGGGCGGCGGCGGTGCGGGGCGTGCGGATCGCCGGCGAGACCGGGTTCGTCGAGGCGCTGGTGCTCGAGGACGGCGAGGTTTCGGGTGAGTTGTTCGTCGATTGCACCGGCCACGCCGCGCAAATCCGCTCGCAGCTCGACGATCGCTTCGAGGATTGGGGCCGCTGGCTCCCGTGCGACCGCGTCCTGCTCGCCGACGGGCCGGGCGCGGCCGACCCGCCGCCGCTCGACACCGCGGCGGCCCATCCCGCGGGCTGGGGATGGCGGTCGGCCTGCCGCGCGCGCACCTCGCACGGCCTGGTCTATGCCTCCGCGCATCTGGCCGACGACCGCGCCGCCGATCTGCTGAGCGCCGCCGCGGGGGCCGCATGCGGCGCGCCGGTCGCGGTGCGCGCGGGGCGGCGTTCGCAGCCGTGGCTGCGCAATTGCGTGGCGATCGGCGAGGCGGCGGTGGCCGTCGAGCCGCTCGAATGGACCAACCTCCACCTCGCGCACAGCGCGCTCGACCGGCTCGTCGCCAAGCTGCCCGGGCGCGATTGCGCGGCGGTCGAGCTGTGGACTACAACCGCGAGAGCGCGGCGGAAAGCGACCGCGTGCGGGATTTCCTCGTGCTCCATTATGCGATTTCCGAGCGGCCGGAGGCATTCTGGCGCGCTGCCGCCGCCGCGACCTTGCCGGGCTCGCTCGAGCACACGCTCGGGTTGTTCCGCGAGCGCGGGCGGCTTCCGCTCTATGAGGAAGAGACGTTTTCGCGGCATGGCTGGGCGGCGGTCCTGCTCGGGCAGGGCGCGATTCCGCGCCGCGTCGATCCGCTGATCGACACCGGTTCCGCCGACCAATCCGACCAGGCGATGGCACATATCAGGGGGACGATCGAAGCCATGATTCCGGCACTGCCCACCCACGGCGACTATCTGCGCCAGCTTTCCGCGCGAGGAACACGATGACCGATCAGACCGGCGACAACCGTATCCGCACGATCGTCATCGTCGGCGGGGGCACCGCCGGCTGGATGGCGGGCGGCGGCGATGGGGCGCTTCCTCGGCAACGGCTATACGCGCACGATCGTGATCGAATCGGAGGCAATCGCCACCGTCGGCGTCGGCGAGGCGACGATCCCGCCGATCCAGACCTTCAACCGGATGCTCGGGCTCAACGAGAACGAATTCCTCAAGGCCACCCAGGGGACGTTCAAGCTCGGCATCGAGTTCGTCAACTGGACGCGGATCGGCCACCGCTATTTCCACCCGTTCGGAACCTATGGCCAGGAGGTCCACGGCGTCAATTTCCACCAGCTCTATCTGCGCGAGCACGCGCACCGGCCGATGCCCGACATCTCGAACTATTGCATGAGCGCGGTGGCGGGGCTGACCGGCAAGATGCTGCGGCCGGGCCCGGAGGCGAAGGCGCCGCTCAAGGAATTGTTCTACGCCTTCCATTTCGACGCGAGCCTCTATGGCCGCTACCTGCGCAGCTATGCCGAGGCCGCCGGCGTCCGGCGCATCGAGGGCAAGCTCGTCGACACGGTGATCAACGGCGAGACCGGGCATGTCGACGCGGTGCGGATGGAGAGCGGCGAGCTGGTCGAGGGCGATCTGTTCATCGATTGCACGGGCTTCCGCGGGCTGCTGATCGAGCAGGCGCTCAAGACCGGCTACGAGGACTGGACGCACTGGATCCCGAACGACCGCGCCTATGCGGTGCCATGCGCCAATCCCGAGCGGCTCGATCCCTTCACCCGCGCCACCGCGCACCGAGTCGGCTGGCAATGGCGGATCCCGCTCCAGCACCGCACCGGCAACGGCATCGTCTATTCGAGCAAGTACATGTCGGACGACGAAGCGGTCGCGACGCTGCTCGGCAACCTCGACGGCGAGCCGCTCGCCGAGCCGCAGCTCATCCGCTTCACCACCGGGCGCCGCAAGCTCTCGTGGAACCGGAACGTAATCGCGATGGGGCTGTCGAGCGGCTTCATCGAGCCGCTCGAATCGACCAGCATCCACCTGATCCAGACCGCTATCGCCTGGCTGCTCGCGCTGTTCCCCGACCGGCGCTTCCTCGACGTCGAACGCGACGAGTTCAACCGCGTGATGAAGGACAAATACGAGGACATCCGCAATTTCATCGTGCTCCACTACAACGCGACCGAACGGAACGATTCGGGCTTCTGGGACTATTGCCGCACGATGACGGTGCCCGAGAGCCTGACCCGGACGCTGGACCTGTTCCATGCCAAGGGGCGCACGTTCCGCGAGGGATACGACCTGTTCGGGATCACGAGCTGGGTCGCGGTGATGCTCGGGCAGAACCGCTGGCCCGAGGGATACGACCCCGTCGTCGACGCGCTCGACGAGGCCAAGGTCGCCGAGGCGATGGAGCAGCTGCGCCAGGCCTATGCCCGCACCGCGCAGGCGATGCCCACCCAGAACGAGTTCCTCGCGCATATCATGGGGCAGGCGCGCGAGCCGGCGCCGGCCCCGGCCGCGTCGGACTGGAGGACGCTGTGAACGAGGATCGCATCCGCAAGGTGGTGATCGTCGGCGGCGGCACGTCGGGCTGGATGACCGCCGCCGCGCTTGCGAAGGTCCTGGGGGAAATGGACGGCCTCGCGATCGAGCTGGTCGAATCCGACCAGATCGCCACCGTCGGCGTCGGCGAGGCGACGATTCCGCAGATCGCGATCTACAACCGGCTGCTCGGGATCGACGAGAACGAGTTCATCAAGGAGACCCACGGCACCTACAAGCTCGGCATCGAGTTCGTGAACTGGACGCGGATCGGCCACAGCTATGTCCACCCGTTCGGATCCTATGGCATCGACATGAAGGGCGTCGAATTCCACCACCATTGGCTCAAGGGCCAGGCGCTGGGGGACACGTCCAGGCTCGACGACTATTCGATCGCCGCGATGGCGGACTCCACGAGCGGATGGAGCGCCCGCGCCCCGACCTGCCGAATTCGCCGATGGCCAAGATGGGCTATGCCTATCAGTTCGACGCCGCGCTCTATGCGCGCTACCTGCGAAGCCTTTCCGAAGCGCTGGGCGTGGTCCGGACCGAGGGCAAGGTGATCGAGGTCGTCCAGAACGGCGAGACCGGCTTCGTCGAGGCGGTCGTGCTCGAAAGCGGCGCGCGGATCGCGGGCGACCTGTTCATCGACTGCACCGGCTTCCGCGGGTTGCTGATCGAGCAGGCGCTCGAGGCCGGTTTCGAGGATTGGTCGAGGTGGCTGCCGTGCAACCGCGCGATGGCGGTCCAGTGCGAGAGCGGCGGCCGCGACCAGGCGCTGACCCGCGCCACCGCGCACGGCGCCGGCTGGCAATGGCGCATCCCGCTCCAGCACCGCACCGGCACCGGCTACGTCTATTCGAGCGAACACATCTCCGACGACGAGGCGACCGCCACCTTGCTCGCCAATCTCGACGGGCCGGCGCTGCTCGATCCCTGGCAGCTCCGCTTCACCGCGGGGCGCCGCAAGAAGGCATGGGTCAAGAACGTCGTCGCGATCGGGCTTTCCGGCGGTTTCCTCGAGCCGCTCGAATCGACCGGGATCCACCTGATCCAGTTCGGCATCGCGCGCTTGCTGACGCTGTTCCCGACCAGGCGCTTCTCCGCGCCCGAGATCGCGCGCTACAACGATCTGGCGGAGCGGGAATACACCGACGTCCGCGATTTCCTGGTGCTCCACTACAGCGCGACCGAGCGCAACGACACCGCCTTCTGGGACTATTGCCGCAAACATCGCGCCTCCCGATGGCCTTGCCTACAAGCTCGAGATGTTCCGCGCGAACGGCCGCATCTTCCGCGAGCACGACGAGGTGTTCACCGAGACGAGCTGGCTGGCGGTGCTGGTCGGCCAGGGCGTGCGGGCGGGCGGCTATCACCCGGCGGCCGACCTGCTGTCCGACGAGGAGACGCTGACGCGGCTCGCGCATATCCGCGAGGTGATCGCGGACACGACCCGCAGGCTCCCGACGCAGCGCGAGTTCTTCCGGATCAACAACAGCGCCTGCGACGTCGTGCGGCGAGCGTCTTGAGCGCGCTTCCCGAGCCTGCGCCGATCCGCGAATATTCGGGCGTCGACCGGCGCCGCTTCGACGAGGAGATCCGGCCCACAGGCCAGCCCGCGGTGCTGCGCGGGCTCGCCGCCGATTGGCCGGCGGTGGCGGCGGCGCGGCGATCGCCCGAGGCCGCGGTCGACTATCTGCTCTCGTTTCGTCCCACCAAGGCCCTGGCGGCGATCGTCGGCGCGCCCGAGATCGAGGGCCGCTTCTTCTACGACGCCGACTTCACAGGGATGAACTTCACGCGCGGCCAGACCAGGCTCGACCTGTTCCTAGAGCGGCTGATCCGCGATCAATCGGCCGAGCGGCCCTTCTCGCTGGCCGTCCAATCGGAGGCGATTCCCGAGCTGCTCCCGGGGTTCGTCGACGCCAATCGGACCGCGCTGCTCGATGCCTCGGTCGTCCGCGGATCTGGATCGGCAACCGGATTCGCGTCGCGCCGCACTTCGACCTGATGGAGAATGTCGGCGTCGTGATCTGCGGCCGGCGGCGCTTCACCGTCTTTCCGCCCGACCAGCTTCCCAACCTCTACGTCGGGCCGATCGAGTTCACGCCGGCGGGCACGCCGATCAGCCTCGTCGATATCGCGAATCCCGATCTCGATCGCTTTCCGCGCTATGCCGAGGCGGCGCGCCATGCCCAGGTCGCCGAGCTCGACGAGGGGGACGCGATCTACCTGCCGTTCCACTGGTGGCATGCGGTCGATTCGCTCGCCCGGGTCAATGCGTTCGTCAATTACTGGTGGAACGATGCTACGCCCGGGCTGGGCAACCCCTATGACGCGCTGATGCATGGCCTGTTCGCGCTCCGCGGCCTGCCCGAGGAGCAGCGCGCGGTGTGGCGGATGGTGTTCGATCAGTTCGTCTTCGCCGCCAACGGCGATCCGGTCGCGCACCTGCCGCGCATGCGAAGGGCGTGCTCGGCCCGCCCAGCCGCGAAAAGCTCGGCCGGATGCGCGCGACGCTCCGGCAGATACTGGCGAAGCTCTAGCTCCGCGCCGGCGCCGCCGCCAAGGCTTGCGCGATCGCCGAGTGGAGCGGCTTTTGCCGGAAGGCGGCGTCATAGGGCGTCGCGCGCTTGATCTCGCCGTCGGCGCGCGGGCTGAAGCCGTTGAGCCAGCTGTATTTGTCGCACATCCCCCAGGCGAGCACGTCCCCGGAGCTGGGGATAGCTGAAGGTGAGGTCGAAATAGGCGCGCGCATAGTCCGCGACCCGCCTGGTCGCGCACCGCGTGATCGGCGGGCAGGCCATTGTCGTTGACGTCGAACTCGGTGACGACGAGCTTGTAGTCCATCGCCACCACCGCATCGAGGAAGTCGCGCCACGGCCGCGACTGACGCGTGACCGCGCCGGCGACGTCGGTATCGTGCACGCCGATGTGCGACTGCACCCCGAGCGCGTCGACCGGCACCTTGTCCTTGCGGAACCGCTCGAGCAGCTTGAGCACCCCCGCGCGGTGCGTCTCGTTGCCCGGCTCCCAGCTCATATAGTCGTTGTACACCAGCAGCGCGTCGGGCGCCTCGGCGCGCGCGACATGATAGGCGAGATCGAGCATCGCATCGGTGCCGCCGAACGCCTTCGACAGCGACGAGTCGCGCAGCCCCCCCGTCGTCTCGTCGACGGTCTCGTTGACCACGTCATAGGTGTAGATGCGCTTGCCGTAGCGGCGGCAGATCGTGGTGATATGCTCGGTCAGCAGGCGCTCGGCCTCGCTCGCGGGGTTGGCGCCGAAGTCGTAGCTGTTGAGCCAGGCGGGGAAATATCTGGTCTTGTGCCACAGCAGGGTGTGGCCGCGCATCGCCATGCCCCTGGCCTCGGCATAGTCGAGCATCGCGTCGACGCGGGCGAAGTCGAAACCGGTGGGGGAGGGGCGGGTCGCCTGCCATTTTAGCTCGTTTTCGGGCACGAGCACGCCGCAATCGCGCTCCAGCAGCGCGGCATAGGCGGGGTTGGCGAACGAACCGCGGTCGGCGCCCCGGGGCGCCCAGGAAAAGGCCGAGCCGAAGCGCATTCGCTTGAGCCCGGCGATCCGGTTCAGTCCGGGGACCGGCGATGTCGCCCATGCCGCGTGGCCCAGCTCGGTGGCGGAGAGCGCGGCGGCCGCTGCGAGCATCTCGCGGCGCGTCACCATGAGAACATCGTCCATCCTCGAGCCGCGCGACGGCAGGTAGGCGCGCTTGTATTCGTACCTGGCGGCCAGCGCTTCGTCGATCTCGACGCCGAGGCCGGGCGCGTCGCCGGGGTGCATCATCCCGTCCTCGAAGCGATAGGCGTGCGGGAACACCGCGTCGGTCTCCTCGGCGTGGCGCATATATTCCTGGATGCCGAAGTTCGGGATCGCCAGCCCGAAGTGCAGCGCCGAAGCCATGCAGATCGGCGACAGGTCGGTCGCGCCGTGGCAGCCGGTCTTGACCTGGTAGAGGTCGGCGAGGCTGGCGATCCGGCGCAGGTGGCTGATGCCGCCGGCATGGACCACGGTGCAGCGGATATAGTCGATCAGCTGTTCCTCGATGAGCTGCTTGGCGTCCCAGATCGAATTGAAGATCTCGCCGACCGCGAGCGGGCTGGTGGTGTGCTGGCGGATCAGGCGGAAGGCGGCCTGGTTCTCGGCCGGGGTCGCGTCCTCGAGCCAGAAGGGGCGGTAGGGCTCGAGGTCCTTGCCCAGCCGCCCCGCCTGGATGGGCGTGCAGCGGTGGTGGATATCGTGGAGCAGGTGGACGTCCCACCCCAGCGCCTCGCGCGCCGCCTCGAACAGCGGCGGCACCGTGCGGAGGTATTTCTCGGTCGACCACAGGCTCTCGCTCGGCAGCGCGGCATCGGCGGGCTCGTAGAAATAGCGGTCCTTCGATACGCCATAAGTCGCCGCCAGCCCCGGCACGCCCGATTGCAGCCGGATCGCCTTATAGCCCTGCGCCTGATAGGCGAGCGCGTTGTCGATGGTCTCCTCGACGTCGCGGCCGTTGGCGTGGCCATAGACCATGCAGCCTTCGCGGCTCGCGCCGCCGAGAAGCTGGTAGACCGGCAGCCCGGCGACCTTGCCCTTGATGTCCCACAGCGCCATGTCGACCGCGGCGATCGCGCTCATCGTCACCGGGCCGCGGCGCCAATAGGCACCCTTGTAGAGATAGTTCCACGTGTCCTCGATGCGGTGCGCGTCGCGGCCGATCAGCAGCGGGATGACATGCTCGCGCAGATAGGCGGCGACCGCCAGCTCGCGGCCGTTGAGCGTCGCGTCGCCGATCCCGGTGACGCCGTCGCTGGTCTCGATCTTGAGCGTGACGAAGTTGCGACCCGGCGAGGTGACGATGACGCGGGCGGAGACGATCTCAGACATTCGGGCCGACTCCGGCAGGACGATGGTCGTGGCCGCTTGCCCGCATTTCGCTCTCCCCTCAACGCCGTTTCTGCTTGTCTGATGATAGCGCTACCATGTGCGCCATGCTACGGCGGTGTCAACGGCGGCGCGCGACCGCCCGATGGAGCGGACACCCATGCGGCACATTTTCCTGTTTCTTTCGCTGTTGCTCGCTGCGGCGGCGCTCCCCGGCACGGCGCATGCCGAGGACGGCTATGACCTGTGGCTGCGCTATCGACCGGCCGAGCCCGAATGGCATTTGCGCTATGATCCCGCGACCGCGCTATTGGTGAGCGAGGGCGCCAGCCCGACGCTCGCCGCGGCGGCGAACGAGCTCCAGCGCGGGATCCGCGGGATGCTCGGGCACCGGCTGCCGGTGGTGCCGGCGGTCGCGGCCGACGGCGCGATCGTGATCGGCACGCCCGCAGGCTCGCCGCTGATCGCCGGGCTCAACCTGCCGCTGGCGGCGGCGGGCAAGGAGGGGTTCCTGATCCGATCGATCGGCGACGATCGCCGGCCATCGCGCCACGGTGATCGCCGCGAACGGCGACATCGGCGTGCTCTACGGCGTGTTCCGCCTGCTGCGGCTGATGCAGACGCGCGCGAGCCTCGACGGCCTCGACATCGCCGACGCGCCCAAGCTGAGCGTGCGCGTGCTCGATCACTGGGACAATCCGACGCGCTACGTCGAGCGCGGCTATGCCCGGCCAGTCGCTGTGGGACTGGCAGAAGCTGCCCGGGTTCAAGGACCCGCGCTACACCGATTACGCGCGCGCCGACGCCTCGATCGGGATCAACGGCGTGGTGCTCAACAACGTCAACGCCAATGTCGTGATGCTCACTCCAGAATGGCTGGCGAAGGTCAAGGTGCTCGCCGACGTGTTCCGCCCCTGGGGGAATCAAGTCTATCTGAGCGCAAAATTCAGCGCGCCGATGGAATTGGGCGGGCTCAAGACCTAACGATCCGCTCGACCCCGGCGTCGCCGCCTGGTGGAAAGCCAAGATCGACGAGATCTACGGCCTGATCCCCGATTTCGGCGGCTTCCTGGTCAAGGCCAATTCGGAAGGCCAGCCGGGGCCGCAGGACTATCACCGCACCATGCCGACGGCGCCAACATGATGGCCGACGCCTTCAAGCCGCACGGCGGGATCGTGATGTGGCGCGCGTTCGTCTATTCGGCGGAGAACAGCGAGGACCGCGCCAAGCAGGCCTATTCCGAGTTCCAGCCGCTCGACGGCCGGTTCCGCGACAACGTGCTCGTCCAGATCAAGAACGGCGCGATCGACTTCCAGCCGCGCGAGCCATTCCACCCGCTGTTCGGCGCGATGCCGCATACGCCCGAGATGCTCGAGGTGCAGCTGAGCAAGGAATATCTCGGCTTCGCCACGCACCTCGCCTATCTCGGCACGATGTGGGAGGAGGCGCTGGGCGCCGACACCTTCCGCCCGGCGAAGGGCAGCACTGTCGCAGACGTGATCGAGACGCCGGTCGCGCCCGGCGCGCCGACCGGGATGGCGGGCGCCGCCAATGTCGGCACCGACATCAACTGGACCGGATCGCAGTTCAACCAGGCGAACTGGTACGTGTTCGGCCGGCTCGCCTGGGACCCGCAGGGCTCGGCCGAGGCGATCGCGCGCGATTGGGCGCGGATGACGTGGAGCGACGATCCGGCGGTCGTCGAGGCCGTGGTGGCGATGATGATGGAATCGCGCCAGGCGGTGGTCGATTACATGACTCCGCTCGGGCTCGCGCACCAGATGGCGACCGGCACGCACTACGGCCCCGGCCCCTGGGTCTCGGACCTCGCCCGCCCCGAATGGAACCCGACCTATTACAACAAGGCCGATGCGAACGGGATCGGCTTCGACCGAACCGGGACCGGCAGCGACGCGGTCGGCCAATATGCGCCGCAGGTCGCCGAGCAGTTCGGAAACCTCAAGAAGGTGCCCGAGGCGTTGCTCCTCTGGTTCCACCACCTGCCGTGGGACTATCGCGTCAAGTCGTCGGGCCGCCCGCTGTGGGACGAATTGGTGGTCCGCTACGATCGCGGCGTCGATTCGGTGCGCGCGATGCAGGCAAGCTGGAACGCGCTCGAAGGCAAGGTCGACCGGCGGCGCTGGGAGGAAGTGAAGCAATTCCTCGGCATCCAGCTCGACGAGGCGATCTGTGGCGCGATGCCTCGATCGCCTATTTCCAGTCGGTGTCGAAGCGCCCGCTTCCCGCCGGCCATGCCGCGCCCGCGCACGACCTCGACTGGTACAAGGCGCTCCACAATCCGTTCGCGCCCGGCGACACCAAGCCGGGGCTATGACCGGCTCCTGACGCGCGCTAACAAATCCGCCGAGGAGAGGGCATGAGCGACAAGAGGGTGAAGCGCGTCCTGATCGTGGGGCGGCGGCACGGCGGGCTGGATGAGCGCGGCGGCCTTGTCGCGCAAGTTCGGCACGGGGCTCTCGATCCGCTGGTCGAATCGTCGGAGATCGGCATCGTCGGTGTCGGCGAGGCGACCGTTCCGCACATCCGCTTCTTCAACCAAACGCTCGGGCTCGACGAGACCGATTTCATGCGCAAGACCCAGGCGACGATCAAGCTGGGGATCAAGTTCGCCAATTGGGGCCGGCTGGGCGACGCCTATATCCACCCGTTCGGCGAGTTCGGCCGCAAGGTCGGCGACGTCGATTTCCACCATTATTGGCTCAAGCTGCGCCAGCTCGGCGACCTCCGCGAGATCTTCGATTATTCGCTGCCCTGCGTCGCCGCCGAGCGCGGCAAGTTCATGCTGCCCAGATACGACCAGTCGGTCTTCTCGACCTATGGCTACGCCTATCATTTCGACACCAACCTCTACGGGCCGTATCTGCGCGCCTATGCCGAGGCGCGGGGGGTGCGGCGGACCGAGGGCAAGGTGGTCGACGTCGCGCTGAACGGCGAGTCCGGATTCGTCGAATCGGTGACGATGGCGAGCGGAGAGGTGATCAAGGCCGATCTGTTCGTCGATTGCTCGGGCTTCCGCGGGCTGGTGATCGAGCAGAAATTGAACGCCGGCTATCACGACTGGAGCAACTACCTCCCCGCCAACCGCGCGGTCGCCTGCTCGACCGAATGGGTGGGCGCGCCGCGGCCTTACACCACCGCCACCGCGCTCGAGGCGGGCTGGCAGTGGCGCATCCCGCTCCAGCACCGCGACGGCAACGGCTACGTGTATTCGAGCGAGTTTCTGAGCGATGACGAAGCCGCGAGCCGCTTCCTCGGCAACCTGCCCGGCAAGCCGATCAGCGATCCGATCTTCCTGCGTTTCACCGGCGGCATCCGCAAGAAGACTTGGATCAAGAATTGCGTCTCGGTCGGCCCGCCGGCGGCTTCATCGAGCCCCTCGAATCGACCAGCATCTATCTGACGCAACAGGCGATCACCGCGCTGATCGAGAATTTCCCGAACATGGATTTCGAGGCCGCCAACATCGACGAGGTCAATCGCGCGATGGACCTCGAATATGAGCGCGTCCGCGATTTCGTCGCGCTCCATTACCATGCGACCGAGCGCGACGACACGCCGCTGTGGAACTATGTCCGCAACATGCCGATCCCGATACGCTCGCGTACAAGCTGCGGCTGTGGCGCGAGCGCGGGCATGTGGTCAAGTACAAGGACGGCATGTTCCTCGATCCGAGCTGGGCACGCGGTCTATATCGGCCAGCGGATCGTGCCCGGGCGCTACGATCCGCGCGTCGACCATCGCTCGGTCGATGAGATCCGCACGCTGCTGGAGCATATCCGCGGCGCGGTGGACCACGCCGCCGACGTGATGCCGACGCACCAATCCTTCCTCGACGGCAGCGGATCGATGATCCCGGCGGGTGCGGCGTGAGCGCGGTGGAACCGGTCCGCAGCATCCTGATCGTCGGCGGCGGCGCGGCGGGCTGGATGAGCGCGGTCGTGCTCGCGCGCACGCTGCCGGCACGGCTCTACCGGATCGGCGTGGTCGAATCGCCGCGCGAGCCCGGCGGGCTCGAGGGGCTTGGCGCGGGCGAGGCATGTCTGCCGCCGATCTTCGCGGTCCACGAGCTGCTCGGGATCGGCGACCCGCTGCTGCTGCGCGGCGCCGACGCGACCTATAGCCTGGGCGCGTCGTTCGCCGATTTCGGGCGCGCAGGCAGCGCCTATTTTCCGCACCTTCGGCAAGTTCGGCGCGGCGATCGACGGGGTGGCGTTCCACAACCTGTGGGATCGGATGCGCCGCAAGGGACTGGCGGCGACGCTCGAGGATCATTCGCTCGCGGTGGTGGCCGCCAGGCTCGGCCGGTTCGCGCCGCCCGCGACCGACCTCGATTCGATCCTCTCGACCTACGACCATGCCTGGCACTGGGACGGCGCCGCCTATCGCCGCCTGCTCCGCGTCGCCGCCGAGCGCGCCGGCGTGACGCGGATCGAAGGCGAGGTGGCCGATGTCGCGCGGCGCGGGAGCGACGGATTCATCGAAGCCGTGGTCCTCGCCGATGGAAGGCGGCTGGAGGCCGATCTGTTTCTCGATTGCACGCCCGAGGGCGCTCTGATCGAGGGCGTGCTGCAAAGTGGCTGGGAGGATTGGCGGCGCTGGCTGCCGTGCGATCGCGTCGTCGCGCTGCGCTGCGAGCGCGCCGGCGATCCGCCGCCGCATTGGCAAGCCCAGGCGCACGCGTCGGGCTGGCGTTGGCGGATCCCGATGCTCGGCAGCGACGGTGTCGGGCACGTCTATGCGAGCGGCTTCTCGAGCGACGATACGGCCGAGGCGGAGTTGCGCGCGGCGCTGGGCGGGGCGCGCTCGACGCCAGCCAAGCTCGCGAGCTTCGCGAGCGGGCGGCGGCGCAAGATGTGGATCGCCAATTGCGTCGCGATCGGCGCGTCGGCGTGCGTGCTCGACCCGATCGAGCCGACCGCGCTCCAGATCATCCAGGAAGGCCTGGGCAACCTGCTCGGCCTGCTTCCCTACCGCAACCGCGCCGACGGCGAGGTCGACGAGTTCAACCGGCTGATGTCCGAGACGGTCGAGCGGATGCGCGATTTCTTGATCCTCCATTACAAGGCCAACGCGCACGCCGAGCCTTTCTGGACCGAACGCCGCGCCGCGCCGGTCCCGGAGCTGCTCGCGCACAAGCTGCGGCTGTTCGAGGCGAGCGGGCGCGTGATCGAATGGGACGAGGAGAGCTTCTTCGAGGCCGATTGGGTCGCGGTCTATTTCGGCCAGGGCGTCGTGCCGCGCCATTACGACGCGCTCGCCGACGTGCCCGATGCCAAGCTGGTCCGCGATCGCATGGCCGAGATGCGCAAGGCGATCCAGGCCGCCGCCGAGGCGATGCCGACTCACCGCGCCGCAATCGAGGCGGGGCTGCGCGGATGACCAGGCGGATGTCCGGATCCTGGCACTTGCTGGCGGCGGCGGTGCTTGCCATGGGATGGGGTTCCGCGCAGGCCCAGCCGGCGCTCACCGCGCGCTTCGATTTCTTCGCCTATCGCGGCAGCAACCCGGCCCAGGTCAGGCAGCCGGCGCCGGGCGACTATCGCAACCCGATCCTCGGTGGCTTCTATCCCGATCCCAGCGTCACGCGCGTCGGCGACGACTATTATCTCGTCACCTCGACCTTCGGCTACTTCCCCGGCATCCCGGTGTTCCACAGCCGCGACCTGGTGAGCTGGACCCAGATCGGCAACGCGATCGATCGGCCCGACCAGCTCGATTTCGGCAGGCTCGGCCTTTCGCGCGGGGTGTTCGCGCCGTCGATCCAGGCGAAGGACGGGATTTTCTACATCCTCAACACATGCGTCGATTGCGGCGGCAATTTCGTGATTTCCGCGAAGGCCCCGGCGGGGCCCCTGGTCCGATCCGGTGTGGCTGCCGCAGCTCGAGGGCGGGATCGATCCGTCCCTGTTCTTCGACGACGATGGGCGTGCCTGGATCGTCAACAACGGCCCGCCCGAGGGCACGCCCCAATATTCGGGCCATCGCGCGATCTGGCTGCAGGAGTTCGACCTCAAGACGCTCAGGCCGTTCGGGCCGCGCTTCGTGCTGGTCAACGGCGGGGTCGACTTCTCGAAACGGCCGGTCTGGATCGAGGGGCCGCATATCCTCAAGAAGGACGGGTGGTATTACCTGATCTGTGCCGAGGGCGGCACCGCCGAAGGCCATTCGCAGGTCGCGCTGCGGGTCGCGGAGCGTCACCGGCCCCTACGTCCCCGATCCCGCCAACCCGATCCTCACCAGCGCGACCTCCCGCGCGACCGGCCGGATCCGATCACCTCGGGCGGGACACGCCCAGCTCGTCGAGACGCCGGCGGGCTGGTGGGCGACCTTCCTCGCGGTCCGACCCTATGCCGGCGACTTCTACAGCACCGGGCGCGAGACCTTCCTGCTGCCGGTGCGCTGGGAGAGCGGCTGGCCGCGGATCACCGATCCGGGGCAGGCGATCCCCTATGCGCACGCGCGCCCCAAATTCGCGGGCCAGCCTGCGCCGGCGGTGCCGACCAGCGGACCCTTTACGATCCGCGACGACTTCAGCGGCACGAAGCTGCCCGCCTACTGGATGATGATGCGCAACCCGGCGCACGCGCTGGTATGCGCTCGATCGCGGCGCGCTCGTGCTCACCGCGCGTCCCGACGGCTGGGCGACGACGCCAATCCCTCGTTCCTTGCGCGCCGCCAGCAGCACACCGATGCCACCGCCGAGACCCTGGTCCGTTTCGCGCCCGGCCATGACGGCGACCGCGCGGGCCTGGTCGTGCTCCAGAACGACGATTATTGGACGTTCGTCGGCGTGGCGATGCAAGCCGGCAAGCGCGTCGTGACGCTCGAATCGCGCAACGGACCCAGCCAACCCTCAGTGGGAGTCCCGATCGCCTCGGCACCGCTGACGGGAGCAGCGGGAGCGCCGCTCCGCCTCCGCGTGCGCGCGAAGGGCGCGGCCTACGCCTTCGATTATGCGACGATAGCGGGCCGCTGGAAGCAGCTCGGCACCATCGACGGCACGATGCTCAGCACCAAGACTGCCGGCGGTTTCGTCGGCGCGGTGTTCGGCGTCTACGCGCACGCCGGCCAATAGGAGAGATCCATGCGCTTCGCCCGTTTCGCCGCGCCGCTCGCGCTTTGCCTTGCCTTCCCGGCGACGGCGCAGGACGATCCGGTCAGCCCGATCCGGCTCAATCAGCTCGGTTTCGAGACTGCCGGCCCCAAGCGCGCGATGCTCGCGAACGCGGCGACCGACCCGCTCGATTGGGCACTGACCGATGCCGCGGGCGGGGTGGTGCAGCGCGGGCGGACCACGGTGTTCGGTGCCGATGCCGCCTCGGGCGAGAGCGTCCATGCGATCGATTTCGGCGGGTTCGCGCGGGCGGGGAAGGGCTATCGCCTGCACGTCGGAGCGATGGCCAGCCGGCCGTTCACGATCGGCGCCGGCACGCGTGGGCATCTGGCGCGCGACGCGCTCGCCTATTTCTACCATTCGCGCGCGGGCGTGCCGATCGAGGCGCGATACGTGGGCGCCAGATGGGCGCGGTCGGCGGGGCATGTCCATGAAGTCGCCGGCTGCATCTCGGGCAAGGACGCGCGCGGCACGGTCTGGCCCGGTTGCTCCTACGCGCTCGACGTCACCGGCGGCTGGTACGATGCCGGCGACCAGGGCAAATATGTCGTCAACGGCGGGATCGCGCTGTGGACGTTGCTCAATGCCTATGAGCGCGAGCATCTGGCGGGCAGGGCTGGGTCCTTCGCCGACGGGCGGATGCCGATCCCCGAGGCGGGCAACCATGTCGACGACCTGCTCGACGAGGCGCGCTACGAGATGGCCTTCCTGCTCGAGATGCAAGTGCCCGAGGGGATGCGGCTGACGGTCGCGGTGGGGCCGCCGCCGCGCTTCGGCCCGCCGGTTCCCGGTGCGCCGCCGCCCGCGCCGCTGAACATGGTCGAGATCGACGCATCGGGCATGGCGCACCACAAGGTCGCCGACCGCAACTGGACCAGGCTGCCGACCCCGCCCGCGCTCGATACCGAGGAGCGCGTGATCTTCCCGCCGTCGACCGGCGCGACGCTCAACCTCGCCGCGACGGCGGCGCAATGCGCGCGAATCTGGCGCAGCATCGACCCGGCCTTCTCGGCGCGCTGCCTCGCCGCCGCCGAGCGCGCCTGGGCGGCGGCGGCGCGCAATCCGCAGGTCTTCCCGGTGGCGGCGTTCGGGGGCAGCGGCGGCTACGGCGACAACGACTATTCGGACGAATCCTATTGGGCCGCCGCCGAGCTGTTCGCGACCACCGGCAAGCCCGAATATCTCGCGGCGGTCCGCGCCTCG
Organism: Sphingomonas sp.; assembly: GCA_037200705.1. Lineage (GTDB taxonomy): Bacteria > Pseudomonadota > Alphaproteobacteria > Sphingomonadales > Sphingomonadaceae > Sphingomonas. Next base: position 39,179 of record JBBCID010000017.1, on the reverse strand, counting down.
CCGCACTTCGCCGAGGATCTGGCCGAGCCGAGCTGGGGCCGGACCGCGACGCTCGGGACGATCACGCTGGCGACGGCTGCGAACGCATTGCCCCTGGCCGACGTCGGGCGCCTGCGATCCGCGATCGTCGCCGCGGCGGACCGGTTCCTCGCCGATGAGGGCCGGACGGGCTATCACGTCCCCTATGCCCCGCCGGGCTATCCCTGGGGATCGACCTCGTCGCTGCTCAATCGTGCGATGCTGCTCGGCTATGCGCGCGATTTCACCGGCGAGGCCAGGTATCGCGACGGCGTGGTCGATGCGATCGATTATCTGCTCGGCCGCAACCCGCTCGATAAGTCGTTCATCAGCGGATACGGCGCGCGGCCGCTGATGAACCCGCACCACCGTTTCTGGGCGCATTCGATCGATCCGAACCTGCCCGGGCCGCCGCCGGGAGTGATCTCGGGCGGGCCGAACTCGACCTTCATGAGCGATCCGGTGGCTGCCAGGCTCAAGGGCAAATGCGCGCCGATGACCTGCTATGCCGACGAGACCTTCGCCTTCTCGGTCAACGAGGTCGCGATCAACTGGAATGCGCCCCTGGTTTGGGTCGCTGCCTGGCTCGACGAATAGGCGCCGGCAAGCCCGTTATTTCTTCGTCACCCCGGCACAGGGCCGGGGCGACGGCTCCAAACGATAAAGGCCCCGGAGCGCGAGCACTCCGGGGCAGGTCCTCAAGGCGCCGTCACTGCACCGTGAGCTTCGTGCTCTTGAGCGTCGCGGAATCCGGGCCGGACGAGACCGTGAAGGTGCCGGGCTCGACCACGCGCTTCATGTCGACGTTCCACAGCGACAGGTCGCGCGGGGTGAGCTCGAAGGTGACGGTCTTCTTCTCGCCGGGTTGGAGCGTCACGCGCTGGAAGCGCTTGAGCTCGATCACCGGGCGCGTGACCGAGGCCTCGTCGTCGTGGAGATAGAGCTGGACGACCTCGTCGCCGGCGCGCGTGCCGGTATTGGCGACGTCGACAGTGACCTTGACCGTGTCGGCGATCCCGATCGTGCTCTTTTCGAGCACGGGCGCGGCGATGTCGAAGCTGGTGTAGCTGAGCCCATAGCCGAACGGATAGAGCGGGCTGGTGTCGCCGAACTGGTAGCCGCGCCGCGCGGTCGGCTTCATGTTGTAGTAGATCGGCAGCTGGCCGACGTTGCGCGCGATCGACACGGGCAGCTTGCCGCCCGGATTGTAGCGCCCGAAGATCACGTCGGCGAGCGCGTTGCCGGTCTCCTGCCCCAGGTACCAGCCCTCGAGCAGCGCCGGCGCGTTGGCGGCGAGATAGTTGACCGAATAGGGCCGGCCGTTGAGCAGGATCACCACCACCGGCTTGCCGAGCGCGAAGATCGCCTTGGCCAGCTCGTCCTGCGGGCCGACCATGTCGAGCGTCTCCGAATCGCCGAGATGGTTGTCGGCCCAGGCCTCGCGGCTCACCGCCTCGTTGCCGCCGAGCACCATCACGATCACGTCGGCGTTCTTCGCGGTCTCGATCGCCTCGGCGCGCAGTCTGTCGTTCACCTCCGGCTTGACCAAAGTCTGCTCATCCTGCGCCCAGACACGTCCCTCGGTCAGGCGGACGCCCTCGGCATAATCGACCTGGAACTTGCCCTTGCCCTCGGCCTGCATGCCTTCGAGCACGCTGACGACGTGCTTGGGGATGTCGCTGTAGCCGCCGATCGGGGTATCGCGGGCGTGGGTGCCGATCACCGCCATCCGATGGATCCCGCCGGCGTCGAGCGGGAGCAGCCCGTTGGCGTTGCGCAGCAGCACCACGGTCTCGCGCGCCGCCTGGCGGGCGAGCGCGATCGCATCGGGGGTCGCTTCCTTCTTGGCCGCCGCCTTGGCGTCGACATAGGGGTTCTCGAACAGCCCGGCCTCGAACTTCATCGTCAGCACGCGGCGCACCGAGGCGTTGATCTGATCCTCGCTGACCTTGCCTTCCTTCACCAGCTCGATGAGGTGGTTGTAGGCCTCGCCGTCGGGAGTCTCGACATCGACTCCCGAATCGATCGCGCGCTCGCCGGCGTCCTTGACGTTGCCGAACATGTGGTGCCGCTGGACCAGCTCGCGGATCGCGAAATAATCGCTCACCACCGCGCCCTTGAAGCCCCATTCGCCGCGCAGCACGTCGGTCAGCAGCCATTTGTTGGCGTGGCTGGGGATGCCGTCGATCTCGTTGTAGCTCGCCATCACCGACATCACCGGCAACTCGGTGACCGCGCGCTCGAACGGCGGGAAGAAATTCTCGCGGAGCGAGCGCACGCCGAGCGAGGCGGGGCCGACGTTGGTGCCGTTCTCGGGCTGGCCGTGGCCGGTCATGTGCTTGAGCGTGACATAGACCTTGTCCTTGGCGAGCGGCAGCGTCGTCCCCTGGAAGCCGCGGATCGCCGCGAGCCCCATCTCGCCGACGAGGTACGGATCCTCGCCATAGGTCTCCTCGATCCGTCCCCAGCGCGGATCGCGCGCGACATCGACGACGGGGGCGAGGACGAGGTTGACCCCGCGCGCCCGCGCCTCGCGCGCCGCGACCGAGAAGACCTGGGTCAGCAGCGCCGGGTCCCAGGTGCTGGCGAGCCCGATCGCCTGCGGAAAGCTCGTCGCGCCCGGCGCCACCAGCCCGTGGAGCGATTCCTCGTGCATCAGCATCGGGATGCCGAGCCGCGTCTTCTCGACCGCCCAATGCTGCGCGGCGTTGATGTAGGTCGCTTCCTCGAGCGCGCCCTTGTTGGCGACACCGGCCACCGCGCCAGCGCCCGTCGGCGTCGCGACGCCGACGCGATCGTAGGGCCGCGAGATCATGCCGAGCCCGTTGGGGAAATTGGCCGACGCCTTGGCGGGATCGAAGGCGCCCGCCGGCGTCTGGATCTGGTCCTTGTGCTGCCACAGCGCGACGAGCTGCGCGACCTTCTCGTCGAGCGTCATCCGCCCGAGGAGATCCTCGACGCGGGCCGCGACGGGCTGGGACGAATCCTTGTAGATCGGACGATCGGCTTTGCCCGAGGGCGCGCCCTGAGCGAAGGTGAGCGGCGCGGCGAGCGGCATCGCCGCGATCGCGGCGGCGGCCGCCATGCAGGCGATTCGGGCGCGGCGGGCGAAGGCCCCCGGCAGGCGATGGCCGGACACGGTCATGTTCCTCTCCCCTAGGCGCGGCGACGATACGCCGTCTGGTGATTATGGTAGCGCTATCAGCTATAGAAGGCGCGGCTCGCACCGGTCAACCGGATCGGACGAGTAACTTATTTGCATTATTCCGGGCGGGAACCTAATCCGCGTGAGAAAGGTGGGGATGGCCAGACCAAGTCGCCGGAGCCGTGGTACCGTTACCGTGCAGGACGTTGCGCGGGAGGTCGGCGTGTCCGCGATGACCGTCTCGCGCGTCGTCAATGGCGGCACCAACGTCCGCGCCACCACCCGCGCCGCGGTGCTCGAAGCGATCGAGCGGCTCAACTATTCGCCGAACAGCGCCGCGCGCAGCCTGGCGGCGGGCGATGCGACGCAGATCGGGTTGCTCTATTCGAACCCGTCCGACGCCTATCTGTCGCAATTCCTGATCGGCGCGCTCGCCGCGGCGCGACGCGCCGGCTGCCATCTGGTGCTCGAGGCCTGCGAAAGCGACCGGCCCGACGGCCAGGCCGAGGCGACGCGCGCCTTTGCCGCCACCGAGGTCGAGGGCGTGATCCTGCCATGCCCGCTGTCCGAGGCGGCGCCGGTCCAGGCCGAGCTGGCGGCGGCGGGGATCCCGGCGGTGTCGGTGGCGATCGGCGTGGCGGTGCCGGGCACGCTCAACGTCCGCATCGACGATTTCGCCGCAGCGTCGGAGATGACGCGCTACCTGCTCGGCCTCGGCCACCGCAGCATCGGCTTCATCCGCGGCAATCCGAACCAGAGCTCGAGCCTCGAGCGCTATCGCGGCTTCGTCGCGGCGCTTGAGGAGGCGGGGCTGAGCGTCAAGGACATGCCGGTCGAGCAGGGCTATTTCACCTTCCGCTCGGGGATCATCGCCACCGAGCGGCTGCTCGACCGGCCCAATCCGCCGACCGCGATCTTCGCGTGCAACGACGACATGGCCGCCGCCGCGGTCGGCGTCGCGCACCGCCGCGGGCTGCAGGGTGCCGCAGGACCTGAGCATCGTCGGGTTCGACGATACCCAGCTCGCCACCGCCGTCTGGCCCGAGCTGACGACGATCCGCCAGCCGACCGCGGCGATGGCCGAGGCCGCGCTCGACATGCTGCTCGCGCGGCTGCGCAATCCGCTCGTCGAGCCGCCCGAGGTGGAGGAAACGGTGCTCGATTACGAGCTGATGATCCGCGAATCCTCGGGGCCGCCGCCCAAGTCGGCGCGCGGCCAGGCCCGCGAACGGGGCGAACACGGCGCCGCCGCCAATCCCAACTGGCGCTAGCCCGCCGCACGGCATATTGCTTTTCCTCTGCGATACCGTAACCGTTACCGCTAACAGGTCCCGCATCGCAACAGGGACCAGGAGAGGGGAACCAAAGAATGACCAAAGAGGCGCAGAGGGTGAATATCGCCCTTATCATCGCCGTCGTCGCGGTCGCGACGATCGGCGGCTTCCTGTTCGGCTACGACAGCGGGGCGGTGAACGGCACGCAGACCGGCTTGCAGACTACCTTCAGGCTGACTGACGAGGAACTCGGCTTTACCGTTTCGTCGCTGCTCGTCGGCTGCGCCGCAGGTGCCTTCCTCGCGGGCCGGCTCGCCGACCTGCTCGGCCGTCGCAATGTGATGATGCTCGCCGCGATCGCTTTCCTATTCAGCGCGCTCGCCGCCGGCGGCGCCCAGTCGACTACGGTGTTCGTGATCGCCCGCATTCTCGGCGGCATGGCGGTCGGCGCGGCCTCCGTACTGTCGCCGGCGTATATCAGCGAGGTCACGCCCGCGGCTATCCGCGGCCGGCTTTCGAGCGTGCAGCAGATCATGATCATCGCCGGCCTAACCGGGGCGTTCCTGATCAATTCGCTGTTGCGAGAATACGCCGGCGAATCGACCAACACGTTCTGGTACGGCTATGCGGCCTGGCGCTGGATGTTTTGGATGCAGGCGTTCCCGGCCACCATCTTCCTGATTACCTTGTTCTTCATTCCCGAAAGCCCGCGTTTCTTGGTGATGAAGGGGCGCGATGACAAGGCGCAGCAAGTGCTGACCAGCCTGTTCGGCTCGGACGAGGCCGCCGCGAAGGTTGTCGAGATCCGCGCCTCGCTCAGTGCCGATCACCAGCCGCGGCTTTCGGACGCGCTCAACAAGGTCGGAGGGTGGAAGGCGCCGCTCTGGCTCGGCATACTGCTGCTTGTCGCGGTGATCGCGGCGTGCATCACGAACACGCTTCCAGTGATCTGGGGCGTGCCGGTGGCGCTGGCGGTGATCGCCTTCGTGCTGCCGTTCCGGCCGATCGTTCGCGTCGGCATCGGGCTGGCGGTTTTCCAGCAGCTAGTCGGCATCAACGTGATCTTCTACTACGGCACCACGCTGTGGCAGGCGGTCGGCTTCACCGAGCGCGTGGCGTTCCAGATGAACAGTCTGGGCGGTCTGATGTCGATTCCTGCCTGCGTCCTCGCCCTGCTGGTGATCGACCGGATCGGCCGCCGGCCGATGCTGCTGATCGGCTCGGCGGGCATGGCGGTGACTTTGTTCGTCATGGTCTACGCCTTCAGCACCGGCACCGTCGTCCACGACCAGCTGACGCTGTCGCCAACCATGGGCATCGTTGCTCTGACGGCGGCGGTTTCCTATGCGATGTTCTTCAATTTCAGTTGGGGCCCGGTGATGTGGGTGATGCTCGGCGAGATGTTCCCCAACCAGATCCGCGGATCGGCGCTCGCCGTCGCCGGCCTGATGCAATGGGGCGCGAACTTCGCCATCAGCTCGACCTTCCCCGTGCTCAAGACCCAGGTCGGCCTCGCGCCGACCTACACCTTCTACGCGGTGAGCGCGGTCGTCTCTTATCTCTTCGTCTCTAAGTTCATCGTCGAGACCAAGGGGAAAGAGCTGGAGGCGATGGAGGGGTGATTCGCCCCCCAACGGGCTTGAAACTTCGGGGGGTGCGGCCGAAAGGCTGCACCCCTGTCTGTTAGAGGGACACGATGACTCGCACCCCCGTCCGCCCGTTCCGCTCGCGCGAATGGTTCGCCGCCCCCGGCCGCAGCGACATGGCGGCGCTCTACCTCGAGCGCTTCATGAACTACGGCATCACCCCGGACGAGCTCAGGTGCGGCAAGCCGATCATCGGCATCGCCCAGTCGGGCAGCGACATCGCGCCGTGCAACCGCATCCACCTCGAGACGGTCAAGCGCGTGCGCGAGGGCGTGATCGCCGCGGGCGGGGTTCCGATGGAGTTCCCGCTCCACCCGATCTTCGAGAACTGCCGCCGCCCGACCGCCGCGCTCGACCGCAACCTCGCCTACCTGGGGCTGGTCGAGATCCTCAACGGCTATCCGATCGACGCGGTCGTCCTCACCACCGGCTGCGACAAGACCACGCCCTCGTCGCTGATGGCGGCCTCGACCGTCGACTTGCCCGCGATCGTCCTCTCGGGCGGGCCGATGCTCGACGGCTGGCACGAGGGCGAGCTGGTCGGATCGGGCACGGTGATCTGGCGCAGCCGCCGCAAGCTGGCGGCCGGCGAGATCGACGAGGAGGAGTTTCTCCGCCGCGCAACCGACTCGGCGCCCTCGGCCGGCCATTGCAACACGATGGGCACCGCATCGACGATGAACTCGATCGCCGAGGGTCTCGGCATGTCGCTGCCCGGCTGCGCGATGATCCCGGCGCCGTACCGCGAGCGCGGGCAGATGGCATACGAGACCGGGCGCCGCATCGTCGACATGGCCTATGAGGATTTGCGTCCGTCGAAGATCCTCAGTCGCCAGAGCTTCCTCAACGCGATCCGGCTGCTCACCGCGATCGGCGGCTCGACCAACGCCCAGCCGCACCTGGTGGCGATGGCGCGCCACGCCGGGTTCGACATCGGTCCGGCCGACTGGATGGAAGGATACGACCTGCCGCTGATCGTCAACATGCAGCCGGCGGGCAAATACCTCAGCGAAGCCTTCCACCGCGCGGGCGGCATCCCCGCGGTGCTGAGCGAGCTGATCCTCGCCGGCGCGATCGACGGTTCGGTGGCGACGGTCACCGGCAGGACGCTCGCCGAGAATGTCGCGGGCCGCACGGCGACCGATCGCGAGGTGATCCTGCCCTATGACGCGCCGCTGATGGAGCGCGCGGGGTTCCTCGTTCTCTCGGGCAATTTGTTCGACCAGGCGATCATGAAGACCAGCGTGATCTCGCCCGATTTCCGCGCGCGCTATCTCTCGAAGCCCGGCCGCGAGAACGTGTTCGAGGGTCGCGCGATCGTGTTCGACGGATCGGACGATTATCACCACCACATCAACGATCCCGCGCTTGCCATCGACGAAAATTGCATCCTCGTGATCCGCGGCGCGGGCCCGATCGGCTGGCCCGGATCGGCCGAGGTGGTCAACATGCAGCCGCCCGACCATCTGATCCGGCAGGGCATCATGAGCCTGCCGACGCTCGGCGACGGGCGCCAGTCTGGCACGTCGGACAGCCCCTCGATCCTCAACGCCTCGCCCGAGAGCGCCGTCGGCGGCGGCCTTGCGTGGCTTCGCACCGGCGACACGATCCGGATCGACCTCAACGCGCGGACCTGCGACGCCCTGGTCGACACGCAAGAGATCGAGCGCCGCAGGGCCGAGGCGCCGCCGCCGATCCCCGCGAGCAACACGCCGTGGGAAGAATTGTACCGCGAAAAGACCGGGCAGCTCGCCGAGGGCGGTGCGCTCGAGTTCGCGCTCAAATACCGCCGGACGAGCGAGAAGGTGCCGCGGCACAATCATTAGCCGGCCTCGGGTGCACATCCTATCCGGTATACTCCGCCTCGCGCCCCATCACGATCAGCGTGCCGAGCACTTCCTTGGCATGCAGCACCTTCTCCTCGCCGACCCGCGCGGCGAGCTCGGCGTCGATCCGTTCGCGCGCGGCGGCCTGGGCGGCAGCGGCGGCCTGGCCGCGCTCGGTGAGCGTGACGTTGAGCCGGCGGCGGTCGCCGGGATCGACGCTGCGCTCGAGATAGCCGCGCAGCACCAGCGTGTCGACGAGCTGCCCCGCGGCCTGCTTGCTCGTGCCGAGCCCGGCGATGATCTCGGCAAGCTGCGTGCCGCCCATCGCCAGCGCGCCGATGACGTACATGCCGTTGCCGGGAATGTCGTCATAGCCGAGCTCGCCGAGCGCGCGGCGCATCGCCGCGCCATAGGTGGTGCGCGCATGGCGCAGCAGGGCGGTGAGGACGACGTCGGTCCACCAGAGGGTCGCTTCGGTCACGCACGCATGATCGGACAATCAAATATGACTGTCAATAATATTTACTGATTCAGTCGGGCTTGCTTGCCTTTCCTGTCGGCGAGATCGATAGGTTCGAATATTGACAGCCTTGGAGTCCCGGTCTTTCTTGGCGGGGTAGTTCTCCCGTACGGGCGAGGGAGGGAACAGGTATGACGAGCAAGGGCGTCGATTGTTACTCTTATCTGACAGAAGAGAATCTTTCGCTGGATTTCACCGTTCCTGGGCAGGACGCCATTCATCGGAACATGAATGTCGTGAATCATTCGAATCTTCAGGTGGATTCGCGAAATATCCCCGGGCATTTTAATTTCGTCGGCCGCTTTCAATGGTGCGCTGAGCTCGACGGGGCGACCGTTGCGAGCCGCTACAATAACGTGAATGCCCTGACCGGCAACCTCGACGGCGGAACCATGACATCGATGCTGGAGACGCCATCGATCTTCGCGCCGGACCATACGATCTGCTACGGCTTCTACGATGCGGGACCCGGCCTCGGCGGATTGACGGACCAGGACCAGTCCTACGCCTATTTCACCGGCTCCTATGCCGATTGGATGGGCGACCTCGCCGCCGCGGATCCCCATGCCGCCAACCTGCCGTTCAACCGGTTCGCGCTGCCCGGCGCGCATGACGCGGGCATGAACACCATGAACACCGCGCGGTCGCTGCTCGATTCCGCGCAGGCGGAGGCGCTGCTCGCGGCGATCACCCTGGTGTTCCCGCCGCTGGGCGTGATCGGCGCGGTGCTCGCGCCGCACGCCATCCAGAACCTCGCGATCACGCAGAAGGACAGCATCACCGACATGCTCAACGTCGGCATCCGCTATTTCGATTTCCGACCCGGCTATCTCTATTCCGCGCTGAGAGATTTCAGCGGCGCGCTGTTCCACCAGCACAAGTTCATTCCCGGCATGGCCTATGCGCAATTCCTGGAGGAAGTGCTGATTTGGCTGAACGCCCATCCGTTCGAGGTGGTGGTGGTGAACTGCGAGACCTCGGGGTTCGAGGATGTGTCGATGGCGCCCGATGCGGCGCAGCTTGCCGCCGCTCTGGACGCTGCGCGCGCCGCGACCGGGATCACGAGCGCGATGATCGCCGACGGCACCAAGTCCGCGCTCGAGCAGAGCATCGCCGAGCTGCGTGCCGCCAACTGCCGGCTGATCTTCCTCGATCCGGTCGCCGAGACGATCGGCAAGTACGATTCATACTCGCAGGCCGCCTATGCCACGCTCACTCCCGCGCCGATCGTCGCGGCGCTGGCGCGGATGGCCAATCCCCCGCCGGACGGGACCACCTACACGGTGCTGCAGCTTCAGGGCACGCCCACCTTCCTTCCCGCCGTCGCGATCGGCGCTGTCGCCACGACCAGCGACAGCTCGTCGCCGCTGATGTCGGTCAAGGCCAATTTCGACCGGGCGACGCTGGGGTGGGCATCGTCCGGGGCCGCGGCGCTTTCGTGCGACAATCTGTTGGTGCTGCTCAACGACTTCGCCGACAATGCCATGGTGAGCACCTGCATCGGCATCACCAGGCGGCGGATGGGGCTGTGAGCCCGAGGATCAGAGACCCTCGCGGATCTCGACTCCGGCCAATCCGGGCACGCTGACCGCGAAGGCGAACAGGTCGCCGGCCTGGGGCTCCTTCGCCAGCGCATCGCCCGTGAGATGCTTGTTGGCGGTCGTCGCGAAGACCGTCTTGAGGTCGGGTCCGCCGAACGCGATCTTGGTGATCGCGCCGACCGGGAAGGCCACCGTCTCGAGTAGCTCGCCCGCCGGCGAATAGCGGCGGATGGCGCCGCCCATATAGAGCCCGGTCCAGACGCAGCCTTCGGCATCGACGGTCGGGCCGTCGGGATAGCCCCCGGCATTGGGAATTTCGACGAACAGGCGGCGGTTGGAGAGGTGGCCCTCGTCCGAGACGTTGCAGGCGTAGATCTGCCCGGCGAGCGTGTCGGTATGGTAGAGCGTCCGCCCATCGGGGCTGAGCGCGGGGCCGTTGGTGATCGAATGGAAGCCGCTCTCGGGCTCGCACGCCCCGCCGGCCTTCAGGCGATAGATGCGGCCGGTCGCCTCGGCCTCGCCGTCGTCCATCGTTCCGAACCACAGCCGGCCTTTCGGGTCGACGGTGCCGTCGTTGAGGCGGTTGTTCGGAAAATCAGGCTCGGGATCGACCAGGAGGGTGAAGCTGCCGTCTGCGGGATCGAAGCGCGCGAGCCCCGTCTTGAGCCCGGCGACAAACCCGCCGCCCGCGATCGGCAGCACGAAGCCGACTTGGTCGGGCGCGTCCCAGCTCACCCTGGCGTCGCTCGCTGGATCGTAGCGATGGACCTTGCGGCCCTTGATGTCGACGAACCACAGCGCCGCATCGCGCGCGACCCACACCGGGCCCTCGCCGAGCGGCGCGCCGAGCCCCCAGACGCTGACCGGATCGGACAACGCCACGCCCATCAGCGCCAGCCCGCGTCCACGAAATAGGTATGCCCGGTCACCAGCCGCGCGTCGTCCGATGCGAGGAACAGCGCCATCGCGGCGATATCGTCGGGGACCAGCCGGCCCTTGAGGCATTGCGCCTTGACGATCTCGGCCTCGCCCTCGGGCGTGTACCATTTGAGCTGGCGCGGCGTGCGGACGTTGCCGGGGACGATGCACACCGAGCGGATCCCGTCTGCGCCGAGCTCGCGTGCGAAGCTGCGGTTGAGCCCTTCGATCGCCGCCTTGGCGGTCTGGTAGAGCGCCAGATCCTCCATGCCGAGGTGCCACGAGATCGAACCGAGATTGACGATCACGCCGCTGCCCTTGGCGCGCATGCTCGGGATCACCGCCTGCGCGCAGAAGAACAGGTGCTTGAGGTTCACGTTGAACCGGTTTTCCCAATAGTCCTCGGTGACTTCCTCGATCGCATGACGATCGTCGTTCGCGGCGTTGTTGACGAGCACGTCGAACGGTCCGTTGGCATCGATCATGTCGCGGATCGCGGCCTGCACCGCCTTGATGTCGGTCAGGTCGATGCGCTGGAAGATCGGCGGCTGCTGCGCGCCAGACAGGCTCCGCACTAGCGCTTCCGAATCCGATTCGACGATGTCGAAGAAGGTGACGTCGCATCCCTGGCGCACGAAACCCTCGACGATCCCCGCGCCGATCCCCGAGCCGCCGCCGGTGATCAGCACGCGCTTGCCCTTCAGGCTGGGATAGACCGCGCGTTGATCGCGCGCGAGGCTCATGGGCATGGAATCAGCTTCCGACATTAGAGGTCCGCCTGGAAAATGCGCGTCATAGGGCTTCCTGCGCCAGAAGACCGCGCTTGGCGAGATTGCGCATCAGGTCGCGAATGCCGAATTCCCAGGGCGGCGCGGCCCTGGAGGTCGTCACACGATTGACCAGCATGCCGAGCGTCGCGGTGGAGATGCGCACCACGTCACCCTGCTTGTGGGTGAAGCCGCGGCCGGGGTGATCGCGATCCTGGATCGGGGCGAACAGCGTGCCGAGGAACAGCGCGAAGCCGTCGGGATATTGGTGCTCGCTGGTGGCCTGGCGGACCAGTTCGGTCGGGTCGCGGCTGATCTGGCTCATCTTGTTGGCGCCCTCGAGCCGGTAATTGTCGGCGCCCTCGATCACCAGGTCGATCACGGCGGTGCGGACGTCGTCCATCGTGAAGCTTTCGTCGAACACACGGACGAACGGCCCCAGCGCGGTCGAGGCGTTGTTGTCCTTGGCCTTGCCGAGCAGCAGCGCGCTACGCCCCTCGAAATCGCGCAGGTTGACGTCATTGCCGAGCGTCGCGCCGCGGATGCGCCCGTGGCGATCGACCACCACGACGACTTCGGGCTCGGGATTGTTCCAGTCCGAATCGGAGCGGACCCCGATCTCGGCGCCCCAGCCGACCGCCGAGAGCACCGGCGCCTTGGTGAACACCTCGGCGTCGGGGCCGATCGCCACCTCGAGATATTGCGACCACATGCCCGCCTCGATCAGCGCGGCCTTGAGCTTCGCCGCTTCCTCCGTGCCGGGGACTACCGAGCGGATGCCCGAGCCGACCTTTGCCTCGAGATCGCCACGCACTTCGGCCGCCTTGGCCGAATCGCCGCGCGCGCGTTCCTCGATCACGCGCTCGATCGCGGAGACCGCGAAGGTGACTCCCGCCGCCTTGATGCACTGGAGGTCGACCGGCGCGAGCAGCCGCGGCTGGCCTTCGTAATTGAGCGCGCTGACTTCGCACAGCGCCGGGCCGGTCAGCGTATCGAGATCGTCGCGCTCGAGCAGATCGGCGACCGTCGGCGCCGCGGCGGACACATCGTGGACCACGCCCGCGCGCACGATGACCGGCGTTGGGCCCGCACCAAGGAGGACGCGACCGACGAGCAGGGCCCGTGCATGGTCGGAGGGCAGCATTTCTGCCGTAAACTGCGCTTCCAAATCCTCACCCGTCCCAGAAAGTTTCTGATTTGATAGCGCTACCATTGGGTTGACGCCGCGCGGCTGTCAAGCGCGCGCGCGAGGGCACAGAGGCTCTCATCGGGACGAAATCGACTCCATTTGGGCGCGGATTTCGGTGACGATCGCATCAGGCGCGCGCATCGTGCCCGCATCGCTCGCCGCGACGACGCGCCAGGGGCCCGCCAGGCCGGCCTCGACCATCGCCTCGTAATTGGCGCGCACGCGCTGTTGGAGCGCGACATCTGCCTCGTGCTCGTCATAGTCGCGCTCGGTATAGCTGCGCCGCGCCTTTTGGAGGATCAGCGCGCGGGCGATCTCCCACGGTGTGTCGAGGTAGATCGAAAGCGCGGGGAGGGGGAGCGCGAACCGCTCGGTTTCGAGCGCCAGGATCCAGTCCATCATCGCGCGCGCTTCTTCAGGCGCGACCTTGGCGGCCTGATAGGCCATGTTCGAGGCGAGGTAGCGATCGAAGATCACCACGTCGTGCGCCTCGGCGGCGGTGAGGATCGCGTCGCGCGATTCGAGACGATCGAGCGCATAGAGCACCGCCGCCGCGCGCGGCGTCACCGGAACGGGCAATTCGCCGGCAAGGAAGCGCCCGATCGTGATCCCGCCAATGGTCTCGCCATAGCGCGGGAAGGCGATCACGATGGCGCGCCGGCCGGCGGCGTTCAGGCTCCCGCACAGGCGGGTCGCGGCGGTGTGCTTGCCCGCGCCATCGGCGCCTTCGATCGCGACGAGCATTGCCACTGATTGCGGGTCCTGTGCCGGGGGAGGAGCAGGCAACCTCTAGGGGCGTGTTCGCCGCTTGTCACCGGTCACCGGACCGGCGCGTAGGGGAAAGCCCCTAACTCCCTGCCAATCGATCCCTAACCGACCGCGCCTACCGCCGAGGTGTGGCACTCCGTGGAGTCCATGGATTCGGAGGAGTGAAGCGCATGCCCGCCAAGGTTGTCACGATTGTAGGGGTCATCGCGGATTCGGGGCTGCGCAGCGCTCTCGCGGCGCGGGTGGTCAGCGCCGGGATCGATCTTCTCACCGCCAGCGCCTATCGCCACCTCCCGGTCCGGCCGCTACGCGACCCCACCCTGCTGGTGGTCGACGAGGCGGCGATCGCTGGAGAGGAGTCCGGCTGGATCGAGGGGATTCGCGACGATCCGCGTTGGCTGCGGGTGATCGTGCTTGCGCTCGACGGGCCGAAGGCGGCGTCGGGCCCCGCGTCGCTGGACCAGCTGATCGCGGAGCTGGAGCGAAGCGCGCGCGGCGGATCGGAGCGGCCTTAGGCGGCGGTTCCAATCGACCGAATCGACCCGTTCCGTTCGGCTAATCGGGGAAGAGCCCTGCCGCGAACGCGATACGCAGCGCCTCCGAAAGGCTGCGCACTTCGAGCTTGTCCATCAGATTGGCGCGATAGATCTCCACCGTGCGCGGGCTGATGTCGTGATCGTAAGCGATCACCTTGTTCGAGCGCCCTGGATCAGCCCCAGCAGCACATCGGTCTCGCGTGGCTCAGCCTTGCGATCTTGGCCTTGGCGGAATCGACCCGCGCGGTGGCGCTGCCGTCCTGCTCGAGCCGCGAGAAGGCCGTTTCGACCAACCTCCAGCAGGAATTCGGCGTCATAGGGCTTTTCGATGAAATCGAGCGCGCCGGCCTTCATCGCCTGCACCGCCAGCACGACATTGCCCTGGCCGGTGAGGATGATCGCGACGAAACTGCCCTTCGCGCGGATCGCCTCGAGCACGTCCATCCCGCTGGCGCCGGGCATGTGGAAATCGAGCAGCAGCACGCCGGGATCGAGCTCGCCGCCTCGGCGAGGAAAGCGTCGCCCGAGCGATAGCTGCGGATCACCAGATCCGATCGCACCGAAAGCAGGCTGTGCAGTGATCCGCGCACGGCATCGTCGTCGTCGACGATAAGATGGTTCTGGTCATTCGATGGCACCCTCTCTGGCGGCGGGAAGGGTGAGGCAGACAGCCGCGCCGCCCTTCGACCGGTTGGCGGCTGTCAGGTTGCCGCCATGAGGCTCGATGACACTTGCTGATTGAAAGTCCAATCCCCATTCCTTCGCCTTGTCCCATGGTTGTGGTGAAGCGCGAAAAGAGTTGATCGAGAATTGCCGGGGGAATGCAGGGCCGGAGTCGCATCGGTTTAGGATGGGGGTAATCTGCGTTCCGGATGCGTGTATCCTCCGATGCGTGTATCCATTGTGGCGCAACTTCGCCGAATCGACGGCTTTTCGGACGAGCGCACGCGGCTTGCCAAATCCCGGGATCGCGGCGATCACCTGCCGCCTGGGCAGCAAAGGAGACCATGCGTGATCCGATCGATCCTGATGCTGGGGGCCGTCGCCTGTCTTTCGGGGTGCGCCGCCGCGGGTGACGCGCCGAAGACCGCCGCATCCGATCCGGCTGCGGCCGGGCCCGGCAAGGGCAAAGGCTATGAGCACGATCCCTATCCCTCCACCTACAAGCCCTATCCCGGCATGCCGACGCTGGTGACCAACGTCACCATCTTCGATGGCGAGGGCGGGGCGGATCGATGAACGGATCGGTGCTGTTTCGCGACGGCAGATCGTCGCGGCCGGGCAGGGGCTTTCCGGCGACGCCGGCACCACGGTGATCGATGGGCGCGGCAAGTATCTGACCCCGGCATCATCGATATCCACAGCCATCTGGGTGACTATCCCTCCCCCACAGCGGTCCAGGCCAATTCGGACGGCAACGAGGCGACCAGCCCGGTCACCGCCGACGTCTGGGCCGAGCACAGCGTCTGGCCGCAGGATCCCGGCTTCGGGCGCGCTTTGGTCAACGGCGGCGTCACGACGCTCGAGATCCTGCCGGGATCGGCGAACCTGTTCGGCGGGCGCACGGTGGTGGTCAAGAACGTCTATGCGCGCACGACCCAGGCGATGAAGTTCCCCGGCGCGCCTTACGCCTCAAGATGGCGTGCGGCGAGAATCCCAAGCGCGTCTATGGCGCCAAGCAGCGCGAGCCTTCGACGCGAATGGGC
Organism: Sphingomonas sp.; assembly: GCA_037200705.1. Taxonomy (GTDB): domain Bacteria; phylum Pseudomonadota; class Alphaproteobacteria; order Sphingomonadales; family Sphingomonadaceae; genus Sphingomonas. The sequence continues at coordinate 23,325 of JBBCID010000017.1, read as the reverse complement.
AACATCGCGGTCGATCGCGCCACCTGGGCGCGCGCGGTGGAGTATAAGCGCCGCTGGGAGAAATATGAGGAGAAGGGCGGCGATCCGCCCTCCCGCGACATCGCGATGGACACGCTGCGCGCGTGCTCGACGGCGAGATCCTCGTTCAGAACCACTGCTATCGCGCCGACGAGATGGCCAACGTCCTCGATATGGCGAAGGGAGTTCGGCTACCACGTCTCGGCGTTCCACCATGCGGTGGAGGCCTACAAGATCGCCGACCTGCTCAAGGCCAGCGGCACCTGCGCCGCGGTCTGGGCCGATTGGTACGGCTTCAAGATGGAAGCCTATGACGCGATCGAGGAGAATCTCGCCATCCTGGAAAAGCAAGGCGCGTGCGCGATGATCCATTCGGACGACGAGAACGGCATCCAACGGCTCAACCAGGAAATCGCCAAGGCGCGCGCCGCCGGCATCCGTGCCGGCTTCCCCATCAGCGAGGAGACCGCGTGGAAATGGGTGGCGATCAACCCCGCCAAGGCGCTGGGGATCGCCGACCGGACCGGCAGCCTCAAGCCAGGGAAGATGGCCGATGTGGTGCTGTGGAACGGCGATCCGTTCAGCGTCTATACGCGGCCCGAGATGGTGTGGATCGACGGTGCGTTGCTCTACGATGCCAAGGATCCGAAGCGACGCCCGGTTTCCGAATTTCGAGCTCGGCCAGCCCGGCGAGGGGGATGTGAAGTGATCAGGACCCTCCGGCTTGGCGCCGTCGCGGCGCTCGCGATCGGCGCTCCCGCCGCCGCGCAGACCGTGGCGATCACCAACGCCCGGCTCGTTGATCGGCGACGGCACCGCGCCGATCGACGGCGGCACCGTCGTCATCCGCGAAGGGCGCGTCGTCGCGGCCGGGGCGGGCGTCGCCGCGCCGGCGGGGGTGCGCGTGGTCGATTGCCGGCGGCAAATGGTGACGGCGGGGATCTTCGCCGGCTTCACGCGGATGGGGATCGTCGAGGTCGACGGGGTCGACGAGACCAACGACAGCGCCGCGCGCGGCTCGCCGTTCCACGCCGCGCTCGACGTGACTCCGGCGGTCAATCCCAAGGCGAGCCCGATCGCGCTCAACCGCGCCGACGGCATCACCCCGCGCGGTGGTCGCGCCCGACAATTCGGGATCGATCTTCGCCGGGCAGGGCGCGATCATCGACCTCGGCGCCGACGTCGACGCCGTCACCCGGCCGCGCGCCTTCCAATATATGGAATATGGCGAGAACGGCGCGCGCGCGGCCGGGGGCAGCCGGCCGGCTGCCTATGCGATGCTCGAGAACGCGCTGTTCGAGACGCGCGACTATGCGCGCAATCCCAGCCATTTCCTCGATCGCGGCAAGGATGCGATGCTCACCCGGCTCGATGCCGAGGCGCTGGTTCCGGTGATCGAGGGCAGGGTCCCGCTGCTGATCCATGTCGAGCGCGCCTCGGACATGCTGGTGCTGCTCGGCCTCAAGCGCGAGATGCCGGCGCTGCGCATGGTGTTCGTTGGCGTGACCGAAGGCTGGATGGTGGCATCCCAGATCGCCGCTGCCAGGGTCCGGTGATCGCCAACGCGCTCAACGATCTTCCCGCGAGCTTCGAGCAACTGGCGGCGACGCAATCGAACATCGGCCGGATGGCGGCGGCGGGCGTGACCGTCGCGATCGGCACGCTCAACCAGGACGAGGCGCGCGAGGCGCGCTGGGAAAAGCAATATGCCGGCAACCTCGTCGCGCTCACCCGAGTGCCCGGCGCGACCCGGGCTGAGCTGGGACGCGGCGTTCGCGGCGATCAGCTCGGGCCCGGCGAAGGTGCTGGGGATGGACGGCGAGCTGGGGGTCGCTGCGGCCCGGGCGGCGCGGCGACGCGGTGATCTGGGACGGTGACCCGCTCGAGCTGGGCACGGCGGCAGTCTCCGTGTTCATCGACGGCGTCGAGCAGCCGCTGACCAACCACCAGACCCCGCCTGCGCGACCGCTATTGGACGCCCGCGGAAGGCGCGCTGCCCAAGGCCTACCAGCACTGATCGGTCGCGCCTCCGGAACCTCCCCAATAGGTGCAGCATTGCTTTTGGCGCGATGGGCGGTGCGGCGCCCGATCGCGCGCCGCGCGAAGGAGGAACGAATGACCAGGAGCATCTTCATCACGGGCATCGCCGCGCTGGCGCTGACCGGCTGCAACGGGACCACGGTGCCGAATGCGTCGATCGACACCCGCCGCCGAGACCAACGCCGCGGACAACGCCAGCGCGGCCGGCAACGTCGCCGCGACCGTGCTCGGCTACAGCGACCGCGAGCGCAACGGCGTGCTCGCGCGCGCGATCATCGACGCCAAGCTGCCCTGCGACGGGGTGATCAAGTCCGATCGGATGGGTGACCAGAGCGGGATGCCGGCATGGCGCGCGACCTGCAAGAACGGCTATCAGCACCTCGTCAGCATCAGCCCCGACGGCGTCGCGACGATCCTGAGCCGGTCCGACCGCTGAGCCGCTTTGCCTGCCGCCGCGCATTTGCGTAAGCGGCACGGCGATGCGCGACGAATCCCAGCAGCATAGCCTCGCCGGCCGGCTGAGCGCCCTCGCGCGCGCGCGCCTGGGGGCGTTGCGCGCATGGCGGGTGCCAACGCTGGAGGTGTCGCGCGCGGCGCGCGAGTGGCAGGTGGCGGCGGGCGTGGCCGCGCTGATCGCGGCGGGCCCGGTGATGACGATGCTTGGCGCCAAGCTGCTCGCGGGCGGTGCGCGTGCCGAGGCACGGCGGCTCCACCTCACGGTCGATCCGCGGGTCGCCGAGGCCAGCGCAGCATCCCGCGAGCGCGACGGCCTCGCGGCGATCCTGCGCCGGCCCACGTTGAGTGCGACGATCGAGGCGCTCGCGCGCGCTCTGCCGCCCGAGGCAACGCTGGTGAGCGCCGCGCGCGATCGCCACGGGCTGCTCGAAGTAGAGATCGCGGCGCCTGATCCGATCGGCTGCGCGCCGCGATCCGGCGCGAGCCGGCGTTGGCGGCGCTCACGACGCGGGGCAGCGGCGCGGCGAGGCGGTGATGATCGTGTCGCTGAAGGAAAGCGCCGAGTGAAGCTCCCCCCGCTCGCGATCGGTGCCGGGGCCGGGTTGCTGCTCGCGCTGGTGCTCGCCCCGGCGACCGGCACCGCGCTCGGCGAGCTCACCAAGGCCCGCGCCGAGCGGCTGGGGCTCGCCTCAGCTCGCTGCCGCGCCGCCGCCTGCGCCGATGGTGCTGGTCGCCGAAGGCCTGGCGTTCGCGGGCGACACGGCGGCGCTCGACGCCGGCATCCGCGCGCGGGCGCGGAGCGGCGGGGTGCTGGTCGAGGAGATCGCCGCGCTGCCGTCCGACGGGCCGGTGATCGCGGTGCGCGTCCGGCTGTCGGGCGCCGAGAAGGCGGTGCTTGCGCTGGTCGACGGGGTCGAGCGCGGGACGCCGCTGATCCGGCTGCGCGCGTGGCGGCTTTCGCCCACCGCCGACGGCGGGGTCCGGCTGACGGCGAAGCCGTGGCGGTGCGGCGATGATCGCGCAGCGCCACGCGATCGCGCTCGGCGCCGCCGCGGCGCTCGCGGTGGCGATGCGCTGATCCTGTTGCCGCCGGGCGCGGCCAAGCCCCCGCCCGCCGCCGCGAAGCCGCTCGATCCGCTCGCCGCGCCCGCCCAGCCGCCGGTGGTCGTTGCGTTCGAGCGGCCGTTGTTCGGGGGCACCGCCGAGCCGGCGGAGGCGCCCCAGGGCGCGCCCGCGCTGGTCGGCATCGTCGGGCGGCTCGATCAGGATGCGGTCGCCCTGGTCCGCACCGCCGAGGGGCGCGACGCGGACGCTCAAGGTGGGTGAGAGCGTCGACGGCTGGACGCTCGCCAGCCTGGCGATCGACGCGGCCTTCTTCACGCGTGGCGCCGAGCGCGTCCGCGTGGCGTTGCCGGCGGGGTGAAAACAACTCCTCCCCGTGCCGGGAGGAGTTAGTAGATCCCGTTGATCTCCACCGTCAATCGCGGCACCGGTGGCTTGAGAGTAGGCTGGTGCGGCGCTGGTTGGCGAGCTCGTCGGCGCGCAGGCGATCGTATTTCTCCTTGGCGATCGCGGTGGCGTCGTCGCTGGTGCGCAGGATTGTCGGCTTGAGGAAGATGAACAGCGTCCGCTTGGTGCGCGATTCGCGGCGCGCCTTGAACAGCTCGCCGACGATCGGGATGTCGCCCAGGATCGGCCACCTGCTGCCTGGTCTGCATGTAATCGTCCGAGACGAGCCCGCCGAGCACGATCGTCTGGCCGTTGTCGGCGAGCACCGTGGTGTTGATGCTGCGCCGGTTGGTGATCAGGTCGGAGGCGGTGACGCTGAGCCGGTGGCGATCGACGAGGCCTCCTGGCTCACCTCAAGGCGCACGACCTCGCCCGCGTTGATCCGCGGGATGATCCTGAGCGTGATGCCGACATCGCCGCGCTCGATCGTGGTGTAGGGCGTCATCGAGCTCGAATTGGTCAGGATCGATCCGGTGACGAACGGCACGTTCTGGCCGACGACGATCTCGGCGGGCTCGTTGTCGAGCACCGTTACCTGCGGCACCGACAGGAGATTGGCCTTGGTCGAGGCGCCGAGCGCCTGGACGAGCACCGAGAAATCGTCGGTGATCTTGAAATTTCCGGTGAAGCGTTGCCGAGGATCGCCCCGGCGGGAACGCCGAGCACGGTGAGGATCTGCCCGAGCGAGGGACCGGCGGTGGTGAACGAGGTGGCGGCGCCGGTGCCGCTGGTCAGCGCCGCGCCGTTCGAGCCGAGCTGGATGCCGAGCTGCTCGGCGTCGTCGCCGGTGATCTCGGCGATCGCCGCCTCGATCTGGACCTGCGGGCGGCGGATATCGAGATCGGTGATCAGCGGCTCGATCGAGGCGATCGCCGAGGGCGTGCCGCGCACGACGATCGCGTTGAGCTCGGGCGCGGGCTGGATCGTGAGATCGGGAGTCGAGAAGCCCTGCGGCATCTTGGCCTCGCCGCCGCCCGGCTGCATCTGGCCGGCGCCGCCCGCCTGCGGCGTGCCCCCGGCCTGGCCCGAGAGCGCGGCGGCCGCAGCCGCATTGGTCGCGAGATTGTTCGCGGCGAGCGAGGCGATCGGCGAATTGATTTGGCGCTGGAAGCGGTTGGCGCCGCCGGCCCCGGCCGAAAGCGCGCGCGCGACCGGATTGGACACGTCCGAAACCCTGGCCGAGCACCCCGCGCAGCACGTCGGTCACCGTCTCGGCATCGGCATTGTTGAGCCGGAACATCCGCGTGATCGGGGTCGCGCCGCGGGCTGGTCGAGCGAGGCGGCGATGCGCCGCGCCTCGGCGACGGCGGCGGGCATCCCGCGCACGATCACCGTGTTGCTGCGCGGATCGGCGGCGACGCGGACGCCGGAGCCGCCGCTCGAATCGCCGAGCACGGTCTGCAGCGATTGCGCGACGGTCGGGCGCGTTGCCGTTGCGCAGCGTGATCGTCGCGAAGGTCGATCCGCCGCCGCCGTCGAGCTGGCGCGCGATCGCCTCGATGCGGCGGACGTTGTCGGCATAATCGGTGATGACCACCGCATTGGGATTTGTCAGCGCTCGACGCTGCCGAAGGTCGCGGCGAGCGGGCGGACGACGCGTGCGACATCGGCCGAGGGCACGTTCGACAGCCGCACCATCCGCGTCACGACTTCCTGCCCGCCGATCCCGCGCGAGGGGACGCCGCCCTCGCGCACCGCGTTCGCGGCCGGGACGACGCGCCACGAGCGGCCCGATCGCACTGCCGCCCAGCCGTTCGCGCGCAGCACCGACTGGAACAGCTCCCATACTCCGACGGGCGTCAGCGGCGTCGCCGAGGTGACCGTCACCGCGCCCTTGACCGCCGGATCGAGGATCAGCGTGCGCCCGGTGATCCGCGAGACTTGGTCGGCGACGGTCGGCGATCTCGACTCCGCGCATGTTGATCACGACGTCGGCGGAGGGGTCCGCGGGCGCCGTCTGGGCGGGGACGGCGACCGGCGCGGCCATCGGAACGAGCGCCAGGAGCGCGAGCGAGGAGCGAATCGGGTTCACGGGCGCCTCTTCTAGCGGAGCGGGACGGTGAGCGTGAGCCGATTACCGCCGCGGAGGATCTGGATCGTCGCGGAGCCGCTCGCCTGCGCGGCGGCATAAGCGGCGCCGGCGGCGTTGGGATCGCTGAGCGCGGTGCCGTTGACCGAGAGCAGCACGTCGCCCGCGCTCAATCCCGGCGGAGGATTGGCGCCGATGCGATAGCCGCCGTCGGAGGGGGTCGCGTTGAAGCGCTGGATCAGCGAGGCGGCCTGCGGCGGTACCGGCGGGGGCGGGGTCGATCCGGTGACGGCATTGCCCTGAGCCGGCGTAGGGGTGGCGGTGGCGTTGGGATCGGGGAAGGTCAGATATTCGGTGCGCCCGGCGTTGGCGAGGATCACGCGATCGCGCAGCACCGCCTGGATCGTCGCGCCGCCGACGCTCTCGCCGACGTGATAGGGCAGCGCGGGCTGGCCCCTGGGCGCGATGAAGGCAGTCGACAGGCTCGCCGGGTTCGCCGCGACGACACCGCGCAGCTCGAGCGGCAGGCTGGTCGGCTGCGAAGCCTCGCCGACCGCAGCCTTGCCGAACGGCGCCAGCGCGATCGCCGGGGCGATATCGGCGGCCCCCGAGGATCCGCTGGCGCCCGAGGGGACGGTGATCGCGCCGGTTCCGGCGTGCCCCGCGATCCGCCACGTCAGCCCGGCGAGCGCGAAGGCGACCGACACGATCACCGCGCCCGTCAGCAGGTCGAGCGCGGTGCGCGTCTGGCGCGGGGTGAGCGGGAAGCGGTCGATCATGTCCGCCTTCCGTCGACGAACCCGTCGAGCGATGCAAGCGGCGCGGCCTCGGCCAGCGCGAAGACGTCGACCCGAACCCGGACGATTTCGGGATCGTCGGTGCGCGTTTCGTGGATCGCGACGCGCCAGCGCTGGCCGAGCATCTCGACCTCGCTGGGGCTGGCGGCCTGGGGAGCGAGCTCGAGCTCGGCGAGGCGATTCTCGGCGACCCACATCGCGGTCGCGCGCCGCTCGAGCCCGCGCGTCGAATCGATGTGCGCCTCGACGGTGCGCATCAGCCCCACCGCCGCGATCGCGAGCACCGCGAGCGCGACCAAGGCCTCGATCAGCGAGAAGCCGGTGTCGCCGGAGAGACCTTTCCCCGTCACCCCGGCCTTGTGCCGGGGTGACGGACCGACAGGATCCGAAACGCTGCGGGGCAGGCCCATCATGCCCCGGTCGTCTCGATCGGCGCGGGCATCGCGGTGGCGGTGACGCCGTCGTAGCTCACGATCCAGCGCTGCCTGCCGCTCTCGACCACCGCCGACATCGGCATCCCCGATCCGTCGACGCCGAGCACCACCGGCGGCCGGGCGCTGAGCGTCACCGTTATGCCGGTAGGCAGGCGGTGGAAGCCGAACGCATCATCGGTGCGCGGCACGAGCGCCTTGCCCGCCACATTGGCGAAGCCATAGCCGTGCTCCTCGACGGTGAAGGCGACCAGCCGATCGCCGAGCATCGCATCGTCCGCCGCCGCCTGGAGCCGGGTGGCGAGGCGGCGCGCCTCGGTCTCGACGCTCGGCGCGCGCGTCACGCTGCCGACGCTCAGCGCCACCGCGCCCGCCGCGACGCCGATGATCGCGAGCACGATCAGCATCTCGACCAAGGTGAAGCCACCCTCGCCGGCGCGTGGCGTGCGGCGCGACACCGGCGTTACTGCCCTTTGCCGATGATGTCCGCGTCCACGCCCTGGCCGCCGGGCTTGCCGTCCTTGCCGAGCGAGGTGATCGTGTAGCTGCCGCCCTCGACCGTGTAGACATAGGGCCGGCCCCACGGATCGACCGGGGGCTCCTGGACATAGCTGTGCCATGCCGGCGGCACCGGCGCCGTGGTCGGCCGTTCGGAGAGCGCCGTGAGCCCCTGCTCGGCGGTCGGGTAATCGCCGTTGTCGAGCCGATACATCGCCAGCGCGCCGGAGATCGTCTTGATGTCGGCCCTGGCGGTGGTCGCCCGCGCCTCGTCGGGGCGATTGAGGATTCCACTCATCACGATCGCGCCCGAAACCACCGCGATGATCACCAGCACGATCATCATCTCGATCAGCGTCAGCCCGGCTTCTTCATGCGGCACCGGGTTGATCGTGCGCGCCCTCGGTGCCAGGCTGTCCTTGAATTGTCTCATTACTATGCGCATCGCGAGTCCCATGCGTGTCGTCCATGAAAGTGATGTTACAGCCGTGCCAAGCCCGGACACTCTGGAGGCGAGAGCGGCCGGGCGCATGGACGCTGGCCGGCGACGAGCCGATCATAGCCGACCCCGACAGTCCCGCAACCATGCTCGTTCCCACCGAGAGCGTGTTGCTGCTCGCGTCGACCTGCCGGTGGCCGGGCGCGCGCGGCGGCTGGAGGCATTGCCCTTCGCGATCGAGGACCGCATCGCCGAACCGCTCGACGCGGTCCACCTCGCGCTGGGGCGCCGAGATCGGGCCGAAGCGCTATCTGGTCGGCGTGGTCCGGCGCGAGGTGATGGCCGATTGGGTCGAGCGCGCCGAGGCGGCGGGGCTGGGGCAGGCGGCGATGGTGCCCGACGCGCTGGCGCTGCCGGTTCCGCCCGAGGGCGCGTGGTCGGTCGATCTGGGCGCGCGCCGCGCGGTGGTGCGCGTCGGCGACGGGACCGGCTTCGCCTGCTCCGCGGCGCTGCTGCGCCAGCATGGGAAGCGGCGGGGTGCCCGCCCGCGATTGCTTATGGCGCGCCGCTCCCGGCCGACATGATCATGCCCGGTGTCGAACCGCGGGCACGCCGGCTCGCGGCGCCCGCGCTCGATCTGCGGCAGGGCGCCTATGCGCGCCGGCGCGCGACGGGCAAGGTCTGGCGGCGGGTCGCGTGGATCGTCGCGCTCGGCGCGGCGGCGCATGTGGCGATCGGCGTGGCGGACACGGTGATGCTGCGCATCATCGCCGATCGCCACGCCGCCGACACGCGCGCGCTGGTCGCGACGATGGCTCCCGGAATCCCGGCCGAGGGCGATTTCGCGGGGACGGTCGCCAACATGCTGCCGGCGCGCGCCGGCTTGGTCCCGCAGACCTTCCTGCCGCTGCTCGCACGCGTCTCGGGCGCGCTGATGCCGCTCGGTGGCGCGCTGAGCGTGCGCGCGATGACCTTCGAGGCCGACACGCTCTCGCTCGACGTCGACGCGACCCGAACCGGGGCTGGCGGCGCGGCTCAAAGCGGCGCTGGACGGCGCCCGCGTCAAGGCGGGCATCGTGCAATCGCCCGACGGCTCGATCCGCGTCACGGCGAGCCCGTCATGAGGATCCTCCACATCACCCGCCCGTCCGGGCTCGATGCGACGTTTGCCCGCTTCGATGGCTGGTGGCGCGCGCGCAGCCGGCGCGAGCAGGTCCTGCTCGCGGTGATGGCGGCGCTGCTCGCGGGCGTCGTGCTCGTCTATGGGGTGGTCAAGCCGCTCCAGGCGATGCGCGCGCAGGCGATTTCGGACATCATCACCTATGAGACGCTCGACGCCCGCATCCGCGCCGCGGGTGCGCTGGCCCCGGGGAGCGCGCCGGCGCGGAGCGGCCCTCCCGCGAGCGTGGTGACGAGCGCGGCGGCGAGCGCGGGCCTCACCGCCCGCACCGCGCCGCTCCCCGGGGGTGTGCGCGCGACCATCGCCGACGGCAGCTACGATTCGGTGATGGCGTGGCTCGCCGATGTGGGCGGCACGAGCGGCCTGACGATCCGCCGTGTCGCGCTCCAGCGTCGAGGGGCGCCGGGGCGCGTCTCCGCGACGGTGGATTTCACGACGTGAACGAGACCCTGGTCCTCGCCGACCGAGCGCCGCTGGTGCTGCCCTATGGCTATGCGCGGCGCCACGGCGTGCTGCTGCGCCCGGGCGCGGCGGGGATCGAGTGCCTCCATCGCGCCGGCGTCGCGCTCGACGCGCTGCTCGAGGTTCAGCGAATCGCGCCCGCGGCGCGGTTCGTGCCGTCCCCGACCCCGAGTTCGATGCGGCGCTGAGCGCGGCCTACAGCGATTCGGCGGGCGCCGCCGCCGATTTCGAGCTCGGCGAGATGGACCTCGCCGCGCTCGCCGACAGTGCCGCCGCGGTCGACGACCTGCTCGACAATCGCGACGATTCGCCCGTCATCCGCCTGATCAACGCGCTGCTGCTCGAGGCGGTGAAGGCCGGCGCCTCCGACGTGCATGTCGAGACGCAGGAGAAGCGCCTCGTCGTCCGCTTCCGCGTCGACGGGGTGCTGCGCGACATGCTCGAGCCGCAGCGGGCGCTGGCGCCGCTGCTGGTCAGCCGCATCAAGGTGATGGCCAAGCTCGACATCGCCGAGCGGCGCATCCCGCAGGACGGCCGGGGTGACACTCCGGATCGGCGGCCATGACGTCGATGCGCGCGTCTCGACGATCCCGACGCAGCATGGCGAGCGCGTGGTGATGCGGCTGCTCGAGAAGGGCTCGCTGCGGCTCGACCTGGAGGCGCTGGGGATGAGCGAGCGCGACCGCAGCATGTTCAACCGCCTGCTCGAGCGCCCCGCACGGGATGCTGCTCGTCACCGGCCCGACCGGATCGGGCAAGACGACGACGCTCTACGCCGCCCTCAACCGGCTGAACGACCGCAAGCGCAATATCATGACGGTCGAAGATCCCATCGAATATGAACTGGCCGGGATCGGCCAGACGCAGGTCAATCCGCGCACCGAGCTGACCTTCGCGCGGGGGCTGCGCGCGATCCTGCGGCAGGACCCCGACGTGATCATGGTCGGCGAGATCCGTGACCAGGAGACCGCGCAGGTGGCGGTCAGATCGTCGATGACCGGGCATTTCGTGCTCACGACGCTGCATACCAACAGCGCGGTCGGGTCGGTGACGCGGCTGATCGACATGGGAGTCGAGCGCTATCTGCTGGCGCCGATGGTGGTGGGCCTGGTCGCGCAGCGGCTGGTGCGCAAGCTGTGCCCCCATTGCCGGGCCGAGGATGTCGCGGGCGAGGCCGATTCGCTGTTGCTCGGCGGCGCGATCGCGCCGGGGTGAGCCATTGTGGCGGGCGGCCGGGTGCGCGGAGTGCCATGGCGACGGCTATCGCGGGCGGGCGGGCGTCTATGAGGTCGTCGCGGTCGACGAGCGCTTCCAGAAGCTGATCCACGACGGTGCTGCCGAGGCGGTGCTGGAGGCCGCCGCGCGACGGGACAATCCGAGCCTGCTCGACGACGGCGTCGCCAAGGTCCGCGCCGGGCTGACGACGGTCGAGGAAATCGCGCGCGTCGTGCAGGAGGACTCATGATCCTCCCCGGCACGGGGAGGGGGACCGCGCCACGCAGTGGCGTGGTGGAGGGGGAGTGCCGCAAGCGCACCCCTTGCGGCGCGCCCCCTCCACCACCGCTTCGCGGCGGTCCCCCTCCCCGTGCCGGGGAGGATTGATGCCCGCCTTCGCCTATCGCGCAGCCGACAAGACCGGCGCCGCCAAGCGCGGGATCATCGAGGCGTCGTCCCCCGCCGCCGCGCGCGCGATGCTGCGCGATCAGGCCTTGCTGCCGCTGTCGGTCGAGGCGGCGGGGGTGCGCGGCGAGGCGAGGGGCCGCGTGGCGCTGCCCGCCTTCCTGCGGCGCGGCGGCATCACCGCGCGCCAGCTCGCCACCGTCACCCGCCAGATCGCGACACTGATCGGATCGGACATTCCGGTCGAGGAGACGCTGCGCCTCGTCGCGACGCAATCCGAGCAGGCAAAGGTCAGCTCGCTGCTGCTCGACGTGCGCGGCGCGATCCTCGACGGGCGCAGCTTCGCGACCGCGCTCGGCCAGCATCCGAAGGCCTTCCCCGAATATTATCGCGCGTCGGTGGCCGCGGGCGAGGCCTCTGGCAAGCTGCCCGACGTGCTCGAGCACCTCGCCGAGTTCGTCGAGAACCGCCAGGCGAACAGCCAGAAGCTCCAGCTCGCGTTGCTCTATCCGGCGCTGCTCGCGTGCGTCTCGTTCGGGATCATGGTGCTGCTGATGGTCTATGTGATCCCGGACATCGTCAAGGTGTTCGTCTCGCGCGGCGCCGACCTGCCGTTCCTGACGCGGCTGGTGATCGCGATCAGCTGGTTCCTCCAGCATTTCGGGCTTTACCTGATCCTGGGCATCGCGCTGGTGCTGCTCGGCTATTTCCGCTGGCTGCGGGTGCCGCGGAACCGGCTGCGCGTCCACCGCGCCTTCACCGAGCGGCGGCCGCTGCGGCGTTTCAGCCGGCAATACAACGCCGCGCGCTTCGCCGGCAGCCTCGCGACCCTGGTGGGAAGCGCGGTGCCGCTGGTCGAGGCGATCCATGCCGCGGCGGCGGTGACCCCCAACATGTGGGTGCGCGAGCGCGCGCTCGCGGTCGAGCAGCGCGTGCGCGAGGGTGTGAGCCTGCGTGCGGCGATGGCCGAGGCGGGGGTGTTTCCGTCGATGCTGGTGGCGATCGTCGCCTCGGGCGAATCGAGCGGGCGGCTCGCCCCCGCGCTCCAGCGCGCCTCGGCCGAGCTCGAGCGCGAGCTCGACGCGCTCGTCACCACCTTGGTCGCGCTGGTCGAGCCGCTGGTGCTGCTGATCATGGGCGGGCTGGTGCTGACGATGGTGCTGGCGATCCTGCTGCCGATCATCAATTTGAACAATCTGGTGGGGATGTAGAATCCCTCTCCCATCGGGAGTGGGATTCTACATCCGCCCCTGGATCCGCGCGCCCGGCACCGCGCCCAGGAAGGGCATCATCGCCGCGCCCTCGGGCGACACCGTCAGGTCGAGCGTTCCGTCTTCCTTGAGCGTCGCGACGATCAGTGTCTTGCGGCGCTGGGTCATCGGCGCGAGGCGGATGCGCGATTCGCGGCCGATGTGCTCGGCGACCAGGATCAGCGCGGGGAGGGCGGTCGCGGCGGCGGCGCCCTTGGGGCGGCAGCTGCCGGGATCGCTGGTCGCCTCGCCCTTGACCATCCGGCTCGATCCGCCGGCGACGATCCGCTCGAACTCGACCTGCCCGGTCATCGCGCAGGTGAAGGGGAGGTTGGGTTCGATCGCCTGGAGCAAGGAGGCGTTGGCCGATCCGCTGACGTGGTCGAGCTGGATGCTCGACGGGCCGACCAGCGCGCCGCCGCGCAGATCGGTATCCTGCCCGGTCGCGCGCCAGTCGGCGGCGAAGGCGAGGCTGGTGAGCGAGCGCAGCGGCGCCCAGTCCCAGCGCACCGTCGTGCCGCCGACCACGCCCACCTCGCCGTGCCACACGCTCCCCGCGACGCCCGAGCGCCACGGCCGGTCCGTGAACACCACGCTCGCCGGCATGATCGCGATCAGCGCGAAGAGGTAGGAGGCTATGCCCAGCACCGCGAAGGCGATAATACGCCGCCGTGCCACCACGCGCACATCCGGAGTCGCCAGTGAATCGTCGGGACCTGCTGAGGTTTGTGCAATCAGGCCTCGTCGCATCAGCGGCATCGGTTGCTCTTCCCTCGTTCGCGCGGGCCGTAGCCAAGCAGGACAAACGCCCGGTCGCGCTGCTGGTGCCGCTCACGGGGCCGCGAGCGCGGCTGGGTCTTAGCATGCGACAGGCGGCGTTGCTCGCCGAAAACGGCGCCTTCGTCCAGGTGTTCGACACTGGCGGGACAGCCGCCGGCGCCGCCGCCGCCGCGACGCTGGCGTTCAAGAAGGGCCCCGCGCTGATCCTCGGGCCGCTGCTCGCCGAGGAAGTGCCGGCGGTCGGCTCGACGATCGCGGGGCGCGTGCCGATCATCGCGTTCAGCAACGATGCGGTGCTCAAGGCGCCGGGGACCTACATCTTCGGGATCACCGCGAGCCAGGTGACCAGTGCGATCCTGCGCTATGCGCACGGGCGCGGGGTGCGCTCGGTGGCGGTGATCGACGACGGCACACCCTGGTCCGCCGCCGCCGCGCTGGCGGCGGGGGAGATGGAGAGCGAGCTCGGGATCCGCGTCCGCTCGCTCGAGGTCCGGCCGGGCGCGCCCTTGCCCGATGCCGGCGAGGCGCCCGACGCGGTGTTGCTTCCCGGCAGCGGCGCGCCCGTGCTCGCCGCGGCGCGCGCGCTCAAGGACACCGGCGTCCAGCTGCTCGGCACGCTCCAGGCGCTCGACAACCGTCCCGAGGCGCTCGACGTGCTTGACGGCGCCTGGCTCGCGAGCCCCGATCCGGCCGCGTTCGGCACCTTCGCGAGCGAGTTCGCCGCGCGCAACGGCGGCACGCCGGGGGCGATCGCCGCGCTCGCCTATGACGCCGCCGGCATCGCCAATTCGCTGCGATCGGACAACAAGCTCGACGGCGCGGGATTGCTCGCGAGCAACGGCTTCCACGGGGTCACCGGCCCGGTGCGCTTCCGCACCGACGGCAGCGTCGCGCGCGACTTCGCGATCCTTCGCGCGAGCGTCACGGGGTATGAATCGGTGGCGGTGAGCTCGGGGTCATGAACCGGCGGCCGCCAACGCGCGGCGGCGAGGCTGGGTTCACGCTGATCGAGCTGATGATCTCGCTCGGTCTGTTCGCGCTGATCGCGGTGGCGGGGCTGGGGATGGTGCAGGGCATCCTCAACGTCCAGGGCCGCACCGAAAAGCGCCTCGATCGGCTCGCCGAGGTCCAGCGGACGATGTTCGTGCTGTCGAGCGACCTCGATCAGATCGCATTCGGACGGATCACCGGCGACGCGCAAGGGCTGTCGTTCACGCGCGCCGCGCCCGGATCGGGCGGCGAAGCGGTGTCGCTGCGCTATGCTGTTGCCGGCGGCGCGCTGGTGCGGATGGCGGGGCCGCTGCCGCAGCTGCTGCTCCCCGGGGTGACGGCGGCGCGCTGGCGCTTCTGGGACGTGCAGGCGGGCGCCGGCGGATGGGTCGATCACTGGCCGCTCAGCGATGACCAGGCCGATCGCTGGCCGCGCGCGATCGAGGTCGAGATGCAGGTCGGTGGCGCGCCCGGCCCCGCCGGCGCGCTGCGGCGCGTGATCGTGCTTCCCACCCGGCCCGAGGCGCACGATGCGCCGGCGTGAGGACGAGGCGGGGATGATCCTCGTCAACGTGCTGATGTTCGTCGCGATCGCGAGCGGGCTGGTGCTGCTGATGATCAATCGCGAGGAGCTGGCGCTCGATCGCGGGATCCGGATGCGCGAGGCGTCGCGCGCGCTCGCGGTGGTGCGCGGTGGCGAGCTTTCGGCGCTGGTCGCACTGCGCCGCGACGGCGAGGTCTCGCCCGACCAGGACTATCCGGGCGAGCCGTGGGGCGCGCTTGCCGAAAGCGGCGCGCCGATCGCGGGCGGCACCTTCGATCTCGCGATCGCCGACGCCGAGGGCCGCTTCAACATCAATTCGGTGCGATCGGGCGAGGCGGGATCGATCCTGCTGTTCCAGGCGATCGCGCGATCGGTCGGGCTCAGCGACGAGCAGTCGCAGGGGCTGATCAAGCTGGTGCGCGTCGCCGGGCCGGTGACCGATCTGCGCCCGCTCGGGATGGTCGGGCTCGATCCGGCGGTGGCCGAGCGGCTCGGCCGGCTGGTGACCGCGCTTCCCGGCGAGACCACGCTCGATCTCAACGCCGCCGACGAAGAGATGCTCGCGATCCTGTTCAACGATCCGCTCGTCGCGCGGCGGCTGGTGGCGGTGCGCAAGCGGCGGGGGTTCCTCACGCCCAAGGATCTCGCCGACGAGAAGGTTTCGCTCCCCCGGGGCACGTCGTTCCGCTCGTCGAGCTTCTGGGTGCGCACGCGCGCGACGATCGGCGGCACCAGCCAGCAGGCGGCGACGCTGATCCAGCGGCGCTGGTCGCCCGAGGGCAAGGTCGAAGCCTTCCCGGTCGAGCGCTGGCGCAATGCCGCAGTGCCGGGCGAGGCGCCGGAATTTCCGCCAAGGCGCTGATTCGCCTTGCTTGGGTTCTGATCGCAGCGCAACATAGTTTGCGAGGCCTTAACCATTCCGGGCTATTCGACCGATCGTGCCACGCCGAATCCGAGCCCTTCTGTCGATGCTCCGCGACGAGGTCGACACCTACGCCAATGCGAGCGAGCAGATCGCCGCGCGCACCAAGTTGCTCGCGCTCAACGCCACGATCGAGGCCGCCCGTTCGGGCGAGGCCGGGCGGGGGTTTCTCGGTGGTCGCGCAGGAAGTGAAGGCACTCGCCCAGCAAGCGCGCGGCGCGAGCCACGAATTCCGCTCCGAAGTCCGCGAGCGGCTCGCGCTCGGAGCGCGGATCGCCGACGAGATGGTCGGCGAGATCGAGGGCACCCGCCTCGTCGAGCTGGCGCAGGCGCTGATCCAGAACGTCGTCCGCCATCTCTATGGCCGCAGCATCGACCTGCGGCTGCTCGCCGCCGATGCCGAGATTGTCGCCGCGACGATCGATCCCAGTCCCGAAAATCTCGCCGCTGCGCAGGCGCGGCTCGCGCTGCTCACCGAGACTTCGCCTTATTACGTCAATGCCTTCATCGCCGATCCCGAGGGCCGCGTGATCGCGCTGTCCAATCCGCACGCGCGCGTTCGCCAGACCAACCTCGCCACCGCCCCGCAATTCATGAAGGCGATGGCGAGCTACCGCACCGAGGAGTGGTTCACCGACGAGGTGTGGCAGAATCCCTGGTCCGATCACCGCGCGGTGCTGGTGTTCGTCACCGGCATCCGCGCGCGCGGCGCCACCGGCCATCCGGCGGGAGTCTTCTACCTCGAGTTCGATTGGGAGGGGCATATCGCGGCGATGATCTCCGATCGTTCGCTGTTCAGCGAGGCCGATCGCGCGCGAACGCGGATCTGCATCGTCGACCAGGCCGATCGCATCGTCGCCGATTCGGCGGGCGGGCGCTTCGGCGAGGTGGTGCCCTTGCCCGCGAACGCGGTGCGCGGCGCCGAGGCGATCGGCGATTCGATCGTCGCCTTCGCCACCGCCGCCGACTATCACGGCTTCGACGGGCTCGGCCTCAGGTGCATCATCGAGCAGAAGACGCTGAGCGCGCGCGAGATCGAGGACGCGCTCGGCGGGCTCCACGCGCGGCGATAGCCTCCGGCGCCGCGGCTCAGTCCCCCGGCGGACCCAGATAACCGGCGCCGTACACCGCCTCGCGGAATTCGTGGTGGAACGCGCAGCACGGGCTATGCTGGATGAAGAACACCGCCGCGAGATCGTTGGCGGGATCGACCCAGAACAGCGTCGATTCGGCGCCGTCCCAGAAGAATTCGCCGACCGCGCCGCGCGCCTCCTTCGGGTCCTTCGGCTGGGCGACGCGCACCGCGAAATCGAGCCCGAACCCGACCGAGCCCTTGGTCGGCAGGAACAGCCGCTCGGTGATGCGCGGATCGAGCTGGTTGGTCGACATCAGCCGCACCGTCGAGGGGGCGAGGATGCGCACGCCGTCGAGCGTGCCCTTGCCCAGCAGCATGCGGGCGAAGCGCATATAGTCGTCGATCGAGGTGACGATCCCCGCGCCGCCCATCGTCATGCGGTGCCCGGCGAAGTTACGCTCCTGCGCCTTCGCGTCGGGGATGCGGGTCAGGCTGCCGTCGGCGCCCGCCAGATAGCTCGCGGCGAACCGCGCGAGCTTGTCCTGAGGCTGCGCCCAGCCGGCGTCGCGCATGCCGAGCGGATCGAAGATGTGGTGCTGGACGTAGTCGGTGAACTTCTCGCCCGAGAAGATCTCGACCAGCCGCGCCTGGACGTCGACGGCGGCGCTGTAGCGCCACTGCGTGCCCGGATCGTACACCAAGGGCAGCCCGCCGATCGCGTGCGCCGCGGCCTCGAGGTCGTTGTCGAGACCGAGCGGATCGGCAGTGCGGAACAGCGCGTCGGCGGCGGCGTCGCCCGATCCGTAGGACAGGCCGGCGGTGTGGCGCATCAGGTCGCGGATCGTCACCGGGCGCGTCGCCGGCTTGTAGAGCGGCACGCCGTTCGCGTCCTTGCCCGCCTCGTAGCGCGCGTCGGCGAACTCGGGGATGTAGCGCGCCACCGGATCGTCGAGCCCGAACTTGCCCTGCTCCCACAAGGTCATCAGCGCGACGCCGGTGACCGGCTTGGTCATCGAGAAGATCTGGACGAGCGTGTCGCGCGCCATCGCCCGCCCGGCCTCGCGATCGGCGAGCCCGGCGGTGCCGAAATAGCGCTCCTTGCCGCCCTTCCAGACGAGCGCCGACACGCCCGCCGCTTGCCCGCTCGCCACCATCGCCGCCAGCGCCTTGTCGATCCGCGCTTTGTCGATCCTGACCTCGGGCGCCGCGGCCTTCTGGGCCAGCGCGGACCCCGTCACGGGCAGCGTTGTCAGCAGCATCGCGCCGGCCATTGCAAGACGGAATCGGTTTCGCATCACGGCACCCCTCCAGATATTTTGACGAGGGTCTAGCCGATTGCCGTACGGGTGCAAACGCCCCGCGCACCACGCCGCCGCCTCAGGGTTTGCGGATCGACACCCTCTGCATCATCCCTTGGTCCTCATGGTCGAGGATGTGGCAATGGAGCACGAAATCGCCGTCGAAATCCTCGTAGCGCGTCAGGATCACGGTCTTGCCGTCGTCGGGGTCGACCAGCCAGGTGTCCTTCCACACGCTGTGCTTCAGCCCGTCGGGCTCGGTGCGATAGACCTGGAAGGCGTTGACATGGACGTGGAAGGGATGGGCGCCGTTGTCGGTGCCCAGCGTCCATCTCGCGGCGGTGTTCAGCGCCAGCACGCGCGGCGGCGAGTTGCTGGAATAGGTATAGCTGTCGACCATGAAGCGTAGCGCGCAGGCGGGCGTCACCTTGGGATCGCAGCCGGTGACGCATTTGCCCACGTCGTCGCATACCGCGTTGGCGATGTTGAACGTCACGCTCTGCGGCGCCCCGTTGAGCTCGTCCGGCCGGATGTCGGCATAGGGGCGGGTAGGGGCGAGCGCCGCCTCGCTGGGCATGGCCATGTCCACCGGATCGCCCTCGACGATCACCTTGGCCAGCACCGCTTCGGGCTTGCCCGCGACGTGCGCGAACAGCGCCGCGCGCGAGGGGAGCGCCTGCAGCCCGTTCGCACCGCGCTTGACGGCGGCCGCGGCGCGCAACGTCGCGACCTCGAACTCGCCTTCGATCGTGTTGGTGGCGGCCAGCGCGCCGTCGACCAGATAATAGGTCGCGGGTCCGCGCCCTGGGGGGGAGCACGGCCTTCACCAGCACATCGCCGCGATAGCCGGGGCTGAGCATCAGCGCTTGGCCGGGGTCCAGCCGACCGCGCGCCCGAGCGACAGCCCGTCGGCCGAAATCTCGTTGAGCGCGCCGCCGGTGAAGTTGAGCGCGACATTCTCGTGCACCCCGCCATGGATCACGCGCCAGCGCTGGATCTCGCCGGGGCGCATGCGGATCACCGGCACAAGCTGGCCGTTGATCGTGATCCGGCGCTGCGATGTTTCCCATTTGCCGCGCCCGAAGGTCGCGGAGAAATCCTCGATCACGCCCTTTTCGTCGTAGCTGATCTGCTGGAGCAGCAAGCACCTTTTCGTGATGCCCTTGATGCCCTTTACCTCGTCGAGCCCGCCTCGACGACGATCGCGCCTGCCATCCCGCTCGAGACCTGGTCGAGGTCGAGCCATGGACGTGCGCGTGATACCAGAAGGTGCCGGGGGGTTGATCCTTGGGGACCTCGATCGTGTAATGCTGGGTCTGGCCGGGCCAGACCTCCAGGAACACATTGTCGCTGATGCCCTTTGGCGAGACATGCAGCCCGTGGGTGTGCAGGTTGGTCACGTCCTGGCTCATCGGGCCCATGCCCGCCATATGGCCGCCCATGGCTTGCGCGCCGTCCTTCGGCGCGGGGATCGCGTTGACCAGGTCGAGCTCGATCACGTCGCCGGGCTTCACCCGCAGCGTGTCGCCACCAGCCTGCCGTTGTAGTTGCGCAGATGCACCGGGCAGCCCGCGATCTCGTGATCGGCATAGTCGACCCGCAGCGTATAGTGAGCACGCCGCCCGCCGAGCGGATTTCGCGCGGCGATTCGAGATCGGGATATCCGCCCGCGTCGTTGGGATGGCGCGATATGCGCAGGGATTGGGGGCGACCTGCGCGGGCTTCGCGCGCGGCGGCGCCACCGCGCCCGGCATCAGCGCGATCAAGCCGAGGCCGGCGAGCAGGCGAATCGGTGCGGCGAACATGGCATCCCCCTTCGTCATCGAAGCGTACGCACGACCGGCCCTGGCACGAGCGGCGCAAGCTGCGGCGCCACCGGGCGTCAGTCAACGCGGTAGAGGGGCCAAAATGGCGGAATATGATCGTCCGGCGGCTGGAATTGGTCGGGGAGAGAGGATTCGAACCTCCGGCCCCTGCCTCCCGAAGGCAGTGCTCTACCAGGCTGAGCTACTCCCCGACGGAGTCCGGTCGCGATGCCTGCGGGGGCAGACCGGCTAGCGCTTGGAGGGGGCCTATAGCCACGCGCGCTGGGGCCGCGCAAGCGCTTCGGTTCAGCCGCCGCGCGCGGCCAGCAGCGCCGCGATGCTGGTGAATTTCTCGCGCGGGGAGCCGGCGCGCGCCGCGGCGATCTCGGCGGCCTCGATCCTCTGCCAGTCGCGGAAGGTGACGATCTCGACCCCGCGCGAATCGAGCAGCGCATCGAGCCCCGCGCGACCGGTCTTGCCGGTGGCAGCGGGGACGTCTTCGGCGATCTTCTCGGCGATCGCATAGCCGTCGGGGCGGTTGGTGCCGATCGTCCCCGTCGGTCCGCGCCGCGCCCAGCCGACTGCATAGAGCCCGGGAAGCACGCGCCCCTCGTCGTTGGCAAAGCGGCGGCGCGATCGTCGTAGGGCACCCCCGCGATCGGCGGGGTGCGATAGCCGATGCAGCTCACCACCAGGCCCGCCGGCACCGCATAGGTCTCGCCGGTGCCGCGCGCGGCGCCCGCGGGATCGAGCGCGGTCCGCTCGACGATCACGCGCTCGGCACGGCCCTCGCCCTCGATCGCCACCGGCATCGCGAAGAAATCGAAGACGATGCGGACCGGCTTGTCCGTCGCCGCGCCCGCGGCGAAGCTGCGCAGGTGCATCACCGACTTGCGCTGGCCGGGCTCGAGCAGCGCGTCGTCGAGCTCGGGGGGAAGTCGGCGGGATCGACGACCGGCGTGGCGCGCGCGAGATGGCCGAGCTCGCCCAGTTCCTTGGGTGTCATCGCGATCTGGTGGGGTCCGCGGCGGCCGAGGAGAGTGATCGTGGTGATGCGCGATCCCCGCAGCGCGCTCAGCGCATGGCCGACGATGTCCGATCCCGCGAATTCCTCCTCGGTCTTGGCGAGGATCCGCGCGACATCCAGCGCGACATTGCCGTGCCGATCACCACCGCGCCGAGGCCGTCCAGCGGCGGGGTCGAGATCGGCATAGTCGGGATGCCCATTGTACCAGCCGACGAACGCCGCCGACCCGACCACGCCGGGCAGGTCGCCGCCGGGCAGCTCGAGCGGGCGGTCGTGCGGGCGCGCCGGTCGCGAGCACCACCGCGTCGTAGAGCCCGAGCAGCTCGCCGATCGACACGTCGCCGCCGATCAGGACGTTGCCGACGAAGCGGACATTGTCGCTGAGCGCCACCGCCTCGTAGCGGCGCGACACCGCCTTGATCGATTGGTGATCGGGCGCGACGCCGGTGCGGATCAGGCCGTACGGGACCGGCAGCCGATCGATGATGTCGACACGGACGTCGGCGCCGAACGCCTTCTGGCAGGCCTCGGCAGTGTAATAGCCCGCGGGGCCCGAGCCGATGATCGCGATATGGCGCATTGCCCCTCCCTAACCTCGTTGCCGGGCAACCTAGCGCGTGGGCGCGCCGGGGCAAGGGAGGGCGGCACGGCGCGGTCCGAGCGTTTCGGCGAACGCGATCGCGTCGGATGCGGCGCTGCCGCTCGCGGTATTGTCGAACAGGATCCAGGATTCGGCCGCGCCGGCGCGGGCGACCCGGCCGGCCCAGTCCCGCCAGCGCCGGCGGCGTATAGCTCGACCGATAGACGCGCGGCGATCCGTGCAGGCGGAAATAGGCGAGGTCCGGCCAGCCGCCCGGGACCGCGGCGGCGGGAACGCGCGCGGGATCGGCGGCGACGCGCGCGACGCGACGGTCGCGCAACAGCGCGTCGGCCTCTGCCACGAACCAGCTCGGGTGGCGCGGCTCGCACGCGATCGGGCCGCCGAGCCGATCGGCCAGGCTCGCGAAGAAGCTCTGCGCGACCGCGGGATCGAACGCCAGGCTCGGCGGAAGCTGGACGAGGATCGGCCCGCGGCGATCGCCGAGGCCGGCGACCTGCTCGGCGAACTGGGCGAGGAGCGGATCGCAATCGACCAGCCGCGCCGCATGCGTGATCGCCTTGGGAAGCTTGACGGAGAAGCGGAAGTCGGCGGTCACGCTCGCCGCCCAGCGCTCATAGGTCGAGCGGCGGTGGGGGCGGTAGAAGCTGCTGTTGATCTCGACCGCGTCGAAGCGCGCCGCATAGCGCGCAAGCCCGCTGCCCTCGGCGGGAAAGGCGTGCGCGATCGCGCGCGGGATTGCCCAGCCGGCGGTGCCGATGCGGTCCATCCCCGCGCAACCGCGCGGGGATGGCCGAGGTTCCGCGGTCAGATCCCGCCGAGCTGGTGCACCATCTTGATATAGGCATCGAGATAGGCGAGCACGATCACCTGGCCGATCTCGGTGTTCTGGTAGCCCGAGCCGCCGGCCGCGGCCAGGCCGCCCCACCAGCCGCCGCCGCCGCCGCCGCCGAACCCGACATCGGTCTTGCGCGCATAGCCTTCGCTCACCGATTCCTCGGTGGTGCGGCTGTCGACCAGCGACAGCGTTACATTGGCTTCCTTCTTCTTGATGCTGATCCCGCCGGCGATCGCGCCGACCCCGCCGAGGATGCCGTGGTGGCCGAGCAGGCCGCCCAGCGCCCCGCCGACGTTGCCGCCGCCCGAATTGCCGTTGCCCGAGACGATGTCCGGCTGGAGCAGGTAATCGGCGGCGCGGACCTGGCCCTTGCCCATGTTCGATCCGCCCTGGAGCTCGCCATTGTCGGCCATCGCGCGCTCCATCGCGCGGCTCTGCAGCGCGCGGCCGCGATTGACGAGCGTGAAGCAGCCCGATTGCTGGATGAACACCTTGAGGATCGCCTCGGGGCTGCCGAGGTTGTATTCGCGCCACCATTGATTGTCGGGCTCGACGATCGAGATGGTGCCGATGACATGATCGCAGTGCGGGATTTCGCGTTCGCCGCGGGCCTGGTCCTTGTGGCCCGACGAGCCGCGATCGCGGCTCTGCGCGGCCGCCGGCGCGGCGAAGGCAAGGGCGGCGATGGCGGTTGCGGTGACGACGATCAGTTTGCGCAT
>JBBCID010000016.1:0-163688 GCA_037200705.1 Sphingomonas sp. | reverse complement strand
ATTTCCCCCTCGGTTGGCGGCCGCTCCGTGGTAGCGGGGGGTGATGTATGAAGGCAAGCCACTGGAAGCCTTGATCAAGGCGAAAGCGGCCGAATTGGGATTCGCCGCCTGCGGAATCGCGCGCGCCGATGCCGCGCCCGCCGCCGGCGTGCGGCTGCGGCAATGGCTCGCCGAGGGCGCGCACGGATCGATGCTGTGGATGGAGGCGCGCGCGCATCAGCGCGAAAGCCCCGCCGCGCTGTGGCCCGAGGTGCGCTCGGTGATCGCGCTCGGGATGAGCTATGCCCCCGCCGCGGATCCGCTTGCGCTGGCCGGCGCGGGCGAGCTGGGGCGCATCTCGGTCTATGCGCAGGGCGCCGACTATCACGATGTGGTCAAGCGCGCGTTGAAGGCGCTCGGCGGCTGGCTGGTCGGGATCGTGCCGGCGGACATCAAGGTGTTCGTCGATACCGCGCCGGTGATGGAGAAGCCGCTGGCGGAGGCGGCGGGGCTGGGCTGGCAGGGCAAGCACACCAATCTCGTCAGTCGCGCGCACGGCAGCTGGATGTTCCTCGGCGCGATCTACACGACGCTCGAGCTGGCGCCCGATATGCCGGGGCACGAGCGCTGCGGCTCGTGCGGCGCGTGCATGGCTGCCTGCCCGACCGATGCGTTTCCCGCGCCGTTCCGGCTCGATGCGCGGCGCTGCATCTCGTACCTCACGATCGAGCACAAGGGGCCGATCCCCCCGGCGTTCCGCGAGGCGATCGGCAACCGCATCTACGGCTGCGACGATTGCCTGGCGGTGTGCCCATGGAACAAGTTCGCCGCCGCCGCGCGCGCCAACCTGGCCTTCGCGCCGCGCGCCGAGCTGGTCGCGCCCGAGCTGGCGGACCTGCTCGCGCTCGACGACGCCGGCTTCCGCCAGGTCTTCGCCGGATCGCCGATCAAGCGCATCGGCCGCGACCGGATGGTGCGCAACTGCCTGATCGCGGCGGGCAACAGCGGCAGCGCGGCCCTGGCGGACCCGGTCGCGGCGCTGCTCGGCGATCCGGCAGCCGAGGTGCGCGGCGCGGCGGTGTGGGCGCTGCGGCGGCTGGATGCGGCGCGGTGGGAAGCGGAGCGCGAGCCGAGAAGCGCGGCGGAAAGCGATTCCGATGTTCGGCGGGAGTGGCTGACCTAGGGAGCCCGTGTCGGTTGGGCGCCATGCGTCAGCGCCGCCATGCAGCTCACCGGATCGATCGTACTTCCGTCGCGCCGACGCGCGTCGATGTGCGTGACGATCGGTTCGCCGCGGCCGCGCGGGTAGAGATAGGCGTCGAGCACGCACGCCGGCCCGAGGAACTGGAGCTTGCGCGCCGGGCCTTCGCGCACGTCGATCTTCGGCGGGCCGAACCTCGCGATCAGCATCGCCGCGCTCTGCCCGCCGGTCGGCGTGAGCCCGCCGGCCGCGATCGTCGGCACCGGCACATAGCCCGCCGAGCGCACCGCCGGAGCGGCCTCGCCGCCGCATCCGGCGAGCGCGAGCGCCGCCGCCGCCGCCCAGCCGCGCGTCATCGCCGCGCGCGGTGGAAGGCGTGGGTCGCCATCGCCGCGCCGATCACCGGCGCGAGCAGGTTGAGCCCGGGGACGAGGAACATCGCCGTGCCGATTCCCCCCACCGTCAGCCGCCGGAAGTGCGATCGCCGTCGCCAGCGCGGCAGATCGCGCACCGGGATGTGGCGCACCGCGACCATGTCGCCCAGGTCGCGCCCGAGCAGCCAGCTGTTGACCAGGAAGAAGACGAACGGCGCGGCGGGCAGCGCGATCAGATAGACTGGCGAGAAGAGCAGGTTGAGCAGCAGCGCATGCCCCGCCGATCCCAGCCCCATCCGCAGCGACTGGTGGAACGGCAGCCGTCGCACGTTCGCATGCGCCTCGGGATAGTGCCGCGCCTCGACCGCGTCGACGACGTCGTCGGCGAAGACCTCGATCACCGCGATCGCGATGATGCGGAACAGCAGCCACGCCGCGAACAATCCGATCACGATCGTCGCGATATCGGCGACGGTGCTCGCATCGGCGCCCGTCCCGAGCAGCCGCGCCGCCAGCCCGTGCAGCCCGAAATAGAGCCCGACGCATACCCCGCCGAACAGCAGGGCGGTGAGCCCCATCGATTTGAGGAACACCAGCGCGATCCGGCCATCGAGCAATTGTCCGATCGAAAGCAGCAGGGCTTGGATCACGCGCGTCTCTCCCCGGCCGGCTCGGTTGCACTCTCCTTTGCCTGCCCCTAGGGCAACCGCGCAACCCATTAGGAGCATATTGTGGCCTCTCCCGCTTATGACGTCGTCGCGATCGGCAACGCCATCGTCGACATCCTTTCGCAAGCCGACGACGGCTTCATCGTCGAGCAGGGGATGACCAAGGGATCGATGCAGCTGATGTTCTCGCCCGCCGAGGCCGACGCGCTCTACGCCAAGATGGGCCCGGGCCGGGAAGTCTCGGGTGGATCGGCGGCGAACACGGTCGCGGCGATCGCGGCGCTGGGCGGCAGATGCGGGTTCATCGGCCAGGTCGCCGACGACGAGCTCGGCGAGATCTTCGCGCACGACATCCGCGCCGCCGGCGTCGATTTCGGCACTCCCACCCGCGCCGGCGAGCCGACCACCGCGCGCTGCCTGATCTTCGTCACCCCCGATGGGCAGCGGACGATGAACACCTTCCTCGGCGCCTCGCAGTTCCTCCCCGCCTCGGCGCTCGACCGCGAGCTGATCGCGTCGGGCGCGATCCTCTATCTCGAGGGCTATCTCTGGGATCCCGAGGAGCCGCGCCAGGCGATGCGCGAGGCGATCGCGATCGCGCGGGCGAACGGCCGCAAGGTCGCCTTCACGCTCTCCGACACCTTCTGCATCTCGCGCCACGGCGGCGATTTCCGCCAACTCATCGCCGACGGGCTGATCGACATATTGTTCGCCAACGAGAACGAGCTGCTGGCGCTGTGCGAGCATGAGGCGTTCGAGGCCGCGGTCGCGCATATCCACGGCAAGGTGCCGCTGCTGGTGGTCACGCGCAGCGAGAAGGGCGCGATGGCGCTTTCGGGCAGCACGCGCGTCGAGGTTCCGGCCGAGCCGATCGAGCGCGTGGTCGACACCACCGGCGCCGGGGATCTGTTCGCGGCGGGATTCCTCCACGGCCAGGCGCAGGGGCTGGGGATCGAGGCGTCGCTCAAGCTCGGCGCGGTCTGCGCGGCCGAGATCATCCAGCATTACGGCGCACGGCCCGAGGTGGACCTGAAGGCGCTGGCGGCGACGGCGATCGGATAGCCGGACAGAAAAGGCCGGGAGCGATCCCGGCCGTTTCCGTTCCGGTCCGCGTCGGTCTCAGACGCCGGGGGTCAGCGGCTCGACGTCGGTGGAGGGCACCACCTCGACGATGCCCTTGCCGAGATGGCTCTTGCGGAAGCCATAGGCAAAATAGATCAGCAGCCCGAACGCGCCCCAGATCGGCAGCACGAGCATCGCCGCAGTCGGCAGGTTGAAGAACAGGAAGACGCAGCCCACGATCGTCAGCGGCCCGATCAGCCAGAGGATCGGGGTTTTGAACGCGCGCTGCACCTGCGGCGCGGTGCGGCGCAGGATCATGACGGCGATGGCCACCATCATGAAGGCATAGAGCGTCCCCGCATTGGCGATGTCGGCGAGCTGCCCGACCGGCAGGAACGCGGCGGTGATCGCCGTCGCGACCCCGGTGATCGCGGTGACCACATAGGGGGTCTTCCACTTCGGATGGACCCTCGAGAGCACCTCGGGCAGCAGTCCGTCGCGCGCCATCACGAAGAAGATGCGCGTCTGGCCGAACAGCAGGATCAGGATCACCGACGGCAGCGCGAACCCCGCGGCATAGCCGAGGAAATTGCCCACCGTGCCGAAGCCGATCTGGCGCAGCACATGCGCCAGCGCCTCGTTCGAGCAGACCAGCATCTCGTGATACTGCGGCAGCGCGCATTGGCGCGCGAGTTCTTCCGAGCCGGCGGGAAAGGGCACGCCGCCCGGGCCCATGATCGGCTGGCCGCCGATCGTGCCGACCGCGCCGGCGGCGACGAGGATGTAGAAGATCGTGCAGAACAGCAAGGATCCGATCAGCCCGATCGGCACGTTGCGCTGCGGGTTCTTGGTCTCCTCGGCCGCGGTCGAGACCGCGTCGAAGCCGACATAGGCGAAGAAGATCGTCGCCGCGGCGCCGACCGCGCCGACCCCGGTGCCGAAGCCGCCGAACACGCCGGCGGGCAGGAAGGGGTTGAAATTGGCCATGTCGGTCTTGGGCAGCGTCAGGATGATGAAGGCGGTGAGCGCGGTCACCTTGATCGTGACGAGCACCGCGTTGACCCG
Organism: Sphingomonas sp.; assembly: GCA_037200705.1. Classification (GTDB taxonomy): domain Bacteria; phylum Pseudomonadota; class Alphaproteobacteria; order Sphingomonadales; family Sphingomonadaceae; genus Sphingomonas. Next base: position 159,339 of record JBBCID010000016.1, on the reverse strand, counting down.
CGCGCTCTCGGTGGTGCCGATCATCAGCAGCCAGGTGACGAGCAGGGCGATCAGCGCGGCGGGCAGGTTGATGAGGCCGCCGGCGGCGCCGCCGAGCGCGAGCGGCCCGGCGGTCAGATAGGCGGGCAGGTGTATCCCCAATGTATGATCGAGGAAGGTCCCCGTGAAATAGCCCGACCAGCCGACCGAAACCGCGCTCGCCGCCACCGCATATTCGAGCACCAGCGCCCAGCCGACCGTCCAGGCGAGGAACTCGCCCATCGTCGCATAGGTATAGGTGTAGGCCGAGCCCGCCACCGGCACCATCGCCGCGATTTCGGCGTAGCATAGCGCGGCGACGATGCAGATCGCGCCGGCGATCGCGAAGGCGAGCAACAGCCCGGGCCCCGCTTTCTGCGCGCCGGCCGCGGTGAGCACGAAGATCCCGGTCCCGATCACGCAGCCGACCCCGAACAGCATCAGCTGGAACCAGCCGAGCGAGCGGTGGAGCGATTTCTTCTCGGCAGCGGCGAGGATGGCATCGAGCGGCTTGACGCGCCAGTTCATGAGCGATTCCCCCAGAATTGCGGCGCTCGGGCGCCGCCAATTTATCGAAGCCGGGAGCCTAACCGCAAATCGAGGCCGTGCAATCCCTTATCGCGCGAGCATCGGCCCGAGCGGCCGCCCGGCGAAGATATGGACGTGGAGGTGGGGGACTTCCTGCCCCGATTGCAGCCCGATGTTGGCGAGCAGCCGATAGCCCTCGGCGACCATCCCGTTGTCGCGCGCGACCGCGCCGATCGCGCGGACGAACCCGGCGATCTCGGCGTCCGAGGCCTTGGCCGAGAAATCGTCCCACGAGACATAGGCGCCCTTCGGGATCACGAGGATATGCTGCGGCGCGACCGGATTGATGTCGTGGAAGGCGAGCGCGAACGCGTCCTCATAGACCTTGCGTGCCGGAATCTCGCCGCGCAGGATCTTCGCGAAGACGTTGCCGTCGTCATAAGGCAAGGTGGCGTCGATGGGCATGGTCAGCTCGGTTCCTCGTCAGCGATCGTCGCCTTCAGGCGCGGCCGAACGGCATTCACGAAATCGTTCACCCGCGTCCGAAGCCACGCAATCGCTTCAACCCTGGCGCCCGCGTCGGATAGATCGCGAAAGACCCGCTCGTCCTGGATAAGCGTCCTCCCGATCTTGTCCGCACCGATCCTGGCGGTGCCGCCAAGCTCGTCGAGAATCCTAGGCCCCTCAGCTGCCACGATCGCGAGAACTTTACGTTCGCCTGGGCTGCCACGCGAGTATGAGACGTACACGCCAAGCGCATTCTGCTGCATCATACGATAAATCGTGAGCCAGACGCCTTTGGGCAAAGGGGCATAGATCGATCCTTGACGTGTCGCTTTCGGAATCGCCTGATCCGGGTCGTCGAGCGAAAGCCCGGCAACGAAGGTCCTCCAAAAGGCGAGGCGCTCCTCCGCGATCTCGTCGTGCGCCGGTGACTCGGTGGACGCTTCCGGGTTTTCGGCGACGAGATATCCCTCCGGCACTTCGATCACCGTTCGAAGGATGGTTTCGGTCCTCGCGAGGACTCGCGGCGCGACCAAATGGCTGCCGCCGGGCATTCGGAAGATCGGCATCTCGACCAAGCCCAGCGTGAAATGCAATCCGGTGTGGCCCTGAAGATAGGAAGCGATCGCTTCAACCCCTTCGCGAATCCCGTCTCCAACGATCAAAAGAAGGAACCGGCCCCGCCGAAGGTTGCGGGACAAATTATCGTTGAAGGTGATTTCGTCCGCTTCGTGGCCGGCGTCGCGAACGCATTGTAGCAGCGCATTGCCTTCACGCCCGGTTCGTCGACTGGCCTCCCGTTGCAGATCCGACGATGTCCAGCGAGCGAGCTCCTTCGCATAGTCGAGAATTTGACCCACGACCTCGCGGCGGCCCTCCGGATTCCGCCATAACTTGCATTCAACCAGCACCGGTAGTCCCGAGGCGGTCACCATGAAATTGTCGATGGAGCCGGCGGGCGTAGCGAGCTCCATGCAGACCGGAACCGGGTCCGCGAACAAAGAGTCGATCTCGCCGATCGGGAGGCATTCCGGGTGGCGATGTATGAGGCGCTGGAGATCCGCTTCGCTGAACGCTTCGCTTCCGCCCGCGAGACCGACCGGCAACAAGGAAACCGACGGCTCGCCCGGAGCAAGATAGATCGGCCTCGTGTGTTGGCGGGTCATCGCCTGCGCCGCGCCTTTTCCTCGAGCCCCGAGACTCCCTCACGCCGCGCCAGCTCGGCGCGGACGTCGTCGAGGCTGAGCCCGGCGTCGGCGAGCAGCACGAGCAGGTGGAAGACGAGGTCGGCCGCCTCGCCGGTCAGCGCGGCGGGATCGCGGCCCAGGGCGGCGATCACCGTCTCGACGGCTTCCTCGCCGAGCTTCTTGGCGATCCGCGCGGGGCCCTCGGCGGTCAGCCTGGCGACATAGGAAGTCGCCGGATCGCCGCCGCGGCGCTCGCGGATCAGGCGCTCGAGGCGGTCGAGGGGGGTCGGAGTCGGGCATGCGTGCGGGCTGCGGGAGCCCGGCGGCGCTGTCAATCCTTGGCGCGAAAGCGCGCGCGCAGCGCGCGGCGGGCGGCATAGAGTCCCGCCGCCGCCACCGCGAACAGCGCTACGTCCGAAAGCTCCGGCATCGATCGCGTGCCGGCGACGCCGCTGTGCGCGGGCTCGTCGGCCAGCGCCGGCGCGGCGATCGTCAGGAGCAGGGCGAAGCGAAGCATGCGCCCTTGTAGCCGCCGTTCGCCGCCAAATCGTTAAGCGCGGACCGGAATCCCCGCGGCGGCAAGCGCCGCATGCGCCTGCGCCACCGTCGCCTCGCCGAAATGGAAGATCGAGGCGGCGAGCACCGCCGAGGCATGGCCCAGGGTGATCCCCTCGACGAGGTGCCGGAGGTTGCCGACCCCGCCGCTCGCCACCACCGGCACCGTCACCCGATCGGCGATCGCGCGGATCAGCGCGAGGTCGTAGCCGTCGCGCGTGCCGTCGCGGTCCATCGAGGTGACGAGCAATTCGCCCGCGCCAAGCTCGGCGAGCCGCAGCGCGTGCGCGACCGCGTCGATCCCCGTCGCGCGGCGGCCGCCGTGGGTGAAGACCTCCCACCCCGCGCCGACGCGCCGGGCGTCGACCGAGGCGACCACGCACTGGCTGCCCATCCGCTCGGCGATCTCGGCGACCACCTCCGGCCGCTCAACCGCGGCCGAGTTGACCGCCACCTTGTCCGCTCCCGCGAGCAGCAGCGCGCGCGCATCCGCCACCGTCCGCACGCCGCCGCCGACGGTGAGCGGCATGAAGCAGACCTCGGCGGTGCGGCGCACGACATCGACCATCGTGCCGCGCGCCTCGTGGCTGGCGGTGATGTCGAGGAAGCAGAGCTCGTCGGCGCCGGCGGCGTCATAGGCGCGCGCCTGCTCGACCGGATCGCCGGCATCCTGGAGATCAACGAAGTTGACGCCCTTGACCACGCGGCCGTTCGCCACATCGAGACACGGAATCACGCGCGCGCGGACGGTCATCGCTGAAGCCCCTCCCCTTCAGGCGCACCGGGTCGGCCATGCCCCCGGCATGACCTGAACAGCGCGGGGCTGGGATGGGGCAGTGCCGCAGGCGAGGGGCTCGGTGAGACTGAGAAGCCCCACCCCCAACTCCGCCCCTGAAGGGGAGGGGCCATATTGCTCCCGACTCTCATCCCTGCGCCACCTTCAGCGCTTCCACCAGGCTCAGCCGCCCGTCGTAGAGCGCGCGCCCGGTGATCACGCCCTCGATGCCGTCCACCACATGTCCGCTCAGCACGACGATGTCGCGGATGTCGGTCACGCCGCCGCTGGCGATCACCGGGATCGACACCGCGCGCGCCAGCGCCACCGTCGCCGCGACGTTGCATCCCTTGAGCATCCCGTCGCGGCCGACATCGGTGAACAGCAGCGCCGCGACCCCCGCATCCTCGAACCGCCGCGCAAGATCGACGACGGGCACCGTCGATACGTCCGCCCAGCCGCGCGTCGCGACCATCCCGTCGCGCGCATCGACCGCGATGACGATCGCGCCGGGATTGTCGCGCGCTGCCTCGCGGACCAGTGCGGGATTCTCCAGCGCCGCGGTGCCGATCACGACGCGGTGGACGCCCAGATCGAGCCAGCGCTCGATCGACTCGCGCGAACGGATGCCGCCGCCGAGCTGGAGCTTGCCGTCGAACGCCCGCAGGAGACATCGGCGACCACCCCGCCATTGACCGATTTGCCCGCGAAGGCGCCGTCGAGATCGACGACATGGAGATGCTCCGCCCCCGCCGCGGCGAAGGCCACGGCCTGCGCGGCGGGATCGTCGCCATAGATCGTCGCGCGATCCATGTCGCCCTCGGCCAGCCGTACGACATGCCCGCCCTTGAGGTCGATCGCGGGGAAGACGATCAGGGCCGCCATGCGAGGAACCGCTCGAGCAGCGCGATGCCGTAGCGCTGGCTCTTCTCGGGGTGGAATTGGACGCCCGCCAGATTGTCGCGCCCGATCGCCGCGATCACCGGGCCGCCATGGTCGGTCGTCGCCAGCGCGCCGTCGCCTTCGAACGCGAAGCTGTGAAGGAAATAGGCTTCGCCCGCCTCGATCAACGGGTGCGGGCGCGTGGGGACTACGTCGTTCCAGCCCATGTGCGGGATCCGGATCCCCTCGGCGGGTGCATTGCGCGGACCACGCCCGGCATCCACCCCAGTCCCGCATGCGCGCCCAGCTCGTCGCCCCGATCGGCCATCAATTGCATGCCCACGCACACGCCGAGGAACGGCGCGCCCTCGGCCAGCACGCGCGCCTCCATCGCCTCGATCATACCGGGGATCGCGCGCAGCCCCGCCGCACACGCGCCGAACGCGCCCACGCCGGGCAGCACGATGCGATCCGCGCGCAGCACCACCTCGGGATCGGCAGTTACGGCGATGTCGCGCGCGGCCGCGGCCTTGAGCGCATTGTGGGACCGAATGGAGATTGCCCGCGCCGTAATCGATCAGCGCGACGCTCATCCCGCCAGCGCTTCCAGCCCCGGCGCGACGATGCCGGGAGCGATCTCGACGAACTCATAGTCGGAGGCGCCGGCCAGCGCGAAGGGGTCCGTGGCGGCCCAGGCCTTGACCTCGTCGAGCGTGCCGCGCGTGAGGAGCACGCCGCCGGCGGCGGCCAGCTTGCGCCCCGCCATCAGCAGCCGGCCCTCGGCGAGCCCGGCCTTCAGCCAGTCGAGATGCGCGGCGCGCAGGCCGCTCGATCTCCGCGGGGTCGACCTTATGGGCGAGCAGCACCACGATCATCACAGCATCCCCTTGGTCGACGGAATCGCGCCCGCCTTGCGCGGATCGATCTCGACCGCCTCGCGCAGCGCGCGGGCGAGGCCCTTGAACGCGCTCTCGATGATGTGGTGGTTGTTCTTGCCATAAAGCGTCTCGACGTGGAGCGTGATCCCGGCCGCGCCCGCGAAGCTGTGAAACCAATGCTCGAACAGCTCGGTATCCATCTCGCCGAGCCGGGGCACCGAGAATTCGCAGGCGAACACGAGGAACGGCCGTCCCGAGATATCGAGCGCGACGCGGGTCAGCGTCTCGTCCATTGGCGAGAGCGCGTCGCCGTAGCGGCGGATGCCGGCCTTGTCCCCCAGCGCCTTGGCGACCGCCTCGCCGATCGCGATGCCGGTATCCTCGGTGGTGTGGTGCTGATCGATGTGGAGGTCGCCCAGGGTCTTCACGGACAGATCGATCAGCGAATGCCGCGAGAGCTGCTCGAGCATGTGATCGAGGAAGCCGATGCCCGTCGAAACCGCATAGTCGCCGGTGCCGTCGAGGTCGACGGTCACGTCGATCGAGGTTTCCTTGGTCGCCCGGCTGATGGTCGCGGTCCGCATCCCGCCCCACATAGCGCGCGCCGGCGTCCCATGCAATCTTGACCGGTGGGCGCGAAGCGCTAGTCCAAGCGATATGACCGCCACCGTACCCGACAGCCTGATTCCCTATGACGAGATCGTCCAGGAGGCGCTGCGCGCCGTGGTCGGCCGCGTGCTGGGCACCGTCGCGGCCACCCAGGCGCTGCCCGGCAGCCACCATTTCTACATCACCTTCAAGACCCACGCCGCCGGAGTCGACATCCCGCAGCGGCTGATCGAGCGCTTCCCGGACGAGATGACGATTGTCCTCCAGCATCGCTTCTGGGACCTCAAGGTCGACGACCAGCGATTCTCGGTGGGGCTGAGCTTCAACCAGATCCCCGCGATCCTGGCGATTCCCTTCTCGGCGATCACCGGCTTTCATGATCCGGCGGTCAATTTCGAGTTGCGCTTCCAGGCGCAGGAAGGCCCCGACGGCCCCGAGCCGCACGAGGAGGCCGAGAACGACGGGCCGCATGCGCCCAAGGCGGTCGACGACGGGTCAAACGTCGTCTCGGTGGATTTCAAGCGGAAGAAATAGGCTTGGGGGCCGGGCAGGGACCCTGCCAGACGCTTGAGGCCGCTCCTCAATTGCCACGCGCTGCCTTGGCACCGGTCCAGCCGCCTCCGCGCTGGTGCCGAGGCTTGGCCCCCAAGAATTTTGTTGACTAGGAAACATCGAGAAGATAGTTTCCCGGTCAACAAGGAGCAGCCATGCCTGGCGCCACAACCGTTTCGCCCGCTGGCATCCCATCTGGGATATTGGCTTCGGTTCGTGTCCAACCACGTCTCGCACGAATTTGCCCGCAAGCTGGCGGACAGGGGCGTGACGGTGGCGGAATGGGTTGTGCTTCGCGAGCTGTTCGGCCAGCCGCCGATCGGCCCCAGCCGTCTTGCGGAGCGTCTCGGCCTCACCCGGGGAGCGATCAGCAAGCTCGCCGATCGCCTCCTCGCGAAGCGACTGCTAGTCCGCGACGACGGCGCGGGGGACCTGCGGATGCACACGCTGGCGCTCTCCCGCGAAGGAGCGGCGCTGGTCCCGCTGATCGCCGAACTGGCCGACAGGAACGACGCCGAGTTCTTCGATGCGCTCACCGCCGAGGAGCGCGCGACGATGGAGCGCACGCTCAAGGGCATCGTCGCGCGACGCGGGCTGAAGTCGATCCCCGTCGCCTGAAATCCGATCCCGTCGAAAGGAACGATCCGATGACTCCACGGCAGCAAGCAGCCGCGCGCCACTGCCTTCAGGGTGCCGAGGGCGATAGCATGACGTTTCCACAGGTCGTGGGCGCCTTGGTCGAGGCGGGCTTTGAAGGCTATCTCGTCGATCTGCGATCCGGCCGGGCCGTCTATTATCTTCCCGATGGCGAGAGCTTCGAGCTGGCCACCCATCGCAGCCCGATCGCCATCGCGCCCGGCTTCGACGCGGAAGTGGTCAAAGGCGCGATCCGCGAGGCGCAGGATCTGGTGCCCGGCTATAGCTACAAGGGCTTTTGCGACAAGGTGAAGCGCGGCGGGTGCGCAGGCTATCTGGTGTCCTTCTCGGGGCGCCGGGCGCTGTACTTCGGGCGTAAGGCGGAGACTCACGTCGAGCATTTTCCCCGATAGCGAGCGGTCGGCGCGCGCGGGTCCCGCCGTGGCCCGCCCGCGCGTCTCCCCGCTGGCATCGCTCCACCGCACCCGCTACAGCGCCCCCGGCTCCCTTGGGGGCCAAGGGAAGACGGAGGATTTGTGAGCCAGGATACCCGCACCGAAACCGATTCGATCGGCGCGATCGAAGTGCCCGCCGCCGCTTATTGGGGCGCGCAGACGCAGCGATCGATCGAGAACTTCCCGTTCGGAGCCATGGAGCGGATGCCGATCGCATCGTCCGCGCGCTCGCGATCGTGAAGCAGGCGGCGGCACGGGTGAACCGCAAGAACGGCCTCTCGGACGAGAAGGCCGACGCGATCGAGGCCGCCGCTGCCGAAGTCGTCGCGGGCAAGCTCGACGAACCAGTTCCCGCTGGTGATCTGGCAGACCGGATCGGGCACCCAATCGAACATGAACGCCAACGAGGTGATCGCCGGCCGCGCCAACGAGATGCTCGGCGGCAAGCGCGGCGGCAAGGCCCCGGTCCACCCCAACGACGACGTCAACCGCGGCCAATCGTCGAACGACAGCTTCCCGACCGCGCTGCACATCGCCGCGGCGATCGCGATGACGCGCGACCTGTTCCCCGCGCTCGACAAGCTCCATGCCGCGCTCGACGCCAAGGCCAGGGCCTGGGACCACATCGTCAAGATCGGCCGCACGCATTTGCAGGACGCCACTCCGCTGACGCTCGGCCAGGAATTCTCGGGGTACGCCAACCAGCTCTACCGCTGCCGCAAGCGGATGGAGCCGGCGACGACGCACGGCATGTGCCAGCTCGCGCAGGGCGGCACCGCGGTCGGCACCGGGCTCAACGCGCCCGCGGGCTTCGGCGAGGACATCGCCGCCGAGATCGCGACGCTGACCGGCCTCCCCTTCTTCACACCGCCGAGAACAAGTTCGAGGCGCTCGCGTCCGAACGATCCGATCGTCCATCTCTCGGGGACGCTCAACACGCTGGCGGTCGCGCTCACCAAGATCGCCAACGACATCCGCCTGCTCGCCTCGGGCCCGCGCTCGGGGATCGCCGAGCTCGAGCTGCCCGCCAACGAGCCCGGCAGCTCGATCATGCCCGGCAAGGTCAACCCCACCCAGTGCGAGATGCTGACGATGGTCGCGGGTCAGGTGATCGGCAACCATGTGGCAATCACCGTCGGCGGGATGCAGGGCCATCTCGAGCTCAACGTGTTCAAGCCGCTGATCGGCGCGAACGTGCTGCGCTCGATCCACCTGCTCGCGGTGGGCATGGACAGCTTCGCCGAGCGGACGGTCGCGGGGATGAAGGCCGACGAGGCGCGGATCGGCGAATTGGTCGACCGCTCGCTGATGCTGGTGACCGCGCTCGCTCCCGAGATCGGCTACGACAATGCCGCCAAGATCGCCAAGACCGCGCACGAGGATCGCTCGACGCTCAAGCAGGCGGGGCTGAAGCTCGGGCTGATCGACGAGGCGACCTTCGATCGCGTGGTGCGGGCCCGAGACGATGGTGGGGCGATAGGAACTTCGGCGCCCTTCCCGCGCTGTGGCGGCACGGCAAAGGGAGAAGATCATGATCGGCAAGGCAATCGCGGGCTGGATCGGCAACAGGATCGACCGGCGCGACGGCAAGGGCGGTGCGCTCGGCGCGATCGCCGGAGTCGCGACGTGGGAGGTCGCCCGCCGCGTGGTGCCGGCGGCGATCGTCGTTGGCGGCGTGGCGCTGGGCGTGCATTACGTGGCGCGCCGCATCGGCAATTCCGCGCCGGCCTGAACCCGTTTCGGCAAGACGACCGGTACCGATTCAGCCAGGCTGAAACAGGTCGCCTCGTCCGATCGCGGCAATCGCGCGGCTTGACGCGGGCGGCTTGGGCACGCCAGTAGCGCCCATGCCCCACCGCACCGAGAACGATCCGCACAAGTTCAAGCGCCGCGGCGTTCTGTTCGTGCTTTCCTCGCCCTCGGGCGCCGGCAAGTCGACGATCGCGCGCAAGCTGCTCGAGGCCGATTCGCAGCTCGAGATGTCGGTGTCCTATACCACCCGGCCGCCGCGGCCCGGCGAGCGCGACGGGATCGATTATCACTTCGTCGATCTCGAGCGCTTCCGCGAGATGGTCGCGAACAACGAGTTCCTCGAATGGGCGCATGTGTTCGACCATCGCTATGGGACGCCCAGGGCGCATGTCGAGAGGATCCTCGCCTCGGGCCGCGACGCATTGTTCGACATCGATTGGCAGGGCGCGCAGCAATTGTTCCAGCTCGCCGGCGGCGATGTCGTGCGCGTCTTCATCCTGCCGCCGTCGCTCAAGGAGCTCCACCAGCGCCTGACGCTGCGCGCGACCGATCCGGTGCACGTGATCGATGCCCGGATGGGCCGCGCCGAGGCGGAGGTCAGCCATTGGGACGGCTATGATTATGTGCTGGTCAACGATCAGGTCGACCAATGCTATGATTCGGTCCACATCATCCTCAAGGCCGAGCGGCTCAAGCGCTCGCGCCAGACGGGGTTGATCGGATTCATCCGGGGGCTGATAAAATAGCTTCCCGAACGGAGGCGGACCATGCGCAGATTATTGCTCGGAAGCGTGGCGGCGGGCGCCGCGATGTGGCTGGTGGGCTTCGTCTTCTGGGGGCCGCTGCTCGGCTGGATCCCCTTCTCCTCGATACCGGACAGCAATGCCGCGCTCCTCCAGCAGGCGCTCAAGGCGAATCTGGGGCCGACGGGCACCGGCGTCTATCTGGTCCCGACGCCGGCGACGACGATCGGCACGGGGCTCTATGCCAACGGGCCGGTCGCGCTGGTCCATTATTCCAACACCGGCTTTCCGGCGTTCGACACGGCGTCGCTGCTATGGGGGCTGCTGCTGGCGGTGGTCTGCGCGCTGGTGATGGGGTTCGGGCTGAGGTCGGTCACCGCCAATCTGGGCTTCGCGGCGCGGCTCAAGCTCGTCGCGCTCTTCGCGGTGGCGATCGCGGGCTATGCCGATCTCGGTCAGCCGATCTTCAACCATGCGCCGTGGGGCTATTTCGTCTATGCGTTCGTCGCGGACGTCGCGACCTGGCTTGCGGCGGGCGCGGTGCTCGCGCGCTGGTTCATGCCGGGGCCCGGCGCGCCTAAAGCAGCGCCAGGAAGCGCGCGCCGGCGTCGAAATCGGCGCGATGGGCATCGCGCGCGCGGATCGCGAGCGCGTCCTCGCCCCATTGCTAGGCCTGCCATTCCTCGTCGACCCGCGCCGCGCGCCAGCCCGTCTCGCGGTCCGCGGCGCCCTCGATCAGCGCGAGCGCGACGATCAGCGATCCGCTGACCGTCACCAGCGGTGAGAGCCCCGCCAGCCGGAAGGCGTCGAGCGCCGCCACCGCCTCGCCGAGCCGCGCGACGGTCGCGGGCGGCTGCGGACGGTGCATCACGCCGGCCTGGACCTCGAAATGCACGTCGTAGCGTCCGCGCGCCCAATCGAGCAGCGGGGTCCCAGTGCGCCGCCTCGCGCGCGACGAGCGGGGGGCGGGGCCTTCGGCGCGGTAGCAGAGCAGGTCGCTCTCGCCATAGGCGGCAAGCCCGGCGGCGAAGGCGGCGCGATCGGGGGCGATCCGGTCGATCGCGGCGTTGGCGAGGCCGGTCAGCGGCATCGCGCGCGGATCGACCGTGTCGGGGGCGTCGCGCCATTCGCGCGCCACCGCCTCGGCCAGCGCCGGCGCCGGCAGCAGCAGCGCGATGCGCCCCGGGGTGCGCACCGGCCGCGCGTCGAGCCGCAGCGCGAAACCGCTGTCCTCGCGCGCGACGGTCACGTCCTTCCAGAAGCGCCTCATGCCTCGGGCGGCGTGCGCCAGCGTTGCGCCATCGCGGCGGGGACCACCGCCATCACGTAGAGCGCCGAGAGGATGATCGCGCCGCCGAGCACCGAATAGCCCCAGCTGTGCGACCGTCCGGCGATCACCAGCCCCAGCACTGCGCCCGCAGTGGCGACGATGTTCACCGCCATCATCGCATAGTAGCGCTTGCGGGCGAGCGATTCGTCGGGGGTCATAGGCGCTCCAGATGTTCGGCCAGCCCGCGCGCGTGCTGCGCGACATGGTGCGCGCCCGCAGCGGTCAGCTCGTGCGGGTCATGATAGCCCCAGGCGACGCCGATTGCATGCGTTCCGGCCGCGCGCGCCATCATCATGTCGAAGCTGGTGTCGCCGATCATGGCGGTCGTCGCGGGCGAGGCTCCGGCTTCGGCGATCGCGGCCGCGAGCATCGCCGGGTGCGGCTTGGAGGGGTGGCGGTCGGCGGTCTGGAGCGTGACGAAGCGATCGCGCAACCCATGGTGATCGAGGATGTGTGCGAGCCCGCGATCGGACTTTCCGGTGGCGACGCCGAGCATCCAGCCCGCGTCGGCCAGCGCCGCCACCGCATCGGCGATGCCCTCGAACAGCGGCTCCTCTTCCATCCCTCCCGCCGAGCGGATCGCGAAGAAGGCGCGCTTGTATTCCTCGGCCATCGTCGCGTGGAGCGCGGCGTCGGCATCGGGGAGCAGCGCGGCGATCGCGGGCACCAGACTGAGCCCGACGACGCGGCGGATCACCGCGCGCTCGGGCGGATCGAGATGCGAAGCGACGAAGCACGCCTCCATCGCGCGGCAGATATTCGCCTGCGAGTCGACGAGCGTACCGTCGCAGTCGAAGACGGCGAGGCGGTTCACGCGCGCTGCCCGCGCCCGCGCCGTTCGCCGCGGCGCTCCTTGCGGACGGCCTTGGCGTGGGCGCGGCCCTTGGCCTTCTGCTGCTCGCGCGTCAGCGGCGGCGGGCCGTCGTCCATCGGGAGCTGGTCGCCGAGCGCGGGATCGAACCCCAGCGTCGCCATCGATTCGGCGAAATGGTGCGGCAGCTCGGCGGTGACATCGAGCTTGCCGCCGTCGGGGTGGTCGATGCGGATGCGGCGCGCGTGGAGATGCATTTTCCGGGAAATGCCGCCGGTCAGGAACGCTTCCTGGCCGCCATACTTGCCGTCGCCGACGATCGGGTGGCCGATCGCCGCCATATGGACGCGCAGCTGGTGGGTGCGCCCGGTGTGCGGCTGGAGCTCGACCCAGGCGGTGCGATTGCCGGCGCGCTCGATCACGCGGTAGCGCGTCCGCGCGGGCTGGCCTTCCGCCTCGTCGACATGCATCTTCTCGCCGCCGGTCCCTGGCTGCTTGGCGAGGGGCAGGTCGATGAAGCCGTCGGCGATTTCGGGCACGCCCACCACCAGCGCCCAATAGAGCTTGCGCGCGCTGCGGCCCGAGAAATGCTTCGAGAAGAACGCCGCCGCGCGCGCCGACCGGGCCAGCAGCAGCGCGCCCGAGGTATCCTTGTCGAGCCGGTGGACCAGCTTGGGCCGTCCCTCGGCCTCGTATTGGAGCGCGTCGAGCAGGCCGTCGACGTGCTCGGTGGTCTTGGTCCCTCCCTGCGTCGCCAGGCCGGGCGGCTTGTTGATCACGAGCGCCGCGGCGTCCTGGTGGATCACCATCGATCGCGCATAGTCGAGCTGCTCGTCGCTCAGCGCCGGCCGCTCGCGCGCGGGCCGCGCGGCGACGGCCTTGGCGGGCTCAGCGGGGGGCACGCGGATCACCTGGCCCTCGGCCAGCCGATCGCCCGGGGTGGCCCGCGCGCCGTCGACGCGGATCTGCCCGGTGCGCGCCCAGCGCGAGACCAGGTTGAAGCTCACGTCGGCGAGATGGCGCTTGAACCAGCGGTCGAGGCGGATGCCGTCGTCGTCGGCGGCGACGACGAACTGGCGGACGTCGGCGCTCATGCCAGCGACCGGATCAGCCCGAGCCCGAGCGCCAGCGCCGCGACCGATCCGATCACCGACACGAGCGCATAGCCGGTTCCCGCGATCCAGTCGCCGCGCTCGAGCATCACCATCACGTCGAGCGAAAAGGCCGAGAAGGTCGTGAACCCGCCGAGCACGCCGACGCCGAGCAGCAGCCGCCATTGCTCGCCGCCCTGGCCCAGCCGCGCGAGGCTGCCGGCGAGCACGCCCATCAGCAGCCCGCCGATCAGGTTCACCGCGAGCGTTCCCCACGGATAGCCCGGCCCGAACGCGGCGAGCGTCGCCTTGCCGACGAGGTAGCGCGCCACGGCACCGAAGGCGCCGCCGAGCATGACAAGGAGAAGATTGGGCATGTCCGCGCGGTTAGCGCGGAATGCGGGCCAGGGGAACCGCCTTAGGCGCCGTGGTTGGCGACCAGGTCCACGTCGGTGCCGCCGTCGGGCCGTGCCGACATGTAGAGCACATAGGCGCCGGCGTCGCGATCGCGCGTGCCGCCGAGGATATGCTCGTCGCCGTCGACCTGGTGCTCAGCGGTGTAGCCGGCGCGCACCGCCTTGGTGTAATACCAGTCGAGCATCGCCGCGATCGGCTGGGGGGAGGAGAAGCTGACGACGCGGAGCTGGCACGCGCCGCCGTCGGTGCCGGCCGCCTCGGTGACGCGCGCCTGCGGGTAGAGCGGCAGGTCGGCGGGCAGCCGCTGCGCCCAGCCGGCGCCGTATTGGATGTTGGCGGCGCAGCTTCCGGTGACGCCGCCCTGGCGCGCGGCAAGGCCGCCGAGCGTCGACGACTCGCGCGCGGCGGCGCAGGCGGCGCAGCTGTTGTCGGCCGTGGTCGCGGCGGGGACATGCATCAACGGACCGTCGTTGACCGTGTCGCCGTTGGCGGCGACTCCGTCGGCGGGGACGCCGGCCGAATAGGGCTGGCCCGGGGGGCGGATCGAATCGCCGTTGGCCTGCTGGCCGAGCGCCGGATCGACCATGATCTGATCGTGGAGCGCGCTCGCGAGCGCGGGATCGACGCCGTTGGCGGCGGCGTCGCTGTTGTTGGCGTCGTCGCTCCCGCTGCACGCGGCGAGCGCGAGCGGCAGAATGACGAACAGGATGAACCCCAGCCGGCGGACCATTCACGCGCTCCCGCTTGAGTGCTCGTCATCGTCGATGAAGGTTAAGGAAGCGTTGGAGAGATTGGTTACCCGGCAAAGGCGCCGTTAACCATATCCGGAACCCGCGCCCCCGAACGGCGTTCAATGGTATCGGCCAAAGGGGAATTCCATGCATAGAAGCGCGAAGATCGTCGGTGCCGGCGTCGCGGTTGCGATCGCCGCCGGGCTCGGACTCGCCCTGTTCGCGGGCGCGGACGACGCGCTCGAGTTCGACACGGTCGAGCGCGACGGCGCGTTCAGCGTGCGCGATTATCCTCGGCTCGTCGTTGCCGAGACGGTCGCGGAAGGGCCGCGTCAATCGGCGCTGTCGCGAGGCTTCATGGCGCTGGTCGACTATCTCTGCGGTGCGGGAAAACCGGGTGGCGATGACGCTGCCGGTGCTCGCCGACGGAGACGAGGACGGGCGCGGCTGGCGGACGCGGTTCGTGTTGCCTGCGAGCTTTTCCCCCGAATCCATGCCCGCGCCGGCCGCGGGGGTCGCGATCCGGGCGCTTGCGCCGCGCCGGCTGGCGGCGCTGCGCTTCTCGGGCGAGGCGAACGACACCGCGCTTGCGGGCCGCGAGCTGGCGCTTCGCCGCTGGATGAAGGACCACGGGCTGCGCGCTTCGGGCCCGGTCGAACTCGCCTTCTACAATTCGCCGATCGCGCCGGGCGCGCTCCGCCGCAACGAGGTGCTGATTCCGCTCGCGGCGTAAGTGTTCTATCTTGCCAACACACCTCGACCGCCCTATGTTGGCGGCATGCTCAACCTCATCTCCATCCTGCTCGGCGTGATCGCGCTGCCCGTCATGCTCATCGCGCTGGTGCCGCTGCTGGGCTGGCTCAACTATCTGGTTATCGTGATCACGGTGATCGGCATCGCGCTGGGATCGCTCGCGGAGAACAAGGCCGGGCGTACGCTCAACATCGTCGTGCTCGTGATCGGCTTCATCCGGCTGGCGCTCGGACACTTCATTTTCTGACCGGACCTCAGATGCGCCGTTCGCCCGGATAGGCGAACAGCAGGCCGCTGCCCATCGACGCGTCGATCTCCGCTTCGTCCTCGAGCGTGAGGCAATCGCCCGCGCGCCACGGCACGCCGTCGACGACGCCTTCGCCCGCCAGCGGCACCAGCCAGCCGGTCACGCCCGCGGGCAGCGAGACGCGGCGATGCCCGCCTTCCCAGCGCTCAAGCACGAACTTGGGGCCCTCGACCAGGATCACCCGGTCGTCGGCGACCCGGCCCGGCATCGGGTGCGGCACGAACGGCACCGGATCGGCGACCGCGATACCGGCATCGAGATGCAGCTCGCGCGGGCGGCCGTAATCGTAAAGTCGATAGGTGGTCTCGCTGTTCTGCTGGACCTCGACCAGCGTGATCCCCGCCCCGATCGCGTGGATCGTCCCCGATCCCGAATAGAAGAAATCGCCCGCCTTGACCGGCTTCCAGTCGAGCAGGCCCTCGATCGATCCGTCGAGCGCCGCCGCGCGCAGCGTCTCTCGGTCGACGGGCGCTTTGGTTCCGAGCGCGATCGTCGAATCGGGCTCGGCGGCGAGGATCACCCAGCATTCGTCCTTGCCGCGCGGCAGCCCGGCGGCGTGCGCCTGCTCGTCATTGGGGTGGACCTGGACCGAGAGTTTCTCGCTGGTGAAGAGATATTTGATCAGCAGGTCGGGCGCGGCGTCGCCCGGGGTCTGGAACCAGATCTCGCCCACCGGCTCTCGGCCGGGCGCGGGATCGGGAAAGCCCGGCCACAGCCTGTGGCGGCCCCAGGGCTTTTCGACTCGGTGGGTGGCGAGGAGCGTGGCGGTCACTGGAATCCCTCCGAACGGGGTGTCGCGACGCCAACGTCCATGGCTTGCACGGGGTCCGCCGTAAAGCCGCCGCGAAAAGGATTGTTTGCGGCCATCGGGCTCGGCTAAGACCACGCGCTATGCGTATCCCACGTCACGCCCGTTCGCGCTGGTGCTTCTTGCCACGGCCGCGCTTTCCCTCGCCGGTTGCGCGCACAAGCGCGCGCATGGCGACCTTCCCTATGTCGCGCGCGATGTCGGCACGCTCTATTCGGCGGCCAAGCACCGGCTCGATACGCACGAATATAAATTGGCGGCGGCGCTGTTCGACGAGGTCGAGCGCCAGCATCCCTATTCGGTGTGGGCGCGCCGCGCGCAGCTGATGGGCGCCTTCGCTTATTATCTGAACAAGGATTACACTAATTCGATCCAGTCGTCGCAGCGCTTCCTCTCGGTCCACCCCGGCAATCGCGACGCGCCCTATGCCTATTATCTGATCGGGCTCAGCTATTACGAGCAGATCCAGGACGTCACCCGCGACCAGAAGATCACCCAGCAGGCGCTCGACGCGCTGGGCGAGCTGACCCGGCGTTTCCCCAATTCCAAATATGCCGCCGACGCGCGGCTCAAGATCGATCTGGTGCGCGATCATTTGGCAGGCAAGGAAATGGAGATCGGCCGCTTCTACGAATCGCGAGGGCAATGGCTCGCGGCCTCGCTGCGCTTCCGCAACGTCGTCGATTCGTATCAGATGACCACGCACGTCCCCGAGGCGCTGCTGCGGTTGACGGAGACCTATCTCGAGCTCGGCGTTCCCGACGAGGCGAACAAGGCTGCCGCGGTGCTCGGCGCCAACTATCCCGGCACCGACTGGTATCAGCGCGCCTACAAGGTGATGCAGGCCAATATGGACAAGGTGCGCGAGCAGGCCCAGGGCCAGCCGCCGGTCTCGGCGCCCGCGCCGGCCAAGCCGGCGGGGAGCTAGGCTAGCTCTTCCGCGCCGGGTCCGATCCTGCGATAGTCGGCCGGCATGCTGACGGCGCTTTCCATCCGCGACGTGGTTCTGATCGAAGCGCTCGACCTCGAGTTCGGCGCCGGGCTCGGCGTGCTCACCGGCGAGACCGGGGCGGGCAAGTCGATCCTGCTCGACGCGCTCGGGCTCACGCTCGGCGCGCGGGGCGAGATCGGGCTGGTGCGCCAGGGCGCCGTGCAGGCGGTGGTCACCGCCAGCTTCGAATCCCCCCCGTGCGATAGCGGCGTCGCCAATCTGATGGCCGAGAACGGCCTCGATCTCGATCCCGGCGAGCCGCTCCTGATCCGCCGCATCGTCAAATCTGACGGCGGCAGCCGCGCGTTCGTCAACGATCAGCCGGCGTCGGCGGGGCTGCTGCGCGAGCTGGCGGCGCATCTCGTCGAGATCCACGGCCAGCACGACGATCGCGGACTGCTCAATCCCCGCGGGCATCGCGCGCTGCTCGATGCGTTCGCTCGGGCCGATGCCGGTCCGGTCGCGATCGCGCACCGCGCGTGGCGCGAGGCGCAGGACGCACTCGCGGTCGCGCGCGCCGAGTACGACCTTGCCGAGCGCGATCGCGAATGGCTTGAGCATGCCGTCGCGGAACTGCGTGCGCTCGCGCCCGAGCCGGGCGAGGAGCAACGCCTCGCCGAGCGCCGCGCGGCGATGCAGCGCGGCGAGAAGATCACCGGCGACCTCCAGGGCGTAGCCGACCTGCTCGAGGGATCGGACGGCGGGCTCAGCCGGCTGCGCCAGGCGGCGCGGATCCTCGATCGCGTCGGCGGCGATCATCCCGCGCTCGCCGAGGCGCTGGCGGCGGTCGACCGCGCGATCACCGAGGGCTCGGAAGCGCAGGTGCTGGTCGATGCGGCGGCGGATGCGCTCGCCTTCGATCCGGCGGCGCTCGAATCGGACGAGACGCGGCTGTTCGAGCTTCGCGGCGTGGCGCGCAAGCATCGCGTCCAGCCTGACGATCTCGCCGCGCTGGCCGAGGAGCTGACCGGCCGGCTCGATCGCATCGAGAGCGGCGGCAGCGAGATCGCCCGCCTCGAACTCGCCGTCGAGGAAGCGCACCGATCCTATCGCGACGCGGCGCGCGCGCTTTCGGCCGCACGGATCGATGCGGCGACGCGGCTCGATCTCGCGGTCGCCGCCGAGCTGGCGCCGCTCAAGCTCGACGCCGCGCGCTTCCGCACCGCGGTCGAGCCGCTCGGCGAGGAGCAATGGGGGCCCGTGGGGATGGACCCGCATCGAGTTCCTCGTCTCGACCAACCCGGGCGCCCCCTTCGCGCCGCTGACCAGGATCGCTTCGGGGGGCGAGCTGTCGCGCTTCATCCTCGCGCTCAAGGTCGCGCTGGCGGAGGAGGGTGGCGCGCGCACGCTGATCTTCGACGAGATCGATCGCGGCGTCGGCGGCGCGGTCGCCAGCGCGATCGGCGAGCGATTGGCGCGGCTGGCGACGACCGCGCAGGTGCTGGTGGTGACGCACAGCCCCCAGGTCGCGGCGCGCGGCGCCACGCACCTGCTGATCGCCAAGCGCCACGACGGCCTGGTCACCCGCACCGGCGTCCGCCAGCTCGATGATGCGGAGCGCCGCGAGGAGATCGCGCGGATGCTTTCCGGCGCGCGCATCACCGACGAGGCGCGTGCGCAGGCGGAGCGGCTGCTCGAGGCGGCTTAGCCGCCGAGCAGATGTTCGATGTCCTGCGCCATGGTCAGATGCCAATATGGAAGCAGGAACAGGACGGTGAGGACTGCCAGCAACGCCAAATTGGCGCGGCGGTCCTTGACGAACATCAGCACGATCATCCCCCCGTCGATCAACGCCATATAGGGAAGGAAATAGCCCCAGAACTGGAACGGATGGCTCCGCAGCGCGACCGCGTAGACGTCCAGATAGGTCCAATGGACGAGTATGTCCGCCGCCACGAGCATCCCGATCACGAAGCGCTTGCGCTCGGTATAATAGATGCCGAGCCGCTCCAGATCGGCCGTGTCGGTGGGGAACACCACGGTGGCCGCGAGATAATAGGTCGTGGCGACCAGCACCGGCGCCCACAAGCCGGCGAAATCCACCGTCGCGCCTTGTAACGTGTTCCACGCATCCACCCAGGTCGCGCAGATCGAGACGAACACCAGCAGCGCGAGCAGCGCAGTCTGCGCCTCGATCCGGCCGACCGCGCGCGCCCGCACGAACCGCGCGAAGCCGGAAAGCACCTCGGTTGCCGCCAGGCCCAGGATCAGGCCGTAGAAGCCGAAGAAGAAGCTGAACCGGTCCATGCCGTGCCTCGAACTGAACGAACCCGCCGAGCGTGCGACAGCTTGGGACACAAAAGCAATCGGCACGGCACAGTCGCGCGACATGCGCTGCTCATAACGAGGGTCGACCGCACAGGCGGTCCGGTAACCGAGGAGTGTAAGCGATGAAGAAGATCACCATCCTGCTGGCCGGCATTGGCATGGTCGCCGCCGCCGTTCCCGCCGCCGCCAGCGCCGCGCCGCTCGGCGCGCCCTATGGCGCCGCGCAGGGCTGGCAGAACATCAACGCCCGCCAGGCGCGGATCGAAGCGAAGATCAACCAGGGCGTCCGCTCGGGCGCGCTCGATCGCCGCGAGGCGGTGCAGCTGCGCAGCGAGTTCCGTGGGCTCGTCGCGCTCGAGGCGCGCTATCGGGCCTCGCGCCCCGGGCTGACCCTCGCCGAGCGCCAGGACCTCGACCGCCGCTTCGACCAGCTCGAGCGCCGCGTGTTCGTCGAGAAGCACGATCGCCAGGGGCGCCGCTGGTAACTTCCGGCCCCCGATCATGACGACGGGCTCCGCCAGCGATGGCGGGGCCCGTTTCGTTTGCGTCGGCATCGCCGACTAGAGGTGCTTCTGCCAGGATGAACCCCAACCCGTTCGCCCTGAGCTTGTCGAAGGGCGGCTATCCACGCACGAACCGTTTGCGGCAATGCGCCCCTCGGCAGGCTCAGGGCGAACGGAAATGGGGCGATTCCGCACGTTGGGAACGACTCTAGCGCAGCGGCTTGCCGGTGTCTTTCCAGCGATCGAGGATCGTCGACTCCGGGAGCGCGGCGGTCGCCGGGGTATAGCCCTTCTGCGGCGTTCCACTGTCGGCATAGGCGGGCTGGATCGCTTCGCGCGGGGTGGCGATCGGGCGCGGCAGGGCGGCGATCGGGACCGGCGTCGCCATCGGATCGATCGGCGCGGCGCTCGGGCGGGGCGCGGGCAGCGGCTCGTGCCCGCGATACGCCTGGTTGAACGCGGCGAGCGTACCCCAATAGCCCTTCCAGCGATGGAAGAAATGCGCGCCGAACGCGCCGGTCATCACCAGGCTGCGGTTCCACGACGGGGTGACGGCATAGGTATGATAATGCGTCGCCATGCCCACCGCCGGCATCACCTCGCCGTCGAGCGCGGCGGCGGCAACGCGCGCGGCGCGCGTCCAGGCGGCGCGCTCGGGAGCGCGCGCCATCGAACCGTCGCACGCGAAGCTGAACTGGCACCCGCGCCGCTCGGATCCCTGGAAGACGACGCCGCACACAGTCGACGGGAAGGCGGGGTGGCGGACGCGGTTGAGCACCACCTGCGCCACCGCGCGCTGGCCGTCGTCGGGCTCGCGCGCGGCTTCGTAATAGACCGCGTCGGTGAGGCATTGTAGCGCGCGCGCATGATCGGCGGCGCTGCCGGCGAGGACGAAGGGCGGCGCGGGCTGGATCGATCCGTCGACCAATGCCGCATCCTCGGGGACGGGCAGGTCGGGCAGCGCGGCGGTGCCGGTCGCGCCGGCGCCGGGCGCGGCTTCGTCCCGGGCGCGGCTTCGTCGTCGACCGCGGTATAATAAGCGGCGCCGGGGAAATGGTCGTCGGCGTCATAGCCCTGCGCGATCGCCTTGGGCGCGGGCGCGCGCAGATCGGGCGCGAGCGCCTGGGCCGAGAAGCCGGCGCCGACGAGCGATGCAATCGCCGCCGCCGCCAGCCCCCTCGCCTGCATCCGTGTGAAAACGCCGCCAGAACAAGCGCGATACGCCTTCCCACCCGAAGCCCGACGGGGCCTCCCGGAAGCTGCTCCATAGCCGATTCGGAAGCCCCCCGCGCCCCGGATTTGGCAGTGTCCCATGGTGAAGCAGTTGATGGTTAAGGTAATTTTGGGTGATGCGGTTGTCGGCTGAGGAGCGG
Organism: Sphingomonas sp.; assembly: GCA_037200705.1. Taxonomy (GTDB): domain Bacteria; phylum Pseudomonadota; class Alphaproteobacteria; order Sphingomonadales; family Sphingomonadaceae; genus Sphingomonas. Next base: position 137,882 of record JBBCID010000016.1, on the reverse strand, counting down.
CGGTGACCGATACGTGCCCACAATACGCCGTTCCGGAGTTATCGTTTGCTTCGAGAGCTTTGTCCAAGCGAAGGACACATGCGTTTATTTGCGGGCTTGAGCATCGTTTGCCGTCATCCCTTCTTGGATCATCAGGTCGGCTAAATTACATCGATACCCAATAAAGGGGCAACTGATGGCAATCTTCGACTTGTTCTCCAAGCGGCAGGCTGATGCCGCAAAGTCAGGCGAGACCGACGTCTATCAGTATGCTGACATCCCTCCTTACCTTCGAGTTCAAGTAAAGCAGATCGCTCTCGACGGAATGGGCCGTGTCGGAGCCCGTGGTGATCGCATGATCAGGCCAGATGAGCAGAACGTCTGGTGGGAAGAGATCGAGCGAGTGTTCCTCCGTGAAAAGGGGCTCGAGGGTATCGGCCAAGATACCTTCGCGGGCGGCCGTGTCCTGGGCTTTATGCGCGATTGCTCCACAGCCGATTGGCTCGACTTTGTCGAACTAATAGCGGCCGCTATAAAGATCGTCGGGGGCGAAGATCAATCTTACCTGCGCCAGAAGTGGGAGGTCGCGACCACAGCGGAGAAGGCGATTGAAGAGATCAACTACCGGCTGCGTCAAGCGAGGGTTGGATATCAGATAGAGGGTGTTCGCCTCATCCGTGTCGATAGCCAGTTCGTTCACGCTGAGGTGGTTAAGCCGGCATTGACACTGTTGTCGGGTCACGACTTTGAGGGACCGAGGCAAGAGTTTCTAGCCGCCCACCAGCATTATCGAGCGGGCGAGCACCGCCAAGCGGTTGCCATGGCCGCCAACGCCCTCGAGAGCACATTCAAGGCGATTTTCGACCGAAAGCGCTGGACCTACCAGAAGGGTGCCCGCATCTCCGACCTCGTCAAGGTAGCTCGCGCGAACGGACTATGGCCCGACTATTTGGACGCCAGCTTCGATCAACTGCTCGCCACTCTACAAAGCGGTCTCCCGAAGATCAGGGACAATGACGCTTCGCATGGCCAGGGCGCCAAAGCCAGGGACGTCCCCGGCTATATCGCCGCCTATGCTCTCCACCTCGCTGCTAGCAAGATCGTCTTCATCGCCGAGGCCGCCAAGTAATTTCCGATCCATTCCATTGACACGAGAGCCTACAGGATCTTGTCGAGGTTTTTGCAGAAGCGGAGCGTCATTGTGGGAAAATCGGTCAGGCAATAACGGCCCATGTCGGACGGCCCGCCCCCTATCCCCCCCGATACAAATCCCGGAAATCCGCCGCGAACGCCATCAGCCGCGCTTCCCCGATCGCCAGCCGCAGGTCGGCCATGAGCTGCTGGTAGAACCACAGATTGTGCTCGGTCATCAGCATCGCGCCGAGGATCTCGCCGGCGCGGACGAGATGGTGGAGATAGGCGCGGCTCCAGGTGGCGCAGACCGGGCAGCGGCAGGCCGGATCGAGCGGACCCTGGTCCTCGCCGAAGCGGGCGTTGCGGATGTTGACCGGGCCGCGGCGGGTGAAGGCCTGGCCGGTGCGGCCGCTGCGGGTGGGGCAGCACGCAATCGAACATGTCGATCCCGCGCTCGACCGCGCCGACCACATCGTCGGGTTTGCCCACGCCCATCAGGTAGCGCGGCCGATCGGCGGGAAGCTGGCCGGGCGCGTAATCGAGCACCGCGAACATCGCCTCCTGCCCCTCGCCGACCGCGAGCCCGCCCACCGCATAGCCGTCGAACCCGATCGCGCGCAGCGCCTGCGCCGATGCGGCGCGCAGGTTCGCGTCGAGTGCGCCCTGCTGGATGCCGAACAGCGCCGCGCCCGCGGCATGCGCGCCGCCGCCGTCGAACGCGTCCCGCGATCGCTTCGCCCAGCGCATCGATCGTTCCATCGCCGCGGCCTGGACGTCGCGGGTCGCGGTGGTGGGCACCAGCTCGTCGAATGCCATCACGATGTCGGAGCCGAGCAGCCGCTGGATCTCGATCGAGCGCTCGGGGCTGAGCAGGTGCTTCGATCCGTCGAGGTGCGACTTGAACGACACGCCCTGCTCGTCGCGTTTGGTGAGATCGGAGAGGCTCATCACCTGATAGCCGCCCGAATCGGTGAGGATCGGCCGCTCCCAGCCCATGAAGCCGTGGAGCCCGCCCAGCCGCGCAACGCGCTCGGCGCCCGGGCGCAGCATCAGGTGATAGGTGTTGCCGAGAATGATGTCGGCGCCCGACGCGCGCACGTCGGCCGGCTTCATCGCCTTGACCGTCGCGGCGGTGCCGACCGGCATGAACGCGGGGGGGTGCGGATCGTGCCGCGCCGCATCGCGATCTCGCCGAGCCGGGCCTTGCCGTCGGTCGCGTGGAGGATGAAATGGAAGCGCGGGGGCATGGGGCAACGCAGTGCCCCCGCCCGCGTTGAGGCGCAAGGAGGCACGATGGCGAGCGACCGTGACGATGCGCTACGCGAGATGGCTGCGCATCGCGGTTTCCGACTGGTCAAGTCGCGGCGGCGCAAGCCCGGCGGCGAATTTCGGGCTCTACGGCCTGAAAGACGCTGGCGGCGCCCCTGGGTTCGGCATGGCGGGGAAGGTGCTCACCGCCAACGCCGACGCGATCGAGGCGTTCCTGCGCGACGCGACGCGCGCGACCTGGACCCGTTCGGCCGGCTCGGCCAAGCCGCGAAAAGCTGCGCCGCCACCCCCGCCCAAGCCGAGGTTCAAGCCGACGGTCGACAATCTCCTCGCCAAGCTGCCCCCTGCCAAGCGCGCCGAGGCCTTCACCGAACTCCTGTCCCGCCCCGGCGTCCGCCTCGAACGGATCGTCTCGCGCGGCCAGTCGACGCCCGCGGACGCGCCGATGGCGCAGGATCATGACGAATGGGTGCTGCTGCTCGAAGGCGCCGCCGGCATCCGCATCGAGGATTCGGCCGAGGTGTCGCTTGCGCCGGGCGATCACCTGCTGATCGCAGCGGGCCAGAAGCATTGGGTGACCTGGACCGCGCATGATCGGGCGACGGTCTGGCTTGCGCTGCACCTCGGCTAGGACGTGAGATCGAGCTCCCAGGTCTCGCCCTGCTCGGGCTTGCCAAATTCGTTGTGGACTTCGGTCGAGACGATCTGGAACCCCCGCGCCCGCGTAGATCCGCCGCGCGCTCTCGAGGACGGTATGCGTCCACAGCGACATCCGCGCATAGCCCGCGTCGCGCGCGAAGGCGACGCAGGTCCGCACCAGCGCCATGCCGATGCCGAGCCCGCGCGCATCCGGCTCGACGTAGAGCAGCCGCAACTGCGCCACGCCCTCGCCCGCATCGACCACGAACACCGACCCGACCATCCGCCCGCCGCGCTCCGCCACCCAGCATTGCTCGCGGCCGGGCTTGAAATCGCGCAGGAAGGCGGCGGTGACCTCGCCCTGCAGCACCTCCATCGGCCGCCTCCAGCCATAGTCGGCGTAGAGGATCGATTGGCGCGCGGCGATCATTCCCCATGTCGCCGGGGCGGAAGGTGCGGATGCCCCAGGCCAGCTCCTCGCCCGCCATCACCGCCCGGGCCGTATCTAGCGCATGCCGGAGCGTTTCGCGGGCGGCCGCGCCGAGCGGCGCGAGGCTTCGCCCGGTCTGCCGGTGCGTCTCGGCATCGAGCGCATCGAACGCGGCGCGGCCAGCCGGCGTCAGCGCGATCGGTCGCTGGCGCGCATCGCCGCCGCGGCCGCGCGCGATCAGCCCGCGCTCCTCGAACCGCCGCAGCAGGCGGCTCGCATAGCCGGCGTCGAGATCGAGCTCAGCCTGCAACGCGGCGGCGAGCACGGGCTCGCGCGTCGCGATCTCGTAAAGCAGCCGCGCCTCGACGAGGCTCAGCTCGGATCCCATGTAGCGCGGCGAGAGCACGCCCGCGAAACGCGTGTGGACGCGGTTGAACGCGCGAAAGCTGACAACGACCTGGTCGATGGCGGGATCATCCATGCGAAGGCTATCGGAGAGAAAGTTGACGATGTCAAGTAATCAGCGATGCGCGGCGACATAGTCCAATATGTCCTCGGGCGCGCGGGAACAGCGCATCGGGGGTTGAGCCCGGTCAGCACTTCCCTCGCTGGCATAGCCCCACAGCACCGATCCCGCGCGCATCCCCACCTCGCGCGCGGCGTCGACGTCGCGCGTCTCGTCGCCGATCGACAGCGCCTCGGCGGCGGGCACGCCCCAGCCGCTTGAGCACGCGGCGGAACTTGGGCGCCTTGCCGAACAGCGACGAGCCGCACTCGAACAGCTCGATCCGCGCGGCATTCTCGGGGCCCAGGATGCTGCGCGCATTGGCTTCGGAATTGGACGTGACCAGCGCGATCTTCACGCCGGTCTCGGCGATCCGCTCGAGCAAATTGGGGGGTGCCGGGGAAGAGGTCGATCTGCGCGGCGTTGCGGCCGACCAGCTTGCGGGACGTGGCGCGCGATGAACGGCAGCTTCCAGCGCGCGATGCCGAGATATTTGATCACCTCGCGCGTGCTGCGGTGGCGCAGCTCGGCGATTTCGGATTCCTCGACGGTGCGGAAGCGGAAGCGCGCGGCGAGCTCGTCGACCACCGACAGGAACCAGTCGCCACTGTCGGAGAGCGTGCCGTCGAAATCGAAGATCACCAGCCGGATCGGCGCGGCGCGCACGCTGGCGGGCGGGGACGCCGCCTCAGCCATGTGCGTGTCCGTTCCCATGCATCCGACACTCCGCCCCGTCGTCCAGCTCGATCTGCACGGTCGTATGATCGATCCGGAAGTCGTGCGCCAGACGGTGCTGCAAGTCGATCAGGAACAAATCCCCCGGATGCCCGCCGGGCATCACCAGATGCGCGGTCAGCGCCGATTCGGTGGTGCTCATCGGCCAGATGTGGAGATCGTGGACGCGCGCCACGCCGGGCAGCGCCGCCAGCGCGCGCGCGACCGCGTCGGGATCGATCCCCGGCGGCACCGCCTGCAGCGCCATGACCAGCGAGTCGCGCAGCAGCCCCCAGGTGCTCCACAGGATCGCGGCGACGATCACCAGGCTGATCAGCGGATCGATCCAGGCGTTGCCGGTGAGCAGGATCAGCCCGCCGCCGATCACCACCCCGGCCGAGACGCCGGCATCGGCCGCCATGTGAAGGTAGGCGCCGCGCACGTTCATGTCGCCGTGGCCCCCGCGCGCGAACAGCAATGCGGTCGCGGTATTGACGACGATGCCGGCCCCCCGCGACGAGCATCACCATGCCTCCCGCCACCGCCGGCGGATCGCCGAGCCGCTGCACCGCCGCGAGTGCGATCGCCCCGACCGCCACCCAGCAGCAGCAGCGCGTTCGCCAGCGCCGCGAGGATCGAGGAGCCGCGCAGGCCATAAGTGAAGCGTTTCGACGCGGGCCGCTTGGCAAGCTCGGCGCCGCCCCAGGCGATCAGCAGCCCGAGCACGTCCCGGAAAGATTGTGCCCCGCGTCGGCCAGGAGCGCGACCGAGTTGGTCAGCAGTCCGGCGCCGCCCTCGACGGCGACGAACAGCAGGTTGAGTACCGTGCCGATCGCGAAGGCGCGGCCGAAGTCGGCGGGTCCCGTGGTCGTGGTGCGAGGGCCATCGGGCTGCTCTTAGCGGGACGAGCGCAGGTGATACTAGGACATCGGCCTATCGGCCGCCGCGCCGCGGCTTGCCGCGCCGGCCGCCGAACCCGCCTTCGCCGGCAGGACGGAGCACGACGAGCTCGGATCGGACGATCACGCCGTCCTTGTCGGCATCGAACCGCGCGAAATAGAGATCGAAGCGCCCCGCCAGCTCGTCGAAGCTGATGCGGTTGTCGCCGTCGCGATCGACCCTCGAACGGGCTGGGGAGCGCGTTGCGATCGCCGAGCCAGCGCTCGGCCCAATCGGCGAAGGCGATGTAGCCGATCGAGCCGCGATGGCCGGTATCGACGCTGTCGAAGCTGCGGCGCAGTCCGGCGTCGAACTCGGCGCGGGTGACGCGCGCGTCGCCGTCGGTGTCGAACGCGGCGATCATCATCGCCACCGGCTCGGCGGACGATGTTGGCGGGCGGCTGCTGCGGGGCGTGCGGGGCGGGGGGCGGCGGCGTCTGCTGCGCGAGCGCGGGCGCCGCCGCGAACAGCGCGGCGAGCATCAGGAACAGGCGCATGGCACTCCTTTCGTCAGGGCAGCGGCGGGCGCGTCGCCAAGCGGTAGAAGCGGTATTTGTGTCCAGGCGCATGGCGATGCGCCACCTGCGCGGCGCGGCGCAACCCTTCGTCAGTCAAACTGACTGCGCCGACCTTTTCAATCGACTGGCCTCGCCTTAAAATTGCGGCGTGGTCCCCGAGGAGGATACGATTGAACTTCCCGATCTATCGTATTGGCGGCGTGATGCTCATCATCTCGACGATCGGCGAAGCTGCCGCACGTGGCGGCGCGGCCCTGATCACTCCCCTCGGATCCATGGGAGCGGTATTTGGCATTTGTTTCGCGATCGACGAACTGCGGTGCTTGACGGCCCGAAAGCATCGGGCGCACGGAGGCGAGATTTGAACCGGGTTGCGGAGATGCCGCAAAACGGACCGGCCTCACCGATCTACCTGAAGAGGCGGTGGAGTATTTGGAATTGCTGACCTATGTCTGGCAAAAGATCGATGAACATATCTCCAGAGCCATGGCAAACCGGGGACTTCGGACAAAGCATTATCGGGCTCTTTTCTTTGTCGCGATCTATCCCGGTATCTCGGCCTATGCGCTCGGGGATAAGCTGGGGATAACAAAGCAAAGCCTTTCGCCAATATTATCCGATTTGAGCAAGGCCGCGCCGCCGAGCGAGTTGGACGGCGAGTTTGGGGGGGGGCGGACCGTTCCTTCGCAGTGAAGCCGCCCAAGGGGCGGCCGGGCGGAGTTATCATCTAACCGAGTCCGGCGAGGATTTGATGCTGTGGGTGACCAATCCGGTGGCTCATGCGGTGAACCGCATGCACGCCGATCCCGGAATCCAGAGCGGAAGCGCGGGGCGCTGATGCGCAAGACCCGCGTCCTGCTCGGTGTGCGCTAGCGCGACAGCAGCAGCGACGCATCGCCATAGGAATAGAAGCGATACGCCTCCGCGATCGCATGACGATAAGCCTCCCGCATCCGCTCGAGCCCCATCAGCGCCGATACCAGCATGAACAGCGTCGATCGCGGCAGATGGAAGTTGGTGACCAGCCCGTCGACCGCCTTGAAGCGAAATTAGCCGGGGGGTGATGAAGATCGCGGTGTCGCCCTCGAACGGGCGCACCCGCCCATCCCCGCCGCGCTCTCGATCAGGCGTAGGCTGGTGGTGCCGATCGCGATCACGCGGCCGCCGGCTGCGCGCACCGCGTTGAGCCGCTCGGCGTGGGCGGGTCGATCCGGCCCCATTCGGCGTGCATCGCGTGATCGGCGGTGTCCTCGGCCTTGACCGGCAGGAAGGTGCCCGCGCCGACGTGGAGCGTCAGCGTCGCATGGCCGATCCCGGCGGCTTCCAATGACGCGATCAGCTCGGGCGTGAAGTGCAGCGCGGCGGTCGGCGCCGCGACCGCGCCGGGCTCGCACGCGAACATCGTCTGGTAATCCTCGGCGTCGCGCGCGTCGGTCGGGCGCTTCGAGGCGATATAGGGCGGCAGCGGCATCCGCCCGCAGCGCGCGAGCAGTAGCTCGACCGGCTCGTCGCCGGCGAAATCGAGCGCGAAGCTGCCGTCGCCGCCGCGATCCGAGACGATCGCGGCCACGCCCTCGCCGAAATCGACGGAGTCGCCCGCGCCGCAGCCGCCGCGCGTTGCGGACGAACGCGCGCCAGCGCCGCGGCCCCTCGCGCTTGTGGAGCGTCGCGCCGATCCGCGCGTCGCCGCGCCGGCCCTCGAGCTGCGCGGGGATCACGCGCGTGTCGTTGAAGACGAGCAGGTCGCCCGCGCGCAGCAGGCGCGGGAGGTCGCGCACGCCGGCGTCGATCGTGTCGGCGCCGTCGAGCACCAGCAAGCCGCGCCGAATCGCGCGGGGCGCGGCCGGCGCAGCGCGATCCGATCGGCGGGCAGCTCGAAATCGAAGAGGTCGACGTTCACGGGCCCGTCCGCCGGGCGCGCGCCGCTATTGTTTCGGCGGCGCCGCGCCCGACAGCGAGACCCGCTCCTCGCCTGCGGGCAGCGCCGCGACCGGCGCCTGATAGGGCGGGGGATTGTCGGCCAGGATATAGGCGTGGAGGATCTTGGTCGGATCGGCCGGCGGCTCGCCGCGGTGGATGCCATCGACCCATTCCATCCCGCTGATCACGCGGCCGAACACGGTGTAGTTCTCGTCGAAGCGAGGTGCGGCGCGAACATGATGAAGAACTGGCTGTTGGCGGCTGTTGACGTCCTCGGTCCGCGCCGCCGAGACCCGCGCCGCGCACATGCGGCAGGCTGCTGAACTCGGCCGGGACGTTGGGCAGGGGTCGATCCGCCGGTGCCGTCGCCCTTGGGGTCGCCCGCCTGCGCCATCGATTCGGGGGCGTCGTTGACGCGGTGGAAGACGATGCCGTCGTAGAAATGGCTGCGCGTCAGCACCTTGATCCGCTCCGACCATCTTGGGAGCGACGTCGGGGCGCAGCCGGATTCTCGACGCGGCCCCGTCGGAAAGGTCGAGCACCCAGGTATTGTCCGGATCGGGCGCGGCCACCGGCGTGACCGGGACGCGATCGACCATCACCCGCTCGCGCGGGATCAGATTGACCGGCTTGTCCTCGGGCGGCCCCTTTTTGCGCCGAGGCGGGAAGGGCGACCAGGAGGGCGGCCATGGCGGCCAAAGCGGCAACGAAAACGCATGTACTTCCCCACTCGTGAAACGGCAAGTAGCGCGGACTTAGAAACAATCGCGGCGCGGCGCAAAGCCCACGCTTTTCAGCCGTCGCCCTTGCGCCCGATTTCGTCGACGCGCCGCTTGACATCGGCCTCGACGGCGGGGGTGACGAAGCGGTGGATCGCCCCGCGTAGAGCGCGATCTCCTTGACCAGCCGGCTCGCGATCGGCTGGAGCGAGACGTCGGCCATCAGGAAGACCGTTTCGATCCGGTCGTTCAGCTGCTGTTCATCCCCGCCATCTGATATTCGTATTCGAAGTCGGCGACCGCGCGCAGCCCGCGCACGATCATGCTCGCGCCTTCGCGCTCGGCGAAGTTCATCAGCAGCGAATCGAAGCTGACGACGTGGATCTCGCCGTCGACCTCGGCGGTCTCGCGCTTGACCATCTCCATCCGCTCGGGAAGCGTGAACATCGGCGACTTGGACGGGTTGGTGGTGACGCCGATCACCAGCCGATCGACCAGCTTGGTCGCGCGGCGGATGATGTCCATGTGCCCGCGCGTGACGGGGTCGAAGGTGCCGGGATAGACGCCGGTGCGGATGGTCATGGGTCGACTCCTATCGGTCGCGCTCGAGCGTGAAGCGGGCGATGTCGCGGAGCAGATCGGCCTCCCGGCCATAGGGATGGAGGTGCGACACCGCCTGCTCGATCAGCATCCGCGCCTGCGCGCGCGCGCGATCGAGCCCGAGCAGCGTGAGGAAGGTCTCCTTGCCCTGTGCACCGTCCTTGCGCAGCTTCTTGCCCGCCGCCGCCTCGTCGCCCTTCGGCGTCGAGGATGTCGTCGGCGATCTGGAAGGCGAGCCGAGATCATGGGCAATAGCCGCGCAGCCCCGTCCGAGCCTCGGGGGGCACGCGCCCCAGGATCGCCCCCGATTTCGACCGCGCAGCCGATCAGCGCGCCGGTCTTCATCGCCTGGAGCCGGGTGACGGTGGGCAGGTCGAAGCTGCCTTCTCGCCTCGAGGTCCATCATCTGGCCGCCCGCCATCCCCGCCGGGCCGGCCGAGCGCGCGGAGCTCGCCGGTCAGCTCGATGCGCACGAACGGATCGGGATGCGTCGCCTCGTCGGCGAGGATCTCGAACGCGAGCGCGTGGAGGCAATCGCCCGCCCAGGATCGCGGTCGCCTCGTCGAACTGGCGGTGGACGGTCGGCTTGCCGCGGCGGATGTCGTCGTCGTCCATCGCCGGCAGGTCGTCGTGGATCAGCGAATAGACGTGGATGCACTCCAGCGCGGGTGGCGACGCGCGCGGTGGACTTGCGGTCGACGCCGAACAGCTTGGCGGTCGCGAACACCCAGCAGCGGCCGCAGCCGCTTGCCGCCGCCCATCGCCGCATGGCGCATCGCGCGATACAGGTCGGCGCGCGGATCGTCGGGAATCGCCAGCAGCCCGTCGAGCTGCTTGTCGATCTCGGCGGAGACCTGCCTCAATGCCCCCTGCAGCGCGATCGAGGCCGTCATGCCGCTCGGCTCAGCCGGCGGTGAAGGGCGTGGTGGCGGCCGGGCGCCCCTCGGCGTCGACCCGGATCGCCTCGATCCGCGCCTGCGCCGCGTCGAGCCGCGCGGCGCATTGGCGGCGGAGCTGGTCGCCCTGCTCGTAGAGGTCGATCGCTTCCTGGAGCGCGGCCTCGCCGCTCTCGAGCCGGCCGACGATCCATTCGAGCCGCTTGAGCGCCTCCTCGAACGAAAGCTCGGCGATTTGCGCATCCTCTGCCATGGATGCGCTATGCGGCAGCGGGGCGGCGGAATGCAACCACCGAACCTGCCCGCGGGTTGTGCGAGCGGCGAGAGGATCCCGGCATGTTCACCAGCATCAATCCCCGCGACCGGCAAGCCCGGCGAACCGATCCCCGCGCTCGACGCCGAGGGCGTGGGCCTCGCGCTCGCTCGCGCGCAGACGGCATATCGCGCATGGCGCACCACGAGCATCGAGCAGCGCACGCGGCTGCTCTCGGCGATCGCGGATCGGTGGGAAGCCGACAAGCGCCACCTCGCCGAGATGGCGGTGCGCGAGATGGGCAAGACGATCACCAGCGCGATCGCGGAGGTCGAGAAATGCATCGCGGGCTTTCGCCACTATGCCGAGAAGGGGCCCCGACTATCTCGCGCCGACCGCGGTCAAGACCGCGTCTGGCCGCGCCACCGCGCGCTGGTTGCCGACGGGCCCGGTGCTGGCGAATCATGCCGTGGAACTTTCCTTATTGGCAGGTGGTTCGCTTCCTCGCCCCGACGATCCTCGCGGGCAATGTCGCGCTGCTCAAGCACGCCTCGAGCGTCCAGGGCTGCGCGCGGCTGATGCAGCAGCTCGTCAGCGCGGCGGGCGCGCCCGACGGGCTGTTCCAGAACCTCGCGATCACCTCCGACAAGGTCTCCGACATCATCGCCGACAAGCGCGTGGTCGCGGTGACGCTCACCGGCAGCGAGGGCGCGGGCGCCAAGGTCGCGCAGGCGGCGGGGAAGGCGCTCAAGAAGGTGGTGCTCGAGCTCGGCGGATCGGACCCGCTGATCGTGATGCCCTCCGCCGATCTCGACAAGGCGGCGAGCACCGCGGTCACCGCGCGCGTCCAGAACGCCGGCAATCGTGCATCTGCGCCAAGCGGATGATCGTCCATGCCGACGTGTACGATGCCTTCCTCGAGAAATTCTCCGCAGGGATGAAGGGCCGTGAAAATCGGCGACCCGATGGATGCGGCGACCGAAATGGGCCCGCTGTCGAGCGTCGCGCAGCGCGATACCGTGCTCGATCAGGTCGCGAAGGCGCAGGCCGGCCGGCGCGCGGCTGCTGTTCGGCGGCGAGAAGATCGAGCGTGAGGGCGCGTGGATGACCCCGGGCGTGCTGCTCGACGTGCCGCTCGACAGCGAAATCGCGCAGGAGGAAGTGTTCGGCCCCGTAGCGATGGTGTTCAAGGCCAAGGACTTGGACGAGGCGATCGCGCTCGCCAACCACGTTCCCTATGGCCTCGGCTCGGCGGTGTGGACCCAGGACGACGCCGAGATCGAGCGTTTCGCGCGCGACGTGGAGGCGGGAAATGACCGGCGGTCAACGCGCTGCTCGCCTCGACTCCCGAGGCGCCGTTCGGCGGGGGTCAAGCGCTCGGGCCACGGGCGCGAGCTGGGTCCCTGGGGGCTCCATGAATTCATGAACCTCAAGGCGGTGATGTACGGCGCCGGCACGCCTGGGGATTAGCGCACCACGAACTTGCCCGTCATGCCGAAGCCGGCGTGGAGGAAATGGGTGCAGCGGATGTCGTAGCTGCCCGGTGCGGGCGCGGTGAAATGCACATCGACGGTCTGGGCCGCCGGCCATCTCGATCTTGCCGTCGACGATCCTGGCGCGGTCTGCGGGCGCCACCTCGGCAGCCGCGAAAAAAGCCTTGGCGGCGAAATTATGCCCGCCGCTGGCTCGGTTGACGAGGTGGAGCACATAGGCCTGGCCCATTGCGTGAGCGCGACAATGCTCGGCGTGAACTTGAAGTTGGCGATGTCGACCTCGACGGTCTGTGCGCGCGCGCCCTCGTGGGGCGCGGCGGCGAGCAGGAGCAGGATCGGCAGCAGGCGCGGGATCGGCATCGACACTCTCCTATGCGGGTCGGTTCCTGATCTCGTCCAGGAGATCCTTGCGGCTGAGCTTGCCGATCATCGTCTTGGGCAGGCTTTCGCGCACCACCACCCGGTCGACGCGCTCGTGCTTGCCGAGCTGCGGATTGAGCCATGCCTTGAGCTGCTCGCCCGTCTCCGTCGCGCCGTCGACCAGCGTCACGAAGGCGCGGGGCATCTCGCCGTGATAGGCATCGGGTATCCCCACCACCAGCGCCTCCTTCACCGAAGGATGGCGATAGAGCGCCGCTTCGACCTGGCTCGGGAAGACCTTGAACCCGCCGACCGCGATCATGTCCTTGAGCCGGTCGACGATGCGGACGAAGCCGTCGGCGTCGATCGTCGCGACATCGCCGGTGCGCAGCCAGTGACCCGCGCCGGCGATTTCGAGGAACACCTCGGCGTCGGCCTCGGGCCGGTTCCAATAGCCCTTCATCACCTGGGGGCCGTGGACGACGAGCTCCGCCCGGCTCACCGTCCGGCGGCGCCGCGCCCGGATCGCTCTTGTCGGACCAGCCGGACGCGCGTGCCGACGATCGGCTGGCCGATCGTGCCGGGCTTGTTGAGCCCGACATAGGGATTGCACGAGGCCACCCCCGAGGTCTCGGACAGGCCGTAGCCCTCGATCAGCCGCGCTCCCCGTCGTCGCCTCGAACCTGGCCTTGAGCTCGGCGGGGAGCGGCGCGCCACCCGAGATGCAGAAGCGCAGCGCGCCGAAATCGGTCCGGGCGAGCTTGGGATGATCGAGCAGCGCCTGTAACATCGTCGGCACCCCGGGCAGCGCGGTCGCCTTCGATCGAGTCAGCGCGTCGAGCACCTGGCCGGCGTGGAAACGCGGGAGCATCACGATCTCGCCGCCAGTCACCACAGTGCGGTTGAGCACGCAGGTGTTGGCGAATACATGGAACATCGGCAGCACGCCCGAGGATGCGGTCGGTCGCCTTGCCCATCTCCGGATCGAGCAGCGCGACCTGGCGCGCATTCGCCGACAGGTTCTGGTGGCTCAGCATCGCGCCCTTGGGAGTGCCGGTGGTGCCAGCCGGTATATTGGATCAGCGCGAGGTCGCGCTCGGGATCGATCGACGGGGCTTCGCATGCGCCGTCGTTGTCGATCAGCTTCGAGAAGGCGAGGATGCGAGATCGTGGGGGCGCTCGGCGATGTCCTTGCGGCTGAACAGCCGGTAGAAGAGCGACTTTGCCGGCGGCAGCGCGCCCCGCCACCGATCCCACCACCAGCCGCTCGAGAGCGCTTTTCTCGAGCACCCGCCAGCGCATTGGGCAACAGCGCCGAGGCCGAGATCGTAAACAGCAGCCGCGTGCCCGAATCGGCGACCTGATGGGCAAGCTCGTCGACCGTGTAGAGCGGCGAGAAATTGACCACCGTCGCGCCGAGCTTGAGCACGCCGTAATAAGCGGCGACATAATGCGGCACGTTGGGCAGATAGAGCCCGATCCGGTCGCACCGGGCCATAGCCCATCGCCTTGAGCCCGCATGCGACGCGGTTCGCGCCATCCAGCACCTCGCCATAGCTGTAGCGGCGCCCCGAGGAACTCGAGCAGCGGCGACTCGCGATGCGCGGCGGCGCTCGCCTCGAACAGATCGACCATCGACAGCGCGGGCAGCGCCTGGTCCCACGGACCGGGATGGCGATAGGCGGTGCGCCAGGCGGTCTCGGGATCGGTCATTTACACTCGTGTAAGCAGGCCGGTCGGAGCAGGCAAGCCAGGCGCCTCAGCGCGTGATCTGCGCGCTCCAGGTAACCAGCACCGAGACCGCGAAGAGGCCGAGATCGACTACGGCCTGCATTCGGTGCGGCGCGAGGTCGCGTTCGTCGGCGGTCAGGATCTTGATGTCGGCGCGATGAGCGGGCAGCGCGAAGCCGAGCAGCGCCACCGCCGCCGCTCCGATCATCACCGCCCGTATCCCGCGCCGGTCCATCCCGTCCTCCGGCCAGGGAGCATAGGCCCGGGCCAGGGGGACGGCAAGCCGATCAGGCCGCCTTTCGCGCCGCGTCGCGCGCACGGTCGCGCCCGGCCGATTTGGCGTCGAACAGCGCCTGATCGGCACCGCGATAGAGCGATTTCCAGTCGCGCTCGCTGGCGATCGGCCCCGCGCAGCTGCCGATGCTCGCGGTGACCTTGATGTCGAACGGCATCCGCGTCGAGCGCAAGCCGCGCGAGCAGCTGGTCGGCGCCGATCGCCTCGTCGCTGGCGGTGAGGATCGCGAATTCCTCGCCGCCGATCCGCGCGATCAGCGCGCCGGCCGGGCTGGCCCCGCGCAGCAGCCGCGCGAACACGCGCAGCACCTCGTCGCCGCCGTCATGGCCGAGCGTGTCGTTGACGCGCTTGAAATGGTCGATGTCGGCAATCTGAAGCACATGCTCGCCGGTCCGCCCGATCGCCTTTTCCAGGAACGCGCGTCGATTAAGCAGCCCGGTCAGCGGATCGATGTCGGCGAGCCGGCGCGCGAGCACCTCGCCGAGGATCGCCTCGTCGCGCTCCTTGCTCAGCAGCTTGATCCGATAGGCGATCGCCATGCTCGACAGCAGCGCCTCGGCCGCCATCGCCAGGATCGTCGAATTGTCGAGCCAGAAGCTCCACGGGATGAAATGGAGGTTCGCGAGCGTGCGCACCACCGCGGTCAGGATCGGCGCGCCCCAGGCGACGGCGAACATCCACAGGTAATTGCTGCGGACGCGCCACGCGCGCCACAGCGTCGGCACCACCACCGCCGCCAGCCCGATGAAGAAGGAGGTGAACACCGCGTCGACCGTCCGCACCGCCAGCGGCGCGGCGACGAAGAACAGCACTCCCGATCCGCCAGCATCGCCGCCACCGCGCCGGTGATCCGGCCCAGCCAGCCCGCGAAGACGCGCTCCTCGAAGAAGCTGCGCGCGAACACCAGCGCCGCCGCGCCGGTGAACCCGAGCATCAGATAGTTGATCCGCATCCGATCGTTGTTGGCGAGATCGCGCCAGACCCAGGCGAGCGCCCCCGACGACGAGAAGGCATAGACCAGCAGCCCCGCGACCATCGCGCAATAATAGAGCTGGAAGCGGTGCCGCAGCGCGCCCCATAGTGCGAGGTTGTAGCACAGCAGCGCGATGCACAGCCCGCCGAACGCGGCATAGATCGCCGCCATCTCGAGGTTCGCGTCGGCGCTTTCCTGTGGCGAGGCGAGCCGCGCGCCCATCAGGATGCCGCGCATGTTGGGCGAGCCGTGGACCTGCCACAGCAGCCGCGCGAGCGGCGCACGGGCGGCCGGGATCGGGAATTCGACCATTGCCCCCAACTGGATCAGCCGCGAGGTTCCCCGGCTGTCGACCGAGCGCGAGAATGTCGTGCCGTCGGCATAGAGCGCGTGGAGCGCCAGCCCGTCCTGCCACAGGCTGGAGATCCGCGCGTTGCGCGGCGCGGGCGTGCGATCGCCGATGTCTTGCGAGATCACCCAATACTCGCCGGGGCCGAAGGCGTGTTGATCGGTCCGGCAGTCGAAGCGCTCGGGATGGCGGATCAACTCGGCCGCGCGCATCCCGGGCGCGTCGCGCAGCACGCACACGCCGAGCGACCGTCCGGCCACGCCGGCCTGGGCATGCGCGGGGTGCGCTATGCTCAACAAGCCGAAGCACGCGCCGATTGTCAGGACGATACGCGATAACCAAGCCGGGAACATCGCGCATCATTACGTCGAGTAGAGCAAATAACCCGTTAAGCTGAAACGGGTTTGCGGCTCCGCTTCGGACGCAAATGCACCGATGTGCTTTGACCCGGCGAATTGAACCAGCAGATTGCAATTGGCCGAACGGCGTCAATCCACCCGCGCACGAAAACGGGCCGGAACCGTGGTTCCGGCCCGTTTTCGTTTGCCCAGGCGCCGGCTATTTGGCCTTGGCCGCGATCTTCCGCTTGCCGCCGCCCTTCTTGGCCTTGGGCGGCGCCGGCGTGACCTCGAACGCGAGCGCGCCGTCCTTGAGCTTGATGTTGACCTCGCCGCCGTGGACCAGCTTGCCGAACAGCAGTTCCTCGGCGAGCGGCTGCTTGATCTTCTCCTGGATCAGCCGCCCCATCGGCCGCGCGCCATAGAGCTTGTCGTAGCCGCGCTCGGTGAGCCAGGCCTTGGCCGGATCGTCGAGCTGGATATGGACGTTGCGGTCGGCGAGCTGGAGCTCGAGCTGGAGGACGAACTTGTCGACCACGCGCGCGACCACCTCGGTCGGCAGATAGTCGAACGGCACGATCGCGTCGAGGCGGTTGCGGAATTCGGGGGTGAAGAGCTTCTTCACCGCTTCCTCCTGCACGTCCTCGCGCCCGCCGAGATCGCCGAAGCCGACCGATTCGCGCGCCATGTCGCTGGCGCCGGCATTGGTCGTCATGATCAGGATCGTGTTCCTGAAATCGACGGTCTTGCCGTGGTGGTCGGTCAGGCGGCCGTTGTCCATGATCTGGAGCAGGATGTTGAACAGATCCGGATGCGCCTTCTCGATCTCGTCGAGCAGCAGCACCGAATGCGGCTGCTGGTCGACCGCGTCGGTGAGCAGCCCGCCCTGGTCGTAGCCGACATAGCCCGGGGGCGCGCCGATCAGCCGCGAGACCGAGTGGCGCTCCATATATTCGCTCATGTCGAAGCGCTGGAGCGGGATGCCCATGATCTCGGCAAGCTGCTTGGCGACCTCGGTCTTGCCGACGCCGGTGGGGCCCGAGAAGAGGTAGTTGCCGATCGGCTTCTCGAGCTCGCGCAAGCCGGCGCGGCTGAGCTTGATCGCCGAGCTGAGCACCTCGATTGCCTTGTCCTGGCCGAACACGACGCGCTTGAGATCGGTCTCGAGGTTGGCGAGCACGCGCGTGTCGTCGGTCGAGACGCTTTTCGGCGGGATGCGCGCCATCGTCGCGATGACCTGCTCGATCTCGCGCACGGTGATCACCTTCTTGCGGCGGCTCGGCGGCACCAGCATCTGCATCGCGCCGACCTCGTCGATCACGTCGATCGCCTTGTCGGGCAGCTTGCGGTCGTTGATGTAGCGTGCGCTCAGCTCCACCGCCGATTTGATCGCGTCGGGCGTGTACTTGACGTGGTGGTGCCCCTCGAACGCCGAGCGCAGCCCGGTGAGGATCTTGACGGTATCCTCGATCGTCGGCTCGTTGACGTCGATCTTCTGGAAGCGCCGCAGCAGCGCGCGGTCCTTTTCGAAATGGTTGCGGAACTCCTTGTAGGTGGTCGATCCGATGCAGCGGATCGTGCCGCCCGACAGCGCCGGCTTGAGCAGGTTCGACGCATCCATCGCCCCACCGCTGGTCGCGCCCGCGCCGATCACGGTGTGGATCTCGTCGATGAACAGGATCGCGTCGGGCAATTTCTCGAGCTCGGTGACGACCTGCTTGAGCCGCTCCTCGAAATCGCCGCGATAGCGCGTGCCGGCGAGCAGCGCGCCCATGTCGAGCGAATAGATCACTGCCGGCAGCAGCACCTCGGGCACGTCGCGCTCGACGATCTTGCGCGCCAGCCCTTCGGCGATCGCGGTCTTGCCGACGCCGGGATCGCCGACGTAGAGCGGGTTGTTCTTGCTGCGGCGGCACAGGATCTGGATCGTGCGATCGACCTCGGGCCCGCGGCCGATCAGCGGATCGACCTTGCCGGCCTTGGCCTTCTCGTTGAGGTCGACGCAGAATTGCTTGAGCGCGCTTTCGCCCTTGCCGCCCTTGCTCTCGGACTTGGCCGATTTCTCCTCGTCGGCGCCCTTGGGGGGCGCGCTCTCGATCGGGGTCGAGCCCTTGCCGACGCCGTGGCTGATGAAGCTCACCGCGTCGAGCCGGCTCATGTCCTGCTGCTGGAGGAAATAGACCGCATAGCTCTCGCGCTCGCTGAACAGCGCGACCAGCACGTTGGCACCGGTCACCTCGTCGCGGCCCGAGGACTGGACGTGGAGGATCGCGCGCTGGACGACGCGCTGGAACCCGCTGGTCGGCGACGGATCGGTCGCATTCTCGACCTTGAGCGCCTCGAGCTCGGTGTCGAGATAATGCGCGACGGTGTTCTTGATCTCGCCGAGGTCGACCCCGCAGGCG
Source organism: Sphingomonas sp. (assembly GCA_037200705.1). Classification (GTDB taxonomy): domain Bacteria; phylum Pseudomonadota; class Alphaproteobacteria; order Sphingomonadales; family Sphingomonadaceae; genus Sphingomonas. The sequence continues at coordinate 119,423 of JBBCID010000016.1, read as the reverse complement.
CTCATCACCTTCGAGGCATGTTCGTCGTCGATCAGCGCGAGCAGCAGATGCTCGAGCGTCGCATATTCGTGGCGGCGCGACGAAGCGGCTTCGAGCGCCTTGTGGAGGGTGGATTCGAGCGCGGAGGCGAAACTAGGCATCAGGATATTACTCCGGTCGGGCCAGTCGGATACACGGCCCGGTTTCCCCATATGTCGGGAGGACGGGACGCCGCATCAAGCGCTGCGGCCCGGCACCGGAGTTTCGAGGCTCTTGGCCCGTCGCTCGGTGCCTGCACGCTCATCGCTTGAATAAGGCGTCAGCGCTTGCGCGATGGTTAACGGCACGTTCAAGGCGCGTTTTGCTTCGGAGGATCTCCGCTTCGAGCGCGGCGATGCGCTCCTCGAGCTCCTCGACCGAAAGCGGGTCGAGATCCTGCACCGCCAGTTGGCGGAGCAGATCGTCCTTGCGACGCGGAAGGCTGTCGTCGGCTTCCATCACGCATGCAGCGTTGACCCGGCGAAGCACGATGTCAATAAGACCCCGGGCTCATGCGGCCCCCGGAATAATCCTGAACAGGCGTCAACCATGACCGTCCCCGCGACGATGCGCGCGATCGATCCCGAGAAGCCCGGCGGCCCCGAGGTGCTGGTCCCGGTCGAGCGGCCGGTGCCGCGCCCGGGCGAAGGCGAGGTGCTGATCCGCGTCGCCGCCGCCGGGGTCAACCGGCCCGAGGTGATGCAGCGGATGGGGATGTATCCGCCGCCGCCGGGCGCGCCGTCGATCCTGGGGATGGAGGTATCGGGGACGATCGTCGCGCTGGGCGGCGATGTCCCGCGGGAACTGCTCGGCCAGCCGGTCTGCGCGCTGATCTCGGGCGGCGCGTATGCCGAATATACCGTGGCCCCCGCCGGCCAGTGCCTGCCGGTGCCCGAGGCGCTGACGATGATCGAGGCGGCGGCGATGCCCGAGACGCTGTTCACCGTCTGGACCAACCTGTTCGAGCGCGCCTATGCCACCGCGGGCGAGACCGTGCTCGTCCACGGCGGCACCTCGGGCATCGGCACGATGGCGATCGCGCTCGCCAACCTGTTCGGGCTGACGATCATCGTCACCGCCGGCTCCGACGAGAAGTGCGACGCGGCGCGCGCGATCGGCGCCGATCACGCGATCAACTACAAGGCCGAGGATTTCGTCGCGCGGGTGAAGGAGATCACCGGCGGCAAGGGCGTGAACGTGGTGCTCGACATGGTCGGCGGCGATTATGTCCCGCGCAACCTGCAATGCCTCGCCGACGACGGCCGCCACGTCTCGATCGCGGTCCAGGGCGGCTTCACCGCGACGATCCCGATCTTCGAGATCATGCGCCGCCGCCTGACGCTGACTGGATCGACGCTGCGCCCGCGCGACACCGCGTTCAAGTCGATGGTCGCCGACGAGCTCTCTCGGGTGGTCTGGCCGCACGCCGCCGAGGGGCGGCTCAAGCCCGTGATCGATTCGACCTTTCCGCTCTCGGACGCCGCGGGCGCGCACCGCCGGATGGAATCGGGCGATCATGTCGGGAAGATCGTGCTGGTGATGGAATGACGAATGGGAGGATAGATGCCGGCCTTTGTACTCCATGAATATGCCGCCTCGGGCAATTGCTACAAGATCCGCCTCACCGCGGCGCATGTCGGCATCCCGCTCGAGCGGCGCGAATACGACATCATCAAGGGCGAGACGCGCACGCCGCAGTTCCTCGCCGAGGTCAACGCCAACGGCCGCATCCCGGTGCTCCAGACCGGCAACGACTTCCTCCCCGAGAGCAACGCGGCCTGCTGCTACCTCGCCGACGGTAGCCCGCTGATCCCGCACGACCGCTTCGAGCGCGCCGACATGCTGCGCTGGATGTTCTGGGAGCAGTATAACCACGAGCCCAATGTCGCGACGCTGCGCTTCTGGCGCGGCTGGGTGGGCGAGGACAATCTCAGCGACCTCCAGCGCGCGCTGCTCCCGGGCAAGCGCGCCGCGGGCGAGGCCGCGCTGGCGCTGATGGACGAGCATCTCGGGGCCCGCGCCTTCTTCGTGCTCGACCGGCTGACGCTCGCCGATATCGCGCTCTATGCCTATACCCATGTGGCCGAGGACGGCGGCTTCGAGCTCGCGCGCTACCCGCACGTCCAGGCCTGGCTCGCCCGCGTCGCCGCCGAGCCCGGACATATTCCGATCCACGCCTGACCAACGATTCCGATTGTAACAATTCACCGCCATAGGCGGCCTCAGGCAAGGGCAATGCTGAGGTTACGCGCAATGGCGACCGTCACCAGGCTTCCGTTCGACTCCGTCACCGGGCTGGCGGATTTCATCGTCCCCCCGCCGACGATTCCCGAGAAGACGGTGACCGAGCGGCGCAAATATCGCACGATCTGGATCTCGGACGTCCATCTCGGCACGCGCGGGTGCAACTCGACGATGTTGATCGACTTCCTCGACCATGTCGACAGCGACACCATGTATCTTGTCGGCGACATCATCGACGGCTGGGCGCTCAAGAAGCGCTTCTATTGGCCTGCGGCGCACAACGACATCGTCTGGCGCGTGCTCAAGCGCGCCAAGCGCGGCACTCGGATCGTCTATATCCCCGGCAACCACGACGAACTGTTCCGCCAGTTCAACGGGCTCGATTTCGGCGGCGTCGAGATCCGCCGCAGCGCGATCCACGAGACCGCCGACGGCCGCCGCCTGCTGATCCTCCACGGCGACGAGTTCGACGCGATCACGCTGTCGCATCGCTGGCTCGCGCATCTCGGCGATGCCGCCTATGAGGCGATGATGGCGCTCAACCGCTGGGTGAACATCGTGCGCCGCACCTTCGACCTTCCCTATTGGTCGCTGAGCAAATACGCCAAGGCCAAGGTCAAGAACGCGGTCGAGTTCATTTCGCGGTTCGAGGAGGTGGTCGCGCACGAAGCCGGCACGCGCGGCGTTGACGGCGTCGTCGCAGGCCATATTCATGCCGCGGATATGCGGACAATTCAGGGCGTTGAATATTTCAACGACGGCGATTGGGTCGAGGGTTGCACGGCACTGGTCGAGCATTACGACGGGCGGATGGAGATCCTCCACTGGGCGGACGAGATATCAGCAAGGGAAAGACCCCGCGAGATAGCGAAACTGGCGGCAGCCTGAAGGAGCACGACCCCGTGCGCATCGCGATCGTCACCGACGCCTGGGAACCCCAAGTCAACGGCGTCGTGCGCACGCTCCAGTCGGTTCGCGCGGTGCTCGAGAGGAAGGGGCATCACGTCCTCATCATCTCGCCCGATCTCTTCTATTCGCTGCCCTGCCCGACCTATCCCGAGATCCGCCTCGCGCTCGCCAGCGTGGCGCGGGTGGGCGCGATGATCGAGCAATTCGGCGCGCAGGCGATCCATCTCGCGACCGAGGGGCCGCTGTGCGTCGCCGCGCGGCGCTGGTGCCTGCGCCAGCACCGCCCCTTCACCACCGCCTACCACACCCAGTTCCCCGATTATGTCTCGGCGCGCTCGGGGGTGCCGGCCGAGTGGATCTGGCGCTACATCCGCTGGTTCCATTCGCCCAGCGCGGCGATCCTCGCGTCGACGCCGTCGATCCGCCAGTCGCTGATCGACCATGGGCTCACCCAGGTGCGCCATTGGGGCCGCGGGGTGGATCTCGCCAATTTCCATCCCGGGCTCGCACCGCATCCGGCGATGGCGGGGCTCGAAGGACCGGTCCAGCTCTACGTGGGCCGCGTCGCGATCGAGAAGAATCTCGAGGCCTTCCTTCAGTCGACCCATCCTGGGACCAAGGTGGTGGTCGGCGACGGGCCGGCGCGGCATGCGCTCGAGGCGCGCTATCCCGAAGCGCGGTTCCTCGGATCGATGTTCGGGGCCGAGCTCGCATCGGCCTATGCCGGCGCCGACGTGTTCGTCTTCCCCAGCCGCACCGACACCTTCGGGCTGGTGATGATCGAAGCGCTGGCATGCGGCGTGCCGGTCGCGGCCTATCCGGTGCCCGGGCCGATCGACGTGCTCACCCCGGAAACCGGCGCGATGGGGCCCGACCTGACCCGGTCGATCGCCGAGGCGCTGACGCGCGACCGCCAGGCCTGCGCGGCTTACGGCCGCACCTTCACCTGGGAAGCCAGCGCGCGCCAGTTCCTCCATGCGCTGGTGCCGATCGGCGAGGACGCGGTCGCGGCTTAATCCTTGCCCTCCGGCTCCGGCGGCATTAAGTCAGGCGTCTGTCAGGCCGCTCCGCGAGGGGCGGCCCTTATTATTTCTGCTGTCCGGAGAAACTACGTGGCCCAGCCGCTGATGCCGCATGCGACCGCTTCATGGCTGGTCGAGAATACCTCACTCACCTTCGAGCAGATCGCCGATTTCTGCGGGCTCCATATCCTCGAGGTCCAGGCGATCGCCGACGATACCGCGACCACCAAGCTCACCGGCCGCGATCCGGTCCGCGCGCACGAGCTGACGATGGACGAGATCGAGAAGGGGCAGCAGAACCCCAATTACCGCCTGATCATGATGAAGGGTCCCGAGCAGGTCCGCCGCACCAAGGGGCCGCGCTACACCCCGGTCTCGAAGCGCCAGGACAAGCCCGACGGCATCGCCTGGATCCTGCGCCACCACCCCGAGATCTCGGACGGCGCGATCGGCAAGCTGATCGGCACCACCCGCACCACGATCGCCGCGATCCGCGACCGCAGCCATTGGAACATCGCCAACATCGTTCCCAAGGATCCGGTGACGCTGGGCCTCACAACCCAGCGCGAGCTCGACGCGATGGTCGCCAAGGCGGCGAAGGCGGCGGGGATCGAGGCGCCGGTCGACAATCGCCTCCAGGGTGATCGCGAGGCGCTGATCGAGGAGCTGCGCGCCGAGCGCACCGCAGCGGTGGCCGAGGCCGAGCGGATCGCCGCTGGCGGCGAGGAACTGCCGGCGCCCGCGCGGTTCGGCGCGTTCGAGGATCCGTTCAAGCGCCACTGAGCCGCGCATGACGGCATAGGATCGTTGCGCTAGGCTTGCGGGCCCGGGGGCGATTCGGGAGCCGGCCATGAGCGATATCCGCGCGCGCGCGATCCAGATCTACGATTCCTTCACCCACGATCATCGCGATCGCCGCGCCTTGCTGCGCGAGATGGTCGCGCTCGCCGGATCGGTCGCCGCCGCCGAGGCGCTGATCGCGGGGATCTCCGCGTCGCCCGCCGCCGCGCAGCAGGTGCCGCCCGACGACAAGAGGCTCGTCACCCGCACGGGCCCCTATCTGGCCGGCACCGCGCGGGTGACCGGTTATATGGCCTATCCGGCGGGCAACCAGCCGCGGCTCGGCGGAGTGATGGTGGTCCATGAGAATCGCGGGCTCAATGCGCATATCGAGGATGTCGCGCGGCGGCTGGCGCTGGCGGGGTTCTTCGTGCTCGCGCCCGATTTGCTCAGCCCCGCGGGCGGGACTCCCGCCGACGAGGACAAGGCGCGCGACATGATCGGCGCGCTCGATCTCGCCGCCACCGTCCAGATCGGGGTCGACACGCTGGCGACGCTCAAGGCCTATCCGAGCACGACCGGCAAGGCGGGCGTCGTTGGTTTCTGCTGGGGCGGCGCCCTGGTCGATCGGATCGCGGTCGCGGCGGGCAAGGGGCTCGATGCGGCGGTGGCCTATTACGGCCCCGCGCCCGATCCGGCCGAGGCTGCCAAGGTCCAGGCGCCGATGCTGCTCCATTACGCCGGGCTCGACACGCGCGTCGCCGCGACCGGCGGGCCGTGGGTCGCCGCGCTCAAGGCGGCGGGCAAGTCGGTCGAGGACTATACCTATCCGGGGGTCGACCATGCCTTCAACAACGACACTTCGGCCGAGCGCTACAACGCCGCCGCGGCGACGCTCGCCTGGGGGCGGACGATCGCGTTCCTCCACAAGCATCTTGACGGATGACCCGATATCGTTCCTACTTTGTTCCAAATGACTCCGAGTCGCTGCCGGAAGGAGGATGCCATGGCCGACGAACTGGTTTTCTACACCAATCCGACATCGCGCGGACGGATCATCCGATGGATGATCGAGGAGACGGGCGCGCCCTATCGTACCGAGATAATGGATTATGCCTCGACGATGAAGGCCGAGCCCTATCTGTCGATCAATCCGATGGGAAAGGTCCCGGCGATCCTGCACAACGGCAAGGTCGTCACCGAATGCGCGGCGATCTGCGCCTATCTGGCCGAGGCCTTTCCCGAGGCGGAACTCGCGCCGCGGCCGGAGGAACGCGCCGACTATTACCGCTGGCTGTTCTTCGCGGCGGGGCCGATGGAGCAGGCGATCACCAACAACCACGCCAAGTTCGCGCCGACTCCGCAGCAGGGGCGGATGTTCGGCTACGGCAATTATGATCTCGCGGTCGACACGTTCGAACGCGCGGTCGGCGCGCACCCCTATATTACCGGCGAGCGCTTCACTGCGGCGGACGTCTATGTCGGGTCGCAGGTCGGCTGGGGGATCAATTTCGGCACTTTGCCCAGGCGCGAGGCCTTCGTCGCCTATCACGAGCGCCTCGCCGCGCGCGACGCCTACCAGCGCGCGAGCGATCTCGACAATGCGCTGATGCCGGACAAGGCGCCGGCCTGACGACTCATCTATGGGCGGGTCAGGTAAGTCGGATTTGGCCGAATCTTCCCCTTGCCAAGGGGTTTTGCTAATGCTGTTTTCTGAGTGAAACCTTGGGGCGGGGGAACTCATGCGGCTATCTGGAGACAAGTTCGAGATTATATTGGAGCGTTGGCTGTTCGCCTCGCGCTGGTTGCTTGCTCCGTTTTACGTGGCGCTGATCCTTGTGGTGGGGATATTGTTCGCCATCTTCGTCAGGATACTCTGGTCGAAGCTGCTGTCGCAGCTGTTCGTGATCGATTTCGACCTGGTGATTCTCCACGTGCTCTCGTTGATCGACGTCGTTCTTGCCGCGAACCTGGTCGTGATCGTGATTCTCGCCGGTTACGAGAATTTCGTCTCGAGGTTCGAGAAGATGAACAAGTCCGATCGGCCGACTTGGATGGGCAACATCAGCTTCGCCGGACTCAAGCTCAAGCTGTTTTCCTCGATTGTCGCGATCTCGGGGATTCAACTGCTCAAGGCGTTCCTCGCGATCGGGCAGCCGAACGCCTTCGCGCCGATTTCGCTGTTCTGGTTCACCGTCATCCACCTCACCTTCGTGACGTCGACCGTGCTTTTCGCGCTCACGGACCGCTATTCGGACCATCCGCCCGGGCCGTTGGCTGAGCCCGAACCGGAAAAGCCAGACCAAGCCAATTCAACGCCGCTCGGAAAGGCTCCGTAGTCGGTGGGGGAGCTCGGCCATCACCGCATCCCGATCGGCATCGTCGGTCCCGCCCCAGCGACCGATCTCGGCGAGCGTGCGGCCGCAGCCGACGCACAAGCCGCTCCGCGCATCGATTCGGCAGAGGTTGACGCAGGGCGACGGGATGGGCGGAACCAGCTCGAACACGCGATTATTCGCTGAGCGTGAACCTCAGGAAATCGGGCATCGGCCCGTTCCAGCCGTCGTCGCCGCTCTCGTCCGCTGGCTCCGGCTGCGACGGGCGGGGCGCGGGTTCGCGCCGCGCATCGCGGGGCTCGTCGCGCTGGCCGCCGCGCTCGCGCCTGGGCTTGGGAGCGCGTTCGGGTCTGGGCTCGGCCACGGCGGCGGGCTTTTCCGCCGGTGCGCGCTCGCGCGCAGGCGCCGCGGGCTTGGGCCCCCGGCCGCGCCCGCGCCCCGATTCGCGCTTCGGCGCGGGCTCGGGAGTCGCGGTCCCGTCGACGCGCTCGATCTTCATGCCCGTCAGCTTCTCGATCTCGGCGATGTTCTCGGCGTCCTCGGGGGTGACCAAGGTGTAGGCGGTTCCCGTCGCGCCGGCGCGGCCGGTGCGGCCGATGCGGTGGATATAGTCGTCGGGGTGCCAGGGCGCGTCGAAATTGAAGACGTGGCTGACGCCCTTGATGTCGAGCCCGCGCGCGGCGACGTCGGAGGCGACGAGGATGTTGACGTCGCCCGCCTTGAACCGGTCGAGCTCGGCGATCCGCTGCGATTGCTCCATGTCGCCGTGGATCTCGGTCGAGCGGAAGCCCGAGCGCTGGAGGCTCTTATTGAGCTCGCGCACCGTGGTCTTGCGGTTGCAGAAGATGATCGCGGTGGTCATGTCCTCGGCGCGCAGCAGCTCGCGCAGCGCGTCGCGCTTGTTCGGCGCGGCGACCGGGACGAGCCACTGGCGGATGTTGACGTTGGCGGTCGCGGGGCGCGCGACCTCGACGCGCTTGGGGTCGGTGAGGAACTTGTCGGCCAGCTTCTTGATCACCGGCGGCATCGTCGCCGAGAAGAGCAGCGTCTGCCGCGTCTTGGGCAGCTTGGTGCAGATTTCCTCGATATCGGGGATGAATCCCATGTCGAGCATCCGATCGGCCTCGTCGATCACCAGCAGGCTGCATCCGGTGAGCAGGATCTTGCCGCGCCCGAACAGGTCCATCAGCCGCCCCGGCGTCGCGATCAGCACGTCGACCCCGCCCTGAAGCGCCTTCAATTGGTCGCCCATCGAGACGCCGCCGATCAGCAGCGCCATCGAGAGCTTGTGATACTTGCCGTATTTGTCGAAATTCTCGGCGACCTGCGCGGCAAGCTCGCGCGTCGGCTCGAGGATCAGCGAGCGCGGCATCATCGCGCGGCTGCGGCCCTCGCCGAGGATGTCGATCATCGGCAGCACGAAGGCGGCGGTCTTGCCGGTGCCGGTCTGGGCGATGCCGATCAGGTCCTTGCCCATCAGCACCGATGGGATCGCCTGGCGCTGGATCGGGGTCGGCTCGGTATAGCCGGACTCGGTCACGGCACGCAGTAGTTCGTCTGACAGGCCGAGATCGGCAAAGCTCATGCGGATGTCCGGAAAACGGGCGCGTTGGCCGCGCCGCAAGCGACCTTTGCGCTTGCGGATTTACCCGGCGTTGTCAAGCGGCGTGCGCGCTTTAGCGCGCCAGAACGAGCGACCGGAAGCCTTGCAGGCCGCACGTGGCGCCCGAACGCAGATGGATCGAGTCGCGCCCGGCGCACATCTTGCCGTCCGAATTGGGCTTCACGTAGAAGCCGCCGTAGAAGGCGATCGCCGGGCAATTGGCGCCAAGCTTGGCGCGCAGCCGCGATCCGTCGTTGAGCACCAGGTCGACGCTGTCCGATTGCGTCCAGACATAGCCCATGATCCGATCCATCTTCACGCAGTCCTTGGCCTTGCGCTCGACGAACATCGGCACCCGCGGCGGCTGCGGTGGCGAAATCGGCACGCTGCGGGTGATGATCGTGGTCCGCGACGTGAAGCTCATCTGCGGCACGTGGATCACGACGTGCTGGGCCCACGCCCCGGCGGCGCCCTCCCAATCCGCGGGGGGCGGAGGCGGCGCGGGCGATGCCGGCCCGGCCGCGGGAGCGGCGAGCAGCATCATCATCGCGGAGGCGGCAAACAGCGGATTCAGCATGGCGAATGCGGGTATTAGGGCAAAGGATTGAACAGCGGATGAATTGGCGGGGTGCCGGCGCCATGCTATCGGCACCGCGCCATGACCCCGCAACAGCAAAATCTGGTCGAAACCGTCCGCGCGCGCTTCGGCCCCAAGGCGGCGACGACCGACCCCGCGGCGATCGCGCCATGGCTCGACGATTGGCGCGGCCGCTATCACGGCGCCGCGCCGGCGCTGCTCGCGCCCGCCTCGCTCGATGAGGTTTCGGCGATCGTCGCGCTGGCGCATGCCGCGCTGGTGCCGCTGGTGCCGCAGGGCGGCAACACCTCGATGGTCGGCGGCGCGACCCCGCCCGCCGACGGATCGGCGCTGATCCTCTCGCTGCGGCGGATGAACCGCATCCGCAGCCTCTCGCCCGAGGACAATCTCGCGGTCGCCGAAGCCGGGGTGATCCTGGCGGACCTGCACGCCGCGGCGCTGGGCGCCGGGCGGCGCTTTCCGCTGACGCTCGGCGCGCGCGGCAGCGCCACGATCGGCGGGCTGGTCTCGACCAACGCCGGCGGCACCCAGGTGCTGCGGTTCGGGACGATGCGCAGCCTCGTCGCGGGGATCGAGGCGGTGCTGCCCGACGGATCGGTCCACCAGGGGCTCGCCGCGCTCAAGAAGGACAATCGCGGCTACGACCCGACGCAATTGCTGATCGGCGCCGAGGGGACGCTCGGCGTGGTCACCGCCGCCAGCCTGCGGCTCGTTCCTGCGATCGCCGCGCGCGCGGTTGCCTGGGTCGGGCTCGCCAGCCCGCAGGCCGCGCTCGAGCTGCTGCGCGCGATCGAGGCGCGCACCCAGTCGGTCGAGAGCTTCGAGATCGTCCCCGGCGATTCGCTCGCGCTGGTGCTCGAGCATATTCCCGGAACGCGCGCGCCGCTTGGCGGAGCGCATCCCTGGCACGTGCTGATCGAGGCGGTGGCAACCGATCCCGCCGCCGAGCCGCCCGCCGCGCTGCTCGAGCGGCTGCTGGGAAGCGCGCTCGAAGCGGGGCTGGCGCAGGATGCGGTGGTCGCCGCGAGCGAGGCGCAGGCCGAGGCGATGTGGCGCATCCGCGATTCGATCTCGGAGGCCGAGCGCGCGAGCGGCGCGGCGGTCCAGCACGATATCTCGGTGCCGGTCGCGGCGATGCCGCGCTTCATGGTCGAGGCGGCGGCCGCCGCCGAAGCGCGCTTCCCCGGCACGCGCGCGAGCGCCTATGGGCATCTCGGCGACGGCAACGTCCATTTCCACGTCCGCGCCCCGCGCGGCGCCGATCGCGAAGGCTGGTACGCCGCCGAGGCGCCGGCGATCACGCGGCTCGTCCACGATCTGGTGGTCGCGGCGGGCGGCTCGATCTCGGCCGAGCACGGCATCGGCCAGATGAAGCGCGCCGAGCTCGGGCGGCTCGGCCCGCCCGCGCGGCTGGCGGTGCTGCGGGCGATCAAGACGGCGCTCGATCCCGACGGGATTCTCAATCCGGGAAAGCTGGTGCCGCTTGCGCCCGGGCCGCGCGCGCCATAGACCGGCGCGATTTTTTCCAGGATCCAGGAGTATCGTAATGGCCACCGCGCCACAACAGCAGCTTCCCTTGTTCTACCAGGACCTCCAGCCGCTTTCGAGCCAGGAGCACGCCAACTTCCGCATCCGCCAGATCGACAATGCTGCGTTCCTCGTCGACAACCACGCGATTCCGATCACCGTGGAAGAATTTCCGCTGGTGCAGCGCTTCATGCCGATCGTCTTCTCGGTGGGCGATGAGCCGGTGCCGCTGGCGCTGATGGGGCTCAACGAAGGCGTCAACGTCTTCGTCGACGGCACGGGCAGGCTGATCGAGGAGCCGCTCTACGTTCCCGCCTATGTCCGCCGCTACCCCTTCCTTCTTGCCAAGCTGCGCCCGGACGGCGACGAGCTGTCGCTGTGCTTCGATCCCTCGTGCGAGGCGATCGGCGCGTTCGACGAAGGTGATCTGCTGTTCGTCGACGGCCAGCCGAGCGAGACGACCAAGAACATCCTCCAGTTCAACGAGCAGTTCGAGCAGGCCGGGCAGCGCACTGCGATGTTCATGGCCGAGCTCAAGGAGCTGGGCCTGCTGATCGACGGCGAGGTCAGCATCCAGCCCGAGGGCGCGGCGCAGCCGTTCGTCTATCGCGGCTTTCTGATGGTCGACGAGAAGAAGCTGAGCGACATGCGCGGCGACCAGCTCCGCAAGATCGCGCAGAACGGCATGCTGCCGTTGCTCTATGCGCACATCTTCTCGCTCTCGCTGATGCGCGACATCTTCGGGCGCCAGCTCAGGCTCGGAAAGCTGCCGCAGCCGCAGCTGGTCGGCTGACGCCCGGCGACAGGATTCCCGCACGGCTGGGCGTGGTTGCCGCACATTTTCCCGCGCTGCGGCACAAAGCCTTGAACTATCGGACCGCTCGCCTATATTGGAGGGGTACGGTCTCGTGTCCCCCCTTTCGCGGGATCGTGCGGTACGCCTCCGGGCGTGCCTCCTCCCTGAACCTTGGCCACCTCGTGCTTGCACGAGGTGGTTTTTTATGGGCTATTCGGCGGCGATCGCGCCGGGCAGCGCTTCGTCCGCGAGCGAATCGATCATGTCGCGCAGCACGCGAATCGCGAGCGGCAGCCCCGGCCCGGGCGCGTCCAGGGCCTCGTCGAGGTAGAGCGATCGATCGAACTCGACCTGGATCGCATGCACGCCGCCGTGCGGATCGCCGTGGCGCTCGAGGATATGCCCTCCCGAATAAGGCGCGTTGACCGCGCAGGCGACGGCGTGCGCGCGCGCGACGCCCTCGATCCGCCCCAGGAACCGCGCCGCCGCCGAACGCCCGAACCGATCGCCGAGCACGATCCGCGGCGCGACCGCGGGCGCGCCCAGCGGGGGCATCGAATGCACGTCGAGCAGCACCGCGACGCCGAACCGCGCCCGCGCCGCCGACAGCGCCGCGGCGAGCGCGGCGTGATAGGGCCGGTGATCGGCGCGGATCCGCGCCGCAACCTCCTCGCCCGAGAGCCGGTGCCGCCACAGATCGCCCGAATTGCCGACGCGGCGCGGCACCAGCCCCAGCCCGCTGCGCAGCTTGGCCGATTGCGGGCGGCCGCCCGTCGGCGCGCCGTCGTCGAGCCGCGGATCGCGCTCGTCCTCGGCGCGGTTGAGGTCGATCCAGGCGCGCGGCCGCGCGGCGACGAACAGCGTCTCCGCGCCGCGCGCGCCCAGCGCGATCGCATCGGCATGGCGGTCCTCGAGCGGGCGCAGCGCCGCCAGCGGGACGCGCAGCGCCGCGCGCAGCGGCAGCGGATAGTCGCGCCCGGCGTGCGGCACGGAAAGCACGATCGGGCTGATCGGCGCCTCGGCGCCGTGCCGGGCGAATGGGGGCGATGCCGTCACGCGCCCAGCCTAGGGACCCTGTCCCGATCCGGCAACGCGCGGTCGCCGGGGCGCTGGAAAATCTTAAGGCCTTCGGGCATAAGCTGGGTCCCGCTGACACGGGGTGGGTTGCCGATGCTTCGAATTCTGCTGGCCGAGGACGACCGGGTGATGCGCGAGTATCTCACGCGCGCGCTCGAACGTTCGGGCTATGCGGTGAGCGCGGTCGATCGCGGCACCGAGGCGCTCCCGCTGCTCGAGAACGAGCAGTTCGACCTGCTGCTCACCGATATCGTCATGCCCGAGATGGACGGGATCGAGCTGGCGCAGCGCGCCGCCGACCTGGCGCCGGACATGCGCGTGATGTTCATCACCGGATTCGCGGCGGTGACGCTCAAGGCGGGCAAGCAGATGCCGCAGGCGCGGGTGCTCTCGAAGCCGTTCCACCTGCGCGATCTGGTGCTCGAGGTCGACCGGCTGTTCGAATCGGAGAGCGTTCCCAGCCGCAATTGAATCGGCCGTTGGTTGCTTGCGCGGGTGGGCATCACTCGCTAAAGCGCCGCTTCCCGAGTTTGGCCGCAGGGCTTCGGGCGCGTAGCTCAGTGGTAGAGCACTGTGTTGACATCGCAGGGGTCGCAAGTTCAATCCTTGCCGCGCCCACCATTCGAACAGCCCGCCGGTCGCCGATCGGCGGGCTTTTTCGTGCGGGCGGGCCGGCCTCGCTCAGCGGCTTGCGTCGGCGCCGGCGAGCGCCTCGTCGAGCACCCTCGCCAGCGTCTCGATGCGATAGGGCTTGAGCAGCACCGGGCGGCCGCCGGCGCCCGAGCGCGCGATCTCGTCGCTGTAGCCGGTGGTGAGCACGATCGGCAGGCCGGGCTGGAGCGCGCGGAGGTGCTCGGCCAGCTCGAGCCCGCTCATCGCCGGCATCACCACGTCGCTCAGCACCACGTCGAACGGCCGCTCCGCCGCCGCCTCGAGCGCCTCATAGCCCGAGCGCGCGCGCGTCACCGCATGGCCGAGCTCGCGCAGCAGCGCCTCGGCGAACTCGCCGACCTCCTCATTGTCCTCGACGAGCAGCACCGATCCGGTCCGCGCCGATCGCGCTTCGCCGGATGCGGCCTCGGGCAGGGGCGGCGGCGCCGCGGTGCTGATCGGGAACAGGATCTTGACGTGCGTGCCCTTGCCCGGCGCGCTCTCGATGCGCAGGTCGCCGCCCGATTGGGTCGCGAAGCCATAGACCTGGCTGAGCCCGAGCCCGGTGCCCTTGCCCGCCGCCTTGGTGGTGAAGAAGGGCTCCATCGCGCGCGCCAGCACGTCTTCGTCCATGCCGCTGCCGGTGTCGGTGATCGACAGCGCGATCATGTCGCCGCCCAGCTCGTGGACGCGCTCGGTGGCGATCCTCAGCGTGCCGCCGTCGGGCATCGCGTCGCGCGCGTTGACCGCGACGTTGAGCACCGCCGAGGCGAGCTGCGCGCGGTCGGCCTCGATCAGGCATTGCTCGCTCGAGAGACGGGTCTCGATGACGAAGCGCTCGCCCAGCGTGCGGTCGAGCAGGTCGGTCATCCCCTCGATCATCGCGTTGAGGTCGATCACTTCGGGCTGGAGCGGCTGGCGACGGGCGAAGGCAAGGAGCTGGCCGGTGAGCGCCGCCGCGCGCGCCGATGCCTGGACGATCGCCCCGGCGAAGCGCTGCCGCCGCTCCTCGGCGAGCCCGGGGCGGCTCAGCATGTCGGCCGATCCCTGGATCACCGTGAGCAAATTGTTGAAATCGTGCGCGATGCCGCCGGTCAGCTGGCCGAGCGCCTGCATCTTCTGCGCCTGACGGAGCTGTTCCTCGGCCTTGGCGCGCTCGCCGATCTGGTGGGTCAGCTCGGCATTGGCCTCGCCCAGCGCTTCGGCGCGCTCCTCGAGCTGGCGATTGGCGCGGCTGAGCGCGCCCTGGGCGATGCCGAGCACCGCCACCACCAGCGCCGCCATCACCACCAGCAGCGCGATCAGCAGATAGCGCGCGATCCGCGTCGAGAAGGGCTGGGGGTCGGCGGCCAGATAGGTGGTGCCGATCCGCTCGCCCGATCGCGTGACCGGCACTTCGGCGATGACGACATCGCCGTTCGAGCGCGGCGCCGCCTCGACGCGCGCGGGCACCGGCCCCCTGATCGCGCGCATAGCCGGCGACGAGCGCGCCGCGCCGATCGTAGATCGCCACCATCCGCACCTGGCGATTGACCCGGAGCGCGTCGACCGATTCGCGCGCGGCGGTCTCGTCGCCGAAGTCGAGCGCGGGCGACGACGCTCGCTGCGAGGATCTCGGCCTGGACGCGGGTCTCCTGGATCTTCTGGCCGCGATAGTTGGCCTCGCTCTGGACGATCACCGCGAATCCCGCGAGCAGCAGCAGCGCCACTAGCGCCGCGGTCATCGCGACCGGGAAGTTGCGCCAGCGCGCCCAGATGTCGCGCAGCCCGCTCATTGGCCGCGCTGCTTGACGTCGGCGGCGAGCGCGAGTAGCCGCGAGCTGATCGCGATACCGCATTTGGCGGCGGCAGCCTCGTCGATGTAAAAGCGGACGCGGCCGTCGATCACCGCGAAATGGATCATTCCGCGCGCATTTCCGGTGCGCCCATCGGTGATCGTCAGCGTCGGCTGGCGGCGCAGCGCCTCGATCATCTGCCCGGTCTGCTGCTCGGTGGCGCCCGCGACGAACGCGAGCTGGCATCCCGAGACCGCGCCCGGCTCGGTGTTCGCGAAGCGCCGCACCGCCACCGGGTGCCCGTCGATCATCTCGCTCGCCGCGGCGCGATCGATCATCGCGCCGAAATGGTCGCGGCCGATGATGCAGAGATAGAAGGGCTGGCCGGTTCCGGGCTGCGCCGTTGCGGGCAGCGCGATTGTAGCGCGCGAACTTGGGCAGGAACGCCGCCTTGACCGCATCCTCGCTCGCTCTGGGCATGCGCCGGCGCCGCCGCAAGCAGCAGCGCGGCTCCCAGCGCGCGCCAGGCCAGCGGGAGGCGGCCCGGCATCAGAGGCGCAACCGCGCGCCGAGGAAGACGCTACGCTCGATAAGCTGGGTGCGCTGCGAATCGTCGCTTTCGGCGTGCCTGGCGTGGAGAAGATTGTCGCCCGCGACATAGAGCTCGATGCGCTCGGTCAGGTTCCAGCCGAGCTTGGCGTCGGGCCTCGACATAGCCCTTGACGCGCGGATTCTCGACCGCGCCGACCGCGCGAAGCCCGGCGTCGAACGCAAGCCCGCCGGGCAGCGCCATCTGCGAGCGCAGCATCGCCTGACCGTCCGAATCGTGCCCCAGCGCGGCGCCGGCGGTGATGTCGAGCGCGCCCGGCCGCACCTCGAAGCTCTTGTAGAGCAGCGCGCCGCCGGCGCTCACTCGCCACCAGTCGGCGAGCTGCTGCGTGCCCCAGGCCTCGACCCCATAGGTGTGGCCGCGCGTGTCGTTGCGCAGCTGGAGCGGCAGCAGCACCCCGGGCGGACCGATGAAGTCGGGCGCTGCGGATGTCGGTTGTAGAGATTGTAGAAGAACGAGACCGAAAGCGTGGTGTTGCGGCTCGGCTGTCCGCGATAGCCGCCCTCGAACGCGATCAGCTTCTCCGATCGGAAATCGGGGGCCTTGGCGAGGATGGTGGGCTCGGTCAGGTCGCGATCGATCCGGGATGGCGTGCGGACCGCGCGCGAGGCCGAGGCCCAGAGCAGCGTCTTGCCGCTCGGCTGCCAGGCGAGCCGCAGGTTGGGCAGGACCTGGATGCCGGTGAAGCTCGACCCCTCGAGCTTGACCCCGCCGATCACCGCGAACTGCGGCGACAGCGCGAGGCGATCCTGGACGAAGGCATTGCCGATCCACAGCCGGTCGCTGCGCGGATCGAGCTGGAATGCGTTGAGATCGTTGACGAACCGGTCGCGGGTCGTGCGCGCGCCGACTCCGGCGACGAGCGCGTGCGCGCCCGAATTGAGATTATACTGGCCCTCGGCGTCGAACGTCTCGAGCGTGTCGACGGTGAGCAGCGAGCGGCGCTGGAAATAATCGTAAATAGGCCTGGAGCTGGACCGATGAGCCGGCGGTCAGGTCGCGCGTCCAGCGGCCGAGCAGGTTGCGCCCGCGGTTGCCGTCGCCGTCGACGAGGAAGGTCCGGTTGTCGAACAGGTCGCCCTGGATCGTTGCATGGCTCGCCTCGCCCTGCAGATCGGTGCGGAACCCGGCCTGCCAGCCGTGGATCGCGTCGTTCATCGTCGGGCCGATCGCGGCGGGCTCGTCGTCGCGGTCGAAATAATCGGCATAGACGCGCATCGCGCCCGAATCGCCGAGCCTGAAGCCATAGCGCGCCGCGGCGGTGCGCTCGTTGCCGCCGCCGGTCGCGCGCGCGATCAGCCCCTGGCTGTCGGCGGCGTCCTTCGAGGCGACGCTGATCACGCCGTTGACCGCGTTGGGCCCGTAGAGCGTGCCGCCCGGGCCGCTGATCACCTCGATCTGCTGGATGTCCTCGAGCATCGGCGCGTGCAATTCCCAGAACACGCCCGAATGGAGGGGTGGAATAGACGCTGCGGCCGTCGACCAGCACGAGCAGCTTGTTCGAGCTCTCGACGCCGTTGAAGCCGCGCGCGCTGATCGCATATTGCGTCGCGTTGACCTGCTGGACCTGGAGGTTGGGCGCGAGGCGCAGCACCTCGGGAAGCGAGGTGGCGGCCGAGCGCTCGATATCGTCGTCGGTGATGACGTAGAGCGCGGTCGGCGCCGAGCTGAGCGGCTCCTCCTGCTTGGAGGCCGAGCGCACCGGGATCTGCGCCAATTCCTCGATCGAGAGATTGGAGAGATTCTGCGGGTCGTCCTTTTGCGGCGATGCCGTCGCGGGAAATATCGCTGTCGTGAGCAGCAGGGGTGCGAACCACGCAATCCGCATAGGCTTGACCCGTCCGTTGCCGCCCCCCCGGCCGCGCTGCGTTGTTGTTACGAGCGACGCCGTGGGTCAAGCGCCTTCGCAGGACGCCCATCCTGCTGCGCAACCGTAACGATTGCGTGTACGGGCGGTTCCGTGGCGCCGATGCGCGCCGCGGCCTTCGACGGCCGTCCGTTACTCGTGCCGACTGGCCGCACCAAGGGCTGACAGCCGCGCCGGGCTGTGCCAAGCGCAACTTAATTACAAGGTCGCGAGTCGATGCCGAGGAGAGCAGGATGCGCATCATCGATCATGTTATTGCCGGGGGTTCGGTGGGGTTCGGCCGGTCGGACCGGCGCGGTGTTCGATCCGAACGTCGGACGGGTCCAGGCGCAGGTTCGCTTCGGCACGCCGGCCGATCTCGATCGGGCGGTGGCGGCGGCGCAGGCCGCGCAGCCCGGCTGGGCGGCGACCAACCCGCAGCGCCGCGCGCGGGTGATGTTCAACTTCAAGGCGCTGGTCGAGGCGCATATCGACGAGCTCGCGCATCTGCTCTCGTCGGAGCACGGCAAGGTGATCGCGGATTCGAAGGGCGACATCCAGCGCGGGCTCGAGGTGATCGAGTTCGCGTGCGGCATCCCGCATGTGCTCAAGGGCGAATACACCCAGGGCGCCGGGCCGGGGGATCGACGTCTATTCGATGCGCCAGCCGCTGGGGATCGGCGCGGGGGATCACCCCGTTCAACTTCCCGGCGATGATCCCCTTGTGGATGTCGGGGGTGGCGATCGCGTGCGGCAACGCCTTCATCCTCAAGCCCAGCGAGCGTGATCCGAGCGTGCCGGTGCGGCTCGCCGAGCTGATGCTCGAGGCGGGGGCTGCCGGAGGGCATCCTCCAGGTCGTCCAGGGCGACAAGGAGATGGTCGATGCGATCCTCGATCATCCGGGGAATCGCGGCGGTGAGCTTCGTCGGCTCGTCGGACATCGCGCATTACGTGTATCGCCGCGGCGTTGCGGCGGGCAAGCGCGTCCAGGCGATGGGCGGGGCGAAGAACCACGGCGTGGTGATGCCCGATGCCGATCTCGACCAGGGTGGTGGCGGACCTGGCGGGCGCGGCGTTCGGGAGCGCGGGCGAGCGCTGCATGGCGCTGCCGGTGGTGGTGCCGGTCGGCGACAAGACCGCCGACGATCTGCGCGAAAAGCTGATTCCGGCGATCGCCGCGCTCCGGGTCGGCGTCTCGACCGATAAGGACGCGCATTACGGGCCGGTGGTGAACGCGGCGCACAAGGCGCGTGTCGAGAACTGGATCCAGACCGGGGTCGACGAAGGCGCCGAGCTGGTGGTCGATGGCCGCGGGTTCCAGCTCCAGGGGCACGAGCAGGGGTTCTTCATCGGCCCCTCGCTGTTCGATCGGGTGACCACCCGACATGCAATCGTACAAGGAGGAGATCTTCGGCCCGGTCCTCCAGATCGTCCGCGCGCCGGACTTCGAGACCGCGCTCAGGCTGCCGAGCGAGCATCAGTACGGCAACGGCGTCGCGATCTTCACCCGCAACGGCCACGCGGCGCGCGAGTTCGCGGCGCGGGTCAACGTCGGGATGGTCGGGATCAACGTGCCGATCCCCGTGCCGGTCGCCTATCACAGCTTCGGCGGCTGGAAGCGCAGCGCGTTCGGCGACACCAACCAGCACGGGATGGAAGGCGTCCGCTTCTGGACCAGGACCAAGACCGTCACCCAGCGATGGCCCGACGGCGGGGTGGGCGACGGCGGCAACGCCTTCGTCATCCCGACGATGGGGTGAGGGTGGCGGCCGATGCGACCATCGCAACGGAGCGGGCAGCCGTATCGCGCGCCCGGCTCGATATCGGCTTCCGGCTGGCGCTGGCCGCTTTCTGGGTCGCCGCGCTTCCGCTGCCGGCGGCATGGTCGTTCGACGACGACGGCCTGTGGAACCACTATGTCGGGCCGATGTACGGTCTCGAATTGCTGGCCTTCGGCTGGGTCGGGCTCCTCGAGGGGCAGTTCGGCTGGGTCGCCAATCTGCTGTTCTTTCCGGTGCTGTTCCTCCCAGGCAAGCACCCGTCCCGCCGGCGACTGATCGTTTTCGGCAGTGCTGGGGCTGCTGATCGGATCGTGCCTGATCAGCGCGATCCTCTGGGAAAGCATGTGGGGCATGGAAGACGAGATCATCAGGCCGTACGGCGCCGGCTATTGGCTGTGGATCGCCGCGATCGCCGGGGCGACCGGACGGCTTGCGCTCCTCGTCCTGCTCGGCCGCCGGCGTGCCGCCGGAGCCGGCGCGATGACGAAGGAGGAATAACGATGATGCCGTTGCTGCTGATGCTCGCCGCGCCGCAGGCGGCCGCCGCGCCCGATCACTTCTGTTCGGGGCTATCGAGCATCGCGCTTCGCCCCGGCGAGACGATGACGCGGCAGGAGGGGCCGGATTTCACCGTCTTCTATGTCCAGGGTGCCGGCGCGGATTTCGGCGTCTATGCTGGCAATTACGCACAGGTCATGAACGACGCGCGCACCCAATTCATGAAACGGGGCGGCTTGACGGTGATGCGCGTCGCGGATCACGGCGACTTCCATGGCTATCTCGTGACCGACGCGCACGGCCTCCAGAACCATTTCTTCGGCTCGGTCTTCAAGGGAGACGACGGCGATGCAGCCTTTTTCGACCGCGTCCGCTTCGGTCCCTGTACGGCACCCTGACGTGCGGCGCCGGGTGTGGCGCCCGGGGTCCGCAGGGTTTATTGCCTGCTCGGAACGGCTTGGGGGGTTGGTGATGGCGCGTTGGCAGATCGGGATGGCGCGGGTCGCGCTGGCGCTGGCGGTGCTGCTCGGCGCGGTTCCGGCCGACGCGCAGAAGCGCATCGCGCTGACCTTCGACGATGTGCCGCGCGATCACGGCGCGTTCCTCACCCCCGACCAGCGCACCGAGGCGCTGATCGCCGCGCTCGGGCGCGCGGGGGTCCGGCAGGCGGCGTTCTTCGTCAATCCAGAGCATCTGCTCGAGCCCGACGGAGTCCACGGCGCCGCGCACATCCGCGCCTATGTCGCCGCCGGGCACGTGATCGCCAACCACAGCTACGATCACCCGCATCTCTCCGAGCTCACCGCGCGGGGCCTATCTTGCGAACGTCGATCGCGCACAGAAATGGCTCAAGGGCCGCAAGGGCGATCGGCCGTGGTTCCGCTTCCCGTTCCTCGACGAGGGCGGGGCGGACAAGGCCAAGCGCGACGCGGTCCGCGCGGGGCTCAAGGCGCGGCACCTCTATGTGACGGTCGACGGATCGGACTGGAACATGGAGGATCAGGCGCTGCGCGCGGTCGCGGCGCACAAGGCGATCGATATGGCGGCGCTGCGCGACCTCTATGTCGAGACGATGGTTCAGGCGGCCGACTATTACGACGGGCTGGCGATCAAGACGATCGGCCGCTCGCCCGCGCACGTGATCCTGCTCCACGAGACCGATCTCGCCGCGCTGTTCATCGAGGACCTCGTCGCGGCGCTGCGCAAGGACGGGTGGGAGATCGTCACCGCCGACGCGGCCTTCGCCGATCGATCCGCACCGCGATGCCCGACACCCCCTCGGCGCAGGGGACGCTGATCGAGGCGCTGGCCTGGGAGAAGGGGCTGCCGCGCTGGTACGATCGCGACAATACCGCCATCGCCAACGCGCTGTTCGCCGAGCGCGTGCTGCACGAGACTCCCGCGCCGCCCGCGCCCACCGTGGCGAATCCGGCGCCCTAGGGCATGATGCGTGCGCTCGTGTTCCTGCTCGCGCTCGTCGCGCTCATCGCGCTGGTCGACGGCAGCACCGGCGATCTCGCGGCGGCGCTTCGCCCGCCGGCCGCCAAACGGATCGCGCTGACCTTCGACGATGCGCCGCGCGGGCGAGGCGCCTTCTTCACCGAGGACGAGCGCGCGGCGAAGCTGATCGCGGCGCTCAAGGCCGCGAACGTCGAGCAGGTCGCCTTCTTCGTGAACCCCGGCCGGATCTCGCCCGGAGACGGCGACGAGGCGCGGATCATGCGCTACGTCGATGCCGGCCATGTGATCGCCAACCACAGCTTCAGCCACCCCCGGCTCTCGCGCGAAAGCGCCGACGCCTATCTCGCCGACGTCGACAAGGCGACCGCCTGGCTCGCGCCGCGGGCGGGATACCGGCCCTGGTTCCGCTTTCCGGGGCTCGACGAGGGCGGCACCGACACGCCCAAGCGCGACGCGGTGCGCGCGGGCCTCGCCGCGCGCGGGCTGCGCGATGCCTATGTCACCGCCGATGGGCTGGACTGGAATATCGAGGCGCAGACGATCGCCGCCGCGCGCACGGGCCGGCCGATGGACATGGATGGGCTGCGCGACCTCTACGTCGAGACGATGGTCCAGGCCGCCGATTTCAGCGATGGGCTCGCGATCGCCACGATCGGCCGCTCGCCGGCGCACGTGCTGCTGCTCCACGAAACCGATCTTGCCGCGCTCTACATCGGCGATCTGGTCGATGCGCTGCGCAAGGACGGGTGGGAGGTGGTGACGCCCGACGCGGCCTATGCCGATCCCATCTATGCACGGCAGCCCGACGTGCGTAACGCCAGCGGCACGCTGATCGAGCAGCTCGCGGCGGAGAGGCACGTAGCGGGCCCGCGCTGGTATGCGCGCGACGACGTCAAGGTGGGCGACGCGCTGTTCGACAGCCGCGTGCTCGCTCCCGCCGCGCGTGGCAGGGCGCAGGGAAGGTAAGCATGACGCACCAGTTCGAATTGACCGACGACCAGCTCGCGATCCAGGAGATGGCGCGCAAGTTCACCGCCGACGCGATCACCCCGCACGCCGGCGAATGGGACCAGAAGCACGTGTTCCCGCGCGACACGATCCGCGCCGCCGCCGAGCTGGGGTTCGCGTCGATCTATGTCTCGGAGGAATCGGGCGGTATCGGGCTGGGGCGGCTCGAGGCGGCGCTGATCATGGAGGCGATGGCCTATGGCTGCCCCTCGACCAGCGCGTTCATCTCGATCCACAACATGGCGAGCTGGATGATCGACCGGTTCGGCGCGCAACCGGTCAAGGACAAATATCTCCCCAGCCTGATCACGATGGAGCGAATCGCCAGCTATTGCCTGACCGAGCCCTCGTCGGGCTCGGACGCCGCCGCGCTCAAGGCGCGCGCGGTGAAGGGACGGCGACCATTATGTCGTCACCGGCACCAAGCAGTTCATCTCGGCGGCGGCGAGAACGAGGTGTATGTCGTGATGGTCCGCACCGGCGAGGAAGGTCCCAAAGGCATTTCGTGCCTGGTGATCGAGAAGGACATGCCCGGCGTCAGCTTCGGCGCGCAGGAGCGCAAGCTCGGCTGGCATTCGCAGCCGACCGCCGCGGTGATCCTCGAGGAAGTGCGGGTTCCGGTCGAGAATCTCGTCGGCGGCGAAGGCGAGGGGTTCCGGATCGCGATGATGGGGCTCGACGGCGGGCGGCTCAACATCGGCGCCTGCTCGCTGGGCGGGGCGCAGCGCTGCCTCGACGAGGCGATCAAATATACCAAGGAGCGCAAGCAGTTCGGGACCCCGATCGCCGATTTCCAGAACACCCAGTTCACGCTCGCCGACATGGACACCGAGCTCCAGGCCGCGCGCGCCTTGCTCTATCTGGCCGCCGCCAAGGTGACCGCGGGCGCGCCCGACAAGACCCGCTTCGCCGCGATGGCCAAGCGCTTCGCCACCGACACCGGATCGAAGGTGGTCGATCAGGCGCTCCAACTCCATGGCGGCTACGGCTATCTGATGGACTATCCGATCGAGCGCTTCTGGCGCGACCTGCGGGTCCATTCGATCCTCGAAGGGACCAACCAGGTGATGCGGATGATCGTCGGGCGCGAGCTGACCCGCCAGTGAGCGAGGATCCGGCACGCTATTGGCACGATGCCGCCGCGGCGATGACCGAGGCGCTGGGCAAGCCCGCGGCCGGCCCGTTCGATCCCTTCGCGATTGCCGGCAGCATGGCCGATTTCGCCGCCGGGATGGCCGCCAAGCCGGCCGAGCTGTTCCAGGTCCAGCTCGATGCGGCGCGGCAATGGGGCGATTTCTGGATGCGCGCCTTTGGCGGCGTGCCCGGCGACAAATCGCGCGACCGACGCTTCGCCGCGCCGGCCTGGCAGGACGATCCCTATTACCGCACGATCCGCGACGCCTATCTGCTCGCCGCCGATCAGCTCCGCGCGCTGGTTGGGCAGGGCGCGGACACCGCGATGGTCCGCTTCCTGCTTGACCAGTATCTGAACGCGGTGAGCCCGAGCAATTTCGCGATGACCAATCCCGAGGTGGTCGCGCGCACGCTCGCGACCAAGGGCGCCAACCTCGCCCAGGGCTTCGCGCATCTGCTCGAGGATGTGGCGAGCGGGCAGGGGATCGTGCGGCGGCGCGCCGATCCCGACGCCTTCGTCAAGGGCGAGACGATCGCCGCGACGCCCGGGCAGGTCGTCCACCAGAACCGGTTGTTCCAGCTCATCCAATACGATCCCGCGACGCCCGACGTCGCCGCCGAGCCCCTGCTCTACGTGCCGCCGCTGGTGAACCGCTTCTATATGATCGACCTTGTGCCCAGGTCGAGCCTGGTCAAATGGCTGGTCGACCAGGGGCGGACGGTGTTCGCGATCTCCTGGGTCAACCCGACCGAGGCGCATCGCGATTGCGGGGTCGGCGACTATGTCCTCGAAGGCGTGGTCGAGGCGATCGAGGTGGTCGCCGAGCGCACCGGTGCCAGGCCCGACCTGTTCGCCTTCTGCCTTGGCGGAACGCTTGCCGCGATCGCGCTCGCCTGGCTCGCGGCGAAGGGGCGCGGGGGAGAGGTCAATTCGGCGACGCTGATCGGGTCGATGGTCGATTTCGCCGACATGCGCGACTGGTCGGCGTTCGTTCACGAGGCGCACCTCGACGCGCTCGACACGCATCTCGCACGCCAGGGCTTCATCGACAGCCTCGAGCTCCAGCGGCTGTTCGCGGCGATGCGCGCCAACGACCTGATCTGGTCGTCGGTGGTCAACCATTATCTGCTCGATCGCCCCGCGCCGGCATCGGACCTGCTCTATTGGTTCGAGGACGGCGCGCGCATCCCGGCGGCGTTCCTCAAATCATATAACCGCGAGCTGCTGCTCGGCAACAAGCTGCGCGAGCCAGCGGGATTCGTGGTGGGCAACGTGGCGATCGACCTGGCGGCGATCGAGACGCCGATCCTGGTGATTGCGCTCAAGGAGGATCACGTCTCGGCCTGGGAGGCGGTCTATGACGGCGCGCGGCTGCTCGGCGCCGATTTCATCCTCGGCGGATCGGGGCACAATGCCGGCGTGATCAATCCCCCCGCCGCGAACAAGCACGGCTTCTGGACCAGCGACGCCCGCCCGGAGGGCGCCGCCGAATGGCTCGAAGCCGCGCGGAAGCACGAGGGCTCGTGGTGGCCGCTGTGGGACGCGTGGCTGTCCGAGCGCGGTTCGGCCGCGCGGGCTGCGGCGCGCGCGATTATATCGACGGAATCGAGCCGGCGCCCCGGCTCCTACGCGAAGGCGCCGTGATGAACGCGATGACCGACGAGATCCGCGGCTATCGCGATGCGTCCGCCGGGCGCCTCCGGCTCAACCGGCCCAAGGCGCTGCATTCGCTCGACCTGGCGATGGTCCGGGCGATGACGCACGCGCTGCTCGAATGGCGCGACGATCCCGAGGTGCGGATCGTGCTGATCGATCATGCCGAGGGCCGCGGCTTCTGCGCGGGCGGCGACGTCGTCGGCATCGCCAACAGCGTCGAAGGGCATGACGAGGCCGCGCGCGCCTTCTTCTTCCACGAATATCGGCTCAATCACCTGATGTACACCTACCCCAAGCCGGGAGTGGCGTTCATGGACGGGGTGACGATGGGCGGCGGGGTCGGCATCGCCTGCCCGTGCCGCTATCGCGTCGCGACCGAGAACACGATGTTTGCGATGCCCGAGACGACGATCGGCATCTTCCCGGACGTCGGCGGCGGCCGCTATCTGTCGCGGCTGCGCGGGCGGCTGGCGCAATATCTGGCGCTCACCGGCGCGCGGCTCAACGGCGCCGAATGCGAGGCGCTTCGGCTCGCGACGCATTACGTGCCGTCGGAGCGGCTCGACGAAGCCAAGGCGCGGATCGCGGCCGATCCCTTCCGCGTCCAGGCGATCCTCGACGACGTCGCGACCGATCCGCCCGCCGCGCCGATCATGTGGCGCCTGCCGCTGATCGACCGTTGCTTCGCGTCCGACGATCTCGACGAGATCCTCGCCCGCCTCGACGCCGAGAAGGACCCCTGGGCCGCCGGCCAGGCCGCGACGATCCGCGCCAAATCGCCCACCGCGTGCAGAGTCTCGCTCCGGCTGCTGCTCGAAAGCCCCAAGCAGCCGCATTTCGTCGACGAGATGCGGATGGAATATGGCGTGATGGTGCGCCTCATCCGCCACCCCGATTTCCGCGAGGGCGTCCGCGCGCTGCTGATCGACAAGGACGATGCGCCGGCCTGGGGGCCGGCCGCCCCGGTCGATCGCTTTTTCGAACCGCTGCCGGAGGACGAGGCCTGGACGCCCCTTTAGTTTTTGCCGTCATGCTGAATTTGTTTCAGCATCCAAGGTGCAGCAGCGACGGCATCGCGGCGGAGAGTTGGACCTGAAACAAGTTCAGGGTGACGGAATATGGAGAATGGAATGCCGAGCTACGAAACCCTCCTCGTCGAGCAGCGTGGCGCCGTCACGCTGATCACGCTCAATCGCCCGCAGGCGCTCAACGCGCTCAATGCGCAGGTGCTCGCCGAGCTGATCGCTTGCGCTCGCCGCGTTCGATGCCGACGCGAGCCAGGGCTGCGCGGTGCTGACCGGGAGCGAGAAGGCGTTCGCGGCCGGCGCCGACATCAAGGAAATGGCGGCGATGGGCTTCGCCGACATGTACGGCACCGATCATTTCGCGGGCTACGACCGCGTCGCCGCGACGCGCAAGCCGATCATCGCGGCGGTGGCGGGCTATGCGCTGGGCGGCGGATGCGAGCTGGCTATGATGTGCGATTTCATCCTCGCAGCGGACACCGCCCGGTTCGGCCAGCCCGAGATCAAGCTCGGCGTCTCGCCCGGGATGGGCGGATCGCAGCGGCTGACGCGCGCGGTGGGCAAGGCCAAGGCGATGGAGATGTGCCTCACCGGCCGGATGATGGACGCCGCCGAGGCCGAGCGCGCCGGGCTGGTCAGCCGCATCCTGCCCGCCGCCGACCTGGTCGAGGAGGCGGTCAAGGACCGCCGAGCTGATCGCGGGAATGGCGCCGCTCGCCGCAAAGGCGAACAAGGAGATGGTCGACGCGGCCTATGAGACGACGCTGGCGCAGGGCATCCGGTTCGAGCGCCGGCTGTTCCACGCGCTGTTCGCCACGGCGGATCAGAAGGAGGGCATGGCCGCGTTCGTCGAGAAGCGGGCGGGCAACTGGACGGGGAAGTAGCATGGCGCGGGTGGCATTCATCGGGTTGGGCAACATGGGCGGTGGGATGGCCGCGAACCTCGCCAAGGCGGGGCACGATGTGCGCGCGTTCGATCCGTCGGCGGAGGCGCTCGATCGCGCCCGGGCCGCGGGCTGCCTCCCCGCTGAAAGCGCGGCGGAGGCGATCAAGCGCGCGGAGGCGGTGATCACGATGCTGCCCGCGGGCAAGCATGTCGAGGCGGTCTATGCCGAGAGCGTGTTCGACCATGCCGATCCCGCCGCGATCCTGATCGATTGCTCGACGATCGACGTCGATACCGCGCGCCGCGTCGCCGAGGCGGCGCAGGTGCGCGGGCTGGTGGCGGTCGACGCGCCGGTGTCGGGCGGGATCACCGCGGCGAACGCGGGGACGCTCACCTTCATGGTCGGCGGCAGCGATATGGGGTTCGACCGTGCCGAGCCGTTCCTGTCCGAGATGGGCAAGGCGGTGATCCATGCCGGCGCGAGCGGCGCGGGGCAGGCGGCCAAGGTCTGCAACAACATGCTGCTCGGCGCCGAGATGATCGCGACGTGCGAGGCCTTCGCGCTCGCCGGAAAGCTCGGGCTCGACCTGCAGAAATTTTACGACATCGCCTCGGTCTCCTCGGGCCAGAGCTGGTCGATGACGAGCTATTGCCCGGTCCCCGGGGTCGGCCCCGAGAGCCCCGCCGATCGCGGCTACCAGGGCGGGTTCGCCGCCGCGCTGATGCTCAAGGACCTGCGGCTCGCGATGGAAGCGGCCGCAAGCACCGGCGCGACCACCCCGATGGGCGCGCGCGCCGCCGAGCTCTACGAGGCGTTCGTCGCCGCTGGCAACGGAGCCACCGACTTCTCGGGGATCTTCAGGACGCTGGAATAGGGGTTAACCCTCTATTCGCCTTCCCGCCCGGCCGGCGGCATGAGACAAGGTGGCATGCGTGCTCTCGCCCTGCTTGCCCTCGCGCTGACCGCCGCCGCGCCGGCGGCCCCCGTTCACGATCGCCGAGACCGGCGAGCGTTTCGACACGCTCGACGCCGCGGTCCGCGCCGCGGGCGATCGCCGCGCCACGATCCTGATCGCGCCGGGTGTCTACCGCGAATGCGCGGTCCAGACCGAGGGGCAGCTCACCTTCAAGGCGGTCGAGCCCGGCACCGCGATCTTCGAGCACGAGGCGTGCGAGGACAAGGCGGCGCTCGTCCTGCGCGGGCGCGGATCGGCGGTCGATGGGCTGGTGTTCCGGGGCTACAGCGTGAACGACGGCAACGGCGCCGGCATCCGCATCGAGACCGGCGATCTCAGCATCACCAATTCGATGTTCCTCGACAGCCAGGAAGGCGTGCTCGGCGGCAATCCCTCGGCCCAGCGGATCACGATCGACAGCTCGACCTCTCTCGGGACTGGGTCAATGCGATCAGGCGGTAAATTGCAGCCATTCGGTGTATCTGAGCAACCAGGGCCAGGTGACGATCACCCGCTCGCGATTCGAGCGCGGCACCGGCGGGCATTACGTCAAGCTGCGCGTGCCCAACGTGACGATCACCGATTCGAGCTTCGACGACAGCCAGGGCGCCGCGACCAACTATATGATCGACCTGTCCGAAGGCGCGACGGGGGTGATCGCGCGCAACACCTTCGTCCAGGGGCCGCGCAAGGAGAACGGCTCGGGGCTGATCGTCGTCGCAGCCGAGGCGCGGACCTATAGCTCGCAGGGGCTGACGATCGACGACAATGTCGCGACGCTCGCGCCCGGCGCGGGGGGCGATCCGGCGTTCGTTGCCGATCTCAGCAAGCAGGCGATCCGGCTGGTCAACAATCGGATCGGCGCCGGCATCCGCGCGTTCGAGCGGCGCTAACGCGCGCAGCTGTCGCCCGGCCCCGCGTCCAGATCGAGGCACCGCCCGTCGATCGCCACCGGCACGCGCAGCCCGATCGTCGCCGCCAGCGTCGGGGCGATGTCGACCGTCTCGATCGACAGCGGCTGCTCGAATCCCACCATCCCCTTGCGCCAGAACAGGATCGGCACGCGCCGGTCATAGTCCCAGAAGCTGCCGTGGGTCGCGGTGGCGCCCTTCACCGGATCGGCGATGGGCGTGACGCGCGGCTTGAGCGCGACCACGAAATCGCCCGAGCGCTCGGTGTCGAACGAGGCGCGGGCGCGTTCGATCAGCGTCCAGGTCTCGGGCGGGCCGCTCGCGGGCGGCGTCGCGGCGATCTGCGCGCGGGTGAACACAGCGGCGACCTGGCGGTCCGCCGCGAACGCTTTCACCGCCTCGGCGAGCACGCGATCGTGCTGCGCCTTGGTGAGCTTGGGGTCGATCCACATGTCGCCGAACGATCCGCCCCACAGGATCTGACCCGAAAGGCCCAGCCGCTGCGCGACGTCGGCGCCGACGCGCGCGGCGGTCAGCGCGGCGACGGGACCCGTGTCGCCCGCCACCGCGGCGATCCGCTCGGCCGTCGGCGCGGCGTGCTGCTGGTTGCGCTCGGGCAGGTCGTGGCCGCCATGGTCGGCGGTCAGCACTACCTCGTAATCGACCCCGGTCGAATCGAGCACCGCGAACAACCGCCCCAGCGTCTCGTCGAGCGCGAAGAGCTGGAGGCACATCTCGGTGCCCTCGGTGCCATAGGCGTGGCCGACATAGTCGGTGGCGGAGGCGCCGATCGCGATCAGATCGGTCGCCGAGCCCTGGCCGAGCTTGAGCTCGGTGACCAGCCCCGCCGCGAGCGCGACGATCGAATCGTCGAATTCGGGCGAGGCCTTGAACTTGCCCACCGCGCCCGCGTCGCGCGCGAAGCGGCCGTCGCCGACGGTCTTGCCGCCGCCGACCGGGATCGCGCGATCGCGCGGCTTGCAGAAGGCGGGCAGGTCGAGCGGAGTCTGCGCCTCGGCGAGCCGCTGGGTGAGCGATGCGTTGATCTTGGCGACCGCGGCGGGCGCCGGCGCGGTGCGGCCCGGATAGGAGACGAACTGCTTGCTCTTGTCCCACCAATACCAGAGCTCGTCGATCCTGTGGCCGCCCATCATGATCGCGGCGCGGTCCTTGCCCGCGACCGAGACGACGCGGCTGGCGGGGTTCGCCGCCTTCATCCATTCGCCGAGCGTCGACACGCGCAGATGCTTGTCGGAGACGGTGTAGTTGCCCGAATCGGTGCCCGGGATGGTCTCGTCCTCGACGCAATAGACCGTCTTGTCGGCGCGCGTGACGCGCAGGTCGATCCAGTCGTTGGCGACGATGCCGGTGCGCGCGGGATGGTCGCCCGTGAGGATCGTCGAGTGGCCGGGGCAGGTCTCGGTCGCCGAATGGCTCTGATAGCCCGAGGGGAAGACCGCGCCCTGCATCAGCCGCGCGAAGCCGAAGCGGAACTGCGCGCGATATTCGGCGAACAGATCGGCGGAGAACTGATCGACCGAGATCACCACGATCAGCTTGGGCGACGGCGGCGCGGGCGGCGCCTCCTGCGCCGCGATCGGCGAGGCGGCGAGCAGCGAGAGCGCGATTGCGATCGACGGCAGAAACTTCATCACCACCTCGTCTTCTATTGATGCGCCGCGCTGCTATTGTCGAACCCGGCTGCCACGGCAAGGACGGGTGATGGGCGGAATACGTTGCTGGTTGATGACGGCCATGTTGATGCTGCTCGCGTTCCCCGCGGCGGCGCAGGGAGTCGGTCCCGGCCCGCACATCCACATCGACCTCGTCGCCGAGACCGACCGGCCCGCGCCGGGCGGCGACGTCGCGCTCGCGTTCGTGTCGCGGCCCGATCCGGGCTGGCATGCCTATTGGCAGAACCCGGGCGACGCCGGCTTTCCGGTCAAGGCGAGCTGGAGCCTGCCCGAGGCGGTGACGGCGGGGCCGCTGCAATATCCGGTGCCCGGGCGGCTGCTGGTCGCCGGGCTGATGAATTATGTGTACGAAGGGCCGTTCGTCCAGCTCGTCACGCTGCACGTCGGCGAGCTTGGAGTCGGCGCCGCGCTGCCGATCAAGGTCAAGCTCCAGTTCTTGGTCTGCACCGACAAGGTGTGCGTCCCCGGGAACGCCGATCTCGCGGCCACGCTGACGCTCGGCGACGGCGCGATCGCGCCCGAGCGGCGCGCGCAGTTCGACCGGTGGCGTGCGGCGCTGCCCCGGCCGCTCGGCGCCGACGCCATCTATCAGGTCGACCAGGGGAGGATCCGGATCGCGGTGCCCTTCCCCGCGAGCGCGGCGGCGAGCCAGGTCTATTTCTACCCCGGCGGGCCGGGCGCGATCGATTATGCCGCGCCCCAGGCGGTGACGCGCGACGGCGACCGGCTGGTGATCGAGACCAAGGCGGCCGGGCCGGCGGCGGGGCCGTTCGCAGGCGTGCTCGCGGTCGCCAAGGATCGCGGGTTCGCGCTGCGCGCGGTGCCGGGCAGCGTGCCGGCGGCCGCGCCGCCCTCCGCGCCGTGGCTGGCGGCGGTGATCGCGTTCGCCGGCGCGGTGCTCGGCGGGCTGCTGCTCAACATCATGCCGTGCGTCTTCCCGATCCTCAGCCTCAAGGCGCTGAGCCTCGCCAAGTCCAACCACGAGGCGGGGCATCCGCGCGCCGAGGCGCTGGCCTATGCGGCGGGAGTGATCCTCGTCTGCCTCGCGCTCGGCGGCGCGCTGCTCGCTCTGCGCGCGGGCGGGGCGACGCTCGGCTGGGCGTTCCAGCTCCAGGACCCGCGCGTGATCCTGCTGCTGCTGCTGCTGGTGACGGGAATCGCGCTCAATCTCGCCGGGCTGTTCGAGATGAGCGCGCCGGGCCTCGTCAACCGCGTCGCCGCGCAGGGCGCCGGCGGCGCATTCATGACCGGCGCGCTCGCCGCCTTCATCGCGACCCCCTGCACCGGCCCGTTCATGGGCGCGGCGCTCGGCGCGGCGCTGGTGCTGCCATGGGGCGCGGCGATGGCGGTGTTCGGCGGGCTGGGGCTGGGGATCGCGCTGCCGTTCCTGCTGATCGGCTTCGTGCCGGCGCTGCGGCGACGGCTGCCGCGGCCGGGCGCGTGGATGGTGACGCTGCGCCACATCTTGTCGATCCCGATGTTCCTCACTGCGCTCGCGCTCGCCTGGGTGCTCGGGCGGCAGGCGGGAGTCGACGGGATGACAATCGGGCTCGGCGCGGCTTTGCTCGCGAGCCTCGGCCTGTGGTGGGTCGGTCGCCGCCAGGCGCGAGGCCGCACCTTGCAATGGCTCCCCGCGCTGCCGCTGCTGGTGCTTGCCGCCGCCGCCGCGCTGCTGCTCCATCCGGCGCCCGCCGGCGCGGGGCAGCAAGCGGTCCCCCGGCGCCGAGCGCTTCAGCGAGGTGCGGCTGGCCGAGCTGACTGCGCAGCATCGCGCGGTCTTCGCCTATTTCACCGCCGACTGGTGCCTCACCTGCAAGGTCAACGAGAAGGCTGTGATCGAGACCGATGCGGTGGCAAAGGCCTTCGCTGACGCGCACGTTGCGGTGCTGGTCGGCGACTGGACCGACGGCGATCCCGCGCTCGGCCGCTTCATCGAGCGCCACAATCGCGCCGGCGTCCCCGCTCTATCTGTGGTACAAGCCGGGCGAGGCCGAGCCGCGCGTGCTGCCGCAGATCCTCAGCCAATCGCTGCTGCGGGGGCTCGCCGCGGCGAAATAGCGCCCTTGTGCGACGCAGCAAAGCGTTGCAGCATGGAACTTGCCGGCACTTCCGGCACTTGGAGCGCGAATGGCGGCACGCGAGGCGTTCGACGAGATCTGGGGGCATGGCGGGCCGGGGGCGCCGCGCCCCGAATTCGCCGCGCTGTCCGAATGGATCGCCGAAACCCCCCGCCGCCGAGCTCCAGCGCCGCAACCAATCGGCCGAGGCCGCCTTCCGCCAGCTCGGCATCACCTTCGCGGTCTATGGCGAAAACGAAGCCGCCGAGCGGATCATCCCGTTCGACATCGTCCCGCGCGTGTTCCTTCAGCGCGAATGGGGGCGGTTGTGCGACGGGCTGGTCCAGCGTGTCGAGGCGATCAACGCCTTCCTCGAGGACATCTATGGCGAGCGGCGCATCCTCGCCGAGGGGATCATCCCGCCCGAGCTGGTGCTGATGAACGAGCAGTTCCGCCCCGAGGTCGCCGGCATCCGCCGCCGCACGGCATCTGGGCGCACATCTGCGGGATCGACCTGGTGCGCACAGGGCCGGATGAATTCTACGTTCTCGAGGACAATGCGCGGACCCCCTCGGGCGTGTCGTACATGCTCGAGAACCGCGAGGCGATGATCCGGCTGTGCCCCGAGCTGTTCCGCGACTTCCATGTCGCGCCGGTCGATTCCTATCCCGACATGCTGCTCGAGACGATGCGATCGGTCGCGCCCGGCGGCGGCAAGGCCAGGCCGGTGTGCGTCGTGCTGACGCCCGGCCATTTCAACTCGGCCTATTACGAGCACAGCTTCCTGGCCGATTCGATGGGAGTCGAGCTGGTCGAGGCGGCGGACCTGGTGGTCGACGACGATGTGGTCTGGGTCCAGACGATAGCCGGCCGGGTCAAGGTCGACGTGATCTACCGCCGGATCGACGACGACTATCTCGATCCGCTCGCCTTCCGGCCGGATTCGCTGCTCGGCGTGCCGGGGCTGATCGCCGCCTATCGCGCGGGCAACGTTGCGATCCTCAACGCGCCGGGCAACGGCATCGCCGACGACAAGGCGATCTACAGCTACATGCCCGAGATCGTCCGTTTCTATTCGGGCGGCGAGGTCAAGCTGCCCAATGTCGAGACCTTCCGCTGCCGCGAGCCCGGCGCGCTCAAATATGTGCTCGATCACCTGCCCGAGCTGGTGGTCAAGCTGGTCGACGGATCGGGGGGCTACGGGATGCTGGTGGGGCCCACCGCGACCAAGCCGCAGATCGAGGCGTTCCGCGCCGCGCTGATCGCAGAGCCGCACCGCTATATCGCGCAGCCGACGCTTGCGCTGTCGACCGTGCCGACGGTGACCGACGCGGGCCTCTCGCCGCGCCATGTGGATTTCCGCCCGTTCGTGCTCACCGGCAGCGACGGCGTGCGCGTCGTGCCCGGCGGGCTGACGCGCGTGGCGCTGCGCGAGGGATCGCTGGTGGTGAACTCGAGCCAGGGCGGCGGGACCAAGGACAGTTTCGTGCTGATGGAAGGCGGGCAGGCTACTCCTCCCCGGAACGGGGAGGGGGACCATGCGTAGCATGGTGGAGGGGGCTCCTCCCCACCCGAGTCGCTTGCGGCGCCCCCCCTCCACCGCGCTGCGCGCGGTCCCCCTCCCCGTGCCGGGGAAGATCAAAGTGCTGATGCTCTCGCGCACCGCCGCTGCGCTCTATTGGCTCGGTCGCTATGTCGAGCGCGCCGATTTCATCGCCCGGCTGGTCGAGGCGACGATCCGGCTCGATGCGCTCTCGGCGCGGCCGGCCGGCGAGGCGGCCTGGGCCAGCGCGCTCGCGGTGACCTATACCGACGAGGCCTTCGCCGCGACCGGCGAGAGCTTCACCCAGAGTCATGTCGCGCGCTTCCTCACGCTCGATTCGACCCATCCCGGATCGATCGTCCGCTGCCTCGACGTCGCGCGCAACAACGCGCGCGCGGTGCGCACCGCGCTGACCCCGCGAGGCCTGGACCGCGATCAACCGCGCATGGTGGTTGTTCCAGAACCGCGCGACCACCGGCGGCGCCACCGCGACGCTCAACCTGGTCGAGCTGGTCAAGGCCGAGACGCGCGGGTTCGAGGGTTCGATCCACCGAATGCTGCGCAACGAGGCGACTTGGCTGATCCAGCTCGGCGCCGCGGTCGAGCGCGCGGACAACACCGCGCGGCTGCTCGACGTGAAGTACCACATCCTGCTCCCCGCCGGCGAGTCGGTCGGCGGGCCGGTCGACCGCGACCAGTGGACGACGATCCTCCAGACCGTCTCGGCGGTTACCGCCTATCGCTGGCTCTACAGCGACGGGCTGCGGCCGCGCAACGTGATCGACCTGCTGCTCAACCGCGCCGAGCTGCCGCGCAGCCTGGCTGCGTGCGTCGAGGAGGTGGTGACCCTGCTCAGCCAGCTCGCCAAGCGCACCGGGCTCCAGGGCGAAGCCGACCGGATGGCGCGCGCGCGGATGGCGCGGATGCAGAAGACCAGGACCACCGACGTGATCGTCAGCGGGCTGCACGAATATCTCGAGGCGTTCATCGAGGAGAATGAATTGCTCGACGCGGCGGTCGCCCGCCAGTTCAGGTTCATCTGATGCGGATCGCGGTCGATCATCGCACGCACTACCGCTTTTCCGAGCCGCAGGCGCGGATCGTCCAGATGCTGCGGCTTACGCCGTGTGACACGCTGGACCAGACGGTGGTGAGCTGGATGATCGGCGTCGATTGCGACGCGCGGCTGCGCGACGCGACCGATGGCTACGGCAACGCCGTGACGATGCTCTATGCCGAGGGACCGATCGCCGCGCTCGACGTGACCGTGACCGGCGAGGTGCTGACGCGCGATACCGCCGGTGTCGTCCATGGCGCGATCGAGCCGCTGCCGCCGATGGTCTATCTGCGGACCACGCCGCGCACGCTGGCGGATGCGGCGTTGGCCGAATTCGCGACGGAGTGCGCGGGCAGGGATTCGCTCGACGGGTTGCATTGCCTCAACGCCGCGCTCCACGCGCGCTTCCCCAGGGTCGCCGACGCGCCCGACGCGGGCACCACCGCCGCCGAGGCGTTCGCCCGCAAGTCCGCCACCTCGCGCGACGCGGCGCAGATGTTCGTCGCCGCGGCGCGCAGCCTGCGTCTGCCTGCGCGCTACGTCTCGGGCTATCGCGGCGATGGTGAGGCGCATTGCGCGCCGCATGCCTGGGCCGAGGCCTTCGTCGAGCGGATCGGCTGGATCGGCTTCGATCCCGCCACGGGCATCTCCCCCGACGAGAGCTATGTCCGCATCGCGATCGGGCTTGACGCCGCGGGCGCCGCCTCGATCGCGGGCACGCGGGTGGGGCAGGGCGAGGAGCAGCTCGACGTCGACCTGCACGTCGACCGGCTGGGCGGCCAGGCCGGCACCGACGCTTGACGCGGGCGCTGGGTTTGCCATCCTGACCCTGGGGAGCCGCGTCGGGCGGCGTAAGGGGGGAATGCCGATGTCGAGGCGTGGCGACGGACACGAGCCGGTGGATTATCTCGAGCAGCCCGCACTCGAACTCCGTCAGCAGATCGTGGTCGAGGGCGATGATCCGCGAAAGGTCGAATATCCGCCGGCGTCGACCGGGGTGGGGATGATCCACACGCTTGCGGCGCTGCGCCCCGCCTTCGGCGTCCCGAGCGCGACGGGACAGGAAGTCGCGGACACCGCGCTGCTCCGCGAGCTCGGCGTCGGCAGCCGCGATGGTGTCGGCGAGGGCATGGTCCGGCTGCCCGACCTGCGCCGGCGAGTCGCCGTCGGCGCCGCGGCAAGCCCGACGCAGGCAAGGACCGCACGGCGGTGACCTATATGATCGCGGTCGAGGGCGCCTATCCGTCCTGGCCCACGGAGGAGGCGCTGCGCTCCGGCGTGGACGATCGCTATACCGGCGTGCTGCTGGGCACGGTCGCCGCGTTCGCCGGCACGGTCGCGCTCCCGGGCTGGCGCATCGCCGACGGCGCGCTGCTGCGGATCAACGAGCATCCCGCGCTATTCTCGGTGCTCGGGAACAATTACGGGGGGCGACCGCTACGTCACCTTCGCGCTGCCCGACCTGCGCGGCCGCGCGCCGGTGGGCGCGGTCGCGGCGGCGGGCAAGAACCCCAATTGCGGCGCGCGGACCGACGGACCGATCCCGACGCTGGCGCTGAACCCCCTCATCTGCCTGTTCGGCGCGTTCCCCGATCCCTATGACGGCCGGTTTCCGCAGGGCAGCGCGGTGCTCGGCCAGGTCATGTTTCACGCCGGCATCCACGCGACCGACGGATGGGCGGTGTGCGACGGGAGTTCGCTCAAGCTCGAGGACCACAAGGCGCCCTTCGCGGTCATCGGCAGCGATTTCGGCGGCGTTTGGCGGACCATGTTCCTCGGCTTCCAATACCCCGTCGAGATCCCCGGCATCTCCAACGTCCAGTTCCTCCGCGAGGCGCTCAATGCGCAGCGCCGTGCGCGGAGCGAACCGCCGCTGTCCGGCGGCGAGTTCCTCAAGCTTGCCCGCGCCCAGGCCGATGCGCTGGGGATGGACCAGGAGATGCTCAAGCGCCCGGTCAACGTCGGCTTCTCGGCGGCGAGAAGAAGCGCAACGAGATGGTGCAGATGGGGATCATCCAGCCGCGCCTCGCGATCCTCGACGAGACCGATTCGGGGCTCGACATCGATGCGCTCCGCGTCGTCGGCGACGGCATCAACCGGATCATGCGCGCGCCCGACAAGGCGGTGCTGCTGATCACGCATTACCAGCGGCTGCTCGATTACGTGCGGCCCGATTTCGTCCATGTGCTGAGCGACGGGCGGATTACCCGCTCGGGCGGCGCCGAACTCGCGGTCGAGCTCGAACGCGAAGGCTATGGGGCGGTGGCGGGCGTGACCACGCTCACCCTGCCTTCCCCGCGCCAGGAGGAATGGCGCTGGTCGGACATGGGCGCGCTTCGGGAGGCGGCGGAGGCGGAGCACCATGCCACCGGCCTCGACCCCCGCACGCTGTTCCTCGATCTCGACGGCCCCCGGCTGCTCTTTGTCGACGGCGCGTTCGAGCCCGCGTACAGCATGCCCGGCCCGGTGCGGGTCGAGCTTCTGAAGCCGGAAAGCGCGCACCCCGCTCGGCGGGATCACGGCGGGCGAGGGCTGGGCGCTCGCGCTCGATCGCGCGGCGGTCGCGACGGACCTCCAGATCGTCCACATCGGCTCCGGCGGCGAAAACCATGTGCCCGGCCGAATCGTGCTCGGCGAGGATGCGGTCGCCTCGATCGTCGAGACCTTCGCCGGATCGGGCTGGGCCAATCGGCTGACGCAGATCACGCTTGGCCGCGGCGCGCGGCTGATGCGCTCGGTGCGGCTGTTGCAGGCCGAAGGCTTCGTCTCGATCCGCGACGAGGCCGAGGTCGGCGAGGCGGCGAGCCTGGTCTCGGTGTTCCTCGGCGCGGGTGGCGCCGGCAGCCGGATCGACGGCGCGATCACGGTGACGGGCAAGGGCGGCTTCGCGGAGATGGGCGGCGCGCTGCTGACGCGGGGCGCGCAGAAGCAGGAAGCGGCAGTAGTGGTGCGCCACGGGGCGCTCGACGGCACCAGCCGCCAGGTGTGGCGCGCGGTCGCCGCCGACCAATCTACCGCGAGCCTCGCGGCGCGGGTCGAGGTCGCGCGCGCGGCGCAGAAGACCGACGCCGAGCAATCGCTGCGCGGTCTGCTGCTCGAGCGCGGCGCGACGGTGAATTTGAAGCCCGAGCTCGAGATCTTCGCCGACGACGTCAAATGCGCGCACGGCGCGACCGTCGGCGAGCTCGACAAGCGCGCGCTCTTCTATCTCGAAAGCCGCGGCATCCCCCGTGTCGCGCGCCAAGGCGCTGCTCACGCGTGCGTTCGTCGGCGATGCGCTGGCGCGGATCGGCGAGGGGGCGGTGCGCGGGGCGTTCGAGGCGGATGCCGAGCAGTGGCTGGAGGCGGCGCTGTGAGCGAAGCCACGAAAATCCTCCCGGAACGGGGAGGGAGACCGCCGCCGCAGGCGGTGGTGGAGGGGGCGCGCAACAAGCGATTCCCTATGAGGCGCCCCCCCTCCACCATCCTTCGGATGGCCCCCCTCCCCGTGCCGGGGAGGAATTCGCGCCCCTCGATCTCCTCGCCGATTTCCCGGCGATCCCGGCGGGCTGGGCCTATCTCGACACCGCCGCGACCGCGCAGAAGCCGCGTCCGGTGATCGAGGCGATCGCGCGCGGCTATGCCGAGACCTATGCCACCGTCCATCGCGGTGTGTATCAGCGCTCGGCGGACATGACCTTCGCGTTCGAGGCGGCGCGGGCGCGGGTGGCCAGGTTCATCGGCGGCAGGGCCGAGGAGATCGTGTTCGTCCGCGGCGCGACCGAAGGGATCAACCTCGTCGCGGCGTGCTGGGCGGGGACGCAGCTCGGGCTCGGCGACCGCGTCCTGCTCTCGACGCTCGAGCATCATTCGAACATCGTGCCGTGGCAGATGATCGCCGCGAAGGTGGGCGCCGCGATCGACGTGGTGCCGCTTACCGCCGACCACCGGATCGATCTCGACGCGATGGCGGCGATGCTCACCGAGCGGCACAAGCTCGTCGCGCTCGCGCACGTCTCGAACGTGCTCGGATCGGTGCTCGATTGCCGCCGCGCCGCCGATCTGGCGCATGCGGTAGGCGCGAAGATCCTGCTCGACGGGTGCCAGGCAGTGCCGCGGATGCCGGTCGACGTGGCGAGCCTCGATTGCGACTTCTACGTCTTCTCGGGGCATAAGCTCTACGGCCCCACCGGGATCGGCGTGCTGTGGGGCCGCTATGCGCTGCTCGACGCGATGCCGCCGTACCAGGGCGGCGGATCGATGATCGACCGCGTCACCTTCGCGGGCACGACCTATGCGCCGCCGCCGGGCCGGTTCGAGGCGGGGACGCCGCACATCGTCGGGGTGCTCGGGCTGCATGCGGCGTGCGACTATGTCGACGGCATCGGGCTGGAGCGGATCGCGGCGCACGAGGAGGCGCTGGTTCGCCAGGCGCGCGACGTGCTGTCCTCGCTCAACAGCGTGCGATTGTTCGGCCCCGAGGATTCGGCGGGGATCGTCAGCTTCGCGGTCGAGGGGGTGCATCCGCACGACGTCGCCACCATCTTGGACGAGGGGGCCGTCGCGATCCGCGCGGGGCATCATTGCGCGCAGCCGCTGATGGACGCGCTCGGCGTGCCGGCGACCGCGCGGGCGAGCTTCGGGGTGTACAACGGGCCGCAGGATATCGAGGCGCTGGTGCGCGGGGTCGAGCGGGTGACACGTATTTTCGGGTAGGGATATTCGGGTGAACGAGGAACGCAGAATCGAGGTCGAGCAGGTCGACGCGGTGGCGCCGCCGCCCAAGGCGCGCGTCGAGATGGACGATGCGCGCGGCACCTTCGAGCGCAAGCGCGACTATCTCGAGGGTTTCCTGGCGCACAAGCCCGAGCCCGATGCGGCGGGCGGCGAGGGCGGCGCGCTCCAGGCCGCGGTGGTCGAGGCGCTCAAGGATATCTATGATCCCGAGATCCCGGTGAACATCTACGACCTCGGGCTGATCTACGGCGTCGATGTGACCGCCGACGGCCATGCCGTGGTGACGATGACGTTGACCACGCCGCACTGCCCGGTCGCCGAATCGATGCCGGGGGAGGTCGAGCTGCGCGTCGGATCGGTGCCTGGGATCGGCGATGCCGAGGTCAATCTGGTGTGGGATCCGCCGTGGGATCCGAGCAAGATGAGCGACGAGGCCCAAGCTCGAACTGGGAATGCTATGATGGCAGAAAGCAAGCTCCGTCAGCGCCCCGCCGCGCTCACGCTGACCGCCTCGGCCGAGGCGCGCATCGCCGAGCTGATGGCGCGCGCGCCCGAGGGAACGATCGGCGTCAAGCTCTCGACCCGCGGCGCGGCTGCTCGGGGCTGGCCTATTCGGTCGACTACGTGACCGAGGCCAAGCCGTTCGACGAGCGGATCGAGACGCCGGGCGGGACCTTCTTCGTCGACGGCGGCTCGGTGCTCTACCTGGTCGGATCGCGGATGGACTGGGTCGAGGACGAATTCGCCGCCGGCTTCGTGTTCGAGAACCCGAACGCCAAGGGCGCCTGCGGCTGCGGCGAGAGCTTCACCGTCTGAGACTCGCCCGAGAGCTCAGTCCTTGTCGTCGATCGCG
Source organism: Sphingomonas sp. (assembly GCA_037200705.1). Lineage (GTDB taxonomy): Bacteria > Pseudomonadota > Alphaproteobacteria > Sphingomonadales > Sphingomonadaceae > Sphingomonas. The sequence continues at coordinate 78,393 of JBBCID010000016.1, read as the reverse complement.
CAGCCGCCGATGTGGCCCCAGGCGGTGCCCGCGTTGCGCTCGAGCAACGGTCTGGTGGCGGAAGGTCCAGCTGCCGAAGAAATTGAGCCCGGTTTCGGTCTCGATGTCGGCGATCGGCTTCACATAGGTTTGCAGATTGGCGATCGTCGAGCCGATCTTGACGTTGGGCAGCACGAAGCCGACCGCGTAATCGAGCTTGGGATCGTAGACGATCTTGAAGAACTGGACCGGCACCGCGACCTTGTCGTGCCCATCGTCGCGCCGTGCTCGGAATAGATCGGGCCGGTGATGACGAAGAGATCGGGGTGCTTGCCGCACAGGACCCAGGCGCGCACATTCTCCTCGAGATATTTCCAGACGCCGCGGTTGAAGCCGATCCCGACCTGCGGCGCCATGTTCGACAGCGCGAACGAATCGCCCATCACCTTCTGGTCGAACTTGGCGTCGCCCGCCGGCGCCTGATGACCCCGGTCGTAGTGGGTCTGGCCAGGATCGCTGTAGTCCATCAGATCGGCGTCCATCCCGCGCAGCAGCGGATCGGGATGGAAATTGTCCTTGCGGCTCGCGGTCCCGGTCAGGTCGGCGGGGGCGAGGCGCTCGAGCACCCAATCGGGATCGCGTGTCGCCGAATCGAACGAGAGCAGATAGCCGCGGCGGCAGACGAGCGTCTGGCGCTGGGCGACGTCGTCGCCGCGTTGATAGGGCAGCGGCAGGTCCTGATAGCGCTTGAGGCATTCGGCCGGATTGATGTCGCTGACGATCGGGGGCAGCGTTGGCGGGGGCGCAGCGGCGGGCGTCGGCGTGGCGCCGGGCGTCGGCGTGGCACCGGGCACCGGAGTTCCGCTCGGTTGCGGCGACGGCGCGGGCGCGGGGGCCTGGGCTACGACGACGCTGGGCGGGGGCGGCGGGGCGGGCCGGAGATCGACCTTCCCCACGCCGGCGATCGCGAGCGGCGCGAGCGCGCCCAGCCCGATCGCGGCATGTTTCGCGCGGGGCACCCTAGCTGTTCCCGGAGGCGTCGCTGGCGGCCTTGATCCCCTTCGACGCGGCATAGGTGGTGCCGCTCACGCCAAGCAGCAGCACGACGTTCTGCGGCATTTCCACGAAGGTGCCCGATTCGAGGCACAGCACCAGATAGACGCCGGCGATGACGAAGGTGAAGATCAGCAGCTGGAAGCGCGACAGGCTCGCCTTGGGGCGTTTCGGAGGGCTGCGCCGGCAGCGGTGCCCCTGGAACCGGCGGCGCGGTGGGATCGGACGCCTCGGCGGGAACGCCCGCGGCCTGTGCATCGGCCTGTGGACCCGGGCTGGCGGGTTCGGAGAGCAGATATTTGAGGTCGATCGTGCCGTCGAACAGCGCCTTCACGATCGCCAGCGCCATGCCGATGATGACGAGCGCGATCGCGATCGCCACCGCCGCCGAAATATATCCCCAAAAGCCCGTAATCATGCTTCCGCCCCTTCCTCAGCTCATCGCCTTGCCACCCAGGTATGTCGCGTGGCTGCCGATCAGCACCGCCAGGATCGGCGTCGAAATGTCGGGCATGCCCTCGCCGGGCCCGCGCGCGATCGCGTCGATCAGATAGGCGAGCGCGAACAGCAAGGTGACGCCGACCATCTGCAGCCGGTGAAAGGTGATGCCCGAGCCGTCGCGGCGCGCGACCATTCCCGAAATCGGCATCCGCCCGGCGAGGACCTGCCATCCGATGCTCGCCAGGACCAGCGCGAACCACGCCAGGATCGCCCATTCCACGGCTCGGCCGACGATGTCCCCCAACATCCCCAAAATGTCCCACCGGCCCGTGGGGGAGTCAATCGGGCGAAGCGACCATTCCGGGTGGAACGGGTCCAAATCGGCCCCTATTTTCGGCAGCGCGAGCGCTTGCGCCGGGCGCGGTAGCGCGGGCATCGCGACGGCGCTAGGAAACGGCGCGCGAATCCTCAGCGGGAGACACCGATGCCCTTTCCGACGCCCTATGTCGCCGACGCGGCCCGCTACGACGGGCGCATGCCCTATCGCCGTACCGGGCGCAGCGGGCTCGACCTGCCGGCGATCTCGCTGGGGCTGTGGCAGAATTTCGGCGGCGCCGACGTGTTCGAGACCGGCCGCGCGATGCTGCGCCGCGCGTTCGATCGCGGCGTGACGCACTTCGATCTCGCGAACAATTACGGTCCGCCCTACGGCTCGGCCGAGGAGAATTTCGGGCGCGTGCTGGCGGCCGATCTCGCGAGCCACCGCGACGAGCTGGTGATCTCGACCAAGGCGGGCTGGGACATGTGGCCGGGGCCCTATGGCGACGTGGGCGGCAGCCGCAAATATCTGATCGCGAGCTGCGACCAGAGCCTCAGGCGGATGGGGCTCGACTATGTCGACATCTTCTATTCGCACCGCGTCGATCCCAGGACCCCGCTCGAGGAGACGATGGGCGCGCTCGCGCACCTCCACCGCCAAGGCAAGGCGCTCTATGTCGGCATCTCCTCCTACTCGCCCGAGCTGACGCGCCGCGCCGCCGCGATCCTCGCCGAGGAGCGCGTGCCGCTGCTGATCCACCAGCCGAGCTATTCGATGCTCAACCGCTGGGTCGAGGACGAGCTGCTCGGCACGCTGGGGGAGCTCGGCGTCGGGTGCATCGCCTTCTCGCCGCTGGCGCAGGGAATGCTGACGAGCAAATATCTCGGCGGCGTGCCCGGGGATGCGCGCGCCGCGAAGGGCGGGTCGCTCAGCCAGCGGCTGCTCTCCGACGACAATCTCGCGCGGATCCGCGCGCTCGACGCGATCGCCCGGAAGCGCGGGCAGACGCTGGCGCAGATGGCGATCGCCTGGGTGCTGCGCGATCCGCGCGTGACCTCGGCGCTGATCGGCGCGCGGACGGTGCAGCAGCTCGACGATTCGCTCGATGCGGCCGACAATCTCGGCTTCGGCGACGCCGAGCTCGCCGAGATCGACCGCCATGCCACCGAAGGCGCGATCGATCTGTGGAAGGTCTCGTCGACGCTGGAACTGTCCGCCTGACCGGCGGTTCGGAGGATCATGAGCGTCGCATTCCGCCGCGAGAGCGACGAGGAACACAAGGAACCCCGCTTCGAGCTGCCGCTTCCGGCGGGGCCCAATCTGGTGACCGGCGCCGGGCCGGCGCTCTACGCCGCGAAGGTGGCCGGGATCGAGGCGGCGATCGCCGCGGAGACGGCCGAGGAACCGGTGGCACTGCTCAAGCGCGAGCTGCGCTACTGGCACACGCGCCAATCGACCGCGCAAGTCGCGCCGCCCCCCGGGAACAGCGTCGCGGTCGGCGCGCGCGTCCGCATCCGGCTGGCGGGCAAGGAGCGCGTGATCGACGTGGTCGGCCATGACGAGGCCGATCCCGCCGCCGGGCGCATCGCCTTCTCGGCGCCGCTCGCGCACGCGCTGATCGGCGCCGAGGCGGGCGAGCGGGTCGATTTCAACGGCCGCGCCGAGGTGATCGAGATCCTCGCGGTCGACCCGATTCCCCGCCTGACCCGGACGGGCCCCCTCGCATCTTGCCGCCTTGCGCCAACGCGCTAAACCTGCCCCTCAAAACAAGCGGAAGGGGAGCCTATGGCCACGATCGCGGAAGGCATGCCGCCGGCGGCCGAACCGAGCACGCACGACATGCGGCTGGTGATCAGCGCATCGTCGCTGGGACGATCTTCGAATGGTATGACTTCTTCATCTGGGGGACGCTCACCGCTTCGGGGATCATGGGGCGGACCTTCTTCCCGCCGAGCAACGAGGTGCTCGGCACGCTGCTCGCCTGGGCGACCTTCGCGGTCGGCTTCGGCTTCCGCCCGCTCGGCGCGATCCTGTTCGGCTATCTCGGCGATCGGCTGGGGCGCAAATACACCTTCCTGATCACGATCACGGTGATGGGCCTCGCGACGGCCGGGATCGGCGCGGTTCCGGCCTATGCCGCGATCGGAGCGACGGCGCCGCTGCTGATCGTGCTGCTGCGGGTCTGCCAGGGGCTGGCGCTGGGCGGCGAATATGGCGGCGCGGCGATCTATGTCGCCGAGCATTCGCAGCAGGGGCGCGCGGGCTTCCACACCAGCTTCATCCAGGCGAGCGTGGTCGGCGGGTTCATCCTCAGCCTCGCGGTGGTGCTCACCGCCAAGCTGGCGCTTGCGGCCGAATGGGACGCCTGGGGCCTGGCGCGTGCCCTTCCTCTTCTCGATCGTGCTGCTCGCGGTCTCGCTGTGGATGCGGCTCAAGCTCGCCGAGAGCCCGGTATTCACCGCGATCAAGCAAGCGGTGAGACCGCCGGCAACCCGTTCGTCGAGAGCTTCACCTATCCCGGCAACCTGCCGCGGCTGTTCGTCGCGCTGTTCGGCATCTCGGCGGGGCTGACGGTGATCTGGTACACGTCGATGTTCTCGGTGCTGTCGTTCCTCCAGGGGCCGATGCGGATCGATCCGACCGCAGCGCAGCTCATCACCGGCGGATCGGCGCTCGGCGGGCTGGTCTTCTTCGTCTTCTTCGGGAGCCTCTCGGATCGCATCGGGCGCAAGAAGCCGATCGTCTGGGGCTATGTCCTCACGCTGATCCTGCTCTTCCCCTTGTTCTGGGTGGTCGGCGGCGCCGCCAACCCGCAGCTCGCCGAGGCCGCCCGGCGCGCGCCGGTCGTCGTCTCGGGCCCGCATTGCGCCTATGATCCGTTCGCGGCCAGGCAGCAGGAGGAATGCGGGCAGCTGCTCGACTATTTCTCAAAGAAGGGCGTCGCTTATGCCAAGGCCGAGGCATCGGCGATCGACGTCACCGTCGGCGGCCGGCGCATCGCCGATACCAGCCCGGCCGGCCTCGATGCCGCGCTGGCGGCGGCGGGGTACGACCTCAAGCCGCAAATCCCCTCGCCGCGCAACATCGCGATCATCGTCGCCGCCATCCTGGGGCTGATGGCGCTGTCGGGCGCGACCTATGGGCCGGTCGCGGCGCTGCTGAGCGAGATGTTTCCGTCGCGGATCCGCTACAGCTCGATGTCGATCCCCTATCATCTCGGCACCGGCTATTTCGGCGGATTCCTGCCCTTCATCAGCCAATATATCGTGGCGCGGACCGGCGATCCCTATGCCGGGCTGTGGTATACGATGGCGGTGGTCGCGGTGGCGCTGGTGGTGACCCTGTTCGGGCTGAAGGAGACGGTGGCGCGCGCGGCGCCACGCGGCTAACCGTCGCGCGCATGATCGCGCCGCTCCGCCTCCGCCTCGATTCGGCCGCGCTCGTCGCCAATTGGCGCGCGCTCGATCGGCTGAGCGGCGGCGCCGCGTGCGGCGCGGCGGTCAAGGCCGACGGATACGGGCTCGGCGCGCGCGAAGTGGCGCGGCGGCTCGCCGAGGCGGGATGCCGCGACTTTTTCGTCGCCACCTGGGCCGAGGCGGCCGAGCTGGCCGACCTGGGGATCGCGGTCTCGGTGCTCCACGGCGTCCGCGCCGAGGACATGCGCAGGCGACCCCCAGGCGCGCGGCCGGTGCTCAACACGCCAGCGCAGGTCCGGCGCTGGCGCGAGGCGGGGTCGGGCGCGTGCGACGTGATGGTCGACACGGGGATGAACCGGCTCGGCGTCTCGACCGAGGATGTCGCCGGGGGGCTGCTCGACGGCCTCGCGATCGAGACGCTGATGAGCCACCTCGCCTGCGCCGACGAGGACACGCCGATGAACCCCCGCCAGCGCGACGCCTTCGCCGCGCTCGCCGGGCGAACCTCGGCCAAGCGGCTGAGCCTCGCCAATTCGGCGGGCATCGCGCTCGGCACCGATTATGGCTTCGATCTGACGCGCCCCGGCCTTTCGCTCTACGGCGGATCGCAGCGGCGCGAGCTCGACGGGGTGATCGCGCAGGTGGTGACGCCCGAGGTCCAGATCCTCCAGCGCCGCCGCGTGCCGGCGGGCGAGACGATCGGCTACAACGCGACCTTCACCGCGCCCCACGGCATGGAGGTGGCGATCCTCAACATCGGCTATGCCGACGGCTATCTGCGCTGCTTCTCGGATCGCGGCGCCGCGCTCGCCGGGGGGCACGCGTTGCCGGTGCTCGGCAGCGTCTCGATGGACCTGGTCGCGATCCAGGTCGACGCCGCGCCCGATCTCGCCGAGGGCGACTGGGTCGCGCTCGCCTATGACCTGTCGAGCACCGCCGCGCTCAGCGGGCTATCGCAATATGAGCTGCTCACCGGGCTCGGGCGGCGGTTCGACCGCGTCTGGGATTAATCCCGCTCGACGCACATCGCGATGCCCATCCCGCCGCCGATGCACAGCGTCGCCAGGCCCTTCTTCGCGTCGCGCTTCGCCATCTCGTAGAGCAATGTCGTCAGCACGCGCGCGCCGCTCGCGCCGATCGGGTGGCCGATCGCGATCGCGCCGCCGTTGACGTTCACTTTGTCGGCATCCCAGCCGAGCTCCTTGCCGACCGCGAGCGCCTGCGCCGCGAAGGCCTCGTTGGCCTCGATCAGGTCGAGGTCGGCGAGGGTCCAGCCCGCCTTGCGCAGCGCCTCGCGCGATGCGGGCACCGGGCCGATCCCCATGATCGACGGATCGACCCCGACCGACGCCCAGCTCGCGATCCGGGCGAGGACCGGCGCGCCGCGGCGCTCGGCCTCCTCGCGCGACATGATCACCAGCGCGGCGGCGCCGTCGTTGAGCCCCGAGGCGTTGGCGGCGGTGACGGTGCCGTCCTTCTTGAACGCCGGCCGCAGCCCGGCGATGCCCTCGATCGTGGCGCCGTCGCGGATATATTCGTCGTCCGCGACGATCGTGTCGCCCTTGCGGCCCTTGATCGTCACCGGCGCGATCTCGTCCTTGAAGCGGCCCGAGGCGCGCGCGGCCGAGGCGAGGTTCTGCGAGCGGACCGCGAACGCGTCCTGGTCGCCGCGCGTCACCTGATATTGCTCGGCGAGGTTCTCGGCGGTGATGCCCATGTGATAGCCGTTGAACACGTCGGTCAGCCCGTCCTTGATCATCGTGTCGACCAGGCTGAGGTCGCCCATCTTGGTGCCCGGGCGCAGCGATTGCGCGTGCGGGCTCAGCGACATGCTTTCCTGCCCGCCGGCGACGACGATCCGGGCGTCGCCGGTCGCGACCGCCTGATAGGCGAGCGCCACCGCGCGCAGCCCCGATCCGCACACCTGCTGGACCCCCCAGGCGGGCACTTCCTTGGGCACGCCCGCCGCCATCGCCGCCTGGCGCGCCGGGTTCTGGCCCTGCGCGGCGGTGAGCACCTGGCCGAGGATCACCTCGGAGACCTCGTCGCCCGAGACTCCCGCCTGCGCCAGCGCCGCCTCGATCGCGACGTGGCCCAGCTCGTGCGCGGGGGTCGCGCCGAAGGCGCCGAGGAAGCTGCCGACCGGAGTGCGCTTGGCGGCGGCGATGACGATATCGGGCATGGGATTCGCTCCTGCGGGGGGTTCTTGCGTGGCCGCTATCTAGGAGCGCGAAGCCCGCTTAGCCAGTCCGCCAGCGGCTGCCACAGCGACGCGCGCGCCCGCCCGCCGACGATCATCCCGACATGGCCGATCGCGAGCCGGCGGTTGTCGCGCAGCGCCGCCGCGCTGGCGGCGGGGACGATGCGGTCGGTCGTCGAGACGAACGCGATCGAGGGGGCGTCGACCTTGTCGGGAGCGACGCGCGCGCCGCCGACTTCCCAGCGCCCGCTGCCGGGCAGGTCGGCGAAGAGGAAATCGTCGAACAATTGCCGCCCCGCGGCATAGGCGAGCGGCGCGCCGCCGTTGGCCCAATCCTCGAGCGCCACGAACGCGCGCGCCGCGGGGCTGCGCGGCGCGAGCCGGCCGAAGCGCTCGAACTTGGCGATCGTCCGCGCCGGATCGAGTTGCCAGAAGCCCGCCTGGAGCACCTCCATCGGCACTAGCCCGAGCTGCTCGCACGCCGCGTGCGCCTGGTCCCATAGCGCCGAGATCGGCGGCAGCGCTTCGGCATAGCCCGCGAAATGCCAGGGCGCGGCGATCGTCGCCAGCCCGGCGACCTCGGTCGCGCACGCCGCCGCCAGCGCCATCGTCCCGCCCAGGCAATAGCCCGCGAGCATCGGCGGGCGCCGGAGCTGGGCGAGCAGCGGGAGCAGCAGCGTCTCGACATGCGCGGTGATGTCCTGCGCGCGATCCGCGGGCGTCGGCACCCCCCAATCGACCAGCATCGGCCGCACGCCCTGGCGCGCCAGCCAGCGCAGCAGCGAATTGCCGCGCGCGAGATCGAGCACGATCGGCGGATTGATCAGCGAGGGGACGAACACCACCGGCAGTCCGCTGCCGCCGTAATCGCGCAGCACCGCGCGGCCGGCGCGCGCGACGATCGGCTTGGGCGGGCGCGGCGCGGCGCGCCCGGCGCGCTGGTAGGCGGCCAATCCGGCGAGTGCCGCGGTGCGGCGCGCGGGCGATGCTGCGGTTTCGCTGCGCAGCAGCTCAAGAAAGAGCGGAAGCGGGCGCGGGCCGTGTTGCGCTGCGGTAAGAATCGGTGATAGACATAAATCAGTCACAGGCGAGGGCCCCATGAAAAAAGCGACTCCCGGCTCCGGCCCGGTCATCATCAAGAAGTACGCGAACCGGCGCCTCTACAACACCGAGACCTCGTCCTACATCACGCTCGACCACCTCGCGGTGATGACGCGCGAGGGGCGCGACTTCAAGGTGATCGACGCCAAGACCGAGGACGACATCACGCACAACGTGCTGACGCAGATCATCATGGAGGAGGAATCGCGCGGCCAGACGATGCTGCCGGTCAATTTCCTCCGCCAGCTGATCGCGCTCTACGGCGATTCGATGCAGGCGATGGTGCCGGGCTATCTCGAGGCGTCGATGGAGAGCTTCCGCCGCAACCACGAGCAGTTCAAGTCGGCGGTCGAGGGCGCGTTCGCCAACTCGCCCTTCGCCGAGATCGCCAAGCGCAACATGGCGATGTTCGAGGCGGCGGCGAGCGCGTTCAAGCCGGGCAGCGTCGTGCCGGGCGCGGCGGCGGCCGCGCCGGCGGCCGAGGGCAAAGGCGACGACGTCGCCACGCTCAAGGCCGAGCTCGCCCGGCTGCAGGACAAGATCGAGCAGCTGGGGAAATGACGGGGCCCGCCCGCGCGGCGGCCCCCGTCCGGGTCGGCGGCTAGACGCGCCTGCCCGAGAAGAGCTGGATGAGCCCGACGATCAGCGCGACCACCAGCAGGATGTGGATGAGTCCGCCGGCGACGTGGAGGCTGAACCCCAGCAACCAGAGCACGAGCAAGATGACGGCGATGGTCCAAAGCATCGGAGGGCCCTCCATGAGCGTTAGGTACGGTTCGGTACGGGTGGATAACGACGCGGCGGCGCGTGCGTTCCCCGCGACGAGGGGTTCGGGGCGATAGGATGGGGGTGGAGCCCTGGATCGCGGTCGCCGCGCTCGTGCTGGTCGCGGCCGCGAGCGGTTTCGCCGAGCATCGCCGGCGGCGGCGGCGCGAGATGGATCGGGTGGGCGTCGTGCCTTGGCCGACCGTGCAGTTCGTGGCGCTGATGGCGGCGGTGCTGGTCGCGGCGATCGCGTTGCGCGTGTTCGGCTAGAGGCACGCCTCGAGATAGGCGCTGTCGAAGCCGAACTGGCGGGCCTTCTCCAGCGTATAGGGGCGCAGCCCCATCGAGCGGTATTCGCCGATGATCTTCCCATCGGCGCTCTCGTCCATATATTCGAACTTGAACAGCTCCTGGGTGACGATCACCGGGCCCTCCATCCCGATCACCTCGGTGATGTTGGTCACGCGGCGCGAGCCGTCGCGCAGGCGCTTGACCTGGATGATCAGCTCGACCGAGTCGGCGATCTGGCGGCTGATCGCTTCCTTGGGCACCTTGATGTCCGACATCATCACCATGTTCTCCATGCGGGCGAGCGCCTCGCGCGGGGAATTGGCGTGGAGCGTGCACATCGATCCGTCGTGGCCGGTGTTCATCGCCGCGAGCATGTCGAAGCATTCGGATCCGCGGATTTCGCCGAGGATGATGCGATCGGGGCGCATGCGCAGCGCGTTCTTGACGAGATCGCGGATGCTGATCTCGCCCTGGCCCTCGAGGTTGGGCGGGCGCGTCTCGAGCGGGAGCCAGTGCGGCTGCTGGAGGCGAAGCTCGGCGGCGTCCTCGATCGTGATCACGCGCTCGCCGGGGTCGATCATCTTCGACAAGGCGTTGAGCATCGTCGTCTTGCCCGAGCCGGTGCCGCCCGAGATGACGACGTTGAAGCGGCTCGCGCCGGCGATCTTGAGCGCGGTCGCCATCTTCTGGCTCATCGATCCGAACCCCGCCATCATGTCGAGCGTGATCGGCTTGGCCGAGAACTTACGGATCGAGATCGCGGTGCCGCGCAGGCTCAGCGGCGGCACGATGACGTTGACGCGGGACCCGTCCTTGAGGCGGGCGTCGGCGAGCGGGGTGGTCTGGTCGACGCGGCGGCCGACCGAATTGCAGATGCGCTGCGCGATCTGGAACAGATGCTCCTCGTCGCGGAACTGGATGTTGGCGAGCTCGAGCTTGCCCTTGCGCTCGACATAGGTCTGCTCGGGGCCGTTGACCATGATGTCGGTGATCGCTGTGTCGGCGAGCAATTCCTCAAGCGGGCCGAGCCCGAGCAATTCGTCGACCAGCACCTTCTCGAGCGCGAACTGCTCGCGGCGGTTGAGCGTGAGCTTGAGCTCGGCGAGCACCTCGCCGATGATCGGGCGGAATTCCTCGGCGAGTTCGTCCTTGGTCAGCGTCGAGGCGGCTTCGGGATCGACGCGCTCGAGCAGCCGCGGGAGCACCTGCTCCTTGATGCGGTGGACCGAGGCCTCGAAGCCTTCCGCGCGCGAGCTGCCCGCCTCGCCCGAGGCGTTCTGGCGGTCGGTGAGGCGCGCCATCGCTTCGTTGCTGGCGGCGCTGTGGCTCGGTTCGGATTCGGGGATCGCCGCGCCGGGGAGCGGCACGCTGGTCAGCGGCGGGAACTGGTCGCCGCCGGCGGGCTCGGACGGGCGCGTGGCGCCGCCGCCCTGCATCGGGCGCGCGATGCCGAATGCGGGCCGGCTGCCCGCGCCGCCCCCCAATCCGCTGCGTCGACCGAATGCACTCATTTACTGCCCTTAATCCCGGCTCATGCCGCACGTTAGGAGCCAAGGTTTGATAATTGCCTAACCCCCTGTGCGCGGCAGAGGTGCGGCCAGATCGTCGCGGCGCCAGACGAGGATGTGCTCGTCTGTGGAATAATGGCGATGCGGCAGCCGCGCGACCGGGCGGTAACGGCCGGCGAGCAGGCCCGCGAGCTCGCGCTCCATCGCCGGATTGCGATCGGTCCAGGTCGAATTCTCGATCGTCAGCACCGTGCCGGGCCGGCGCGCGATCGCGGCGCGCAGCGCGGCCGCGGGATCGACGCCGAGCGCATGCGATTCGCGCGCCGAGGAAAGATGCGCGGTGAAGGCGAACCGCGTCACCAGGCACGCGTCGGTGAGGTGATAATAAGCCACCGGGCCTTCGTAGATGAACATGCATTGCGTGCGCACGTCGGCGGGAAGCGCGGCGACGACTTGCGCGGCATAGGCGCGCTCGACCGCGCCGATCCGCGTCGTGAACACCAGCGCATGCACGATCGGCCAGACCATCGTCACCGCGAACAGCACCGGGCCGATGCGCCGCACCGCGAAGCCCTGGGCGAGCAGCGGGCAGCAGGCGAGCAGCAGCGGCATCGCGTAGTGCGGGAAATAGCCGCCGATCGCGAGGAAATCGGCGATCGACACCGCCGCCCAGCCGAGCAGGAAGAAGGTCTCCGTCGGCCATGCGGTGAAGCGCCGCGTGCGCGCCCACAGCCCGAGCAGCGCGATCAGCGCGGCGGGCGCCATCAGCACGATCGAGCCCTTGAGCAGCTCGATCGCGTGCGCGTCCTGCGGTGCGCCCTTGGCGAGCACCGAAAGCACGTTGGCCTGCCACCAGGCGTCGAAATGGCCGAGCGCCCAATAGCCGAGCATCGCCGCGAGCGTGGGCGCGGCGCCGGCGAGCGCGAAGCCCGCCGCGGTGCGCGCGGTGAGCGGGGCGGAGCGCGTCGTCTGCCAGCAGCGCCATGCGAGCCAGCCGCCGAAGAAGGCGCCTTCGAACACCGCGCTCGTCTTGATCTGGATCGCCAGCCCCGCAAGCAGCATCGCCGCCAGCGCCTCGCGCCGGTGTACGGGCCCGGCCGGGTCCGCGCCGGCGCGCAGCGTGAGCAGCGCCGCGGCGGCGAGCGGGAGGTTGTAGAAGACCGGCGTCTGCGTGGTTTCGCCCCACAGCTCGTTGAGCCCGCCGAGATAGAAGAGGCCCGCCATCGCCGCCGGCACCCAGCCGGTCCAGCGCCGCGCGATCAGCACGATCAGCAGCGCGGTCCCGGTCGCGCACAGCGTCGCGACGAGCTGCGCGGCGAGCACGCCGTCGCCGGGGAGCGCGGCGATGCCTGCGAAGATCAGGAACAGCCCGATCGGCTTGCGGTCCCACAAGTCGACATAGGGCAGCGCGCCGTGGTGCATGCGCTCGCCGACGAGCAGATAGAATTGCTCATCGAGCCCGGCGATCGCATTGCCGAACTGCGGGAAGCGCAGCAGCAGCGCCGCCGCGAGCAGCACCAGTCCGCAAGCCAGGAGGGGTCGCGCCGTCCAGGCGGTCGCGATCGTGCCCGGCCAGGGCGACCATGTCCGAGCGAGCGCCTGTCCCATGCGCCGGTGGTGGCGCATTTGGGTTAACGCTCCGCAAATGGCGGCGCGGGTTCGGGCGCGAAGTTCCCGCCGAACGTCGCGGGACGCGCGCTAGCGGTTCTTCTTGAGCCAGGCCTTCGCGCGTTCCTCGATCGCGGGAATCCCGTCACGCGCGACTTTCGCCGCGGTCGGCGCGGAGGGCGAGGCGTGCAGCATCTCGAGCAGCTTGCCGAGCGGCTCGAAGCAGCGGTTCACGACGGTCGTCACATAATTGGCCTGGATCACGTCGCGCGAATAATTGCCGTTCGCCGCCGCATAATCCTCTGCGTCGAAATCGCCGCCGCCCTTTTCCAATATCCCTTCGACATCGCAGTTCGCGACCGCATCGCGTGCGGCGGGGACGAGGTCGATCCGGGCGATCGCGGCGGGCACCGTGGTCTTGAGCAGCTCGCGGCGCCGGGCAAGGTCGCGCAGATAAGGTCCGCCGTCGGTGGCCCCGAGCGCGGCAAGGACATCCGGCTTGCGCAGCTCGGGCTCGACCCTGCCGAGGCACTGCGTGAGGTTCTTGACCACCGCGTCGGTCCCAGGCTGGAGCCCGCCCGCTTCCACGAGAAGCGACAGGATATCCCGATTGCGCGCGGCATGATCGGCGTAGGGATAGAGGTCGCAGCGCTCGACGGCACGGAGATAGTTGGGATGCAACGCCTGCTGCGCGGCCGCGGGCGGAGCAGGCGGCACGTGCGGTGCGGGGGGCGGGGGTGCCGTGATCCGCGCCGGCGGCGGGGGCGGCGTGATCTGGCGCGCTGCCCAGCGCGATCCCGCCCGCGTGGGGGCGGCGGCATGGCTTTCGTTCAGCGTTCCCGTGCCGAAGCCCAGATCAATCCTGTCCGCGACGCGGAACAGCAGCGAAACCGTGAGAGCGAGGATCATGACGCCCGTGAAACCGTTTCGGCACCGGCGCGTCAACTCCTAAGTGCTGGTATCAGCCCGCCTTTTCGGCGAGCACCGTCAGCCCGAACGCATTGACCTCGGCGAAGCCGCCTTCGACGCGGATCGTCTCGGGCTGGTCCTTTTCGGCGCGATAGATGGCGAGATCGCCGTCGCGCACGGTCGACATGAAAGGCGCATGGCCTTCGAGCACGCCGAAATCACCCTCGGTGCCGGGGACGACGACCATATAGACGTCCTCGGAGCGGACCAGCTTCTCGGGGGTCACGAGTTCGAAGTGCAGGGGCATCCATCTTGTCCTTCAACCCCTCTCCCCTTGTGGGAGAGGGAGGGCCCCATCGCGAAGCGATGGGAGGGTGAGGGGGCCGTACGCAATCGCATCCGACTCCCCCTCATCCAACTCCGGCTAGGCAGCAAGCTGCCAAGCCTTCGTATCCTTCTCCCACAAGGGGAGAAGGATCACGCCTCCTCGGCCAGCTTCTGCGCCTTGGCGATCGCCTCGTCGATCCCGCCGACCATGTAGAAGGCGCTCTCGGGCAGGTCGTCATGCTCGCCGTTCACCACCGCCTTGAACGAGGCGATCGTGTCCTCGATCGCGACGAACTTGCCGGGGATGCCGGTGAAGACCTCGGCGACGTGGAACGGCTGGCTGAGGAAGCGCTGGAGCTTGCGCGCGCGGCTGACGGTGAGCTTATCCTCTTCGCTCAGCTCGTCCATGCCGAGGATCGCGATGATGTCCTGGAGCGACTTGTAGCGCTGGAGCGTCTCCTGGACCGCGCGGGCAACCTCGTAATGCTCCTGGCCGACGACGGCGGGGGTGAGCACGCGCGACGTGGAGTCGAGCGGATCGACCGCCGGGTAGATGCCCAACTCCGAGATCGCGCGGCTGAGCACCGTCGTGGCGTCGAGGTGGGCGAAGGAGGTGGCCGGGGCCGGATCGGTCAGGTCGTCGGCGGGGACGTAGATCGCCTGGACCGAGGTGATCGATCCCTTGTTGGTCGAGGTGATCCGCTCCTGGAGCGCGCCCATATCGGTCGACAGCGTCGGCTGATATCCCACCGCCGAGGGGATGCGGCCGAGCAGCGCCGACACTTCCGAGCCCGCCTGGGTGAAGCGGAAGATGTTGTCGACGAAGAACAGCACGTCCTGGCCCTCGACGTCGCGGAAATACTCCGCGATCGTCAGGCCCGAGAGCGCGACGCGCGCGCGCGCGCCCGGCGGCTCGTTCATCTGGCCGAACACCAGCGCGACCTTCGATCCCTCGGGCGTCGGGTTGCCGTCGGCATCCTTGGCGATGACGCCCGCGTCGAGGAACTCGTGGTAGAGGTCGTTGCCCTCGCGGGTGCGCTCGCCGACGCCGGCGAACACCGAGGTGCCGCCATGGCCCTTCGCGATGTTGTTGATCAGCTCCTGGATCAGCACGGTCTTGCCGACGCCGGCGCCGCCGAACAGGCCGATCTTGCCGCCCTTGGCGTAGGGCGCGAGCAGATCGATCACCTTGATGCCGGTGACGAGGATGCTCGAATCGGTCGACTGGTCGACGAACGAGGGCGCCTGCGCATGGATCGGCATGGTGTCGGCGTGGCCGACCGGGCCGCGCTCGTCGATCGGCTCGCCGATCACGTTGAGGATGCGGCCGAGCGTCATGGGGCCGACGGGCACGCGGATCTGCGAGCCGGTATCGCGGACTTCCTGGCCGCGGGTGAGGCCCTCGGTCGCGTCCATCGCGATCGTGCGGACGGTGTTCTCGCCGAGGTGCTGGGCGACCTCGAGGACGAGGCGGTTGCCGTTGTTGTCGGTCTCGAGCGCCGAAAGGATCGCCGGGAGCTCGTTGTCGAAGCTCACGTCGACCACCGCGCCGATCACCTGGCTGATGCGGCCGACGTTGTTGGTCGTCGCCGGGAAGGCGCCGATCGGCGCGTCGGCCTTGGGCTTCGCCGCGCGCGGCTTGCGGGCGGGCTTCTCTGCGGTGGGGGCTGCGGTTGCCATCGTCTCTTCCTTGGTTCGAACGGTCTTAGAGCGCCTCGGCGCCCGAGATGATCTCCACCAGCTCGGTCGTGATCGCGGCCTGGCGGGTGCGGTTATACTGGATCGTCAATTTGTTGATCAGGTCGCCGGCGTTGCGCGTGGCGTTGTCCATCGCGGTCATCTTGCTGCCCTGCTCCGAGGCGGCGTTCTCGCGCATCGCGCGGAAGATCTGGACCGCGACGTTGCGCGGCAGCAGGTCGGCGAGGATCGATTCCTCGTCGGGCTCATATTCGACGCCGGCAAGGCTCGTCGCCTCGGCCGCGACCGCCGGAATCCGGACCGGGATGATCTGCTGCTCGGTCGGCTCCTGCGTCAGCACCGACTTGAAGTTCGAGTAGAACAGCGTCGCGACGTCGAACTCGCCGGCCAGGTAGCGGGTGATCAGGTCCTGCGCCCAGCCCTGCGCATCGGCGAAGCCGAGCTTGCCGAGGTCGCCGGGCTCGATCGAATGGATGATCCGGTCCTTGTAGAGCCGCGCGAGCACCGCGCGGCCCTTGCGGCCGATCGTGTAGATCTTGACCGTCTTGCCCTCGGCGATCAGCTCCTGCGCGCGCTTGCGCGCCAGGCGGGCGATGTTGGTGTTGAACGCGCCGGCCAGCCCCTTGTCGCTGGTGGCGATCACCAGCAGATGGACCTGGTCCTTGTCGGTGCCGGCGAGCAGCTTCGGCGTCTGCTCGCTCACCGTGATCTTCGCGGCGATGCTCGCGACCACCGCCTCGAGCCGCTGGGCATAGGGGCGCCCGGCGATCGCCGCCTCCTGCGCGCGGCGCAGCTTGGCGGCGGCGACCATCTTCATCGCCTTGGTGATCTTCTGCGTCGACTTCACCGAGCCGATGCGAAGCTTGAGCGCCTTGAGGCTGGCCATGCCGAATCCTTACGCGAAGGTCGTCGCGAACGCGGTGAGCGCGTCCTTGAGCTTGGCGCGGGTGTCGTCGGAGAGGTCCTTCGAGTCGCGGATCGCCGCGAGGATGTCGGCGTGGCTGCCGCGCATCTCGTCGAGCAGCGCCTGCTCGTAGCGGACCACGTCGCTCGCCGGAATCGCATCGAGGAAGCCCGCGGTGCCGGCGTAGATCGACACGACCTGCTCCTCGAACGGCATCGGGCTGTACTGCGCCTGCTTGAGCAGCTCGGTCAGCCGCGCGCCGCGGTTGAGCAGGCGCTGGGTCGAGGCGTCGAGGTCCGAGCCGAACTGCGCGAACGCCGCCATCTCGCGATATTGCGCGAGCTCGAGCTTGATCGATCCGGCGACCTTCTTCATCGCCTTGGTCTGCGCGGCCGAGCCGACGCGGCTGACCGACAGGCCGACGTTGATCGCCGGACGGATGCCTGCGAAGAACAGGTCGGTCTCGAGGAAGATCTGGCCGTCGGTGATCGAGATCACGTTGGTCGGGATGTACGCCGAGACGTCGCCCGCCTGGGTCTCGATGATCGGCAGCGCGGTGAGGCTGCCGCCGCCGTTCGCGTCGGACATCTTGGCGGCGCGCTCGAGCAGGCGCGAGTGGAGGTAGAAGACGTCGCCCGGATAGGCTTCGCGGCCCGGCGGGCGGCGCAGCAGCAGCGACATCTGGCGATAGGCGACCGCCTGCTTCGACAGATCGTCGAACACGATCAGCGCGTGCATGCCGTTGTCGCGGAAATATTCGCCCATCGCGGTGCCGGTATAGGGCGCGAGGAACTGGAGCGGCGCGGGCTCGGACGCGGTCGCGGCGACGATGATGGAATATTCCATCGCGCCATTCTCTTCCAGCGTGCGGACGAGCTGCGCGACGGTCGAGCGCTTCTGGCCGACCGCGACATAGACGCAGTAGAGCTTCTTCTTCTCGTCGTCGCCGGCGTTGACGGCCTTCTGGTTGATGAAGGCGTCGATCGCGACCGCGGACTTGCCGGTCTGGCGATCGCCGATGATCAGCTCGCGCTGGCCGCGGCCGACGGGGACGAGCGCGTCGATCGCCTTGAGCCCCGACTGCATCGGCTCGCTGACCGACTGGCGCGGGATGATGCCCGGAGCCTTGACCTCCACTCGCGAACGCTGGTCGGTGACGATCGGGCCCTTGCCGTCGATCGGATTGCCGAGCCCGTCGACGACGCGCCCGAGCAGGCCCTTGCCGACCGGCACGTCGACGATCGTGCCGGTGCGCTTGACGATATCGCCTTCCTTGATCTCCGAATCGGTCCCGAAGATCACGACGCCGACATTGTCGGCCTCGAGGTTGAGCGCCATGCCCTGGATGCCGTTGGCGAACTCGACCATCTCGCCGGCCTGGACGTTGTCGAGCCCGTGGATGCGGGCGATGCCGTCGCCGACCGAGAGCACCTGGCCGGTCTCGGAAACTTCGGCCTCGGTGCCGAAGCTGGCGATCTGGTCCCGGATGACCTTGGAGATTTCAGCGGCGCGGATATCCATGAGCGTAGCCTTCAGCCTTTCATCGCGTGCGCGAGGGAATTGAGTCGGGTCTTGATCGACGAATCGATCATCTGCGAGCCGATCCGGACGACCAGCCCGCCGAGGAGAGAGGGATCGACCGAGAGGTCGATATTGACGTCGCGGCCGACGCGGGTGCGAAGCTGCGCCTTGAGCGCATCGACCTGATCGGCGGAGAGCGGGTGGGCGGAGGCGACCTGCGCGGTCGTCTCGCCGCGATGCCCGGCGGCGAGGCCGCGGAAATCGCGGATGACCTGCGGGAGCTGGGCGAGCCGGCGGTTCTGCGCGAGCACGCCGAGGAAATTGGCGGTGGTGCCGTCGAGCGTGAGTGCCCGGGCGGTCGCGGCGATCGCCCTGGCGGCGTCGGCGCGGCCGATCAGCGGGCTGGTGGTCAGCACCTTGAAGTCGGCCGACTGGTCGAGCGCGGCGGCCACGGTGGCGAGGCTCGCTTCGACCGCCGGAAGCGCCTTCGCCTCGCGCGCCAGCTCGAACAGGGCTGTGGCGTAGCGTCCGCTTAGGCTGGCTTGAATACCGCCGGAATTCTCCACGCGATCGGGTTCCTCTTGGAGGTTCGGAGTTGGCCCCATACGAAATGGGAGCAGCACTCGTGATGAGGCGCCCCCGATGGGTCGCGGCGCGGTTAGCATCGCATGTGCGGCGATGCAACCCGACTCGCCGTCCACCCGTCATCCCCGCGAAGGCGGGGACCCGTCTCCCATGTTGCGCGTCGGACGAGACGGTGAGATTGCGGCGGCGGCACGAGATCGGCCCCCGCCTTCGCGGGGATGACGAGGAGACAATTGATGCCCGGCAACTTCATCAAGATGACCATGTCCGATGGCGCCGCGGTCGGCGTCTATCACGTCGAGCCCATCGGCGAACGGCGCGGGGGGCTGGTGGTGATCCAGGAGATTTTCGGGGTCAACGCGCATATCCGCGCGGTGTGCGACGATTATGCCGGCGAGGGGTATGAAGTCCTCGCCCCGGCACTGTTCGACCGCGAGCATCCCGGATTCGACGTCGGCTATGATGCCGGGGCGATGCAGCAGGGCGTCGCGCTGGCGCGGCAGCAGCATCCGTTCGACCTGAGCCTTGCCGATGCGCAGACGTGCATCGATGCGCTGAAGGGGAAGGGCCCGGCGTTCATCACCGGCTATTGCTACGGCGGATCGGTGGTGTGGCGCGCGGCGCAGGAGCTCGACGGGCTGGCGGCGGCGTCGGGCTATTACGGCAGCATGGTGCCGCAGACCGCCGAGGTCGCGCCGAAATGCCCGACGATCCTGCACTTCGGGCGCCACGACCATGGCATTCCGATGGAAGGCGTCGAGAAGGTGGTCGCCGTAGGGCATCCGAACGTCGAGGTGTTCGTCTACGATGCCGGGCACGGCTTCAACCGCGACGTCGGCGCGAGCTACGACCCGGCGAGCGCGCATCTGGCGAAGAAGCGCACGCTCGAGCTGTTCCGCGCGAACGGGGGATGATCGCGACAGCACCTCCCTCGAAGGGGAGGGGCCTTGGCAACGTCAGCGCGGGCGGCCGCCCTGGCCGCTGCGCTGGCCGCCGCCACCGGCGGGGCGGGCCTGCCACTTGCTCTTCGGACGGGCATAGTTGCGCGGTGCGTCGCCACGCGGCGCCTCGGCGCGCGGGGCGTCGAGGCGGCTGAAATCGTCGCGGCGGGGAGCGGCGCCGCGCTCGGGACGCGGCTGGCTCGGCGCACGGTCGGCGCGGACCGGGTTGGGACGCGGCCCGCGCTGGTGCTGCATCGCGCGGCCGTTGCGGCCGTTGGCCTCGTCGCGGCTCGCCGGGATTTCGACGCGGGTCGACCTGAGCCTGGCGGCCTCGTTGACGAACCCTTCGGGGAGTTCCTGGACGGTCGGCTTCTGGCGCGTCAATTTCTCGATGTCGCGCAGGAACGGCCGCTCGTCGGGCGCGCAGAAGCTGATCGCGATCCCGTCCTTGCCGGCGCGCGCGGTGCGGCCGATGCGGTGGACATATTGCTCGGGGACGTTGGGCAGCTCGAAGTTGAACACATGGCTCACGCCCGACACGTCGATCCCGCGCGCGGCGATGTCGGTCGCGATCAGCACCTTGACCTTGCCCGCCTTGAAGTCGGCGAGCGCGCGCTCGCGCTGCGGCTGGCTCTTGTTGCCATGGATCGCGTTTGCGGCGACGCCGTTGCCCGCGAGCAGGCGGACGATGCGGTCGGCGCCGTGCTTGGTGCGCGAGAAGACGAGCGCCCGCTCGACGGCGGAATCGCGCAGCATGATCGTGAGCAGCGCCTGCTTTTCCGCCTGCTGGACGTAAGTGACGTACTGCTCGACGCGCTCGGCGGTGGTGGCGACCGGGGTCACCTTTACCTCCACGGGGTCGTTGCGGATGAACTGGCCGGCGAGATCGCGGATCGACTTGGGCATCGTCGCTGAGAAGAACAGGCTCTGCCGCTTCGCCGGCAGATCGCGCACGATCCGCTTGAGCGCGTGGATGAAGCCCAGGTCCATCATCTGGTCGGCCTCGTCGAGCACGAGGATCTCGAGGCCCATCAGCACGGCGTGATGGCTGTCCATCAGGTCGACCAGGCGGCCGGGCGTGGCGACGAGGATGTCGACGCCGCGCGCCATGTCCTGCTTGTTCTTGTGGAGCGAGGTGCCGCCGAACACGGTCTGGACCGAGAGGTTCGAACCCTTCGAATAGTCGCGCGCGCTCTCGGCGATCTGCGCGGCGAGCTCGCGGGTGGGGGCGAGCACCAGCATGCGGCAGCCGCGCGGCTGGGCGCGCTTGCCCGACGCGACCAGCCGGTCGATCGAGGGGAGCATGAAGGCGGCGGTCTTGCCGGTGCCGGTCTGGGCGATGCCGAGCAGGTCGCGGCCCTCGAGCAGCGGCGGGATCGCCTGCGCCTGGATCGGCGTGGCCTTGGCATAGCCCTTGGCGACGAGCGCCGCGAGCACGGTCTCGGAGAGGCCGAGTTGGTTGAATAGCATTGGAGAACCTTATGAAATGCGGCCGGCGCGCGCACGGAATCGGCGCACGGAGGCGGGGTCAAAAATGACGACCCGCGTGAAATGGGAAGCCGGAAATTCGACCGAGGCAGAGCCGAGGCGCCCTTTTTCAAGGGAACTGCCCGTTCACGCTGCATGATGCCTCGATGGCGCGGATATGGCAGGGAATCTGACTTAAGTCAAGGCGAGACGGCAATCGGGTCCGCGCGGTAGCCGCGTTCGCGATACTCGAACCAGTCGAAATCGGCCGGGCGCGCGGTCCCGGCCATGTCCTGGCATGCCATTCCCACGAACGCGCCGGTGAAATTGGGCAGGCCGGGGGCGCTGGCCTCGTCGGAAAGGATGCTCGCGTCGAACTGCTCCGGGAGCCAGTTCCAGTCGCGCCCCTCGAGCCGCCAGGCGAAGCGCAGCCGTTCGTAATCGACCTCGACGCGCAGCTCGATCCGGCCCTCGGGGATCGCGATCGGGGCGGTGAAGGCGTCGACCTGCGGCGCATCGGGGAGCGCGGACATCACGCGGAGGTGGCGGCCCATTGCTTCGTCGTGGGTGATGTGGAGGTAATGGAATTTCGCCGCATTGTAATAAGCGACCAGCCCCGCGGCGTGCTGGAAATGCTCGGGGTGGAACTCGATCGCGCATGAAGCCGAATAGCAGAAGGCCTGCTGACGCCGCGCGACCAGCGCCTGGGTGAACAGGCTGCCGATCGTCTCGCCGCCGTGGAGGCGGAGATGGCCGGGCCGCGCGGTCAGGCTGAAGATCTGCTCGGGGAAAGGCGTGCGCAGCCACTGGAAGTCGATCGGCAGCTCGGGCGTATCGAAATCCTCGCGCGCCGGTCGCGGCGGCGCGGCATCGGGACCGGGCGCCTCGAGCATCGGCATTCCCGATCCGTCGAGCGTGTAGAGCCAGCCATCGTCGGCCCAGCGCATCGGCTGGATCGCGGTCTCGCGCCCCAGCACGCAGCGGCCGCGATTGGCGAGCGGGCGGCCGCAGAGATAGACCATCCACGGCTCGCCCGTGGAGGTCTCGACCAGATCGGCGTGGCCGGCGCGCATCAGCGGGGCATCGGGGCGGGTACGGCTGCTGAGGATATAGGTGTCGGGGTGAAGCTCGTAGGGGCCGAGCAGATGCGGTGCGCGGGCCATCGTCACGGCGTGGTTCCAGCCGGTGCCGCCCTCGGCCGTGACGAGGTAATAATAGCCGTTCCGCTTGTAGAGGTGCGGCGCTTCGGTGAGGCCGAGCGCGGTGCCGGCGAAGATCATGTGCCGCGCGCCGACCAGCGCCCGCGCTTCGGGCGAATATTGCTGGAGGACGATTCCGGCGAAGCGGTTGCGGCCGGGCCGGTGGTCCCACAGCATGTTGACGAGATACTTCCTGCCGTCGTCGTCGTGGAACAGCGAGGGATCGAAGCCGGACGAGTTTAGATGAATCGGATCGGACCAGTCGCCGCCGATCGTCTCGCACGTCACCAGATAATTGTGGAAGTCGCGCAGCGACGCGCCCGATGCGCCGCCGGGTGGTGGTGCGGCCATAACGCTTTACGTCAGTGTAGATCAGGTGGAAGGCGCGCGCCGTCGTGGCTGAGGCACGGCGCCCAGACGCCGCAGCTGTCGGGATCGCCGCGCAGGTCGAGCTGGCTCGCGCGGCGCAGGGGGCGCGTGATGAGGCGCCAGTCGGCGAGGGTCGCGGCTGTGGTGGATCTGGACGCCGGGAACCCATTCGAAGGTCGAGGTCGCGATATAGTAATCCTCGCCGACGCGGCAGATCGACGGATCGGGATTGAAGCCGGGCAGGATCGGATTGCGGATCATGCCGCCTTTTCGTCCGGCGCGCGCACCAATGTCCACAGCACCACCGCTGCGATCAGGTCGAGCAGCCCCCAGCGCCACGAAGAACGGATCGTAGCCGATCGTCCTGACCAGCTGCCCCATCGCCAGCGAGAAGACCAGGATGCCCGAATTGGCGAGCGTTCCCGCCATCCCTGCCACTGTCCCCAGCTCGTTGCGGCGGAACAGGTCGGTCGCCATGGTGATGCACGTCACCGAGAGCGTCTGGTGCGCGAACCCGCCGAGGCAAAGCAGGGCGACCGCCAGATAGGCGCTCTGCACGGTGCCGACGAACATGATCCCCGTCATCATCAGCGCGCCCAGCGTGAAGGTCCAGCGCCGCGCGTCGATCAGGCCGATCCCGCGCTTCTGGAGCGCCAGCACCACCGCGGGGCCGAACAGGCAGCCGGCGTCGGCGGCGGCGAAGGGCAGGAAGGCGAACAGCGCGATCTGACCGAGATCGAAGTGCCGCACCGTGGTGAGATAGAGCGGCAGCCAGAAGGTCAGCGTTCCCCAGGTCGGATCGGCGAGGAAGCGCGGGATCGCGATCCCCCAGAAGTTGCGCCGGCGCAGGATCGAGAGGATCGACGGCGGCGCGTCGGCGGCCTGGGTGTGCGCTTCCTGGCCGCCGAGGATGTGGTCGCGCTCACCCTCGGACAGCGCGGGATGGATGGCGGGCGGGCGGTAATAGACCAGCCACAGCACCACCCAGACCAGCGCGAGCGACCCCGACACGACGAACGCCGCGCGCCAGCTCCACATCCAGATCGACCAGCGACGAGCGGCGCCGCCAGCGCCGCCCCCGCCGATGCGCCGAGATTGTAGATGCCGCCGGCGAACCCGCGCTCGCGGGCGGGAAACCATTCGGAGACGACCTTGAGCCCCCCGGTATGCGACGTCCCCTCGGCGAAGCCGAGCACGCCGCGCAGCCCGGCGAGCCATTGCCAGCTGGTCGCGAGGCCATGCGCCATCGTCAGCAGCCCCCAGGCTGTGGCGAAGATCGCCAGCCCGTTTCGCAACCCGATCGTGTCGAGGATGAATCCGACATCGGCTGGAGCATGATCCCGCCCTGGAACCAGGCGGTGATGTAGGAATATTGGCGCTCGTCGATGTGGAGATCGGCCATGAAGGTCGGCGCGGCGACCGCGAGCGTGCTGCGCGTCAGATAGTTGACGATCGTGCCGAGCATCACCAGAGCGATGATCCACCAGCGCAGGACGCGCGTGCGTTGCCAGATGCTCATCGGCCTCTCCCGCCGGCGCACCCGTCGATGCGGGGCGCCTGTTAGCGGTAACGGTGGCGCCGATCGGCTTTGAGCGCAAGTCGCGGGATGTGGGCGCGCGGCCGGCGGCCTATATCCCTTGCCATGAGCAACCAGCGCACCCTCACCGACGATCTCGCCTGGGCCGCCTTCGAGGCGCGCGACCGCGCCTATGACGGGCGCGTGTTCGGCGCGGTCACGACGACCCATATCTATTGCAAGCCGAGCTGCCCCGCGCGGCGGCCGAAGCGCGAGCACATGGTCTTCTATCCCGATGCCGATTCCGCGCGCGCCGCCGGATTCCGCGCCTGCCTGCGCTGCAAGCCCGACGCGCTCGGTCGCGACCGCGTCGCGGGTGGCGCGCGCGGTGGCGCTGATCGAGGGCGCGGAGGGCATCGCGCTCGACGACCTCGCCGCGCAGGTCGGCTATGCCCCGCACCATTTCCAGCGGCTGTTCCGGCGCGCCACCGGCGTGACCCCCCGCCGCTTATGCCCGCGGGGCTGCGCGCCCGCCGCGCCGCCCAGGCGCTCACCGAGGAGGAAAGCGTGACCCAGGCCATCTACGAGGCGGGCTATTCGGCCCCCAGGCCGCTTCTACGAGACCGCCAACGCGCGGCTCGGCATGACCCCGAGCGCGTGGAAGCGCGGCGGCGCCGGGGTGACGATCCGCTGGACGGTAGCCGAGACCAGCCTCGGCCCGCTGCTGATCGCCGCGACCGACAAGGGGCTGTGCCGCGTCGCGTTCGACGAGGACCAGTTCGCGCTCGCGCGCCGCTTTCCCGCCGCCGAGATCGCGCCGGGCGGCGCGGCGCTCGCCACCCTGGCGGCGCGCGTGGTGAGCGAGGTCGAAACGCCCGGACGCGACACCGACCTGCCGGTCGACGTCCAGGGCACCGCTTTCCAGGAAGCGGTGTGGCAGGCGCTCCGCGCGATCCCCGCCGGCGAGGACGCGCAGCTATTCGCAGCTCGCCGTCGCGGCGGGCAATCCCCGCGCGGTTGCGCGCGGCGGGAACCGCTTGCGGTGCCAACCACGTCTCGATCGTCATCCCCCTGCCACCGCGCGCAGCGCACCGACGGCAGCATGGGCGGCTATGCCTTCGGGATCGACCGCAAGCGCGCACTCAGGAAGCGCGAAGGCG
The DNA here is from genome assembly GCA_037200705.1 of Sphingomonas sp. Lineage (GTDB taxonomy): Bacteria > Pseudomonadota > Alphaproteobacteria > Sphingomonadales > Sphingomonadaceae > Sphingomonas. The sequence continues at coordinate 53,116 of JBBCID010000016.1, read as the reverse complement.
TGAAGGATTAGCGCCTCGGGCTGAGCCCGCGATAGCCGCTCTGGCGCTCGAGCATCCAGCCGGGATATTCGGGGCGCCAGCTTGCTCGCCGCGTCGAGCCGGGCAAGATCCTCAGCGCTGAACGCGACATCGACCGCGCCGAGATTGTCGGCGAGCTGATCGGGGCGCTTGGCGCCGAGGATCACGCTCGAGACCGCCGGCTGGTGGAGCAGCCAGCCGAGCGCGAGCTGCGCGACCGAATGCCCGCTGGCCGCCGAAATCTCGCGCAGCACGTCGATCACGTCATAGGCGCGCGGCTTGTTCACCGGGGGGAAATCGAAATCGGCGCGGCGGCCTTCGCCCTCGCCGTCGCGGGTGAACTTGCCCGACAGGAAGCCGCCGGCGAGCGGGCTCCACACCATCAGCCCGACGCCCTCGGAATGGAGCATCGGGATCACCTCGCGCTCGAGGTCGCGCCCGGCGAGCGTGTAATAGGCCTGGAGCGACGCGATCGGCGCATAGCCGCGCGCGGCGGCGATGCCGACCGCCTTGGCGACGTGCCACGCCGCCCAGTTCGAAAGCCCGATGTAGCGCACCCGCCCCGAGGCGACGAGCGTGTCGAGCGCGCCCAGCGTCTCCTCGATCGGGGTCGCGGGTGTCGAAGCCGTGGATCTGGTAGAGGTCGACATGGTCGAGCTGGAGCCGATCGAGGCTGGCGTCGATCTGGTCGAGGATGTGCCCGCGCGAAGCGCCCGCGCCGTTGGGCCCGGGGTGCATCCGCCCGAGCGCCTTGGTGGCGATCACCACCTCGCCGCGCGGAATGTCCAGGTTCTTGAGCGATTGGCCGAGGATCTGCTCGGATTGGCCATCGTGATAGACGTTGGCGGTATCGATGAAGTTGATGCCGGCGTCGAGCGATGCCTTGACCAGCGCATCGGCCTCGTCCTGCGCGAGCTGGCCGATGCGGCTCCAGATACCCTCGCTGCCGCCGCCGAAGGTCATCGTGCCGAGGCACAGTTCGGAGACGATGAGGCCGGTGCTGCCGAGGTTGTTGTAGCGCATGCGAAGTCTCCGGGGTGGCGAGGGCAACGGGGCGAGGCGCCTCAGATGTGGTCGCGGGCGCGCATCGGCAATGCCCCGGCGGCGCGGCGTGCGGTGAGTCGCCACTTCCGTGGCAGCGTTGTCAGCCGACGCGAGCGTGCGGGCAGTGCGGGCGGGAAATTGCCGCGTTGCGGTATTACGTTGAAATCAATAAATAATATCCGCATTCAAATGTATGAGTTGACACTAACTCAGACCAGTTATAGCGATCCTGTGACCGCTAACATCGCGAGGGGCGATGATGGGGAAGCCCGTTAGAGGCATTTCAAGGAGGGGACGATGATCTCTCAGATTCAAGGTTCGTTTGCCGCGCGTCGCGCGGCGATGCTCGGCGCGGTGCTGCTGGCGGGCACTGCCTGGCCCGCGCTCGCCCGACCCGCCGACGACAAGCCGATCGCGGCCGATGCCGCCGCGACCGCGGCCAAGTCCGACGACGCCGCGGCGCAGGATCAGCCGCAATCGACCGAGCAGGCGCAGGGCCGACAACCAGACCGACATCGTCGTCACCGGCTATCGCGGCTCGCTCCAGAGCTCGACCAACGCCAAGAAGAACTCGACCGGCTTCACCGATACGATCTTCGCCGAGGACATCGGCAAGTTCCCCGACACCAACATCGCCGAATCGTTCAACCGCATCCCGGGCGTGACGATCAGCCGCGAGACCACCGGCGAGGGCCAGGAAGTCGCGATCCGCGGGCTGGGCACCAACTTCACGCGCGTGCTGCTCAACGGCGCGCCGGTCGCGATCGCATCGACCGGCCGCACCGATTCGCAGAACACCAACCGCGAGGTCGACCTCGACATGTTCCCGACCGAGCTGTTCACCCAGCTCACGGTCAACAAGAGCTCGACCGCCGACGAGGTCGAGGGCGGCGCGGCCGGCACGGTCAACATGCGCAGCGCGCGTCCGTTCGACCATCCCGGCACGCACATCACCTACAGCGGCCAGGCGACCAAGAGCACCAACGTCGACAAATGGGGCTATCGCGGCTCGGCGCTCGCCAGCTTCACCTCGGGCGATTTCGGCATCCTCGCCGGGGTCGCGGGGGTGCACAACAACGTGCGCACCACCGGCTACGAGACGATCGGGCTGAGCAACCTCAACCTGACCGCCGCCCAGTGCGGCGCGGCGACCGGCTGCAACCCCACCGGCGGCGGCAACATCGCCGTCCCGGCCACCGTGCCGCGAATGCCGGCAACGGCCTCGTCACCGGCGCGACGGTCGACCAGGCCTTCCTGCTCGCGCACAATCCCGGCGCGAACATCGGGCAGCTCGACAACGGGCTGCTGCCGCGCCTCGGCCGGCCCTCGGACGAATATGGCACCAAGGACCGCATCAACGCGATCGCCAGCCTCGAATATAACGGCAACGGGCTGCACGCCTACATCGACGGCATGTGGGGCTACAAGAAGAACGACCTCCAGCGCATCGACATGAACTGGGTCGGCCGCAACGGCTCGGTGATCCCGCTCAACACCACCTATGATCGCAGCGACTGCACCAACGGCTGCGTGGTGACCAAGGGCACCTATGCCAACGCGCAGTTCTTCCTCGAATATCGCCCCTTCATCGAGACCACGCACTTCTGGGGCGTCAACCCGGGGCTCGATTACCAGATCTCGGACAATCTGAAGCTCAACCTGCAGGGCAATTACACCAAGAGCACCTTCCACCGCGAATCGCCGTCGGTGGTGGTGATCACGCCGGCGAGCTCGGGCATCACGGTCAATTTCGACAATAGTGCCGGCAACGTGCCGATCATCACGTCGAACGTCGATCTCAACAATCCGGCGGCGTTCGGCTGGCCGGGCGGCCGGGTCAACATCCAGGACGAGCGCCGCGAGACCAAGACCAAGGGCATCCGCGGCGACCTCACCTGGGGCGGCAGCGATCTCAACCTCAAGGTCGGCGGCGCCTATGACGACGTGTCGCGGACGATCAACGCCTATGACAACAGCCAGGCGGTGGCAGAATGCGGTGTGCGGCGATCGGCCGAGCGTGTTCCTGTCTTCGCCCAATACGCAGCCGCCGTGCAACGGACTCAACCAGGCGGGCGCCGCCCCGGCCGGGCTATCCCAACTATCCCGGCTATGGCACCGGCTACACCGCCGGCCAGACCGGCCCGGTGACCTACCAGGCTCGCTCATCCCGCAGGCCGCGCTCGCCAATTATCTGATCCCGGGGCCGGACGGCTTCGTCACCGTCGACTGGAGCAAGTTCAAGACCGCGTCCAACTATGACGCCTTCCACAATTCGGCGCCGCTCGCCGGATCGTCGAACACCGGCGCGAGCGGCGGCTATGTCCGCGAGAAGACGACGGGCGCGTTCGCGGAGATCAACGGCGATTCGCCGCTCGCGGGCGGAACGATCCAGTATACATCGGCGTGCGCTGGGTGCGTACCGATCAGACGATCGGCGGCATCGTCTCGATCCCCGATCCGCGCAACACCCCGGCCGCGCCGGCGGTGGCGCCGGCGGACGGCGCCAGATATCCGAACATCTCGAACTTCGTCTACACCAGCAACAGCTACGACAACTGGCTGCCGTCGGCGAGCGCGGCGTTCCACATCACCGACAATGCGGTGCTGCGCGCGGCGGCCTCGCGGGACGATGACCCGGCCGAATCCGAACTCGATGCTGCCGGGGCTGAACTTCAGCAGCCCGTCGGGGGGACACGGGAACCGTGGGCAATCCGGCGCTCAAGCCCTATCTCTCGACCAACTTCGATCTGGGCTTCGAATTCTATACCGGGCACGAGGGCTATATCGGGTTCACGGCGTTCCGCAAGGCGCTGACCGGCTTCACCGTCACCGGCACGGCGACGGTGCCCTTCTCGTCGCTCGCCCAATATGGCGTGACCTACGATACGCTGACGCCGACGCAGCAGGCCGCGATCAACGCGCCTGGCCGCGGCGGCCCGGGCTCGGCGACGGTCGTCCTCTCGCAGCAGGTCAATGCGACGGGAACGCTCAAGGTCAACGGCCCTCGAGGCGAACTGGGTGCAGCCGCTCGACTTCCTGCTCGGCCGGTACCTCGGCCTCAACGGCTTCGGCTTCACCGCCAATTTGACGCTGATCAGCCAGAACGGCACCGGCGCGGCGCCGGCGGTGGCGACCGGCGTTTCGCCGGTGACCTACAACATCACCGCTTATTACGAGAAGGGCGGCATCTCGGCGCGGGTCTCGACGACGTTCAACCAGGGGTCGATCTCGTCGGGCACCAACCAGAACGGCATCCCGGCCGCGGCGCTCTACAACGACGATTACCAGCAGTGGGATCTCGGCGCGAGCGTCGACTGGGGCACGATCCTCGACGTCAAGGGCCTGCCCGAGCTAACCTCACCAAGGAGCAGCAGCGGAGCTACTTCCAGTTCCCGAACGCGACCTTCACCCAGTATCAGCCCGGGCGTCAGGTGATGATCGGCCTGCGCGGCCGCTTCTGAGCGCATAAAAGGGGAGGCGGCGGCCGGTCCGAACCGGTCGCCGCTGCCGCGCCGACCTATCCCGGCCGTCAGACCACCTGCATGTCGGTCTTGTAATGGTGCCAGGCGAGGATCGCGGCGGCGCCGCGATGGGGGCGCCAGGGCTCGGCCCATTCGCGCGTCTGGCGCTCTGTCGGGCGCGTCTCGGCGCCGAGGATGCGGCCGATCTCGATCTGCACCGCCAGGTCGCCCGCCGGCCAGATGTCCGGCCGCCCCTCGGCGAACAGCAGGTAGATCTCCGCCGACCACCGGCCGATCCCCTTGACGCGCGTGAGCGCGGCGATCGCTTCCTCGTCATCCGTGGGCAGGTTGGCGAGATCGAGCTGCCCGCTCGTCACTTCCTCGGCCAGGCTGCGCGCATAGCCCGCCTTCTGGCGTGAAAGCCCGCGGCGCGCAGCGTTTCGTCGGAAGCGGCGGTGATCGTCCGCGGATCGGTGAGATCGCCCACCAGCCGCTCGATCTTGCTCCAGATCGATTGCGCGGCGGCGACGCTGACCTGCTGGCCGACGATCGTGCGCAGCAGCGTTTCGTAGCCCGGATCGCGCAGGCGCGGCTCGGGATAGCCGGCGCGCGCGAGCGCGGCGGCGATCGCCGGCTCGACCGCGGCGAGCGCATCGAGCGAGGTCTTCAACTGGTCGGCGCTGAGCCCCATCGCGGCTGTCCTTGAACTGCGGAAAGATCGGCGGCATGGGCCTGGCCCCAAGGAGAATGCCATGCCCAAGCTTATCGTCGTCACCCGGGAAGGAAAAGAACGCGAGGTCGAGGGCGAGGGGGGCTGAGCGTGATGGAGGTGATCCGCGGAGAACGGGTTCGACGAACTGCTCGCGCTGTGTGGCGGGTGCTGCAGTTGCGCGACGTGCCACGTCCATGTCGATCCGGAATTTGCGGCCAAACTGCCGCCGATGAGCGCCGACGAGGACGACCTGCTCGATTGCGCGGCCGATCGCGACGAACGCTCGCGGCTATCGTGCCAGATTCGCTTCAGCGCGGCGCTCGACGGGCTCAGGGTGACGATCGCGGCGGAGGATTGAGGCGGCTTCGGCCCGGCTGAATCGCGCCATCTTCGGTTGGAGGATGAACCCGGCCCAGGCGACCTAGGGCAGCGCGCTCACCCGCACCGACGCCATCGGCGCGTCGGGAGTGGTCGAGGTGACGTGCCAGGTGACGGTCTTGACCGATCCCACCGTCTCGGCGCCTTCCTCGTTGTTCTGGCTCAGCAGCACGGCATCGGTGTTGAGCGTGAAGGTGCCGTCCATCCCGGTCATCGCCTGCTCGGCGCCGGGGACCGGCAGCGACGACAGGCTCGACAGGCTCGATCCCATTCCATCCCCGAGGTGTCAGGCCGCGCGAAGCCGGGCGCCTTGACGCGCACCAGATCCTTGCCACGCAGCTCGACCGCAAGCCAGGGGAAGACCAGCTTGTTGTCGAGGTTGTAGGGGAAGACGAAGCCGTGCGTCAGCGTCCCCGCCACCGCATAATCGACGTAGAAGACGCCGTTGCCGCGATAGTCGACGGTGCGATAGCCCGATTCCTTGGCGAGCTCGGCGGCGAGCGCGCGGAACTTGTCGTCCTGCTTGGCCTTTTCCTCGGGCGTCAGCGTGAAATCGGGGATGCCGCCGGGCTCGGCGGTGCCGTTCGCGCCCTTGCCCTGCTGGCCCATCCCCTTCATCGCCTTGCCCACCAGCCCCTCGAGGTCGATCGCCATCACCTCGCCCTTGTAGGTATAGGTGAAGGCGCGGTCGGCGTGGATGGTGAGCACCGCTTCGAACTTGCCGGGCAGGAACAGGCACCCGACGAGCAGCAGCGGCGCCATCAGCGCGATCGCCAGCGACCTGACCCAACGACCCATCGCGCATCCCCCCGCGGCTAGCCGCGCACGCTCACCGCATAGAGCGCGATCGCGGCGGCATTCGAAACGTTCAGGCTCTCCACCTTAGGCCCGATCGGCAGCCGCGCAAGCTCGTCGCAATGCGCCTCGGTGTTGTGCCGCATCCCCTCGCCCTCGGCGCCGAGCACGAGCGCGATGCGGCCCTCGCCCATCACCTGCGCGAGCGTGCCCTTGGCGTGGCCGGTGAGCCCGATCCGCCAGAATTCGGCCTCGCCGATCTCGTCGAGCGCGCGCGCCAGATTGACGACGCGCACCCACGGCACCGTCTCGAGCGCGCCCGAGGCGGCGCGCGCGACGGTGCCCGATTCGGGCGGCGAATGCCGATCCTGGGTGACGATGCCGAGCGCGTCGAACGCCGCCGCCGATCGCAGGATCGCGCCCAGATTGTGCGGATCGGTGATCTGGTCGAGCACCACCAGCGGGCGGCGATCGCCCAGGCCCTGCTCGATCAGGTCGCCGAGCCACACGTCCTCGAGCGGCTCGACCTCGGCGACCAGCCCCTGGTGCGGCGCGTCGCCGGGGATCAGCCGCGCGAGATCGCTGACGTCGGCGAAGGTGATCGGGATCACCGGCGGCAGGTCGAGCGCCGCCAATGCCTCGCGCGTTCCCCAGATCTTGCGCACGATCCGCTCGGGATTGGCGAGCGCCGCAAGCACGGCGTGGCGGCCGTAGAAGCGCGGGCGCGACGCGGGGGCCTGGCTGGGACGATGACCGCGGCGCTTCATCGGCGGAGCCGGGGGGCGGGAGTGTTCACGCGGGCGACGCTATGCGCCGCATGCCGCGCGCGCAAGGCGTTGACAGCCCCCGTCCGGCTGGGCATTGGACCGCGCTCGCCCGAATGGCGCCTATGGACAGGTGGCCGAGTGGTTAAAGGCAGCAGACTGTAAATCTGCCCGTGCAAGCGTACGCTGGTTCGAATCCAGCCCTGTCCACCAGATCCACACATGCCCGGCTTCAGGCTTCCCTCCTCTTCGTGAAGGTCGCGACGAGGATCGTCTCGCGGCGGAACGGCATATCGAGGACGCCGTCCGGGCAGGTTGAGCAATATCCGGCTTGGCGAACGTGCGCGACGATGTAACCTTTGCGGTCGAACGGGTTTGGGGGTCGTGTTACGTGAGGGTGGAGGCGGACTACGTCATAGTCGGGGCCGGGATCAGCGGCGCGACGATCGCCCGGATGCTCGCGGACGCGGGCAAGCATGTGGCGGTCGTGGAAGCGCGCGAGCGGGTCGGGGGAAACTGCGCGGACGTGATGCATCCTTCCGGCTTCCGCTATAATTTGCACGGTCCGCATTTCTTCCGGACCTCGTCCCCGCGGATCCAGGCATTCGTCGAGCGTTTCGCGGCCTTTTATCCCTATTGCGCGACGGCGGTGACGCAGGTCGGGGGAGAGCTCTTCCCCTGGCCGCTGCATCGCTCGACCTTCGATCGATTCGCCTCGGTTGCGACGCCCGCGCCGGCGGAGCCCACGGGGCGCAATTTCGAAACCGCGATGCTCGAGCTGCTGCCGCCCGGCGTCTACCATACCTTCATTGCCGGCTACACGTCCAAGCAATGGGGCGTGCCTCCCACCAGGCTCGACGCCGACCTCGCCAAGCGGATCGAAGTTCGCGAGGATGACGACCTGCGATTTTCGAAGGCATCGTTCCAGGGGATGCCCATGGGCGGCTACACGGCCTGGGTCGAAGCGATTCTCGATCGGATCCCCGTCCATCTGTCCACCGATATCCACGCGCGGGACAGCGACGTCCGTTGGCGCCGCAAGCTGATCTACACCGGACCCATCGACAGATTCTTCGGTCACAGCCTCGGCCCACTGCCCTACCGGACCCAGGAGCGGGTGGACCTGTTCGTGCCGGGAGCCAGATCGCTGTATCCCTGCGCCCAGATCAACCTGTCGTCGGTGAAGATGGGGCGCCATGTCCGCACCATCGAGTGGCGGCACATGCTGGCGCCGGGCGAGGGGCCGGAAACGGGCACGCTGCTGACGGTGGAGACCCCGCGCGACGCAACGTGCTGGACCGAAGCGGAGTATCCATTCCCGTCTCCGGAGGCCAAGGCCCTCTATCAGCGCTACGTGGAACTGGCCGCCGAACGTCCCGACGTGTTGTTCTGCGGCCGGATGGGCGAATATCGCTATCTCGACATGGACCAGGCGATCGGCCGCGCGATGCTGCATGCCGATCGGTTGCTTAGGGAGGACGCGGAGTGAACGGACTGGGTCTGGTGGATTTGGACGACGAAAAGGTGGCGCATTACCGCCGCAGCGTCTCGGGCAAGCGTTCCTATCTCGTCGTCAAGCGTGTCATCGACGTCGTCGGCTCGGCCGGGCTGCTGGTGCTACTCTCGCCGCTGCTGCTGGTCGCCGCGATCGCGGTCGTCGCCACCTCGCCGGGACCGGCGCTATATCGCGCCAAACGATGCAGCCTGGCAAGCAAGCCGTTCGGAATGCTGAAATTCCGGTCGATGCGCGTTTCGACCCCGGAAGAGGAGGCGGCGTTCGCCGAGCGGATCCGCCAGACCGGCGTCCTGCCGAAGACTGCGGACGATCCGCGCATCACGCCGCTGGGGCGCTGGATGCGCCGGCGCAGCGTCGACGAATTACCCCAGCTCTTCAACATATTGGTGGGTGAAATGTCCTTTGTCGGTCCGCGGCCGATGATGGAGGAGATGCTGCCGCCCTATCCGCGCTTCGATCAGGCCCGGCATCTGATCCGCCCGGGCCTGACCGGCCTCTGGCAAATCCGCGACCGTGCCAACGACGGGCACCCGGGATTCATGTGGAATCACGATCTCGAATATATCGAGAATGTCGGCTTCGCGACCGACGTGGACATCGTCCTGACGACGGCGTGGCAGGTGCTGCGCTATGCTGGCGGGCGATGAGACGGTGCGGGGAGGGGCGCACCGCGTGGCGTGGTCTTGCGCCAATTGTCGCGCCTCGCTTTACGGGGGGCTTCGGCGGGCGGCCGGCTGATGGCGGACCAGCAGCTCCTCATATTGCGCGACCACGCGATCCCAGGTGAACTCCGCGAGGAAGCGACGTTCCGCCGCTTCTTCTAGCCGCGCTCGCGTGGTGCGATCGTTCAACAGCGTGTCGAGCGCGCAGTCCAAGCCTGCCTCATCCTGAAAATAGAGCGCGGCGTCCTGCGCGACCCAACGATTAAAGGGATTGTCGTGCGCGATGATCGCGTTGCGTGCCGCCAGCGCCTCCACCAGCGACGGATTGGTGCCGCCGACGGTGTGGCCGTGCAGATACCCCAAGCTGTGATAGCGCAGCGGTTCGACCGCGGCATAGCCATAGATCGGGCCCAGGAACCGCACCTCGTTGCTGGCGGCGTCCATTACCGCGCGATGATAGGCGACCTGCTCAGGTTGATACTCGCCGAGGACCGCCAGCTTGACGCCGCGCGGCTTCGCTGAAAAGGTGCGGACGATCTCGAGGATGGAGTTCTCCTCGATCGGCCGTGCGACGAGGGTCAGATAGGTGCCCGGCTCCAGCCCATGGGCGGCCAGCGATTCGGCGGGCGGGTCGTTCACCGGTCGCGCGCCATAGGCGATCGTCGTCAACCGGCGCTTCGACATTCCCCGCCGGAGATTCCTCTCGATCTCGGGATGGTCGGCGATCAGGTGGGTCCCGAATATCGTCGCCGCCCATTGGTTCAGGTAGAGCAGGGCCTGCTTCGCAAGGCCCTGGCGCGCGCGCTTCCACTCCACCCCGTCCATGTTGATGATGTTCGGGATGCCCTTCATCCGCTGCCGGAAATTGAACAGGCCGGTGTTGTAGCCGAAGGTGAGGCAAAGATCGTGATGCTGGCAGGCGTGCCGGATCGACAGCCAGTCGAAATGCGATGTGCCGCGCCAGCCGGGTTTGTCGACCGGAACGATCACCCGCTCGATTCCCTGCCAAACGTCGGTGGTGATCGGGCCGCTGCCCTGCGCCTGGCAGTAGACGATCACGCGCCAGCCCTTGCTGACGAGATAGACCCCGATATACTCGGCTGCGGTCTCGAATCCGCCGAAGCGCCCCGGCACGCCGCGCGAGCCGAGCATCCTGACGGTCAACCTCGCGATTTTGGGCTTGGGCGGCGCCAAGGGCCTTGCCAGCATGACAATGCGCTCCGTCTAAACCCGATCGTGGCCGGGGCCTTCCGCTCCGAATCCCGGATCGTGGATGGTACCCTCCAGCAATCTCTCCAGTTTGTCGACACGTCGGTGGCAGGCCCAGGGCCCAAGCACGCGGTCCGCCAGTCATGGCCGCCGGACGAAAGACTCGTCATAGCTCGCGGTTTCTGGCATCTTCGCATCCGGGAATTGGCTCGGCGGCAGGGGGTTGTCGTGAAGCGCTCGTCCTTTGTCGCATCGCTGGTTCTTGCGGGGGCGGGGCCTGCGCTGGCGCAGTCGCCGCCGCCGAGCGTCACCGAGGCCTCGCCCGAGCTGGCGCGAAGGTTCGAAGCCAGGGATCCGCCGCCGTGCAGCCCCCAGGCGGTGATCGAGGCCTTCCGCCACCAGGTCGCGCCCGCGCTGACGGGGTGTTCCTACGAGAGCCTCCGCGAGGCGCTGAGCGGCTTCGCGCCGACGGTCGACCGGTCGCCGAGCGACAATGCGGCGGCGGACGTCATCACCGACCAGCAGCCCGGCGCGGGCCAACCGGTCACCGCGCGCGGAGTCTTGACCCTGGCGGTTTCGACCGGGCCCGCACCAAGCCCGACGCCCATGCCCACGCCAACCCCGACGCCAAGCCCCACGCCGTCCCCCGACCCGGTTTTCTCGCCGCTGCCCGCGCCGACGCAATCGCCCGACGATCTGGTGATCGTGGTCCCGTCCTGGGTCTTTCCCGCCGGAGCGGGAGCGATCGCGGTGGTGGTGCTGCTGATCCTATGGCGGCTGCTGAGCGCGATCTCGGGCGGGGACGCGACCGATTCCATCGAGCCCCCGGTTCCGGCTTCGACGCCGCCGCCGATCGTTCCGCGCTTCGCGTGCGAGCTCGAGCATGGCGAGACGAGCCTGGAGCCGGCGGAAGTCCCGCTCGTCGCCGAGCCGCACCTCGGCGTCTCGATCGAGTTCACGGGCGAGGCCGAGGTCGGGCCGATGCGTATCGAAGGGGAGAGGGTGGCATGAGCGACGACACGCTGTGGCTCGACGAGGTCGTGCCCGCCGACGCGATGCGCCAGCTCACCGCCGGAGTCGCGACGGCGGCGTCGGCGGGCGCGGGGGACGCTCTCGATCGCGATGTCGCCGATGGTGACGCAGTCGATGGCCGAGACCGTCGCGAAGAGCCTTCACCTCGATCTGCTCGAGGTGCTGGCCGAGGGTTGGGCGCTGGCGGTCGAGATCCGCGCGTATCGCGACAGGAAGAAGCACCCCCCCGGCACCACCGCGATCCTCCGCGTCGGGGAGAACGGCGTCAAGCGCGAGATCAAGCCGGTGATCGTGATCGATTTCGGCGGGCAGCATCGCTTCCCGGTCGACGTGGCGGTGGTGGTCGAGGCGCGGTTCCGCGGGATCGAGCTGTCGATCACCGATGCCTGCATCACTGCGGTCGGTTCGGGCGAATGCGACGTGACCCTCCGGCCCACGCTTGCCGGCACCGGCTTGTGCCAGCCGATCGTGCTCAAGAGCTGGAAGCTTCCCGGCCGGCGCGTCTTCCGGAAGCCGGTGGCGATTCCCTAAAGCACCGCCGCCGCGAGCTGGCGGAAGGCGGCAGCGCGGTGGGTGAGCGGCTGCTTGGCCGCGGGCGCCATCTCGCCGAAGGTCCGGTCGTGCCCCAGCGGCACGAACATCGGATCGTAGCCGAAGCCGTTCTCCCCGCGCGGCGGCCAGACCAGCGTGCCGTCGACGCGCCCCTCGAACCACTCGACGTGCCCGTCGGGCCAGGCGAGCGCGAGCGCGCAGATGAAATGCGCGGCGCGCGCCGTCTCGGGCGGGAGCGCGGCAAGGCGGTCCTCGACGCGCTGCATCGCTTGCCCGAAGTCCTTGGCCTCGCCCGCCCAGCGCGCCGAGAAGATGCCGGGATCGAGGTTCAACGCCTCGACGCACAGCCCGCTGTCGTCCGCGAGCGCGGGCAGCCCCGAGAGATCGGCCGCCTGGAGCGCCTTCAATTCGGCATTGGCGACGAAGGTGGTGCCGGTCTCGTCGGGCTCGGGCAGCCCCAGGTCCGCGGCGGAGACGGGCTCGATCCCGTGGGGCCCGAGCAGCGCCTCGATCTCGCGCACCTTGCCGGGATTGTGGCTGGCGATCACCAGCCGGCCGGGCTGGAGCTTGCGGATCGCCTGGCGCGGCATCGCGTCGTCGTCGTCGTCGATCATCGGGTGGCCTTGAGCTGGGCTTCGAAGATCCGGCCGCAGCCGATGCGCGCGAGGCGGAGCAGCCGCAGCAGCTCCTCCTCGTCGAAGCAGGCGCGCTCCGCGGTGGCCTGCGCCTCGGCGATCTTGCCGTCGGCGAGCAGGACAAAATTGGCGTCGGCGTCGGCGGCCGAATCCTCATCGTAATCCAGATCGAGCACGGGCGTGCCCTGGAAGATGCCGCAGCTCACCGCGGCGACCTGCTGCCGGATCGGATCGGTCGTGAGCTGGCCGCCGGCAAGCAGCTTGTCGACCGCGATGCGCAGCGCCACCCACGCTCCCGAGATCGCCGCGGTGCGGGTGCCGCCATCGGCCTGGATCACGTCGCAATCGAGCGTGATCTGGCGCTCGCCGAGCAGCTTGAGGTCGGTGACCGCGCGCAGCGAACGCCCGATCAGCCGCTGGATCTCCTGCGTGCGCCCCGATTGCTTGCCCTTGGCGGCCTCGCGCTGGCCGCGGGTGTGGGTGGCGCGCGGCAGCATGCCGTATTCGGCGGTGACCCAGCCCTCGCCCTTGCCGCGCAGCCAGGGCGGCAGGCGCTCCTCCACGCTCGCGGTGACGAGCACGCGCGTGTCGCCGAAGCCGATCAGCACCGAGCCCTCGGCGTGGCGGGTGAAATGGGGCTCGATGCTGATCGTCCGCATCTCGTCGGGGGCGCGGCCGGATGGGCGCATGAAACTCTCCTGCTTGGGGTCGGCCGGGGCCTAGACCCGGAAGCGCGAACGCGCCAGTGTCGGCGCACGATCCCGAACGGAGAGACGGATGAAACGATCGATTGCCGCCGTTGCGGCGCTTGCCCTGGCCGGGTGCGCGACGGTGCGGGGCGGGGCGCCGGGCGAGGGCCCGGACGCGCATATGCTCACGATCAGCTATCGGACCGGCCCCTGCTTCGGCGCCTGCCCGGTCTATTCGGTGCGCGTCGGGCTCGACGGCACGATCGTCTTCAACGGCATCCGCGATACCGCCGTCGTAGGCGAGCGCAGGATCGTCGATCACCGCGCGGCGATCGCCTTTTTCAACCGGCTCCAGCCCCTGCGCCCGCGCGCCGAGCGGCTGCTCACCGGCCCGCCCGGATGCGCGGAGATGGCGACCGACCTTCCGTCGGTCGACGTTCGGTGGGAAGGGTTCGGCGATCCCGCGCACCTCGCTTTCTATTACGGCTGCGACATGGAGAAGAACCGCGCGCTCGCCGAGGCGCTGGGCAACGCGCCCGACCTGCTGCCCATCGCCAAGCTGATCGGCGCGCGGCCATGAGGCGTTGAGGGACGGGCGCGGGCGGCCTACATCGCGATCATGACCAACCCGCCGATCCACGAGCTGACCGACCGCGCGCGCGACGTGTTCCGGATCGTCGTCGAATCCTATCTCGACAATGGCGCGCCGGTGGGATCCCGGACGATCTCGAAGGTCTCGGGGCTCAACCTCTCGCCCGCGTCGATCCGCAACGTGATGCAGGACCTCGAGGAGTTCGGCCTGCTCGCCGCGCCGCATACCAGCGCCGGGCGGATGCCGACCGAGAGCGGGCTGCGGCTCTTCGTCGACGGGATGATGCAGGCGAGCGAGCCGACCGCCGAGGAGCGCGCCGCGATCACCGCCCGCGCCGGTGAGCAGGGGCCGGTCGAGGAAGCGCTCGCCGCCACCACGCTCGCGCTTTCCGGGCTGTCGGCGTGCGCGGGGCTGGTGCTGGTGCCGCGCCGCGAACCGGTGCTCAGACAGTTCGGGTTCGTGCCCTTGAGCGCGGACCGTGCGCTCGCGGTGCTGGTCGGCGAGGACGGCTCGGTCGAGAACCGCGTCGTCGAGCTGCCGCCGGGGATGGACCCGGGGTCGCTCCAACAGGCGGCCAATTACCTGAGCGCGACGCTCGCCGGCGGCACGCTGAGCGAGGCGCGCGCGCGCGTCGAGCGCGAGATCCGCGGCCAGCGCGCCGCGCTCGATTCGGCGGCGCGCACTTTGGTCGAGCGCGGGCTGGCGGTGTGGAGCGAGGACGGCGGCCACCGCCCGGTGCTGATCGTGCGCGGCCAGGCGCAGCTGATCGACGCAACCGTCGCCGAGGACCTGGACCGCGTCCGCCAGCTGCTCGACGAGCTCGAGGGCAAGGAGGAGATCGCCCGCCTGCTCGACAGCGCGCGCGAGGGCGAGGCGACGCGGATCTTCATCGGTTCGGAGAACAAGCTGTTCGCGCTTTCGGGCTCGTCGGTGATCGCCAAGCCGGTTCGTGCGTTGGACGGTCGGGTGGTCGGCGTGGTCGGCGTGATCGGGCCGACTCGGTTGAACTATGCGCGCGTAGTGCCCATGGTGGATTTCACCGCGGCGACGCTGGCGCGGCTATTGGCCTGAACAGGGAAGACATGGCGAAAGACGAGAGCAAGAACGGAAAGATGGATACCACGGACGTGCAGGATGCGGAGGACAATCTCCGCGAGGAAACCGCCGAGGCCGCGCCCGAAGTCGCCGAGCACGATCGAACGGCGGAGCTCGAGGCGCAGCTCGCCGAGGCGCGATCGGCGGTGCTCTATGCTCAGGCCGAGACGCAGAACGTCCGCCGCCGCGCCGAGAAGGAAGCCCAGGACGCGCGCACCTATGCCGCGACCGGCTTCGCGCGCGATATCCTCTCGATCGCCGACAATCTGTCGCGCGCGCTGGCGGCGATCCCGGCCGAGATGCGCGAGGACGACAAATTGAAGGCAGTGGTAACCGGCCTCGAGGCGACCGGCCGCGAGCTCGATTCGGTGTTCGCGCGGCACGGCATCTCGAAGATCGGCGCGGTCGGCGAGACGCTCGATCCCAATCGCCACCAGGCGATGATGGAAGTGCCGAGCAGCGACGCCGCGCCGGGCACGGTCGTGCAGGAAATCCAGACGGGCTATATGATCCGCGATCGGCTGCTGCGGCCGGCACTGGTGGCGGTGGCGAAGGCGCCCGAGTAAACCCGCGGCACGATGGATCCTGAAACAAGTTCAGGATGATGGTGGCACGAGTGGCTGGCGTCTCCCTGCCAACGCCCCTATCTGCCCTCCATGCCGTCGCGCTTCGATTCCGTCCCGCACCGCCGCGCCATCATCGATCGCCGCGCGATCGCGGAGCGGCTCGGCGCGGTCGAGGGCGCCGACAAGACCGCGCTGCGCAAGGCCGCGACCGCCGAGCTCAAGGCCGCGCTGGATGCCGGGCATGCCGAGATCGCGCGGCGGCTGACCGAGCATCCCTCGCGCGGGCTCGAGGCGGCGGCGGCGGGTGCGTTCCTCACCGATCAGATGCTGCGGCTGCTGTGGGATTTCACCGTCGAGCGGCTCTATCCGCCCAATAACACCACCGATGCCGAGCGGATGACGCTGATTGCGGTCGGCGGCTACGGGCGCGGCGAGATGGCGCCCTATTCCGACATCGACATCGGCTTCCTCACGCCGTGGAAGGTCACCGGCTGGTCCGAGCAGGTGATCGAATCCACGCTCTATTCGCTATGGGACATGCAGCTTAAGGTCGGCCATTCGTCGCGCTCGCTCGACGAGATGGTGCGCCAGGCCAAGGCGGACGTGACGATCCGCACCGCGCTGCTCGAGGCGCGCTACGTGTGGGGCGATACCGCGCTCTACGAAGAGGCGGCGGCGCGCTTCAAGAACGAGGTCCAGGCCGATACCGCGCGCGCGTTCATCGCGCAGAAGCTTGCCGAGCGCGACGTGCGCCACAAACGGATGGGCGACAGCCGCTACGTCGTCGAGCCCAACGTCAAGGAGGGCAAGGGCGGGCTGCGCGATCTCCACGCGCTCTTCTGGATCGGCAAATATGCCTATAACGTCCGCGAGCCCGCCGAGCTGGTCGAGGCGGGGCTGCTGACCAAGCTCGAATACAGTCAGTTCCACCGCGCCGAGAATTTCCTGTGGGCGGTGCGCTGCCAGCTCCACCTGCTCGCGGGTCGCGCCGAGGATCGGCTGACCTTCGACGTCCAGCGCGAGATCGCGGAGCGGATGCGCTTTTCCGACCGGCCGGGCAAATCCAAGGTCGAGCGCTTCATGCATTTCTACTTCCTCCAAGCGAAGACGGTCGGCGACCTGACGGGGGTGTTCCTCGCGCATCTCGACGAGAAGTTCGCCGCGCGCGGATCGCGCTTCGGCTTCCCGACGCTGTGGCGCCGGCCGCGCAAGCTGAAGGGCTTCGCGCTCGAGCGCGGGCGGCTGGCGCTGCCGCGCGACAGCTTCTTCGCCGAGGATCCGGTGCGGCTGCTCGAACTGTTCCAGCTCGCCGATCGCCACGGGCTCGAGATCCACCCGCTGGCGATGCGCGCCGCCACGCGCGACGCAAAGCTGATCGACGACAAGCGCGACGACCGCCGCGCCAACGCGCTGTTCATGGACGTGCTCACGTCCCCACGCGATCCCGAGACGGTGCTGCGCTGGATGAACGAGGCCGGGGTGTTCGGCCGCTTCGTGCCCGATTTCGGCCGCGTCGTCGCGCAGATGCAGTTCGACATGTATCATCACTACACCGTCGACGAGCATTCGATCCGCGCGATCGGGCTGCTCAACCAGATCGAGAAGGGGGCGCTCAAGGAGGATCATCCGCTCGCCACCGGGATCGCGCACAAGGTGGTGAGCCGCCGCGCGCTCTATGTCGCGGTGCTGCTCCACGACATCGCCAAGGGGCGCGGCGGCGATCATTCGGTGCTCGGCGCCGAGGTGGCGGAGCGGCTGTGCCCGCGGCTGGGGCTGAGCCCGGCCGAGACCGAGGCGGTGGCATGGCTGGTGCGCTGGCACCTGCTGATGTCGGCGACCGCGTTCAAGCGCGACCTTTCGGACTTCAAGACGATCCTCGATTTCTGCGACGCGGTGCAGAGCCCAGAGCGGCTGCGGATGCTGCTGATCCTGACGATCGTCGACATCCGCGCGGTGGGGCCGGGCGTATGGAACGGCTGGAAGCGCCAGCTGCTCGGCGACCTGTTCGAAGGCGCCGAGGAAGTGCTGCGGCTCGGCCACAAGCAGAAGGGCCGCGGCGATCGCATCGCCGCCAAGCAGGCCGCGCTCAAGCAGGCGCTCGGCTGGAGCGACGCGCGGCTCGGGGCACTGGTCCGGCGGCTGCCCGAGGCCTATTGGATCGCCGAGCCCGGCGACGTGCTCGCGCGCAACGCGCGGCTGGTCGATTCCGCGGGCGATGCCAGCCTGTCGGTCGAGGCGCAGGTCTATCCGGAGCGCGGCGCGACGCTGGTGACGGTCTATGCCTCGGACCATCCCGGGCTGTTCTACCGCATCGCCGGCGCGATCCACGCCGCGGGCGGCAACATCATAGACGCGCGCATCCACACCACGCGCGACGGCATGGCGCTCGACAATTTCCTGATCCAGGATCCGCTCGGCCGCCCGTTCGACGAGGAGGCGCGGCTCAACCGGATCAAGACCGGGATCGCCGACGCGCTCGCCAATCGCGCGCGCCTGTCCGAGCGCCTCAAGACCCGCTCGCTGCCGCGGCTGCGCGCCGAGGCCTTCACGATCGAGCCCAACGTGCTGATCGACAATCTCGCATCGAACCGCTTCACCGTGATCGAGGTCAATGCGCGCGATCGCCCGGCTTTGCTCTATGCGCTCGCGCACGCGCTGTTCCAGTCGAAGGTGACGATCCATTCGGCGCATGTCGCCACCTATGGCGAGCGCGCGGTCGACACCTTCTACCTGACCGATCTGATCGGTGATAAGATCGAGTCCGCGTCGCGGCTCAAGGCGATCGAGCGACGGCTGCTCGAGGCGGCGGCCGGCGACGCGGCGATGGCCAGGGCGGCCTGAAGGGAGGGGTGAGATGCCGGTTCTTGGATTGGGTGGCTTCTTTTGGCGGGCGCAGGATCCCGAGGCTCTCCAGGCCTGGTATCGCGAGCATCTGGGGGTCGGCAACGGCTGCGGCACCGATGCCGAGGGCAAGACCAACGACTGGCTCTATTTCCAGGAGCCCGGCCCGATGGTGTTCCAGCCGTTCAAGGCCGCCACCGACTATTTCGCCGCGGACAAGCAGTTCATGTTCAACTTCCGCGTGCGCGATCTCGACAGCCTGCTCGAGCAGCTCAACGCCGCCGGGATCGAGGTGATCACCAAGGAGGAATGGGACGCCAGCCCGGAGCTCGGCCGCTTCGCGCGCATCCATGATCCCGAGGGCAATGCGATCGAATTGTGGGAGCCGCCGGCATAACGGCGTTCGTCATTTTCGGGCTGATCGGCGTGGGGGTCGGCGTCGCACTGTGGCTCGATCAGCGCAATCGGCGCCGCTAACGCCCCTGCCACACCCGCACGTAGTCGACCGTCATCCGCGACGGAAATGCCGCCGCATCCACGCCCTGCCGCCCGCCCCAGCCGCCGACCGCGACGTTGAGGATCAGATACTGCGGCTTGTCGAACGGCCAGGTGGCGGGATCGCGCTTGTGGTCGTTGTCGAAGCGCATATAGGCGTGGCCGTCGACGCCGATCAGGATGCGGTCCCGGTTCCAGTCGAGCTGATAGTTGTGGAAGGCGGTGCAGGCGTCGGCCACCTGCGTTTCCGCGCCCTTCTGCGTGTGCATCAGATGGTTGTAGGCCTTGGTGTGGATCGTGCCGTGGATCGCGGCGGGGTCCCAGCCGACCTCCTCCATCACGTCGATCTCGCCGAGCGCGGGCCAGCCCGCGCCCTCGTCCGATCCGAGCAGCCAGATCGCCGGCCACATCCCCTTGCCGCACGCGAGCTTCGCGCGAACCTCGATGAAGCCGTAGCGCCAGTCGGCGAGGCCCTGGGTCATGATCTTGCCCGAGCTATAGTCCTGCCCGCCGTAATCGGCTTCGGATGACAGCCGTTCGTGCCGCGCCTCGATCACCAGCGCGCCATCCTGGACTCGGACGTTATCGGGACGATCGGCCGCGTAATATTGCAGTTCCTCGTTGTACCAGCCGGCGCGGTTGCGGCTGGTGTCGTAGCGCCATTTCCGGGAATCGAGGCCGGGCTGGTCGAATTCGTCCGCCCAGACGAGCTTGGCGCCCGCCGGCGCCGCGATCGGCTCGTCGGCGGCGGCAGGCTGGGGCGGCGCCGCGGCGGTCTGCGCGCCGGCAGGACCGGCGAGCAGGACCATGAATGCCAGGGCCGCCCCGCGCGCGCTCACTTGGGCGCGATCACCATCAGCATCTGGCGGCCTTCCATGCGCGGATAGCTCTCGACCTTGGCATCCTCGGCGGTGTCGGTCTGGACGCGCTGGAGCAGCGCCATGCCGAGCTGGCCGTGGCTCAGCTCGCGGCCGCGGAAGCGCAGCGTCACCTTGACCTTGTCGCCCTCGCCGATGAACTTGTGGATCGCCTTCATCTTCGTATCATAATCGTGATCGTCGATGTTGGGACGCATCTTGATCTCCTTGATCTCCTGCGTCTTCTGCGATTTGCGGGCCTGGTTGGCCTTTTTCTGCGCTTCGTACTTGAACTTGCCGACGTCGAGGAACTTGGCGACGGGCGGATCCGCGTTGGGCGACACTTCGACCAGGTCGAGCCCCACGGACTGCGCCTGCTCCATCGCCTCGCGGGTGTACATCACGCCCAGATTCTCGCCGTCCTGATCGATCACGCGGACCTTGGGCGATTGGATGAATTCGTTGAACCGTGGACCGTTGAGCGGCACGGGCGGCGTCATGGGGCGCCGGGACATGGGAGGACGTATAGGGTTTTCTCCTGTGGCAGTTGATGGTGGCTTGCTAGAATAACGCAGGATAGGCCGATCCGGTAGTCCGGTCGGCGCCGTCGGGCGAAAAACCCGCGCACTGTGGCGCGAGCGTTACTGCATATCGGGCGGAAGCGCCGCATGCGCAAGCCGCGCGACCAGTTCGTCGATCCCCAGTACTTCCTGACGCGCGTCCGCGCCGAGCGGGCGGAGAGCGACGGTGCGCTCTTCGGCCTCGCGCTTGCCGACGACGAGCAAATTGGGAACCTTCGCCAGCGAATGCTCGCGGACCTTGTAGTTGATCTTCTCGTTCCTGAGGTCGGTCTCGACGCGCAGCCCGGCCTTGGCGAGCGTCGCGGCGACTTCGCGGGCATAGTCGTCCGCTTCGGACACGATCGTCGCGACCACCGCCTGCACCGGCGCCAGCCACAGCGGGAAGCGTCCGGCGTGGTGCTCGATCAATATGCCGATGAAGCGCTCGAAGCTGCCCAGGATCGCGCGGTGGAGCATGATCGGGCGGTGCCGCTCGCCGTCCTCGCCGACATAGCTCGCGTCCAATCGTTCGGGGAGCACGGTGTCGGTCTGGATCGTGCCGACCTGCCACGTCCGCCCGATCGCGTCGGTGAGATGGAATTCGAGCTTGGGGGCGTAGAAGGCGCCCTCGCCGGGAAGCTCTTCCCAGCCGAACGCCTCGGTATCGCGGCCGGTGGCCTTGACCGCGTCGCGCAGCGACTGCTCGGACCAGTCCCACATCGCGTCCGAGCCGAAGCGCTTCTCGGGGCGCAGCGCCAGCTTGATCGCATAATTGGGGAAGCCGAGGTCCTTGTAGACCGTGTCGAGCAGGTCGCAGAAGATGCGGACCTCATCGATCAGCTGGTCGGCGGTGCAGAAGATGTGCGCGTCGTCCTGCGTGAACTGGCGCACGCGCAGGATGCCATGGAGCGCGCCGTGCGGCTCGTTCCTGTGGCAGCAGCCGAACTCGGCCATGCGGATCGGCAGGTCGCGGTACGACTTGATCCCCTGCTTGAAGATCAGGATGTGCGCCGGGCAGTTCATCGGCTTGAGCGCGAGCAGGTCGGCGGTGCCCGAGAAGATCGCGGCGTCGTCCTCGGTGTTCGGGATCTCGTCGGGGACGACGAACATGTTCTCGCGATACTTGCCCCAATGCCCCGATTGCTCCCATTGGCGCGCGGCCATCAGCTGGGGCGTCTTGACCTCGCGATAGCCGCCCGCGTCGAGCCGGCGGCGCATGTACGCCTCGAGCTGGCGCCAGACGATATAGCCCTTGGCGTGCCAGAACACCGATCCCTGCGCCTCGGACTGGAGGTGGAACAGGTCCATGTCCTGGCCGATGCGGCGGTGGTCGCGCTTGGCGGCTTCCTCGAGCATCGTCAGGTGCGCGTCGAGCTGCTTCTTGGTGAGCCAGCCGGTGCCATAGATGCGGCTGAGCATCGCGTTGTTCTGGTCGCCGCGCCAATAGGCGCCCGAGACGCGCGTCAGCTTGAACGCATCCGGCGCGACCTTGCCCGTCGAGGCGAGGTGGGGGCCGCGGCACATGTCGAGCCAGGCGTCCTCGCCCCTGCCGGCGCGATAGACGGTCAGCTCCTCGCCTTCGGGAAGCTCGGCCGCCCATTCGGCCTTGAAGCTCTCGCCCTGTGCCCTCCAGCGCGCGATCAGATCGGCGCGGGTCCAGACCTCGCGGATCAGCGGCTCGTCGCGCGCGATGATGCGGCGCATCTCCGCCTCGATTCCCGGCAGGTCCTCCTCGGTGAAGGGGCGGTCTATGGGCGCGAAATCATAGTAGAAGCCGTCGTCGGTCGAGGGGCCGAAGGTGATCTGCGTTCCCGGGAAGAGGTGCTGGACCGCCTCGGCCAGGATATGCGCATAATCGTGGCGGGCGAGCTCGAGCGCGTCCTTCTCGTCGCGCGCGGTGATCAGCGCGAGGCTGGCGTCGCCCTCGAACGGCCGCATGATGTCGCGCACCTCGCCGTCGACGCGCGCTGCAATCGCCGCCTTCGCCAGCCCCGGGCCGATCGCAGCGGCGATGTCCGCCGGGGTGGTCCCCGGGGCTACCTCGCGGACGGAACCGTCGGGCAGCGTTATGCGGAACATCTCGGACACTGGGATCGGGCCTTCTTGCTGGGGTCGAGGCGCGGGCTTATGCCTGCGCGAAGGGGATATAGGAAGCCATGACCGAGCAGCATCATGTCGCGCCGATCCTGCCGTGCAACGATCTCGAGGCGAGCCAGGCCTTCTACGAACGGCTGGGGTTCCGGGTCGTGGGGGGCTCCCGGCTTCCGCATGATGGCCGACGGCAAGGGATGGTGGCTCAACCTACGGCAGGCGGAGCCGGGCTGGGTGATCCCCGGTCGCAATTCGCACGGCTTGTTCCTGCGCACCGACGATGTCGACGCCATTGCCGATCGCGTGCGCGACATCATCGTGGAGAAGGGCGCTCCGCACGTGAAGCCCTGGGGCACCTACGAGTTCGCGGTCGGCGATCCGGACGGCGTGCTGGTGCGGATCGGGCACGCGGCAGGGTGAAGCGCGAGCCCCAAGAAATGGTCAATCCAGCTAAGTTCCAGCCAAGTTCGTTTGCATGCAAACGTGCAGAACGCGTCGATGATTATAAGGTTGCATTTGGAATCGACAAACACATCCCAACATATGATTTATAAAAAGTCATCATAAATTAGGATTGTTGACCTATGTATTACTCCTTAGCATGACGAAATCGATCAATATGGCTAAGGGGAATCAAGATGATTACGGTGTCGAAACGAAATATGTTTGCTAGAACGATTTCTTCTTGGGCAATTCTTATCGCCGTTTCGGTGCCGGCCCAAGCCGCGGTACCTGACCTGATCTACGTCCACTGCAACGGCGGCGGCGGCGACTTCCGGATATCGGAACTCAACCACACGGTCGCGCAGTTTTCCGCGCGCTACCAGCAATACCGGCCGGTTTGCCCGAGCTGCGAGATCCTCGAATGGGGCGACCGCATCACGATGAAGGACACGACCAAGACCTATATCCAGTTCGACCGGATGACGGGCGACGTCGTGATCGAGCGGGCCGGCGGCCGGCTGATCCCGGGGGCGTCATACCGTGGGCTTTGCACCAGGGGCACGGTCGTGACGGTGAAGAGCGTACGCGCGTTCTGAGCTTTATTTCACTGCGGATCGGCTCGCTTGGTCGGCGACGACGGCCGCCGCCGGCATGTCGCGGGTTTCTCCCGCATTCATCCCGGTCAGCCTAGGTCCGCGCGATGCACAAGACCCATCACATCCTCAACGGCGCGTCGAACCTGCTGGGGATCACGCTGCTGATCATCGCTGGACTGCACATTTCCAGCGCTGCGGCGAAGACCTTCGCCGACGAGGTCGCCTGGGTGGGCGCGATCTGCTTCACGCTGAGCTGCGCGCTGTCCTACCTCTCGATCCGCTCCGATTCGGAGGATATCCGTGCCGAGCGCGTGGCGGACGCGGCGTTCATGCTCGGGCTATTGTCGCTGATCGTATCGGTGGTGATCCTGGCAGTGTCGGGGCGTCGCGGGGTCCTAAGCCACCCCGAACGGCACCACGCGGTTGCCCTCGACATGCCCGATCTCGGCGCGGCCGAGATAGGGCACCCCCATCTCGCCGCACCAGCGCACGATCATCTGCTCGGGGGTTTCGGCGAACGGCGGGTCGTTGGGCTTGATCTCGCTGATCGCGCCCAGGCGGACCCCGCGAATGCCCTTCAATTGCGTCGCATGCGCCATCTGGAACAGCATCCGATCGATCCGGTAGAGCGGCTCGGACACTTCCTCGATCATCAGCACATGGTCGGTGAGGTCGGGCAGCCACGGCGTGCCGATCATTGCGGTAAGGATCGCCAGGTTGAACGCGGCGGCGGGCTTGCCGTCGAGGCTGGGCTCGAGCGCGCGGCGATCCTTGTCGACCAGCCAGGCGAGCGCCCAGCCGAGCGTCGCGCCGGCATCGTTGCGGCCGAGTGTGATCGGCATCGCGCCGTGCACCTGCCGGCCGATCCGCCGCGCATAGAGCGCGCCGAGCAGGAAGCCCATGTCCGAAAAGCCGACATAGGTCTTGTGCCCCGCCGCCGGCGCGAGCGCGGGCATCACCGCCTCGAGGATGCGGTTCGAACCGTATCCGCCGCGCGCGAACCACACCACGTCGAACGCGGAATCGTTGGCGACCTCGAGAAAGGCCTGCGCGCGCACCGCGTCCGATCCGGCGAAATGGCCCTCGCTCAGGAAGCATTGCGGGTGGAACGCCAGCTCGACCGCCGGATAGGTGATCGCGGTGAAGGCCTGAACGCGCGTCGCCACGGTTGGATCGATCGGCCCCGCCGGTGCGACAACTCCGATACGCATGCCTTGTCCTCCCTCGCGTAATTGCCGATAGCGCGGCCCCATGCACCACGGCAAACCTTACTTCTTCGTCGGCATCGGCGGCAGCGGCATGATGCCGCTGGCGATGATCCTCGCCGGCCAGGGCGCGACCGTCGCCGGATCGGACCGGGCGCTCGATCAGGCGCGGCTGCCGGCGAAGTTCGACGATCTGCGCGCGCGCGGGATCGCGCTGTTCCCGCAGGACGGCAGCGGGATCGTCTCGCCCGACCAGATCGTCGTCGCCTCCGCCGCGATCGAGGCGAGCGTTGCCGATATCGTCGCCGCCGATCGGCTGGGCGCGGCGCGGATGACGCGCGCCGAGCTGCTCGCGCGGCTGTTCAACGCCGCGCCGATGGCGATCGGCGTCGCGGGGACGAGCGGCAAATCGACCGTCACGGGCATGATCGGCTGGATCCTCCACGCCACGGGGCGCGACCCGACGGTGATGAAACGGCGCGGTGATGAAGAATTTCGTCTCCCCGCAGGCACCGTTCGCCAGCGCGCTGGTGGGGCGGGGCGAAACGTTCGTCAGTGAGGTCGATGAGAGCGACGGCTCGATTGCGCTCTATCGCCCGCGCGTCGCGGTGCTCAACAACGTCAGCCTCGACCACAAATCGATGGCGGAACTGCGTGTGCTGTTCCGCGATTTCGTCGCCGGGGCCGGAGGTCGCGGTGGTCAACGCCGACGATCCCGAGGCCGCGGCGCTGGCAGGCGGCGGCGAGCGGCGGACCTTCGCGATCGACGCGCCCGCCGATTATCGCGCCGAGCATCTCACCCCCGAGCCGTTTGCGATCGCCTTCGATCTGGTGACCGCGGCTGCGCGGCGGCGCGTGCGGCTTGCGGTGCCGGGGCGGCACAACGTGTCGAACGCGCTCGCGGCGATCGCTGCGGCCGGGGCGGCGGGCGTGCCCATCGCCGACGCGGCGGCGGCGATCGAGGGCTTCGTCGGGCTCAAGCGCCGGTTCGAGCTGGTCGGGATCGCGCGCGGCATCGCCGTGATCGACGATTTCGGGCACAATCCCGACAAGATCGCCGCGACGCTCGACACGCTTCACGCTTTCCCCCGGCCGGCTGCTGCTGTTGTTCCAGCCGCACGGCTATGGCCCGCTCAAGGTGATGCGGCGCGAGTTGGTCGCGATGTTCGCAGCCCGGCTCGCGCCAGGCGACCTGCTCGTCGTGCCCGACCCCGTCTATCACGGCGGCACCGTCGCGCGCGAGGTGACCAGCGCGGACATCGTCGCCGATGTCGCGGCCGCGGGGCGCGACGCGCGCCACGTCGCCGATCGCGCCGCTGCCGCCGCCGCGCTCGTCGCCGGGGCGCGGCCAGGCGACCGCATCGTCGTGATGGGCGCGCGCGACGATACGCTGAGCATGCTCGCCGCGGAGATCGTCGATCGTCTGCACTAGGTGCGTCGCGGCAATCATTCGCGCGCCGCACCAAATTGGATGAAATTATCTGGCGGTGCCCGCCTGAATCTGGCATCAAACCACGCTGGGGCATGGTTAGCGGGGAGCACGGGATGGAGCTGCTGCAACTGCTCAGATGCGCGGTGGGAACGCACCATCGCAGCCGCGGGCTCGCATGGACTGATGGCGACATGTATCGATCATGGTGTACGGGCTGCAACAAGCCGATGATCCGCGATCGCAGAAACTGGGTCATCGACCCCAACCCGGTGTCTCCGCCCCCCGGGCATCGCCGGGCCAAGGTTTGAACGCCCGACGCCGGCGACTCCCGATGAGCCTTCATCCGCGCCATTCGGGCGCGGGAAGCGCGTGGCTGTAAAGCACGGTGGACATTATATACATGACAAAGCACGACGAAACAGGTATGCAGGACCCGCGTGACAGGCAGGTGGTTCAAATTACTGAGGAGATGGTGGAGAAGTGTCGCAATGCCATCAGGGCTTGCATCGACGGCTTTGAAAATGAGACCGATGCTAGCGTGATGATTATCTTTCGAACTTTGCAGGAAGTGGCGGAATGCCTCTCTTCGGGTCAGACGGCCAAATTTGGCGCTTATTTGAGCCGCCCGACTTATGCCCGCCTTTCACCACATGCGAAAGGGCGATATCCATTGCGAGTGCTGCAGTTCTAACTCTTTCGTGCAAATTGATTAACTCTGTAACAAGTATGGGCTCTTCTCTTCGGGGGCTGCGACTACATGCGACCCAATTTCCGCTTTCTAATTCTCCCCATCCCCAGAGGCCATGCATTGTTACATTTCTATCAGAAATACAGTCATCAACTTCTTGATGGGCCAATAGCAAATGCGTTCTTATGGAGGCGAATTTTGGGTCACTCAATAGGCGTGACAGTTGGGAAAGTTTACCGGATATCCCGATGTGTTTGTTACCGGCCATGTATTCTTCAGGAGGAAGCCCAGACAGATTTATCAGAATGAACTCTAGGTGGGCTTCGATCTGACCCCACATGACGGCAATTCGCCCGAGCACGATCAATGTGCTATCGTCCATCGGTATTTCGTACACTGGGCTAGATAGCGTAGAGTTCCCCATGACCCATCCCACCCCCGATGACGTACTACGCCGCATGCTGGCGACGCCACCTAAGCCGCATGAGAAGCCCCCTGAGTCAAGCATTCCCAGACGGCGGGGCAGGCCGATAGGGGGTAGTGGGACGGGGGATCGGAAGGGCGTCTAGCGCCTACTGGATCGCCGTCACATCCATCAACGGCTCGCAAACCGCTACAACCTCCCGCATACGCTTGACCGCGATCTTGCGGGAGAATGGACGGCGGTACTTGATTGTCATGTGCCGAACACCGTCGCGATCCACGACCTCGACAAGCAGGATATTCTTGCCCTTCACGCCTAGCGGCGTCGGCATGAACCAATCGAAGGCCATGCCGCCTTCAATGGCACGCGGCTCCACAAAGCCGCCTTCCGACATTTCAGCGATAACGCAGGCTTGCAGTTCCTCGAATGAGCGGGAGGCGGCTACGTCTATTCCTGTGGGCCGCGTTCCCACATCCTGCACCGCCAGAAGCAGCGCGATCACTGCGCCACCTCTCGACATTCCTTGGCTTTGTAATTCTCAGACAGCGCATTGTACTGGCCCATGAGCAGGGCATATTGATCCCGGACAGCCCCATTCCCCTTAAGGAAGAACAACGCTGGCCACGCCACCAGCACGCCTACGCCGGTCACGATCTTGTCGGATTTGTTGCGGCGCTTGATCCGCTGATAGAGCGCATCCCGCCTAGCCCCCACCTGGATCATCTCATTGCGAAGCTGCGTGCAATCGAGGTGCTGGTATGTGGCGGCTGGAATGTAATTGGCTTCGATCTTCTTTGGCGAAGTCGCACAGCCGGAAACGGCTAGGGCCGCGGCCCCGATGACAAGCAAGCGCATGTAGTCCCCCACGGTCGCCCGGCGTGAGCCGGGTGGTTGAACACGTGCGACCGTGGAGGCACGCCCCACGTATTTCCCTTTCGGGTCTTTTATTCAGCGGGCCGCCCGACAAGACGGACCACGGTCAGCACGCATTGTGCGCCGCCAAGGCTGTTCAGACCCGAGCGGCGCACATGGAATATGCTGATTGATTGGATTGCTCAAGCAGAATGGGTAGCGCCCGCCGCCATTTCTTTGAGCGCTTGGTCTAACGTGTTCTTCGCCCACTTCACGGTGTCGCTTTCCGAGACTCCCTGCGGGATCGGGATGGTCAGAGAGAACGGACCGACAATCTCGTGGGAAATCGTAAAGCGGGCTGCCCCGATAGGAGCGTCCGGGGCAGTCGGCGTTTCCCACGTAACGCAATTCAGCGTGATCTTGGTCTGATTTTTCATGGTCAAATACCTCAATTTTTGAGGCGCGACCCTTGGCAAAACCCGTTATTTGCTGTAGAAAATACAGCGTGCACACGGACCCTGCTGCGTGAGTCGTGCCTTGACTTACACACTTGGCTCGAATTGGCCGTCAGCCCCGCTAAGGCTGACGGCCATATTCATTTGAGCCGTCGCGGCTTATAGCAGAATAATTGCTATTTTGGAACGATGTGGGCAAGAATTACTGCGGCTTGTCTTCCACATGCTTAATCATCCACGCCGGAAGCATCCAGCGCGTGCCCGCTGCGCCGCCGTGGAACTTACGCTTACGCCCCATCGCAGGGTGTTTAGGCTGCGACTGGACTAATCCGCCGATAGGTGAGGCGCTTCCCGCCGATGCCGCGCAGGGCGATCTCAGCGCGCATATCGTCGTTGATTCCGAGTCCGGCGCGGTTCGTGTAGCGGAAGTCGAACTCGCGCAGGTAGCGCTGCAAATGCTGCGATCCGCAGTGTTGGTAGATGCCCTTCATGCCGCGCTTGAAGATGCCGAAGAAGCCCTCAATCGTGTTGGTGTGGATCGAGGCATCGGCGCGCTTCACATACTCGCCCTTAGCGTGATCGACGTAATGATGTGACGCGAAGGCCTTGCCAGCAGCTTTATACATCTGCGCACCATCCGTCATAAGGTGAGCCTCGGGCGCTACGTGCTTAGCCAGGATTGGCGCAATCGAGTTTGCCGAGAAATGGCCGGTGAACACGATGGACGTGGAGCGTCCCGTTGCGCGGTCCACCAATGACAGCACCTTGTTCTTGTTGTGGATCGCCATGCGGCTGTCGCCGGGGGACGCGACCGATATAGGTTTCGTCCACTTCGACCATGCCGCCACCGCCGCCCATGGGGGTGTCATCTGTCGAGATCATGGCCTCGCGGATGCGGTGCGCCATGAACCATGCGGTCTTGTAGGTGACGCCGAGCATGCGGTGCAGCTGGTGCGCCGAAATGCCCTTCTTGCTGGACACGATCAGGTGGTTAGCCAGGAGCCACTTATTCAGCGGAACCTTACTGTCCTCGAACACGGTTCCGACAGTGACGGTGAACTGCTTACGGCAGTCCGCGCACTGGTGGAGACCCTTGCGGATCGAACCCTCAGGGTTGCGCTTTGAAGCCTTGCCACGCTGGTCAGGGAGGCGCTTCGCCTCAAACGATCCGCAGTGAGGGCAGAACGCCCATCCGGCCAGCGCCAGAGCTTCAAGATGCTCGCGGGCGGTGTCTGCGTCGGTGAAGCGGGGGGCCGTGATGTTCGTCATGCCCTCTTATGGGGCTATCACCATTGCTTTGTCAAGTATATAATATCCAGCACGGTTGACAACATGCCATAATCTACGTAAAGCTTCCTTTACTGATTCGAAAGGAAGCTTTCCATGTCATCGTCCCCGCGCCAAGGCGCGCTACAACCTCCGGGTGCTGATCCTCAGCGCGCTCTACGCGGGTCGCGCTGCTGGGCGCGGTCTATGCCTTCAAGCGTCATCTGCTGGGCGGCCTGCTAGCCTATCCCGTCGCGATCCTGCCCGCGCTGCCGATCATCGGCATCTTCGTCGCGATCGGCGCCTATCTGATCGAGGAGCAGGACGAAGATGTCCGCGCGCTGATGATCCGTCAGACCTTGTGGGCAAGCGGCTTCGCGCTCAGCATCGCGACCGTCTGGGGATTTCTCGAAAGCTTCGAGCTCGTCGCCCATGTCGAGTCCTTTTATGTCGCTGTCCTCTGGTTCGGCGGCCTGGGCCTCGGCGGGGTCGCCAACCGGCTGACGCTTGCGAGGGACGCGTGAAGAACCGCCTGCGCGTGCTGCGCGCCGAGCGCGCCTGGAGCCAGCAGGACCTGGCCGAACGGCTCCAGGTCTCGCGCCAGAGCGTCAACGCCATCGAGACCGGCCGCTACGATCCGTCGCTGCCGCTCGCCTTCAGGATCGCCGACTTGTTCGCCCTCGCGATCGAGGACATTTTCACCAATCCCGCCAAGGAGACCGACCAATGATCCACCGCATCCTGTTCGCGCTCGCCGCGACCGCATCGACTCCTGCCATCCTCGGCAGCGCGCCGGTGCCCGCCGCGATGGCGCCCGCCGTCCGCACGATCCAGATGGACCATATCTCGGTGCAGGTGATCGGCGACGGATCGCCGGTGATTCTGATCCCCGGGCTGTCGAGTCCCCGCGCGGTGTGGGACGGAGTCGCGCCCGGGCTGGCGGCGCACCATCGCGTCTATCTCGTCCAGATCAACGGGTTCGGCGGCGACGATCCGCGCGCCAACCTCAAGCCCGGCGTGCTCGCGGGCGTGGTCGACGAGCTCCACGCGCTGATCGGGCAGGAGAAGCTCGCGCATGCCGCGGTGGTCGGCCATTCGCTCGGCGGGCTGGTGGGGATGATGCTGGCGAAGGCGCATCCCGACGATCTCGCGCGGCTGATGATCGTCGATTCGGCGCCATTCATCGGCGTGATCTTCGTGCCGACCGCGACCGTCGCGATGCTCGAGCCGACCGCCGCGGGAATCCGCGACCAGATGATCGCTTCCTATGGCAAGCCCAGCAACGCCGCCGCCGCCGAGAGCACCGCGAACCAACTCGCGCTCAAGCCCGATTCGCGGGCCAAGGTCGCGGCGTGGGTGAAGGTCAGCGATCCACGCGTCACGGGCGAGGCGCTGTACGAGGACATGACGACCGATCTGCGGCCCGACATGGCCGGCATCGCGACGCCGATCACCCTGGTATACCCGACCTCGGACAAGTCCGACGCGCTGTATCGCGCGCTCTATGCGCAGGCTCCGCACGTCACCTATGTTCCGGTCGCGGATTCGGCGCATTTCGTGATGCTCGATCAGCCGGCGGCGTTCCAGGCGGCGCTCGACGCCTTCGTCGCGGGTTGAGGCGGGGGGCCTCGGCTCGGGGGCGTCCGCCGCGCGTTTCGGCATTGAAGGCGGGCGATGGTTGCGGGAAATCGCGGCGATTCCAGGCCGTTCGCCGCGCAATGCGCGCGGGCTGCGGCGCCGGTTTCAACGCGGTTGCATCGTGGGGTTGCCGGAGCTAAGGGAGCGCCTCCCCGGCGATCCGGGGCAGGCGGCGGGGCTGTAGCTCAGATGGGAGAGCGCTGCAATCGCACTGCAGAGGTCAGGGGTTCGATTCCCCTCAGCTCCACCAGCCGCCCAATCTAATGCATTGAATTATCGCTGTTAAAGGCTGGGCCACCCTCAGGGCTCCCTCATTAGCTCCCTCGCTGTGAGTTGGCTCGTGGTGAACGGAGGCGAACGATTGCGAACTGCTTTGCGCGGAACTGGGATTCAATTGTTAGTTGAATTGTAGGACTCGCGAGCATATATCGCGAGCAACAAAGCCCGCCACGCCTCTCCTCGGAAGCGCACCTGGCGGGCTACTTTTTTATGGGCCAGCTGTAAGCTATGCGCTTTCAATGCTGCGTCCTTTTACAAAACCATCTCTCACCGTCCAGGATCAGATCAGGCTGCTTGAACAGCGTGGGATGACGATTGCCGATCGCCCTGCGGCAGAACACGCGCTCACGCATATAAGCTACTATCGCCTTCGCGCGTATTGGTACCCCTTTGAGATCGATCCTTCCGATCCGGCGCACAAGCTCCGCGGAGGCACGTCCTTCGAGGAGGTTCTCGCGCTCTACGATTTTGACCGAAGGCTACGATTGCATATCAACGAGGCCATAGAGCGCATCGAAATGGCAGCTCGTGGCGCCTGGGCTCATCATTTAGCCCTAACCCACGGGCCTCACGGATATTTAGATCGGAACCTCTACCCTCGGAATCCCCGCTACCAACGCAATCTGACGCAGCTCCAAGAGGAAGTGAGCCGCTCGCACGACACGTTCATCGCACACTATCAAAGCACCTATAGCTCTCCACAGTTGCCGCCAGTCTGGATGGTTGCCGAGGTGATGTCGTTCGGGCTGCTATCGAAGTGGATTAGCTTGCTGGCCGCGCGCGCAGATCGTCAGGCAATTTCGAGGGCGCTCGGGCTTAATGAGCGGATCTTCACGTCCTTCCTTCATCATCTGGCCACCGTCAGAAACGTTTGCGCGCACCATGGGCGCTTATGGAATAGGCGCCTAACGGTCACCGCTAGCCTACCATCGGGTCCTCCTGAGCTTGCGGCCGCGATGAACGCCGGCGCGCAACGGCAAATCTATAATACCTTGGCTCTGACCACCTTCATTCTCCAGAGAATCGCTCCTTCCTCTAACTGGAGGGACGGTCTGTTAGAGCTGCTCGTCGAGCATCCAACCAGCGACTTTGCCGCAATGGGTTTCCCACATGGATGGCAGCAGCGAGCGCTATGGACATGAGAAAATCGAGTCCCCTCAAGGGCTTAACAAGACATTGATTCGGCAAGGTTTTTGTGAGATTCTGGCAACGGCGGGATACGCCGGATAAAGCTCCTATCTCGTGTTCCATGAAGCGCGGGAAACCAATCGGACGGCCGCCCCGGCAGTGGCGACCTACCTGCCGACTGGCCGACGGAGACCGGGGCCCGCCACCTAAAAGCTATAGCCGTAGAACTCGAAGAATGGCCGACTATCCTTTGGCACTTCGGCTTGATGAGGGAGCGGCCAGACGGTCAGGCCCAAATTGGCCGCGGCACCTTCTTTGTCCGCTGCAATGATTGGTTTCAGCCGCGTTCGCTGGCGCCATATCCGCAGGTGATCCTCGACGTCACTCTCGACGACACGGTGGTGAACATCGTGGCCGAAGGCTATGACGTCGCCATTCGCATCGGGGAGGTCATCGACAAGGACCTCATCGCGATCAAGCTCGGGCCGGACTTGCAGCAGACCGCGGTTGCGTCTCCGGACTATCTTGCCCGACGCGGAACGCCGGCTCACCCGCGCGACCTGCTCGCCCACAGCTGCATCGGCTGGCGCTGGCCCGGTCAGAAGACGCCCTACAAGTGGGAGTTCATGGAAAACGGGAAATGGTTCGAGGTCGCCGTCGAAGGCCCCGTTATTTCCAGCCTGAAGGACTTCGGGGTGCAGGCGGCCCTCGACGGGGTCGGGATCGCCTTCGCGTCCCAACAGCTGATCGCCGAGCATATCGCCGAAGGTCGCCTCGTCCCGCTGCTGGCGCGGTGGTCGGCGCCGTTTCCCGGCTATTACCTGTGCTATCCCGCCCAACGACGGATGGCGCCGCCCCTCCGCGCCCTCATCGATACGATCCGAAGGATGTCGTATCGACCCAGCGCAGCGATACCAGCGCCTCGAGCCGCTCGGGCGCGACCTCGACCGAACTGCTGAGCGAACCGGCCGCGGGATACACCGTCGCATGGCCCTGCAGCGAGACGTCGCAATAGACCGGCAACGGCGTCGCGAGCCCGAACGGGCAGACGCCTCCCACCGGATGCCCGGTCAGCGCAAGCGTTTCCTCGGGCGCCAGCATCCGCGGCCGGCCGCCGAACTCCCGCTTGGTCTTGGCATTGTCGAGCCGCGCGTCGCCGCGCACGACCACCAGCAGCGCCGTCTCGCCGACGCGCAGCGCGAGCGTCTTGGCGATCCGCGCGGGTGCGACCCCCAGCGCCGCGGCCGCCTCGGCCACCGTCGCGGTGCTGGTCGCGACCTCGATCAGCGGCAGATCGGGCGCGTGCGCGGCGAGCCAGGCGCGGGCGGAGGCGAGCGTCATCGCCGGGTCTATCGCACAATCGGCTGCGTTCGCGCGAGAGGGGTTCCCCTCGCCGCCAACTGCGGCATAGTCCGAGCGAGGGAATGGGGCCGGAGAGGAGGCGCGATGTCCGTACAGGCCTTGACGAACGCCGCAGCGCCGCATCGCGGCATCCTGGGCCATCTCTATTTCTGGGTGCTGGTCGGGATCGTCGCGGGCGCGCTGGTCGGCGGCTTCCTGCCCGCGCTGGGCGCGGCGCTCAAGCCGCTCGGCGACGGCTTCATCAGCCTGGTCAAGATGATCATCGCCCCGGTGATCTTCCTCAGCATCGTCACCGGCATCGGCGGGATGCGCGAGCTCGCGACGGTGGGGCGCGTCGCGATCAAGGCGCTCGGCTATTTCGTCGCGGTGTCGACGCTGGCGCTGGCCGTCGGGCTGATCGTCGCCAATGTCGTCCAGCCCGGCGCGGCGATGCACGTCGATCCGGCCTCGCTCGATCCCAGGGCGACCGCCGACTATGTCGCCAAGGCGCACGACAGCAGCGTGGCGGGCTTCCTGCTCGCGATCATCCCCACCACCTTCGTTTCGGCGCTGACCGAGGGATCGGTGCTCCAGACGGTGTTCGTCGCGATCCTGTTCGGCGTCGCGCTGGCGCTGACCGGCGAGCCCGCCGCGCCGGTCACCGACCTGCTGAATCGCGTCGCGCGGGTGATGTTCCGCGTCGTCGGGATCGTGATGTGGGCGGCGCCGGTGGGCGCGTTCGGCGCGATGGCGTTCACGATCGGCAAATATGGGATCGCCTCGCTGCTCAGCCTCGGCGCGCTGGTCGGCACCTTCTACCTCACCTCGCTGCTGTTCGTGCTGGGAGTGCTCGGCGTGATCGCCGCGGCGTGCGGCTTCTCGATCCTGCGGCTGATCCGCTACCTCAGGACCGAGCTGCTGCTCGTGCTCGGGACCTCTTCGTCCGAAGCCGCGCTGCCCGCGCTGATCGAGAAGATGGAGGCCGCCGGCTGCGAGCGCGAGGTGGTCGCGCTGGTCGTGCCGACCGGCTATTCGTTCAACCTCGACGGCACCAACATCTACATGACGCTCGCGGCGCTGTTCATCGCGCAGGCGACCGGCATCCATCTGTCGCTGGCGCAGCAGCTCGAGCTGCTCGGCGTCGCGATGATCAGCTCGAAGGGCGCGGCGGGCGTGACCGGCGCCGGCTTCGTCACGCTCGCGGCGACGCTGACCGCGGTGCCGACGCTGCCGGTCGCGGGAATGGCGCTGATCCTCGGCGTCGATCGTTTCATGTCCGAATGCCGCAGCCTGACCAATTTCGTCGGCAACGCCGTCGCCACGGTGGTGGTCGCGCGCTGGGAAGGGGCGCTCGACCGCGACGCGCTGCGGCGCGCGCTCGCCGGGACCGGATCGGGTTCGTAGCCGGACGTAAACCCCGGCTGGAAAACGGGATTCTGAATCTGGCGCGAACGCTGCTAAGCATGGCCGGCTTTTGAAGGATGGAAATACCTTGAACACAATTGCGCGCGATGCGCGAGCCATGCAGAGCACCGTTCCCGCGGAATCGTCCGCGACGCTCCTCGTCGTCGACGACGACCGCGACATCCGCCTGCTGCTGGCGAACAGCCTCGGCGCGCGCGGCTATCGCGTCGAGACCGCGTCGAGCGTGCGCGACATGGACCAGGTGCTCGCACGCACCCCGGTGGACCTCGTCATCCTAGACATCATGATGCCCGGCGAGGACGGCATCTCCGCCTGCCGCCGGCTGGCGCGGCCCGACGGTCCCGAGATCATCTTCCTGAGCGCGCTCGGCGACGAGCACGATCGGATCCTCGGGCTCGAGGTCGGCGCCGGCCATTATCTGCCCAAGCCGTGCAGCCCGCGCGAGATCCTCGCCACGGTGCGCGCCGCGCTGCGCAAGCGCGGCGCGAGCGCGCCCGCCGAATCGAGCCAGCAATATGGCTTCGAGGGCTGGCGGATCGATCTCGGATCGCACGAATTGTTCGATCCCGAGGGCGTGCTGGTCGGGCTGACCGACGGTGAGTTCGCGGTGCTGCGCGTGTTCATCGAGCGTCCGCGCCGCGTGCTCTCGCGCGAGGCGCTGCTCGCGGCGGCGCGCGGGCCCGATTCGGATGCGTTCGATCGCGCGATCGACGTTCAGGTCAGCCGGCTGCGGCGCAAGCTGCGCTCGGGCGGCGACGAGATCATCCGCACCGTGCGCAACGAAGGCTATCTGTTCGTGCCGAGGGTAGGCCGCGCGTGACGCGCCTGATGACGTGGGGACGCGGTGCCGAATCGCCGCTGTTCCTGCGCATCTTCCTGCTGATGCTCGCGTGCGTCGCGGTGGTCCAATTGCTCAATTTCGGGCTGCTCGTCGCGGTCCAGCCGCCGACGCCGCGCGCCTTCACCGTCGGCGAGATCGCCAAGGCGCTGCAGGAGGGACGCGATCCCACCGGGCTGGTGATCTTCACCAGGCGCCAGCCGATCGACCGCTCGATCTGGGCGCCGCGTGCCGATCGCGTCCGCCCCGCGTTGGCGATGGCGCTGGGGGTCTCGCAGGATTCGATCGACTTCGGCTTCGTCAAGCCGCCGTTCCCGCAACGCGCGCCGACCTATGACCGCAGGAGCCTGCCGCCGCCGGTCCCGCCGCGCGACGTGGCCTCGGCGCGATCGTTCCTGGTGCTCGACGATTTCCTCGCCTCCTATCGCCGCCCCGACGGCACCTGGGTGACGATCAAGCCGGCCGCGCACGAATTCGAGCTGTGGCGCTGGCTCGGGCTGTTCTGGCTGCTGTTCACCGCCGCGGCGGTGGTGCCCTTCGCCTGGGCGCTCGCGCGGCGCCTCGCCCAGCCGATCGGCGCGTTCGCCGCCGCCGCCGAGCGGCTGGGGCGCGATCCGCGCGCCGCTCCGCTGGCGCTCACCGGCCCGCCCGAGATCGCCGAGGCCGCCGCCGCGTTCAACCAGATGCAGGCGCGGCTCAACCGCTATGTCGACGATCGCGCGACGGTGATCGCCGCGATCGCGCACGATCTGCGCACCCCGCTGATGCGGCTCGAGCTGCGCCTCGAGGGCGCGTCGGAGGAGCTGCGCCGCACCTGCGAGGACGATATCCGCGACATGGAATCGATGATCTCGGCGACGCTCTCGTTCGTGCGCGACACCAGCCGCCCGGCCGCGCGCCGCCCGCTCGACCTGCGCTCGCTCACCGAAAGCGTGACCGACGACTTGAGCGACCGCGGCGCGCCGGTGACGCTCGCGCCGGGCGAGGCGGTGGTGCTCGACGGCAATTCGGCGGCGCTCAAGGCGCTGCTGTCGAACCTGATCCAGAACGCGCTCAAATATGCCGGCAACGCCGACGTCTCGCTCGACAAGACCGAAGGGCAGGCGGTGATCGAGGTCTGCGACGACGGCCCCGGCATCGCCGACGAGGATCTCGACCGCGTGTTCGAGCCCTTCTTCCGCGGCGAGCGCTCGCGCAACCGCGATACCGGCGGGATCGGGCTGGGGCTCGCGAGCGTGCGCGCGGTGGCGCGCGCGCACGGCGGCGACGTGATCGTCGAAAATCGACCCGAAGGCGGGCTTCGCGCGCGGGTAATGCTGCCCGCCTGATCGGCGGCAACATACGGAAATTCACGAGAAACAAACTGGTTCGAACCAACGCTTCACAAAACGGGCGTAGTATTTGCCGTGCTCAGAGAGAGCGAGATCGCACAGGACGTCGGTTCGTCCGGCGGAGCCTCGGGAGCGGCGGCCGGAGCATTTGTACCTGATCTGGAACCCTCGGGTCGCATCGAGCGCTTCCTCTTTCGTCCGGTGCCGCTCTGGTCGCTGCTGATCCTGGCGCTCGCCGGGGTGATCGTGACGATCGCATTCGGCGCGATCGTCGACGGCGCCGAGAAATCGGGCCGGCTCGGCAGCGCGGCGCTGGCGATCGCGCGCGTGCCCGATACCATCCTCGATGCCTTCAAGGGGTCGCAGCCTTATTTCCATGGCGCCTATGAGCGGCTGCCCGCGGGCTTCTGGCGCAATCCGGCGCAGGGACTGGTCGACGACGGCTATGCGCTGATCTCGCCATTCGACCTGGCGCGCGGGCGCTCGGTCGTGCGGCTGATGCGGCTGAGCGACGGCGCGACGCTGCACGAGTTCGTGCCCGACGTCGACGCCGCCAACGCGCGCTCGACCTTCATCTCGGCGCTGGTCGACCCGCGCCGCGACAAAGGCGCGCCGCTCAACCGGCTGATGCACCCGCTGCTCCTCGCCGACGGCAGCCTGGTGCTCCACGACAGCTCGCCGCTCGCGCGCTACGATGCCTGCGGACGGCTGATGTGGGCGGTCGACGGCATCTTCAGCCATTCGACCGAGCAGGGCCCCGACGGATCGATCTGGGTGCCCTATCGCTACCCCCGGCCGCGCCAGCGCGGCGCCAGGCCGACCTTCTGGGACGATGCCGTCTCGCAGGTCTCGCCCGCGGGCAAGCTGATCCGCGTCGAGCGTGTCGCCGACATCCTCGAGCGCAAACGGGCTCGCCTATCTGTGGCGCGGGCGGCCCTATGCCGACGATCCGTTCCACCTCAACGACATCCAGCCGGCGATGCGATCGGGCAGCTATTGGCAGCGCGGCGACCTGTTCCTGAGCATGCGCAACCTGTCGCTGGTGGCGCTCTATAGGCCTTCGACCGGCAGGATCCTGTGGTGGCGGAGCTTCCCGTGGCGCTTCCAGCACGACGTGAACATCCTCGACGATCACCGAATCTCGGTGTTCGACAACAATGTGCTCGAATCCCCGGGCGGCGAGGTCGACGGGACCAACCGGCTGCTGGTGTTCGATTTCGCGACCGGCCAGACCGCTTCGCCTTTCGCCACGGGCTTCGCGCGCAACCGGATCGCTACGCGCGCGCAAGGGCGCGGCACGCTGCTGCCGAACGGCGACGCGATGATCGAGGAGACCGAGCAGGGGCGGCTGCTCCGCATGGCGCCCGACGGCACGCTGCGCTGGCGCTACATTTCCGCCCGATCCGTCGATGCGCCGGATGGCGCTCAGCTGGTCCCGCTATCTTTTCCCCTCAACCGATGG
Source organism: Sphingomonas sp. (assembly GCA_037200705.1). Classification (GTDB taxonomy): domain Bacteria; phylum Pseudomonadota; class Alphaproteobacteria; order Sphingomonadales; family Sphingomonadaceae; genus Sphingomonas. The sequence goes on along the minus strand of JBBCID010000016.1, from coordinate 13,748 downwards.
CCAGGCCATCCAAGCCGCGGTGAACGCAAAATGCACATGAACACGCCACGCCTCCTCGCCGTCGCTTCGGCGATGCTGCTCGCCCTCGCGCCGATCGCGGCGCAGGCCTATACCGGCCCCGGCCTCGGGCTCGGCGCGATCGGCGTCGCCTTCGGGCTGGTCGGCTCGCTGATCCTCGCGATCGCCTCGGTGCTGTGGTATCCGTTCAAGCGGATGCTGCGCCGCATGCGCGGCCAGCGCCCGCAGCAGCGCCGCATCCGCTAAGGCCCGACCCGCATGCTCTCCTCGGGCCCGAGGTAGCTCTCGGGCGCCGATCCGTGGTCGATCACGATCCGCTGGATCACCACTCCCGGATCGACCATCCACAGCTTGACGACATGCCGGCCGGCGGCGGGGACCCGGTGCGTGCTCGTCGTCACCCGCACCGCATCGGAGACCGCGCGCGCCCAATCGGACTGGGTCGTACCCGCCCACAGGTCGATGACCTGCGGCGATGCATCGTCGATCGCGATCGCATAGCGCAGCCCGCGCCCGCCGGTGACGTCGAGCGACGGCGAGGCGACCACGGCGATGCGCAGTTCGCCCCGCGCGTCGAGCCGGACGTCATATTCGAGCCGCGCCCCCGCGCCCGCCGCCGCCGAGGGCGCGACCTGCGGCCACGGCGTGACCGCCGACAGCCGTCCGGCCCAGCCGGGGAATCACCCTCCATTCAGCCCCGCCGGCGGGAACGGCGCGCGCGAAATGCTCGGCCTCGATCGCCACCACGCCGTCGCGTTCGGCGAAGACCGAGCCGGCGCCGGGGTCGTGCGGCTTCCAGGGTGTGGGGATCGGCGCGGCGTCGCGGCGAAGCGATCCGGCGACGCGCGTCACCTCGGGCATCACATCGGCCGGCGGCTGCTGCCAGCCGGTGTAGCCGATGTGGGTCTGGTCCATCATGTGGATCCACTTGCCCCCCGCGCGCGCCTCATATTGGCGGGCGATCGCGCGATCGTTGGCGAACAGCGCCTCGGCCTCGTCGGCGAGCGCGTTGGTATCGGCGAGCCGAAGCAGGGCATGCACGCGCTGGCGCGCGACGGTGATGTAGAGCCGGTCGAGGTTGGCCATCGCCAGCACCGGATGGCGCACCAGCTCGAAATAGGCATCCTGCGCGTCGGCGGGGAGCTGCCGGGCGATCGCGTCGGCGTCGGCCTGGAGACGGTCGTACTCGTAGAGCACGCGCTCGGCTTCGCGCTCGTCCGCCCAGGTGCCGGGATCGATCAGCTCGGGCTTGCGCCGCGCGGCATAGCGCGTGGTGCGGTCGAGCACGTCGCCGATCGCCGCGGCCTGGTCGGCGCCGAACTGCTCGGCGGCCCAGGCACGGTGATAGCCGGCCATCCTGTCCACGCTCATCGCCTCGGGGTTCCACGCCATGTCGAGGAAGAAGCTGGTCGGCAGCTCCATCGGCTTGAGATCGCCGACGTTGACGATCCACAGCCGATCGGCGCCGTGCGCGTGCGCCAGCGCCATCTGTTCCCACACGCGGCTGATCTGGTTGGTGTTGATCCATTTATAGTTGCGCGGGCCGCCGACGTAATCGAAATGGTAATAGACGCCGTAGCCGCCGGCGCGGGCGGCGCCCGGCTCGGGCAGGCGGCGGATGTTGCCCCAATTGTCGTCGGAGAAGAGCAGGGTCACGTCGTCGGGGACGCGCATCCCCTTGTCGTAATAGTCCTGCACCTCCTTGTAGAGCGCCCAGACCTGCGGCGTCTCGGCGGCGGGCTTGTGGGTGACCTCCTCGATGATCTTGCGCTGGTCGGCGACGATCTGTTCGAGCAGCGCGGTGGCGGTGCCCTGGGTCATCGGCTTGTCGCCGTCGCCGCGCATGCCCACGGTCACCAGGTCCTCGTGCCCCAGGCTGCGCGCCATTCCCTTGCGCCAGAAATCGCGCAACACCTCGGCATTCCGGGCATAGTCCCACGGTCCCTTGCCGTAGCGCTCCCATTCGACATGCGCGCGGACCAGCGGCTCGTGGTGCGAGGTGCCAAGGACGATGCCGAGCCGGCTGGCGAGATCGGCGCTGGCGGGATCGTCGTCCCACAGCGACTTGCCCCACATCGCCGGCCACAGGAAATTGGCCTTGAGCCGCAGCATCAGCTTGAACACACGCTCGTAGAACTGGTGGTTGAGCCCGCCGAAGGTCGCGGTCGCCCAGCCCTTGAGCGCGGGGTCCTCGTCGTTGAGGAAGATGCCGCGATACTTGACCGTCGGCATCTCGACGCGCGCGCCGGGCGTGACGTAGAGGTGCTCGGCCTTTCGGACCGGAACGTCGGCCCAATAGCCCCAGGGCGAGACGCCGATGCGGCGCGACAGATCATAGGCCCCGAAGATCGTCCCGCGGCGATCGCTGCCGACGATCACCAGGACATGATCGATTCCACCGACGGGCGCGTTGACCACAACCTGAAGGAACGCCTCCCATTTTCCGCGGATCGGGGTCACGTCGATCAGGCCGTCGGCGACCATTTCGTCGATCAACGTGTTGTGCTCGAGCGTGCCGAGGAGGACGAGGTCGCGCGAATTGCCCTTCCCACCGGTCGCCACCTTGGCCAGGTCTTCTTGCAGGTCGCCGCCCGCCTCCGCGACGCCGGGCTCGTCGCCCACCTGGGTCGCCACTCGAACGGTGCGGCCATCGATCAGCGGCATCGCTCCCGCGGCATCATGGGGGCAGACCGCGGCCGGACCGGCGCAGTCCTGCGCCGCGGCGGGGATCGCGGACAGCAGCGCCACCAGCGCGACCAGCAGCCGCTTCACGGCCGCACCATGGTCGCCGCGAAGGCGTCGTTGATCGCATTCTGCATCGGCTTGGGCTGGAACAGCGCGTCATAGGGGCAGGGCCGCACCGGGCTCCCGTCCGATCGCGGCGACTGGCTCTGGAGCCAGCTGTACTTGTCGCAGATTCCCCAGACGAGCACGTCCGAAAGCTGCGGGTAGCTGAACATCAGGTCGAGATAGGCGCGGGCATAGTCGGCCACGCCCTGGTCGCGCTGCGCGGTGCTGGTGGGCAGGCCGGTGTCGCGCACGTCGAGCTCGGTGACCACCAGCTTGTATCCCATCGCCACCACCGCATCGAGGAAGCTGCGCCACGCCGGCGTCTGCGTGGCGACCAGGCTGGCGATCGACGCGCCCGAATAGACGCCGATGTGCGATTGCACTCCCAGCGCGTCGACCGGCACGCCGCGCGTCCTGAATCCCTGGAGCAGGTTGAGCACGCCGGTCTGGTGCGTCGCGCCGCCGCTCTCCCAGCTCATGTAATCGTTGTAGACGAGCTGGGCGCCCGGCGCCTCGGCGCGCGCGGTGCGGAAGGCAAGGTCGAGCGTCGCCTGCGCCCCGCCCATCGCCTGGCTGAGCGCGGTCTCGTAAAGCGCGCCGGTCGCGGGATCGACCGCTTCGTTGACGACATCGTAGCTGAGGATGCGGCCGGCGTAGCGGCGGCAGATCGTCTGGATATGCTCGGTCAGGATACGCGCCGCCTCGGTCGCGGGCGCCGCGCCGAAATCATAGGTCTCGAGCCACGGCGGCATCCAGCGGCGCTGGTGCCACAGCAGGTTGTGCCCGCGCATCGCCATGCCCTTCGAATCGGCATAGGCCAGCATCGCGTCGAAATGGCTGAAATCGGGCGCGGCGTTGGTCGGCTGGATATATTGCCATTTGAGCTCGTTCTCCGGGACCAGGATCGCGCAGTCGTGCTCGATCATCGCGGTGTCGTTCGGGTTGTTGATCGAATTGGCGTCGACCCCGCTCGCGAACCAGCCCACCGCGGTCCCGAAGCGCATGTGCTTGCCCGCCGCGGTGGCCTTGATCGGGGCGGCGGTGATCGCCGGGGACGGGGTCGGCGTGGGTGTGGCCGGCGCGGGGGTCGGAGTCGGGGTCACGATCGCGCCGCCGCCCGCGCTGCCCCCGCCGCCGCCGCTGCATCCGGTCGCCGCCAGCGCCATCAGCAGGGCGATCGTCTGGCGCCGGTCCACGGGATCGTCGGTACGCATCGCAACCCTCTCCACAGGTGGTCCCGGGCTTTGCCGGCCGGCCTTTTCCTGATAGCGCTAACAGCGTGGAACCGGCGGCCGGGCGGAGTCAACCACTTCGCGACACGCGGGACCAGCGACTCGAGGAGGGGATCGCCGATGGGTTGGAACCGGCTTGGCCCGCGCGAGATGCTGGCCGCCGTGGGCGCGGCCAGGGTGAAGATCGCATGATCGAGCCCTGGCATACGTTGCTGATCGTCGCCGCAAGCATCGCCGCGGTGATCGTGCTGGTGCTGCGCGTCAAGCTGCAGCCCTTCTTCGCGCTGCTGCTCGTCGCGCTGGCGACGGGGCTGGTGTTCGGCGGCCATCCCGCCGACGTGATCGCCGCGGTCAAGAAAGGCGTCGGCGACGCGCTCGGCTTCGTTGCGGTGGTGATCGGGCTCGGCGCGCTGCTCGGCGGGATGCTCGAGGCGAGCGGCGGGATCACCGCGATCGCGCACCGGCTGCTCGCCGCGTTCGGCGAGCGGCGCATGCCCTGGGCGCTCACCGCGGTCGGCATCATCGTCGGCATCCCCTTGTTCTTCGACGTCGGATCATCATCCTCGCGCCGCTGCTGACGACGCTGTCGATCCGCGCCGGGCGGCGGGTGACCTATTTCGCGATTCCGCTGCTCGCCGGGCTGATGGCGATGCACGCGATGCTGCCGCCGCATCCGGGGCCGGTCGCAGTCGCCGAGCTGCTGCACACCGATTACGGGCTGATGGCGGTGTTCGGGCTCGCCTGCGGACATCCCGGCGGCGATCATCGCCGGGCCGATCTTCGCGCGGCTGTTCCACGGCGCGCCCGGCTTCGGCGGCCAGATCCCACCGGCGCTGCTCGACGAAGGCGCGCCGCAGACCGCGCCGATCGGCTTCTGGCCGGCGCTGGTGGCGATGCTGGTGCCGCTCGGCCTGATCCTCGCGGCGGCGGTCGCGGGGCAGACGATGGCCGACGGGCCGGCCAAGGACGCGATGCTGTTCGCCGGCCATCCGTTCACCGCGCTGATCGTCGCGTGCCTGATCGTGCTGTTCTGGCTGCGCGTCGTGATCGGCGCGCCGCTCGCGGTGATCTCGACGATCATGAGCCGCGCGCTCGAGCCGGCGGGCGTGATGGTGCTGATCATCGGCGCAGGCGCGGCTTACAAGGAAGTGCTGATCGAAATCGGGCGCGGGGCAGCAGATCACCGCGGCGGTCACCTCGGCGCAGGTCTCGGTGCTGGTGTTCGCCTTCGCGCTCGCGGTGTTCGTGCGCGTCGCGCAGGGATCGGCGACGGTGGCGATGGTGACGGCGGCGGGGCTCGCCGCGCCGCTGATCGCCGCCGCGCAGCTTTCGCCGAGCCGGATCGCGCTGGTTGACGGTGGCGATCGGCGCGGGGGCGACGGTGGTCAGCCACGTCAACGACACCGGCTTCTGGCTGGTCAAGCAATATCTCGGGCTCACCGAGGCGCAGACCTTCCGCAGCTGGACGATCTGCGCCACGATCGCGGCGCGGTGATGTTCGCGATGGCGGGCTTGCTGTGGAATTTCGTGTGAGGAGAGACGGATGATCCAGGTCCAGTTTCGCGGCGGGCGGTGCTCGCCGGCATGGCGGCCATGCCGTTCGCCGCCGCCGCGGCGCGCGCGCAGGCGGTCGGCAAGATCACCCGCCTCGATTCCGAGCTCGATGCGATCCTCGACGTCAATGCGCCGATCGAGGTGATCGCGACGGGCATCAGATGGGCCGAGGGGCCGGCGTGGGTGAAGGACGGCGGCTATCTGCTCTTCTCCGATCCGCCTGCGAACGTGGCGTACAAATGGCAGCAGGGGCGGGGCAAGAGCCTGTTCCTGTCGCCCTCGGGGCTCGCCGGGCCGATCCCCACGGGCGTGCGCGAGGCGGGGTCGAACGGCATGACGATCGACGCCAGGGGGCGGCTGATCATGGCCGACAGCGGCACGCGCGCGATCGCCGCGGTCGACCTCAAGACCAGGAAGAAGACGATCCTCGCCGACCGCTACGACGGCAAGCGCTTCAACAGCTGCAACGACGTCGCGATCGGCGTCAACGGCACGATCTACTTCACCGACCCCCCCTATGGCTTCACCGACGGCGATGCGTCGCCGCTCAAGGAGCTGCCGTGGAACGGCGTCTACCGGATCGATCCGCAGGGCGAGGTGCAGCTGATCGCGAAGGATCTCAGCCGGCCCAACGGCGTCGGCGTGTCGCCCGACCTGCAGACGCTCTACGTCTCGATGTCGGACGAGGCGCGCCCCATATCCTCGCCTATCCGCTCGATATCGAGGGCGGCGCCAGCGACGAGCCGCGCATCCTCGTCGACATGAGCGCCGATCTCGCCAAGAAGCCCCCGGACTTCCGGACGGGCTCAAGGTCGCGAAGAGCGGGCATCTGTTCGCCAGCGGCCCCGGCGGGCTGCATGTCGTCGCGCCGGACGGCCGCGTGCTCGGGGTGATCGATCCGGGCAAGGCCTGCGCCAACTGCGCGTTCGGCGAGGACGGCAGGACGCTGTTCCTCACCGCGAGCGACATGGTCGCGCGGCTGCGGCTCAAGATGTCGGGCTGGTGAGGGGCCAACGGCGCAGGTCGTTTTGAACGACCGGCACGGATCGAGACTGCCCGTCCATGCGTCTCTCGCTGTCACCCCGGAATGGTTCCGGGGTGACGAGAAGCGTGGGCGCGGATCGACCTTGCGCGCAGATCCTCTAGAACGAGGCGCATGGCCGAAAGCGATCCGATTCCTGCCGCGACCGTGATCGTGATGCGCGAGGCCCGCGGCGGCTCGCCCGAGCTGCTGATGGTGGAGCGCGCGGCGGCGATGCGCTTCGCCGGCGGGGCCTTGGTCTTCCCCGGCGGGCGGATCGATCCGGGCGATCGGGCGCTCGCCGTCAGGCTGGGCGCCGACCCCGAGGATCTGGCCGCCCGCATCGCCGCGATCCGCGAGACGCTCGAGGAAGCCGGGGTGGCAGTCGGGGTCGATCTCGACCACGCCGCGATCGCCGACGTGCGCCAGGCGCTCCACGCGGGCGCGGCGCTGGCCGGGCTCCTCGACTCCGCCGGCGCCTCGCTCGCGCCCGATGCGCTCGTGCCATTCGCTCGGTGGCTTCCGCTTGGCATGCGGCACCGCATCTTCGACACGCGCTTCTACCTCGCCCGCGCACGGAGCGACGCGCATACGATCGTCGACGGCAGCGAGAATGTCCGCGCCTTCTGGGCGACCGCGCGCGATGTGCTCGCCGAAGCGGACGCGGGACGCGCGAGCGTGATCTTCCCCACCCGCCGCAATCTGGAGCGGCTGGCGACGTTCGGATCGTTCGACGAGGCGGTGGCGAATGCCCGCGCCTATCCGGTGCGCGCGATCACGCCCTGGGTGGAGCGCCGCGACGAGGCGGACCACCTCTGCATCCCCGACGACCTGGGCTATCCGGTGACCGCCGAGCGGCTCGACCGTGCGGTCCGCGCGTGACGGCGCTGCGCCGGACGATCGGGGCGATCGTGCTGGGCGCGGCGCTGCTTCTGCTGGCCTTCTTCCTCTACGCGCTGCTGCGCGATCGCCCGCAGGACCTGCCGTGGACGCCGCTCGACCTGGGCGAGCCGGTGGGCGGGTTCACCGGGCGCAAGCTCGCCGGGCTGACGCACGACTTCGCGCGCTGCCAGGCGCTGCTCCGGCGCGCGGGGGTGCAATATGATCTGCTGCCCGAAATCGAGGACGGGCATTGCGGCTATGGCGACGGCGTGCGCCTCGCGATCGGCGGCGCGCGACGCATCGCGTTCCTGCCCGACGTGCCCGGGGTTTCCTGCCCGGTGGCGGCGGCGCTCTCGATGTGGGAGTGGCAGGTCGTCCAGCCGGCGGCGCGCAGGCATTTCGGCAAGGGCGTCGATGCGTTCGAACATTACGGCAGCTATGCCTGCCGGCATATCGTCGGCAGCGGCGAGAGCGGCTGGAGCGAGCATTCGACCGCCGATGCGGTGGACATCGCCGCCTTCCGCCTCGACGATGCGACGCGGATCACGGTCAAGCGCGACTGGAACGGCGGCGGCGAGAAGGCGGCGTTCCTGCGCGAGGTGCGCGACGGCGCGTGCCGGCTGTTCGCGACCGTGCTCTCGCCCGACTATATGCCGCGCACCACGATCATCTGCATCTCGACCAGGCGGAGCGCGGCGAGTGGGGGTGGCGATCGTGCCGGTGAGCGGCTCCTCCCGCGCGGGAGGGGCCCGAAATCAGTTCATTGCCTGCGCGTCGACCTTTTCGACCCATTGCGGGTAGAAGGCCGGCTTGCGGTTCGACCAGCCCGAAGCGGTCGCCGCGGCTTCGCTGATCGACTGGAGCAGCTTGCGCCGCAGGTCCGGGTGCAGGTGCGGCAGCGCCGCCGCCGAGCAGAAGGCTGAGGGCAGCCACGGCCGCACCTCGGCGCCGATCAGCCGCTCGTAGAGGAAGCGGTAGGCCGAGAAGGTGGTGAGGCGGCCCTGGCTGAGATCGAACGCGGAGACGGTCACCAGCGGCGCCATGAACGGCTCGATCGCGTCGAGGCCCGAATCGTCGGGGATCAAGGCTCGGATCTCGTGGAGGCGATCGTACATCCGCGACTGGGCGCGGATGCTGGCGGCCTCGACCACGTCGCGCGACCAGCGCGACATCGCATCGTCGCGCTCGAGCCCCACGTCGAGCGCGCGGCGCACATAACGCTGCGTCGCCGCGCTGAACCCTGCGAATTCCTTCATCTCGGCCAGTGTCATCGCGCCTTCGGCCGGCTTCATTCTCGCGCCCATCGACTTAACTCCCCACCCGATAATCAACCTCCGAAGCAGATCATGCGCGCCAATGGTTAACGTGGCGCTTAACCGCTTGTCGTCCCCCGTTCAGCAGTGGACACCAGCCGGTATTGCGTTGCAACAAAAGTGCGACGAGCCGAGTCCCATCGCTGGAAAACGTCGTCATGTGATGCTCTTGCGCAACAAGCGCGGCGCGGTTGCCGGTCGGGCGCTCGATTCGCGCAGGGGCGCAAGCTCACCGAAAAGCGCCCAACGGCTCGTCGGCCGCACGTCTCGGCTCGCCGATGGTTCCCGAATCCCATCGCCTCGCCGCCACGGTTCGTCCGATAAGCCCGGCCGAGGGGTGGACCTCGTCGGCTCGATCTGGTGTTGACCCTTCACCGATCACGTTCGACCGGGGGTTCCTGATGCAGTTCCGGATTTTGGCAGCGCGTTTCGCGCTGGTGGTGGCGTGTTGCCTGGCGACGGCCATCCCTGCCGAGGCCAAGGGCCGGTTCTGGCAATGCGTCCCCTATGCCCGTGAGATCTCGGGGGTCTCGATCCACGGCAATGCCTGGACCTGGTGGGCGCAGGCCGCCGGACGCTACGAGCGCGGCAACAAGCCCCAGATTGGCGCGGTCATGTCGTTCCAGCGCACCCGCCACATGCCGCTCGGCCATGTCGCCACCGTCTCGGCGATCCTGAGCGATCGCGAAGTGCTGCTCACCCACGCCAATTGGTCGCATCGCGGCGGCGTCGAGCATGACGTGCGCGCGATCGACGTTTCGGCGGCGGGCGACTGGAGCGAAGTCAAGGTGTGGTTCGCGCCGGCCGGCGGGCTCGGCACCTCGAGCTATCCGGTCAACGGCTTCATCTACCCGGGCGACGCGCCCGGCGAATGGCAGGCGCCGGCGATGGCGCAGTCCGGCGAGCAGCCGGTGCAGATGGCGGCGCTCGACGCCGACGATTCCGACGCCGGCAACTGAGCCTCACGCTCCGGACCTAAAGGTCAGCGCCACGCCGTTCATGCAATAGCGCTTGCCGGTCGGCGGCGGGCCGTCGTCGAAGACATGGCCGAGGTGGCTCCCGCAGCGGCGGCAGCGGACCTCGGTGCGGTCCATCCCCAGCGACGAATCGGTGCGGACGATCACTGCATGCGCGAGCGGCGCATAGAAGCTCGGCCAGCCGGTCCTGCTGTCGAACTTGGTCCCCGACGCGAACAGCGGCAGCGCACATCCGGCGCACAGGAAGGTGCCGGCGCGGTGCTCGTTGTTGAGCGGGCTGGTGAAGGGGCGCTCGGTCCCGGCCTGGCGCAGCACATAATAGGCCTGGGGGCTCAGCCGCTTGCGCCATTCGGCGTCGCTCAACACGAACTCGAACCTCTCGGCGGCGCGGCTCTCGCTCGGCGCGCAGCCGAAGGTCACGGCGGCCGCGCCGATGCCGGCGACGGCCAGGAAGGTGCGGCGATCCTGGGTCATGCGCAGGATGTGGGGTGGGATAAAGCGGTTTTGAAGCCGGTGCTCAATAATGGCTCAGCTCCACAGCCATCTTCTTGTAGCCATGGACGAAGCACGCGGCGACCTGCTCGGGCGGGCGGATCACGTTGGCGCGCAGCCGGCGCTTCGCCATCTCTTCCATCAGCACCCCGATCTGCAGCTCGGCGAGCCGCGCGCCGACGCAGCGATGGATGCCGTGGCCGAACGCCAGGTGCCGCCGCGCATTCTCGCGATCGACGATGATCCGATCGGCATCGGGAAAGACGCTCTCGTCGCGATTGGCCGAGATATACCAGAGCACCAGCTTGTCGCCCTCGGCGATCTTCTGCCCCTCGAGCTCGGCATCGCGCGTCGCCGTCCGGCGCATGTGCGCGAGCGGGGTCTGCCAGCGGATCAGCTCCTGCGTCGCGTTGCCGATCAGCGCGGGATCGGCCTCGAGCTTGGCGCGTTCGTCGGGGAATTGCTCGAGGCCCCAGGCATAGGCGCTCATCGAATTGCGCGTCGTATCGTTGCCGCCGACGATCAGCAGGATCAGGTTCCCCAGGAATTCATACTGGTCCATCTCGGCCATCGCGTCCGAATGGATCATCATCGAGATGAGGTCCGGAGTCGGCTCCTTGCCGAGCTTGGCGTTCCAGAGCTGCTGGAAATAGGCCGCGCATTCGAACAGATGCTGGCGGCGCTCCTCCTTGCGGACGGGATCCTTGGCGATCTCGATGTCGCCCGCCCAATCGGACCAGAAGGTGAGCTTGCGCCGGTCTTCCCACGGAAAGTCGAACAGGATCGCGAGCATCTGCGTGGTCAGCTCGATCGAGACGCGATCGACCCAGTCGAACTCCTGCCCCACCGGCAGCGAATCAAGGATCTCCGAAGTGCGCGTGCGGATGTTGCCGGTCATCCGCGCCATCTCGCTGGGGGTGAAGGCGGGAGAGACGGTGCGGCGCTGGCCGGTGTGCTTGGGCCGGTCCATCGCGATGAACATCGGCATGCGGATGTCGCCTTCCTGCAGGTCGGCGATGACGATCCCGGTCTCCGAGGAATAGATTTCGGGAAGCGATTCGACCTCGACGATCGGCTTGTAGGTCGAGACCGACCAATAGGGGCCGAACGCGCTGTGCGCGCAGCGATAGACCGGCGCCTCGGCGCGCAGCCGGCGGAACGGCGCCTGCCACACGTCGTCGCGGTAGAGCTCGGGGCGGCTCACGTCGAGCGGATCGACGAACTCGGGACTCTGCGAATCGGGGGCCAGCGTCGCCATGGTGCCTCTCTCCTTTGCGCCCACGAAATGCTTAACTGACACGAATGTCAATAGTGTCGCGTCACGCCCGCGCTTTCCTCAGCCGAGGCTTGGGGCTGCCCGACTTGAGCACACCGCGGCGGAACAGCCCGGCACCGACCCAGATGACGATCCCCACCCACAACGCCTGCCAGGCAAAGGCGATCGCGTGCGGCCACAGCTCGGGCGAATTGGCGGCGCGCGCGGCCATCGCCGAGGGCGAGCTGAACGGGAAGATCTGCGCCGCGGTGGCGATCCAGCTCTCGGGCCGCGCCGCGCCATAGCTGGCGAAGGTCAGCATCAGCACCTGGAAGATCGTGATCGGCAGCGACAGCATCTGGATCTCGCGCTGGGTCGATGCCAGCGCGCCGACGCCTAGGAACACCGCGCCGAGCAGCAGATAGGCCATGGTGAAATAGCCGACGAACAGCAGCGGGAACGCCGGATAACCCACCGCCGGCCCCAGCTCGGCGAAGGCGTGGACGAAATTGACCGGCAGCAGCTTCGAGAGATTGAAGATCAGCGTCCCCCAGAACAGGATGAACAGCACCGCCACCCCGAACATCCCGAGCAACTTGCCGAGGAACACCGATTCGAGCGGGACCGCCGCCGCGAGCACCTCGATCACCTTGTTCGAGCGCTCCTCGGCCATCGTCCCCACCGCCTGGCCCGACAGCATCAGCGTGAGCATGAACACCCCGAGCACCGCGAAATAGGCGACCTCGCCCTTGCCGCTCGACGACGCCTGTTCGCGTGTGACGACCTTCATCTGCGCGATGCTCAGCCGCGCGGTGCCGCCGGCGCGCTCGGCGCGCAGCGTCTGCTCGGCGATCTGCGCGAGATAATTGGCCTCGCCCCAGGCGCGCGGGCCGCGCAGGATCACCGGGCGCTCGAGCGGGCCGTAGAGCACCGCGGCGATCTCGAACTTGTCCTGGTCGAACAATGCGCGCGCCTGCGCCGCGGGGTCGGCGCCCGGCGTGTCGATCCTGAGCGGGGGGCGGCCGTTGTCGCCGCGCGGCGGAAAGAGCTGGCGGAGCTGGCCGTCGATCGCGGTCAGCGCGGCGGCCTGTTCGGGGGCCGCGAGGATCACCATGCGCAGCTTCGCCTCGCCGCCGCTCGCCGCGGTCGCCGCGCCGAGGCCGCCGATCAGCCCGAAGCTGATCATGATCAGCGGCGCGAGCAGGAACAGCAGGAAGGTGGGGGTGAACACCGTCGCGGTGAAATCGCGCCGCGCGACGGTGAGCGTCTGGCGGATGTTGCGGCCGAGGTTGCTCATGCCGCCTGCTCCAGCGCCTGCTCGCCGACGATCCGGACGAACGCATCGTGCAGCCCCGGCCGCTCGATCGACAGGCCGGAAATGCCGTATCCGGCGTCGATCACCTTGATGAGCAGGGATTCGATCCCTTCGCCGGGGACGGTGAAGCGCCAGCTGCCGTTCTCGCGCTCGGCATCGGCGGGGAGAAGCGCGCGCAGCCCGTCGGCGTTGTGATGCGGGGTGTAATGCGCCTTGAGCGGCAGCATCGCGCGCGCCTCGGCGACGGTGCCCTCGAACCTGACCTTGCCCCCGGCGATGATCGACAGCCGCTCGCACAGCCGCTCGGCATGCGCCATCACGTGCGTCGAGAAGAGGATCGTCGCGCCGCGATCGCGCTCGGCGAGGATCAGCGCCTCGAGCCGCTCCTGGTTGACCGGATCGAGCCCCGAGAAGGGCTCGTCGAGCACGAGCAGGTCGGGCTGGTGGACCACCGAGCCGAGCAATTGAACGAGCTGCGCCATCCCCTTCGAGAGCTTGCGGATCTTGTCGTCGACAGCGTGGCCGAGCCCGGTCGCTTCCATCAGTTCGGCGGCGCGCCTGCGCCCGGCGCTCCACGAGAGTCCCCTCAGCGCCCCCATGAACGCGATCGCCTCGCGGCATTTCATGTTGGGATAGAGACCGCGCTCCTCGGGGAGATAGCCGATGCGGTCGCTCACCTCGCGCGGGCGATCGTTGCCGAGCACGCTGCGCTCGCCGCCGTCGGGCTCGATGATGCCGAGCAGCATCCTCAGCGTCGTCGTCTTGCCTGCGCCGTTGGGGCCGAGCACGCCGTAGATCACGCCCTTGGGCACCGCGATGTCGACCCCGTCGACGACGCGGCGGTCGCCGAACAGCTTGACGAGCCCGGTGGCGCTCACGGCCAGGTCGGTACGCAACAA
>JBBCID010000015.1:0-39917 GCA_037200705.1 Sphingomonas sp. | reverse complement strand
GAAGACCGGGACGGCCAACGTGGCGGCCCGCGCGATGGACCAACTGCCTGTCGTCGAGATATTCCGCCGGCGAGAAGGCGAGCATCGCCCCTGACCTGCCCGGGATGCTCGGCGGCGACCAGGAACACCAGCGCGGCCGAATAGCTGCTGCCCCACAGGATCACCGGCAGATGCTTGTTTCCCCGCCCAGTGCAATGCCGCCTCGAGATCGCGCTTTGCGCCGGCATAGCTCCCAGCGTGCCCCGAGCGCCGCGACCGTCTGGTTGGGGGCCGAACAGGTCACCCCCCGCGCGCTGGTCGATCGCGAGCGAGCTGTAGCCAGCCTCCCGCAACCGATCCCCGATCTCGGCATATTCGTCCTTGCTCGATCCCGCCTGGTGAAACAGCAGAAGCAGCCCCTTGGATGCTCGGCGGCACGGAAGCGACCGAACACGGTGACCCCGTCCGAAGCGCGCAATTTGACCGTCCCAAGCGACCGCAGTGGCCCTCGCTAGGCTGCACCACGTTCACCGAAGCCGATTGCTGGCAGCCCGCGAGCACCAGCGCCAGCGCGGCGATCGCAGGCAAGCGCATCAGATCAGCCCGGCCAGCGGGCTCGACGGATCGGCGTAGCGGCGGCTTGCCCATCCGCCCGGCGCGATAGGCGAGCCGCCCCGCTCTCGACCGCGAGCTTCATCGCGGCGGCCATCATCACCGGGTCCTTGGCCTCGGCGATCGCGGTGTTCATCAGCACCCCGTCGCACCCCAGCTCCATCGCCAGGCTTGCGTCAGACGCGGTGCCGACGCCGGCGTCGACGATCACCGGGCACCTTGGCGCCCTCGACGATCAACCGGATCGTCACCTGATTCTGGATGCCCAGCCCCGAGCCGATCGGCGCGCCGAGCGGCATCACCGCCACCGCGCCGGCATCCTCGAGCCGCTTCGCCGCGATCGGATCGTCGACGCAATAGACCATCGGCAGAAAGCCTTCCCTGGCCAGCACCTCGGTCGCGCGCAGCGTCTCGACCATGTCGGGATAGAGCGTCCGCGCCTCGCCGAGCACCTCGAGCTTGACCAGCTCCCAGCCCCCCGCCTCGCGCGCCAGCCGCAGCGTGCGGATCGCCGATTCGGCATCGAAGCAGCCGGCGGTGTTGGGGAGATAGGTGATCTTCGCGGGATCGATGAAGTCGGTCAGCATCGGCGCCTTGGGGTCCGATATGTTGACCCGGCGCACCGCGACGGTGACGATCTCCGCGCCGCTCGCCTCGACCGCCGCCGCGTTCTGCGCGAAATCCCTGTACTTGCCGGTGCCGACGATCAGCCGCGAGCGGAACGTCTTGCCCGCAACGGTCCAGCTATCCTCGTCGACCGGCCGCCCATGGTCTCCGCCGCCGACGAAATGGACGATCTCGAGCTCGTCGCCATCCTCGACGCAGACCTGCCCGAACGTCGAGCGCGGCACCACCTCGAGATTGCGCTCGACCGCCAGCTTCTCGGGCACCAGCCCCATCTCGGTAGCGAACTGCGCGAGCGTGAGGCCGGCCGCGACGCGCCGATGCTCGCCGTTGACGGTGATCGAGACGGTGCCGTCGGTGTGCAAGATTCCATCCTCCGTTCGGGCTGAGCTTGCCGAAGCCCGGTTCGCGGACGAGCCCCGCCCTTCGACAAGCTCAGGGCGAACGGGAATAGGCAAGCCGCCCGATTTGATCGCTGGCGTGCGCTCATATAGGGAGGACCGCGCTCCGCCCGCAACCGAAAGGCTTGGACTTGGCCGACACGATCTATGTCCTCAACGGCCCCAACCTCAACCTGCTCGGCCTGCGCGAGCCCGAAATCTATGGGACCGACACGCTCGACGACATCGCCGGGCAGCTCGAGGACCGCGCCCGCGCGCTGGGCCTCACGATCGACATGCGCCAGTCGAACCACGAAGGCCATCTGATCGACTGGATGCACGAGGCGCAGGCCACCGGCGCCAAGGCGATCCTGCTCAACGCCGGCGCGCTGACGCACACTTCGCTAGCGCTCTACGACGCCGCGCGCTCGATCACGACGCCGGTGATAGAGGTCCATCTGTCCAACCCGCAGGCGCGCGAGGAATACCGCCACACCAGCCTTGTCGGTCGTGCCGCGCGCGGAACCATCGCGGGGTTCGGCGCGCTTTCCTACATGCTTGCGCTTGAAGCTGCCGCGCGACTCTGACAAAGCGCGCGGTTTCATCGGAAGAAGGGTCGCTTGTGACCGACGAAACCAATCACAACGGCGAGATGCACGTCGATATCGATCTGGTGCGCCAGCTTGCGACGGTGCTCGACGAGACGCAGCTCACCGAAATCGAAGTCCAGGACGGCGAGCGCCGGGTCCGCGTCGCGCGCACGGCAGCCGTGCAGGTCGCGGCGGCGCCCGTGGCCGCCGCACCGGCCGGCGCGCCCGCATCGATTGCCACGACGCCCGCCGAAGCTCCGCCCGCGCCCAGCACCGCCGACGCGGTCAAGTCGCCGATGGTTGGCACCGCCTATCTGACGCCCAATCCGGACGCCAAGGCCTTCATCGCGGTCGGGCAGAAGGTCGCGGCGGGCGATACCTTGCTGATCATCGAGGCGATGAAGGTGATGAATCCGATCACCGCCCCCACCGCGGGCACGGTGATCCAGATCCTGATCGAGAACGGCCAGCCGGTCGAGTTCGACCAGCCGCTCGTCGTCGTCGAATAGCTCCATGAAACAGATCGAGAAGCTGCTGATCGCCAATCGCGGCGAGATCGCCCTGCGCATCCATCGCGCGTGCCACGAGATGGGGATCAAGACGATCGCGGTGCATTCGACCGCGGATTCGGATGCGATGCACGTCCGCCTGGCGGACGAGGCGATCTGCATCGGGCCGCCGCCGGCGGCCGAGAGCTATCTCAACATCCCCAACATCATCTCGGCCGCCGAGATCTCGGGCGCGGACGCGATCCACCCGGGCTATGGCTTCCTCAGCGAGAACGCGCAATTCGCCGAGATCGTCGAGGCGCACGGCATCATCTTCGTCGGCCCCAAGCCCGAGCATATCCGCACGATGGGCGACAAGATCGAGGCCAAGCGCACGCGGGCGCGCTCGGGCTGCCGCTCGTCCCCGGCTCGGACGGCGCGATCAGCGATATCGGCGAGGCGAAGGCGATCGCCGCCAAGGCCGGCTATCCGGTGATCATCAAGGCGGCGTCAGGCGGCGGCGGGCGCGGCATGAAGGTCGTGCAGAGGCCCCGACGGAGCTCGAGACGCAGATGCAGCAGGCCGAAGCGAGGCGAAGGCCGCGTTCGGCGACGCGACCGTCTATCTCGAGAAATATCTCGGCAATCCGCGCCACATCGAATTCCAGGTGTTCGGCGACGGCGAGGGCAATGCGATCCATCTGGGCGAGCGCGACTGCTCGCTCCAGCGCCGCCACCAGAAGGTGCTCGAGGAGGCCCCCTCGCCGGTGCTCGGCGCCGAGGACCGCGAGCGGATGGGGGGCTATCTGCGCGAAGGCAATGGCCGACATGGCGTATCGCGGCGCGGGGACGATCGAGTTCCTGTGGGAGAACGGCGAGTTCTACTTCATCGAGATGAACACGCGGCTCCAGGTCGAGCACCCGGTGACCGAGGCGATCACCGGGCTCGATCTCGTCCGCGAGCAAATCCGCATCGCCGAGGGCCACCCGCTGACGCTCGCCAGCAGGACGTCCAGTTCCGCGGCCACGCGATCGAATGCCGGATCAATGCCGAGGACCCGCGCAGCTTCGCGCCCTCGCCCGGCACGGTGAAGCAGTATCACGCCCCCGGCGGCATGAACGTCCGCGTCGATAGCGGGCTCTACGCGGGCTATCGCGTGCCGCCCTATTACGACAGCATGATCGCCAAGCTGATCGTCTATGGCACCACGCGCGCCGGCGCGATCCGGCGGCTACGCCGCGCGCTCGAGGAATTCGTGATCGAGGGGATGAAGACCACCATCCCGCTGCACCAGGCGCTGATCGAGGATCCCGATTTCCAGGCGGGCAACTATACGATCAAGTGGCTCGAGGAGTGGCTGGCGAAGCAGGACCTGCCTTCCGCCTGACGCGCGGGCGTGGCAGACAGCGACACGCCACGTCCTGAGGGGGTCCACATGCTTCGCCTTGTCGCCGTCGTTCCGCTGCTGCTCGCCACGTCCGCCACCGCACAGGTCGCCACTCCCGCGCGACCGTGTGACCGACCCTGCCACGCTTGTCTCGCCCGCCGATCCCGACGCGCGCCCGGTGCCGATCGACGATCTCGGCTTCTCGCGCGGCTCGGCCTCGTCGGTGTGGAGCGCCGATGGCAGCCGGATCTTCATCTCGACCAACCTCACCGGCCGTTACAACATCTGGCGTGTCGACGCGGCCGGAAGCTGGCCGGTCCAGATCGCCGCGTCGGAGGATTCGCAGTCCGGCCTGGCGGTCTCGCCCGACGGGAGACGGTCTATTTCCAGCAGGATTCGGGCGGCAACGAGCAATATGACCTCTACGCCGTCCCGGCCGACGGCGGCCCGGCCGTCAACCTGACCAACACGCCGGACCTGCGCGAAATCGGACATGCTCGTCTCGCCCGACGGATCGCGCATCGCGCTCTCGACCAAGAAGACCGGCGCCGGCCAGATCGACCTGGCGGTGATGGACGCATCCACGCACCAGGTCCGCGCGCTCACCGCCGAGGCCGATCCGCAATGGAACTGGAGCGCGGCCGCCTGGATCGAGGGCGGCAAGGTGCTGATCGCCAACCGCCAGTTCGTCGACGGCAGCGCGGGCGAAGTCTGGCGGATCGACGTGGCGGGCGGCAAGGCGGTCAAGCTGCTCGGCAAGGCGGCCACCGTCTATATCGCGAGCGACGCGACGGCCGACGGCGCGCATGTCGCCGTCACCACCAACGGGCACCGGCCAGCTTCACGGCGGGGTCTATGACGTCGCGACCGCCAGGTTCCGCGGCCTCGCGGCGACGCCGTGGGAGCAGACCACCGGCGCGATCGCCCCCGACGGGCATGCGCTGCTGGTCTCGACCGGCGAGGACGGTCGCGAGCGCATCACGCTTGCCGATCTGACCACGCTCGCCGAACGTCCGCTGCCGCTCCCGCCGGGAGTGAACAGCGCCGCGAGCGGCATTCCGTTCACCGCGACGGCAAGAAGCTGCTCGTCAGCCACACCGGCGCCGACACCCCCTATGAGCTCTACAGCGTCGATCTCGCCTCGGGCGCGGTCAGCCCGATCACCCATCTCGCGATGGCGAGCCTTTCGCCCGAGCATCTTCCCAAGTCGCGGATCGTCACGTTCAAGAGCTTCGACGGCACGCTGATCAGCGCGGTGGTGACGATGCCGTTCAACCTGGCGCGCGACGGGTCGAATCCGGCGGCGGTGCTGCCCCACGGCGGCCCCACGGCCAGACCAACGACGGCTTCAGCCGCACCGCGACCGCGCTCGCCAGCCGCGGCTATGTCGTGATCCAGCCCAATCCGCGCGGCTCGACCGGCTATGGCATCGCCTTCCAGCACGCCAATTTCCAGGACCTCGGCGGCGGCGACCTCAAGGACGAGATCGCCGCGAAGAATTTCCTCGTCGCCAGCGGCTATGTCGATCCGAAGCGCGTCGGCATCACCGGCGGCTCCTATGGCGGGTTCATGACGCTGATGGCGATCGGCCGCGCGCCCGACGAGTTCGCGGCGGCGGTCTCGCTGTTCGGGATCATCGATTGGCGGACGATGTGGAGCATGAGGATGCGCTGCTCCAGGCCTATCAGAAGACGCTGCTCGGCAGCCCGGCCGAATTCCCCAAGGTCTATGACGCCAGCTCGCCGATGACCTATATCCAGGCGGTCAAGGCGCCGCTGCTCGTGCTCCAGGGCGAGAACGACATCCGCGTGCCGCCGCAGCAGGCGCACCAGGTGGTCGACGCGCTCAAGGCGCGCGGCACCATCGTCGAGGGCGTCTTCTACCCGGCCGAGGGCCACGGCTTCCGCAAGCGCGAGAACCAGCTCGATTCGCTGCGCCGCACGGTCGAATGGTTCGACAAATATCTGAAGGGGACGGCCGCGCGCTGAGCGGCGGCGGGGGGACGCGATGTTCATCGGCCACTACGGCGTCGCCTTCGCGGCGGCCACGTCGCGCAAGGCCCCGGCGCTGGGCACCTTGTTCGTCGCCACGCAGCTGATCGACTTCGGCTTCTTCGGCCTGATGCTCGCGGGCGTCGAGCATATGCGCTTCGTCCCCGGCATCACCGCGATGAACCCGATGGACCTTTACGACATGCCATGGACGCACAGCCTGGCGGGCGCCGCGGGCTGGTCGCTCGCGTTCGCGCTGCTGGTCTGGCTGTTCGCGCGCAACCGCACCGCCGCTGCAATCGGCGCGGCGGCGGTGTTCTCGCACTGGCTGATCGACCTGATCGTCCACCGGCCCGATCTGACGCTCGCCGGATCGGCGCCGGCCTTCGGCTTCGGCTTGTGGAACCACCCCTGGTTGGAGATCCCGCTCGAGCTCGCGTTCGCTTATGGCGGACTCGCCTTCTACGCGCTACGCACCCGCGCCAGGGGCCGGGCGGGCGACGCCTCGCTCGGGCTGCTCGCGCTGGCGATGGCGGGCGCGCAATGGTTCAACTGGTTCGGCCCGCAGCCGGCCAGGGTCGACAGCTCGGTCGCGATCTCGGCGCTCGCCGCTTATGGCGTGCTGGCGCTGCTCGCCTGGTGGGTGGGCGCCTCGCGGGAGCTTCGCGCGGCGGCTTGACCTCGCGCTAATCTTTCGATATTTCTGGAATTATGGAATTATATTCCGCCGTCACCGCGCTTTCCGCGCTTGCGCAGGAGCACCGCCTCCAGGCGTATCGCCTGCTCGTCAGGCGGGCGACGCGGGGCTGGCGGCGGGCACGATCGCCGAGGCGATGGCGATGCCCGCCTCGTCGCTCTCCTTCCACCTCGCACAGATGGAGCGTGCCGGGCTGATCCGGCGGCAGCGCCGGGGGCGCAGCCTGATCTATTCGGCCGATTATGGCGGGATGACCGCGCTGATCGCCTATCTCACCGAGAATTGCTGCGCCGGGAGCCCGGGCGCCTGCACTCCGTCCCCCCGAAAGGAATGTCGCATGAAGGCGACGATCTGGCACAACCGAACTGCAGCACGTCGCGCAAGACGCTGGCGATGCTGCGCGAGACCCCGGCGTGGAAATCGAGGTGATCGAATATCTCAAGAACCCGCCGAGCCGCGAGAAGCTGGCGGCGCTTTATGCCCGCGCGGGGATCACCGCGCGCGAAGGGCTGCGCGCCAAGGAGCCGCTGGCGAGCGAGCTCGGCCTGCCGGACGCGAGCGACGACGCGATCCTCGAGGCGATGATGGCGCACCCGATCCTGATCAACCGCCCGCTGGTCGAGACCGAACGGGGCGTGCGCCTGTGCCGCCCGCAGGAAATGGTGCGCGAAATCCTCTGAGGTGCTTGCCCGCCGCGCCATTGCCGCCGAATTCCTCGGCACGCTGCTGCTCGTCGCGACGGTGGTGGGATCGGGCGTGATGGCCGAGCGGCTGGCGCAGGGCAACGACGCGGTCGCGCTGCTCGCCAACGCCGCCGCGACCGGGGCGGCGCTTTATGTGCTGATCACGATCCTCGGGCCCGTTTCGGGCGCGCATTTCAATCCGGCCGTGACGCTGGTTGCTGGGCGGCGACGGCCGCCTCGCGTTCATCGCCGCGCAGGTGGCGGGCGGCGTCGCGGGCGTGGTGCTCGCGCACCTGATGTTCGGCGCCGACGTCTTGCAGCTTGGCGTCAAGCCCCGCACCGGCGCCGGCCAATGGCTCGGCGAGCTCGTCGCGACCTTCGGGCTGCTGCTCACGATCCTGCTCGGCGCGAAGCACCGTCCCGAGGCGGTGCCGGCGCTGGTCGCGCTCTGGATCGTCGCGGCCTATTGGTTCACCTCGTCGACCAGCTTCGCGAATCCGGCGGTCACGCTCGCGCGGGCGCTGACGGGCGGCTTCTCCGGGATTCGCCCGATCGACGTGCCCGGTTTCGTCGGCGCGCAGATCGCCGGGGCGTTCGCCGCCAAATGGGCGGCACGCTGGTTCGGGCGCGTGCCGGTGCTCGTCGAGGGCTAGCCGGTCCGCCACCCCTTCGCTAAGGGCACGGCGATGACCGAGATCACGCCGCAGATCGTCGCCGAGCACGGCCTCTCCCCCGAGGAATATGAGCGCGTCCTCCACGCGATGGGCCGCGCGCCCAACCTCACCGAGCTGGGCATCTTCTCCGTGATGTGGTCCGAGCATTGCAGCTACAAGAGCTCGCGCATCCATTTGAAGAACTCCCGACCACCGGCCCGCAGGTGATCTGCGGCCCCGGCGAGAACGCCGGCGTCGTCGATATCGGCGACGGCCAGGCGGCGATCTTCAAGATGGAGAGCCATAACCACCCCAGCTATATCGAGCCCTATCAGGGCGCCGCGACCGGCGTCGGCGGCATATTGCGCGACGTCTTCACGATGGGCGCGCGGCCGGTCGCCAACATGAACGCGCTGCGCTTCGGGCGGCCCGATCACCCCAGGATGCGCCACCTGATCGCGGGCGTCGTCCACGGCATCGGCGGCTATGGCAATTGCGTGGGCGTGCCGACCGTCGGCGGCGAGGTGAATTTCATCCCGGCTATGACGGCAATATCCTCGTCAACGCGATGACGGTGGGCGTCGCCGAGACCGCCAGGATCTTCTATTCGGCCGCGTCCGGCGTCGGCAATTCGATCGTCTATGTCGGCTCCAAGGACCGGCCGCGACGGCATCCACGGCGCGACCATGGCGAGCGCCGATTTCTCCGAGGATTCGGAGGACAAGCGCCCGACCGTCCAGGTCGGCGACCCTTCACCGAGAAATTGCTGATCGAGGCCTGTCTCGAGCTGATGGCCAGCGACGCGATCGTCGCGATCCAGGACATGGGCGCCGCGGGGCTCACCTCCTCCTCGGTCGAGATGGCGAGCAAGGGCGGCGTCGGGATCGAGCTCGACATGGACGCCGTCCCCTGCCGCGAGGCCGGCATGACGCCCTATGAGTGATGCTCTCTGAATCGCAGGAACGGATGCTGATGGTGCTCAAGCCCGGCCGCGAGGCCGGGGGCCGAGGCGATCTTCCGCAAATGGGAGCTCGATTTCGCGGTGATCGGCCACGTCACCGACACCGGCCGGATGGTGCTCAAGTGGCGAGGCGACACCGTCGCCGGACATCCCGCTCGGCCCGCTGGCGGACGAGGCTCCGGCCTATGACGGCCGTGGGTGAGGACGCCGCTGCCCGCACCGCTGGCCGACGCGCCCGAATCCACTGATCTCGCCGCCGACCTGCTCAAGCTCATGGCCTGCCCCGACCTGGCCAGCCGCCGCTGGATCTGGGAGCAGTACGACTATTCGGTCGGCGCCGACACCGTCCAGCGCCCCGGCGGCGATGCCGCGGTGGTGCGCGTCCATGGCACGCGAAAGGGCCTGGCGATCACCACCGATTGCACCCCGCGCTATTGCCGCGCCGATCCGTTCGAGGGCGGCAAGCAGGCGATCGCCGAGGCCTGGCGCAACCTGTGCGCGGTCGGTGCCAGGCCGCTCGCCGCGACCGACTGCATGAATTTCGGCAATCCCCAGCGCCCCGAGATCATGGGCCAGTTCGTCGGCTGCATCGAGGGCATGGCCGAGGCGTGCAGCGCGCTCGACTTCCGATCGTGAGCGGCAACGTCAGCCTCTACAACGAGACCAAGAACGACGACGGGACGGGCTCGGCGATCCTCCCCACCCCGCGATCGGCGGCGTCGGGCTGCTCGCCGACTGGTCGACGAGCTGCACGATCGGCTTCAAGGGCACCGGCGACATCATCATCGCGCTCGGCGAGCGCGGCGGCCACCTCGGCCAGTCGCTGTGGCTGCGCGAGATCCACCGCCGCGAGGACGGCCCGCCGCCGCCGGTCGACCTGATGGCCGAGCGGCGCGCCGGCGCCTATGTCCGCAAGTCGATCGAGGCGGGGCTGGTTACTGCCTGCCACGACGTCTCCGACGGCGGGCTCGCGGTCGCGCTCGCGGAGATGGCGCTCGCGGGGGGCATAGGCGCGCTGATCAACGAGCCGCAGCCGTTCGGCGTGGCGGGATCCTTCTTCGGCGAGGACCAGGGACTCTATCTGCTCACCGTCCACGATTACCGGGCTCGCGCAGTTCCTCGCGGGCGCGCAGACCGCAGGTCTTGCGGCCGAGCCGATCGGGCGGACGATCGCCGGCCGGCTGATCTTCGAGCTCGAGGACGCCGACCATTGCATCGGCTTGGCCGAGCTGCGCGCGGCGCACGAAGGCTTCTTTCCCGCGCTGATGGGCGATACGCTCGCCTGATTTTCCCGCCCGCGCGACCCCAAGCCGGGCGGACCCGCCCGCCATCGACGATCAGGCACGCGCCGATCGCTGGCGGGTTGCTGCGGGGCACGCTAAGGCAGCCGTGGAGGATCGTATGACCACAGGCTATTCCGGCACGCCGCTCGCCAAGAAGCTCGGGCTCGAGCGGGGAATGCGGGTGTGGTTCCACCACATGCCCGACAGCGTCCGCGCGGAGATCGATCCCGAAGGCCTCAACGTCGACGAGCAGGGAAGCGCGTCGGCCGGGCTCCAGGGCGCGCATATCTTCGTCACCGAGCGCGTGTGCCTCGAGCGCGAGCTCGGCGCGCTGCGCGCGCTGCTCGCGCCCAACGGCTTCGTCTGGGTCTCCTGGCCCAAGCAGGCGGCGAAGGTGGCCACCGACATCACCGAGAACGTGATTCGCGAAGTGGCGCTGCCCACCGGCCTGGTCGACGTCAAGGTCCTGCGCGATCGACGCGGTCTGGTCGGGCCTCAAGCTGGTAATCCGCAAGGAACACCGCTGACGCGCGCGGCGGACCCCGGCCGGGGCGAACGCGACGCCCCGCCTCCAGTCGCTCGATACCGTGCGCGGAGTCGCGGTGCTGGGCATCCTGCTGCTCAACATCGTTGCGTTCGGCTGCCCGAGGCGGCCTATTTCAATCCGCGCGCCTATGGCGGGTGGCACGGCCCGGACCTGGCCGTCTATCTGTTCAATTTCATCTTGTTCGACGGCAAGATGCGCGGGCTCTTCTCGCTGCTGTTCGGCGCGTCGATGCTGCTGGTGATCGAGCGCGCCGAAGCCGGCGGGCGCAGCGCCGCCAGGGTCCATTACAGCCGGATGCTGTGGCTGCTGGCGTTCGGCCTCGCGCATCTGTGGCTGGTGTGGGACGGCGACATCCTGTGCCTCTATGCGCTGGTGGGGATGGTCGCCTTCCTGTTTCGCCGGATGCCCGGGCACAAGCTGATGGCGCTCGGGGTGGTGCTGGTGCTGGTCGCCTGCGTCATGCTGGGATCGCTTCCCGCGATGATCCTTGCGGCGCAGGCCACCCCGCCGGGAACGCCGCACGCCGCCAACGCCGCGCGCCTGCTCGCGAGCTTCCAGAACGGCCTCGGCGTCCCCGCCCCGGCCGAGATCGCCAGGGAGCTGGCGCTGTATCGCGGCGGCTATGCCGATCTGGTCGCGAGCCGGCTGCGCCAGCATCCGCTCGGCCCCGCCGAGACGCTGGTCTATTTCGGCGCGGAGACGCTCGGCTACATGTTGTTCGGAATGGCGGCGCTCCGCTCGGGCCTGCTGCGCGGCGAGTGGGCGCGGCGCGACTATGCGCGATGGGCGGCGATCGGCTTCGGCATCGGCATTCCCGCCTATGCGGCGATGGCGGCCTATATGCTGGGTTCGGGCTTCGCGCTCTTCCGGTGGCGCTGTCGGTGATGGGGCTCGCGACGCTCGCGCGCCCGCCGATGATCCTCGGCTGGGCCTGCCTGATCCTGCTGCTGGCGAAGCCCGGCGGCGCGCTGACCGGTCGGCTGGCGGCGGCGGGCGGATGGCCTTCACCAATTATCTCGCGACCAGCCTGATCTGCACGAGCATCTTCTATGGCTATGGCCTCGGCTGGTTCGGCCATCTGTCGCGCGCCGAGCTCTATCTCGTCGTGCTGGCGGTGTGGGCGCTGATCCTGCTGTGGTCGAAGCCGTGGCTCGAGCGCTTCCGCTACGGCCCGTTCGAATGGGCCTGGCGCAGCCTCGCGCGGTGGAAGATCCAGCCGATGGCTATTGAGAACGCGCCGCAATAACGGTTGCGAATCACTCTCATTAGCTCTATTGGGGACCCAGGAGAGCGAGGGTCCTCGATGGTCGTCTGTGTTTGCAATGCCATCCGCGAGAACGACGTGCGCGCCGCGGCGCGCGAGGGCGCGGCGAGCGCCGGCCAAGCCTATTCGCGCGCTCGGATGCCAGGCCAAGTGCGGCCAATGCGTCCCCTTCGCCCGGCAGATCATCGACCAGGAGCGCGCCGCCGCTTAGCCTTCGCGGCGGCGGAGACGCCGCGTTTATGCCGCAATTCGCTATCCCGCGCCGCGCATAGCCGCTAGTCTGGCACCCGCAAGACAGGGGTGCGGAACATGAAGGGCGACGCCAGGGTCCTCGACTATCTGAATGAAGCGCTCCGCAACGAACTGACGGCGATCAACCAATATTGGCTGCACTACCGGCTGCTCGACAATTGGGGCGTCGCCAGGCTCGCCGAGCTCGAGCGTCCACGAATCGATCGACGAGATGAAGCATGCCGACAAGCTCGCCGAGCGCATCCTGTTTCTCGAGGGCCTGCCCAATTTCCAGCTGCTCGGGCGCCTGCGCATCGGCGAGACGGTCGAGGAAGTGCTCAAGGCCGATCTCGAGCTCGAGATGGAGGCCATCCCCCTGCTGCGCGACGCGATCGAGCATTGCGAGAAGGTCCGCGACTATGTCAGCCGCGATCTCTTCGCCGCGGTCCTCGAAAGCGAGGAGGAACATGTCGACACGCTCGAGCGCCAGTTCGATATGATCGCCCGGATGGGGTTGGAGAACTATGTCCCAGCTCAACAGCAAGCATACCGAGGGCTAGCGACGGCACTCAGCCGGGGCGGCGGCCGAAGGCGGAGCGGCGCTCGACGAGCGGATTGGTCTCGCGCTCGAGCAGCCCCAGCGTCGCCTCGAACAGCGGGCGCAGTTCCACGACATGTTCGAGCGCCTGGCTCGGCGTCTCGTGCCGCTCGACGCAGTCGCGCGCGATCGTCTCGATCACCTCGGCGAGATCGGCGAGCGGATCGGCGCCGAACTGGCGCGCTTCGCCCTTGAGCGTATGCGCCGGAAGCACCATCGCCGCGGCGTTCTGCGCGCGCATCGCCTCTTCGATCTGCGATACCGATTTGACGCCGTCTTCCCGGAAATAGCCGAGATGCGCACGAAATTCGCGCCCAGCTCGGCGCGCGCCTGCGAAAAGGAGGCGCCGTTCACGAGCGGATCGCCTTGCACTGCCATTCCCATACCTGACTCCGTACCCCCCCGAGCACCGGCCGGATCATAATGGACGGAAGTAAACAGCAAGTTTGCGCCCTACAAGGGAAGGAAACGGAAGAGACAAGCCTCCCCCGATTCGATAACAAAAATGCGAGCGCCCAAGGATTTCGCCAGTTCGGTCAATTCGCGCTCGGCGGCGGGGTCGTCGGCCTGGAGCTCCAGCGGCGCGCCGCCGCTCTCGCGCCATGCGCGGGCGAGACGGATCGCCGGCCAGGGGCAGCGCATCCCGCGCGCGTCGATCTGCCTCATCCGTGCTTACTCACCCTTGCTGCGATCGAACGGGTTCTTCGAGGCGCGCATCGTGAAGCGGATCGGACGGCGCCGAAATCGAAGTCGCGGCGCATGCTGTTGACCAGATAGCGGCGATAGCTTTCGGGCAGCAGGTCGACCCGCGTCCCGAACATCACGAACGTCGGCGGGCGCGACTTGATCTGGGTCACGTAGCGCGGCTTGATCCGCTTGCCGCCGGGCGCGGGGGGCGGATTGGTCTCGATCGCGCGCTCGAACCAGCGATTGAGCTGCCCGGTCGAGACGCGGCGCGACAGGCCTCGCGCGTCTCGAACGCGACCTTCATCAGCACGTCGAGCCCCTTGCCGGTCGCGGCGGAGACGGTGAGCAGCGGCACGCCCTTGACCTGCGCCAGCCCCTCGTCGAGCGCGCCCTTGACGCCGTTGAACAGGCTCGATGCGTCCTCGGCCACGTCCCATTTGTTGAGCGCGATGACGAGCGCCCGGCCCTCCTGGAGGACGTTGTCGGCGATGCGCAGGTCCTGCGCCTCGAGCCCGAGCGTCGCATCGAGCAGCAGCACCACCACCTCGGCGAAATCGATCGCGTGGAGCGCGTCGGCGACCGAAAGCTTCTCGAGCTTGTCCTGCACCTTCGCCTTCTTGCGCATCCCCGCGGTGTCGATCAGGCGGACCGCCCTGCCCTGCCATTGCCATTCGATCGCGATCGAATCGCGGGTGATCCCCGCCTCGGGTCCGGTGATAAGCCGGTCCTGCCCGAGCAATTTGTTGATCAGCGTCGACTTGCCGGCATTGGGGCGGCCGACGATCGCGAGCTTGGAGCGGCGCATCGGGGCGACTCGGGATCCCCTTCCTCGATCTCCTCCTCGGGGCGCTCGATGAACGGGCGCAGCGCCTCGAACAGGTCGACGAGCCCCTCGCCATGCTCGGCCGAGAAGGGGATCGGATCGCCGAAGCCGAACGACAGCGCCTCGATCAGCCCCGATTCGCCCGCGCGTCCCCTCGCACTTGTTGGCGAGCAGCACGACCTCGGCGTCGGCGGCGCGCAGCCACCGCGCGATCTCCTCGTCGAGCGGAGTCACGCCGGCGCGCGCATCGACGATGAACAGCGCGACATCGGCATCGCGCACCGCCGCCTCGGTCTGGACGCGCATCCGGCGGGCAGGCTCGCGGGATCCTCGTCTTCATAGCCGGCGGTATCGATGATGCGGAAATCGAGCCCGAGCAATTGCGCGTCGCCCTCGCGTCGGTCGCGCGTCACGCCGGGCCGGTCGTCGACCAGCGCCAGCCGCTTGCCGACGAGGCGGTTGAACAGGGTCGACTTTCCGACATTGGGTCGGCCGATGATCGCGACGACGGGCTGGGGCATGCGGATGCCCTTAAGCGCTTCGTCGCAAGACTGCCACCTCCCGCGCCGCAACGCGGGATCGCGATCACCGATAGGCGGTGAGCTTGCCTTGTCGTCGAGCAGGTAGAGCGTCTGATTCACCACCACGGGGGCCAGCGTCTGCGGGTTCTTGGTCTCGATCGTGCTCAGTCACGCTGCCATCGGTCGGCGAAACCGAGACGATCTGGCCCAGCGTGTTGGTGAGCAGCAGCCGGTCGCCGGCGAGGATCGGCCCCTTCCAGCCGATCGGCCCCTTCGACTTCTTGCTATTCTTGAAGTGCGGAAGCTGCGCGATCCAGCGCACCTGCCCGTACCGCGCGCGATGCACAGCAGCCGGGCATCGTCGGTGACGACGAACAGCCATTCGCCCGCCACCCACGGCGTCGCGATCCCGGCGATATTCTCTTCCCACAGCCGCGTGCCGGTGACGATCTCCATCGCCACCATACGGCCGCCCTGCCCGACCGCATAGACGCGGCCCTGATCGATCACCGGCTCGGCATCGATGTCCGAAAGCGACGAGACCGAGGTCGACATCGAGCTGCGCGACAGCACGTCGCCCCAGAGCTGGTGGCCGTTCTCGTAGCGATAGGCGTTGAGCTCGCCCGACGAGAAGCCGGCGATGATCGTGCCCTGCGCCGACGCGGGGGCGGCGACGCCGAACACGCCCTGCGATTCGAGCGACGCCGAGGCGCTCCATTCGACCTCGCCGGTGTCCTGCTTGAGCGCGAACAGCTGGTTGTCCTGGGTAAGGACGTAGACCTGGCCGTTGTCGACGCCCGGCGAGCCGCGCAACGGGCCGCCGGGGCGCGCGCGCCACACTTCCGAGCCGTTGGTCCGCATCGAGCGCGACGACGTCGCCGAGCCCGTTGGTCGCATAGACGCGGGCGCCCTCGACGCTGGCGCCGCCACCGAAGCGCGCGGTGCTGTTCTCCTTGTCCTTGACCGTCGAGGCTTCCCACAGCCGGGCGCCGGTATCGGCCGCGAAGGCATGGACCGCGCCGGCGGTATCCATCACGAACAGCCGGTTATCGGCGACCACGGGCGCGGCGGCGAGCCGCACCTTCTTCGATCCGCCGGGAATCTCGACCTCCCACGCGCGCGCCAGCGAGGCGCCGAGCGCAAGATTGCCCATCGACTTGGCGGCATTGCCGCCCGGCTGTCCCCAGGTCGTGTTGGGCGCGGCGGGCGGAGCGATCACCTCGACCCCGCTCAGCGAGCGATCGGCGATGATGTCGTTTTTCCGACGCGAGGATCGGCACGCGCTCGCCGAGCACCGGGCGTATGCTTGCCATGGCCCTTCAAGGCCGCGCATCCGCTCAGCGCCGCGAGCGCCCGGCGGCGACGGCCACCCTCACCCAGTTATTCATTTAGCCTTCTTTCCTCAGACTGATCGATGGCGTCGACCCCCAGGACCCCCGCCATCTGAACTGCGCGTTGACGGATGCTGTCGGGAACGAAACCCTTGGATTGGGCCAATTGGCCATACATCTTGCCGGCGAGATCACGCTTGCCGGCCTTGAGATAGGCGGCGGCGACCATTTCACCGGCGGTGCCGAACCACGGCGAATCGGGGATCGCGAGATCCTTCAGCCGGCTGACGACCTGATCGGGCTTGATCGCATCGAATTCGATCGCGGTCTGCTGGATGGTCGCGCGATCGCGGAACGGGCGCGGCACGGCAGTGTCGGCCGAAATCGCGGCCAGCTTGGCGGCGGCGCCCTTGGTATCGTGCTTGGCGAACAGCGCATCGGCCTCGGCGAAGCGCGCCATCGCGCGATAGCCAAGGTTCCCGCTCTGCGAGAGCGTGTCGAGCGCCGGGAGCGCGGTTTGGGGATGATTCTCGCCCATCGCGCGGGAGCGCCGCCTCGAACTGCTCGCCCCTGCTTGCCCGCCGCGCCCTCGCTGTGGCTGCGGAAATAGAGGACGCCGGCGAGCACCACGAGCCCGACCACCACCACTACGATTCCGACGCGGCCCCAGCGCCGCCAGAGCTGCAGCATCTGATCGCGGCGCAGCTCCTCGTCCACTTCGCGCAGAAAGGCTTCGTCGGTCTTATCGGGGGGAAGCGCCAAGACTTGCTCCATGGGTGGTTGCGGGCGCGGACCTTAGCCGCGGCTCGGGCTGAGGGAAAGCCGCTGCTGGTCCGTCAATCGCGCGCCGCATAGACTTGCTCGGGCCCCGGAAACGACCGCGACCTGACCTCGGCCGAATAGGTGGCAACGCGGCGGAAATGCGGCCAGCCAAGTCATCGTAGCGCTTCACGAAGCGCGCCGTCCGCTCGAACATGCCGAGCATGTCCTCGGCGACCAGCACCTGCCCGTCGCACTGCGCCGAGGCGCCGATGCAGATCGTCGGGCAGGCGATCGCGCGGGTGACCTCGACCGCAATCGGCTCGACCACGCCCTCGACGACGATCGCGAATGCCCCCGCTTCCGAAACCGCCGTCGCATCGGCATAGGATCTTCGCCTTCTCCGCGTCGCTGCGTCCGCGCGCGGCATAGCCGCCGAGCGTGTTGACCGATTGGGGGGTGAGACCGACGTGCCCCATCACCGGAATCCCGCGCCGGGTGAGGAACTCGACCGTCGGCGCGATCGCCTCGCCACCCTCCATCTTGACCGCGGCGGCGCCCGTCTCGGCGAGCACGCGCGCCGCCGAGGCGAAAGCCTGTTCGGGGCTCGCCTCATAGCTGCCGAACGGCATGTCGATCGCCACCAGCGCGTGATAGCTGCCGCGCACCACCGCGGCCCCGTGCGCGCACATCATCTCGAGCGTGACCGGCAGCGTCGTGGGGAGGCCGTAGACCACCTGGCCGAGGCTGTCGCCGACCCAGCAGCAGGTCGCAGTGCGGATCGAGGAGCTGCGCCATCCGCGTCGTATAGGCGGTGAGCATCACGATCGGCTCCTTGCCCTTACGGTCGCGGATCGCGGGAACGGTGAGCCGCTTCATCGGCGCCGGGGTGGGATTGGCGCGGCTGGTCGCGTGTCGAGCGTGAGATGAGACATGCCGCGGTCCTAGCCTTCGTGGCGCGCGCGTACCAGCGTTGCGCCATTCGATGCATATTGTGCTTTACGTTATGTTCGATATACATTACATAACGTCACACAAAGCAAGCATTGGAGCCGGCCATCATGGCATTTCGAGAAAAGATTTCTCTGGTCCTCGGTCATCGCCACGGTCGCGATCTGGGGCTGGTATTTTGCCGGGTTCGGTGTCCGCGCTGGGCGCCGGGCATGTCGATCAGGGCGCCGCGGTCGGCGATTTCATCCGCGCGGTGATCCTGCTGGTCGTGGTCCAGGTCGTGGCGGCGATCGTGATCGCGATCACCGCGCCCAAGGAGGCCGGCGCCCGCGCCGACGCCCGCGAAACGGGCCTTCGCGCTCGCCGCCTACCGCCCCGCCTATTTCGTGATGAGCACGATGGTGGCGGTGCTGATGGGCGCGGGGCCCGATCCTGCTGCGCATCGCCAACGAGACCCACCCGGCGCCGCCGCACAGCCTGGTGCCCGTGCTGCTCGGCAACGCCGCGCTACTGACGCTGGTACTCGGCAATCTCGTCCATTCGGTCGCGCAGATCATTTCCTATCGCAAGGAGGTTGAGCCCATGGCGTATCGTGAGAAAACCGTGGCGGTGATCCAGGCGGCGGGATTCCTCCGCTACCGCAAGGGCTGGCATGGCTAAGCCGCGCATCGAGAACCAGATCCGCACGCTGCGATTCCTGGCGGGCGAGATGACCAGGCCGAGCTTGGCGAGCGGATCGGCGTCACCCGGCAGACGATCGCCGCGATCGAGCAGGGCAAATATTCGCCGACGCTCGAGCCGCATTCCGGATCGCGCAGGTGTTCGGCAAGCCGCTGAGGACGTGTTCCAATGGGTGGAAGCGTAACGGCTCAGCAGATCCAGCCGTGGCGGCGCGAGTAATCGGCGAACCACACCAGCAGCGCCCGCCGCGGCCGCCCACACCGCCGCGAACGGCGCATTCGATGCGGACACCGGATAGGGGGCGGCGGTCATCCAGACGATCTGGCCGAGCGCGGCGATCCCGGCAGCCGCGAACAGCGGCAGCGCCGCGCGCTTCTTGCGCAGCAGCGCGATGCCGCCGCCAAGCATCGCGCCCGCCGCACCGCGAAGGCGAACCCGGTGGGCGTTGAGAGCGGCGCGAAGGTCAATCCGGCGCGCGCCGAGACCCACGCCGCGCAAGCCGAGCACTCCCCACAGCGTGATCGCGATCCCGACGAGCCAGAACCAACTCGCCGGCTTTTGCCGGATATAGAAAGCCAACCGACATCCCCCGGGATATGAGCAGGTTAGCAGTCTAGCGCGCCACACCGGACGCCGCGACTCGGCGCAGCGCTGCCGCGTACCGCTCCGGCGCAAATCCGACGAGGATGCCCGCCGGAATGCTCGAGCACCGGCCGCTTGATCATCGCGGGCTGCGCCAGCATCAGCGCCGCCGCCCGGTCCGCGTCGAGCCCCTGCTTCGCCGCCTGCGGCAGCTTGCGGAAGGTCGTGCCGGCGCGGTTGAGCAGCGTTTCCCAGCCCAGCGCCTCGATCCAGCCCGCGAGCCGCGCCGCCTCGATCCCGGCCGTCTTGTATCGTGGAAGGCATAGGCGACGCCGTGGGCGTCGAGCCAGGCGCGCGCCTTCTTGATCGAGTCGCAATTCTTGATGCCGTACATCATCGCGCTCATTCAACCGTCACGCCCTTCCAGAAGGCGAAGCGGCGGCGATCTCCGCGGCGGCGGGGCTTGGGGTCGGAATAATACCAAGCGGCGTCGCGGTTGCGCGCCTCCCCCACCACGATCGTCTTGTAGCTCGCAACCCCCTTCCACGGACAGAGCGTGTGGGTGTCGCTGTCCTCGAGTAAGGCCGGATCGACCGCATCGGCAGGGAAATAATGGTTGCCCTCGATCACCACCGTGTCGTCGCTCCCGGGCGATCACCGCCCCGTTCCATCGTGCCGTCGGCATCTATCGCTCCCGTTCGTCCTCATCAGCAAAGAAGCGCCCCAGCGTCACCACGCGCTGACGCTCGAGCCCGAGCGCAGCGTAGAAGCCAAGCGCGGCCCTCATTGTCCTCGCGCACCATCAGCTGGAGCTGGGCGCGCCGCGCGCGCAGCCAGCCTTCCGCCGCCGCCATCAGCGCGCGGCCGAGCCCGGCGCGGCGATGCGCGGGCGCGACCGCGAGATAATAGACCCAGCCGAGGTCGCGCAAGCTCAGGTAGAGCTTCTCCATCGTGTTGAGAGCCATATAGGGGCAGATGTTGCAGTTGCAGTTGCCGTCGGCCCCCGGCGCGCCGATGAACTGCTTGTTCGGGAACGCCTTTTCCATCTGGTGGATGATGTGCGGCTCGGTCGCCACGATCAGCGTGTCGCCCGGCATCGCCTTGGCGAATTCGAGGATGCCGCTGGTCGATCCGACGTAATCGGCGTGGTCGAGCACGTGCGGCGGGCATTCGGGATGCGCCGCGACCGGCGCGCCCGGGTGCTGCGCCTTGAGCTTGAGCAGCTCGGTCTCGCTGAACGCCTCATGGACGATGCACACGCCGGGCCACAGCAGCATGTCGCGCCCGGTCTTGCGGTTGATGTAGCCGCCGAGATGCTTGTCGGGGCCGAAGATGATCTTCTGGTCGCGCGGAATCTGGCTGAGGATCTTCTCCGCCGACGAGCTGGTGACGATGATGTCGCTGAGCGCTTTCACCTCGACCGAGCAATTGATGTAGGTCAGCGCGATGTGATCGGGATGCGCGCTGCGGAACGCGGCGAATTGCTCGGGCGGGCATGAATCCTCGAGGCTGCACCCCGCGTTCATGTCGGGCAGCACGACGATCTTCCCGGGGCTCAGGATCTTGGCGACCTCGGCCATGAAGCGCACCCCGCAGAAGGCGATCACTTCGGCATCGGTCTCCGCGGCCTTGCGGCTGAGATCGAGGCTGTCGCCGACGAAATCGGCGATGTCCTGCAATTCGGGCTTCTGGTAATAATGCGCGAGGATCACCGCGCCGCGCTCCTTGCGCAGCCGATCGATCTCGGCGCGCAGGTCGAGCCCGGCGAGACTGCCGCCAATTCCGTCACGCGCGTCCATCGTCGATCCCCGGCCAGCTTGCCGGCACATGGCCCCCAGGCCGGCGCGGATCAAGGGAAGTGCGGCGCGAAATCTTGTCCGGCGGCCGGCGAGCCCGCGACCACCGCGCGCGCGAGCGGCGCGCCGAGAGGACTGAAGGCGATCAGATCGGTGATCGCGATCGTCGCCGTCATCGCCGCCCCGGTCCATAGCCAGGCGGGATGGACGCGGCCGCTCGCCGCGCGGCGCGGGTCGAAAAACGCCGCTGCCGCCAGCACGATCATCGGGCAGATGAACGCGGCCGCCCACCACGCCCAGGGGATCAGCAACGGCGCGGGCAGCAGCCGGCCGAACCCCGGCCCGGTGATCGAGATCATCGCGCCGCACATCAGCCGGCGGTGCCAGTCGGTGGCCCGGCGCATCCGGATCGCCGCCGCCACGAGCCCGGCGAAGCAGAGGGATGCCGAGCGGATTGCCGATCAGGAACTCGGGCAGATAGAAAAAGGGCGGACGGCCGGGATCGCGCACGGCATAGAGCGTGATCGCCAGCCCCATCGCCACCATCGCCGGCACCCATACCGCGGCCACCCAGCCAAGCCGCCGGTGAATCTCGATGGCACCCGAGGCCGCCAGCGCGTTCTGGGTGACGAAGATCAGGATCCAGCCGAAGAAGAGGAAGGCATGGACATGAAAGATCGGCGGCACCGCGAAGCTGGACCGCCCCATCGCCAGATTGAAGGCGAACCCGCCGACCAGCACGGCTGCGGTCACGATCGCCATCGTCAGGAAGAAGCCCTCGTCGCCTCCGGCTGCGCGCCTCGGCTCGGCAATGGTCGCCATGTTCGATCCCCCCGATTCGGCGCGCGCAGGATACAGCATCCGCGCCGAGGGGGGAATGGGTCTTCATTTCATGTTGGCGATCACGTCGGCCGGCCGGCGCGACATGTCCCACACCTCGTGGTCGGTTCCCCGCGCCTCGTCGGCGAAGATCACCTCGACCGTGGCGTTGAGCCCGGCCGCGCGCAGCGGCATCGCGAAGCTGCGCTCGATCGCGCGGCGGGCGGCGTCGCGCGCGAGGCGGATCTGCGGCTCGGCGCGCGCCTGGCGCATCAATTCCTCCTGCGCAGCCCGGCGGTTGGCCTCGTCGAGCTTGGCCCCGGCATCGGTGAAGGTCATCAGGATGCCGCCATTGTCGTATTGGCGGATCGCGTTGATGTCGACGTCGGGGCCGACCACCTCGACCGGCGGCAGCGTGACCGACAATTTGTTGCCCGCCGCGTCCCAGCTCAGCATGTTCTGGTTGAGCTTGGAGAGGTCGACTTCGTAGCGCACCGATCCCGGCATGATCATCGTCTTCTGCGCGGTGAGCCCGAGCTGGCTCTGCTTCGAGGTGACGACCGCGACATAACTCGCCGAAAAGGTGGTCAGCCGGTTCTGCTCGCGCAATCCCTGGAGGCTCGCCTGCGCGATCGAGACCGGCGTGGGGGGTGCTGAAGCTGCGCTTGATCGAATCCCCCACGAACCAGAAGCCCGCGCCGATCACGAGCGCGACCACCACCAATCCGCCGAAGACCCAAGCGCACCCCTTGCTCATGCCGCCATCCTCCAGTCGTCGCCGTCGCCGGTCACCAGCCCGCGCGCGCGCAAATCGATCAGGTGCGCGAGCACCGAGCGCCCGGCGGCGCCGATCAGCCGCGGGTCGAGCCCCACATACATGCGCGCGACCATCGCCGGAACCTCGCGCACGTCCTGCCCGAGCAGCCGCAGGATCTGCCCCTCGCGCTGCCTGCGGTGGCCGATCAGCCCGCGCACGAAGCGCCGCGGTCGATCGATTTCGGGGCCGTGCGCGGGATAATAGACGCGGTCGTCGCGCGCGAGCAGCTTGTCGAGGCTCGCCATATAGTCCGCCATGTCGCCGTCGGGCGGCGCGACGACGGTGGTCGACCAGCCCATCACATGATCGCCGCTGAACAACGCGCCGGTCTCGCGCAGCGCGTAGCAGAGGTGGTTCGAGGTGTGCCCCGGGGGGTCGCGACCGCCTCGAGCGTCCACCCCTCGCCCGACAGCGTCTCGCCGTCGGCGAGGGCGCGATCGGGCGCATAGGTGCGGTCGAACGCGGCGTCGGCGCGCGGGCCGTCGTCGCTCAGCGACAGCGCCGCGCAGCCGATGATCGGCGCGCCGGTCGCGGCCCTTGAGCGGAGCGGCGGCGGGGCTGTGGTCGCGGTGGGTGTGGGTGCAGACGATCGCCGTCACCGGCCGCCCGGCGATCGCGGCGCGCAGCGCCTCGAGATGCGCGGGCTCATCCGGGCCGGGATCGATCACCGCGAGATCGGCCGTCCCCACCAGATAGGTCTGGGTGCCCGTGAAGGTATAGGGCGATGGATTGCCGGCCAGCACGCGCGTGACCAGCGGATCGATCGCTGCGGCGACGCCGGTCGGGGCTTCGGTCATGCAAGGGAGATGGCCGTTCGCGCCGCGCGAGACAAGGGCGGACCGAATCGGCGCGCTTCGAGGCGGGAATCACGGAGCCGGCCGCCCGAAGGAACGACGGCCGGCCCCGCTAAAGGCGCGCGCGGGACAATGCGCGCGCCTCCCCACTCGTCAATCGTCCTTGTCGGATTCCTTGTCGTTCTGCAGGTCGCGGATCGCCTCGTCGATGCCGGCGAGCGCCGCCTTCCGCTGCTCCTCGGTGAGGTTCCGCTCCGCCGCGATCGACGCGCGCGCGCCGCGCAGCCCGGCCATCGCCAGCTCGGTCGAGTGCGACGCCAGGTCGCGCGCCTGCGCCGCCTGCGCCTCGATCCGGTTGACGCAGATGACCATCTTGGTCTTCCTGCCGTCCGCGCCGGGGGTGACGACGACGGTGCTGCCATGGTCGCCGTCGCACCGGCCCGATCGGATGTCGGGGATCGACGCCTCGATCGCCTTCACGTCCGGGATCTCGACCTGCTCGCCGTCGCGGACGATGATCACCCGCTTGTGCTTGACGTCCTTGCCGCCCTCGTCGTCGCTGAAGCGATAGATGCGGCGCTCGACGCGCTTGCCGTCGGGGGCGGCCGGCGCCTCGGCGGCCTCGGGCGGTATCGGCACGGCCTCGGCGGCGGGGCGGCGTCGGCGCGGTCTGGCCGGTCAGGTCGACGCCGGTGACGCGCTCGACGTTGGTCTTGATCCGCTCGGCCGCCTGGGTGCCCGAGGCGGTCAGCCCCAGCGCCGCCAGCGACAAAGCGCTTACGCCCACCATGCCCGCGGCGATCCGGGTGGGGGATAGGTTCCTGGTCTTCGAAAGCATGCGAAGCCTCCCTTTCAGTTCGTTGATCGTGTGCAAGTGACATGCCGCCGAGACCGCACCCCCATGCGCGGACTTGACGATCGCACGGCCATAGGCATGGCGCAGTGCCTGGGCGCGGCCGGCGAGCACCAGGGCGTCGCAGGCCATTTCCTGATCGGCGCGGAAGGCGCGAAACGCCCGCCACGCGACCGGATTGAACCAGTGGAGCGCGAGCACGACCAGCGCCACCCAATTGGCGATCAGATCGCCGCGGACGTGGTGGCCGAGCTCGTGCGCCAGCGCGAGATCGCGCTCGAGCGCGTCGTACCGCTCCGAGAAATCGCGCGGGAAGGCGACGTACTTGCGCCAGATCCCGAACGCGAGCGGCCCGTGTGCGGCATCGGTCTCGATCACCCGCACGCGGCCCTCGGCGACCGTGCGGTCGATCCGCGCGCGCTCGAGCAGGTGGCGGCAGAAGCGGCCGTGCGCGATCAGGTGATAGGCGAGGAAGACGATCGCCCCCACCGCCCACAGGCCGAGCAGCAGCACCGCGATGCTCGGCCCGCCCGCGACCGTCGTCGGCGGGACGAGCGCGACGGCGGTGTGATGCCCGGCGAACTCGAAGCTGGTATGCACCACCACCGCCGGATCGATCGCGGGGGAGAGCGTGGCGGGGTTCATCACGCCGAACGCCACGCCGGGCGCGTCGGCGGCCTGCTGGTTGAGCGGCGCGATCAGCCGCGTCAATTGCCAATCGCCCGGCAGC
Source organism: Sphingomonas sp. (assembly GCA_037200705.1). Classification (GTDB taxonomy): domain Bacteria; phylum Pseudomonadota; class Alphaproteobacteria; order Sphingomonadales; family Sphingomonadaceae; genus Sphingomonas. The sequence goes on along the minus strand of JBBCID010000015.1, from coordinate 14,805 downwards.
CGCGGCATCAACATGCGCAGCACCGGCAGCGCCCACAGCGCATAGGCGATGTGCGGCCCGAACGCCTTGCGCACCGGGCCGCGCAGCGCCAGCACGAGCAGCATCAGCAGCGTGGTGGCGACGAAGGTTTCGATTGCCCAGCCAATGAACGAGGGGGCGATCATTGCTTGAGCTCCCGCAGCAGGGCTTCGATCTCGGCGATGTCCTGGTCGGGTGATCGCGTCGCGCTCGGCGAGATGCGCGACGAGCGGGGTGAGCTTGCCGCCGAACAGCCGATCCATCAGCCGCCGCGATTCGCCCTCGACATAATCGCCACGCGCGACGAGCGGGCGATAGCGATAGCGCCGCCCCTCTTCCTCGTGCCCGATGATGTTCTTGGGCGAGCAGCCGGCCGAGCAAAGTCTTGACCGTGTTCGCGCTCCAGTCGCGCTCGGCGGGCACGCGCTCGACGACTTCCTGCGCGGTGAGCGGCGACTCTTCCCAGAGCACCTCCATCACCGCATGTTCGGCGTCGCTGATTCGTTCGCTCATCGGGTCCCTCTTGTGACTACTTGTGTAATCGATGATTACGTCTGTAGTCAATGGGCTGAACGCGCGCTGAACGATTCCGCTGCCCCGCAGCGCCGTGCGGCTCGGTGCGATGCCGAAACTGTCGGGATGGCTTACAATCGGGAGGGAGGGTTAAGAAGCGCTAACCATCGAAGCGGCGGAAATCCGCGGATCGGCCCGGTTGGCACGCCCGCTGCATTATTCAGAGCACCCGAGCGTTCTACGCTTCAAAGGGCGGGTCGACCAGCTTCGGTCTCGCGTCGGCCCGCCCGCCCCGGGGTTCTCCAACCACCGAGTCGCCCACGCATGGGTCAAACTCGCATTCTTCTTCGTCACCCCGGCCTTGTGCCGGGGCCCACCAGGCGGCTGGGCGAATTCCTCGAACCTCCTGCCCTGCCAAGGCGGCACGGTGGACCCCGGCACGAGGCCGGGGTGACGGCCGGTCCTAGTGCGCCGCGACCACGCCCTTGTCCGCCAGCATCTGCGCCAGCTCGCCGCTTTCGTACATCTCCATCATGATGTCCGATCCGCCGACGAACTCGCCCTTTACATAGAGCTGGGGGATCGTCGGCCAATCGGAGAAGGCCTTGATGCCCTGGCGGACGCCTTGATCCTGGAGCACGTCGAAGCTCTCGAAGTCGACGCGGAGATGGTTGAGGATCGCCACCGCGCGGCTCGAGAAGCCGCATTGCGGGAACAAGGGGCTGCCCTTCATGAACAGCAGCACATCGTGGGTTTCGACCAGGCCCTTCAGCCGTTCCTGCACGTCATCGCTCACTTGCCTCACTCCTCGACTGGCGCTTCGGTGGTCAGTTGCAGCGCGTGGAGCGCGCCGCCCATCCTGCCGCCCAGCGCGGCATAGACCGCCTGGTGCTGGCGCACGCGCGGCATGCCGCGAAAGCTCGGGCTCACCACGCGCGCGGCATAATGATCGCCGTCGCCCGCCAGATCGGTGATCTCGACGGTCGCGTCGGGAATCCCCGCGCGGATCAGCGTCTCGATCTCCTCGGCGGGCATCGGCATGCTATTCGGCCATCAACTGGCGGCGCGCCTCGACGGTCTGTTCCTCGAGCGCGCGGCGAACCGCGGCTTCGTGGATGTCGACGCCGGCGGCGAGCAGGTCGCCGAGCAGCTTGCGGATCACGTCCTCCGAGCCGGCTTCCTCGAAATCGGCCTGGACGACCGCGCGGGCATAGCCCTCGGTCTCCTCGGGGGTCAGCTTCATCTGCGCTGCGGCCCAGCGGCCGAGCAGCCGGTTGCGGCGCGCGACGACGCGGAACGCCATTTCCTCGTCGTGCGCGAACTTCGCCTCGAACCCGCGCTCGCGATCGTCGAATGTGGTCATGGTCCCGGCTTACCCTTGCTGCTGTCCGCCCGAGATAGGTGGGCGGCGGGGGCATGGCAAGCAACGCGATCCTCCCCGGCACGGGGGAGGGGGACCAGCCGCAGGCTGGTGGAGGCGGAGGGCCGCGAGGGAATCGCGCGCGGCGCACCCCCTCCACCACCGCTTCGCGGCGGTACCCCCCCGTGCCGGGGAGGAGCTAGTTGACGCGCACCACCAGCTTGCCGATCGCCTCGCGCGCGGCGACCCGCGCGATCGCCTTGCCGCCCTCCGCCAGCGCGAAGGTTTCGGTTACCCGCGGCGCGATCCGGCCTTCCGCCCACAGCCGGAACAGCCGCTCGACATGCGCCTGGTTGGCCGCCGGATCGCGCGCGGCGAAGGCGCCCCAGAAGACGCCGCACACGTCGCAGCTTTTAAGCAGGGTCAGGTTGAGCGGCAGCTTGGGGATGCCGGCGGGGAAGCCGACCACCAGATAGCGCCCCTCCCACCCGATCGATCGCAGCGCCGGCTCGGCATAGTCGCCGCCGACCGGATCGTAGATCACGTCGGCGCCGCCCGGCCCGAGCGCGGCCTTGAACTGGTCGGCCAGCGCCTTCGACTGATCCTTGTCGAACGGCGCGCGCGGATAGACGATCGCCGTGTCCGCGCCCGCCGCCTTCGCCGCCGCGGCCTTGGCCTCGGACGAGACCGCCGCGACGACGATCGCGCCGAACGCCTTGCCCAGCTCGACCGCCGCCAGCCCGACGCCGCCGGCCGCGCCGAGCACGAGCAGGGTCTGGCCTTCCTTCAAATGCCCGCGGTCGAGCAGCGCATGGATCGTCGTCGCATAGGTGAGCAGCAGCGCAGCGCCGTCCTCGAAGCTGCGCCCCTCGGGCAGCCGGTAGAGCTGCCCCGCGCCGACCACCACCTTCTCGGCGAGCCCGCCGAAGCCGATCACCGCGATCACGCGGTCGCCCGGCGCCCAGCCGGTCACGCCCTCGCCCACCGCCTCGACCACACCGGCGATCTCGCCGCCCGGCGCGAACGGGCGCGGCGGGCGCATCTGATACCGGTCCTCGATGATCAGCACGTCGGGATAGTTGATCGCACAGGCCCGGACCGCGACCAGCACCTGCCCCTTGCCCGGGACGGGATCGGCCAGCTCCTCGAGCGCGAGCGTGTCAGGCCCGCCCGGCTCCTTCGACAACAGCGCCTTCATGCCCGTTCCCCGTTGCGACCCATGGGCGCGTGCACGCCGCGCCCGTCTCGTAGCTCGAGATCGCCTTGTCTCTTGCCAGCGTCATGCCGATCTCGTCCAGCCCCTGCATCAGGCAGTCGCGGCGGAACGGATCGAGCTCGAACGGAAACCGGTCCTGGAAGGGCGTGGTGACGGTCATCGTCTCGAGATCGACGGTGATCTCGTGGTCGCGCGCCACCTCGACCAGCCGGTCGATCGCCTCCTGCGGCAGCACCGCCGCGACGATCCCGTTCTTGAAGGCATTGCCCGAGAAGATGTCCGAGAAGCTCGGCGCGATCACCGCCTTCACGCCCATGTCGGCGAGCGCCCAGGCGGCGTGCTCGCGGCTCGATCCGCAGCCGAAATTCTCGCCCGCGATCAGCACGGGAGCGCCGGCGTAGCGAGGATCGTCGAACAGATTGCCGGGCTCGGCGCGCACCGTCTCGAACGCGCCGCGGCCGAGCCCTTCGCGCGACACGGTCTTGAGCCAGTGCGCGGGGATGATCACGTCGGTGTCGACGTTCTTGGCGCCCCACGGATAGGCGCGTCCCTCGACATGGCTGACCGGGTCCATCGGAATCTCCTTCGCGCTCGCTCATGGCGGCGCGGAGGCGCGGGATCAAGTCGCGGGTGCGGCGCTCAACGCGCGTCGGCGAGTCGCTGCTGGGCGTCCGAGCGCTCGTCGGCGATGATCTGGGTGGTGGTCGCATAAGCGGCGGCGAGGCCGCTCAGGAGGGTCCCGGCAATCAACGCCACCAACGCCCGCTTCATACGCACCCCCGCCCGGCCGCCTTACGTCATCAGCTCCCTGACGTCGGTCAACCGCCCTGTTACTGCCGCCGCTGCCGCCATCGCCGGCGACAGCAGATGTGTCCTAGCCCCCGGACCCTGCCTTCCTACGAAATTCCGGTTCGAAGTAGAAGCGCAACGTTCGCCGCTCGGCACTTTATCCGGGTTCATTGCGAGACACATGGAGCATCCCGGCTCGCGCCATTCGAACCCGGCCGACACGAAGATCCGGTCGAGCCCCTCGGCCTCGGCCTGGCGCTTGACCAGTCCCGATCCGGGGACGACCAGCGCACGCACGCCCTCCGCGACATGGCGCCCGTTGGCGACCGCCGCGGCGGCGCGCAGATCCTCGATGCGGCTGTTGGTGCACGATCCGATGAAGACGTGCCCGATCGCCACGTCGCGCATCGCCGTCCCGGCGGTGAGGCCCATGTAATCGAGCGATTTCTGCGCAGCGACGCGCTTCGCGGGATCGGCGAAGCTCTCGGGATCGGGCACCAGCCCGGTGATCGGCACCACGTCCTCGGGGCTCGTGCCCCAGGTAAGCGAGGGGGCGATGTCGGTGGCGTCGACGCGCACGGTGGCGTTGAATTGCGCGCCCGCGTCGCTTGGCAACGTCCGCCAATAGGCGAGCGCCCGCTCCCAATCCGCGCCCGCGGGCGCCATCGGCCGGCCCTTGAGATAGGCGAAGGTCGTCTCGTCGGGCGCGATCAGCCCGGCGCGCGCGCCGCCTTCGATCGACATGTTCGAAACGGTCAGCCGCCCCTCGATCGACATGCCGCGAATCACCTCGCCGGTATATTCGATCACATGGCCGGTGCCCCCCGCCGCGCCGATCCGGCCGATCACCGTCAGGATCACGTCCTTGGGGCTGACGCCGAAGCCGAGCGTGCCGTCGATCCGCACCTCCATCGTCTTCGCCTGGCGCAGCAGCAGCGTCTGCGTTGCCAGCACGTGCTCGACCTCGCTCGTGCCGATGCCGAACGCCAGCGCCCCCAGCGCGCCGTGCGCCGAGGTATGGCTGTCGCCGCAGACCAAGGTGATGCCGGGCAGCGTGAAGCCCTGCTCGGGGCCGATGACGTGGACGATGCCCTGCTCGGCGGCGTTGGCGTCGATGTAGCGGATGCCGAACTCGGCGGTGTTGCGGCGCAAGGCGGCCAGCTGCGCGGCGCTCTCCGGGTCCGTGATCGGCAGCACGCGCCCCGCGGCATCGACGCGCGGGGTGGTCGGCAGGTTATGGTCGGGCACCGCCAGCGTCAGATCGGGGCGGCGCACGCGGCGCCCGGCGGCGCGCAGCCCCTCGAACGCCTGGGGGCTGGTAACCTCGTGGAGAAGGTGACGGTCGATGTAGATCAGGCAGGTGCCGTCGCCGCGACGCTCGACGACATGATCGGCCCAGATCTTTTCATAAAGGGTGAGAGGTCGGCTTGCCATGCGGGCGATCTAGTCCAATCGTGCGCAAGGGCAAGCCGTCCGGTAATTTTGCGTCGCGAAGCCGAGCTATTTGGCCTGCTTGGCGCCCTCGCCCTTCAGATAGTCCTGGATCGCGGTCATCTCCTCGTCGGTGAAGACATGGGTCGCCTCGAGCGCGACGTCCTTCATCAGCCCCAGATCGCGGCCGGTGATCCCCACGCCCGTGCGCAACAGCTTGTGGAACGCCGCCGGATCGTAGCTCGCCGCCATCGGCGCGAGCGCGGGCGCGATCTGCTTGCCGTCGTCGGTCGGCTTGGGCTTGTCGAGGAAATGGCATTCCGAGCATACCGCATCGTAGAAATAGCGGCCGACGTTCGCCGGGCGGTGCGGCTCGGCGACGTCGCCCACCTGGAAGCTCGGCGCGATCTGGCCGGACAGGATCATCGCGCGGCCGACGGGTCCGAAGCTGGTCGCCTGCGTCACGTCGTTGGGGCCGGGCTTGAGCGTGCGGATCCACGCGATCAGCTTTGCGGCGTCGTCGTCGGCGATGAAGCGGTGCGAAATCGTCGGCATGATGAACAGGGTGGTGCCGTCCTTGCGCACGCCGTGGCGGATCAGCCGCAGCAGCTCGGCGTCGGAATAGCTCGCGATCGCGCGCGCGATCCCCGGGGGCGCGATGCTCGCGACGAACGCGGGCGGATCGGGCCAGACGGTGCCTTCGCTGTTGGGCCCGTGGCAGCCGCGGCAGCCCTCGATCGCCGCCAGCCGCCCGCCTTCGGCGATCGAGGCGGCGTCGGTGGGGATGGCGATCGCGGCGAGCGGGACATGATGTGCGCGGCGCAGCACCCACTCGGACCCGCCATATAGGATGACAAGCGCAACAACGACGATGCCGGCAAGCGCCAGCAGGATGCGACCAAGCAGACGCACGCGGAATCTCCCCCTGATTCCCCTGCGCCTATGCCATAGTCGTTACGCCTCCGCCAGATTCCTTGGGCGAGACATAGGCCGGGTCGTGCGCGAACGGCATCGCCGCGCCGGCGCGCAGCGCCTCGAGCACCTCGGCGAAGCCGGTTTCGCAACGGAAGCCGAGATCGCGTTCGGCGAGGCTCGAATCATAGACCCGGCCGATGCTCCGCGGCAGCCGCCACCCGTGCCGGGCATAGAGCCGGGCGGCATCGGGGAAATGGCGCGCGATCACGCCGGGCGCGTCGGCCTTGAGCTCGGCGCATTCGCCGCGGGCGAAGGGCGTGGGCGCCGACACGATATAGGTCCCGAACCCGAGCGCCGGGGCGCGATCGAGCGCGGCGAGATGCGCCCGCGCCGCATCCTCCACGGTCAGCCGGCGATTGAGGAATTCGTTCGCCTTGGTGTTGGGGCCCGAAAGCGCGCGATCGGTGTCGTCTTCCTCGGGGAAGAAGCGCCCCGTGCGCAGGACGATGCAGGCAAGCCCCTTCTCGGCATGCGCGAGCCGGCAGAGATGCTCGGCGGCGAGCTTGGTCGCGCCATAGATGTTGCGCGGGAGCAGCGGGCCCGATCGCTCGTCGAGCCACGCCGCCTCGGCCGAGCGCTCGGTGCGGATCGCGTCGGAGATCATCAGCGACGTCGTCGAGGTGAAGACGAACCGGTCATGCCCCGCCGCCGCCGCGGCTTCGAGCAGGTTGAGCGTGCCGGTCACGTTGGCGTCGACGAAGGCCTGCGCGGGGTAGCGGGCGATGTCGGGCTTGTGCAGCGCGCCGGCGTGGATCACCGCTTCGATGCCGTGATCGGCGAAGGCGCGGTCGATCAGCGCCCGATCGGCGACGCTGCCCGCCAGCTGCGTGTCCGCTCCCGGCGCAAGGTCGAGCCCGACGACCCGATGGCCCTTCGCGCGCAGCATCGGCGCAAGAAAGCGGCCGAGCCAGCCCGACGAGCCCGTCAGCAGCAGGCGCATGGGAAGCTAGGCCGCGACCGGAATCGGCGGCGCGATCCGCTCTGCGGGCTCGCTCGCATCCGCCCAGTCCGATCGGCGCTTGAGCCGGGGCGTGAGGAACAGGATCGGCAGCTTGAGGAACAGCAGTTCGGAATGGATGAAGGTGTCGATCGCCTTCTCCCACCATCGGGGCTCGCGCTTGCCGTTCCTCGCCAGCCAGCCGTCATAGGGCGCCCAATGGCTCGGCTCGTCCTTCTCGATGATCTGGAAGATCCTGATCAGCGTCTTGTCGTGCCGCACGAGCGGATGCCTGAGCAGGATATGGACCTGGCGATAGCCGCGCTTCTCGGTCAGCGAGATCACGCGGCACAATTTCTCGAACAGATCGTCGCTGTCGATCACCGCCTGGGTGTCGAGATCGTCGATCGTCACGCGGAACATGATCTCGACGAACCGATCGATATGCCCGCACGTCCGGTCGACCGCATAGGGCATATATCCCTGCAGCTCGAACCAGCGCTTGAACATGTTGTAGTGCTTGCGCTCGTCGGCGCGGTGCTTCTCGATCGAATCGATCAGCGCATGGTCGTCGGGCGCGCGCGCGCGCACCGCCTGGAGCACCCGCTCGATGCTCGTGTAGCCGCGATGCTCGTTGTAGATATAGATCGACGCCAGCAGGTCGAGATAACGGCGGCGGAATGCGGACAACATATATGATCGCTACGCCGCACCGCACTCAGCGTCAACGTGGCGGTCAGGCGGCCAGTAGGTCGCTGCGCCGGAAGAGCAGTCGTGCATGCCGAAGGATTTCGCGCCGGACTTCCGCGTCGGCGACATCCTCGTCGCGCTTGAGATCGACGGCCACGCTGAGATCGCTCGCCTCGAGCGCGATTTCGAGCCTCGCCAGGGCGGAGTCGTCGAGGCTTCCGGTGATGATCAGGTCGATGTCCGAGCCCGGCCGATGATCGCCCCGGGCGCGTGAGCCATACAGGTCGACGCGCTCGATCCGCGACGCAAACGGCGCGAACGCTTGCAGGAGCGCGCGCCGCTGGGCGGCCGTCAGCGCCTCATCGTTCACGCCGGGCCGCCATGGCGTCTCGGAACTCCGCGAACAGCGGCAGATAGCGTCCGGAGATTTCCTCCAGCGCACGATCGCGAACGGCCTTGTCATAGGTGTGGGAAAGCGCGTTTCGCAGCCTGCTGGCGGCCATCCACGCGTCGCCGTCGCGGATCACTTCCGCGGCAAAGGCGGCGCGAATGGCGCCCCCCGGCGTCACCGTGTCGAGCGGCACCAGCTCATGCAGCAGATAATCCGCCATCAGCTTCCACCCGAGCTCGCACGCGATCTCGAAGCGCTGAACCATGCCCGCCTTTTCGAGCTCCGAAAGCGGGCGCTGACCAGCAAGCTCCACGGCCTCCCGAAGCCATTCGATTGCGCTGTCGTAGTTGCGCAGACGCAGCTGCCAGCGTGGAGGCGTCGCTTCATCCATTCAGTGAAGATAGCGCGCCGTGGTCTTGGCGGCCACTTCTTCCTCGCTCACCCCCGGCGCCAGCTCGATCAGCCGGAACGGGCTCGCGTGGTCGGGGCGCTGGAACACCGCGAGATCGGTGATGATCATGTCGACGACGTTCCGGCCGGTGAGCGGCAGCGTGCATTCGGGGATGAACTTGGGATCGCCGTTCTTCGAGGTATGCTCCATCACCACGATGATCTTCTTGACCCCCGCGACCAGGTCCATCGCGCCGCCCATGCCCTTGATCATCTTGCCGGGGATCATCCAATTGGCGATGTCGCCGGTCTCGCTGACCTCCATCGCGCCGAGCACGGTGAGGTCGATGTGCCCGCCGCGGATCATCGCGAAGCTCTCCGCCGAGCTGAAATAGACCGAGTTGGGCAGCTCGGAGATCGTCTGTTTGCCGGCGTTGATCAGATCGGGATCGACCTCGTCGTCATAAGGGAACGGGCCGATGCCGAGCATCCCGTTCTCCGACTGGAGCGTCACCTCGACGCCCGCGGGGATATGGTTCGCGACCAGCGTCGGGATGCCGATACCCAGGTTGACGTAATAGCCGTCCTCGAGCTCGCGCGCCGCGCGCGCCGCCATTTCGTCGCGGGTCCAGGCCATTATTTCTCCTCCGGATCGGTCCAGCGCTTGTCCGCCGGGAAAAGTTCGTCGAGGTCGCCGCGCAGCGCGGTGCCGTAGACGGGATTGGGAAGCAGGAACCAGCCCGAGCCCCACATCGGCGCGATCATCGTCTGGACCGCGGTGTTGCGGCGGACCGGCGCGGAGACTCCGGCGACGTTGAACAGGTCGCTGAAATCGCCGAGCTGGTCGCCGACCAGCGCGACGACGCAATATTTCGCCGAAATCTCCCAGCGGCGTGCGTCCTTGCCGCCCGGCGCGCCGTCGGCGCGCAGCCACAGCGTCTTGCCCAGCTCGGCGGGCCCCAGCCCCGCGCTCCCCAGCGCCGCGATCGTCTGCGCAGCGCTCGATTCGGAGCGGTTCGAGTTGAACACGATGGTCACCCCGGCGCGGCGCGCCGCCTCGAGCGTCTCGGCCGCGCCCGGAACGGCGGCGACCTTGTCCGCGCCGGTCTGCTCCCAGCGCTTCCAGCGCGATTCGTCATAGGCGCCGGTGCGCTTCGCGTCCGAATATTCGTAGCCGAGGTTGAGCAGCACGGTCTCGTCGATATCGAACACCGCGGCGATCGGCTTCTTCCCGCATGCCATGAACTTGGGCACGGCGAGCGTCGCCTCGGGCGACATCACCACGCTCCACAGGCCGACGCCCGCCTTGCGATCCGCGATGCGCGCGGTGAGATAGTTCCACAGTCCCTGATAGGCCTGGGTGCTGAGCGCCGCCGCCTCGCCCGAGCCGTAGAGATATTGCATCCCCGCGGGCGGGCCCTGCGGCGCGGCGGGAGCCGGCGCGACGGGCTGCGGCGACGGCGGGGGCAGCGCCGTGGCGGTGGTGATCTGCCATCCCTTGCCGGGCTTGCGCGCGCGGCCATGATCGATCTGCTGCTTGGCGACCGTGCCCGCCGCGGCGAGCGGCAACACCGCGACGCACCCCGACAGCGCCGGAATCGCCAGCAGCAGCGCGAGCGGGGCGGCGCGCCCGCCGATCATGCCGCCTCGCGCGCACGCGTCGTGCGGAACTCGATCTGCTTGTCGTAGGGCGCGCCGACGATCATCCGGTTCACATAGATGCCGGGCAGATGGATGCAGTCGGGATCGAGGCTGCCCACCGGCACGACTTCCTCCACCTCGGCCACGCAGATCCTGCCCGCGGTCGCCATCGGCTGGTTGAAGTTGCGCGCGGTCTTGCGGAACATCAGGTTGCCGCTCTCGTCGGCCTTCCAGCCCTTGATGATCGCCAGGTCGGCGCGGATGCCGCGTTCGAGGATATATTCCTCGCCGTCGAACACCTTGCTTTCCTTGCCCTCGGCGACCTGCGTGCCGACCCCGGTCCTGGTGTAGAAGCCCGGGATGCCCGCCCCGCCGGCGCGGCACCGCTCGGCGAGCGTGCCCTGCGGGCAGAACTCGACCTCGAGCTCGCCGGCGAGATATTGCCGCTCGAACTCCTTGTTCTCGCCGACATAGGAGGAGATCATCTTCCTGACCTGGCGGCTGCGCAGCAGCTTGCCGAGCCCCTGGCCGTCGATCCCGGCGTTGTTCGAGGCGATCGTGAGGTCCCTCACCCCCGATGCCTCGATCGCGTCGATCAGCCGCTCGGGGATTCCGCACAGCCCGAACCCGCCCGCGCACAGCATCATCCCGTCGAACAGCAGCCCGTCGAGCGCGGCCTCGGCATTGGCGTAGAGCTTCTTCATGGGCGACTCTCTCCTCTCGCGCGTCCGCCGATAGGCGCGCGACCCGCGACGGGTCAAGCGAACCTGAACGGGGATTCAAGTCGGTTTCGCTCGGGCATGACGGCGGAGCGGAGAGCCGCTAGACACGCGTCATGACCGACACACGCACCGGCGGCCGCATCCTCGTCGACAACCTTGCCGCGCAGGGCTGCGACCGCATCTTCCACGTCCCCGGCGAAAGCTTCCTCGCCGTGCTCGACGCGCTCCACGACACGCCCGCGATCGATCTCGTCACCTGCCGGCAGGAGGGCGGGGCGGCGTTCATGGCCTGCGCCGACGGGGCGCTGACCGGGCGGCCGGGCGTCGCCTTCGTCACGCGCGGGCCCGGCGCGACCAACGCGAGCATCGGCGTCCATGTCGCGATGCAGGATTCGGTGCCGATGATCCTGTTCATCGGCGACATCGATCGCGGCACGCGCGATCGCGAGGCGTTCCAGGAAGTCGATTTCCCCGCGATGTTCGCCCCGCTCGCCAAATGGGCGGGCCGGATCGAGGACGCGCGGCGCATCCCCGAATATGTCGCGCGCGCCTGGTCGACCGCGACGTGCGGGCGGCCCGGGCCGGTGGTGCTGGCGCTGGCCGAGGACATGCTGACCGAAGCCGCCGCGGCGGTCGATCGCCCGCCGGTCGCGCGCATCGGCCAGGCGCCGAGCCTCGAGGCGATGATGGCGCTGACGGCGCTGCTCAGGGATGCCGCCGCCCCGATCGCGATCGTCGGCGGCGCCGGATGGAGCGAAGGCGCATCGCATTATTTCGCCGAGTTCGCCGAACGGATTGGGCTGCCGGTCGCGGCGGCGTTCCGGCGGCAGGATGCGGTGCCCAACACCAGCCCGGTCTATGCCGGCAACCTCGGCTACGGCCCCAAATCCGAAGCTCGTCCAGCGGATCAAGGACGCCGACCTGCTGCTTGTCGTCGGCGCGCGGCTGGGCGAGGCGACCACCGACGGCTACACGCTCGTCACCCCCGAGCATCCCGGCCAGACTCTCATCCACGTCCATCCCGACCCCGACGAGCTCAACCGCGTGTTCCGCACCGACCTGCCGATCTGCGCCGACATGCGCGAGTTCGCCGAGACCGCGGCGCTGTGGGAGGACGACATCCTCGGCTTCGATGCGGGGGCCGAGGCGCATGCCGAATGGCTGGCCTGGTCGACGCCCGCCGCGCGCGACCGTCGGCCTCGATCTCGGGCAGTGCGTCGCGGCGATGCGCGCGGCGATGCCGGCCGACACGATCGTCTGCAACGGCGCGGGCAATTTCTCCGCCTGGTGGCACCGCTATTGGCATTATGCCGGCCCGGGATCGCAGCTCGCGCCGACCGCGGGGGCGATGGGCTATGGCGTCCCCGCCGCGGTCGCCGCCGCGCTGCGCGTGCCGGGCCGCCAGGTCGTCGCGCTCGCCGGCGACGGCGATTTCATGATGAACGGCCAGGAATTGGCGACCGCGGTCCAGCACGGAGCGAACCTGATCGTGCTGCTGGTCGACAATGCGGCTTATGGCACGATCCGGATGCACCAGGAGCGGCATTATCCCGCACGGCTGAGCGGCACGAGCCTGCGCAACCCCGATTTCGCGGCGCTTGCCCGCGCCTATGGCGGCTGGGCGGAGACGGTGGCGACGACCGGCCAGTTCGCCCCCGCGCTCGATCGCGCGCTCGCGCAGCCGGGCCTGCGCCTGCTGCACCTCAAGACCGACGTCGAGACGATCGGCCCCGCGGCGACGATCACGCAGATTCGGGCGCGCTGACCCGCAGCCGGTCCGCGATCGCGCGATAGGCCGGATCGCGCTTGCGCCGAAGCAGATCGATCGCCGTCCGTCCCTCGGCATCGGGGATGTCCCCGCGCGCGCCGGCCCGTACGAACATCGCGAAATGCCCGGGCGCGCTGCCCTTTGCGATCATCATGTGGAGCGCCGTCCGTCCCTTGGGATCGCGGAAATCGGGGGCGGCGCCGGCCTGCAGCAATTCCTCGGCCGGCCCGAACCGGCTCCACGCGATCGCGCCGAACAGCGGCGTCTCGCCGGCGCCCGGCGCGCCCTCGATCCGCGCGCCGTGGCGGAGGAGCAGCCGGATCGCCGCGCGGGTCGTCGTTCCAGGCCGCTGCGAACAAGCTGTGCTCGGGGCTGGCGCCGCGCTGCAGCAGATGCCCGGCCAGCGCGAGATTGCGCCCCCAGGCGATCGCGAACCACAGCGGCGTCGCCTGCCATTCGCCCTCGGTGAAGGCGGCGTCGTCGATCCCGAGCCCCAGGTCGAGCAACAGGCCCGCCAGACGGATGCTATCCTCGACCTGGCGAGGCGCGTCGGGCGGGGGTCGCGCAGCACAGGTGCAGCCAGCTTCGACCGCGCCGGTCGCGCGCGCCGAGCAGCCCGGGCTTTTGTTCCAACCCGGCCGCCACCGCGCGCCAGTCGAACGCGCGAACGCTTTCCGTCAGGCTCGTCTTCGAGACCATCGCCGCCTCCCGCCCCTCCCGGAAGCGTAGGGCCCCGCGCCGGGATGTGACAAGGGCCGCCCCGCCTGCGCGGAGCGGCCCCTTGCCGTTGCCGGCAGGCGACGATCAGATGTCGTCGCCGAGCGCGCCCTTGACCTTGCCGATCGTCTGCTCGGCCTTGCCCTTGACTTCCTGGGCGGCGCCTTCGTCGCGCGTCTCGGGGTTGCCGCTGTGTTGTTTCAGCTTGCCTACGGCCTCATCGATATTGCCTTTGATCTTGTCGGTCAGTTCACCCATGATAACCTCCTCGTCGCGGAGTAATTTCCGTCTCCGATCAAACGGATCGGCGGGGGACAGGTTCCGTGGCGACGAGGGGATGAGGCGAGATGCCCGATCGCGTCGCCGACCATTACGATCGCCACGCGCATGCATTCGATGCGGCGCGGCGCAAGCAGTTCGTCGAGCGCAACTGGCTCAATCGGTTCCTGCTCGCGGTGCCTAGGGGCGGGCAGATCCTCGATCTCGGCTGCGGCGGCGGCGAGCCGGTCGCGCGCTACATGATCGACGGCGGGCATCACCTCACGGGCGTCGACATTTCCGAGAAGATGATCGCGCTCGCGCGGATCCGCTTTCCGCGGCATCGCTGGCTGAAGATGGACATGCGCGCGGCGGTGATGGACCGTAGATTCGACGGCGTGCTCGCGTGGGACAGCCTGTTCTACCTGCGCCGCGAGGAGCAGGCGGCGATGATCGTCCGCATCGCCGGCTGGCTCGAGCCGGGCGGCGGATTCCTGTTCAACTCGGGGCCGGCGAGCGGCGAGACGATCGGCAGGCAGTTCGACGAGGAGCTGTTTCACGCGAGCCTGAACCCCGCGGAATATCGCGAGCTGTTCGCCGATCTGGGGCTGCACGAAACCGCGTACGCGCCCGAGGATGCGGCAACCGGCGGGCGCACCGTCTGGCTGCTGCGCAAGGTGCGCTAGAGCATTTTCTAGTCGAGCGGAATCGCCTGACGACTCGGAAAATGCGGAAAACAAAAGAAAACTAGAGCATGATCCGATTCAATCTAATCGGATCATGCTCTAGCGGCGCGTCACGGCATCGAGGAAGCCGAGCACTGCGGTCCAGGCGGCCTCGGCACCGATCGGATTGCGCGCGGGTATCAGCGTCGAAGAACCGTGGACGCCGCCCTTGGCGGGGACGAACTGTTGCTTGCCCGCCGCGGGCACGGCGGCGAGGATCGATCGCGCCGCATCAATCTCGTCGGGCTTCTGCGCGCTGGTCAC
>JBBCID010000014.1:0-45182 GCA_037200705.1 Sphingomonas sp. | reverse complement strand
GCGGGTGGAAGCCCTTGCCGAGATCCTCGATCCTCATCCGCTTGGTGTCGGGGACGAAGGGGGAATCGCTGATCTTGACCGTCAGCAGGATCACGCGCTCGTGGAGCACCTGTTGTGCTTGAGATTGTGGAGCAGCGCATGCGGCACGCCCTCGGGCGTCGAGGTCATGAACACTGCGGTGCCCGGCACGCGGCTCGCCGAATTGGCGGCCGAATCGATGAAGATCTTGATCGGCATCGCCGCCTCGCGCAGCCGGTCGATCATCAGCTTGCGCCCCTTGGCCCAAGTGGTCAGCAGCGTGAACACGATCAGCCCGACCAGCAGCGGGAACCAGCCCCCGTCGGGCACTTTGGTGAGGTTGGCCGAGAAATAGGCGCCGTCGACAAGGAAGAACAGCGCGAGCAGCGGATAGGAATAGCGCCGCTTCCACTGCCACAACACGCTGAGCACCACCGCGAGCAGCAATTGTCGATCAGCATCGCGCCCGTCACCGCGATGCCATAAGCGGCAGTGAGATTCGACGAGGTCTGGAAGAAGATCACCAGCAGGATGACCATGATCATCAGCGCCCAATTGACCAGCGGGATATAGATCTGGCCCTGCGTCGCGGGCGTTGGTGTGATCGATGCGCAGCCGCGGGATGAAGCCGAGCTGGATCGCCTGCTGCGTCACCGAGAAGGCGCCCGAGATCACCGCCTGGCTGGCGATGATCGCCGCCATCGTCGCCAGGATCACCAGCGGGAGCTGGAGGCTGTCGGGCGCGAGCATGTAGAAAGGGCTTTCGAGCGCGGCGTGCCCCATGCGGATCAGCAGCGCGCCCTGCCCCATATAGTTGAGGATCAGCGCGGGAAGGACGAAGAACAGCCATGAGACGCGGATCGGGTTGCGCCCGAAATGCCCCATGTCGGCATAGAGCGCCTCGGCGCCGGTCACCGCCAGCACGATCGATCCGAGCGCGAGAAACGCCTGCATGGGGTTCAGCGAGAAGAATTCGACCGCGTGGGTGGGCGAAAGCGCCCACAGGACGCGCGGGTTCTGCGCGATGCTGACCACGCCCAGCGTGGCGATCACGGTGAAATAGATCAGCATGATCGGGCCGAACAGCGCGCCCACCCGCGCCGTGCCGGTGCGCTGGATCGCGAACAGCAGCACCAGGATCACCACCGCGATCGGGATCACCAGCCCGGTGAACGAGGGCGCCGCGATCGCGATGCCCTCGACCGCCGAGAGCACCGACACCGCCGGGGTGATCATGCTGTCGCCATAGAAGAGCGCGGTCGCGAACACGCCGAGCAGCACGATCCCCGCGGTCCAGCGCTTCTGCCCCGCGCGCCCCGAGATCAGCGCGAGCAGCGCCAGGCTGCCGCCCTCGCCCTTGTTGTCGGCGCGCATGATGATCGTGACGTATTTGAGCGTCACGACAATCATCATCGACCAGAACATCAGGCTGATCGCGCCCATGATGTGGGGGGGTGTCGAGCGGAAGCTGGTGGTGCGCGTTCTTGAACGTCTCGCGGAAGGCGTAGAGCGGGCTGGTGCCGATATCGCCGAAGACGATCCCGATCGCGCCGACCGCGAGCTTCCACACCGCCTCCTGGCCATGGCCATGTTCGCCGGGCGCGGTTTCGTGCGCCGGAATGCTCTCGGTGCTGTCGTTGGCGCTCACGGGCGGGGCAGTCGTGCCGGTGAGGAGGGAACGGACCTGGTCATGCGACCTTTAGTTCTCGTCTTCGAGGTGGCGGGCGGTTAGCACGTGCAACATTTCGCCGCAACGGGACATTCCCGAATGCCCCCGCTATAGGCGCGGCATCACAGATTTGGCGGAGACGCGCGATGCGAGTTGGAGTTCCCAAAGAGATCAAGAACCACGAATATCGCGTGGGCCTTACCCCGGCCTCTGTCGCCGAGCTGGCCGCCGCCGGACACGACGTCCTGATCGAGACCCGCGCCGGCACGGGTATCGATTTCGAGGACCAGGACTATGTCGATGCCGGCGCGCGGATCGCGCCCGATGCCGCGGCGGTGTTCGCGGGATCGGACATGATCGTCAAGGTCAAGGAGCCACAGCCCGAGGAGATCGCGCTGCTCGAACCGCGCCACACGTTGTTCACCTACCTCCACCTCGCCGCCGACAAGCCCCAGGCCGAAGGGCTGATGGCATCGGGCGCGACATGCATCGCCTATGAGACGGTGACCTCGAACTCGGGCGCGCTGCCGCTGCTCAAGCCGATGTCCGAGGTCGCCGGGCGGATGTCGATCCAGGTCGCCTCGCACTATCTCGAGAAGGAGCAGGGCGGGGCGCGGCGAATTGCTCGGCGGCGTGCCCGGCGTGGCGCCGGCGCGGGTCGCGATCCTCGGCGGCGGCGTCTCGGGGATCAACGCCGCGCAGATGGCGGTCGGCCAGCGCGCCGACGTGACGATCTACGACATCAACAACGAGCGGCTCGCCGAGCTCGACATGCATTTCGGCAGCCAGATCAAGACCGCTTATGCCTCCAGGGCGGCGATCGCCGACGCGGTCAGGCGCAGCCAGGTGGTGATCGGCGCGGTGCTGGTGCCCGGGCCCGCCGCGCCCAAGCTGGTGACGCGCGACATGCTCAAGACGATGATGCGCGGCTCGGTGCTCGTCGATATCGCGATCGACCAGGGCGGCTGCTTCGAGACCAGCCACGCCACCACGCATGATGATCCGGTCTACACGATCGACGGCGTGATCCATTATTGCGTGGCGAACATGCCCGGCGCGGTCGCGCGCACCTCGGCGTTCGCGCTCAACAATGCGACGCTGCCGTTCGTCCTCAAGCTCGCGAACCTGGGTGCCGAGGCAGCGATGAAGGCCGATCGCCACCTCGCGATGGGGCTCAACGTCTCGGACGGCAAGATCCGCCACCAGGCGGTGGCCGAAGCACTCGACCTGCCGTTCGAGGCCTGGGTCTGAACTGGCGCCCCCCGCCGCCGCGCGGCGGGGATCGAACCGCCGCACACTTGCACGCGCTCAAGTCTAGGATTAAATTAATCCGCGACTCCGGGCAGTAAGTCACGACTCGTGCGCTCGGTGCCTGTAAAAATATTCATCCCAGCTTATCTGCTGCCATCTTCTGCAAGGAAAGATGCAGCCATATTGGTGTGAATTCTCGCGCCGATGTGTCCGGAGCCGTATCTTTCGTGTGCCGGACTCTGTGATTGCGTCTCACAACATATGGAGGCCTGAATGAAACAGCTCAATTTCACCATCTTGATGGCGACATCGAGTGCATTATTGCTCGCCGGATGCCAGAAAGTGGCGATCAACCCCAATGATGCGACCAGGCCGATCGCCGAGATCAGGTGAAGGGCGCCGACGGCCAGTATGCGACCGCGCAAACCGCCAGCATGAATCCGACCAGCGGGCAGATCGACCTGTTGTGCATCATCACCGATGACGACGGCGTGAAATCGGCGTCGGTCAGCTATTCCGGGGCTTCGCCCAGCTGTGTCTACGGCGATTCGTTCGACAACGGCAGCTTCTCGGTTGAAGGCCTTCCCAAGGATCTCTCGCAGACGCTGCAGGGGGACGAAGGCAAGGTGATCACCAAGCTGCCGATCCTTGCGACGCTCAAGGGCCCGCTGTCCTGCAAGAGCTTCGGTTTCCCCAAGAAGACCGGCGTGCCGGGCAACGGCGCCAAGGTGACGGTAAGCTGCGGCGGCACGAACTGGTCGTCGGATCCCGCCAAGAACGGCGTCGCGACGTCGCTCGCGGTCACGCTGCAATAGGCGTCAGGGCGCGGACGGCGGCGCCGCAACGCCGCCTTGGCCCTGCTGCGCCTGGATCGCGCCGAGGAACTGGTCGAGCCGCGCGAGCCGCTCGACCAGCCCGGAACGGAAGCTGATCGTCTCGGGCGTTACCGCCACCGCGCGCGCCCAATATTGCCGCGCCTCGGCGAACTGGCCGGCGCGGATCAGCGCGAGGCCGTAGAAGAACGGCGGCCCGGGGATGCAGCGGGTTGAGCGCCATCGCGCGCTCGAACGCGAAACGCGCGGCGGGCGAGAGGCCGTGGTCGTGGTCGGCGAGCGTCAGTCCGAGCCCGGTCCACGAGCCGATGTCCTGCGGCCCCTTGTTCACTGCACCGAGCATCACCTTCACCGCCGAATCGGGCGCACCCATCCGCGTCATCGCGTCGGCGGCGGAGAAATAGGTGTAGGAGAAGTTGAACCGGCCGAACATCGCCTCGCGCATCGCGATCAGCTCGGGATCGACCTTGACCGGCACCTCGGCGGTCGTCACCGGATGGCCGGCGAGGTCGGGGCTGCCCTGGAAGGCATAGCCCGCGGCACCCAGCGTCAGCGCGGTCGCGGCGACCATCCACAGCCGCCGGGGAAAGCCGATCGCGCCCAGCACCAGCGCCGCGCCGAGCGCGAGTGCGGCGAGCATGAGCCATCCCATCACTCCGCTCCCTTGCCGAACGCGCGCCGGGCGAGAACCACGCCCAGTGCGAGCAGCACCAGCGGCGCCAGCCACAAGGGCGCAGTCAGCCAGTCGAACGGCGGATCATAGGTCACATAGTCGCCATAGCGCTGGACCAGCCATTTGCGGATGTCCTCGGGCTGCTTCCCCGCGGCGACGCGCTGGCGCACCAGCGCGCGCATGTCGCCTGCCATCTCGGCGTCGCTGTCGGCGATCGACTGGCCCTGGCAGACGAGGCAGCGCAGGGTCTCCATCAGCGCCTTGGCCCTGGCCTCCTGCGCGGGATCGGGAAGCTGGGTGTAGGCGAGCTTCGCGGGCGGGAGGTTGGAGTCGGCGAACACCGGCGCGGCGAGGAATGCCAGCGCCACAACCACCACCGTCACCCCGGACTTGTTCCGGGGTCCACCGCGCGACCGAGTTTCGACCTTGCGCCCGTTGCTTCGCCATTTCGGCTCGGTAGATGCCGGAACAAGTCCGGCATGACGGAGAAAGGCGACGAGGATCATTTCGCCGCCGCCAGCTTCGCGAGCAGCCCGGGCACGTCCTCGGCGCGGACGTCGCCGATGTGCTGCTCGACGATCACGCCCTTCGCATCGATCACGAAGGTTTCGGGCACGCCCGACGAGCCGAGCGCGAGCTGGGCGGCGCTCGCCTTGTCGTCGCCGATCGCCGCATAGGGATCGCCGTAGCGCGCCAGGAATTCCTCGACCGCCTCGGGCGTGTCGCGCACCGCCACCGCGTCGATCTCGGCGCCGGCGGCCTTGAGCTTCATCAGCTGCGGCGCCTCGGCCGCGCACGGGATGCACCAGCTCGCGAACACGTTGAGCAGCCGCGGCTTGCCCGCTGCCAGCGCGGCGGTCGCCACGCCGGGGCGGCCGGGAAGCAGCCCCGGCAGCGCGATCGCCGGCGCCGGCTTGCCGACATCGCCGAATGGACGACGCGGTCGTTGGGCCTGATCAGCCCGCCCGCGACCACCGCGAACACCAGCGCGAACAGCGCCAGCGGCGCCCAGATGAGGAGCCGGCGCCTCATTCCTCATCCTCGTCGGGGTCGGCGCGGCGCTCGCGCCGCACGCGACCGACCAGCGCCATCAGCCCGCCGAGCGCGATCATGAACCCACCCGCCCAGATCAGCGTTACGAACGGCTTCCACCACAGCCGGACCTGCCAGCGCCCCTCGCCGTCCCCCGCGCCGAGCACCGTGTAGAGCTGGCCGTCGAGCAGGGTCGAGATCGCCGCCTCGCTGGTGGTCGTCACCGGCGTGGTGAAATAGCGCTGCTGCGGATACAGATCGAACGGCGCGCCCTGCCCGCGCCGGACGGTCAGCCGCGCCTGGAGCGCGGTCCAGTTGGGCCCGAGCGTCGGGGGTGACGTCGGCGAGCGTCACGCTGAACGCGCCGACGTGCGTGGTCCTCGCCGACGTGCAACGCCGCGAGCCGCTCCTGCTTGAACGCGGTGTCCGAGGCGACCCCGGCGATGCTCACCGAGGACGCCGAGATGCGCGAGCACCATGCCGTAGATGTGGAGCGGCGTGCGGCGCAGGTTGCGGCCCGCGAGCGGCACCAGGCTCGCCACGACCAGCCCCGCCGCCAGCCCGAGCCCGAGCAGCGGGAACAGCGGCATCCCCGGCGCCAGCACGATCAGCGCCGCAAGCGCCAGCGCGGCGGCGATCGCCGGCACCGTCATCCGCCCGAGCAGCGCCGCCGCGCTGTCGCGCCGCCAGCGCAGCAGCGGGCCGGCCCCCGCCGCGACGACCAGCGCGAGCACCACCGGCACCGCCGCCTTGTTGAAGAACGGCGGCCCGATCGAGAGCTGGACGCCGAACGCCTGCGCGACGAGCGGGTAGAGCGTGCCGATGAACACGACGCCGAGGATCACCGAGAGCAGCAGGTTGTTGAGCACCAGTGCGCCTTCGCGGCTGACGATCCGGAAGGTCGCCCCCTGCGTCACCGTCCCCACGCGCGCGCCGAACAGCGCCAGCGCGCCGCCGATATAGATGCCGAGCAGCGCGAGGATGAAGGTCCCCCGCGTCGGATCGACCGCAAAGGCATGGACGCTGACGAGGATGCCCGATCGCACCAGGAAAGTGCCGATCATCGACATCGAGGAAGGCCACCACCGCGAGCATCAGCGTCCAGGCGCGCAAGCCGTCGCGCGTCGCCAGCACGGTCACCGAATGGAGCAAGGCGGGTCGCCGCGAGCCACGGCATCAGCGAGGCGTTCTCGACCGGATCCCAGAACCACCAGCCGCCCCAGCCGAGCTCGTAATAGGCCCAATAGCTGCCCGCGGTGATCCCGACCGTCAGGAAGAACCACGCCCCGAGCACCCACGGCCGCATCGCCCGCGCGAACCGCGGGCCCACGTCGCGCATCACCAGCGCGCCCACCGCGAACGAGAAGGCGACCGACAGCCCGACATAGCCGAGGTAGAGCGTCGGCGGGTGGAAGGCGAGGCCGGGGTCCTGGAGCAGCGGGTTGAGCCCCTGCCCGTCGGGCGCTGGCGGGTCGAGCCGGGTGAACGGGCTCGAGGCGATCAGCAGGAAGGCGTAGAAGCCGAGCGCGATCGCCGCCTGCGCGCCGAGCGTCGCCGCCAGCGTGCGCGGATCGAGCCGCCGCTCGAAGATCGCCACCCCCGCCCCCGCCACCGCGAGCACGGTGACCCACAGCAGCATCGATCCCTCGTGGTTCCCCAGGCGCCGGCGATCTTGTAGAGCAGGGGCTTGGCCGAGTGGCTGTCCTCGAACACCATTTGACCGACATGTCCGATCGGACGAACAGCGCGATCAGCAGCACGAACGAAACCGCCGCGAGCACACCCTGCACCACCGCGATCCGCCGCGTCGCGGTCATCATCTCGCCGTCGTTGGCGCTCGCGCCGCCCCAGGCAAGCACGAGCTGGATCAGCGCGAACGCGGTCGCGAACCACAGCGCGGCGAGCCCCCCCTCGGCGATCATCGGATCAACGTGTCCGTCTCGTGCATCTTGCCGGCCATCTGCGGCGGCATATAGCGCTCGTCGTGCTTGGCGAGGATGTTCGATGCGGCGAAGCTGCCGTCGGGCTGGAACTGCCCCTCGGCAACCACGCCCGATCCCTCGCGGAACAGGTCGGGCGTAACGCCGCGAAAGGCCACCGGCACACGCGCCTTGCCGTCGGTCACCATGAAGCGGATCGAGAGGCCGTCGGCGAGGCGCCGGAGCGACCCCTTCTCGACCATCCCGCCCAGCCGCCCGCAATCGGCCGGCTGCTTCGCGCCGAGATCGCCCGGCGCGCAGAGAAAGGTCGCGGTATCGCGCAGCCCCGACAGCGCGAGCCCGCTCGCCCCCCCGATCGCGCCGAGCGCGAGCAGCGCGAGCACGAGCCGCTGGTGCTTGGGCTTCACCTGGGCTTCCTCAGCGATTCCGCCGCCGCTTCGGCGCGCCGCATCGCCCGCCAGCTCAGCAGCGCCAGCGCCAGCGCGCCGGCGGCGGTCACGGCATAAGCGGCGATCACGAACGGCCAGGGATTCACTGCGCCGCCATCCGCTTCATCCGCGCCTCGAGCTTCTGCGTGGCGAGCAGCGCGCGCATCCGCATCAGCACCACCCCGGCGAAGAACAAGGTGAAGCCGCTCAGCGTGAACCACAAGGGCCACAGGATCGACGGATCGATCGTCGACCGGGTCAGCCCGATACTCTGCCCCTGGTGGAGCGTGTTCCACCACACCACCGAATAGCGGATGATCGGCAGCAGCACCGTCCCCGCCACGCCGAACAACGCCGGCACCCGCCCGTCGCACCACGCTCGGCGTCGGCGCGGGCAAGCGCGATATAAGCGATATAGACGAAGAACAGCAGCAGCATCGAGGTCAGCCGCCCGTCCCCATTCCCACCAGGTCCCCCAGGTCGGTCGCCCCCAGATCGATCCGGTGACGAGGCACACGGCCGCGAACAGCGCCCCCGCCGGGCGCGATCGCGCGCGCCGCGAGGTTGGCGAGCGGGTGCCGCCACACGAGATAGACCAGGCTCGCGATCGCCAGCCCGCTCCAGCCGCCCATCCCGAGCCAGGCCGAGGGGACGTGGATATAGAGGATGCGCACCGTCTCGCCCTGGAGATAGTCGGGCGGCGTCAGCGCGAGCCCCGCCCAGGCGCCGAACGCCGCCAGCGCGACCCCCGCCCAGAACAGGATCGGAGTCAGCGGCCGCGCCAGCTTGAGGAAGCGCGTCGGATTCGCAAGGGCATGGAGCACGGGCACGGCGGAGGGATAGCGGCCTTTGGGGGCGGAATCTACGGCGGGTTGGTCCGGGCCGGGATGGAAATTCAGCGCCGCGACGCGTTTTCGCCTGGCCGGCGCCGGCCCACCCCGGCCAAGCTGGAAACGCGCCTAATGCGCGGCTTCGCCCAGGTGCCGCAGCTTGTCCGGATTGCGCATCACATAGATTGCGGCGATCTTGCCGTCCTCGATCAGCAGCGCGGTGGTCTGCAGCACGCCGCCCGGCTCGATCGTCACGAAGCCGGCAGCCCGTTGACCAGGCCGTACCGCACGACGCGCGACATCTCCTTGGCGAAGAAGCGCGCGAGCGACTGTTGCAGGCTTCATGACATCGTCAGCCCATGGATCGGATGCAGCCCCGCCGGCACGATTCCGCCCCGCTTCCGAAGGACCGACACATCCTCGGCCAGCAGCCCGCGCAGCCCGGCCATGTCGCCGCTCCGCGATGCCGCGAAGAATGCGGCCGCGATCTCCAGCCCGCGCTCGCTGGGCATCGCGAAGCGCGGTCGCGCGCGCGGACATGGATGCGCGCCCGGCTAGCGAGCTGACGCGCCGCGGCTGGATCGCGACCGATCGTCTCGCCGACCTCGTCGAAGCTCACGCCGAATACGTCATGGAGCAGGAACGCCGCGCGCTCGAGCGGCGAGAGCCGTTCGAGCGCGAGCATGAGCGGCAGCGTGATGTCGTCCGGTTCCGCGTCCTCGACGATCGGCTCAGGCAGCCACTCGCCGACATAGGCCTCGCGCCGCCAGCGCGCCGATTTGAGCTGGTCGAGGCAGAGGCGCGTCACCACGCGGCGCAGGAACGCCTCGGGCTCGCGCACCGAGGCGCGGTCGGTGCCCAGCCAGCGCAGGAACGCATCCTGCACCGTATCCTCGGCGTCCCGCGACCGATCCGAGCATCCGATAGGCGACACGGACCAGCCGCGGACGCAGCGGATCGAACGACGCGGCCGCGTCCGCGCCGGTCATGCCGCCGCCGGGGGAGGAACCAGCCCGAAGCCCACCGCGATCCGGTTCCAGCCGTTGATCACGTTGATCATCAGCGTGAGCTGCACCTGCTCCTCCTCGTCGAATTCGGCCTTCAGCGCCTCGTACAGTTCATCGGGGGCGCGCGCGGTGGGCAGCAGCGTCAACGCATCGGTCCAGGCCAGCGCCGCCCGCTCGCGCGATGTATAAAGCGAGGATTCGCGCCATGCGTCGAGCAGGTAGATGCGCTCCTCGCTCTCACCCATCGCGCGGGCGTCGCGCGTATGGAGGTGCAGGCAGTTCGCGCAGCCGTTGATCTGCGACGCGCGGATCTTGACGAGCTCGAACAGGCCCGGCTCGAGACCCGATGCGCCGACCAGGTGCGACATGTCGAACCATGCCTTCATCGGGGCAGGAGCGGCGGCGAAGGGATTCAGCTGGGGGTCATGTCGGCGTCCTTTGTTCGGCAGGTGTCGAAGACGAGACGAGCCAGCAAGGCGCGATGTGACATGCCTGTGGAAATTTATATCCCGGCCGGCCACGACCTGCGATATATCCCTCGGATCGGCCGTCGAATGGCATGGGGGGGCACGTGACCGAGACCAGCACCTGCGCTTCCTCGACGTGCCGCGCGACGGTCGACGGCAGCGTCGCCACCTGCCCCGCGTGCGGGGCGGCCGGATGCGAACCCCCCGCGCGTGCGCGGGCTCGGATGGTTCCTGTTGGCGATCGGCCTCTTCCTGGTCGGGCTGATGGGCACGCTGACCTACAACATGGCGCCGATGCTGCTCCATCCGGGCGAACGGCCCGGCGGCGGCGACTATTTCACCGGCACCGCGCACCAGGCCGCGATGATCCTCAAGCTGTTCGCGGCGGTGATCGTCTTCGGGCTGGGGGACGATCGTCAACGGCGCCTGGCAGATCGCCACCGCCGGCGCAGCCGCGCGATCACGACGGCGACGATGCTGCTTGCCGCCGGCCTCTTCGCCTATGCCGCGATCGTGAAGGACACGCTGTCGAGCTGAGCGCTCGGCCTCATGGCACCACGGGCGGGTTCTTCGGCCCCGGAAAGCCCAGGAACGCCTGCGAATATTGGCTCAGGTGCGCATCGAGGATGAAACGTGCTCAGCGCCGGGAACTCCGAAAAGCTCGGTGGAACGGGGCTCGGCCGTCCATTTGCGGCGGATAGGCATAGGGACCGCCTTCGGGGAGGAAGTCCCAGGTCCCCCAGGTGCCGGTGAACGGCGCGTGCGGCAGCGCCGGCGCGTAGAACGGCGTGTAGCTGAGCTGCGAGCCGCCGGCGACATAGCCCGAGCGCGTCTGCATGTCGTCGATCATCGCGTGCACGCTCACGCCGAGCAGCGGCTCGAGCACCGCGCCGCCGGCGAAGAACGAGGTCCATTGCCCCGATGCGGTTGTCGGCGGGCGGATGGACGAGGTCCGCCAGCGCATTCCATGCGCGCGGGACGACGTCGTAGCTGTTGGCGTAGATCATGTTCCACGCGGCGAACTGCGCGCTCGGCGGGCTGGTCGTGTTCGACGACGGCGGCACCGCGGCGCGTCTGTCGGCGGATAGGCAGCGGCGAACAGGTCGGCGATCGCCTGCGTCCCCGGGGTCGGGCCGGCGGTGGGCAGGATGAAGATGTTCGCCCATCGCGCGACATTCGCGGTCGGCGATGCGGGCGGCGCCGGATAGAGCAGCAGCGCGAGCGTCGGCGCGAGCGCGCCGCCCAGGCTGTGTCCGGTGAAGATCAGCGTCTCGGCCGGATCGGCCACCGAATCGAGATAGGCCTTGAGCGTCACCCCCGTCCGCGGATCCTGCATCAGGTAGAGCCCGCGCGAGCCCGTCCGACGTCCCCTTGTCGATCGCCGCGACGTCCGCCGTGGGGCTCGGGCTCGCCGCCCACCGGAGGCCGGGCGGCGTCGCGGCGTCGAGCGTCGGCGGCCAGGCGACCATGTCCGCCGGCTGCACGTCGAGGTCCTGGAACAGCAGCGCGCTCTCGCCGATCGGATTGGGTGCCCGCGATCGCGACGACATAGGTGTGCATCGCCGGCTGTGCGCGACGAACATCGTGTTGGTCGCGCCGGTGTTGAGCGGCGCCTGGAACACCACGGGGCCCCACGCCGTCCGCCAGTCGCCGTCGACGCCCGACGCGCCGGTGGGATTGCACAGGCAGGGATAGACCGGGTTCGACAGGTTCATCAGCTCGAAGAAGGTCCCCACCTCCACCCCCGGCACGCCGCCGAGATAGGCCCGGATGCTCTCGAGCAGCGCCGGCTGCTGGTCGGTGATGCCGAACAGTCCGTTGGAGCCGAGGCTCAGCGCGGAAAACGGTCTGCGGCAGCGTATATGGTGCGATCGGATCGGACATGGAACGAATCTCCCCCCGCGCGGTTTCGCCGGGGAGGCACGGCTTGTCAAATAAGCGGGCGCCCGCTCAGCCGCGCCCGATCAGCCGCTGGGCGATGCGATCGGCGACCTCGCTCTCGGGATCGCCGGTGCGGTCGCTTTCGTCCCACACCTCGATCAGCCGCTCGGGGATCCGCGCGACGCGCGCCTCGACCTCGGCGCGATCGCCGAGCCCGAGATATTCGAGCCCGACGTTGATGATCCCGCCCGCGTTGATGACGTAATCGGGGGCGTAGAGGATGCCGCGATCGTGGATCCGCGCGCCGTCCTCGCGCGTCGCGAGCTGGTTGTTCGCGCCGCCTGCCACGATCCTGCAGCGCAGTGCCGCGATCGATCGCTCGGTGAGGATCGCACCGAGCGCATTGGGGCTGACGATATCGGCCTCGAGCCCGAGGATCGCGTCCGCGGCCGCCACGTCGGCGCCCAGCTCGGCGGCAAGCGCCTGAGCCCGGCCGGCATTGACGTCGGCGAGCGTCAACCGCGCGCCGTCCCCGGCAAGCAGCCGCGCCAGTCCCCCGCCGACCGAGCCGACGCCCTGGATCGCGACACGCACGCCCTTCATCGAATCCGCGCCGAGGCCACGCTTCGCCGCCACCTTGACCCCCAGATAGACTCCCATCGCAGTGACCGGACCGGGATCGCCACCCGCGCTTCCCGCCGCCACGGGCAGCCCGAGACATGGCGCGTGCGCGTCGCGATGCGTTTCATCCGGGCTTCGGACATGCCGACATCCTCGGCGGTGACATAGCGTCCGTTGAGCGATTCGATCGCCTCGCCGAACGCGACGAGCGCCGCGTCGCCGATCTCGGCACCGGGGCGCGTCGGCAAGGATGACCCCCTTGCCGCCGCCCATCGGCAACCCCGCCATCGCATTCTTGTAGCTCATCCCGCGCGAGAGGCGCAGCGCGTCGGTGATCGCGGCGCTGCTGTCGGCATAATGCCAGAAGCGCACGCCGCCGGCGGCCGGCCCGAGCGCGGTGGAATGGATCGCGATCACGGCATGGAGCCGGACGCGGGATCGGTGAACAGGTGGACGCCCTCATGGTCGTCGAAATCGGGGAAGCCCCAGTCGGTGGTCACGGTGTGTTCCGGAAAGCCCGAGGAGAAGGAAATGGGGCGACCGACGGGACTTGAACCCGCAACATCCGGCACCACAAGCCGGCGCTCTAACCAATTGAACTACGGTCGCCGCGAAGCAGCCGCGCTTAGCGGGGGCGTCGCGCCAGCGCAAGACGGGTCCGCACCGGCGGCATCATCCGCGCGACACCCGAACCGCTTCCTCCGGCGGTGGTGACGCCCTCGCGCACCAGCGCGCGCGCCGCCGATCCGAGATTGGGCGCGTTGAGGAAGGCATGGCGCGCGACGATCGCGCCGTCGCCGCCGTCGTTGATCAGCCGCGGAGCGCGGCATCGACGTGGATCGCCTCGAACACGCCGGTCTCGCCCCGGAAGCCGCTGCCGTCGCAGTCGTCGCACCCGCTGGGCGCATAGACCACCGCCCCGCATCGAACCCGAGCAGTGCCGAGACCGATCGCGGCGCCTGCACCGGCTGGCGGCACGCGCTGCACAATCGCCGCACCAGCCGCTGCGCGATCACAGCCTGCAGCGTCGACGCGAGCTGGAAGGGCTCGACGCGCAATTCGCGAAGCCTGAGGATCGCCGCCACGGCATCGCCGACCGGCATCGCCGCGAGCACCAGATGCCCGGCCTCCGCCGCCTGGACCGCCGCCGCCGCGGTTTCACGATCGCTCACGCGCGGGACCAGGATGACGTCGGGATCCTGACGCAGCGCCGCGCGCAGCGCTTCGGCGATGCTCGGTCCGTCCGCGCGATCCTCGATCGTCAGCAGGGCCGCGCGCGCCGGTGTCGACGCGCCGCAGCAGCGTTTGCAGCGTGGTGGTGACCCCCGATCCCGCTGGGCCCGCGACCAGCACGAGCCCGCTGGCGCGCGGCAAGCATCGCCGCGAGCGCCGTCACCAGCATGCGGCCCGCATCCCCAGCGCGCCCAGTTCGTCGGCGCGCACGTCCGGCGTGCCGAGGTGCAGCACGAGGCGCTCGCCATGCGGGGTCGGGCATCGCCGCGACCAGGATCTCCTTCCCCTGGAAGCGAAGCGGAACCGCGTTGATCCGATCGACCAGCCCGCCTGCCCGAGCCGCCGGGAGATGGAGCACCTCGTTCAACGCCCCCGCGATCCGCAGCCGCACGACCAGGCTTGCGCCGCGCGGCTCGAGATGCACCGTCGATGCGCCGCGGTGGAATGCGTCGACCAGGATGTCGGTGAGCAACTGATCGGGGGGTCGGCGGCGCGGACTCGCCGATCGCCGGCCGCAACTCGGCCGCCGGCGCCAGCGTGTCCGCCTGAAAATGCATCTTATCCCCTTTGCGTCGGGACTAGTGCCATCTGATGACGCTGGCCTTGCTTTTTTGTGACGATCGAATGGCAACGCCGCCAGGCTGGAATCGCCGGCGGCGATTTGCCAGAATGGCGCGATGCAGACCGCCGCGACGAAACCGTCCGATACCCCCGATTTCGGATCGGGCCACCCCTCCGAGCCGGTGGTCGACCATCTTACCCGGCTGGCCAACGTCCAGCGCGTGCCGAGCCCCAAGCTGACGCTGTTCATCCGCAAGGACTTCCTCGACCCCCGAAACCTGCACCGCGCTGATTGCGCGGATCGACGCGCAGCGCCGCCCGTCGACGATCGCCGATCCCAACGGCGACTATGCATTCCGCACCAGCGAGACCTGCGACCTGGATTCGGCCGATCCGCTCGTCGCGGAGGTCGAGCGGCGGATCGCGGGGTTCGTCGGGATCGATCCCCGCCACGGCGAGCCGCTGCAGGGCCAGCGCTATGCGATCGGGCAGGAGTTCAAGGCGCATACCGACTATTTCGAGCCGCAGGGCGCCGATTTCCTGCGCTATTGCTCGGTCTCGGGGCAGCGCACCTGGACGGTGATGGCCTATCTCAACCCCGTCGACGCGGGCGGCGCCACGCGCTTCAAGGCGATCGACAAGCTGGTCCATCCCGAGGTCGGCAAGCTGCTGGCGTGGAACAATCTGCGCCCCGACGGGACCCCCAATCCCGCGACGCTCCACCATGCGATGAAGGTCCGCGCGGGGACCAAATACGTCATCACCAAATGGTTCCGCGAGCGCCCCTGGGCTGGGCAATAGCAGGCCCGCGCAACCGCCGCGCGCGCTGAAACATTTACGTCATCAAATTGCTACGATCCCGTCACGGGAAACGAATCTTCGAGTCACACCACCTGCCTAAAGCGACTCCCGATCAGAGCGAGGGGGCGATCCGACTCGCGACTGTATCGTCGGAGCACCGGCCGCTCGGCCTCAAGATTCAATCGCTGGAGACAGGGAATATGATCCACACCAACTTGCGTCGCATGTTGATTGCGACCGCTTCGGTTGCCGCGCTCAGCGGCTGCAACGGCGCCAACGACATCGCGTCCCCGGGGACCGGCGGCAACATCACGATCAACAACCCGCCGGCGCCGGCTCCCTCGCCCACGGCCGACGCCCACGCCGACCCCGCTCGTCACCGCCGCCACCGGCTGCCCGACGATCGCCGATCCGCAGGGTCTCACCGACAAGGGCGTCCTTTCGGGCCCGACGGGCAGCTATCGCGTCTGCTCGCTGCCGAACCGCGTCATCGCCAACACCCGGCTGCCCAAGATCGCCGGCCTGGTCTACAACCTGCCCGGCCGCGTCGACGTCGGCTACGACAACGGCCCGACGCCGCTCAGCACGACCAACACCAAGGTCGTGACCCAGCCCAACGGCACGTCGCTGACGCTCACCGCCGATTCGAACGTCACGCTGACGATCGATCCGGGCGTGATCATCTACGCCAATTCGGGCCCGAGCTGGCTCAACATCAACCGCGGCAACAAGATCAACGCCGTCGGCACGCCCACCGCGCCGATCATCTTCACCAGCCGCGACAACATCCTCGGCCTCAACACCGACACTTCGTCGGGCCAGTGGGGCGGCGTCGTGCTTTCCGGCCGCGCGCAGGTCACCGATTGCGCCGCGCCCGCCGCGACCCCGGGCACCGCGGCCTGCGAGCGCCAGACCGAAGGCGCGGTCGACCCCGCGCTCTACGGCGGCGCCAACAACAGCGACAACAGCGGCCAGATGAGCTACGTCCAGATTCGCTATTCGGGCTTCATCCTGTCGTCGAACGTCGAGCTCCAGTCGCTGACGCCCCTCGGGCGTGGGCGACCAGACCAAGATCGACCACATCATGTCGTTCAACAGCTCGGACGACGGCGCCGAGTTCTTCGGCGGCCATGTCGAGATGAAATACTACATCTCGGTCGGCGCCGAGGACGACAACCTCGACCCGACACCGGCGTCAAGGGCAACTTCCAATATGTCATCGTCGCCCAGCGCCCGAACAGCGGCCCGGCCGGCGCCGACTCGATCATCGAGGCGGATTCGGACAACGGCCTGCTCACCGACAATCCGCGTCACAACGTCACGGTCGCGAACTTCACCTTCATCGATCGCGTCGCCAATGCGGGTTCGGACCAGGCCTCGATCCTGATCCGCGGCGCCGCCGACTATACTTTGGTCAACGGCGTGCTGGTCAACACCGTCGCCAACCCCTGCCTGCGCCTCAGCCAGGCGCAGACGGCGTCGACCACCCAGAGCGCGGCGATCGACGAGATCGGCGCGCCGATCTTCAAGTCGGTCGCCTTCAGCGGTTGCGACACCACGCGCAAGTACATCGGCTCGAACGGCGTGACCGACGCGCAGGTGCAGACGATCTTCGGCTCGGGCGCCAACAACAACAACGACGCCTTCACCTCGACGCTGACGAGCCTGTTCGTCAACGGCGCCAACGAGACCGCGGTCCGGCCTTCGACGCGAGCACGCTGAACAACTTCACGTTCAACGGCATCCTCGTCACCCCGGCCGGCTTCTTCGACAAGACGACCTACATCGGCGCGGTCAAGGATGCGTCCGACACCTGGTACAAGTCGTGGACGTGCAACAGCTCGACCGCCGACTTCGGCACCGGCAACAGCGGCCTCTGCACCTCGCTTCCGACCAGCTGACGCGACCGGAGCATGTGGGGCGGGACGTGGCCGGCCGGCGGCGTCCCGCCCCTCGTCGGATTTGGATTAGGGGGTATATGATGATGAAGCCGCTTGGGCCGGGCAGCCTGTTGCTCTTGACGTCGGCGCTGGTCGCGCCGTCCGCGTTCGCGCAGGCGACGCCGAACGCCGCCACCGCCGCGCCGGATGCCCAGCCCGCGCAGGATACGCCGCCGGCGGACCCGGCGCAGCAGCAGGAACAGGAGACGCCCGACGTCTCGCTGCCCGGCGCCGATGCCGAGATCGTCGTCGTCGGCAGCCGCCAGGCCAACATCACGCGGACCACGCCGCAGGTCATCTCGATCCTGTCGAGCGCCGACATCGCGCGCACCGGCGAGGGCGACATCGCCGGCGCGCTGGGCCGCGTCACCGGCCTCAGCGTGGTCGGCAGCGGGTTCGTCTATGTCCGCGGCCTCGGCGATCGCTATTCCTCGGCGCTGCTCAACGGCTCGCCGCTGCCGAGCCCCGAGCCGCTCAAGCGCGTCGTCCCGCTCGATCTGTTCCCGACCAGCGTGATCGCCTCGTCGCTGGTGCAGAAGAGCTATTCGGCCAACTTCCCCGGCGAGTTCGGCGGCGGCGTCATCAACCTCACCACCAAGGCGGTCCCGCCACGCCGTTCCTCTCGGTCGGCGGATCGATCGGCGGCGACTCGATCACCACCGCGCAGCACGGCTACACCTATTACGGCAGCCGCAGCGACTGGACCGGGTTCGACAACGGCGCGCGCGACACCCCCCCGGCGCTCCAGGCCTTCTTCGACAGCGGCCACCAGATCAGCGACCTCGGCGTCGACCAGCAGGCGATCGCCAAGCAGCTCATCAACGGCCGCAACGCGATCGTTCAGCGCAACACCAGGATCCCGCCCAACTGGTCGGCGAACCTGACCGGCGGCAAGACGTTCGAGATCGGCGACGGCGTGAACTTCGGCGTGATCGCCACCGCGGGCTACAGCAACAAGTGGCGCACGCGCGACGTGATCCAGCAGCAGGGCGTCGGCGATCTCTCGCAGAAATTCTCCGATTTCCGGCGCGTGATCACCGAGGACCGCATCGTCGCCAACGGCCTGCTCGGGCTTTCGCTCGAATATGACGGCGCCAAGATCCGCGAGACGACGCTCTATATCCGCGACACGCTCAAGCAGGCGCGGATGGGGCTCGGGCAGATCAGCGAGAGCCCTGGCGTCGATTTCCTGCAGCAGAACACCGCCTGGTTCGAGCGCCAGCTGATCGACACCCAGCTCGTCGGCGAGTTCAAGCTCACGCCCGAGCTGAGCATCGACATCCGCGGCGCCTATGCCAATTCGAAGCGCAACGCGCCCGACGAGATCGGCTTCACCTATTCGCGCAGCAATGCCGCCAGCGACCCTATGGCGCCTATTATCTCGACACGCTCAACGTCGGCCGCTCCGCCGGCAATGCCACCATCGCCTTCTCGAAGCTCAACGAGGATCTGCGATCGGCGGGCGCCGACGTCTCGTACAGGATCTTCCCCGCGGTGACCGCGACCGTCGGCTATGCCTTCACCGATACCCGGCGGATCACCGATCGGCGGGCGTTCCTGTTCCAGGGCAACGGCTCGATCCCGCTGGGCGTGTCGCTGCTGCGCCCCGATCTCCTGCTCGAGCCGACCGTCATCGACTATTTCAAGGTCGCCCTGGTCGACAACGAGGGCGGCAACCCGGCCTTCCGCGCGACGCTGCGCACGCATGCCGGCTATGCGCAGATCCAGGCGCAGATCCTGCCCGAACTCAGCCTCAACGCGGGCGTGCGCTACGAAAAGGGCACGCAGGCGATTTCCCCGATCCGGGTCTACACCACGCTTCCCTCGTTGCCGCCCGCGACGAACATCCAGCGACATTACTGGCTGCCCGCGGCGACGCTGACGCTCCAGCTCAATCCCGAGATGCAGCTGCGCCTCAGCGGATCGAAGACGATCGCCCGCCCGCAGTTCCGCGAGCAGGTGTTCCAGACTTATTACGATCCCGAATCGAACAGCCTGTTCCGGGGCAACCCGCAGCTGATCGACAGCCAACTCTACAATGGCGAGGCGCGGTACGAATGGTATTTTCGCGCGCGATCAGCGGCTCGCGGTCGCCGGCTTCTACAAGCGGATCGATCATCCGATCGAGACCTATGCGAGCTTCGACGGCAACACCGTCTTCACCAGCTTCGCCAACGCGCCCAAGGCCGATCTGTACGGCGGCGAGATCGAGACGCAGAAATATTTCGCCCTCTCGCATCTGTCGGACGGCGGTTTCTGGGGTTCGCGCGCGCGGTGGTGATCGCCAACTACACCTACACCAAGTCGAAGGTGAAGGTCGGCGCCAACGATCCGGTTGCCGCCTATCCCCTGGCGGTCACGCGCGCCAACCAGCTCTTCCGCGACGGCTCGCCGCTCACCGGCCAGTCGATCACCTGGCCAATCTGGAACTGGGCCTGGAAGACCAGGACCATCTGTCGCAGCAGACGTTCCTGCTTTCCTATGCGAGCAAGCGCGTCACGCGGCGCGGGCCCTCGGGCCAGCCGGACATCATGGAGAACCCCGGCTTCCACCTCGATTTCGTCGCGCGCCAGGGCATCCGCATCGCCGGGGTCGAGACCGAGCTCAAGCTCGAGGTCCGCAACATCACCGGCACGCGCTATCAGGATATCAGCAGTCCGAGCGAACCGGATCTACTACAATTTGTACGACGTCGGGCGGTCGGCCAGCCTGGGGCTGAACGTCAACTTCTGAAGCGCCGCCCGCCAGCGGGATGATCTGCCGGCGGGCGCGCCTCAATGCTTCTTGCGGATATCGACAGCCCAGATCCGCCATTCCTTCTTGTCGGGTGCGGTTTCCTTGGATCGGCCGACCGGCGCAGCATGACGGCGCCGCCGCGCTGCGAGGTGCGGCCATCCTTGTAACTTGACGTCGACGTCGGCCGCGACGCTGACATAGTGCATGCCACCGCTTGTCCGCACGAAGGTCGGCGCGCCGACGCGCGGGGCGATATTCCGAGAACGGATCGAACGAGGCCTTGAACGCGGCGACATCGCCGCCGGAATCGGCGCCGCCGTTGCCCCACAGCGCGCGCGCGTCCCTATAGTTGCCCTGCCCGATCAGCGCGAAATAGCGCTCGACGGTCTTGCGCGCCGATTGCGCATTGGCCGAGGTCGCCGGCTCGTCTCCCGCCGCCGTGCTCGGCGCCGCGCTTGTGGCCGCATTCCGATCCGCTTCCGCGCCGTTGTTGGTCTGCCCCTGCGGCGAGCAGCCGGCGAGAAGCACCACGATCGCGATCGACTTGCGCATGACCTACCCCATGTCGGATTCAGCTCATCCAACTGGCTCAATGGGGAGCGGCAGGCAAGGCCCTCGACGGGGAAATCGGTGCGTTCGCGCAGGTGCGGCCCTCATGGCGCGCGAACGATAATCCCCGCCTGCATCACCAGCCGGACGTGGCCGAGCGCGGCCATGTCCGCCACCGGATCGCCCGCCACCGCGATCAGGTCCGCGATCATTCCGGGCGCGACCGCGCCGATCCGGTCACCCATCCCGAGCAACCGCGCATTGCCCGAGGTGGCGATCGCCAGCACCTCGCCCGGCGCCATTCCCCATGCCGCCATCAGCGCGAGCTCGCGGGCATTGTCACCGTGCGCGAACACGCCGGTGTCGCCGCCCGCGCACATCGTGACTCCGGACTTGAGCGCGGCGGCGAAGCTGCTGCGCTTGGCGAGGATCGCCGCGGGCTCTGGCGCCGCGCCGTTCCAGCCGGCATAGCGCGCGATCGCGTCGCTCGCCGCGAGCGTCGGGCAATAGCCGACGCCGTGCGCCTTCATCAGCGCGAACACCTCGGGCGTGCCCTCGTTGCCATGCTCGATCGTGTCGACCCCGGCGAGCACCGCGCGGCGCATCCCCTCGGCGGTGCTCGCATGCGCGGCGACCTTGCGCCCGGCATCGTGCGCCGCCTCGACCGCCGCGCGCATCTCCTCGATCGTGAAGGTCGGCCGGCTCGGCTCGCCGGGGCCCCAGCGATAATCGGCATAGAGCTTCACCCAATCGGCGCCGTGCGCGATCTGGCGCCGCGCCGCCGCCGCCATGTCCGGCGCGCTCACCTCCTCGGCGCCCTGCGGCACGTCATAGGCATAGCCCTTGGGGCCATAGGCGCCGGTCGCGACGAGCGCGCGATCGGCGATCAGCAGCCGCGGGCCCGGCACTATCCCCTGCTGGATCGCCGCCTTGAGCCCCGCATCGGCATCGCCCGCGCCCTCGGTACCGAGATCGCGGACGGTAGTGAATCCTGCCATCAGCGTCGCGCGCGCATGCGCCACCGCGCGCGCGGTGCGCATCGCGAGCGGCTCCTTCATCACCTGATCGTTCAGCTTGCTCGTTGTACGGATGCAGGAACAGGTGGACGTGCAGGTCGATCAGCCCGGGCAGCAGCGTCATTCCCGGCAGCGCGATCGTCTCGGCGCCCGCCGGCGCGGCCACGTCGGGGCCGACCGCGGCGATCCGGCCGTCCTCGACCAGCACCTTCCAGCCGGGATGCCCGGTCCGCTCGGCGCCGGTGAAGACGCGTTCGGGGACCAGGAGGATCGCATGCGGCGCCGGCTGCGCGAGCGCGGGCGGCGGGCAGGAGCAACGCCAGCGCAGTGGCGAGGATTCGGAGGCATCAGCTTCTCCCTTCGCGAACCTGGCCGGCGACCAGCTCGATCTCGCGATCGGGCAATGCCAGGAACACCCGGGCGCCGACTGCGACCACGACCTGGTTGCCATGTCGCGCGGCAAACGCCGTCCATTGCGCGATCTCGGCGCGGAACGGCGCCGCGCGCCACGCTTCGGGGAAATCGGGGTCGACCTGGATGGTCAGCCGCTTGCCCGTCGCCGCCATCAGGATGACCATGTGGCTGGTCGCGGGATACCAATGCGCCCCCGCCATCGGCCAGGACAGATAGCCGCACGAGAAGGTCCGGCATTCGGCCGGGCGATCCGGGTAGATCGTGCAGCCCGAGCCGACCGCGCAATGCCGGCACCATTGCCCCGCCGGCTTGGCGAGCGCGCCGATGCCCATGACCTTGCAGCACAAGGTGCAGCCGCCGCAGGCGCGTCCGCTCGGGAGAGGCTCATCCACCGCGCGGGTTTGCCACGCTCGCGCCAAACCGCAAGCGGCAGCAAAAAGCCCGCGCCTTGTGCGCCGAATACAGCTCGCTGATCGTGCGCGTCGAGAAGCGCCGCGGCGCCGAGCTCTACATCAACGATGGCGCCTATGGCGCGCTGTTCGACGCGGCGCATATCGGCCTGGCGCTTCCCGGTCCAGCTGCTGCGCGAGCCCGACAGCCGCGCCAGGGACGTCGAGTTCAGCTTCTACGGCCCGACCTGCGACGACATGGATCACATGGCGGGTCCCTTCCTGCTGCCGGCCGACATCCGGCCGGGCGATTATATCGAGATCGGCATGCTCGGCGCCTATGGCTCGGCGATGCGGACCCGCGTTCAACGGCTTCGGATCGGACCTGACCGATATCGTCGACGACGAGCCGATGGCGAGCCTCTACACGGACCAGCCGGAACGCACGCTGCCGGCGAACGTCGTCAAGCTGTAACGCGCGTCCCTAGCGAGATCGGAGGCGGCGTGCCACGGCGCGCCGCCTCCCCACGGGTTTCCGCGTCCCCATAACGACGACGGTTCTTGTGAGATGGGAAGCCCCCATGACCGACACCCTCGTCCCCAACGATACCCGCAAGGCGGAGCTGCTCTCCACCACCGTCGAGCACATCGACATCACCAGCTTCGACGCGCGCCCGATCGTCGACGCGATGAAGAAGATGAGCTTCACCAGCCGCGACCTTCGGCCGCGCGACGGGCATCTACAACCAGATGCTCGCCGACCCCGATTGCACGATCTTCCTGGTGATCGCGGGCTCGACCAGCGCGGGCGGGTGCATGGACCTCTATGCCGAGCTGGTGCGCAACAACATGGTCGACGGGATCGTCGCGACCGGCGCGTCGATCGTCGACATGGATTTCTTCGAGGGCCTCGGCCACAAGCATTACCAGGCGCTCGAGGTGCCCGACGACGACACGCTGCGCTCGCTGCTGATCGACCGGATCTACGACACCTATATCGACGAGGAGCAGCTCCAGGACTGCGACCACACGATCTACGAGATCGCCAACGGCCTGGAAGCCAGGCCCTATTCGAGCCGCGCCTTCATCCGCGAGATGGGCAAATATCTCGTCCGAGCACGGCAAGAAGGACAACAGCCTGGTCAAGCTCGCCTACGAGCACGACGTGCCGATCTTCTGCCCGGCGTTCGTCGACAGCTCGGCGGGCTTCGGGCTGGTCAAGCACCAGGTCGATCGCGCGAAGGAGGGCAAGCCCTATATGGTGCTCGACGCGATCGCCGATTTCCGCGAGCTGACCGACATCAAGATCAAGGCGGGCACCACCGGCCTGCTGATGATCGGCGGCGGCGTGCCCAAGAACTTCATCCAGGATACCGTCGTCTGCGCCGAGATCCTCGGCCACGACGACGTCCAGGTGCACAAGTATGCCGTCCAGATCACCGTGGCGGACGTCCGCGACGGCGCTGCTCCTCCTCGACGCTCCAGGAGGCCGCGAGTTGGGGCAAGGTCCAACACCGGCATCGAGCAGATGGTCTTCGCCGAGGCGGGGAGCGTGATGCCGCTGCTGGCGAGCGACGCCTATCACCGCGGCCATTGGAAGACCCGCGCCAAGCGCAAGTGGGCGAGCATCTTTGCCTGATCGCTGTCGGTTGGCTTGACAGTAACCATGTCCGGCCGCTCGCTGTTTACCATCGGGCGGCCGCGATTCCGCGGCTGGACGCGAACTGGCATCCAAGCTGCTCCCCCCTGGCGGCCACTCGGCACTGAGAGGGGGAAATGATGCGCTCGATTCCATTTGTATCCGCGATCGTGCTCGGCGCGGTGATGCTGCCCCGCGGCCGCCTCGGCGGGCCTGTCCAGCAGTACCGGCGGCGCCAGCGGAGGAGGACCCTATCCCAGTCCCACGCCGATTCCCGAGCCGGAGTCGCTCGTGATGCTGGGCACCGGGCTTGTCGCGCTGACGATCGCCAAGCGGTGGCGACGCAAGGGCTGACCCGAGCACGGCAAGGCGCTAGGCTTGCAAGCCGGAGAGGAGCCGCCATGCCGATCGATCGCCGCACGCTGATGGGGGCAACGCTCGGCCTCACCCTCACTGCCTCTGCCCGTGCGCAGCAGTGGAACGATCCGCCCACGCCCGCCACGGGCAACCCGGACGCGCCGCAATGGCCGCCCGCTGAGCACTTCGCGTTGTGGACCGGCAAGGCACCCGGCACGCTCGGCGCCTTGCCCGCCCCGAACGACACGATGAACGGACCCGCCGGGCGGCGCGAGCTGTGGCTGCGCGGGATCGCGGCGCCGGTCGTCGGCGTCCTTTCGCCCCGCCAGGCCGGACGGGCGCGCGGCGCTGGTGATCCCCGGCGGCGGCTATGAGTTCGTGTCGGTGCAGAACGAAGGGATCGATCCCGCATCGATGCTGACGGCGCAGGGGATCACCTGCTTCGTCCTCGCCTATCGCCTGCCGGGCGAAGGCTGGGCGGATCGCGCGGACGTGGCGTTGCAGGACGGGCAGCGCGCGATGCGGCTGATCCGAGCGCGCGCCTCGCGCTGGGGAATCGATCCGGCCAGGCTCGGCATCGTCGGCTTTTCGGCAGGCGGGCATCTCGGCGGAATGCTGGCGGTGGGGCATTCGGACCCGGTCTACGG
This sequence comes from Sphingomonas sp., assembly GCA_037200705.1. Taxonomy (GTDB): domain Bacteria; phylum Pseudomonadota; class Alphaproteobacteria; order Sphingomonadales; family Sphingomonadaceae; genus Sphingomonas. The sequence goes on along the minus strand of JBBCID010000014.1, from coordinate 20,250 downwards.
CGCGCGCGACGCCGCCGACGCGCAATCGGCGCGCCCCCGCCTATGCCGGCCTGATCTATCCGGTGCTGTCGTTCGTCTCGGCCGGCTATGAGGGGCTCAGGAGCAACGGGCTGTGGGGCGCCTATGCCGACGACGCGACCATCGCGCGCAATACCCCGCTCGGCCGCGTGACCGCCGACACGCCGCCGATCTTCCTCTGCCACGCGTTCGACGACGGCACGGTGCCGATCCGGCAGAGCCTGGCGATGATCGAGAGCTGCCTCGCCGCCAAGGTGCCCGTCGAGGCGCACCTGCTCGAATCGGGCGGGCACGGCTTCGGCGGCATGCACCTGCCCGCGGATGCGTCCGGCCGGCTGTGGCCCGATGTGTTCGCGCGCTGGACCGCGAAGCATTGATTGCGCGCCCCGAGCGATTGTTGCAGCCTCGCGCGACGATCGGAGGGGGAAGGCAGATGCGCAGCGAAATTCTCGCGCCCGTGGTGGCGCTGGTCGCCTGGACGCTCGCGATGCTGGTGTGGATGATGGTCGCGCGTATGCCGGCGCTGAAGAAGGCCGGCATCGATCTGTCCAGGGCGCGCGGTGGCCGCCCGCATGTGCTCGACGGCGTGATCGACGAGCGCGCGCAATGGCCCGCGCACAATTACATGCACCTGATGGAGCAGCCGACGCTGTTCTACGCGATCGCGCTGGCGCTGGCGCTGCTCGGCCAGGGCAACGGCGTCAACGCGACGATCGCCTGGGCCTATGTCGGGCTGCGCATCGTCCACAGCATCGTCCAGGCGGCGTACAACCGCATCGCGGTGCGCTTCGCGCTGTTCATCCTGTCGACGCTTTGCCTGGTCGCGCTGACGTTCCACGCGGGGTTGGCGCTCCTGCATTCGGGAAGGGTCGAGACCGTCGCGACGGTCTATGGGCCCGTCGCGCGCTAGTCAGCGCGCCCCCGCCATCCGGTCGGCGAGCGCATCGACCGGGCCGAGCGCCTTGAGGAAGTCGCGGATCGCGGCATCGGCGTCCATCTCGCCGCGCTCGGCGGAGACGAGCACCGCCGCCGCGCGCTGGCGCCCGCCGAGCAGCTTGGCGCGCAGCGTCTCGAGCTTGACGCGGCTCTCGCTTGCGGTCAGCGCGCCGCCGATGCGATACCATGTGACGGTCTCGCGCTCGGAATGCCCTGGTCCCGTCATCCGCAACGCCTGGCCGCCGTCGACCGGCGGCAGGTCGTCGATCCGCACCCAGCGATCGTTGTTGCGGATCGCGCCGATGCCGAAGCCGACCAGCTCCTTGCCTTCGCGCTGGCTGCCGTAGAGCGCTACGACGAGATCGACCGCCCGGCCCCTGCCATCGGCGTAGCGCCCCATCAGGAAGCGATCGGCGCCGGGATAATTGGGCGCCCAGGGCGCGGTCAGGCTCAGCGGCGCGCGCGACCAGCCGGCGACCTCGGGAAGCTCGACATCGGCGGGCAGCGGATCGGCGCGCGCCGCGATCAGGCTGCTCCACCCGAGGAACAGCGCCGCCACCGTCGGCACGAGCAGCGATGCCACCGGCGCATCGATGCGGTGCGCGGGCGCGGCCTGGAGCCTGGCCGGATCGAACCAGGGCGCGTCCGGATCGCGATCGAACCAGCGCCAGCCGATCGCCAGCACCGCCGCCATCACGATCCCGAAGAACACCCAGCCGTAGATGATATGATCGAGCCCCGTCGCCTGCTCGACCGAGGTCCACCACGCGACATAGATCGTCCCGAACGCGCGGAGGCCATTGGCGATCACCGGCACCACCACCGCCATCGCCATGAACCCCGCGCGGCGCCGCCACGAGACATAACAGACGTTCGCCGCGAGCACGCCGTAAGCGACCATCGCGATCAGGAACTTGGCGCCCGAGCAGGCCTCGGCGATCTCGAAATAGCCGTTGGGGGTCGAGATCAGCACCCCGTCGACGCTCGCGGGCACGCCGGCGAGGTGGAGCAGCGGCATCACCATCCGGATCGTAAGGTCCTGCAATGGCCCCTCGAGGAAATCGCCGAACGGCACCAGGAACGCCATGTACGCCAGCGGAAACAGCAGCGCCCGCACGACATTAGGCCCGAGCACGCCCGCCACCGCGCCCTGGAGCATCAGGATCAGCCCGGCATGACGGAACAGCGCGACGCTCGAGGCGTCGCCGATCAGCCAGGCGAAGCCGCCCGCCGCGACCAGCGCCAGCCCGGGCCACCATCCGACAGGCGCCACCTGCGCGAGTTCGCGCCGCCGCTGCCACACCAGCCAGCCGATCACCGGCGCGACGAACAGGCAGTGGCCGAAGGTGGTGTTGGTCCAGTAGATGCGCGCGAGGTCGCTCGCGTCGCGGTGGAACAGCAGCAGCAGCGCCGCCCAGGCGCCGCCGAGCATCGCCGCATGGCGCCGCCAGCTCGCATCGAAATGTCCGGAGGCGCGAGCGAACTCCCGCGCCGGGACCGCGATCGTCATGCCGCCGACCGGCGCACCGGCCGCAGCGGGCGACCGGTGAGCCCGAGCACCTCGTCGAGCGGCGCGAGTCGCGCTTCCCAGCTATAGCGCTCCTGCACCTGCCGGCGCGCCGCGGCGCCCAGCTCGGCCGCCCTGCGCGGATCGGACAGCAATTCGTTCACCGCCTCGGCGATCTCGCCGACGGTCGAGCCGACGCGGATCGTGCCGGCATGGTCGATCCCCTGTGCGGCGGCGGCGGAGGCGACCACCGGCCGCGCCATCGCCATCCCCTCGAGCACCTTGTTCTGGATCCCCCGGGCGAGCTTGAGCGGCGCGACCACCACCGCGGCGGCGGCGAGCCAGCCGCGCACATCGGCGACTTCGCCCGAAACCGTCACCCCGGGCTGCTTCGCCAGCGCCCGGACCGCGTCGGTCGGGTTGCGCCCGACGATCGCGAAGCGCGCGTCGGGGTGCGCGAGGCGGATGTGCGGCAGCATCGTCTCGACGAACCAGGTCACGCCCTCGATGTTGGGCCGGTAATCCATCTGGCCGGTGAAGACGATCAGCGATCCCATCGCGTCGATCCGCTTGAAGGTCGCGGAAGGATCGAACAGGTCGGTGTCGATCCCGTTCTCGATCACATGGACGCGCTCGGCGCCGGTGCGCTCGCGGAACAGCGCCGCCTCCGCCTCGCTGACGAACAGGCTGGCGTCGGCGCGCGCGGCGATCGCCTTCTCGTGCTGGAGCAGCAGCCGCGCCTCGCGGCCGAACATCCAGCTCCGGGGCCCGGTCGAGCTACGCGCATAGGCATCGAACTTGGCCGAATCCATGTCGACGAAGTCCATGATCACCTTCTGGCGCGGCCGCGGCGGCAGATATTGCGCCATCTGGCTCGAGAAGACGAAGATCGTGTCGATCGCGTGCCGCGCGAGCATGTTCTCGACCGACGCACGGAACTGCGAATTGTCGAACGCCGTCAGCGACATCGGCCGGTGCGACATCAGCGCCTGCAACCCCGCTGTGAGCTGCGGCTTCGAGCGCCAGATCACCGAGCGGTTGCCGGTGTACTTCGCCAGCCCGCTCTTGCTCTTCAGGTCGGCGGGATCGTCGGCGAAGGCGATCAGGTGGACGCGCTTCTTGGTCGAGAGATATTTGAGGATGTTGAACCCGCGGATCTTGTCGCCGCGATCGGGCGGATAGGGCACGCGGTGCGCGAGGAACAGGATATCGCCCATCAGCCGAGCCCCCGCGCGATCCAGGGACCGAGACGGTTGGCGATTCCGAGCGGCAGCTTGCTCCATAGCGCCACCTGCAGCCGGTATTTCGGGTTGAGCGGATTGGCGTCGCGCGGGCGGGCGCCCTCGGCGGCGCGCTCGAAATAGGTCAGCGGACGCGGCTCGAAGCCCCAGTTGCGCTTGAACGCCGCCGCCCCGGTCCCAGCCTTCGAGCGGCCGAAATCGAAGCGCGTGCAGCCGCGCTCGCGCGCATGCCCCATCAGCGCGAAATACATGCGGTCGTTGGCGCGCAGCGCGCGCGCGGCGGCGGTGCCGCCTCCCCAATAAGGATAGACGGTCCCGTTCCAATAGAGACTCAATACGCTCGACACTGGCGCTCCCCGATGCCGGACTATAAGCACGTCCGCGGATTTGCCAAACTCCCGTAATACCTCGGAAAAGAGCCTAAGGGGAAATACGGGGGTGCCGAGGTTCCGGACCGATTCGGCATAGACGGCGTAGTGCGCGCGTGCGTCGTCCGCGTGACAGCCGGTCGTGACGGAGAGATCGAAGCCGAGCGCGCGCCGGACCTCGGCGCGCTGCTTGCGCGGGATCGCCGCGAGCTCGGCCTCGTCGTCGTTCGCGAGCGCGCGCGCGAAGCCCAGATAGGTGCTCGAATCCGCGTGCCACTCGGGCCCCGGCCGCGGGCCGCCGCGGAATTCGAGCGTCGGGCAGCTCAGCCGCCCCGCGAGCGTCCATGCCGCCTCGGCGAGCGCCGCGATCGCCTTCGGCCCCTCGGCGAGGATGCCGCCTCCGACTCCGAACCCGGCGGAGACCAGCGCGCGGCCGAACAGCGGCGAATGGATCTCGGTCAGCGGCAGCACCCCGGCGATCTCGCCGTTGCCGCGCTCGGCGACGAGATAATGGCCGCGCTGCCCACATCCGCGCGCCACCGCCACGCTCCAGGCGGGCAGGTGGAACGGCGTGCCCTCGGGATGATCGTGGACGAACGCGCCGATCCGCGCGCGCTCGATCGCGTCGCCCAGATCGGCGAGCCGCAGCGCCACGCGCCGCTGGAACATCGGCGCGTTCATTGCACCGTTCCCGCGCCGAGCCGCGCCGCCTCGCGCGCGACGACCGCATCCATCCGCCCCCAGGCATGCCCCGCGATCAGCGTCCGCAGCTTGCCCGCCATCGCGCCGAGCCGGCTGTAATGACGCAGCCGCGATCGCAGCGGCGCGTCGGCGACGCGCGGCTGGCCGGGATCGACTTCCCAGGGGTGGAAATAGAAGATCGCCGGCCGCGTCGCGCGATTGGCGGCGTCCACCGCCGCATGCGTGACCGCGCCGGGCAAGAGCCGGAAGAAGCCGCCGCCGGTGGTCACGTCCTTGCCCGCGACGCGCGCGATCGTGATCGGCACCTCGATCAGCTCGGCGCCCTCGACCGGGCGATAGGCGCCGCGCGGCGCTTCCGCCCAGCCGTAATGGTCGTGCCGGATCGGCGCGACGCTCGACGAATAGACATAGCCCTCGTCGGCGAGCACGCGATGCGCCCAGGGCGTGCGCGCATCGATCGAGAAGCTCGGCGCGCGATAGCCGGTGACGCGGATGCCGCTCGCGTCCTCGATCGCTGCCCGCGCACGCGCCAGATCGGCGCGGAACTGCTCGGGCGCGAGCGCGAACACGCGCTGGTGGTCCCAGCCGTGGCTGGCGATCTCGTGCCCACCGTCGACGATCCGCCGCATCAGCGCGGGATAGCGCTCGGCGACCCAGCCGAGCGCGAAGAAGGTGCCTTTCACGCCCGCGCCGTCGAACAATTCGAGCACGCGATCGGTGTTCGCCTCGACACGATGCTCGAGCGACTCCCAGTCCCCGCGGTCGATCACCTTCTCGAAGGCGCCGACCTGGAACCAGTCCTCGACATCGACCGAGAGCGCATTGACGATCATCCGGCTCCCTTCAGCCCGCGCTGCCGCGGAGCGGTGAAAGATCGGGGCGGCGCGCGGCATCGCCCGCTTCCACCCAATCGACCAGCAAGGTCAGCACGCGGCGCAGCGCCTCGTCCTGCTCCTTGAGGTGCGATTCGAGCTCGGCGATCCGCCGGCTCAGCGCCGCGTCGCCGGCCGAGCCGGCGTCGTTGCCCGGCGCGCCCGAGCGCAGCGGCAAGGGATCGTGCGGCTGCTGCGGCGGCGCCGGCGAGCCGATCGGCAGCGGCGCCGGCTCGCGCAGCTCATAGGGCTCGCGGTCGCCCGCGAGCGACGAAGCCGGCGTATCGTCGTTCAGATCGGCGATCACCGCGGCGAGCTCATCGATCCCGAACGTCTCGATCCGTTCGACCGCGCCGAACAGCAGCACGCGGCTGGCGAGCTGGTTGAGCCGGCGCGGGCTCCCGCCCGACCAGCGGTACATCGCCGCCACCGCGTCGTTGGTGAAGCGCGGCTTGCCGCGCCAGCCGACGCACGACAGGCGGTGGATCAGATAGGGTTCGACCTCGTCGGCATCCATCGGCTCGAGATGGTGCATCGCGATCACCCGCTGGCGCAACTGCTCGAGCCGCGGGTCCTGCAGCCGCAGCCGGAACTCGGGCTGGCCGAGCAGGAAGATCTGGAGCAGCGGATAGCCGCCCGCCTGGAAATTGGAGAGCATCCGCAGCTCCTCCAGGCTCTCGATCGGCAGCGACTGCGCCTCGTCGACCACCAGCAGCGTCCGCTTGCCCGCGCGCGCGACCGCGTGGAGCCCCTTCTCGATCGCCGAGAGCATCGCCGCCTTGGGGAAATCGATCGCGTCGATCCCCAGCCCGCTCGCGACCAGCCGCAGCAGGTCCTCGGGGCGGAGCTGGGTCGAGACGATCTTGATGACGTTCATCCGCTCATGGTCGATCTGCCCGAGCAGATGCCCCATCAGCGTGGTCTTGCCCGCGCCGGGATCGCCGGTGATGACGACGAAGCCCTCGCCCTGGCTCAGGCCATAGCCGAGGTACGCCATCGCCTTGCGGTGCGTGGCGGTGTCGAACCAGAATTTCGGATCGGGGGTCAGCTGGAACGGCCGGCCGCTCAATCCGTAATGGTCGTCGTACATTTCGTCGTCCCGACCCTAAAACCCGTATCGGAGGCCCACCAGCGCCTGCGCCGCGGTCTCCTTATCGTTCGCCTGGCTCTCGAAACCGTAAATGCCCAGCGCGGCGGTGGCGTCGAGGTGGCCGAAGCGATGCGTATAGGCGCCGTTGGCGCCCCAGCCGAGCACCGGATCGGAGCCCGGCAGGTCGGTGGTGTAATAGCTCGCGAACGCCGTGCCGCTCAGCGAGGAATTGCGCCCGAGCTGCTCGGAGCCGAACAATTGCGCGTAGAAGCTCTGGTCCGACGTGCCGTTGACGTTGAGGCCGGTCCCGGTCCCCGTGGTCGGCGCGATGAAGTCGCGGCGCGCATAGCCGCCGCCGAAGCCGATCCGCGTCGGCCCGCGCCCGAGCACCACCACGCCGGTCACGCCGCGCGCGCGGTAATTGGCGGTGGCGACCGAAGCGAAGATGCCGTTCATGCAGCTCCCCGCCGCGCTGCCCGAGGTGCCATAGACGCAGCCGTTGTACTGGTTGCCGAACGGATCGTTCGACGTGACGAACGCGCTGGGCAGCGACGAGAGCGAGCCGCCCAGTTGCTGGCCGAAGCTGGTGACGCTGTCGTACACGCCGATCTGGATCCCGCTGCCCGGCCCGATCTCGTAGCTCAGCGAGCCGGTGTAGCTCATCGAGCCGTAGCGCTTGCCCGCGCGCGCCTCCAGGAAGGTGCGGCGGCTGGGATGCCAGACCACGCCAGCGTCCCAGAACAGCCCGTCGAACGCATAGGACAGCCGCCGCGGCGACGCCGGATCGGTCACCTCGCGCCCGGCGCCGTCGACGATCGGCGTGCCGGTGCCGTCGAGCTTGGGGTCCTTCTGGCTGATCTCGATCTTCTCGTAGCCCGCGCCGCCTTCGACCGCGAGCCCGCGCCCGACCGGCAGCACCACGTCCCCGCGCGCATATTTGCCCTCGAAGCGCTGCGCGAGCTGGCCCGCGTCCTCGCGCGTGTAGGAGCCGCTGAGGGTGATCCCGACCGGCAGCACCGTCCCCGATTTGACCCCCGTGCTCACCGTCGCGACATGGACCTTCGAGCTGTCATAGACGTCGAGCGGCGCCTGCCCGGCGGGAACCCCGGTGCCGCCCGTCGGGCTCTCGACCTTGGTGTAGCCGAATCGATAGGCGCTGTTGACGAACACCGGCCCGACATGCGTCGAGACGCTCGGTCCGATATAGGCCGAATAGACCTGCCCCACGTTGCGGACGTTGCCGGCAAGATTGCCCGGCGCATCGCCGCGGACGTCGGAGCGCGCGCGCGTCGCGATGCCGCCCGCCTCGATCGTAAGGCTGGGCGCGACCCGCGCGCGGATCGTGGCGATGCCGCTGTGGACGTCGTCGTCGCCGACCTTCTTCTGGTAGGAGAAGCGCCGCTCGTAGCGATAGTCGAGCTGGACCTCGACCCGGCGCGTGTGGACCGATGCGTCGACGCCGACGGACGCGGTCGAATAGGTCAGCGTGTCGCCCGATTGCAGGTCGCCGGTCAGCACCTGGCCGACCTCGATATAGGGCGTGATCCGCGAGCGGCGGGCTTCCTGCGCCTGCGCGGGAAGCGCGGCCCCCGGCACACGCCAGCGCGGTAATTGCGATCGTCCTGAGCCGAGTCACTTGCCCGCCTCCCCATAATAGCTGCCGAAGCGCCGCCCGCCGGGCTGGAAGGAAACGCCGTTCAGCACGAGTTGGATGTGCTCGCACCCGTCGAGCATCGCGGTGGCCTCGCGCAGGTCCGATTCGCTGGTGCGGTCGGCGCGGACCACCAGCATCACCTGCCCGACGTGGAGCGCGAGCACCGCCGCCGGCGAGGCCGCCAGCGCGGGGGGCGAATCGAAGATCACGATGCGGCGCGGATTGGCCGCCGCCAGCCCGTCGAGGATCGCGCGCGCGCGGTCGCTGGCGATCAGTTCGGTGTCCATGTGGCTCTTGGTGCCCGCCGGCAGCACCGCGAGCTGCGGCACGTCGGTGTCGATGATGCAATCCTCGACGTTCGAGATGCTCCCCGAAAGCGCGTCGAGCAGCCCGGGGCCCTGCGGCAGTCCCAGCCGCTCGAGCACGTCGGGCTTGGCGAAATCGGCGTCGACCAGCAGGATCTCGACATCCTTCTCGGCCGCCATCGACAGCGCGAGATTGATCGCGCTGAACGTCTTGCCCTCGTCGGGCTGCGCCGAGCAGACCAGGATCATCCGGGCGCGGTCCGAATTGCGCGCGTCGGTGCCCGCGATCGCGCGCGCGGTGAGCAGGAGCTGGCGCTTGACCAGCCGGAATTCCTCCGCGAGCGGCGTCACCGGCCCGCCGGGGACGAGCATTCCCAGCTTGGCCAGCCCGACATGATCGAGCGGCGCCGAGCGGCGATGCGTCTCGCGCGGCTGGGCCACGGCCTCGTCCGGATAGCCGCGCCGGATCGCCGGACCCTCGGCATGGGGCGGTTCATAGGCCGGCATCGCCGCGGAGGGAGCGGGCGCGCGCGGCTCGGGCGCCGGCTGCGCCGTCGGCGCGTCGAACCGATGCTGCTCGGCGGCGCGCTCGAGCAGCGTGCCCTTGTAGCGGCGCGGGGTCTGATCGTTCATCGCGTCATGCCCCCATGCCGCGCTGGAGGAATTCGACGCCGATCAGCCCGACATAGGCCGCGCCGAGCGCGCCCACGCCGCCCGCGAACAGCGTCAGCCGCTTGCGCCGCATCGCGAGCTGCGCCTGCGTCAGCACTTCGCCGATCGATCCGATCACCGGCATGCCCGAAGCCTTTTCGAGCCGCCCGGCGGTCGAGAAGGTGGTCTGGAGCCGCCCGAGCATGAACGCCACCGCCAGCCCCGCGCCGAGCCCGGCGATCAGCACGCCGGTCAGCAGCACCGGCCGGTTGGGCGCGGTGGGCGCGCGCGGCTGGGTCGGCGGATCGATCACGCTGAACTTGGCCTGGTCGGTCGCGCTCTGCGCCTGGCTCTGGATGCGCACCTGCTCGCGCTGGGCGAGCAATTTGTCGTACTGGTCCTTGAGCACCTGATAGTCGCGGTCGATCTGCGACTGTTCGGTCGCCGCCGCCGGATTGTCGGTCATCGCCGCCTGGAGCTTGGCGAGATCGCCCTCGATCGATGCCTTGCGCTGGGTGAGCCCGGCGACCTGCGACTGCTTGTCGGCGCGCATCGACTGGAGGCTGAGATACAGCGGGTTGGAAGCGGCGGCGCTGCCGCCGGAGAGCGGTTCGCTGCGCGCCGCGGCCTGCGCCTGCGCGAGCTGGCTGCGCAGCGCGATCACGTCGGGATGGTTGTCGGTCCAGCCGCGCGCGCGCGCCTCGGCGAGCTGGCCCTGGATCGCCGCGAGCCGCGCGCGCGCCGGCCCGGCGACTGCGCCGCCGCCGCCCGCGACACTGGCCGGGGTCCCCGCCATCTGCGCGTTGACCGTGCCCAATGCGCTCTGCGCCGCGGCCAAATCCGATTCGACCTGCGCGAGCTGCTGGCGCGCCGCCGAGACGCGGTCGTTGATCGATCCGGTGCCCGGCAGCGAGCCGAGGTATTGCGTCTGGAACTCGGACTGCTTGGCCTCGGCGTCCTGGAGCTGCTTCTGCCGCGCGTCGAGCTGCTGGTCGAGGAAGGTGAGCGATTGCGCGGTCTGGTCGCGGTCGTCGGCGAGGTTGTTCTCGACGAACACGTCGATCAGCTTCTGCGCGATCTGCTGCGCGAGCCGGCTGCTGCGCGCGGTCACGACGATCTCGAACACGTTGTTGGGCTGCGCGGTGAGCTTGATCATCCCCTGGAGCGCGGCGACCCGATCGGCGAGGTCGCGATCGGTGGCGACGGTGCGCGCCAGGTCGGTGGCCTTGACGACCTTCTGAAGGTTGACCGCCGAGGCGAGCGTCTGCTGGATCCGGTCGATGTCCTTCTGCTGGTCGGCCTGCTGCGAGACGCCGTCGGCCGGGATGATCTGGCGGAGCTGGACGAACACGCGGGCGTGCGATTCATATTTGTTCGGCATCTGCGACACGACCAGCCAGCCCGCGAGGCACAGCCCCCAGGCCACCGCCAGCGCGATCCACCGGCGCATCCAGACCGCATGGAGCGCGGCGCGGAGTTCGTCGTAGAGGCTCCCCATCAGCGGCTCAGAACATGCTCTCGGGGATGATGATCACGTCGCCGGGCTCGAGCCGGACGTTGGCCGAGATGTCGCCGTTCTTGAGCAGGTCGCCGAGGCGGATCTTGAACTCGCGCTGGTGTCCGGTCGCCTTGTCGACGCGCACCAGCCGCGAGCGGTTGCCCGAGGCGAACTCGGAGAGGCCACCCACCGCGATCATCGCGTCGAGCGCGGTCATGTTGGCGCGATAGGGGATCGACGCGGGCTTGGCGGTCGCGCCGACGATCCTGACCTGCTGGCTGAACGTCCCCGAGAAATTCTTGACGATCACCGAGACGATCGGATCCTTGATATATTCGCTGAGCGCATATTTGAGGTCGTCCGCCAGCATCGCCGGGGTCTTGCCGACCGCGGGCATGTCGCTGATCAGCGGCGTGGTGATCCGCCCGTCGGGGCGCACCTGGACCTCGGACGAAAGCTCGGGATTGCGCCAGACGAAGATCTGGAGCTGGTCGAGCGGGCCGATGATATATTCCTCGCTCGGCGTCTCGCGGGCGGCGATCGCGCCGCTCGCGGGCGGCAGCTCGGGCCGGCCGCCGCCGCCGACGCAGCCCGACAGCAGCATCGCGCCGAGCGCGGGAACCGCAACCTTCCCAAAAAGTGACAAGAAACGCATGCTCGAGCCTCCCTCCGCGCGCCGGGCACAGGCGGCCGACGTCTCGGCCGCAACCCGCACAGGATTGGGACAAGCTATGCGGTTGGAGAGGTAAAGATTGCGTTAGGAGTTTGGTGCGCCGACCAGCAATTCGCGGGCGGGAGGGTGGCCGAGGAACCCCGTCGGGCTGGCGCTCGCACCATAGGCTCCAGATGCAAACACCGCGATAAGATCGCCCGCATCCGCCCGCGGCAGCACGACGCGATCCCCCAGCCGATCAAGCGGGGTGCACAGCGGCCCGACCACCGAGACGGTCTCCTCCGGGGCATCGCCCATCCGGTGCGCGACCGCGATCGGATAGTTGCGGCGCACCACCGTGCCGAAATTGCCGGTGGCGGCGAGATGGTGGTTGAGCCCGCCGTCGACCACCAGGAACGTCTCCCCCCCGCTCGCCTTGCGATCGACGACGCGCGCCAGATAGACCCCCGCTTCGCCCACCAGCCAGCGCCCCAGCTCGATCGCGAACCGACTCTCGGCGAGGCTGGCGGGGCGCCGGTCGAGCTGCTGCCCCAGCGCGCGGCCGATCCCCTCGACGTCGATCGCCGCGTCGCCCGCGAAATAGGGGATGCCGAAGCCCCCGCCGAGATTGACCAGCGGCGGTCTCGCGCCCACTTCGTCGGCAAGCCGCCCGGCGAGCGCGATCGTCGCGGCCTGGCTCTCGCTGATCGCGCCCGAATCGAGCGATTGCGACCCCGCGAAGATGTGGAACCCGCGCCACTCCGCCCCGCCCGCGATCAGCCGCTCGACCAGCCCCGCCGCCTGCGCCGCGTCGACCCCGAACGGCGAAGCGCGACCGCCCATCTTCATTCCCGACCCGCGCAGCTCGAAATCGGGGTTGACCCGCACCGCGAGGCATGGCGGCTTGCCCAGCCGCCCGCCGATCGCCAGCGCGCGCTGGCCCTCGCGCTCCGATTCGACATTGAGCGTCGCGCCCACGCGGATCGCCGCCTCGATCTCGGCATCGGTCTTGCCCGGCCCGGCGAAGCTGATCCGCGCCGCCGCCATGACGCCAAGCGCGCGCGCGAGCTCGCCGGCCGAGGCGATGTCCATCCCGTCGATCAGCGGCGCGATCGCCGCGAGCAACGGCGGAAACGGATTGGCCTTGACGGCATAATGCACGTCGACGCCCTGGGGCAGCGCGGCGCGCAGCCGCGCGATCCGCGCCGCGACCATGCCGAAATCATAGACGAACAGCGGAGTCCCCTCCGCCGCATGGTCGCGCGCGGGCCGCCCCGCGAGCATCAGCTCGCCCGCTGCGGCGAACTCGGGAGGCACCGGCCCCATCGCCTTGGGCCCGCTCATGCCAGCCCGGCCCTGAGCGCCGCGCGGTCCAGCTTCCCGTTGGCGTTGCGCGGCAGCTCGGCGCGCCATTCATAGCGCGCCGGCTGCATGAAGCTCGGCAGCTCGCGCCGCAGCCGTTCGCGCAGATCGGCCTCGCGGCCGCCGTCGCCGCGCGCGACCAGCACGACCGCCTGCCCGAGCCGGGCGTCGGGAATGCCGAACGCCGCCGCCTCGCCCGTCTCGCCGCCCGCAAGCGCGGCCTGCTCGATCTCGGTGGGGCTGATGCGGTTGCCCGCGCTCTTGATCATCTCGTCGTCGCGCCCGACGAAGCGCAGCAGCCCGTCCGCGCCCTCGACCACCGTATCGCCCGACCACACCGCCATGCCCCCGCTTGTGGCGAAATCCGGCGCCGGGCGAAAGCGCTGCGCGGTCCGCTCGGGATCGCGCCAATAGCCCTGCGCGACGAGCGGCCCGGCATGGACCATCTCGCCCGCCTCGCCCGGGCCAGCGCGGATGCCGTCGGGCCGCACCACCATCACCTCGGCGAAGGGGATCGCGCGCCCGATCGCATCGGGGTGCGCATCGACGAGGCGCGGCTCGAGATAGGTCGATCGAAACGCCTCCGTCAGCCCGTACATCGGATAGAGATCGGCGTTCGGGAAACGCGCGCGCAGCCCCCGCACCAGCGCGGGGGTCAACGCCCCGCCCGAATTGGTCAGCCGCCGGAGCCGCGCCGCCGTCTCCGGAGGCCATCCAGCCTCGAGCAACTGCACCCACAGCGGCGGCACCCCCGCCAGCGTCGTCGCGCCGTGCCGATCGACCGCCTTCACCACGTCGCGCGCGGTGAGGTAATCGAGCGGGATCACTCGCGCCCCCCGCCGCCCAGGTGGAGAAGAGCTGGTTCTGGCCATAGTCGAAGCTCAGCGGCAGCACGCCGAGCACGCGATCCTCGGATTTGATATGAAGATAATGCGCTACACTGATGGCTCCCAACCATAAATTGGCGTGGCTGAGCATCACGCCCTTGGCCAGCCCGGTCGAGCCCGAGGTGTAGAGGATCGCCGCCAGCGCATCCGGATCGGCATTCGACGACGGCAGCGCATCAGCGCTCGCCAGCTCGTCCTCGATCGCGATCCGGCAGTCGGCGGGCACGTCCCCCGCCGCCAGCGCGGCGATCCGCGCTTCCCGAGTCACCAGCAGCCGCGCCCCGCTATCCGCCAGGATATGCGCCACCTGCGCGCGCTTGAGCACCGGATTGACCGGCACGTGCACCAGCCCCGCGCGCGGCGCCGCGAGCGGCATCAGGCAGGCGGTCCGCGTCTTGGGCAGCCAGCTCGCCACCCGATCCCCCGGCGCCAGCCCGTGCCCGCTCAGCCAATGCGCCAGCGCGCCCACCGCCGCCTCGAGCGCGGCATAGGTCATCGTCCCCGCGCGGTCTTCCAGCGCGACCGCCTCCACGGCGCCGCGCGTGGTCAGCGTGTCGATCGGATGCGGAACGGGATCGAGCGCGATCATGGGCTCCCATAGCCCCCTTCGTCATCCCAGCGAAAGCGGCGACGGCGGGCGTTGGTATTGGCAGCGCCTGCGCCAGCGCCTAACGGGCGGGAAAACGCTGCGGGGGAAATCGGTTGCTGCCCGAACGAACGGTCGAAGTCGAAGATGTCGTGCGCGGGGTGCTCCGCGACGTGCTGGGGCTGAGCGAGGCGCGCGCCGCTGCCTTCACCGCGGAAACGCCGCTGTTCGGGGCGTTGCCCGAGCTCGATTCGCTCGCGGTCGCGGGCGTGCTCACCGAGATCGAGGACCGGCTCGGCATATTGATCGAGGACGACGAGGTCGACGGCGAGATGCTCGAGACCTTCGGCGCGCTCGCCCGCTTCGCGGCGGCCAAGGCAGACGGATGATCGACCATTACGACTGGGCGCGCGGGCGCGAGGCGGTGATGCGCTTCGGGCCCGCCACCGGCCCTGTCGTGATCGCGGCGCTCCCGCTGTTCGAGGAGGCCAACCGCACGCGCACCTTCGTGGTGACCCTGCTGCGCGCGCTCGCGGCACGCGGGATCGCCGGCGCGCTCCCCGATCTGCCCGGCACCGGCGAGAGCCTGGTGGCGACCGAGGAAATGAGCCTCGCCGCGCTGCATGCCGCCTTCGCGGCGGCCGTCGCGCAAATCCATGCCGAGGGCCGCGCGGTTCATGCCTTGGCCGTGCGGAGCGGCGCGTTGCTGGACCTGCTCGCCGACCTATCGAGCCGCTGGCACTTCGCCCCGATCGACGGCGCGGATCTGGTGCGCGAGCTCGATCGGATCCGGCTGGCGTCCTCGCCCGGCGCCGGAGACGCCGCGGCG
The DNA here is from genome assembly GCA_037200705.1 of Sphingomonas sp. GTDB lineage: Bacteria > Pseudomonadota > Alphaproteobacteria > Sphingomonadales > Sphingomonadaceae > Sphingomonas. The sequence goes on along the minus strand of JBBCID010000014.1, from coordinate 5,092 downwards.
ATCGAGATCGCCGGAAACCGGATCTCGCGCCGGTTCCTGGCCGATCTCGGGACGCTATGTCCGCTCTCGGCCGAGGACGGTCCGCCGGTCCGCGTCGTCCGCCTCGAAAGCGATCGTCAGCCCGCCGACCTCCATGTCGCCGCCGCCCCGCTGTGGCGCCGCGCCGAGCCCGACAACGATTTCCCGCTCGCCGAGCTGCTCGCCGGCGATGTCGCCGCCTGGGTCCGCGCATGCGCAGGCTGATCGCCTTCCCCTGCGCCGGCGAGACGCTGGTCGGCACGCTCGACGAGGCACCGGGCGCCACCGGCCTGCTGATCGTCTCCGGCGGCAACGAGATCCGCTGCGGCGCACACCGCGGGATGGCGCTGCTCGCCCAGCGGCTCGCCGAAGCGGGCCATCCCGTCTTTCGCTTCGATCGGCGCGGGATCGGCGATTCGACCGGCGAGAACCGCGGCTTCGAGCACAGCATCGAGGATCTGGCCGCCGCCACCGCGACCTTCGCCGCCGAGACGCCCGGGCTTCGCCGCATTGTCGCGTTCGGCAATTGCGACGCCGCGACCGCCTTGGCGCTGTTCCACGGCGCCGCCGGGATCGACGCGCTGGTGCTCGCGAATCCCTGGGTGGTCGAGGACGAGGACGACCTCCCCCCCGCCGCCGCGATCCGCGCCCGCTATGCCGCGCGCTTGCGCGATCCGGGGCAATGGCGGCGGCTGCTGACGGGCGGCGTCGATATCAGGAGCCTGTTCAAAGGTTTACTCAAATTGTTGAAGAATAGATCCGAGAATAGACCCGCGCTGGCTACCCGGATGGCGGAAGCGCTCGCCGCGGGCGATACGCCGCTCACCCTCCTTCTCGCCAAGGGCGACAACACCGCGATCGCCTTCCGCCACGCTTGGCGGGCGCACGCGTTCGGCCCGATTCGCGCCCGCGCTCAAATCGACGAATACGACACCGCCAGCCACAGCTTCGCCCACGCCGCCGACAAGGCGTGGCTGCGCGACCGCCTGCTCACCGCGCTTGCGGTGTAGGATTTCCGCTGCTGTGATCGTCCGGCGCAGCCACCCGCGCGCGCCGCTCTTTGACATCACCCGGAAATCGCCGGAAATCGGAGAAAACGCTAAGTATCTGATTTTATTAGAACGCCGTGAATCGAAAACAGCGTCTTGGCCTAACTTTCCTAACCTTTTTTCCAACAGGGCCGTCGGCGCGCTATTCCGCCGCCTGCGCCACCGTCTCGAAATCGGCCTCGGCGAGGAACCGCTCGGCATCGAGCGCCGCCATGCAGCCGGTCCCCCGCGGCGGTCACCGCCTGGCGATAAACCTTGTCCATCACGTCGCCGCACGCGAACACGCCGGGCACGCTGGTGCGCGTGCTGCCGGGCTCGACCCTGATGTACTGGTCGGCGTCGAGCTCGAGGTGCCCGCGGAACAGCTCGGTCGCCGGATGGTGGCCGATCGCGACGAACCCGCCGTCGACCTCGACCCCGGACAGCGCGCCGGTCACGGTGTCGCGCAGCTCGATCCCCACCAGCCCCGCCGTCCCGCCGCCGTCGACGAAGCGCTCGACCGCCTTGTTCCACAGCACCTTGATCCGCTCGTTGGCGAAGAGTCGCTCCTGGAGGATCTTCTCGGCGCGGAAGCTGTCGCGGCGGTGGATCAGCGTGACGTCATGGCTGTGGTTGGTGAGGTAGAGCGCTTCCTCGACCGCGGTGTTACCGCCGCCGATCACCGCGACCTTCTTGCCGCGATAGAAGAAGCCGTCGCAGGTGGCGCAGGCGCTCACGCCCTTGCCCTTCAGCAGTTCCTCGCTGTCGAGCCCCAGCCATTTGGCCTGCGCGCCCGTGGCGATCACCAGCACGTCGCCCAGATAGACGGTGCCGCCGTCGCCGACCAGGCGAAACGGCCGCTGGGTCAGGTCGACCTCGACGATCGAATCCCACGTCATCCGCGCACCGACATGCTCGGCCTGCGCCTGCATCTCCTCCATCAGCCACGGGCCCTGGATGACGTCGCGGAAGCCGGGATAATTCTCGACGTCGGTGGTGGTGGTGAGCTGGCCGCCGGGCTGGATTCCCTGGACGACGATCGGCGCGAGCCCCGCCCGGGCGCCATAGATTGCGGCGGACAGCCCCGCGGGCCCCGAACCGAGGATCAGCATGCGTGTCGTATGGGTGGCGGTCATGAGTCGTCCGAGGAGTTGGCGATGCCGCATCTAGGGGGACGGCATCGCCAAACGCAACATGGGTTGCGGCGGCGCGAGAGCAACGGGCCGGAGGCGAAACAATCCTGCGGCGGGGGATAGGCGGGCTATCCGTTCGGAACGGCGGCTAGAGAACCAGCCAGATCAGCAGCGCCCAGAACAGGAACGAACTTCCGATCACGATCAGCAAGGCGCCCCCCGGCGGCAACGCGCGATCATCGGAGTTCAGCAACGGCGGTATTCGGTGCAACGTCTTCATGCCCACCTCCCCACTCGATCGGGGATAATAAGCATTAATTGCTGAAGGATTGCTGACCGGCACGCGGGAAGAAACCCGCAAGCCAGCCGCGCTAGCCCTGCGCGGTCAATTCGCCGGCCGGGGCACCGCCTCGATGCGGAAACGGCCGATCGAGATCGCGGCTCCTGCGGGCGCGCCGTCGGCATCGATCCGCACGAACGAGACGCTCAGCTCCTGCAGTTCGTGCCCGCGCAACAGCGGCGCGACCTTGTCGTCGACCGGCAGGTCGAGCCGCACCGTGTCGCCATGCCCGGCCATCCCCGCCATTGCCGCATGGTGCCGCGCGGAGGCGATTTCGAAGGCACCGATGCTGCCGACGAGGAACTGGCCGTTGCCGCCCTCCGGCGTCGCCAGGTTGAGGTAGACGTTGAAGAAATATCCGCCCTCGGCGCCGATCCCGGTCAGGCTGACCTCGTCGAGGACGATGATATAGGCCTCGGGCGCCGCCGGGGGCGGCGGCGGTGCCGCTCCGACCATCGGCGGCCGCGCCGCCGCGCCGGGGCCGGCGCGCTCTCGGGCGGCGCGGCCGCCATCAGCGGCGCCATCAGCGCCGCGCGCGGGCTGAGCGGCATGCGCACGCTGAACGATTCGTCGCCGAGCACCAGCGGGCTCGATCGCCCGAGCGAGAAGGACGCTGGGATTGACGGCCTGGTTGGCCGGCGGCTGCACCATCATCACCGGGGGCGGCGCCAGTTCCTGCATCGGCGGCGGCGGCGCCGGCCGGCCGGCTCTCGGCATCGCCGACCCCGCACGGCGCCCCGCGCCGACGGCGGCGCGCGGCCGGGGCAGTTGCTGGTCGGCGTAATCATAGCCGAGCCCCGCGACCGCGATCGTCCGCGCGCGGGGCAGCGTCGCGCCCGAACCATAATCGAAGTCGCCCGCCCAATAGGGCATGGTCGCCCCAGGCATCGTCCCGCCCCGGGCCAGCGGCGAGCCAGGCGGTCCACAGCCGGTCGACATTGGCGTGGTGGAGCCAGAACAAGGGATCGAGCGGCGAGAGCGGGGTCGCCATCGTGCCGCCGATCAGATTGTGGACGCGGTTGTGCGGGATCGTTTCGATCAGCGCCTCGAACGCGGTGGCCGGCCCCCCGGTCGAAGCGTGTCACCGCGGCGGCGAACGGGCCATAGTCGATCGCCTTGGCGACATTGGTGCCGATGCGCGGCTCGTAGAGCGGGTTCGAGCTGACGTCGCCGGCGGTAAACTCGGCCGGGGATCTCGGGGTCGGCGAAATAATCCCATAGGGAATCCGCAGGCTGTCCCGCCGCGCGACCTGCTGGAGCTTGGCCTCGAACAGCGCCAGGTAGCCGCGATGCCAGGCGAGGAAATAGGGCTTGCCGTGCGGGCAATGATCCTGGTGGATATTGGCCCAATAGGCCCAGCTATCGGGGCTGGCGGGGTCGGTGCTGGCCTTGAGCTTCTTGATCGCCTTGACGAACGGCATGTAATCGGGCCCGGCGCGGAAAGCGGGCCAGGGCTCGCGCAGGCGCTTGGGTGCAGGCGGCGGCCAGGCGAAGCCCGGGCTCACCACCGCGATCGCCGCCAGTGCCAGCACCTCCCGCCGCCGAACCACCGATATCCCCCGAATCGCTCCCCGGCGCATCATGCCACGGATTCGTGGTGGGCGATCAAGCCAATTCGGGACAGGGGATGGTAGCGGAGGAGGGACTTGAACCCCCGACCCCAGGATTATGATTCCCGTGCTCTAACCAACTGAGCTACTCCGCCCCACGGCGTTCGCATGGTTGCGAAGACGCCAATCGGGATGTCGCCTGGGTCAGCAAGCGAGCGGGGCGACATAAGTGCGCCGCGCAAGCCGGTCAAGCGAACATGTGGCGCGAATGCGGCTCCCACGCGCCGCCGCGATACCACCAGCTCGCCAGCCCGGCGATCTCCCACCTCGCGGGGTCGCAGATCCCGCGAGAGCGCCGCGATCAGCGCCTTGGCGAGCACCGGGGCGACCTTGTTCTGGATCGTGACGTGCGGGCGCCAGCGGCCGGCGTCCTGCATCGTCAGCAATTGCGAGAAGGCTCCGGCCAACCGCTCGCGGATCGCGGCCAGTTCGGGGGATTCGATCCGTAGCGCCACGCCACGGCCAAGCGGCATCAGCCCCGGCGCGCGCGTCTTGGGCGCGCGGATGCCGCGAGTCTCGAAGCTCAGCCTTTGCTTGAGCTCGTCGGCGGCCGAAGGCGGGAGCTGGTGAAACAGCGTCAGATGCGCGGGAAGCCGGTTCCGCTCGGGCGGATAATGCTCGATCCCGCAGCGCATCGAGCCAGGCCTGGGTCGGCGCGGGACAAGACCGCCGTCACCACCAGCGGAACCCGCCCCGCGCTCAAATCTCGACCTGGCTCCCAAGCTCGACCACGCGATTGGTCGGCAGGCGGAAGAATTCCATCGCGCTTTCCGCGTTCCTCAACATCCAGGCGAACAATTTCTCGCGCCAGATCATCATCCCCGGCCGCGACGAGGGCAACAGCGTCTGGCGCGCGAGGAAGAAGCTGGTCTCCATCATCTTGAACTCGGCGCCGCACGCGTCGACCTGCTTGAGCGCCGCCGGCACATCGGCCTCCTGCATGAAGCCATAGGAAAGCACCAT
>JBBCID010000013.1:0-147278 GCA_037200705.1 Sphingomonas sp. | reverse complement strand
GCCGCTCCCCCGTCGCGACTCGCCCAAGCGCAATCGAAAATAGTTAACAGATGCGGGCGCTGCCCCCAATCCATGACTCGACGATTACGGATGCAGCCGCGTCGGGCGCCGTCGGCTATTGTGACGTCGCGACTATTATTCGTAGCGCAACGCGAAGATCGGGTTGGTCCGCGCGACGCGGAAGGCGTGCGCGGCGATCGTCGCGACCGCGATCAGCAGCGCCACCAGCCCGGCGACGACGAACGGCGACGGCCCCAGCGCGATCCGCACCTCGAACTGGTTGAGCCACCCGCGCATCACCCACCAGGCGACCGGCCAGGCGATCAGGTTGGCGATCAGCACCGGCCGGCTGAACTGCCAGACCAGCAGCCGGACGATGTCGCGCGTCCGCGCGCCGAGCACCTTGCGGATGCCGATCTCCTTGGTGCGCTGCTCGGCGGCGAAGGCAGCGAGCCCGAACAGCCCGAGGCACCCGATCACCACCGCGAGGATCGCGAAGATCCCGAACAGTTGCGCGCGCGTCTCGTCCGAATTGTAGAGATCGTGGACGATGTCGTCGACGAAGCGCGAGGCATAGGGGATGTCGGGAACCAACCGTTTCCACACCGCCGCGACCTTGGCGTCGGCCGCGGCGGGATCGCCGGTGAAGCGCACCAGCAGCTGGTTGAAGCCCGCGGTCTGGCAATAATAGACGATCGGCTGAATGGGATTGCGCGCGGTGCGATAGCGGACGTCGCCGACCACGCCGACGATGTTCGCGGTGACGAGCCCGAGCTGGTCGCTCACCATGCCGATCCGGATCTGCTGCCCGATCGCGGCGGCCGGGCTGGCGAACCCCATCTCGTGCACCGCCGATTCGGAGAGCAGGACATTGGCGCCGCGCGCCGCCAGCTTGCGCTCGAATTCGAGATCGGTGGGGGAGGGGGTGGTCGCATCGTCCATCGCGATCGATTCGGAGAAGTTGCGCCCGGCGATCAGCTTCACGCCCAGCGTGTCGATCGCGTGCGGGTCGATGGCGTAGATGCCGAGGTCGACGGGTTGCTCGCTGCCGACGCGGAAGACGGTGGTGCTCGAATTGTTGCCGGTGGCGATGCCGATGTTGACCCGCGCCGCATCGGCGATGCCGGGCTGCTTGCGCAGCTCGTCGAGCAGCGACTTGCCGACAGATTCGACCTGCGGCTGCGACATGCCGTTGATCTGGATGAGGCCGCCGCGCTTGTACCCCGCATCGGCCGAGCGCGCGTAGATCGTTTGCGAATAGACCACCGCGGTGCACACGATCAGCCCGATCGACACCGCGAACTGGATGACGACGAGCAGGTTGCGCAGCCGGCCGCTGCCTTCGGCGTTCGCGGCGGACTTGTTGGCCTTGAGGATGCGCGCGGGCTGGAAGCGCGAGAGATAGAGCGCGGGGTAGACTCCGCCCGCCAGCCCCACCACGATCGCGAGCCCGATCACCGGCAGCAGGATGCCGTCGGTGCCGAAATAGCGGAACGTCATCTGGGCATCGAGGAACCTGTTGAGCAAGGGCAGCGCCAGCTCGGCGAGCGCCAGCGCGACCAACGTGGCGAGCGCCGCGACGAGCACCGATTCGCCGATGAACTGGACGATCAGCTGGCGCCGGGTCGCGCCGAGCACCTTGCGCAGCGCCACTTCGCGCGCGCGCTGCGAGGCGCGGGCGGTGGCGAGATTGGTGAAGTTCATGCACGCCATCGCCAGGATCAGCAGCGCGACCACGGCGAAGGTGAGCACCGTGCCGCGCTCGGTGGTGACCGCGGGGCCCTTCGACGTGCCGATGTGAACGTCGCGGATGTTGACGAGGCGGAAGTCCTCGTCGTCGCCGGGGTTGGTCCGGGGGCCGGTGGTCCCCTGATCGTCGGGGATGTTGCGCTTCTCCCAGGCCGGGAACTGCGCGTTGATCGCGTTCACGTCGACGCCGGGCTTGAGCTTGGCGTAGATTTGGCCGTTCTGCCACCGCCACGAGGTGACCGCGCCCGGAGAGTTGCGGAAATATTCCGCCGGATCGATGCGGACGACGATCGTCATCTGGAAATGGCTGTTCTTGGGGAGGTCTTTGAACACGCCGGTGACGCGATAGTCGGCGGTCATGTCGCCGCTGATCACGGTGAGCGTCTTGCCGATAGGATCGGCGTCACCGAAGCGGTTCCTGGCCTCGCTCTCGCTCATCACCAGCGCGTGCGGATCGTCGAGCGCGTGCGCGGCGTCGCCGCGGACGAACGGGACCTGGAGGATGTCGAACAGCGGGCCGTCGGTGAGGACGGTCGCCGTGGTGGTGGTGGGCTTGCCGTTCTGGACGTAGATCGCGCCCTGGCCGGTGGCGTAGACGACGCGCTCGAGCTGGGGGAAATCCTTCTTGAGCGCCTGGCCCGCGATATAGGCAGTGGTCTGCGATTCGCCGCTGGGGCCGGCCGCCGAGATGGAGCGGAAATCGGTGTGGAATTCATAGGCGCGATCGGCGCCGGGCAGCCAGGCGTCGTAGCTGAATTCGTAGCGGACATAGGTGAGGATCAGCAGGCACGCGGCGATGCCGAGCGACAGGCCGAAGATGTTGATGAACGCATAGACCTTGTTCTTGGCGAGCGCCCGAAGGCCGACGGTCAGGTAATTGCGCCACATGGCTCGGCTCCTATTCGTAACGCAGGGCGTGGACGGGATTGCGGCGCGCGGCGCGGAGCGCCTGGCTCGATACGGTCGCCAGCGCGATCGCCAGCGCGATCAGCCCGGCGAGCGCGAACGGCGTCGGCGTCAGCGCGATCCGCGCGTCGAAGGTGTTGAGCCAGTCGCGCATCGCCCACCAGGCGATCGGCCAGGCGAGCAGGTTGGCGAGCACCACCGGCTTGGAGAATTGCCAGGCGAGCAACCGCACGATGTCGCGCACCTTGGCGCCGAGCACCTTGCGGATGCCGATCTCCTTGGTCCGCCGCTCGGTCGCGAACGAGGCGAGGCTGTAGAGCCCGAGGCACGCGATCACGATCGCGAGCATCGAGAAGGCGGCGAACAGCCCGGTCCGCGCGCGATCGGCGGCATAGAGCTCGCGGACGATATCGTCGGCGAAGCGCGCCTCGAACGGGATCTCGGGCTCGAACCGGCGCCAGACCTTGCCCAGTGCCGCCATCACGTCCCCCGGGCGCGCGGCGGCGTAGCGGACGAGCACGGTATTGGTGCGGTCGGGGTCGTAGGTGAAGACGATCGGCTCGATCGCGTCGCGCGCGCTGCGGAACCTCGTGTCCTCGACCACCCCCGCGATGGTCGCCGGCACCATCGTGAAACCGGCGACCCCGATCTGAACGACACGCCCGATCGCCGCTTGCGGAGTCCGGTACCCGAACTTCGCCGCCGCCGCGCGGTTGACCACGACGTTCGTCCCGCGCTCCGCCAGCGCCGCGGGCTCCAGGCCGCTGATCCGATCGGTGGCGAAGCCGTCGCCGAGCATTCGCCCGGCGAGCAGGTCGACGCCCATCGTCTGGAGGAATGCCGCGTCGACGCCGAAGAGGCCCATCGACTGGTATTGCGTCGCGCCTTGCACGCGCATCAGACTCTTCGTCTTCAACGTCGACGCGAGCCCCAGTTCGGTCCGCCCGGCACCGGTGACGCCGGGAATCGCCAGCATCGCGGCGTGCGCGGCCTCATATTCCGAGCCTTTGACGAAGCGCCAGGCGTTGGCGATCTGGATCAGGCCGTCGCGTCGGTAGCCGGGATCGACCGTCTCGACATAGCGCGTCTGCGAATAGATCACCGCGGTGCACACGATCAGCCCGATCGCGATCGCGAACTGGAAGACCACCAGCGCGGTGCGGAACCGGCCGTTGCCGGGCGTCTCGATCGACGATTTGTTGGCGCGGAGCACTTCGGCGGGCGGGAAGCGGCTGAGGTAGAGGGCCGGATAGAGGCCGCCCAGCAGCCCCGTCGCGGCGAACAGCCCCAGCGCGGGCCACAGCATGCCGCCGGCACCCAGATAGGCGATGTGGAGATCGGCGCCGATCCAGGCCGCGATCCAGGGCGTCGCCAGCTCGACGATGGTCAGCGCGAGCAGCATCGCGATCGCCGCCGTCATCAGGCTCTCGCCGAGGAACTGGACGATCAGCTGGCCGCGCGATGCGCCCAGCACTTTCCGCAGCGCCACCTCGCGGGCGCGCCGGGTGGCGCGCGCGGTGGAGAGGTTGACGAAGTTGATCACCGCCATGGCAAGCGTCAGCAGCGCGACGATCGCGAAGGTGGCGAGCGAACGCGGATCGCCGCCGGGCGTCAGCGCCGCTTCCTGCGCCGCGCCGAGGTGGACGTCGCCGAGCGGCACCAGCCGGAAATCGATGATATCCGACATCGTCGCCGGTTTGCCGTCGATCACTTCGGGCGGGATCGCGCGCTTCTCCCAGGCGGGAAGCGCGGCATTGATCGACGCGGCGCCGGAACCGGACCGCAGCTTGACGTAATGCTGCTGGTCGAAATTGCCCCAGCCGCGATAGGCGATCCGGTTCGGATCGCGCAGGAAGACGATGCCGAGCTTCAGGCTGGTGTTGCGCGGCAGGTCGCGCAGCACGCCTCCCACGCGATAGTCGCGCTTGCCGGGGCCCGCGCCGAGGCTCAGCAGCTTGCCCAGCGCATCGGCGGTGCCGAACTGGCGGATCGCTTCGCGCTCGGTGAGCACGATCGTGTTGGGATCGGGCAGCGCGGTCTTCGCCGATCCCTGCGCGAACGGCAGGCCGAACACGCGGAAGAATTCGGGATCGACCGTGGTGGCGTCGAGGAACATCGGCTGGCCGTCATGCTCGGTGACGGTCTTTCCCGAAGCCACCGAGGTCAGCGCCTCGATCTGCGGGAAGCCGCCGGGGAGCGTATCGTGCAGCGGGAACGAGCTCGCCTGGCTATGGACGGCCGGCATGGCGGGCGGATGGATCGTCGTCTGGACCTGATAGACGCGGCCATGGTCCGGCAGCCACGAATCATAGCTTTGCTCGTAGCGGACATAGCCCAGGATCAGCAGGCAGCCGGCGAGCCCGAGCGCCAGCCCCCCGATCGTGATTGCCGAATAAGCGCGGTTTCGCGCCATCAGCTGCCAGGCGATCTTCCCATAGCTTCGCCACATGGCCTTGTTTCCTCCCCTGAACCGGACCTCAAGCGGCGCGGCGCCGCTCCTGGAGGATACGGCCGTCGAGCATGCTGACGACGCGGCTGGCGTAATCGGCATGCGCGGGCGAGTGGGTGACCATCACGATCGTCGAGCCCTCGCCGTTGAGCGTCTGGAGCATCCGCATCACTTCCTCGCCGTGCTGGGTGTCGAGATTGCCGGTCGGCTCGTCGGCGAGGATCAGCTTGGGGTTCGCGACCAGCGCGCGCGCGACCGCGACGCGCTGCTGCTGCCCGCCCGAGAGCTGGCTGGGGCGGTGGCGCGCGCGGTGGGCGATGCCGACCTTGTCCATCACCTCGTCGACCCGTGTCTTGCGCTCGGCCGCGGAGACCTTGTGATAGAGCAGCGCCAGCTCGATGTTGTCGCGCACCGAAAGCTCGTCGACCAGGTTGAAGCTCTGGAAGATGAAGCCGATATTCTCCTTGCGGACGTCGGCGAGCCTGCTCTCGGAGAGGCCGGCGACTTCCTTGCCGTTGAACTGGTATGAACCGCTCGACGGGCTGTCGAGCATGCCGATCAGGTTGAGCAGCGTCGATTTGCCGCAACCCGAAGGGCCCATGATCGCGACGAACTCACCCTCGGCGATGTCGAGGTCGATCGCATCGAGCGCGGTCGTCTGCACGGTATCGGTGCGATAGACCTTCGAGAGCGAGCGCATCTGGAGCATCACGGTTCCTTTCACGGGGTCAGGTCGAGCCGGGTCTTGTCGAGGAACCCGGTGTAGGGGGACGTGACGACGCGCTCGCCGGGCTCGAGCCCGTCGAGCACCTCGATCGTGTCGGTGTTGCGGCGGCCCAGGCGGACCTGGCGGCGCACCGCCGAGCGGCCGTCGGGCGAGACGACGAACACCCAGGCGCCCTGCGTATCGTTGTAGAAGGCGCCGGCCGGCAGCAGGATCGCGGGCGTGGGATCGCCGAGGACGAGGCGGGCCTGCATCGTTTGGCCGCGCTGGATCCGGCCGGGCTCGTCGCCGAGGAACTGGAGGTCGATCTGGAACTGGCCGTTCTGGACCTGGGGGTAGATCTTGGTCACGCGCGCCGCGAAGCGCTTGCCGCTCCAGTCGACCGAGGCCTGCTGGCCGACCTGGACGCGGCCGAGGTAGAATTCGTCGACGCCGGCCTGGAGCTTGTTGTGCCCGGGGCTGTCGATCTGGCCGACGCGCTCGCCGCGCTGGAGCGACTGGCCGACCTGGACCGTGAATCCCGAAAGCTGCCCCGCCACCGGCGCGCGCAGGTTGAGCGCGTCGAGGTTGGCGCGCGCGATCGCCAGGCTCGACTGGAGCGAGCTCGACGAGGCGCGCAGCTGCGCGAGCTGGCTCGACTGCATCTTCTCGTCGTTGGCCTGGCTGCGGCGGAGCACCTGGATGCGGCGCTGCTCATAGGCATAGTCGTCGGCGGTGTCCTTGAACTGCTTGGAAGGGACGAAGCCTTTCTCGGCGAGCGGCCGCTCACGCTCGTACTGGCGCTGCGCCTTGCTGGCGGCGAGCCCGGCCTCGAGCACCGCGCGCTCGTTGGCGAGGCGGGTCTGCGAGAGCGCGAGCTCCTGGCTGCGCATGTTGTTGATCTGCTGCTCGACCTCGGCCTCGTCGCGTAGCGTCGAGAGCTGGAGATCGGCGTTCGAAAGCACCGCGATGAGCTGCCCCTTGGCGACCGTGGCGCCGTCCTCGACGAGCATCTTCTCGATGCGCCCGCCCTCGACCGAATCGATATAGACGGTGAGCAGCGGCGTGACGCGCGCCCGCAGCGGGATGAAATCGTCGAAGGTACCGCGCGCCACGGTCGAGATGGTGAGGTGGTCCGATCCGACCGTCTGGCTCGATCCCGAGGGCGCGAACCACCAGAACAGCAGCGCCGCGATCGCGATTCCCGCCGCGCCCAGCGCGATCTTCACCCGCGTGGCGAGGCCACGCTTCTCGAACGCTTCGTCCATCCCGCTTCCCGAGACCGGACGATCCGCGCGCGGCGCTTCCTTGGTCATGCGAACGACACCCATGCGGATCGCCAAGCAACCGCCGTACCACCCGCGGCGGACGCATCCGCGAGCCCGCTCATGCCGCGATCGTTCCGCAACCGTTCGATTTCGGACAGAAGTGTCCGAAATCGAACGCGATGCTGGCGAACGCCAGCGTGAGGCTGATCGCGATATGGCCGCCGGACCGATGGTCGATCGTCACCCTGAGGCGTGAAGCGCCGAGCGCCGCCATCGCGAAGCACGCGGCGATCAGCCCCGCCAGGATCGGCAGATTGCGCATGGGGGGCCGTGCCACGTCATTCTCCCGTCGTGATCCTCGTCGGGGACGCATCAGCACGTTGCGTGCCAAGTGCGGCGAGCCGCCGGGAACTTACCTTGGCACGCAAATTGATTGTCCGGATTCGCACAGTCGCTGTACGGGAGTGGGCAGCATGGGGAACGCGCCTGAGTTCGATTTCTGCGTCGTCATCGACGATGACGACGATATCCTCATGGCCTCGCGCCTGCTGCTCCGCCGCCTGTTCGCCGACGTCGCGACGTTTCGCGCGCCCGAGGAGGCGCTGACGGCGATCGCGGCGCGGACGCCCGACGCGGTGCTGCTCGACGCCAATTTCGCGCGCGGCGCGACCGATGCCGCCGAAGGGCTGGCATGGCTCGACAAGTTGCTCGCCGCCGATCCCGAGATGATCGTGGTGATGATCACCGCGCACGCCGGCGTCAACGTCGCGGTCGAGGCGATGAAGCGCGGCGCGACCGATTTCGTGTCCAAGCCCTGGTCGAACGAACGGCTGCTCGCCGCGGTGCGCACCGCCGCCGCGCTGCGCCGCTCGCGGCGCGCGGTGCCCAAGGCCCGAGCCGGCGTGCCCGAGCCTGGAGCCGCGGCCGTCTCTCCGCTGCTGGGCAGGTCGCCCGCGATGGCGCGGGTCCATTCGCTGATCGCGCGCGCGGCGCCCACCGATGCCAACGTGCTCGTGCTCGGCGAGAACGGCACCGGCAAGGAGCTGGTCGCGCGCGAACTCCACCGCCAGTCGCTGCGCGCCGACCGGGTGATGCTGACGGTCGACCTCGGCGCCGTCTCCGAGGATCTGATCGATTCGGAGCTGTTCGGCCATGTGAAGGGCGCCTTCACCGACGCGCGCGCCGATCGCGTGGGGCGCATCCAGGCGGCGGACGGGGGCACCTTGTTCCTCGACGAGCTGGGCAATCTGCCGCTCAGGCTCCAGCCCAAGCTGCTCACCGTGCTCGAGCAGCGCCAGGTGACGCCGGTGGGCGCCAACCGGCCGGTGCCGGTCGACATCCGCGTGATCGCCGCGACCAACCTGCCACCCGAGAAGCTGCGCGACGAGGCGCATTTCCGGCAGGATCTGCTGTTCCGCCTCAACACCGTCGAGATCGAGTTGCCGCCCTTGCGCGAGCGGCGCGAGGACATTTCCGAGCTGATCGAGCATTTCCTGGGCATCTATGCGCGGCGCTACGAGCGCCCGGTGCCTGCGCTGAGCGATGCCGCGCGCGCGGCGCTGCTCGCGCATGATTGGGCGGGCAACGTCCGCGCGCTGCGCCACGCGCTCGAGCGCGCGGTGATCCTCGCGCGCGACGTGCCGCTCGAGCCCGAGGACCTTGCCGTGGGGGGGCCGTCAAGGCTTGCGCCAGCGACGGCGGCCGCGCCGCCGGGCGCGGACCTCAACCTCGAGCGCGTCGAGCGGCGGCTGGTCGAGGAAGCGCTCAGGAAGCACGGCTACAACATCTCGCTCGCCGCCGCCGAGCTCGGGCTGTCGCGTGCGGCGCTCTATCGGCGGATGGAGAAGCATGGGCTTTGACCGGCGCTTCACGATCGGACTGATCGGCTGGATCGCCGCGCTCGGCATCGCGCTGCTGGCGGTGATCGCCGCATTCGCGACGCCGGGGCTGGGGGCGCCGCGGATCGTCGCGCTGCTGGGGCTCGCCGCAGCTGGCGCGGGGATGTGGTGGCACGTCCAGCGCACCAATCGCATCGTCGCGCACTTCCTCGAGGCGCTGCGCTTCGGCGACACCGCGATGCGCTTCGAAGGCGGCGGCGCGGGGTTCGACCGGCTCGGCGCGGCGCTCGACGCGGTGCTCGGCAAGCTGCGTGCCGAGCAGAACCGCGCTGCAGGCGAGTTGCGCTACCTCGACGCGCTGGTCGACGATCTGCCGGTCGCGGTGCTGACGGTGGATGCAGACGGGCGCGTGGCGCTGAGCAACAAGGCGGCGCGCCGGCTGTTTCGCGGGCATGGCGGCACGCTGCCCGAGGATTTCGCGCCGTTCGGCGCCACCTTTGCGCGGCGGCTCGCCGATGGCGCGCCGGGCGAGGAATTGCTGCTGCTCACGCTGGCGGGGCGTCCGCAGCGCGCGCTGGTGCGATCGGCGACGCTCGACCGGCTCGGCCAGCGCACGCGCGCGCTCAGCGTCCAGCCGATCCAGGGCCGGCTCGACGCCGCCGAGATGGCGACCCAGGCCGATCTGGTGCGCGTGCTGACCCACGAGATCCTCAACTCGCTGACGCCGGTCACCTCGCTCGCCGCGACCGCTGCCGAGCTGCTTGCCGATCCGGGGCTGTCGGCCGATCCGCGCGTCGCCGATGCGCGGATGGCGGTGACCACGCTCGCGCGGCGCGCGCAGGGGCTCGGCCATTTCATCGAGGCCTATCGCGCGATCGCGCGCCCGCCCGAGGTCAAGCGGAGGGCGTTCGCGGCAGCGCCGTGGGTCGACGAGCTTGCGCGGCTGTTCGCGGCGGAATGGCCGCAGGTGCCGCTGGCGATCGAGGTCGCGCCGCCCGCGCTGGTGCTCGATGCCGATCCCGACCTGATGGCGCAGGTGGTCATCAACCTGCTCCAGAATGCCGCGCAGGTTGCGACGCGGGTGGCGCTGCGCGTGCTCGCCGCCGATGCCGAGCGCATGCTGATCGAGGTCGAGGACGACGGGCCCGGAGTGCCCGAGGCGCTGCGGCAGGATATCTTCCTGCCCTTCTTCACCACCCGCGCGACCGGGACCGGCGTGGGGCTTAATCTCGCGCGCCAGATCGTCGTCGCGCACGGCGGCGCGATCGACGTGAGCGATGCGCCTGGCGGCGGGGCATTGTTCAGGATCGTGCTGTAGGGCGCGGCATCAGCAGGCGGTACACGACCAGCGCGAGGCCGAGCCCGACGAACCAGGCATAATCGTAGAGCGTCGTCCACGGCGCGCCGACGCCCGCGAACGCGCCAGGCGCGGCGGCGTGGAGGAAGCCGGGCAGGTTGGGCAGCACCCCCGCCGCCAGCGCGACCAGCGCCGCGGGGTTCCAGCCGCCGCGATAGTGATAGGCGCCGCCCGCGACATAGAGATCGTCGACGGCGATCTCGCGCCCGCGCACCAGCCAGTAATCGGCGATCAATATCCCGGCGATCGGCCCGAGCAGCGCACTGTAGCCGGTCAGCCAGACGAAGATGTAGCCGCCGGTGGTCTCGAGCAGCTTCCACGGCATGATCAGCACGCCGACCAGCGCCGTGATCAGCCCGCCGGTCCGATAGGAGATGCGCGACGGCCACAGCGACGAGAAGTCATATGCCGAGCTCACCAGGTTCGCGGCGATGTTGCACGAGACGGTATCGACGCTGATCACCAGCAGCCCAAGCAGGACGAATGGGCCGGACAGCGTGCCGGCGAGCTTGACCGGGTCCCAGATCGCCTCGCCGTAGATGACCACGGTCGCCGAGGTGGTGATCACGCTGGCGAGCGCGATCAGCCCCATCATCGGCGGCAGCCCGATCGCCTGGCCGATCGCCTGGTCGCGCTGGCTGCGCGCGAAGCGCGTGAAATCGGGGACGTTGAGCGCGAGCGTCCCCCAGAAACCGACCATCGCGGTGAGCGCGGGCCAGAAGGCCTGGGCAAAGCCGCCGTGCGCATAGGCCGACGGCCGCGCGAAGATCGGGCCGACCCCGCCCGCCGCGGCGACGGCCCACCACACCAGCGCCCCGCAGGCGAGCAGCTTGAGGGGGGCGGTCCAGGTCTCGAGCCGGCGGATCGTCGTCAGCCCCTTGCGCACGAAGAAGAGCTGGATCACCCAGAAGATCGCGAAGCCCGCGAGCTGCCCCGCGCCGATCCCGAGGAGGGGAAGAGGCCCGCCGCGCAGGTCGGCGCCCAGCAGGATGCCGGTGAGCGTCAGCAACGCCTGGCCGCCCACCCAGGTCTGGATGCCGTACCAGCCGCACGCGACGATCGCGCGGGCGAGCGCGGGCAGGCGGGCTCCGCGCGTGCCGAACGAAGCGCGCGCGAGCACCGCATAGGGAATGCCGTAGCGCGCGCCGGCATGGCCGATCAGCAGCAGCGGCACCAGCACGACGAGATTGCCCGCGAACACGGTGAACGCCGCCTGCCCGGCGGACATGCCCTGCTCGATCAGCCCCGAGGCGAGCATCCAGCTCGGCACCGCGACGATCATCCCGACCCACAGCGCGGCGAAATGATACCAGGCCCAGCTGCGCTGCGCCGCCGTGGTCGGCGCCAGATCCGGATTCCAGAGCGTGTCGTCCATCGCCGTCCCCCCTGCGCGAAAGGCTATGGGGGGTCTGCGCCGGAGTAAAGCGGGGCGCCGCGATCAGCCCAGCGCGGCGATCACCGCGTCACCGGTCGCCTGGCGCAGCGCGAGGATGCCGCTGTCGAAGTGGCGGGTGGGATGGACGCGGTTGGTGAGCAGCGTCCAGGCGAGCCCGCGCTCGAAATCGACCCATAGCCCGGTTCCGGTGAAGCCGGTATGGCCGATCGTCCCGGCCGAGCAGGCCTGCCCGCCCGACCATCCGGGGAACCGGCGCTCCCAGCCGCAGGTGCGGTCGCCCTGCATGGGGGTGCGGATCGCCTCGAGCATCGCCGGCGAGGCGCCGCTGCCGTCGAGCAGCCCGGCGGCGAAATCGAGCACGCCCGCCACGGTTCCGAACAGCCCGGCGTGCCCTGTCTCGCCGCCCATCGCCGAGCAATTCTCGTCATGGACCTCGCCCTTGAGCACGCGGCCGCGCCATGCGCAGCGCTCGGTCGCGACCGCGGGGCCGGGCGGGGGGCCGTAGCTCAGCCCGGGCCCGAGCGGCCAGGCCGAGAGCGGCGCACCGGTGATCCGCTCGATCGCGATCCCGAGCAGGATATAGTTGACGTCCGAATAGACCGGCGGGCCGGGGCGCCACTCGCGCTGGAGCACGAACGCGCGCAGCCGCGCCGGATCGTCGCCATAGGTGTAGATCGGCTCGACCGCGGGGAGGAAGGTGCGGTGCGCCAGGCAATCGCGGAAGGTCAGCCGGCGCTCGGGGGCGTTGGCGACGTCATATTGGCGCAGGTCGGGGATCGCGTCGGCGAGCGGGCGATCGAGATCGATCCGACCCTCGTCCGCCAACCGCAGGATCATCGTCGTCGTCGCGATCACCTTCGAGACCGAGGCGAGATCGAACCAGTGCGCCTCGGTCAGCGCTTCGGGTTCGGGCACCAGCGCCGCCATCCCGGCGAGCCGGACCGCGCGCGTGCCGTCGGCGCCGACGATCCCGAGCGTCGCGCCGGGCACGCGCCCGTCCGCCACCGCCGCCGCGGCGGGCGCGAAGGCCTGGTCGATCATGCGTCCGCGGGCCTCGGCGTGGCGCGCGCGATCACCGGCAGGAACAGCACCGCCGCCAGGCTGAGCGTGCCCGAGAGCGCGAAGAAGCCGTCGAAGCCGATCACCTTGATGATGCTCCCGCCCGCGCCGGCCAGCAGCCGCGGCAGCAGGAACGCGAAGCCCGAAAGGAAGGCATATTGCGCGCCCGGATATTTGGGATTCACCAGCATCGAGAGGTAGACGACGAACACCGCGCCCTCGAGCCCGTGCGCGAACTGGTCGAGCGCGGTGGCGATGTAGATCACCATCGGGCTCGCCGGCTGGTACCAGAGCCAGACGAAGATCCAGTTGCCGATCGCCGATATGATCGCGCCGATCGCCAGCGCGCACACCAGGCGCATCCGCACCGCGAGCAGCGCGCCCAGCGCCACCCCCGCCATGCTCGAGGGCAGCGCGACGAAGCCGTCGGCATAGCCCATCGTGGTGAGATCGTAATGCGCCGCGATCTCGAGCGGCTTCGACATCGCCAGCGTCAGCACGTCGCCCATGCGGTAGAAGGTGACGAACCCGAGCACCGGCAGCGCCAGATAGCCGAACCGCCAGAAGATATCGACATAGGGCCCGACCATCGGCGAGCGCCGCGACCAGGCGGTCGGCGGCAACCGGCGGATCCACGGCAGCGTCGCCGCGAGGATGAGGAAGGGGAGCATGCACAGGATCAGCACCACATTGGTCACGTTGGTCTTGGGCCCGATGCCCGCCGCAACCGCCGCCTGGAGCACGACCCATCCGACGGCGGCGGTCAGGATCACGCTGGAGAGCAGCACGATCGCGCTCGCCAGGAGCCCCGTCGCCAGAGCGGTCGCGCGTTCGCCGCCGATGCCCGCACCGTCCGGATCGCGCCGCATCGTCGCGAGGATGGGCAGGGGCAGGAAGGCCCCCGCGGCGATCGCCAGATAGGCCCAGGTCCAATTGGCATGGTCGGCGACGATCAGCGCGCCGCTCCCGGCCGCGACCATCGCGCTGCGATAGCCCCATAGATTGGCCGAGACGAGCGGGCCCTGTTCCTCGGGGGTCGGCGCCAGCTCGATGCGCCAGGCGTCGGCGGCCACTTCCAGCGTCGTCGTCCAGAAGGCGAGCAGCACCGCGAACAGCGCGACCAGCGGCAGATCGGTATCGGCCGAGGTGAACGCCATCGCCACCATCGAGAGGAAGATGCCGATCTGCGACAGCATGATCCACCCGAGCCGCTTGCCGAAGAAGCGGCCGAATCCCGGCACCGCGAAGCGATCGAGCAGCGGCGCCCAGGCGAACTTGAAGGTGGGAAGCAGCTGCACCCAGCCGAAGAAGCCTATCAGCACCAGATCGACGCCATGTTTGGTCAGCCGCGCCGAGAGCACCGTCGAGAACATGTAGTAGGGCAGCCCCGCCGAAAAGCCGAGCAGCAGGTAGAGCACGAAGCGCCGCGCGCCGGGCCCGAGCAGCGGGCGGGCCGGCGAATCCCCGTCCGGCCCATGCGCCGTCGAACCTTGCGAAACTGTCGGCATTCGGCCCCCTTTGCGGCGTCTCCGGCCGTGCTCGACCATCGCGTGGCGACGGTTATGACAGCAGTGTTGCGCGCTTGCCACGCTTACCCACTCCCTGACGCGCCAGTCATGCCGACAGGTTATGGCTGGCTTAACAGAAATTATGGTGCGGCGCGGCGGACGCTGATCCTTAATGTTGAACGGACGGCATCGGGAAATGCCGGCATCTGGGGGCTCAGACATGGTAACTTCGACGTCGCTCAAAATGGTCCTGTTTTCAGGGGCCGCGCTCGCCGCGCTCTGCGCCATGCCAACCGCGGCATTCGCCCAGGACACCACCGAGGCGGCGACGCCGACCGGGGCGGAGACTCCCCTCAGCGGCGCGGACGAGACCGACGACAAGAGCCAGGGCACGGCGATCACCGTGACCGGATCGCGCATCAAGCAGGACCCGAACGACAGCGCGCTGCCGCTGCAGGTCATCACCACGCAGGAAATCCAGCGCAACGGGATCAGCAGCCCCGAGCAGCTGATCATGTACCTGAGCAGCAACGGCAACGGCGCGGACAATCTCGCGTCGAACGGCGACGTGACCTCGGGCGCGCAGCGCGGCACCAACGGCCTGTCCGCCGCCAATCTGCGCGGCCAAGGCAGCGCCGCGACGCTGGTGCTGCTCAACGGCCGCCGCGTCGCGGCCCACGGTCTCACTGGTGGCGCGGTCGACGTCAACCAGATCCCGTTCGCTGCGATCGAACGCATTGAAGTGCTCAAGGATGGCGCCTCGGCGATCTACGGCACCGACGCGGTGGGCGGCGTGATCAACTTCATCACCCGCAAGGACTATCAGGGCATCGGCGCGCAAGGCATGGTCGACGTCACGCAGGAGGGCGACGGCAACATCTACCGCGTGTCGGGGATCGCGGGATACGGCGACCTGGACAAGCAGGGCTTCAACGTGATGGGCGCGGTCGCCTATAGCTGGAACCAGATCCTGCGCGGCGCCGACCGCGACTTCGTCAACGGCAACCAGCCCAACCGCGGCCTTTCGGTCGATACGCGCGGCACGCCGATCGCGACCGCGTTCAACATCGGCGCCAACACGCAGCCCGGCAGCATCACCGCGGGCGGCACGCTGCTCACCGGCCTGACCCTCACCGCTCCGAACGGCGCCAATGCGGCATCGGGCGGCATCAACACGCTCGACCTGCCCGGCGGCGCCGGCTGCGGCTCGATGGACGGCGGCATGCCCTATGACGAAACCTTGTGGAACACGCCGAGCGCGATCTACGCCTGCTCGTGGGACACGGGCCGTGCCGCGGTGATCCAGCAGCCGATCCAGACGCTGACCTATTACGGCCGCGGCGTCGTCCGTGTCGCCGGGTCGCACGAGCTTTCGCTCGAGGTCACCGGATCGGACGCGAAGTCGGCGAAGAGCTTCTCCAACGCGCAGCTCACCGCCAACACGACCAACCTTCCGGTCGCCTATCCGCTCAACGCCAGCACGGCCACGCAGTACAACACAATCTTCAACGCCATCCGGGCCGCCTTCCCGAACGCGGCGCAGCAGGCGGCGCTCGACGCGCGCTATGGCCAGCCGATCTCGTATCGCTGGCGCTGCGATGCGTGCGGGCCGCGCGAGTATACGACCGACACCAAGACCCTGCGGGTCGCGCTCGCCGCCGAGGGGCCGCTCTGGTCGGGCTGGGACTATCGCGCCGGCGCATCCTATGCGCGCAGCGAATCCTCGTCGCTGCTCGGCACCGGCTATTATTATCGCGGCACCACCGCGACGGGCGCCTATGATCCGCTCGCGCCGGCCGCCGCAGGCGCGGGCACGATCAATGGGCAAGTCGCGCGCGGCCTGGTCGGCGTGATGAACAGCGGGCTGATCAATCCGTTCAGCATCACCCAGTCGGACGCAGGCCTCGCGGCGCTCCAGTCGGTCTCGGCCGCGGGCACGACGCTCTACGGCGGCAAGTATGAAGTGCGCCAGTTCGACGGATCGGTTTCGGGTGGCCTGTTCCACATCTGGGGCGGCGACGTGAAGGTGGCCGCCGGGTTCGACTATCGCCGCGAGACCTATGCGTTCAACGGCTCCGCCGCTGCGGCCGCGACCGCTCCGGTGATCTTCCTCGCCGCGTTCGACAACGTCAACGCGCTGACCCCGAAGACCCGCGACGTGAAGGCGGCCTATGCCGAAATCCTGGTTCCGCTGCTGCCGGGCCTCGAGATCACCGGCGCAGGGCGCGTCGACAATTACACGGGCTTCGGCAGCACGTTCAATCCCAAGGTCTCGGTCAAGTTCCGTCCCTGGGAGCCGCTGATGTTCCGCGGATCGTACAACACCGCCTTCCGCGTGCCCTCGTTCAACCAGATCTTCAACGGCGTCACCGAATCGCCCTATGCCGGTTCGGATATCGCGGATCCGACCAAATGCCCGGGCGGCGTTCCGACGAGCAACTTCGGCAGCGGCCAGCCGTGCGCGCAAATCCGGCCGAACATCGATACCGGCGGCAATCTGAACCTGGGGCCGGAAACCGCGAAGGAGTTCAGCCTTGGCGTCGTGGTCCAGCCGGACCGCCATTTCAGCGCCTCGGTCGATTGGTGGGTGATCAACGTCGACAACACCATCCAGTCGCTCACGCTGCGCCAGCTGATCGATAACGCCGCGCTGTTCCCGCAGAACTTCATCCGCGACGGAACGGGCTCGGTCGTCACGATCGACGATCGCTGGATCAACGCCGGTGCCCGGCGCACGCAGGGCCTCGAGGTTGCCGCGCACGGTGACATCGATGCGCTCGGCGGCCAGTTCGCGGCGGGCATCGACGGCACCTATCTGCTCAAGAAGCGCGAGAAGCTGACGCCGACTTCGGCCTATGGCCCAAGCCTGGTGGGCGTTTTCACCTATGCCGGCGACCTTGGCATCAAGTGGAAGCACAGTGCGTTCATCAGCTATTCGACCAAGGACGTCACGCTCTCGCTCTCGCAGATCTTCCGCTCGGGCTACAAGAACAACGCGCTGCCGGGGATCGCCGCCGGTACGGTCACCCGCGCCGACTATAATTCGATGGTGAACGATTACGTCGTCTACAATCTGTCGATGAGCTATACCGGCCTCGCGCCGGGCATCCGGCTCACCGCGGGCGTCAAGAACCTGTTCAACACCGATCCGCCCTTCGCGGTCACCTATGACGGCAACACCGGCGCCGGCAGCTCGTGGGAACCGCGCGTCGCCGATCCGCGCGGCCGCTCGTTCATCGTGTCGGTCGATACCAAGTTCTAGGAATGATTTCAGGCCGCTGCCGGTGGCGGCGGCCTGGAGCCGCATTGCGCTGACGCGGCGCGCGCCCTAGCCTCCTCGGATGCTGGTTCCCGCTCTCCTGCTCCTCGCCGCCGCACAGCCGGCCGCCGCCGTGCGCGTGGATTTCGATCGCGCGGGTGAGACGGCGGTGCGGCAATCGGGGCTCGCCGACATCGCCGCCGGGCGCCCCGCGACGGCCGACGATCCCGCGCGGATCGCCTCGGTATCCAAGCTGATCACCGCGATCGCGGTGCTGCGGCTCGTCGAGCAGCACCGGCTCGATCTCGATGCAGACGTGTCCGGCCTGCTCGGCTGGCGGCTGCGCAACCCGGCTTTCCCCGATCGGCCGATCACGCTGCGGCTGCTGCTGTCGCACCGTTCGAGCCTGACCGATGGCGTCGACTACGTCTTGCCGCTCGACGCCGACATGAAGGCGGTGCTGAGTGATCCCAAGGCCTGGGATGCCGCGCACGCGCCGGGCACCTGGTTCCACTACACCAACTTCAACTTCCCGGTGATCGCCGCGGTGATGGAGCGCGCGACCGGCGAGCGGTTCGACCGGCTCGTCCATCGGCTCGTTCTCGCGCCGCTCAGGATCGACGCCTGCTACAATTTCATCGCCTGCTCGGATGCGGCGGTGGCGCGGATCGTGGTTCAGTATCGCGGGCGAAAGGTGACGCGCGACGACAATCACGGCGCGCGCCCGGCGTGCCCGGTGGTCGCGGCGAGTGACGGCGGCTGCGATCTCGGCAGGTGGCGCGCCGGCGCCAATGGCGCGATCTTCTCGCCGCAGAGCGGGCTCTACATCTCCGCGCGCGGACTCGCGCGGATCGGGCGGATGCTGCTCGGCGGCGGCCGGCTCGACGGCGTGCGGATCCTCGGCGCGCGCTCGGTGAAGCTGCTCGAAACGCCGCTGTGGACCTGGGACGGCACGAACGGCGACAGCTGGCATGGCCAGATCTGCCGTTACGGGCTCGCGGTCGCCTTCCTCGCGACGGCGGCCCCGGGATGCCATGACGATCCGTTCGGCGATGGCGCCCAGCGGCTCGGCCATCTCGGCGACGCCTATGGCCTCAGGTCGGGGCTGTGGATCGATCCCAAGCGCGGCACCGGCGTCGCCTATTTCGCGACCGACGTGGCGGACACGCCGGGGCAACGATCGGCCTATACGCTGACCGAGGAAGAACTCGCCCAGCCATGAACCTGCGCCACATCGAGATTTTTCACGCGGTTTACGTGAATGGATCGGTCAGCGCGGCGGCACGCGCGCTCAACGTCTCGCAGCCCTCAGTCTCCAAGACGCTGCGCCACGCCGAATCCTTGCTCGGTTTTCCGCTGTTCCAGCGCACCAAGGGCCGGCTGGTGGCGACCGAGGACGCGCACGTGCTGTTCAGCGAGGTCAGCGAGATCCAGGACCGCGTCTATGCGCTGCGCGAAGCGGGACGGAACCTCAAGCGCGGATCGGCGGGGATGCTGCGCGTCTCGGCGCTGCCCTCGCTCGCGCTCGCCGCGCTGCCGAGCGCGGTATCGCTGTTCCTGCGCAACCACCGCGACGTCAAGTTCGACCTCCAGACGGTTCACCACGACGATCTGCTGCGCAAGCTCTACGAGCGCGAGACCGAGATCGCGATCGCCTATGAGGCGCCCCCTGCCGCGCCGATCGGCAAGCGCTGGCTGGGCGAGGGCGAGCTGGTCGTGCTCTATCGCGAGCAGGACATGCCCGATGCGCCGCCGCGGATCGAGCTCGAGCGCCTGCGCGGCCAGCGCTTCATCAGCGTCGCGGCGAGCGGTCCGATCGGCCAGCTCGTCACGCAGGAGCTCCAGCGCCAGGGGCTCGAGCTCGACGAGGTGGTATCGGCGCGCACCTTCTACATCGCCGCCGCGCTGGTGGCGCAAGGGGTGGGAATGACGGTGGTCGACAATTTCACCGCGCAGGCATCGCGCGCGCCGGGACTGTCGATGCGGCCGCTCAAGCCGCAGGTCACCTTCGACGTGCATGCGATGTTCCTGCTCAATCGCCCGCCGGCGGCGCTGGGCACCGATTTCCTCAAGACGCTCGCGCGGGTGATCAGCACGCCATAACGCGCGGCTATGGCGGGCGACCGACTCGCTATGCGAGGTGCGGCCGGGCGGGCGATACGGTCCCGCGTCATGATCCCGGCGCCTTATCTTCTTTATCTCGGCCACAGCACCGATTCGGTAGGCATCAAGACTTCGCGCGGGCTGGCGACGTTCCGGCCGGACGATTGCGTCGGCGAATTTCGCCACGACGACTGCCCGCTGACGCTCGGCTTGCCGCGGCTGACGATGGCCGAGGGCCATGCGGCGGGCGCGCGGACGCTGGTGCTCGGCATCGCCAATTCGGGCGGCACGCTCGGCCAAGACCTGGTCGAGGATGCGGCGGCGGCGCTCGAAGCGGGGATGAACGTGGCCTCGGGCCTCCACAGGAGGCTGCGCGACGAGCCGCGGCTGGTCGCGCTCGCCGAACGGCGCGGGCTGGCGCTGTTCGACGTCCGCGATCCGCCGGCGAACCTGTCGGTCGGCACCGGATACCCCGCGCGGGGCACCGGCTGCTCACCGTCGGCACCGATTGCTCGGTTGGCAAGATGTATGCGACGCTGGCGCTGGCCGGCGCGCTGCGCGATCGCGGCATCGCCGCCGATTTCCGCGCCACCGGCCAGACCGGCATCCTGATCGCGGGCGACGGCGTCCCGATCGACGCGGTGGTCGCCGACTTCATCTCGGGCGGGATCGAGCGGCTCGCGCGGCGCGCGACGACGATGGCTGGGACGTGATCGAGGGGCAGGGATCGCTGTTCCACCCGTCGTTCGCGGGGGTGTCGCTGGGGTTGCTCCACGGCGCGCAGCCCGAGGCGATCGTGCTGTGCCACGATCCGGGCGCGCACCGACATGCGCGGGATCCCCGGGCGCGCGCTGCCCGGGCTGCGCGAGTGCCTCGACGCCAATCTCGCGGCCGCGCGGCTGACCAGTCCGGACGTGCGTGCGGTGGGCGTCTGCCTCAACACCTCGAGCCTCGACGCGGCCGCCGCGCGGCGGCTGTGCGATCGCACCGAGGATCTGCTCGGGCTGCCCTGCACCGATCCGATCGCGTTCGGCGCCGAGGCGATCATCGACGAATTGCTATGTCTCGCACGCTCCACGCGCAGCACGATCGCTTCGCGCTGAACCGCCCCGTTCCGGATCGCCCGCGGCATCAAGACCGCCGCGGACGTGATCACGGTGACGGTGGCGGAGGGCGCGATCGCCGGGCGCGGCGAGGGGGTGCCCTACGCGCGCTACGGCGAAAGCATCGAAAGCGCGCTCGCGCAGATCGAGCGCGCCCGCCCGGCGATCGAGGCGGGCGCGGACCGCTTGGCGCTGCTGGCGCTGCTCCCCCCGGGCGCTGCGCGCAACGCGACCGATTGCGCCTTGTGGGACCCTCGAATCGCGTGCCGCCGGGCGGAGCGTCGCCGCGTTGCTCGGCCGCGCCCGAGCCCGCGCCGCTGGCGAGCGCGCTCACCATCGGGATCGATACGCCCGACGCGATGGCCGAGGCCGCCGCGCGCGTCGCCCGTGCGCCGCTGCTCAAGGTCAAGGTCGACGCCGCCGATGCCCCCGCGCGCATCCGCGCGGTCCGCGCCGCCGCACCTGAGGCGCGGCTGATCGTCGATCCCAACGAAAGCTGGGGACAAGACCCTGGTCAAGGCGATGCAATATGTCCTGAGCGACGCGCGGGTGGCGCTGCTCGAGCAGCCGGTTCCCGCCGATGATGACGCGTGGCTCGAGGACTATCGGTCGGCGATCCCGATCTGCGCCGACGAAGCAGTCCATGTCGCCGCCGATCTCGAAACGGTCGCAAGGCGCTACAGCCACGTCAACGTCAAGCTCGACAAGGCCGGCGGGCTCACCGCCGCGCTCGAGCTGGCGCAGGCCGCGCGGGCGCGGGGACTGGGGCTGATGACCGGGTGCATGGTCAGCTCGTCGTTGTCGATCGCGCCGGCGCTCCACGTCGCGCGCCCTCAGCGACTTCGTCGACCTTGACGGTCCGCTCTGGCTCGCGGAGGATCGTCCCGGCGGCGTGGCCGACGCGGGCGGGATGCTCTCGCCCCCCGCCGCGGGCTTCTGGGGATCCTTATGAAAATCGCGCTGCTGCTCGGAATCGCGGCCCTGACGCTCGGCGCCGCGCCGGCGAGGAAGGTCGACCTGCTGATCCGCGGCGGGACGATCTACACCGGATCGGACGCGCCCTTCGTCGGCGACGTCGCGATCACCGGCGACCATATCGTTTCGGTCAGCCGCCATTCCCATGCGATCGCCCGCCGCATCATCGACGCGCGCGGGATGATCGTGGCGCCGGGCTTCATCGATCCGCACACCCACATGGGCGACGACCTCGCCTCGGCCGATCCGAAGAAGCGGATGATCCCGATGTTCCTGATGCAGGGCGTCACCACCGCCTTCATCGGCAACGACGGCGGCGGCGCGATCGACGTGGGCGCGGTGCTCGCCACGGTACGGACGCGCCCGGTGGGGATCAACTATGCGACCTACACCGGCTTCGGCGCGATCCCGCGAGGCGGTGGTCGGCGAGGCGAAGCGCGATCCCACCGCCGACGAGCTGGCGCGGATGGAGGGCATGGTCAGCGCGGCCATGTGCCACGGCGCGCTCGGGCTCTCGACCGGGCTGTTCTACGCACCCCAGAGCTTTTCCAAGACCGCCGAGGTGGTCGACCTGTCGCGTGTCGCGGCGGCCCACGGCGGCTATTACGACAGCCACATCCGCGACGAATCCTCCTACACGGTCGGGCTGCTCGCGGCGATCGACGAGGCGATCGAGATCGCGCGCGACGCGCAGATCCCGGTCCATGTCTCGCACATCAAGGCGCTCGGCGTCGACGTGCAGGGGCAGGCGCCGCAGGTGATCGCGCGGATCGCGGCGGCGCGCGCCGCCGGGCTCGACGTCACCGCGAGCCAATATCCCTGGTCGGCGAGCGGCACGAGCCTGGTCGCCTCGCTGATCCCCTTGTGGGCGCAGGACGGCGGCCGGGCGGCGCTGCTCGCGCGGCTGGGCGATCCGGCGCTGTCGCTGCGAATCCACAATGACATGGTCGAGAACCTGCGCAAGCGCGGCGGCGCCGACAAGCTGCTTATCGTCGAGGGCGCGCACCGCAACCAGACGCTCGCCGCGGTCGCCAAAGCGATGGAGACCGATCCGGTGACCGCCGCGATCGCGCTGATCCGCGTCGCCGACGCGGGCGTCGTCTCGTTCAACCAGAGCGAGGCCGACATCGCCGACTTCATGCGCCAGCCCTGGGTGATGACCGATTCGGACGCCTCGCCCGGGCACCCGCGCGTCTATGGCACCTTCGCGCGCAAATATGCGAAATATGTCGTGGCGGACCATGTGCTCACGCTGCGCGAGTTCATCGAGCGCAGCTCGGCGCTGACCGCCGACTGGTTCCATCTTGCCGGACGCGGGCATCTGCGGCGCGGCGCGTTCGCCGATGTCGTGGTGTTCGATCCCCGGACCTATGCCGCGCGCGCGACCTATGAGCAGCCAACACTCTATGCGCGGGAGTGCGCACCGTGATCGTCAACGGCGCGCTCGCGGTCGACCGGGGCAGGCTCACCGGCCGCGCCGCCGGGCGCGCGCTGCCGCATGCGCCGACGCCGGGGAGCTGCGGGTGATCTGGTTCCGCATCGCCTTGTGGAAGCGCGTGCTCGGCGCGTTCGCGCTCGGGCTGATGCTGGCACTCGTGTGGCCGGCGGCGGCGCCCAAGGTGATGTTCCTCGGCGACCTGTTCGTCCGCGCGATCCGGATGCTGGTCGCGCCGATCGTGCTGGTGACGATCGCCTCGGGGATCACCGCGCTCGCCGATCCGAAGCGGCTCGGCAGCCTCGGCGGGCGGACGATCGGGCTGTTCGCCTTCACCACCTTCGTCGCGGTGTCGATCGGGATGCTCGTCGCGAGCCTGATCCGTCCCGGCATCGGCGCGCCGCTCGGGACCGCTGCGCCGCATCCGCTCGGGGCGCCGGTCACGCCCTACGACCAGCTGATCGGGATCGTGCCGCTCAACGTGGTCGACGCGCTCGCCAAGGGCGACATGCTCGCGCTGATCTTCGTCGCGATCCTGCTCGGGGTGGGCACGGTGATCGCGGGCGAGGCGGGCAAGCCGTTCGCGGCCTTGCTCCAGTCGCTGTCGGCGGTGCTGCTCAGGATCGTCGGGATCGTGATGGAGGCGACTCCGTTCGGCGTGTTCGCGCTGATCGCCAATGCGGTCGCGGCGAACGGCGCGGCGGTGTTCGTCAACGTCGGCTGGCTCGCGCTCGCGGTGGTGATCGGATCGTTGATCCAGATCGTGCTGGTCCACAGCCTGCTGCTCAAGCTCGCCGCGCGACTGCCGGTGTGGCCCTTCTTCCGCGACGTGGTCGATGCGCTGGTCGTCGCCTTCTCGACCGCGTCGAGCTCGGCGACGCTGCCAGTGGCGATGCGCGTCGCCGAGCAGAACCTCGGCGTCGGCCGGCCGGTCTTCTCGACCGTGCTCCCGCTCGGCGCGAGCATCGGCAAGGACGGGACGGCGATGTACGTCGGGCTGCTGAGCCTGTTCGCGCTCCAGGCGTACGGGGCGCCGCTGACGCCGCAGGTCTATGCAACGGTGCTGCTCACCGGCGCGCTCGCGGCATTCGGGACGGCGCGGTGCCCTCGGCCTCGCTGTTCATGCTCGCGGCGGTACTCTCGGCGGTCGGGATCGCGCCCGAGCAGACCGCGCTGGTGGTCGGCTTCGTGCTGCCGTTCGACCGGCTGCTCGACATGACGCGGACGGTTCCCAGCGCGAGCGCCAACCTGGCCGTCGCGGTGACCGTGGCGCGCTGGGAAGGCGAGCTCGACGAGACGATCTATCGGGGATTGCCGCAGACATGATCGAACCGGAAAGCTTCGTCGCCGGCTATCGGCGCGACGGATATGCGATCGTCCGCGGCCTGTTTTCAGCCGCCGAGATCGCGGCTATCGGCGCGGCGGCGGAACAGATCTATGCCGAAGGCGTCGCGCACGCGCGCAGCTTCCGGCACGGCAACCTCTTCTACAACGTCGCCGCGGGACCCGAGGGCAAGCCGATCGTGCGGATGGCGCAATGGCCGTCGTACCACCAGCCGGTGCTGAATGCGGCGCGGCTCGATCCGCGCTTCGCGGCGGTGCTCGAGCCGCTGATCGGCCGCGACCTCAAGCAGATCATCAACCAGCTCCACTGGAAGACCCCCGGTGCCCAGGGTGACTTCGCCTGGCACCAGGATTCGCGCTTCCGCCGCCCCCAATCCTGCTACCGCAACCTCGGGACGTCCTACGTCCAGACCGGGCTCGCGATCGATCCGCATACGGTGGAATCGGGGTGCATGACCTTCATCCCCGGCAGCCATACGCGCGGCGACGTGGATCTCGATACCGGCGCCGAGGTGCTCGGCCGGTCGATGAGCGACGCGGCGCTGCTGGCGGCGGGGCTGTCGCCCGAGGATGTCGTCCAGGTCGTGCTCGATCCGGGCGATCTCGCGCTGTGGAGTCCCTATCTGGTCCATGGCTCGGGCGCCAACCGGTCGAGCCACCGCCGCCGGCTCTACATCAACGGCTATGTCCGCGCCGAGGATTGCGACCGTGGCGAATGGGCGTTCCGCGACGGGGAACCGGTGCCGCTCGGGCCCGAACCCGCGCTGGTCCATTTCGAGTCGCTGCGCGAACGCGGCGAGCCGCACTACACCGACTAATAGAAGCGCACGTTCCCGAGCTGGAGCCATTCCTTGCCGCCGGGCGCGCCGTCGAGCCGCACGATCAGCGCGCGCAGCCGCGCGAGATCGAGGACGCCCTTGCCGTTGCCGCTGACGAAGGCGGTGAACGGGATGCGGACTTCGTTCGAAGTCCCTCCGGCGGTGAAGCTCGCCCGGAACCACGCGTGCTCGTCCAGGCCGTAGCTGTCGAACGCGAGCGTGTAGGCGCCCGCGCCGCGCGCGGTGAACGCCACGCCGGTGAAGCCGCGCGCGTCGGCAAGCTCGATCGCGCCACGCGTCAGCGGCAGGATGAGCTGGGCATAGGGACGCGGCGCGGCGCCCAGATGCGCGACCATGAAGATGCGCTTGTCGGCGCCCTCGTCGGGGCGGACGAAGTCGAGATGGCTGTGGTCGACCCCCGGCTCGGTGCTCTCGACCGGCAGCGTGTCGAGGTCGGTCCGCCCGTCCGCTCGCGCGCCCGTGTCGATCGGGCCCGCCATCTTGCGCACCGGCAGCGGCGAGGGGGCATCGGCATCCTCGAGCGCGCGCAGCCTGGCGAGCGGCTGTTCGCGCCCGGACACGAACACGCGCGCGACGTTCCACAGATCGGTGATCGTCTCGTCGGGCCGGCCGCGGATCAGGACCAGGTCGGCGCGCTTGCCCGGCGCGATCGTGCCGTTGTCGGCGGCCTGGCCGAGGATGTCGGCGCTGGTGGCGGTAGCCGCGACCAGCGCTTCGGCCGGCGTGAAGCCGAGCCTGGTCAGCCACCAGATCTCGCGCAGCGTCGAGGGGCCGTGATAGACGCCCTCGATCCCCGCATCGGTGCCGACGCCGATGCGGATCCCCGCCGCCTTCAGCCGCCGGATATTCTCCTGCATGATCCCCCAGCGCTTCGCGTCATAGGGGAGGATCGGCGCGATCGGCGCGGCCATCCGCGCCTGCTCGATGGCGCGCTCGCTTGGGCGCAGGCTCTGCCACTCGCCGGGCTGGAAGGTGCGATCCTGCTGCGGCTCATAGACGACCATCGTGGGGATATAGGCGGTGTGGTGCGCCTTCATCAGCGCGATCAGCGCGTCGTCGACCGGCGCGTCGCCGACGCCGTGGCCGACCGCGTCGACGCCCGCGGCCGCGGCGATCTTGTCGCCTTCCAGCGTGACCGTGTGAGTGATGACGGGCAGCCCAGCCTTGTGCGCATCCTCGACGATCGCCGCGAGGGTGGGCTCGTTCATGCTGTTGAGGTCGTAATCGCGGCCATAGCGCCAGCCGTCGGCGAAGACCTTGATGACGTCGGGGCGATAGGGGAGCGCGCGTTTCATCGCCTCGTGCGCGGCGCGCGGGGTGGCGACCTGGAGCGTGAAGAAATTGCCCCAGCCATATTCGGTGCCGTGCCCGCCGGGCACGCCCAGCCGGATCGCCAGCTCTAGGTGCGGCGCCGCGACCGCGCCCGCGGTCATTTCGCGGATCGGCGCCAACATCTCGCCCGAGACCGAATAGTCGTTCACCGAGGTGACGCCGTTGACGAGATAGCCGGCGTAGGCCTTGCCGAGATCGTCGGGCTCGTCGATCGCGGGCGAGCGCAAATGGGTGTGGAGATCGTGGAGACCAGGGATCAGCGTGAGCCCCCTCGCATCGATCACGCGGGCGCCGTGCGGCGCGCGCAGGTGTCGCCCCGACCCGCGACGATGCGGTCGCCGCGCACCAGGACGTCCTCGATCGCAGCCGGCGCGCCCGTCCCGTCGAACACGCGCGCGCCGTGGATCAGCGTGGCCGGACCCCTGGCGGGCGCGGCCGCAGTCGCGGCCAGCGCGAGGAGCGGCAGCCAGCGCTTCACGGCCGCTTCTTCATCAACGTCTCGTCGAGGAAGTCATCCGCCGCGCGATAGCTCGCCAGCCAATCGGCGTAGCGGAGGAAGTCGTGCCGCTCGTCGGGGAACGCCAGCTCGCGGAACGGCACGCGCCGCGCCGCCAGCTCGCGCGCGAGCAGCAGCGACTGGGCGAAGTCGACGCTCTTGTCGTCGTCACCGTGGATCAGCAGCACCGGCGAGCGCCAACGCTCGATCGATCCCATCGGCGACGAGGCCCACTGGAGCTGGTGCGCGGCCGCCTGCGCGTCGGGCGAGAGCGTGTCGTCGACCGGACGCACCATCGCGTGCACGCCGTGGAAATCAACGCCGGCGGCGAACAGGTCGCTGTTCCGCGCCAGCGCGAGCGCGGTCAGGTATCCGCCCCAGCTTCCGCCCCAGATCCCGATCCGCGCGGGGTCGACATGCTTCTGCGCGGCCAGCCAGCGCCCGGCGGCGAGCACGTCGCGATATTCGCTCGCGCCGTCGCGGGCGATGCCGGGCGCCTCGCGGAATGCCTCGCCATAGCCGGTGCCGCTGCGATAATTGATCGAGAGGACGTCATAGCCCTCGGCCGCGAAATGCTGGTTGAGGATATAGGCGTTCGAATAATAGCCCATCGCGCTGAAGCCGAGCAGCATCTGCCGGTGGGGCCCGCCATGGACATGGACCAGCGCGGGATGCTTGCCGGACCCCGGCGCACGGAAGAGCTGGGCATGGACCTCGACCCGTCCTCGGCCTGGAGGACGATCCGCTCGGGGATGATCGCGCCGCGCAGCAGGGGCGGCTCGTGAAACGCGACGGGGGCGCGTTCGACCAGTGCCGCGTGCGCCGGATGCTCGGCGTCGGTCTGGATCACGGCGAGCGCGTCGCCGGCGAACGTCGGCGCGGATTCGATCGCCTGGCCCATGGTCACCTCAGCGGGGGCGCCGCCCCCGAGCGCCACGCGCCAGACGTGGCGCCGGTCGAGGTCGCCCGCATTGGCGGCATAGACCAGCGCGCGCTGGTCGGTCCCCAGCACGTAGCTCTCGACCTCGAACGCGCCCGGGGTCAGCTCGCGCGGCTCGCCGCCTTTGGGATCGATCGCATAGGGATGGAGCCAGCCGCTGCGTTCCCAGGGGAACACCAGCAGCCCCGTGCGGCTCCAGAACAGGTTGCGGCTGCGCGTCCCGGCATAGCGGCTGCCCATGCCTTCGGGGCGCGGTCCAGAGCGTGCGCGCGGCGCCGGTTGCGGCGTCGGCGATGCGGATCGACCAGAACGCCCCCGCGTCCGGCGCGGCGCCCATCGGCGGCTCGCGGTAGCGGACGAAGGCGACCTGACGGCCATCGGGCGAGAAGGCCGGCTCGACCGAATAATCGAGCCCGGGATCGAGATAGCGGACCCGCGCGCCCCCCAGATCGAGCAGCGCGACGAAGCTGTGGTCGTCGCGATTGTCGACGAACAGCAGCCGCGCGCCGTCGGGCGACCAGGTCAACCGGGTGACCTCGCCCGCGACCGTCGCCAGCTTGCGCGCGCCGCCGGCCTGGTCCCACAGCCAGATCTCGCCGCGATGCGTGAAGGCCAGCCGGTCGCCCGCGGGCGCGAAGACCGGGAGGTGACCATCGCCCACGAGCTGCGCCGCGCCGCCCGCGATCACGAACACCTGCTGCTTCGGCCAGCTCGTCGCGGACGCGGGGTTGGGGACCTTGCCGTCGGGAAATTCGTCGTCGCCGCCGCGGACATAGGCAAGGCTCGCGCCGTCCCCGCTGAGCGCTAGGTCGTAGATCGGCTGGCCGTCGTCCTCGGCATAGTCGGTGACCTGCCGCGCGGGTCCGCCGCGCTCGCCGATCCAGATGTTGCGCACGCCGGCGGCATTCTCAACCCAGGCGAACTTCGGCGCGTCGCGCGCGCCGGTCAGCCCGCTCGCGACCGCGAGCGCGAGCGCCTTCGCCAGATCGTCGGTTTGCGCGGTCGCAGGCTGCGCCAGGGCCAGGCCCGCCGCGCAGAGAATACCCAGGGGCGCTCGCCATGCCATCGCGCCCCTCTTGGCGGCCATGGTCGCCACCGGCAAGCGCTTCATGCTCGCAGGTTATAGGCGCGCCAACGCTCTGTATGGCGCGCGCGCGGTTGCCCCGGCGGCGATGGGCTCTAGGGTTGCGGGCATGAAACGGACCCTCGCTCTCGCTCTCGCCCTCGTTACGCTCGCCACGCCGGCTGCCGCGCAGGGACAGCCTCCAGCGCCGCGTCGAGGCCCGGCTCGGCGAGGCGGGGCCCGGCACGCGCTTCGGGCTCGTCGTCGCTACCGACGACGGGCGCGAGATCGTCGCGATCAATCCCGACGGGCGCTTCATTCCGGCGTCGAACACCAAGATGTTCACCA
Organism: Sphingomonas sp.; assembly: GCA_037200705.1. GTDB lineage: Bacteria > Pseudomonadota > Alphaproteobacteria > Sphingomonadales > Sphingomonadaceae > Sphingomonas. The sequence goes on along the minus strand of JBBCID010000013.1, from coordinate 117,808 downwards.
CCGCTGCGGTGTTCGCGACGCTGCCGGTCGACCAGCCCGACGCGGCCGGCGGCGCCTCGGTGCGGCTCGACGCGGACAGCCGGCGCGTCCCCGACGTGGTGATCGAGGGGCACGGCGACGCGCGGCTGTCGAGCGCCGCCGACTGCGCGGTCGATTGCCTCGCGACGCTCGCCGACGCGATCGCCGCGGGGACGCACCGGGTCCACGATGTGATCGGCGACGACAGCCTCTATCCCGACCAGCGCTGGAGCCCGGGGATGAGCTGGAACAACATGCCCACGCGTTCGGGCACCGCGACCTCGGCGCTGACGCTCGACGACAACGAGCTGGCGCTGCTCGTCTCGCCCGCCGCGCCCGGGGCGCCGCCCAAGGTCGAGGGGCTCGGCTATTACACGATCGACAATCGCGCAGTGACGGTCGCGGGTGGCGCGACCGACCTCGGCTACGACCGCGACCCCAACGGCATGGTGCTGCGGCTGACCGGCACGATCGCCGCCGGCGCCCCGCCCGAGCGGCTCCGCCTCGGCATCGACGACCCGGCCTATTACGCCGCGTGGCGGCTCGCGGCGCTGCTCGAGGCGCGCGGCGTGCGGGTGACCGGCACGGTCTCGGCGCGGCATCGCCAGCCCATGCCCGCCGACGACCCCGAAGTCCGCAAGGGCGCCCCGCCGGCGCGGCCGCCGCGTGCGCTTGCGGTCGCCAGCCTCGTTCCGCCGCCGCTCGGCGAGGATCTCGTCCACATCAACAAGGTCAGCCAGAACCTCCACGCCGAGCTGATGCTGCGCCGCCTCGGGCTGGTCGCGGGCAGCGGATCGATCGCCGACGGACTGGTCGTGGTGCGCGCGATGCTCGCCGCGGCGGGCGTGCCGCGCGCCGATTACGACTTCTCGGACGGATCGGGCATGTCGACCTACAACCGAGTCGCGCCCCGCGGGGTCGTGATCTTCCTGCGCTGGATCGCCGCGCAGCCCTGGGGCGCCGCGTGGCGCGCGACCTTGCCGGTGGGTGGGGTCGACGGGACGCTGGCCAGGCGCTTCGGCGGCACCGCGCTCGACCACCGGCTGTTCGCCAAGACCGGATCGATCAACGCCACCGCGGCGCTCTCGGGCTATATGATCGCCAGGAGCGGGCGGACGCTGGTGTTCGCGAGCTATGCCAATGACATGCCCGAGGGAATCGACGCGACCCGCGCGGTCGACGCGGCGCTCGAGATGATCGCCGAGGCGAACTAGCCGCTCCCGGCCTTTTCTGTCAACGTTGACAATTCTGCGTCGCAACCGGCGCCGATGATGATATGACGTGGGGAAACGCACCGGAGAGGAGAGGAAAATGACCGGATATTCACGTCGCGAGATCGCAAGGCGCTGGGCGTGGCGACCGCCGCGGCGATCGCGGGGCCGCCCGGCGCGGGTTTCGCTCGTGCCTCGTCGGAGCTGCGCTTTCCCGAGGATTTCCGCTGGGGCTGCGCCACCGCCGCCTATCAGATCGAGGGCGCGGTCAAGGAAGATGGGCGCGGGCCGACCAATTGGGACGTCTTCTCGCACACGCCCGGCCGCGTGTTCGGCGGCGACACCGGCGACGTCGCCAACGACAGCTACCATCTGTTCGCCGAGGACACCAAGCTGCTCAGGGGCTGGGGGTCGGCACCTATCGCCTGTCGACCGCCTGGGCGCGCATCTTCCCGGAGGGCAGGGGGCAGCCCAACCAGAAGGGCGTCGACCATTACGATCGCGTGATCGACAATCTGCTCGAGAATCATATCGAGCCCTATGTCACGCTGTTCCACTGGGACCTGCCCGAGGCGCTGCCCGGCGGCTGGCAGTCGCGCGACACCTCGAAGGCGTTCGCGGATTACGCGGGATTCATGGCGGGTAAATTGTCCGACCGCGTCAGCCATTTCATGACCACCAACGAGATCCGCTGCTTCACCGACCTGGGCCACAAGGTCGGCGTCCACGCGCCGGGGCTCAAGCTGCCCGATGCCGAGGCCAACCAGGTGCGCCACCACGGCGTGCTCGCGCACGGGCTGGGGGTGCAGGCGATCCGCGCGCACGCGCGTGCCGGCACGCGGGTCGGGCTTGCCGAGAATCCCGTCTTCTCGGTGCCGGCGATCGAGACCCCCGAGCATATCGAGGCCGCGCGCCGCGCGACGCGCGACGAGAATGCGATGTTCCTCGGCGCGGTGATGGAGGGCAAGTACATCGACAGCTACCTCCAGGCGGCGGGCGCCGCCGCGCCCAAGGTGGCCGAAGGCGACATGGCCGCGATCGGCAGTCCGGTCGATTTCGTCGGGCTCAATGTCTATCAGCCGCAATATGTCCGTGCCGACGATTCGGCGCCGGGCTATGCGGTGCTGCCGCATCTGCCCTCGTCGCCGCGGATGGCCTCTCCCTGGCTCTATGTCGGGCCTGAGGTCGCCTATTGGCGGTCCGAACCGTCACCGATCTGTGGAAGCCGCGTGCGATCTACATCTCGGAGAACGGCTGCTCGGCCGACGATCCGCTCGTCGCCGGCCGCGTCGACGATTCGGACCGGATCATGTACCTGCGCAACTACATCACCGAGCTCCACCGCGCGGTGGCCGAGGGATGCCCGCTCAAGGGCTATTTCCTGTGGAGCCTGATGGACAATTTCGAATGGGCTGACGGCTATGGCAAGCGCTTCGGCGTCCACTATGTCGACTTCGCGACGCAGCGGCGGATCCCCAAGCTGAGCGCCGCCTGGTATCGTGAGCTGATCGCGCGCAACGAGGTGGTGTGATCGCGGCATGAGCGAGGCGATGCGCCAAATCGCGATCGCGATTGGACTTTCCGCGCATGGCGTATTATGTACCGGTCATTATGAAAGCCATGCTCTGTCCCGTCGTCAAAGGCCGGCCCCGCGAGTTCGATCCGGATACCGCGCTGGCCGCCGCGCTCCGCGTGTTCTGGAGCAAGGGATATGAGGGCGCGTCGATGACCGAGCTCACCGAGGCGATGGGGATCACCAAGCCCAGCCTCTATGCCGCGTTCGGGAACAAGGAGGCGCTGTTCCGCAAGGCGCTCGACCTCTACGAGCGCGAGAAGCTCGATTATATGCGCCAGGCGCTGACCGCGCCGACCGCGCGCGAGGTGGCCGAGCGGCTGCTGCGCGGCGCGCTCGAGATGCAGTTCGCGACCTGCGGCGATCCCAAGGGCTGCCTGGGCGTGATCAGCTCGGTGGCGTGCGGCGTCGAGGCCGAATCGATCCGCGCCGAAGTGATCGCGCGGCGCGAATCGTCGCGGCGCGCGATGATCGAACGGTTCGAGCGCGCGAAGGAGGCGGGCGAGCTTCCGGACGGAATGGGAGCCGAGGGCCTGACGTCGTGCCTGAGCGCGATTCTCCAGGGCATTTCGATCCAGGGCGGCGCGGGGGGGCGAGCCGCGAGGAGCTGGAGCAGCTCGTCGAGACCAGCCTGGCGATCTGGCCGACGCGCTGAGACCGATCGTTGCTGCACCGCGATAAATCGTTCGACAAAAGATACCGTCCGGTATAAAAAGCTCTTGACGCAGCGCCGCTGCATTTCTATACCAGTCGGTACAGAAGTGGGAAGCGGTCCTCCGGGCGGCTGAACCCCCGGAAAGAGTTAGCGCCGCCATCGACACCAGGAGAGGAGCGCGGGGGCAATTCCCCGTGCAAACCTGCTCGTGCTGCCGAGATCGGCCGCCGGCAGGAGGGAAACGATGGCAATCCGACGGGCAATCGCTCGTCCGGCGCGGGTGGCTTGTGCCCGCCGCGGACCAGGGAACAGGGAGACGAACATGGCCTATCTCAATTTCTCCGAGCTCCAGGGCTCTCCCGTCGCGACGCCCGCCGACGTCGTCGTGCGCACCACGGCGAGCGGTTTCAGCGCGCTCGAATGGTCGGTCGTCGCGATTGCCCAGCGCGACCGCCTCTCGTCGCTGCGCGAGCCGAGCCGGATCGCGCTGGCGCTGAGCGTGGTGCTGCGCGACGTGGCCAAGCCCAAGCTCGCCGATCCGAAGCTCGAGGCGCTGCGCCGGGTGTCGGTGCATGCCTGGCACCGCGGCTATGCGGTGCCGCCGTCCGAAATCCGCGGCTTCCACGCCGCCGGCTACACCGCCGAACAATATGAAACGCTGCTTGCCAGCATCAGCCGCGGTCGCGCGGCGCTGAATCAGAGGAACCGACATGAATATGCTCTCGCCGATTGATTCGGTCGAAAACGGCGCGCCGAAGCCGGACGTTGTAACCCGGTTCAAGCGACTGCCGCTGTGGCAGCGCGGGAGCCTGGCCGCGGCGCCCGTCGTGCTGCTCGTGGCGGGCGCCAGCCTCGCGACGCATGCCGCGCCGCCGCCGCCTGCGCCCCCGCCGCCCGTCGTCACGGTGGCGACGCCGCTGACGCGCGACGTCAGCGAATGGGACGATTATGTCGGCCGCTTCGAGGCGAGCCGCTCTGTCGAGGTACGCCCGCGCGTCTCGGGCGCGATCGTGGGCGTGCATTTCACCGACGGCGCGATCGTCCGCCAGGGTCAATTGCTCTTCACGATCGATCCGCGTCCCTTCGCCGCCGCGCTCGCCGAGGCGCGTGCCGGGCTCGCCAGCGCGCAGAGCGATCTGTCGCTCGCCCGGCTCGATCTCTCGCGCGCCGAGCGGCTGGTCGCGGTCGACGCCGTGTCGCGCAGCGATGTCGACCGGCTGCGCTCGCGCGTTGCGGCGACGGGGGCGGCGGTCGCCGCCGCGCAGGCCCGCATTCGCGCCCGCGCGCTCGACATGGAGTTTACCCGGGTCCGCGCGCCGATCACCGGGCGCATCTCGGATCGCAAGGTCGATGCCGGCAATCTCGTCGCGGCGGGCGAAGGGCAGGGGAGCACGCTGCTCACCACGATCAACGCGCTCGATCCGATCTACTTCGCGTTCGACGGCTCCGAATCGCTGTTCCTCAAGGCGCGGCGCGCGCAGCAGGCGGGGGCGACCGCGTCGCCGGTCGAGATCCGGCTCCAGGACGAGACCGACTATCGCTGGAAGGGGCGGATCGACTTCACCGACAACGGGCTCGATCCGCGTTCGGGGACGATCCGCGGCCGCGCGGTGCTGGGCAATCCGGGGGATGTTCCTCACCCCCGGCATGTTCGGCAACATGCGGCTCTCGAGCGGCGGCGCGACGCAGGCGCTGATGGTGCCCGACTCGGCGATCCAGACCGACCAGGCGCGCAAGCTGGTGCTGACCGTCGGGCCCGACGGAATTGTGGTGCCCAAGCCGGTCGAGCTCGGGCCGGTGGTCGACGGGCTGCGGATCGTCCGCTCGGGGCTTGCGCCCGGCGACCGCGTCGTCATCAGCGGCACGCAGATGGCGATGCCCGGCGCCAAGGTGCAGCCCAAGCCCGGCCGCATCGAGCCGGTGAGTACCGGCCAGGCCGTGCCCGTCGCGGCGCCGGTGACCGGCGAGGCGACCTTCACCCGCTGAATTTTCCCGCCGGGCTTCCGGGCCCGGCGGCCCCTTTCGAATTCCTCCAACGGGGAGAAGGCCATGCGCCTCTCGCGTTTCTTCATCTCGCGCCCGATTTTCGCCGGCGTCATCGCGATCGTCATCACGATCATCGGCGCGATCGCCTATTTCGGGCTGCCGGTCTCGCAATATCCGAACATCGTGCCGCCAACGGTGACGGTGACCGCCAACTATCCCGGCGCCTCGGCCGAGACGGTAGCGGAAACCGTCGCCGCGCCGATCGAGCAGGAGATCAACGGCGTCGACAACATGCTCTACATGTCGTCGCAATCGACCGGCGACGGCACCGTGACGATCACCGCCACCTTCAAGCAGGGCACCGATCTCGATGCCGCGCAGGTGCTGGTGCAGAACCGCGTCGCGATCGCGGTGCCGCGGCTACCGGCGGAGGTGCAGCGCGGCGGCGTGGTCACTCGCAAGACCTCGCCCGACTTCCTGCTGATCGTCAACCTGACCTCGCCCAAGGGCACGCTCGATACTTCCTACATGTCCAATTACGCGCTCAGCCAGATCCGCGATCGGCTGAGCCGCGTCGACGGCGTCGGCGACGTCCGCATTTTCGGCGCGCGCGATTATGCTATGCGGGTGTGGATCGATCCGGGCCGCGCCGCCGCGCTCAACCTCACCGCGGGCGAGATCGTCGCGGCGCTGCGCTCGCAGAACGTCCAGGTCGCCGCCGGCACGCTCGGCCAGCCGGCCGCGACCGCCACCGGCCAGGCCTTCCAGCTCAACGTCGAGACCCAGGGCCGCTTCAAGGACCCATCGGACTTCGGCGCGATGGTGATCCGCACCGATCCCGACGGGCGCCAGGTGCGCGTCTCCGATGTCGCGCGCGTCGAGCTGGGCGCGGCGGATTATTCGGCCAACACCTATTTCTCGAACAAGCCGACCGTGCTGCTGGCGATCTTCCAGCGCCCGGGCAGCAACGCGCTCGCCGCCGCCGACGCGGTGAAGGCCCAGATGGAGACGCTCTCCAAGGCGTTCCCGAGCGACCTCAAGTACGAGATCAACTACAACCCGACCGACTTCATCGCCCAGTCGATCGACGCGGTGGGGCATACGCTGCTCGAAGCACTCGCGCTGGTCGTGCTCGTGATCCTGGTGTTCCTCCAGAAATGGCGCGCGGCGCTGATCCCGCTGATTGCCATCCCGGTGTCGCTGATCGGTACGATGGCGGTGCTCGCGGCGGTGGGCTTCTCGCTCAACAATCTGTCGCTGTTCGCGCTGGTGCTGGCGATCGGCATCGTCGTCGACGACGCGATCGTCGTCGTCGAGAATGTCGAGCGCAACCTCGAGCACGGCCTCACGCCGATGGAAGCGGCGCGAACCTCGATGGACGAGGTCTCGACCGCGCTGGTCGCGATCGTGCTGGTGCTGTGCGCGGTGTTCGTGCCGACGCTGTTCCTCACCGGCTTGTCGGGCGCCTTCTACCAGCAGTTCGCCGTGACGATCGCCTCGGCGACGATCATCTCGCTGATCCTGTCGCTCACCCTGTCGCCCGCGCTCGCCGGGCGGCTGCTCCAGGCGACCGAATCCGAGCCGAGAAACGTGGTCACGCGGCTGGTCCGCGCCGCGGGCGACCGCTTCAACCGCGGCTTCGAGCGGCTCAACGCCGGCTATGCCGCGCTCACGCACCGGCTGGTCACGCGGCCGCGGCGGATGATGTTCGCCTATGCCGGCCTGCTCGCCGCCACCGCCGGGCTGTTCTGGGTGACGCCGACCGGCTTCATCCCGGCGCAGGACCAGGGCTATTTCCTCACCGTGATCCAGCTCCCGCCGGGCTCGTCGCTCGAGCGCACCGACGCGGTGCTGCGCAAGGTCGTCGCGCGGATCCTGCCGATCAAGGGCGTCAAGGGATCGGTGATGCTCGCCGGCTTCGACGGCGCCTCGCAGACGCTCGCCCCCAATGCCGCCGCCGCTTATGTTCCGCTCGAAAGCTTCGCGGAGCGGGCGAAGCTGGGGGTCAGCTTCCAGCAGATCATGGCCGAGGCGCGCGCGAAGACCGCAGACATCAACGAGGCGATGCTGCTGATCGTGCCGCCGCCGCTGATCCAGGGGATCGGCTCGGCGGGCGGCTATCGGATGATCGTCCAGGATCGCGGCGGGCACGGCTATGACGACCTCGCCAAGACCGCCTATGGCCTGATCGGCCAGGCCAACCAGACGCCGGGGCTGAAGCAGATCTACACCTTCTTCAACACCGCCACGCCGCGCGTCTTCGCCGATATCGATCGGCGCAAGGCCGACATGCTGGGCGTCCCGCCCGATCGCGTGTTCGAGGCGCTCAACGTCTATCTCGGTTCGGCCTATGTGAACGACTTCAACCTGCTCGGCCGCACCTATCACGTGACCGCGCAGGCCGATGCGCCGTTCCGCGCCACCGAGGCGGATATCGCCAACCTCAAGACGCGATCCGATTCGGGCGCGATGGTGCCGATCGGATCGGTCGCGACCTTCCAGGACAAGACCGGCCCGTATCGCGTGGTGCGCTACAACCTGTTTCCCTCGGTCGAGGTCGATGGCGATACCGCGCCGGGCTATTCCTCGGGCCAGTCGCTGACGACGATGGAGCAGCTCGCGAGCAGGCTCCCCGCCGGCTACGGCACCGAATGGACCGGCATCGCCTATCAGCAGAAGGCGGCGGGCAACACCGCGGGGCTGGTGTTCGCGCTGGCGGTGGTGTTCGTCTTCCTGGTGCTGGCGGCACAATATGAGAGCCTGACGCTGCCGCTCGCGATCATCCTGATCGTGCCGATGTGCCTGCTCGCGGCGATGGCCGGGGTGAACATCCGGGGGATGGACAACAACGTCCTCACCCAGATCGGCCTCGTCGTGCTGATCGCGCTCGCCGCCAAGAACGCGATCCTGGTGGTCGAGTTCGCCAAGCAGGCCGAGGAACGCGAGGGTCTCTCGCCGGTCGAGGCGGCGGTGCGCGCCGCGCAGACGCGGCTGCGGCCGATCCTGATGACCAGCTTCTCGTTCATCCTCGGCACGCTGCCGCTGCTGATCGCGAGCGGGGCGGGGGCGGAGCTCCGGCAGGCGCTCGGCACCGCGGTGTTCTTCGGGATGATCGGGGTCACCGGGTTCGGGCTGCTGTTCACGCCGACCTTCTACGTCGTCTGCCGCGCGCTCGGCGATCGCTTCGCCGCAGGCGCGGCAACGCGGAGCCCACGCTCCAGCTGCAACCTGCCGAATAAGGAACGCATCATGCGCAGCATTCTCGTCACCGCCTCGGCACTGGCGCTCGCCGCCTGCGCCGCGGGGCCCGACTATGTCGCCCCGCTGCCCGCGCCCAAGGCGACCGGCACGTTCGTCACGACCAGCCCGGCCGTGACCGCCGCTCCGATTGAGGGCGACTGGTGGCGGCTCTACCAGGACCCGGTACTCGACCAGCTTGTCACCGACGCGCTCGCCGCCAATACCGACGTGCGCGTCGCGATCGCGCACATCGCCAAGGCGCGCGCGGCGCTGCGCGGCGCGCGGCAAGATCAACTGCCCCAGGCGAACGTGTCCGGCAGCGCCGATTACGGCCGCCTTCCCGCGAGCCAGCGCGCGCCGGGCGCGCCGCGCGAAGACTGGCAGGTCGATACCGGGCTCGACGTCTCCTACGAGGTCGACCTGTTCGGCCGCGCCAGCCGCGGCGTCGAGGCGGCGCGCGGCGATGTCGGCGCGGCCGAGGCCGATGCCGGCGCGGTCCGCGTCATCGTCGCCGCCGAGACCGCGCGCGCCTATGCCGACGCGGCGTCGGCGAGCGAGCGGCTTGGCGTCGCGCGGCACATCGTCGAGCTGCTCGATCAGTCGCTCGGGCTGACCGAGCGCCGCTTCCAGGTGGGCCTCGCGACGCGCTTCGATACCGCGCGGATCGCCGCGCTGCGCGACCAGCGCCAGGCCGAGGTCCCCGCGCTCGCCGCCGCGCGCGACGCGGCGCTGTTCCGCCTCGCCACGCTCACCGGCCGCACGCCCGCCGAACTTCCGCCCGAGGCCGCCGCGCGCACGACGACGCTGCGGCTGGACCAGCCGATCCCGGTCGGCGACGGCGCGGCGCTGCTTGCCCGCCGGCCCGACGTCCGCGCCGCCGAGCGCCGGCTCGCCGCCGCCACCGCGCGGATCGGCGTCGCCACCGCCGATCTCTATCCGCGCATCACGCTGGGCGGATCGGGCGGATCAACCGGCGCCGGCTTCGGTGACGTGTTCGGCGCGGGGCCGCTGCGCTGGCTGCTCGGCGGGCTGATCAGCTGGAACCCCAATCCGGGGCCCGCACGCGCGCGCATCGCCGCGGCCGAGGCCGACAGCCATGCCGCGCTCGCCGACTTCGACGGCACCGTGCTGCGCGCGCTCGGCGAGACCGAGACCGCGCTTTCGGCCTATGCGCACGCGCTCGACCGCCGCACCGCGCTCCAGTCCGCGCGCAACGAGGCGCAGACCGCGATCACGATCGCGCGTGCGCGCCAGCGCGAAGGCGACATCGACGCGCTCCAGTTGCTCGATTCCGAGCGCACCTTCGCCGATGCCGAAGCCGATCTCTCCGCGGCGGACGCGCAGATCGCAGACTTCCAGGTCGATCTGTTCCGCGCGCTGGGCGGCGGATGGCAGGGCAAGTAAAGCATCGGGAGGATGGGAGGATTACGGATAGGCCTCCGCCGCCCGCGCCCTAATCCGGTGGCGCAGCGTTGCACGATGCAGCCCCTGCGGCAGGAGCAGAGCGATGGCGATGATGCGCGCGGCGGTGGTCCGCTCGTTCGGCGGTCCGCTCACGATCGAGGAACGCCCGATCCCCGAGCCGGGGCCGCGCGACGTGCTGGTGCGCGTCGTGGCGAGTGGCGTCTGCCATACCGATCTCCACGCCGCGCACGGTGACTGGCCGGTGCGGCCGACGCTGCCGTTCGTGCCGGGCACGAGGCCGTCGGCCATGTCGCGCGGTCGGCCGCGAGGTCGCCGATCTCAAGGAAGGCGATCCCGTGGGCGTGCCCTGGCTGCACGATGCGTGCGGGCATTGCGAGCATTGCGGCAGCGGCTGGGAGACATTGTGCGAATCGCAGCACAACACGGGCTACAGCGTCGATGGCGGCTATGCCGATTATGTCGTGGCGCCCGCCGCCTTCGTCGGCCGCCTGCCGGCCAACCCGGATTTCGTCGCGATGGCGCCGATCCTGTGCGCAGGCGTGACCACCTACAAAGGGCTCAAGGAAACCGAGGCGCGTCCGGGACAATGGGTGGTGATCTCCGGGGTCGGCGGGCTCGGGCACGTCGCCGTGCAATATGCCAAGGCGATGGGGCTGCACGTCGTCGCCCTCGACACCTCCGAATCGAAGCTCGCGCTCGCGCGTTCGCTCGGCGCGGATATGGCGGTCGACGCGACCGACGCGGCCGCGGTGCGGACCGTGATCCGCGAGACGGGCGGCGGGGCGCACGGCGTGCTGGTCACCGCGCCCTCGGTCCCGGCATTCCGCCAGGCGATCGACATGACGCGCCGCCGCGGCACGGTCAGCCTGGTCGGGCTGCCGCCGGGCGAGTTTCCGACCCCGATCTTCGACGTGGTGCTCAAGCGGGTGACGATCCGCGGATCGATCGTCGGCACGCGCGTCGACCTTGCCGAGGCGATCGCCTTCGCCGCCGAGGGCAAGGTCCATTGCCGGACGACCACCGAGCCGCTCGAGAAGATCAACGAGGTGCTCGAGCGTCTCGCCAGCGGCCAGGTCGACGGCCGCATGGTGCTGACCTTCTAGAGCATTTTCTAGTCGGGCGGAATCGCCTGACGACTCGGAAAATGCGGAAAACTAAAGAAAACTAGAGCATGATCCGATTCAATCTAATCGGATCATGCTCTAGCCGCTTCCGCCCTCAGCGCGCGCCCACCGGGCGGCGGACGATCACCTCAGCGGGATCGCTCCCCGCCGCGATCGTGAACCCGGCTTCGCGCTCGAGCGCGAGCGCGGCATGGTTGTCGCGGCTCTCGATCGATTCGACGCTCTGGATGCCCTCGGCCGCGGCGAAGCGCAGCACGTGCTGGACCAATGTCCAGCTCACGCCGCGATTCTTGAAGTCGGAACGGACCGACACCGCGAGCTCGGCGCGGACGCGGTCGGGATCGGCCGCGAGCATCGCGCTGGCGATCAGCGTGCCGGCCCGGTCGAACGCGAGGAAGTGCATCGTCCGCCGGTAATCGATCTGCGTCATCGCGACGAGCCGCTCGTGCCCGACCTCGCCGAGCGCGGTGAGGAAGCGGAAGCGGCGGTCCTCGGCCGAGACGTGGCGGAAGAAGTCGCCGAGCGCCTCCTCGTCGTCGGGGCGGACCGGACGCACGTGAATCGTCAGGCCGCTGCGGGTCGCCAGATCCGCGGCCCATTCCATCGGCACCGGGCGGATCACCAGCCGCGATTCGCGGGCGGCTTCGGAAATGCGGATGCGCGCGTCGAGCGCGATCACGCCCTTCGCGTCGACGAGCAGCGGGTTGATGTCGAGCTCGATCACGTCGGGCAGGTCGACGGCGATCGCCGACAGCGCGTTGAGCACGCCGACGACGCCCGCGACGTCCGCCGCCGGCACGTCGCGATAGCCCGCGAGCAGCCGCGCGATCCGCGTGCGATCGATCATGTCGCGCGCGAGCGCATCGTCGAGCGGCGGCAACCCCAGCGCGCGGTCGTGCAACAGCTCGACCGCCTTGCCGCCCGCGCCGAAGGCGAGCACCGGGCCGAAGGTCGCGTCCTCGGCGATGCCGACGATCACTTCCTGCGCGCCCGGCCGCTCGATCATCGGCTCGATCTCGAAGCCTGCGATCGTCGCCTCGGGATGCTCGCGGGCGAGGCGCTCGGCCATCGCCTCGGCGGCGGCCACCGCGGCGGCGGCCGTCGCGATGCCGAGCGAAACCCCGCCGACGTCCGATTTGTGCGCGAACTGCGGCGAGATCAGCTTCACCGCGTAAGGCGCCGGCATCCCCGCGCATGCATCCGCGACCGCCGCCGCGGTGAGGGCCCGCTTCGCCTGGACCACCGGCACGCCATAAGCGGCGGCGAGCGTCTTGGATTCGAGCGCGTCGAGCATCGTGCGCCCCCCGGCGCGCGCGGCGGCGATGATTTCCCGGGCACGCGCCCGATCGGTCGCGGCGACCGTCACCGAAGCCGGCGCGCGCATCAGCGCCCGCTGGCCTTCGCGCGCCTGCAGCAGATAGCCGAATCCCGCGATCGCATCGTCGAGATTGTCGAACAGCGGGATGCCCGCGGCATCGAACAGCGCGCGCGCCGCATCGGCGTTCCTCGGCCCCATCCAGCACGCGATCACGGGCTTGACGGACGGCGCCGGGAGCGCGGCGACGAGTCCCCGGGCGATGTCCGTCCCGGTCTCGACCGCGGTGGGGCAATGCATCACCAGCAGCGCGTCGACATCGGCGTCGTCGAGCGCGGCGCGCGCGGCCCGCGCGAACCGATCGGCGTGGGCATCGCCGATCACGTCGATCGGATTGGCGCGCGACCATTCGCTCGGGAGGTATGGATCGAGCGCGGCGATCGTCTCGGGCGCCAGCGCGGCCAGCCTGCCGCCGGTCTTGAGCAGCGCGTCGGCGGCGAGCACGCCCGCGCCGCCGCCGTTGGTGACGATCGCCAGCCGCTCGCCCGGCGCGGAACGGTGGCGGCACAGCACCTGCGCCGCGTCGAACAGCTCGGTCAGGCTGTCGACCAGGATGATCCCGGCGCGGCGGAACGCGGCCTCATAGACGTCATAGGCGCCCACCAGCGCGCCGGTATGCGACATCGCCGCCTTGCCCGAGGCGGCGGACTTGCCCGCCTTGATCGCGATCACCGGCTTGACGCGCGATGCGGCGCGGGCCGCCGACATGAACTTGGCCGGATTGGTGACCGCTTCGACGTAGAGCAGGATCGCGTCGGTCCTGGGATCGGCCGCGAACATGTCGATCAGGTCGCCCAGGTCGACGTCGGCCATGTCGCCGACCGAGACGATCCCCGAGAAGCCGACATGCCGGTCCGCCGCCCAATCGAGCATCGCCGTGACGAGCGCGCCGCTCTGCGAGACGAAGGCGACGCGTCCGGGCGCGGCCTTGCGCGGCGCGAACGAGGCGTTGAGCTTCGCCTGCGGCAGCAGCGCGCCGAGGCAGTTCGGCCCGACGATCCGGAGCAGGTAAGGCTTGGCCGCATCGAGCAGTTCCTGCTTCGCGCCGGCGTCGAGCCCCGCCGAGATCACCACCGCCGCCCTGGTCCCGCGCGCGCCCAGCGCGCGGACGATGCCGGCCACGGTGTGCGCGGGGGTGACGATCACCGCGAGATCGGGCGCCTCGGGCAGCGCCGCGATCGAATCGACCCATTCGGCGCCCTCGCGCTCCACCCGCCTGGGATTGACCGCGAATACCGCGCCCTCGAATCCCCCGTCGAGGATGTTGGACAGCACGAGTTCGCCGAGCGAGCCCGGGCGGCTCGACCCGCCGATGACCGCGACGCTGCGCGGATGGAACAGGCCTTCGAGATTGCGGACGGTCATGGGGCTACTCCGGGGGCCGGCAGCGCAAGGCGCCGAATTGGCGCGGTTCTCCGCGATTCCCGGCCGATCGGCCATCCGTAGAGAACCGAATGCCGCCGCCGCGATCGATCGGCCAGAATCGCTGCTGCCAGTCATCCGGGAGGCTTCGCATGACCATCGAGCAAGTCGAGGAACAAGCCCCATCCGCCGTTGCGACGATGCTCTGCCAGGCGCCGGCGATCCTGTTCGCGAGCTGGTGGGGTGCGATGTTCGATGCCTGGCTGCCGCCCGGCCGCCACGGCCCGTCGCATCCCGCGGCGCACGACCAGCTCGAGGTCCCCGAACCGATCGAGGCCGAAGGCGAACGCGCGCTGTTCGCCTGACGCGCCTATGGCCGGGCAGCCGCGGGAGGCGCATGATCGGTTCCTCGGCTTCATAGGGACCGTTTGGACATGGATACCGGCGCTCGCACCGCTTTCTGGAGCCGCCCCGCCGATGCGCTGATCGCGGCGCTCGACACCACGCCCCGGGGACTCGCCTCGCCGATGGCGGCGGAGCGCCTGCGCAGCGCGGGCGCCAATCTGGTCGGCGCGGCGGATCGCGTCTCCGCGGGGCGCCTGCTGCTCAAGCAGTTCGCCAGCCCGCTGGTGCTGATCCTGCTGTTCGGCGCCGCGGTGTCGATGGCGGTCGGCGAATGGGTCGATGCGACGATCATCCTCGCGATCGTGGTCGGCAGCGCGATCCTGAGCTTCTCGCAGGAATTTCGCGCGTCGCAGGCGGTTGCGGCGCTGCGCGCGCGGCTGGCGCTCAACGCGCGCGTGCTGCGCGACGGCGCCGAGGCCGAGGTGCCGGTGGCCGAGATCGTGCCGGGCGACGTGGTGCTGCTCTCCGCCGGAAACCTGGTGCCTGCCGACGGGCTGGTGCTCGAGGCCAAGGACTTCCTCGTGACCGAGGCGAGCCTAACCGGCGAATCGCTGCCGGTCGAGAAGGAGCCGGGCGCGCTTCCCGCCGAAACGCCGATCTCGGGCCGCACCAATTCGGTGTTCATGGGCTCGTCGGTGCGCAGCGGCAGCGCGCGCGTGCTGATCGCCGCGACGGGCGCGCGCACCGCTTACGGGGCGATCGCCGCCAATCTGCGCGTCGCCGAGCCCGAGACCGAATTCGCGAGCGGTGTGCGGCGCTTCGGGCTGATGCTGCTGCGCGTGATGCTGGCGATCGTGATCGCGGTGCTGGTGATCAACGCGGTGCGGGGGCGTCCGCTCATCGATTCGCTGCTGTTCGCGATCGCGCTGGCGGTGGGGATCTCGCCCGAGCTGCTCCCGGCGATCGTCAGCGTCACGCTCTCCGCCGGGGCGCGGCATCTGGCGAAGGGCGGGGTGATCGTGCGCCGGCTCGACGCGATCGAGAATCTCGGCAGCATGGACGTGCTGTGCACCGACAAGACGGGCACGCTCACCGAGGGCACGATCCTGTTGCACGATTCGGTCGACGCCGCCGGGCATACGAGCGCCGAGGTGCGCCAGGCCGCGTTCCTCAACGCCTGCTTCGAGACCGGCATCGCCAATCCGCTCGACGAAGCGATCGTCGCGACCTGCGGGAAGGAAGGCCTTTCGGCCGGGGATGCGCACAAGATCGACGAGATTCCCTATGATTTCAGCCGCCGGCGCCTTTCGATCGTCGTCGAGGAAGCCGGCAAGCGCCGCATCATCACCAAGGGCGCGTTCGCCGACGTGACGGCGATCTGCACCCAGGCGCGGATCGGCGGCGCGGTGCGGCCGCTCGACGCCGGCGCGCGGGCTGCGATCGAGGCGCTGTTCCAGGCGCAGGGCGAAGCCGGCTTCCGCACGCTCGCCGTCGCCGAACGCGAGGTCGATACCGCGGCGCGATACACGCGCGACGACGAGCGCGACCTCGTCTTCCTCGGCCTGCTGCTGTTCGCCGATCCGCCCAAGCCGGAGGCGGCGGTGACGATCCGCGATCTCGCCGCGCTCGGCATTTCGATCAAGGTGATCAGCGGCGACAATCGCCATGTCACCGCGCATGTCGCGCGTGCGGTCGGGCTCGATCCGACGCGGCTGATGACCGGCGAGCAGGTCGCGGGGACGAGCGACGACGCCTTGCCCCGCGCGGCGAGCGACACCGTGCTGTTCGCCGAGATCGATCCCCAGCAGAAGGAGCGGCTGATCCGCGCGCTCCAGCGGGCGGGGCATGCGGTCGGCTATATGGGGGACGGGATCAACGACGCGCCCGCGCTCCACATGGCCGATGTCGGCATCTCGGTCGAGCAGGCGGTGGATGTCGCGCGCGAGAGCGCCGATGTCGTGCTGCTCCGCCGCGATCTCGACGTGCTGCGCCAGGGAGTGCTCGACGGCCGGCGCACCTTCGCCAACACGCTCAAATACATCTCGATCACCACCAGCGCGAACTTCGGCAACATGGTCAGCATGGCGCTGGCCACCCCGCTGCTCCCGTTCCTGCCGCTGCTGCCCAAGCAGATCCTGCTCAACAATTTCCTCTCGGACCTCCCCTCGATCGTGATCTCGAGCGACCGCGTCGACGCCGAGAATCTGGCGAGCCCCCAGCGCTGGAACGTCCGCGACGTCCAGCGCTTCATGATCCTGTTCGGGCTGATCAGCTCGTGCTTCGACGGGGTGACCTTCGCGGTGCTGCTCTACGGATTCCACGCCGATGCACCGACTTTCCAGACCGTCTGGTTCATCGTCTCGCTGCTGACCGAGCTCGCCGTGCTGCTCGTGCTGCGGACGCGGCGGTTCGCGCTGCGCAGCCGGCCGAGCATGGTGCTGCTCGGAAGCACGGTGGCGGTGTGCGTGTTCACCTTGCTGATCCCCTATCTGGGGGGAGCGAGCCGGGCATTCAGCTTCGTGCCCGTGCCGTTCGCGATGATGGCGGCCGGCGTGCTGATCACGCTGGGCTATGTCGCGACGACCGAGATCGCCAAGCTCTGGCTGCGGCGCCGGTCCGCGATCCGGGAGTCCACCCATGCCCGCTGATTGCTTCGTCATGCAGCTCGATCGGATCGGCGGCCCGCTTCGGCGCGTCGAGCGCGCGATCCCCGTGCCTGGCCCCGGCCAGGTGCTGCTGGAGGTGATGGCGTGCGGGGTCTGCCGGACCGATCTCCATGTCGTGGACGGCGAGGTGGCGGCGAACCTGCCGATCGTCCCCGGGCACGAGATCGTCGGCCGGGTGCGCGCGCTGGGCGCGGGAGTCGCGGGCGTGAGCCTCGGCGAACGGATCGGCGTGCCGTGGCTGGGCGCGACCTGCGGCCATTGCTATTATTGCACGCATGGCCGCGAGAATCTCTGCGACACGCCCGTGTTCACCGGTGCCACGCGCGACGGCGGCTTCGCGACGCATGCCGTCGCCGATGCGCGCTTCTGCTTCCCGATCCCCGATGCGTTCGGCGATGTCGAGGCGGCGCCTTTGCTGTGCGCCGGGCTGATCGGCCACCGTTCGCTGACGATGGCGGGGGAGGGGAGGCGCGTCGGCCTCTACGGCTTCGGCGCCGCCGCGCATATCGTCGCGCAGGTCGCGCTGGCGCAGGGCCGCGAGGTCTATGCCTTCACCCAGCCGGGCGACGCGAAGGGCCAGGCGTTCGCGCGCGCGCTCGGCTGCGTCTGGGCCGGCGGATCGGACGCCGGGCCGCCGGAGGAGCTCGATTGCGCGATCCTCTACGCCCCGGTCGGCGCGCTCGTGCCGCTGGCGCTGCGCGCGGTGCGCAAGGGCGGCCGCGTGGTCTGCGCGGGCATCCACATGAGCGACATCCCCAGCTTTCCCTACGCCGATCTATGGGGCGAGCGCGCGATCCTCTCGGTCGCGAACCTGACGCGCGCCGACGGCGCCTTCCTCGAGATCGCCGCGGCGATCCCGGTGCGGACGACGACCACCACCTTCCCGCTTAGCCACGCCAACGAGGCGCTCGATGCGCTGCGCCACGGCCGACTGTCGGGCGCGGCGGTGCTGGTGCCCGACGCGTGCTAGCACCCCGGCCTCCGGCGCCGCCTCGATCGCGTCGCGGGTCCGGCGCGTCACTCGCCGGGCGCGCTCTCGCATAGCGGCCGGCGGTCGACGATGCGCAGGTCATAGCCTTCGATCGAAGGCAATCGCGCCGGGTTCGACGTCAGCAGGATCATGTCGCGTACGCCGAGATCGCGCAGCACCTGCGCGCCGACGCCATAGTCGCGGATCGTCTGGTCGGCGGTCGGGCGGCCGCCGGCGCTGCGGCGCTCGGACAGTGCGTGCTTGCCGCCGTCGCGGATCAGCACCAGCACCCCCGGCCCGTCATAGTCGGCGATCGCGTGCAGGGCGCTCCGGACATGGTCGCGCCGCGGCGTCGGCGGGCTCAGCAGGTCGTTGGCGAGATCCATCTGGTGGACGCGGACCAAGGTCGGCCGCTCGGGCCCGATCTTGCCCTTCGACAGCGCGACATGCTCGGTGCCGTCGATCAGGCTGCGGAAGATCGAGAGGCGCATGCCACTGGCGTAGATGGTGTCGAACGGCTCCTCATGGACGCGCGTCACGCACCGCTCGCGGCGGCGGCGATAGGCGATCAGGTCGGCGATCGTGCCGATCTTGAGCCCGTGGAGCTGGGCGAAGGCGACGAGATCGGGCAGCCGCGCCATCGTCCCGTCGTCGTTCATCACCTCGCAGATTACCCCGGCGGGGTGCAGGCCGGCAAGCCGGGCGATGTCGACCGCCGCCTCGGTATGCCCCGCGCGCACCAGCACGCCGCCGGGCCGCGCGACCAGCGGGAAGACATGCCCCGGCGAGACGATATCGTCGGGGCCCCTGGCCGCATCGACCGCGACCGCGATCGTATGCGCGCGGTCGTGCGCCGAGATGCCGGTGGTCACGCCCTCGCGCGCCTCGATCGAGACGGTGAAGGCGGTGCCGAAGCCGGTGCGGTTCTCGGCGCTCATCGGCGCGAGGCGCAGCTCGCGCGCGCGCTCCTCGGTGATCGCGAGGCAGATCAGCCCGCGCGCGTGCTTGGCCATGAAGTTGATCTGCGCCGGCGTCGCGAATTGCGCGGGGATGACGATGTCGCCCTCGTTCTCACGATCCTCGGCGTCGACCAGGATATAGGGGCGGCCGTTGACCGCCTCCTCGAGGATCTCCTCGATCGGCGAGATCGCGTCATGGGCGGGCGCCCGCGCGGCGGTGAGCTCAATAGGCATCGATTTCCTTGAGCGCGGCGGTGGTGTGCTGCCAGCTGTCCGACGCCGCCGGCAGCCCGACGTAGATCGCGGCGTGGAGCAGGATCTCGCGGATCTCCTCCTTGGTCACGCCATTGGCGATCGCACCCTTCACGTGGTTCTTGAGCTGGTTCGGCCGGCTCTGGCCGGCGAGGATCGCCAGCGTCAGCATCGAGCGCAGCTTGAGCGGCAGCTCCCGGCGGCTCCACACCTCGCCGAAGCAGATGCGGGTCACCAGGTCCTGCAGCGGCATCTGGAAGTCGTCGGCATTGTCGAGGCTCTTCATCCCCTCGGCCCCGAAGATCTGCTCGCGCAGCGCGCGGCCGCGCGCGTCGGCATCCTGGTCGGTCATCCTTGGGGCTCCTGGGGTGAGAGGTGGCGTCCGAGCGTTTCCGCGACCGCCGCCAGTTCGCGCGCGGCCGACGGCGACACGGTCATCGCTCGCAGGAAGCCGTGGATCATGCCGGGCGCGACGCGGTGCGACACCGGGACCCCGGCACGCGCGAGCCGCGTCGCATAATCACGCGATTCGCCGAGCAGCGGATCATGCTCGGCCGCAAGCATCACCGCCGGCGGCAGGCCGGACAAATCCTCCACGTCGAGCGGCGCGGGATGGCATTCGGGTCCCCCGGCCTTGCGCCAGGCCTGGATGAAGCCCTCGACGCGCTCGCCGGTGAGCAGCGGATCGCGCGAAGCGAAATAGGCGGGCCGGGAGCGCAGCGCGAAGGCGCCGTAGAGCAGAAGCTGCGCGGCGACACTGGTCCCGCGCGCCCGCGCCCGCATCGCCGCCACCGTCGCGAGCAGCGCGCCGACGCTGTCGCCGGCGACCGCGACGGATCCCGGATCGACGCCGAGCTCGCCCGCCTGCTCGACGAGCCAGTCGAGCGCCGCGTCGCAATCCTCCTGCGCTTGCGCGTAGCTGTTCTCGGGAAGCCGCCGGTACTGGATGCTCGCCACCACCGCGCCGCATTGCGCCGCCAGCGCCTGCGCGACGCAATCGAAGCTCTCGATACTGCCGAAGACGAAGCCGCCGCCGTGATAGTAGACGATCCCCGGCCGCACCTTCCCGCCGCCCGGATGATGCACGCGGACCGCGACTTCCTGCCCTTCGCGGACGATGAAGGTGGTGAAGGATCGCATTCCCGGCACCTCGGGCAGCGCGAACAGGTCCGCGGCCCGGTCCGACGCGAGGCGCGCCGCGGCCAGGCTCTTGCCGGCGCCGCCCTGCGCGGCGCGGAAGCGCGCGACATAGTCGTCGATCCCCTCGGCCAGCGCGGGGGCGGTATCCAGATTGGGCGCGGGCGCCGGCATCGCCCGCCTCAGGCGAACGCCTCGTAGCGTACGTCGGGGTCCTGCGCGCCCGACGAGAGCCTGGCGAGCCGCGGCATCACCTCGCGCGCGAACAGGGTTAGGTTCTCGACCGTCTCGCGATGCCCCAGCGTCCCCGCCTGGCCCATCATCAGCAGGTTTCCGAACCCGCCGACCTCGTCGTAGAATTGCTTCAATTGCGCGAACACGTCGTCAGGGGTGCCGACGAACATCAGCCCGGCGTCGATATATTGCTCGATCGTCGGCTCCGCCGGCAGCGGATTGCCGTCGCGGGTGCGTGGCCGGATGGCGTTGGGCCCGGCGCGCAGGATGCGGACATTGTCCCTGGCCGGCAGGAAGCCCGCTGGATTGCGGAACTGCGGATCGATCCGCGCCGCGGTCGAGAAATAGCCGCGCATCTGCTCGGCGCGCGCGAACGCGGTCGCGCGGTCGTCGGCGACCGACACCACCGCGAGATAGGCGAGCCGCTCGTCGGGCGCGGCGCGGCCGTGCGCTTCCAGATAGGCCTTGCGGTATCCGGCGAACACCGATCGCGCCACCGCGCCGGAGAGGAAGGTGGCGCAGGTATAGTCGAGCCTGGCGTGCTGCGATGCGCTGCCCGCGCTCGACGCGGTCATCCAGATCGGCGGGTGCGGCTGCTGGAGCGGGCGCGGCCACAGGCTGACGACGCGATAGTGGAAATGCTCGCCTTCCCAGGAGAAATTGTCGCCCTGGTTGGTCAGCGCCGCGAGGATCAGGTCGTGCGCTTCCCAGAACCGGTCCATGAACCCGGTCGGCTGGCGGTTCGACATGAACACTTCATAGGCCGCGCCCTTGACCATCCCGACCTCGAGCCGCCCGCCCGAGAGCAGGTCGACCATCGCGATCTCCTCGGCGACGCGCACCGGGTTCGATCGGTTGGCGATCGGAATGCCGAGCGCGAGCAGCCGCGCCTTCCTGGTCTCGCGCGCCAGGATCGCCAGCGTGGTCATGCACGAGGTCGACATGCAGGTCGCCGCGGCATGATGCTCGTTGATCATCAGATCGTAGCCGAGCTCGTCGGCGAGGCCGTATTCGTCGAGGTAGCGGTTGAGCAGCCGCCCGGCCTCGGCCGGATCGCAAAGATGCTGCGGCAGGGTGACGCGCATCGCTCCCGGCGCCTCGAACGCGGGATGATAGGCCTGTTCGCTGAACTGCCAGACTTTCACTTGGCGGGCTCCTCGATCGCGGCCGAAGCGCTGGCGAACGCGCGGATCGCGTCCGCCGCCGCCGCGGGCTGGTCGATGTGGATGCGGTGGCCGCATCGGGGGAGCGGCCGGAACTCGGCGCCGGGCAGCGCCGCGGCGAAGCCCCGGCCATAGTCGAGCGGCGCGATCCGATCCTCCTCGCCCCACAGCAGCAGCGTGGGCATCGCGAGGCGGCGGAGCCGGTGGCGCAGCTTGGGATCGTGGAGATAGGGCGACCACCCGAACAGCGCGACCGCCTCGGCGTTGCGCACGCTGCGCTCGAGCAGGGCTTCGGGGATCGCGGCGGGGTCGACGGGCTCGGGCGGGGGCGCCACTTGCATCCGCGCCTGCACCTCGCGCGCGCCGAGCATGAAGATGTCGGTCACATGCTGCGTCCGGCGATCGGCGGTGGGCAGGCCGAGCGGCGCGCCGAGCACCAGCCGCGAGGCGCGCGACGGATCCTTGACCAGCACTTCGGCGGCGATCCACCCCCCGAACGAGAAGCCCGCGACCACTGGACCGTCGAGCCCGAGCTGGTCGAGCAGATCGAGGTAGAAATAGGCGAGGTCGTCGATGTGGGTGAAATGCGCCGGCAGCGCAGATGCGCCGAAGCCCGGATGCGATGGCGCATAGACGGTGAAGTCGCGCGCCAGAAGATCGATCAGCGCGCTCGCGTTCTCGATGCCGTCCATGCCGTGGAGGAACAGCAGCGGCGCACCCTGGCCCTTGACCAGGATTTCCGTGTCGACGCCCGCGACTTGGATGTGCCTTGCGCCGGCCAGAAATTCGGCGCTGGACGCTTCCAGGCTCATCTTCGATCCGCTCCGCTTCGACTTAGCCGCCCTTGCGGCGGTTGCCTCACTGATTGTCGGAACGGCGCGTTGCGTCCAATTCTTTGTCCTTGCGGTTCCAATGCCTCGGAGGCATTGAAAGACCATGGAACTGCGTCATTTGCGATATTTTCAGGCGGTCGCGCGCGAGGAGCATTTCGGCCGCGCGGCGCGCACGATCCGCATCGCCCAGCCCGCGCTCACCCGCCAGATCCGCGACCTCGAGATCGAGCTGGGCATCGCGCTGTTCGAGCGGCTGCCGCGCGGCGTGCGGCTGTCGGCGGCGGGGCGGAGCTTCCTTGAGGATACCGATGCGATCCTGGCGCAGGTCGAGCGATCGGTGAACCGCGTGCGCGGGCTGGCGAGCGGGCATGTCGGCACGGTGCGGA
This sequence comes from Sphingomonas sp., assembly GCA_037200705.1. GTDB lineage: Bacteria > Pseudomonadota > Alphaproteobacteria > Sphingomonadales > Sphingomonadaceae > Sphingomonas. The sequence goes on along the minus strand of JBBCID010000013.1, from coordinate 94,894 downwards.
TCGGGTTCAGCGAGATCGCCTCGCGCCACCGCGCCATCCCTGCGCGCATCCTCGATTTCCGTCTGGGCGAGCCCAATGTGGAGCTCAACCTGATGCCGATGGGCTCGCAGATCCAGGTCGAGGCGCTGCGCAACGGCACGCTCGACGTCGCGATCGTCTGATCGTCTACGACGTCCACCACAGCCGCGAGGACCTGGAGGTCTTCGACCATCTCGACCTGGGCCGCAGCGACATCGTCCTCGCGCTTTATCCCGGCCATCCACTCGCGCATAAGGAGAAGATCCACACGCGCGACCTGGCCGGCGAGCGCTTCCTCTTCGCGATCCGCAAGGCGGCTCCACTCTATTACGACCGGCTGATGCAGGCCTGCCTCGCGCACGGCGTCTCGCCCAACATCATCCAGGAAACCGCGACGCACACGATCCTGCTCAGCCTGGTCGCGGTCGGCATGGGAATCGGCTTCACCGAATATTCGAGCGACGCGCTCGCCGAGAGCGTGGTCCAGCGCCATGTCGAGGATCTCGACGTCGCCTTCCGCATCCACGTGCTCTGGCGCCGCTCGGACCCGTCGCCCGCGGTGCTCCGTTTCGCCGATGCGATGCGGCAAGCGAGCGTCGCGGCTTAGCGCGCGAGCCTTTCGAGCAGCCCCCGGAGCTGGCGGCGGTCGGCGACGCCGAGCTTGCGATAGGCGCGGCGGCGATAGGTGATCACGCTCGACAGCGCGAGCCCCGCCTCGGCGCCGATCTCGGCCTGGCCCAGCCCCGCGCGCGAGCCCGGCGGCGACCTGCGCCTCGCGGCCGGTGAGTCCATGCTCGGCCGCCATCAGCAACCGGATCGTATCGGGTGCGCCCCCGTCCGCTTCGGCCAGCTCGATGTGCCGCGCCAGCGCGCTCATCAGCAGCGGCGCGAACCGCTCGACCCGCTCGATGTCGGCGATCGCGAAAGGCCCGGCGGCGCGGGTCCGGTATCCGCTCGCCAGGATCGCGGGCGTGCCGGCCATGCAGATGCTCAGCCGCTCGCCGACGCCGGCGCGCTCGTAGCAGGCGTGGCGGTGCTCGGCGTCGCTGATCCCGCCGGCGGTGACGCGGAACACCTCGATCGCGCCCGCGCTCCCGCGGCTGCGCATCCGCCGCCCGACCGCGTCGCGCCGCCAATAGTCGCGCGCATAATCGGCCGAGGCCAGCTGGGCGAAGGCGGGGACCGCGGGCAACCAGCCCTCGGCGAACAGCACGCGCGGCGGCCCGGCGCGCGCGAACGCGAAGGCCGAGCAGAGATCGCTTCCCGAAAGCGCCGCGAGCGCATCGAGGAAACGCGGCGGAAACTGCGCCGCGCCGATCGCCGCGGTCAGCCGGGCGATGCGCGTTACGCATTCGGGTTCGTCAGCGTTCATCCTGTCCACCCGCCGGGGGGACAAATCCATGCCCGGCCGCGGCTATTCTGCGCGCAACGGACCCCGCGATGTCCATGCCGGAGTAGGATCCATGACCGACGCGCCGCCGCTCAACGGCCTCTACCATTATGCCTATGCCTGCCGCGACGCCGAGGAGACCCGGCATTTCTACGAGGATGTGCTCGGGCTGCCGCTGGTCAACTGCATGCTCGCCGACAAGGTGCCGAGCACCGGCGAGGAGAAGCCATACGCGCATTTCTTCTTCGAGATGGGCGACGGCTCGTACATCGCCTTCTTCGATCTCGGCGACGACGAGATGCCGCTGCCTTCGCCCAACACCCCCGCCTGGGTGCAGCATTTCGCGATCCAGACCGGCTCGGTCGGGGAAGTGCTGACGATGCGCGAGCGGCTGGTCGAGCACAATGTCCAGGTGACGCCGCTGGTCGACCACGGCTTCGTCAAATCGGTTTATTTCTTCGATCCCAACGGCCTGCGGCTCGAGGTTACCGCGCGGACCGAGCCCGAAGGCTATCTGGACCAAGCGGCGAACGAGGCGCACACCGCCTTCGCGACCTGGCTCGAGACCAAGGGCCGCGCGGCTCGCGGCGAGGCAGGACCAGTAAGCTGACCAAGCGCTTCGATTATGTCGTCGTCGGCGCCGGATCGGCGGGGTGCGTGCTCGCCAACCGGCTGAGCGCGGATGGCCGCCATACCGTCCTGCTGATCGAGGCGGGCGGCAGCGGACCGGCATCCGCTCACTGCGAATGCCGCTCGGTTTCATGGCGGGGATCGCGCGGCCGGAGATCGACTGGGGCTATGCGAGCGAGCCCGAGCCCGCGCTCGGTGGCCGCAGCTTGCCCTTGCCGCGCGGGCGGATGCTCGGCGGCACCTCGTCGACCAACGGCATGATCTACATGCGCGGCCACTCGCGTGATTACGACGAATGGGCCGAGATGGGCTGCACCGGCTGGGGCTATGCCGATGTGCTGCCCTATTTCCGGCGGATGGAGACGAGCTGGCGCGGCGCGGACGCCTGGCATGGGGAGCGACGGGCCGCTGGCGGTCAGCGAAGTGCGCGGCGCCCTCGCTGATGATGGAGCCGATCCTGGCGGCGGCCGAAGCCGCGGGCCCTTGCGCCGAGCAGCGACCTGAGCGCGCCGCGCAGGAGGGCTTCTCGACCAGCGAGGCGACCGTCGACCGCCGCGGCCGCCGCGCGAGCGCCTCGCGCGCCTATCTCCGCCCGGCGCTGGGCCGCGCGAACCTCGAGCTGGTGTCGAACGCGCTCGTCACGCGCGTGGTGTTCGAGGGCAAGCGCGCGGCAGGCGTCGAATATGTTCGGGACGGTGAGACCGAGCGGGCGCTCGCAGACGGCGAGGTGATTCTCAGCGGCGGCGCCTATAATTCGCCGCAACTGCTGATGCTCTCGGGCGTCGGGCCGGCCGCCGAGCTCGCCAAGTGCGGGATCGAAATGGTGGTGGACAGCCCCGGCGTCGGCGGCAACCTCTCCGAGCATCCGATGGTCTATGCCGAATATGCCGCGTCGCGGCCGGCGGGCTTCCTGCGCGAGCTGCGGATCGATCGCGCGACGGTGTCGGCGTTGCGCTGGGCGCTGCTCGGCTCCGGGCCGTTCGCCTCGCAGGTGACGAGCTGCGCGATGCTGCTGCGGACGCTGCCTGGGCTCGACCGGCCCGATGTGCAGCTGATGTTCCTGCCGGTGCGGCTCGATGCGCGGCTGTGGGTGCCTGGACGGGCAAGCGGCTGGAGGATCGCTTCCCGGTGATGGTGATCCAGCTTCATCCGAAGAGCCGCGGCACGGTCACGCTGCGCTCGGCCGATCCGCGCGACAAGCCGCGCATCGCGCTCAACCTGCTGTCGCACGCCGACGATTATGCCGACCTGCGCCGCGGGATCGCGGCGGTGCGCCGGGTGGTCGCGGCGGAGCCGCTCGCCGCGATGGTCTCACGCGAGACCAAGCCGGGAGAGGCGGCGCGCGACGACGCCGCGCTCGATGCCTTCATCCGCGACAACCTGCGCGTGACGCAGCATCCGTCGGCACCTGCGCGATGGGCTCGGTCACCGACCCGCAGCTCCGGGTGAAGGGCGTCGAGGGGCTGCGCGTCGTCGACGCCTCGGTGATGCCGACGGTGCCTGGCGGCAACACCAACGCACCGGTGATCATGATCGCCGAAAAGGCCGCCGACGTGATCCTGGGCCGCCCGCCTGCGGCATGAGCCGCTTGCATGCTGCGCGTCCCCCGGGTGCAGCATCGAGCGTGATGGAACCGCCCGACCAGAACGCCATCCCCTGTGACGGCTGCACCGCATGCTGCAAGTCCGAGCAGGTGATCCTGCGTCCCGAGGCAGGGCGACGACCTGGCGTTCTACGACTTCGACTATGTCGAGACGCCGCTCTATCCCGGCCGCCGGATGCCGGCGCTCAAGCAGAACCCCCGCACGGGCCATTGCATCTATTTGACCGACGCGGGCTGCTCGATCCACGCGCGCGCGCCGGCGATCTGCCGCCGCTTCCATTGTGCGCGGACGTTCAAGGCGCTCGGGGGCGCTATCGCGCGCCAAGCGCGATGCGCTGCGGGCGCTGGGCAACGTCCTCGATGAAGCGGTGGTCGAGCGCGGCCGCGACCGCTATCGGCTTGCGCGCGACATGGGGCTCGACTCCGCGCTCGACATCGCGACGCAGGTCGCGGCGTTCGAGAACATCCTCGCCGCCGCGGCGCCCCGGAGGAAGTGAGCAGGAAGCAGCCCGCCTTCCTCCGAGGACCTGGCTCAGAACCGGACGCGCACGCCCGCCGCCCAGAAGGTGCCGCGCCGATCGAAGAATTGCGAGTTGGCGATCGTCGGCTGGGTGATGCCGTTCGGCGTCACCGGCGGATAGACGTTGAACAGATTCTCGACCCGCGCATAGAGCTGAAACTGCTTGCTCAACTTGTAGTCGGCCGAGAGGTCGACGTAGTTGCGGCCGGCGACGCTGTTGTCGATCAGATCGATCACCGTCGTGTTGAACCGCGTGTCGAACTTGCCGCCGCCGATGTAGCGATAGGTCACGCCGAATCCGAACTTGCCGATCGCATAATTGGCGTCGACGTTGAAGCGCCATTCGGGCAGGCCCTGCGGCGGCGGCGAGATGCCGGCGAGGCCGACATAGTCGTTGGTCACGCCGTTCGAGGTGGTCGAGATCTCGGCCACATAGTTGGCGAGGCCGCGCAGCCTGAGGTCGCCGCCGAGCACCGGGAAGCGATATTGCACCTCGAAATCGACGCCGCTGGTCTTGAGCGAATCGGCGTTGAACGGGATCACGTTCACCTGGGTGATGATGTGGGTGACGGGATCGCGGATCACGCCCGCGCAAAATTCGGTGCGCCCCGCGTTGCAGAAATCGACGATGCTCTGCGGCGCCACGGTGGTGACCGCCTGCTTGATCTTGATCGAGTAATAATCGAGCGACGCCCGGAAGCCGGCAGCGAGCCCGGCTGGAAGACCAGGCCGGCGGTGATCGTGTCGGCCTTTTCCGGCGTCAGCGCGGGGTTGCCGGTGGTGATCTGCACCGTCTGGCGCGAGATGTTGGTGGTGGGGTCGATGATCGCGTTGATCACCTGGTTGCCGCGCGAGAACAGCTCGAAATTGTTCGGCGCGCGGATGTCGCGCGAGATCGTGCCGCGGAAGCGCAGCGCCGACACCGGCGAATAGTTGAAGCCGAGCTTCCAGGTCGTGACGCCGCGCTCAGCGAATAATCGGTGTAGCGGACCGCGCCGTTGACATCGAGGCTGTCGGCGAAGGGGACGTCTTTCGCCAGCGGGACGACGACCTCGGCATAGCCTTCCTTGACGTTGAACTCGCCCGAGAAGGGCTGCGCGTTGATCGAGCGCCAGCGGCGCAGGCCCGAGTCCACGTCGGACGTCTGCACGGTCTGCTCGCGGCGATATTCGGCGCCGACCGCGATCTTCAGGTCGCCGGCCCAGGTCAAGGGGCTGCCCGACAGGTTGGCGGCGAACACGTCCTGCTCCTGGCGCGACTTGATCCACGAGGTGCCGAGGTAATAAGCGAGCGCCGCGGCGCTGACCTTGCCGGCGCCGAACGGGTTGATCGGCACGCAGTTGCGGATGTCGCCATAGGGGTCCTGCGCCGCGGTGGGATTGGGATTGGCGAGCAGCGCGCGGCAGATCGGCTGGCCGTTCGCCGGATTGGTCACCGTGTCGAGACCCAGCGTCCAGCGGTTGCTGATGCGGTTGGCATAGCTGAGCTGGCTGTAGCTGTTGCGGCCGATCTGGCCGGAGACGTCCCAGCTCCAGCTCCCGAACCGGCCTTCGGCGCCGAAGGTGTAGCGGTGGACCGTCGTCGAGCTGTCGAAGCTCGAGAAGCCGTCCTCATAGTTCATGCGCCCGAGCGTGAAGCTGGTCAGCCCCGCCAGGCCCATCGCGGTCTTGACCGAGGCGGGCAGATAGGCGTTGTCGTTGCGGATGGTGATGCTGCCGTTGTCCGGGTTCGGCGTGAGGTCGGACACGGTGTTGACGCGCGCATAGAGCGCGTCGGCGAACAGCGTGATGTTGTCGGTCAGATCGAAGCGCAGCGCGCCATAGCCGGTATAGCGCTCGATCACGGGCTGGATGTTGCCCGCGTCCTCGACCGAATCGCCGTCGCCGCCGGTCATGAAGGTGCCGCCGATGTTGGTCCCATAGTTGAACGGGACCGGATTGCCGCTGGCGTCGAACTGGACGCCGGTGCCGGCCGGAAAGCCCAGCCGCTGCGCGACCGCCAGCCCGTTGGTGCGCGTCAGCACGCCGCCAGGGGTCATCTGGCTGAACCGCGAATTATCGACGAGCAGCAGCCGCGGCTGGCCGTTGGTGGCCGTGTAGAGGGGGTTGGTGAGCTGCGCGGTCTGGTGGGCGCCCCAGGGCCGTGCGGCCTGTGCGGTCTCGCCGTCGTTGTGCAGATAGTCGCCGGCGATGGTGACGTGCAGCCGGTCGTCGAACAGCCCCTTGCCGAAGGCCGCGCTCACCGAGGGGCGGTGGAAATCGTTGTAGATCGTCTGGCCGTAGGAGACGTCGGCCTTGAATCCCTCGAGCTTCTTGTCGAGCACGAAGTTGACCACGCCGGCAACCGCGTCCGAGCCATAGGCGGCCGACGCGCCGCCGGTGGCGATCTCGACGTTCGAGATCAGCGCCACCGGCACGATGTTGGTGTCGATCGTGCCCGCGGGATCGGTGAAGGCGACGCGGCGGCCGTCGATCAGCACCAGCGTGCGCTGCGTGCCGAGGCCGCGAAGATCGGCATTGCTCGCGCCGATGGGCTCGCTCGACTTGCCGATGTTCTGGTTGATGCGCAGCTGCGGCACGTCGTCGAGCAGCTCGGAGACGGTGCTGACCGCCTTGCTCTGGAGCTCCTCCTGGCCGACCGTGGTCAGCGGCGTCGGCGCGTTGAAGCCGCTGATGCGCGTGCCGGTGACGGTGATCGCCTGGCTATCCTGGACGGTGCCGTCGGCGGCGGGAGCGTCCTGCGCCAGGGGCTGCGCCACGGGGGGCGGCGCGTCCTGCGCGCGCGCGGCAGCGGGTGCGAGCAGCATCGGCACGCCCGCGAGGACCGCGAACAAGGTGGTGGTGTGCAATGGCTTCAGCGCCGCGCGCGTCTTGCGCGAGATGCCCTCGGCCTCCGGCCGATCCGGCACGGAATCAGGGCGCCCGAGATACTCCCGCATCATATCCTCCCCATTTTTGTCTTCGTTTGTATTGATCGGATTGTGTTTGATGGTGACGAACTGTCCAATTCTTTCTTGGCGGCCGACCGATATCGATTTGGTATCGGAAGCTGCGGCGGAAGCGCGAACCACGTCTCCTCGGTCAGAAAAAGTAGAAGCGAAGCGCCGTATCCGAGATGCGCCGCCGCAACGCGGCAGCCGGGACGAGGTCATGAAACAGCGCGACCGCCCCGGAATAGGACATGTCCGCCTCCATTCCGACGAATGGGGCGTCGCTGCCCCACATCAGCCGTTCGGGCCCGGCCTCGGCCAGCAGCCGCTCGATGCAGGGGCGGAGCTGCGCCGGCTCGAGCCGGAAGCCCGCCGAGATCTTGATCCACACCTGCCCTCCGGCGACCGCGGCGAGCATCGTCCTGAATCCGTCGCCTGCCATCCCGCCGGGCGAGCGCAGCATCCCGAAATGATCCACCACCACGCGGATCCCGCGATCTCCGAGCTCGGGCAACAGCCGGTGGAGCTGGGGCCCGCTGCAATTGAGCTCGACGTGCATGCCGAGGTCGGCGAGGCGGTTGAGGAACTTGGCATAGTCGAACCCGCGCAGGTCGGGCAGCTCGGCGTCGGGCTTCCACTGGAAGCGGACCCCCACCACCCCCTGGTCGCGCATCGCTCTGAGGGCGGTGGGATCGATCCCCGGATCGAGCATCACCGTGGCGCGCAGCCGCTTGTGCTGGGCCAGCGCGGCGAGCGTGTAATCGTTGTAGTCGCCGTAGAGGCTGGCAGCGGCGAGCACGCCGAAGGCGATACCGTGCGCGTCCATGTCGGCGAGCCACGCCTCGACCGGATAGTCATAGTCGGGCCGCGCCCAGGCGTCCGGGCGCAGCGGCATGCGGCGCGTCAGGATATGCGCGTGCGCGTCGACGATCAGGGGTTCGGGCGGGGGCTCGGGGGGCGCGGAAGCCATGTCACGCGGTCGCGACGGCGGCGGGCCTCGCGTGCCGCGCCGCGCTGCGGCCCAGCACGATCATCGCGATCACCGGCACCGCGCTGATCACGGCGAACACCGCGAACGTCGCCGAGCGGCCCATGTCGCCGCCGAGCAGCACGCCGCCGAGATATGGGCCGAAGATCGAGCCGAGCCGGCCGAATCCGACCATGAAGCCGATCCCGATATTGCGGCGCTCGGGCGGGTAGAGCTCCACCGCGGCGAGGAACAGTCCGGTGTACGCGCCCACGGTGAAGAACTGGAGCAGGCCCGAGGTCACGATCAGCATCAGCGCGCTGTGCGCATTGCCGAAGCCGAGCAGGCTTACGCCAAGCAGCAGGAAATAGATCGCCGTGAATCCGATCGCCCCGCCCTTGCGCGAAAGCCAGCCCATGCTCAGGTGGCCGAGGATGCCCAGGGTGGCGGTGGCTGCGCCGATCCAACTCGCTTCGGTGGGGGTGAGGCCGGCGCTGACGAGTACCTTGGGCTTCCAGTTGAGCAGGAAATAGCCGACCAGGTTGAAGGTCAGCGAAGCCAGCCAGAAGAGCAGGTTGGAGACGCGCTCGCCCCGCGCGAGCAGCGCGGCGAGCTGGCTGCCGCGGCGCTCGCGTTCGGGCTTCGGGGGCAGCTCGGCGAGTGGGGCATGGCCCAAATGGGCAAGGATCCGGTTGAGCCGTTCGAGCGCCCTGGCGGGCTGGCGCGCGAGCAGGAAGGTGGGGGATTCCCACATGAAGACGAACAGGAGCACGAGCAGCACCAGGTTGATCTCGGCGCCGGCGGCGAAGATTGCGCGCCAGCCGAAGGGCACCAGCACCAGCGCCGACAGCGCCCCGCCCACGATCATACCCCCGGTGAATCCCGCGTGCAGGAACGCCAGCAGCATGCTGCGCCGGGCGTCGTTCGAATATTCGGAGACCATCACGTTGAGGCTGACCACCAGCAGGCCCAGCCCGAGCCCCATCAGGAAGCGCAGCGCCAGCAATTCCTGGACTGAATAGCTGACCGAGGTCAGCGCATGCGACACGGTGATCGCGGCGAGCGCGGCGAACATCATCGGCCGCCGTCCGATCTTGTCCGAAAGCGGCGCGAGCAGGAAGGCGCCGAGCGTCAGCCCCAGCGAAGCGGCGCTGAACACCAGCCCCAGCATCTCCGGCCTGGTGCCCCATTCCTTGGTGAGCACGGGGGCCGCGTAGGAGAGCGAGACGACGTCATAGCCCTCGGTCAGGTTGATCAGGCAGCAGAGCGCGACCATCACATATTGCCGCAATCGCATCGGCGATGACGCGATCGTCTCAAGGGTGGTGGCGGCCATCTCTCTCTCCGTTGGCGCTCCGCGCGGGCGACCGTTTGGGTGCTCGGCGCGAGGCGCGGTTCATTCGGCCGCGCTTGCGAACTCCTGGCCGACCTTCGCGTCGAGGCCGACCAGCCGCGCAGCGTTCCCGCCGATCATCTTGCGGATGTCGTCGTCGGAATAGCCGAGCCCGATGCACATCCCGATCACGTGGCGGAAGCCGTCGACCGGCGAGGGATTGCCCACCTGGCCGAGGTCCGATCCGATGATCGTATTGTCGATTCCGCCGGCCTTGATCAGCTGGTCGAGCCCGTCGGCGGTGTAGTTCTTGCCCTGGACGCCCGCCCACATGCAGCAGCTGTGCTCGAGATAGGCGCCCATCCCGGCGAGCTCGGTCATGTCGGACGGTTTCGCGTCGATCAGGAAGTTCGGATGGTTGACGAGCAGCCGCGTCACGCCGCGGCGCTGGGCCTCCTCGAACAGCGGGAAGATCTCGCTGACGTGGAGATGGCCGCCCGACAGGATGCCGTCATAAGCGGCGATATGGTCGAGGATCGGCAGCACCGCGTCGACCAGCTTGCCATAGGGGTCGAGCACGGTGAGCGCCTCGGGCGTCATCATCTTCTGCTTGGTCGGCAGATATTGCCGGCGGTACGAGTGGCGGATGTGGTTCGCGGCCGAGAAGGTGGGCATCCACACGATGTTCGCGCCGAGCTGGAAGCCGTGCTCGACCGCATAGGCGTTGAGCCCGCCGGTGGTGTTGTTGAGCGGCACCCCCGACAGCAGCTCGACCCGCGGCGCCATCGTCTCCTTGAGCAGCGCCACCACCGGCGTCACCGAGTAATAATGGTCCTTGAACAGGATCGCGCGCAGCCCGGCCTCCTCGGCCTGGCGGATCGCCTCGACATGGTTGAGCATGCGCGGCATCACCGAGGGCCCGCTGTGGCAATGAAGGTCGATCGCCCCGACCAGCAGCGCTTCAATCCTGGGGTCGGTCATTGCCTCCACTCCTCACAGATCGTCCGGCGCCGGATAGTCCGCCGCGTTGAGCACCCAGCCGGCGCGCGCCGAGAAATCGCGGCGCGGCGGGCAGAAGGCGTCGGCGAGCCGGTTGAGCCCCTCGCCGATTCCCGCCGACGTGTGCGTGGCCGGCGGCGGGATCACCGCGACCGAAGGCGCCGCGCAGCGCTCGTGCTCGTCCTCGCGCCAATCGTGCGAGTCCGAAAGCCAGGGCCAGCGCAGATGATGGACGAAGTCGCCCGCGGTCGCGATCGAATATTGCTCGAAGTCGTCGTGGTGGTGCGGCGACAGGTTGGAAGGGTCGCGGGGGCCCGCCCGGCCGCTTCCCATGTTCACCATGATCGTCGAGCCGCGATAGATCCGTCCGAACCGCCCGGGCTCGGCCGGAACATCGCCCGAATAGGTGCGGATCTTCCAGCCGCCGACCGGATCGGGCCAGGGCTCGAACGGCGGCACGTTGGGATCGGGCTCGGCATAGGCGGCGGCGTTGGTGCATCTGGCCGCGAGATCGGCCGAGCGGACGGTGATCAGGCGATAGAATTCGCCCTCGCTCAGCGCCTCGACGCTGCTCGCGCCGGGGGGCACGAACACCAGCGCCGGCCCTTCGACCGTCCGGCTCTCGCCGCCTGCGGAGACCGTCACGCGCGTGCCGGCATCGGGGATCATCACGGCATATTCGTCGGGCTGGTCCGCGCGCGCCAGCACCGCGCCGGGGCGCACCTTGCTGTAGGCGACGATCAGATTCTGGCCGCGCGCGTACCAGGTCTGCTGGGCGTCATCCTGCTCGATCGGCGGCGCGTCGTAGAAGCGGCAATAGGACGCGCCCTTGAACGGCGTCGCCGGAGCAGGCGCCTCCTTGGGTTGCAGCGTCGCGCGAAGGTCGTTCTTCCCGTACATCGACTCTCCCGCCGGCCTTCTTCTCGTGGCTCTGCCGGCTTGACCAGACTTTGGAGATTAAGGGTCGGACGGTCTAATTCTTTATGGTCGCAGCATTAATGCCGACTGGGCATCGGTTGCCGTTGCATTCAGCATTTGAACGTATCAGCGAACCTGATAATCCCTCCATTCGAACCTGGCACGGACCGGGAAGGGGAGGCGTGTTCGATGATCATCGTCCAGGTTTGCAGGTTCTGACGATGGCCGATGTTGACGCGCCGCCGAGCGCCAGATCGATCGATCTAAACCGCCTCGTCAGCCCGCGCTCGATCGCGGTCGCGGGCGCATCTCCCGATCCTGCCTCGCTTGGCGGCGCCGTGCTCGCCAACATCCGCGCTTCGGGTTTCGCCGGGCCGCTGCATCTCGTCAGCCCGACGCGCAGGGAGATCGACGGCACGCCTTGCCTGTCGTCGCTGCACGAGCTGCCCTGGGGGGTCGACGCGGTGGTGCTCAACGTGCCGCGCGCGGCGGTCCACGAGGCGATCGCCGCCTGTATCGCGCGCGGCGCGGGCGGCGCGGTGGTGTTCGCGGCGGGATTCAGCGAAGCGGGCGCGGCGGGGCTACGCGAGCAGGAAGCGATCGCCGCGATGTGCCGCGAGGCGGGCTTCGCGCTGCTCGGGCCCAATTGCCTGGGGCTGGTCAACTATGCCGAGGGGGTACCGCTCACCTTCGAAGCGCTGACCTTCGAGCGCGTGACGAGCGCGCGCCGCGTCGGCGTGATCGCGCAGAGCGGGGGCGATGGCGGCGAACATCCGCTCGGCGCTGCAGGGGCGCGGCGTGCCCGTCTCGCACATGGTGACCACCGGCAACGAGGCGGTGCTGCGCATCGACCAGTTCGTCGGCCATCTCGTCGAGGCCGGAGTGACCGCGATCGCGGCTTATGTCGAGCAGGTGCGCGATCCGCAGGCGTTCCTCGCCGCCGCGCGCGCGGCGCGCGAGGCCGGCGTGCCGGTCGTGATGGTGCACCCCGGCAGCAGCGCGCGCGGCCGCGCCGCCGCCCAGTCGCACACCGGCGCGATGGTGGGCGACCATGCGGTGATGCGGACGCTGGTTCGTGGCGAGGGCGTGGCGCTGGTCGACACGCTCGACGAGCTCTTCGACACCACCGCGATCCTCTACCGCTTCCCCCAGGCGAGCGCGGGCGGCGTCGGCGTCATCACCAATTCGGGTGCGGTGCGCGGGCTCGCGCTCGATTTCTGCGAGGAGATCGGGCTGCCGGTCGCGGCGCTGGCGGACGCGACGCTCGAGCGGCTGCGCACCACCGTCCCGGCGCATATCGAGGTCGACAATCCGTTCGACGTCGGCACCGCCGGCTATGCCGACAGCACGGTGTTCGGCGCATCCACCGAGGCGATGCTCGCCGATCCGGCGATCGGTTCGGTGCTGCTCGCGCTTGCGCCCGGTGGGCCGCGGCAGCAGCGCGGCAAGGCCGAGGCGATCGTGCCGGTCGCGCAGGCGGCGGCCAAGCCGGTCGGGCTGGCGATCCTCGGCGACGATTCGCCGCTCGACGAAGGGCTGACCGGCCCCGCGCGCGTGACCGAGCTGCCCTTCTTCCGCTCGCCCGAGCGCGCGCTCAGGGCGCTCGCGGCGGTGCGTGCGCGCGCCGAGGCGGTCGCGCATATCGCCGAGCGTCCGCCGCGTCCCGCGATGGTGCCCCCGTTGCCGTGGCGCGGCGCCGCATCCGAGCATCGCGGCAAAGAGTTGCTGCGCGAACTCGGCATCGCCGTTCCGCAGGGCGCGCTGGCGGGCGATGTCGAGGCAGCGCTCGCCACGGCGCGGTCGATCGGATTTCCAGTGGTGCTCAAGGCGCAAGCTGCGGCGCTCGCGCACAAGAGCGAGGCGGGCGGGGTGATCCTGGGCCTCCGCGACGAGGCCGAGCTGCGTGCCGGCTGGGCGCGACTGATGGACAATATCGCGGGCGCCGGGATGGCCGGGCGGCTCGACGGCGTGCTCGTCGAGCGGATGGCGCGGCCCGGGCTCGAGCTGGTGGTCGGCGGGCGCAACGATCCGCAATGGGGCCCGGTGGTCGCGTTCGGGCTCGGCGGGGTCTGGATCGAGGCATTGGACGCGGTCGAGCTGCTCCCCGCAAATGCCGGCCGCCGGCTGGTGCTCGATCGGCTGGCGGCGATGAAGGGGGCCAAGCTGCTCGGCGCCTTCCGCGGCCAGCCGCCGCGCGACGTGGCGGCGGCGGCGGACGTGGTCCTGCGGCTCGGCGCCGCACTGATCGCGCATCCGGAAATCGTGGAGGCGGACATCAATCCGCTGATGGTCTTCGCCGCGGGCGAAGGCGTGCTGGCGCTCGACGCGCTGATCGTGACGGAGGAGTGAGGGTATGATGGCCGACCAAGTGGAGCAGCAACACGTGCCGGACGAACGGCCCGTGCCGGGCGGCGGCGAAGTGCTCGTCGAGTTCGACGACGGGATCGCCTGGGTCCAGCTCAACCGGCCCGAGAAGCGCAACGCGATGAGCGTGGGCCTCGCCCGCGAAATGAACGAGGTGCTCGACGCGCTCGAGATCGACGATCGCTGCGGGGTGATCGTGCTGACCGGGGTCGGCGACGCTTTCTCCGCGGGGATGGACCTCAAGGACTTCTTCCGCGCGACCGACGGCCTCTCCGACGTCGAGCGCCACCGGGCCTATCGCTCGACCCGCGCGTGGCAGTGGCGGACGCTGATGCACTATGCCAAGCCGACGATCGCGATGGTCAACGGCTGGTGCTTCGGCGGCGCCTTCACCCCGTTGATCTGCTGCGACCTCGCGATCGCCGACGAGAAGGCGGTGTTCGGGCTCTCCGAGATCAACTGGGGCGTGATCCCCGGCGGCGTCGTCTCCAAGGCGATCTCGACGCTGATGGGCGATCGCGAGGCGCTCTATTACGTGATGACCGGCGAGAAGTTCGACGGCGCGCGCGCCCGCGAGCTGGGGCTGGTCAACGAAGCCGTCCCCGCCGATCGGCTGCGCGCGCGCACCACCGAGATCGCGCGCAACCTGCTCGGCAAGAACACCACGGTGCTGCGCCAGGCGCGAATGGCCTATAAATACGCGCGCGAGATGGATTGGGAGCAGGCGGCCGAATATCTCACCGCCAAGGTCGACCAGACCAATTTCGTCGATCCCGAGCGCGGCAAGGAACAGGGGCTCAAGCAGTTCCTCGACGAGAAGAGCTTCCGCCCCGGGCTGGGGAATTACGACCGCAAGGGCTAGGGTCCGGCCAGGCCGCAGGGGAACCGACATGCGCAGACCAAGCGCCAAGAAGGGCGACGAGCTCGCGGCCGTGGTGCCGGGGCTGCACGAGTACACCGATCGCATCCTCTACAACGAGGTGTGGGAGCGCGACGGGCTCTCGAAGCGCGATCGCTCGTTGCTCACCATCGCCGCGCTTGTCTCGATGTACCGGCCCGAGCAGCTGACGGCGCACCTCAAGCTGGGACTCGACAACGGCCTCACGCGCGAGGAGATCGGCGAGGCGCTGCTGCATCTCGCCTTCTACGCCTCCTGGCCGTCGGCGATCACAGCGAGCCGCAAGTTCTACGATCTGGTCCAGTCGCTCGACGCGGAGCAGGGCTGAGGCGAGCTCGGCAGCGTTTTGCTAATATTGGATGCGATTCGATTGCGGGAGCCCTCGGCCGCCGCTAGTTAGTGTTCGCCTGGCTGTCATGCCGCCGCGAAACGGGAGAGGAATCAATGGAGAAGCTGCTCCCCACCACCTTGGTGGGATCCTATGCGATGCCGGAATGGCTGATCGACCGCGCCAGGCTCGCCGGCCGGTTTCCGCCGCGCGTGCGGGCGCTCGAGCTGTGGCGGCCGGCGCCGCAATTCCTCGAGGAAGCGCAGGAGGATGCCACGATCATGGCGATCCACCTCCAGGAGATGGCCGGGCTCGACATCATCACCGACGGCGAGATGCGGCGCGAAAGCTATTCGAACCGCTTCGCCACCGCGCTCGAAGGGGTCGATCTCGACAATCCGGGCGTTGCGCTCGATCGCAGCGGCCATCCCAATCCGGTGCCGCGCGTGACGGGCAGGATCCGGCGCAGGCACGCCGTCCAGGTCGGCGACGTCGAGTTCCTGCGCCGCCATACCGATCGCAGGATCAAGATCACCGTCCCCGGCCCGTTCACGATGACGCAGCAGGCGCAGAACGATTTCTACGACAGCGAGGAGGAGATGGCGCTCGATTATGCCGCGGCGGTCAACGAGGAGATCCGCGATCTCTTCGCCGCGGGCGCCGACATCGTCCAGATCGACGAGCCCTATCTCCAGGCGCGGGCGGAAAAGGCGCGCCAATACGGGCCGCAGGCGATCAACCGCGCGCTCGAGAATGTCGAGGGCGTCACCGCGCTTCACCTGTGCTTCGGCTATGCCGCGATCATCCACGGCGACCGGCCGAAAGGCTATGACTATCTCGCCGAGCTCGCCGGCACGCGGGTCGACCAGGTGTCGGTCGAAACCGCCCAGCCCAGCCTCGACCCCGCCGAGCTGCGGCCGCTCCGGGACAAGCACATCATGGTCGGCGTGCTCGATTTGAACGATCCCGAGGTCGAGACGCCCGAGGTGGTCGCCGCGCGCATCCGCCGGGCGATGACCGAGGTGCCGGTCGAAAGGATCATCGTCGCGCCCGATTGCGGGCTCAAATATCTGCCGCGCGCGACCGCCTACGGCAAGATGCGCGCGATGGTGGAAGGCGCGGCGCTGGTGCGCGAGACGCTCTGACGCGGTCGCATCCATGCCTCCTGCCGGCCCTGGCGACGCTGCTCGCGGGATGCGCGACGATGGCCGGGCCCGGTTCCGCGCCGTTGGCGGTCCGCGGCAGCCTGGTGACGATCGAGATCGCGCCGGTGCTGCTCGCGGCGCGCGATCGCGATCCGCCGCGCGCGGTCGTGCGGAACGGTGGCATTCCTGACCTGATCGGCGCCGCGCCCGCGGGCGCGGCCGATGTGGCGACGCACGCCGAAACCCAGGCGCTGCGCTATTCGGCCGCGCATCCCGAGATCAGGATCATCCTGACCGTTGCCGAAGCGCGCTATCGCATCGTCGCCCGCCGCTCGGCCGGCATCTCGCGGATCGCCGACCTCAAGGGCAAGCGGATCGCCACGCTCGCGACGACTTCGGCCGGCTATTTCCTGGCGCGGATGCTCGGGCAGGCGGGACTCGGCCTCGCGGACGTCGAGGGTGGTGCGGATATCGCCGCCCCAGGATATGGCGAAGGCGCTAGCGCGCCGCGAGGTCGACGCGGTGGCGATCTGGGAGCCGCATGGCGGCAATGCCGCCCGCGCGCTGGGCGACGACGGCGTCGAATTTGCCGGCGACGGCGTCTATCGCGAATTGTTCGATCTCAACGCCACCGCCGCGAGCCTCGCCGATCGGGCCAAACGGCGCCGGATCGTGGCGTTCGTGCGCGCGATCATCGATGCGAGCGCGGCCCTGCGCCGCGATCCGGCGCCGGCTCAGGCGCTGGTGGCTGCGACCTCGGGCTTCACAGCGGACGAGGTCGCGCGCGCCTGGGCGAGCCTCGACTTTCCCGCGGCGCTTCCGGCTGACCTGCTCGACGTGCTCGTCGAGGAGGAGCGCTGGCTTGCCCGGCAGGAGCGGCGCGCGCCGCGGTCGCGGGATGTTCTTGCCGGGCTGATCGATCCGAGCATCTACGAAGAGGCGCGCCGCCGCTAACGCCCGCGCCCGCGATTGCGCCGAATCGGGACGCGGCGCGCCGCCGCCGCGCGGACCCGCGCCCGCCGGACAAGCCTTCGTACATGGCTAACGCTGTTCGGGATTGTCTCATTTTCAGGGTTGTGCGGCGGGCTGTATCTGCCATAAACAACTGGCGTTCGTTAATCTGGAATGAGGCGCGGACCGCTGCGGGAAGCCGGCAACAAGCCGGACCCAGCGTTGCAGGGAGAGGGGAGGCCTTATGGCACGCTTGATGAATCGCCGTTCCGCGCCGCGGCTGCGCGGCTTGATGCTCACGACCGCGCTGACCACCGCCAGCTTCGCGAGCGGTGCCGCATTGGCGCAGGATGCGCCCGCGCCGAAGGACACACCGGCCGCTGCGACCGACGAGGTCAAGTCCGGCGACATCATCGTCACCGCGTCGCGCACCGCGCAGAACGGCCTTCAGGCGCCGACGCCGACCCAGGTGATCGGCGATGAGATCATCAAGACCCAGGCGGCGACCACCGTCATGGAGGTGCTCAACCAGAATCCGGTGTTCAAGGCGACGCGCTCGCCCGGCGCCAACGCCACCAACACCTCCAGCCCCGCCCAGGCGACCGCGGATCTCCGTGCGCTGGGCGGCCAGCGCACGCTGGTGCTGGTCAACCAGTCGCGCGTGGTGCCCTTCGCTCCGGCGAGCAACCTCGGCGTGCCGACGACGACCGACCTCAACCTCTTCCCGACGCTGATGATCGACCGCGTCGACGTGGTGACCGGCGGCGCCTCGGCGCTCTACGGCTCGGATGCGGTGTCGGGCGTCGTCAACATCGTGATGAAGAAAAGATTCCAGGGCGTGGAGGTCACCGGCCAGGCGGGCGTCTCGCAGCTCGGCGACTATGGCTCGCAGCGGCTGGGCTTCATCGCCGGCACCCGCTTCGGCGGCGATCGCGGCCATGTGGTGGTGAGCGCCGATTATTCGAACAACAACGGGCTGGGCGACATCTACACGCGCGACTGGGGCCGCCAGGAATGGATGATCGTCAGCAACGCCCAGCGTACCACCGCCGGCACGCCGGGCTTCGGCCTGCCCGCGTTCATCATCTCGCCCAACGTCCACAACAATCTCGGCGCCGGTGGCGTGATCATCAGCACGATCCCGGGCCTGACCAACATGACCTTCAATCCGGACGGCTCGATCCGCCCGTACCAGAAGGGGGCGATCTCGGGCGGATCGGTGATGATCGGCGGCGAGGGCAAGTCGATCATCAGCGGCACCGCGCAGATCCCTGTGGTCCAGCGCTTCACCGCCTATGGCAGCGTCTATTACGATTTCTCGGATGCGGTGACGGGCTATATCGAGGGCGGCTATTCGCACTCGCGCGGCTTCCTCGACGGCGTCGCGATCCGCCTGGCGAGCCAGGCGATCCGCCGCGACAATCCCTATATCCCGCCCGCGGTGCTCGCGCTGCTTCCGGCGGCGACGCAGACGTTCAACATCAGCCGCATCGGCTATGACATCGGCATCAACCATTACGAGATCGTCAACGATACGCCGCACGGCACCGTGGGCTTCGAAGGCAGACTCGGCGGTTCGTGGAAATGGGACGCGCACGCATCCTATGGCGTCAACAACTACAGCTCGGCGACCTACAACAACCCGGTCACCGCGAACCTCAATTTCGCGATCGACGCGGTCCGCGATCCGGCGACCGGCAACATCGTGTGCCGCGCGGTGCTCCAGGGTAATCCGGCGGCTGCCGGCTGCCAGCCGCTCAACCTGTTCGGCGAAGGCAACACCACCGCCGCGGCGCGCAACTATATCTGGGGCTCGGCCTGGCGAAGGTGAAGTACGATCAGGCGACCTTCGCCGCGAACATGGTCGGCGAGCCCTTCTCGACCTGGGCGGGCCCGGTCTCGGTGGCGTTCGGCGGCGAGTATCGCCGCGAGACCGAGAAGCTGACCGCCGATGCGGTCGGTGCCGCCAACGGCTTCCTGACCGCCGGCAACGCGGTCCCCTATGGCGGCTCGTTCGACGTCAAGGAAGGCTATGTCGAGGCCACCGTGCCGTTGGCCAAGGACGTCGTTCTCCCTCCACAGCCTCAACCTCAACGGCGCGTTCCGCTATGCCGATTACAACACCGTCGGCGGCCAGACCGCGTGGAAGGTCGGCGGGACGTGGGAGCCGGTCGAGGGGCTCAACGTGCGCGTCGCGCGCTCGCGCGACATCCGCGCGCCCGCGATCAACGAGCTCTACAGCCCCGGCAGCAACGTGAGCAACAACGTCACGCTCGTCGTCGACGGGGTGACCAAGAATGCGGTGATCCCGCAGAACACCAGCCTGGGCAATCCGAACGTCGGCCCCGAATTCGCCGACACCTTCACCGCGGGCCTGGCGTATCGCGGCCACGGCGCGCTGAGGGGCATCGGCCTGTCGGTCGATTACTACCATATCAAGATCAAGGACGCGATCACCAACCTCTCGACCGTCAACATCGCCACGCTCTGCGGCCAGGGCCAGACGTCGTTCTGCAACTTCTTCACCTATGGGCCGGACACCAGCACCGCCGATCCCAACGACCGCATCCATACCGGCCTGGTCGCGGGGACGCTCAATGTCGGCGCGTTCGAGCAGCAGGGCTTCGACGCGACGTTCAACTATTCGACCAGCGCCGGCTTTCTGGGCGACGGCGGCCATTACAGCTTCGCGGCCAGCGGCACCTACATCCTCCACGCGCTGGTGGATTCGGGGACCGGCGCCGCGCCGATCGACCGCGCGGGCGAGAACGGCTGGGCCAATCTGGGCTCGATCCCCACCTTCCGCGGCAATCTGTCGCAGACGATCGGGAAACAACGGCTGGGAGCTCACGCTGCAGACGATCTACATCAGCAAGGGCGTGCAGGACGTCACCTACAACACCCTGCCGACCAACACGATCAACGACAACCACGTCCCCGCGGTCGTCTACTTCAATCTGTTCGGGAAGATCTTCGTCGGCGAGGCCAAACAGTTCGAGTTCTTCTGGGCGGTGAACAATCTGCTCGACAAGGATCCGCCACCGACGCCCTACACCATCCTCAACTTCCCGACGAACGGGCAATATTACGACAAGGTCGGGCGCAACTTCAATGCCGGGGTGCGCGTGCGCTTCTGATCCGCGCCGGTGCGCATCAGCTGAAGTTGAGCTGCTCGCCGCCGCGGAACAGGTTGACCAGCTCGCGGCGCGTGCAGAGCCAGCGCTGCTCGGCCTCGTCCCATCGGAAGGTCTCGGTCGCGCGGCTGATGCGGGTCGGGGGGGCGCTTTCGCGCGGCGGCTCGCCGTCGGCGCCCCACAGCAGCATGTACCAATGCGCGGTGGCCCCCCCGGCGCCGTCGAACTCGGCGCGGAAGTTGCTGAAGGCGTGGACCGCGACACGCGCGCCTCGCGCCTCGCGCCAGCTGTAGAAATTCTGGATCGCCCTCGCGCCCCTCGAGGTTGAGCTTGCCCGAGCGGTAGGCCGCGTCGGGCGCATAATAGTCGCCGGCGTTGCGCCCCCAGTTGGTGTCGACGTCGTGCCAGAAATCGGCGAGCCCCATCTCGAGCTCGGCGGTGGCGATGGCGCGTTCGCGGCGGTTCATGGTCGTGGCTCCCTCAATCGAAGAACAATTTGATCGCGGTCGCGTCGATCGCGCGCCGCGTCGCCGCATCGGGGACGAGGCGGCGATAAAGCGCGAGCGCGGCGGCATAATCCACACTGTCCTCGTGGTTCACGAAGGGGGCGTCGCTGCCCCACAGCAGCCGCTCCGGCCCCGCGGCGAGGAGCTGCGTGGTGCATTCCGCGACGATCTCGTCGGGCAGGCGGAACCCGGCCGACAGCTTCACCCAGGTGCGGCCGCCGTCGATCGCGTGCAGCAGCGCGTCGGTCCCGGCGCGGCGTTCGGCGGGATCGCGCGAAGGAACGCCGAAATGATCGACCACCAGCGGCACCCGTGCCGCGGCGAAGTGCGGCAGCAGCACGGGCAGGCTGGCGCCCGCAGCCAGCAGCTCGACGTGCATGCCGCAATCGGCGATCCGGCCGAGGAAGCCGCGGTATGGCTCCTCGGCGAGATCCGGCAGGTCGGCGAGCCGCCGCCACGTCAGCCGGACGCCGACCACGCCGCGATCGGGCCATCCCCGCTTTCGCCGGAATGACGAGTGGTGGTATCGGGCATCGAGGCAAAAGGAGAGCTGACGATGCGCCGACTGATCCTGTTGCTGCTCGGGCTGTTCGCCGTTCCCGCTTTCGCGCAGACGGCGCCGCTGCCGCGCGTCGAGCTGTTGACCAGCGAGGGCGCATCGTCCTCGAGCTCGAGACCGCCAGGGCACGATCACCGCGGCCAATTTCCTGCGCTACGTCGATCAGAAGCGGCTCGACGGGATCAGCTTCTATCGCACCGTCAAGGTCGCCGACCATTTCGGCTTCGTCCAGTTCGGGGTCGACGGCGCGCCCCAAGCGCGTGTTGCCGCCGATCCGGCACGAGCCGACCACGCTCACCGGGCTCAAGCATCTCGACGGCACGATCTCGACTGCGCGGCTCGCGCCGGGCAGCGCGCGCGGGGACTTCACGATCAGCGTCGGCGACCAGCCTTCCTTCGATGCCGATCCGAGCAAGCCGGGCGACAATCTCGGCTATGCCGCGTTCGGGCATGTCGTCGAGGGGATGGATGTGGTGATGAAGATCTTCGACGCGCCGGTCTCCCCGACCGCGACCCAGCGCGGGGGCATTCCTGGGCGAGGTGCCGGCGGCGCCGGTCAAGGTGCTGAGCGCGCGCCGATTGAAGCCCTGATGCCGCGGATTTGTCCTTGATCCGGGGATTCGATCCCGCCAGAAGCGCCAGGGCCGCAACCTTCCGCGATTTCGGCGCCAAGCCCCGGTAGCTCAGCAGGACAGAGCAACGGTTTCCTAAACCGCAGGTCGGGAGTTCGAGTCTCTCCCCGGGGCACCAGCGCCGCCGACGAAGCGGCGGCTGGCATAGTTTTGCGACAACTCCCCTCCAAGGGCGGAAGGTGAATTCGTTCTAACGGGGCGCCTGCATTGATCGGACTCCTGATCGCGATCCTCACGGCGCTCGAGCTGTTCAGGCGCCTGCCGGTGCTGGCAAGCTTTCGCGACCTCGCGCACTGGGGCGCGCGATCGACCGCGCTGCTCCGCCGCCGCGGGGTTTCCGAATGGGCCAAGGAACGCGCGATGCGGCTGCTTTCGCGTCGGCTGTTCGCCAAATCGGTGCGCGCGGGCGCGCTGCTGGCGCTGGTCGCGGGCGCCGATCGGGGCGGTGCTGGTGCTCGATTCGATCGTCGATCTGGGCGTGCGCGCGCGTGGTTCGACTGGCGCAAGCGGCTGTGGATCGTCATGGTCTGCCTCGCTTATGCATTCCTCCGATGGCAATTCCGTGGGCTACGGCGCCGCTGACCGCGTCCTCCACCAGGTCGCGCTGGGCTTCGCGCCGGTGCTCGAATTGTCGTTCGACATCGAGCGCGCGCGATACGGCAAGGCCGCCGCCGGGCTGAGCTGCACGGCGCCGGTGTTCGTCTGCGGGCTGGCGCGCGCGGGGACGACGATCCTGATGCGCACGCTCCACGCCACCGGCGCGTTCGCCTCGCTCTTCGTATCGCGACCTGCCGTTCCCGCTCGCGCCGAACAGCTGGGCGCGGATGAGCGCAGGCTTCAAGCGCTCGGTCGAGCGGCGCGAGGCCGGGCAACGGCGACGGGCTGTTCCACGATCTCGACAGCCCCGAGGCGATCGAGGAAGTATTCTGGCGCGCGATGGAGGGATCGCGCTACCTGACGCGCGAAGGGCTGGCCGCCACACCGCCCGCGCCCGAGACGATCGCTGCGTTCGAGGCCTATGTCCGGCTGGTCGAGCTTCGCTATGGGCGCAGCGTTATCTCTCGAAGAACAACAACGATATCCTCCGGCTGCCCGCGCTCGCCGGGGCCTTTCCCGATGCGGTGCTGCTCCATCCGTTTCGCGCGCCGCTCCAGCAGGCGGAATCGCTGCGCAACCAGCATGTCCGCGCCTGCGCGCTCCAGGCCGAGGACGGCTTCCGCCGCAAGTTCATGACGTGGCTCGGCCACCACGAGTTCGGCGCCGACCAGCGCCCGTTCCTGCTCCCCGGCGCGCCCGAGGGGCGATCGCGGGCACGTCGATTACTGGCTGGCGGCGTGGATCGGCGCCTATCGCCACCTGCTCGATCAGCCCGCCGCGGTCGCCGCGCGCCAGGTGTTCATCGATTATGCGCGGCTGTGCGCCGAGGATGCGGGCGCTCGAGCCGGTGCTGGCCGGATCGCGGGCGTCGATCCCGAGGCGATCTCGCTATCCGAAATGCGCGCGCCGATGCCGCGGCTGGTCGAAGGCGCGAGCGCGGCGCTGGTCCGCGAGGCGCGCGAGGTGCACACCGAGCTCAGCCGAAGAGCTGCTCGATCATATGGCTCGGCCACAGGTTGAGCAGGCTGGTCGCGGTCAGCACCACGCCGACGAACAGCAGCAGCAGCTTCGGATCGACGCGCTTGGCGAGCATCGCCCCGAACGGCGCCGCGACGATCCCCCCGATCAGCAGCCCCAGGCTCGCCTGCGTCAGCACGGTCAGCCCGAGCTGCGACAGGAAAGTGGCGGAGATCGTCACCGTCACGAAGAATTCGGCGTCACGAAGAATTCGGCGGTGTTGACCGATCCGATCGTCTTGCGCGGGCTCGCGCCCTGGAACAGCAGGTTCGAGGTGACGATCGGTCCCCAGCCGCCCCCGCCCCGCCGCGTCGAGGAAGCCCCCGACGAGGCCGAGCGGCTCGATGATCTGCGGCTGGCGATCCTGCGGCGGGTAGCGCCAGCCGCGATAGAGCAGGTTGAGCCCGATCAGCGTGAGATAGGCGAGGATGAACGGCTTGGCGATCGACGCGTCGATGTTCGAGAGAACATAGGCGCCAGGAATCCGCCGATCACGCCGGGGATCACCAGCCGCGCGAACAGCCTCCAGTCGACGTTGCGCTGGATCGAATGGCTGATTCCCGAGACCGCGGTGGTCACGCTCTCCACCGCATGGACGCCCGCGGAGGCGGCGGCGGGCGGCACGCCGAGGCTGAGCAGCAGCGTGTTCGAGATCACCCCATAGGCCATGCCGAGCGCGCCATCGATCATCTGCGCGGCGAAGCCGACCGCGATGAACGGGAGCAGCGCCGCGAAGTCGAAGGTGCTGAAATCCACGGGCGCTCCGTCCGTTGCCGCCCGGATGGGGTGCCCTGCGGGCGACGACGGGGCAACTCACTTTTGCTTGGCCGCGCCCTAGCTCAGCAGCTTGAACCCCGAAAACGCCAGCACCAGCGCGAGCACCGGCTGGATCACCCGTTCCGGGATCACGGCGGACAGCCTGGCGCCGATGACGATCCCGGGCAGCGACCCGATCAGCAGCATCGCGAGCAGCCCCAGGTTCACCGTGCCGATCAGCAGATGGATGATCCCGCCGATCAGCGTGACCGGCACCGCATGCGCGATATCGGTGCCGACGAGCTTCCTGAGCGACAGGCGATAAGGATAGAGCACGAGCAGCATCGTCGCGCCCAGCGCGCCCGCGCCCACCGAGGTGAGCGTCACCAGTGTCCCCAGGATCACCCCAGCGGCGATCGTCGCGGCGATCTTGAGCCCGGGAAAGGCGGCATGGTTGCGGATCGAGAGCCTGCTGGTCCAGCGCGCGAAACGGAAGCGCGCGAGCGTCGCGACCGCGCTCAGCACCAGCACGACGCCGAGCCCGCGCTGGAGCAGCGCGCCCCCGGCATGCTCGATCTGGACATGCCACAGCCATAGCCCGGTGAGCAGCGTCGCGGGCACGCTGCCGATCGCGAGCAGCCCGACGATCCGCCAGTCGACGCTCTGGTTGCGGTGGTGGATGGTGCTGCCGACGGTCTTGGTGATCGCGGCGAACCACAGATCGGTGCCGATCGCGGTCGCCGGGGCGATGCCGAACAGCAGGATCAGGATCGGCGACATCAACGATCCACCGCCGACCCCGGTCAGGCCGACCACGATCCCCACAAGCAGCCCCGCGAGCGCATTCAGCCAGTCCATGAATCCCCCGTGGCGCATTCGGCGGCCAACGCCAGAACCCGTTCGGCCAATTCGGCGCGGCAGATCAGCAGGTCCGGAATCCACGTCGCTTCGCAATTATAGACCAGCGGCGATCCGTCGAGCCGCGACGCATGCAGCCCCGTAGCGCGCGCGACCGCGACCGGCGCGCAATTGTCCCACTGATGCTGGCCGCCCGAATGGAGATAGATGTCGGCGAGCCCGCGCACCACCGCCATCGCCTTGGCCCCCGCCGATCCCATCGGCACCAGCTCGGCGCCGAGCGCCTCGGCGACCGCGCTGCATTCGGCGGCGGGCCGGGTGCGGCTCACCACCATC
This sequence comes from Sphingomonas sp., assembly GCA_037200705.1. GTDB lineage: Bacteria > Pseudomonadota > Alphaproteobacteria > Sphingomonadales > Sphingomonadaceae > Sphingomonas. Next base: position 69,506 of record JBBCID010000013.1, on the reverse strand, counting down.
CGTGGCGGATGGTTGGCCGGGACGAGGGGCGGGGCCGGGTCGCTCGCGAAGATCAGATTCTGGCCCGGCAGGCCGACCGCGCCGATCGCGGGGACGCCATCGATCGCGAGACCGATATGGACCGCATAATCGTCGCGCCCTTCGGAATATTCGCGCGTGCCGTCGAGCGGGTCGACGATCCAGACGCGGCGGCGCGCGCAGCGTGCGAGGTCGTCGGCCATTTCCTCGGAGAGGATCGCGTCGTCGGGGCGCGCCGCGCGCAGCCGCGCGAGGATCAGTGCGTTGGCCTGCGCGTCGCCGGCGGCGCCCAGCGTGCGGCCCGATCCGGTGCGCTGGAGCGCGCGCAGCAGGTCGCCCGCCTCGGCGGCGATGTCGGCGGCGAGCCCGGCGTCGGTCACAGCACGGGAGCCCACACGCCCATGATCTCCTCGACGATCCGCTCGGCGGCTTCCTCGGGGGTGGTGCGGGTCGTGTCGATGCGCAGCTCGGGGGCCGCGGGCGGCTCATAGGGGCTCGAGATGCCGGTGAAGTTGGCGATCTCGCCGGCGCGCGCCTTCTTGTAGAGCCCCTTCACGTCGCGCGCCTCGGCCACCTCGAGCGGGGGTGTCGACGAAGATCTCGAAGAACTCGCCCTCGGGCATCAGCTTGCGCACCAGCTCGCGCTCGGCGCGGAACGGCGAGATGAAGGCGGTAAGCACGATCAGCCCGGCGTCAGTCATCAGCTTCGCGACCTCGCCGACGCGGCGGATGTTCTCGATGCGATCGGCGTCGGTGAAGCCCAGGTCGCGGTTGAGCCCGTGGCGGATATTGTCGCCGTCGAGCAGGAAGCTGTGCTTGCCGAGCGCGTGGAGGCGCTTCTCGACGAGGTTGGCGATCGTCGACTTGCCCGATCCCGACAGGCCGGTGAACCACAAAAGGCGCGGCGCCTGGTTCTTCTGGCGGGCGTGCGCCTCGCGGTTGATCTCGAGCGTGTGCCAATGGACGTTCTGCGCGCGGCGGAGCGAGAAATTGAGCATCCCCGCCGCGACGGTGGCGTTGGTGAGCTTGTCGATCAGGATGAAGCCGCCGAGGTCGTGGCTGTCGGCATAGGGCTCGAACACCAGCGCGCGATCGGTGTAGACCTCGGCGACGCCGATGTCGTTGAGGCCCAGCGTCTTGACCGAGAGCTCGGCGAGCGTGTTGACGTCGATCGCATGGCGCGGTTCCTGGACGGTGGCGCTCACGGTCTGCGTGGCGAGCTTGAGCCAATAGGCGCGGCCGGGGAGCAGCTCCTCCTGGTCCATCCACACGATCGTCGCCTGGAACTGGTCGGCGACCTGCGGCGGCGCGTCGGCGGCGGCGATGACGTCGCCGCGCGAGCAATCGACTTCGTCGGCGAGCGTGAGCGTGACCGACTGGCCGGCGCCCGCTTGCGGCAGGTCGCCGTCGAGCGTGACGATTGCGCGCGATGCTGGTGGCGCGGCCGAGGGCAGGATGCGCACCGGATCGCCCGGCTTGACCGCCCCCGAGGCGATCAGCCCCGCGAAGCCGCGGAAATCGAGGTTGGCGCGGTTTACCCATTGCACCGGCATGCGGAACGGCTTGGCGCGGTCGAGCGTCGCATCGACCTCGACGCTTTCGAGATGCTCGATCAGCGTCGCCCCTGAATACCAGGGCATGTGCGGCGAGTGGTTCGAGACATTGTCGCCCTTGAACCCCGAGATCGGGATCGCGGTGAAATCGGCGATCCCGATCGACGTCGCGAACGCGCGGTAATCGGCGACGATCCGGTCGAATACGCCCTGGTCGTATCCGACCAGGTCCATCTTGTTCACCGCAAGCACGATCTGCCGGATGCCGATCAGATGGGTGAGGTAGGAGTGCCGCCGGGTCTGGGTCAGCACGCCTTTGCGCGCATCGATCAGGATCACCGCGAGATCGGCGGTCGAGGCGCCGGTGACCATGTTGCGGGTATATTGCTCGTGGCCGGGCGTGTCGGCGACGATGAACTTGCGCTTGCTCGTCGCGAAGAAGCGATAGGCGACGTCGATCGTGATGCCCTGCTCGCGCTCGGCGGCGAGGCCGTCGACCAGCAGCGCGAAGTCGATCGCCTGGCCCTGGGTGCCGACGCGCTTGCTGTCTGCCTCGAGGGCGGAAAGCTGGTCCTCGAAGATCTGCTTCGAATCGTAGAGCAGCCGCCCGATCAGCGTCGACTTGCCGTCGTCGACCGAGCCGCAGGTGATGAACCGGAGCAGCGTCTTGTGCTGGTACGCGAGCAGATAGGCATGGATGTCGGACGCGATCAGCGCGTCGGGGCGGAAGGAGGAGGTCATCAAATCCTCCCCGTGCCGGGGAAGATTTTGGGCGCGCGAGCCATCAGAAATAGCCCTCCTGCTTCTCTTCTCCATCGACGCGGCCTGGTCGTGGTCGATCGCGCGGCCCTGGCGCTCGGAGGTGGTGGTGAGGAGCATCTCCCGGATCACTTCCTCGAGCGTCGCCGCCTCGCTCGCGACCGCGCCGGTCAGCGGATAGCAGCCGAGCGTGCGGAAGCGGATCGAGCGCTCGACCGGCACCTCGCCGGGCGCGAGCGGAAACCGGTCGTCGTCGACCATCAGGATCAGCCCGTCGCGCACCACCGTCGGGCGCGGCGCCGCGAAATAGAGCGGCACGATCTCGATCCCCTCGGCGAGGATATACTGCCAGATGTCGAGCTCGGTCCAGTTCGAGAGCGGGAAGACGCGGATGCTCTCGCCCTTGGCCTTGCGCGCGTTGTAGAGGTGCCACAGCTCGGGACGCTGCGCCTTGGGGTCCCAGCGGTGGCTGGCCGAGCGGAAGCTGAAGATGCGCTCCTTGGCGCGGCTCTTCTCCTCGTCGCGCCGAGCGCCGCCGAACGCCGCGTCGAAGCCGTGGAGATCGAGCGCCTGCTTGAGTCCTTCGGTCTTCCACAGATCGGTGTGGAGCGCGCCGTGATCGAACGGATTGATGCCGCGCGCGATCGCATCGGGGTTACGATGGACGAGCAGTTCCATCCCCGCGTCCGCTGCGGCCTTGTCGCGCAGGGCGTACATCGCCTTGAACTTCCAGGTCGTGTCGACGTGGAGCAGCGGGAAGGGCGGCGGCGCGGGGAAGAACGCCTTCTTCGCCAGGTGCAGCATCACCGCCGAATCCTTGCCCACCGAATAGAGCATCACCGGACGCTCGGCCTCGGCCACCACCTCGCGCAGGATGTGGATGCTCTCGGCTTCGAGGCGCTGGAGATGGGTGAGGCCGGCGAAGCTCATTCGCGCTTGATCGTCCCTGGATGTGGAAGGTGTCAGCTAGTGTCTCGGCGGCCGGCGCAGCACCCTTTTTTTGTTCGGCGGCGACAAGGCGAGCTTGCTCAGTCGTAAAGGCCGGTGAGCACCCACCACAGCAGCCACGCGGCGCACGCCCATGCCGCCAGGACGATCAGGATGCCGCCCCAGGCAACCGGCCGGCTCGACGCGGCCTCGGCGGCGGCGCGGTGCTCGGCGAGCAGCGCGGGCGGCACCATCCGCTCGAACACCCACACGCCGAGCGGGATCAGCACGGCATCGTCGACCAGCCCGAGCACCGGAATGAAATCCGGGATCAGGTCGATCGGCGACAGCGCATAGGCCGCGACCAGCAACCCGACCAGCCTGGCGCCGATCGGCGTGCGCGGATCGCGCACCGCCAGCCACACGGCATGGGCCCTCGATGCGGATGCGGTGCGCGAGCGACGGTCCCATGGCGTGGGGAATCGCCCGCGCATGCGGGCAGGTCAAGCGCTCAGAGCGCGGTCTCGACATGGCGCCCGGCCTCGGGCCCCGCGATCCGCTGGCCGGTGAGCATCTTGAACTTGCCGAGCAGCGATTCGTCGCCCTCCCAGATCTCGGCGTCCTCAAGCTCGAAGCGCAGCATCAGCAGGTCGGGATCGCTGCGTCCGCCGTCGAACCAAGCCTCGATCATGTTCGACCAGTAACGGTCGATCACCGCCGGATCGCGCTCCTCGACCAGCGTGCCCACGATGCAGACGAAGACCTTGTGATCCTTCGACGCAAAATGCGCCATTGCCCGCCCGCCGGGGGCGAGGCGATTGTTCCGCTGCGTGTAGAACCAGAATTTGCCGTCGACATCCTCGTCGAGCTGCGCGGTCATCGGCTGGGCGTGGTCGTCGGTGCCCGTCAGCTCGACCATGACGAAGGGGCTCTTCGCCATCTTCTCCCACATGCGCCGGCGGACTTGGGCGGGATCGGCGGCTTCGTTCATTTTCGTATCTCCTCAGCGGCTTGGCGGAGAAACGAGCGGGAACCACGGAGTTTCCCTGGTGTCCTGATTCCGAAGCTCGTTGGATCAGCAAACCGTCTAGCACACCCGTCATGCCGGACTTGTTCCGGCATCCACAGCGAGGCACCGGCCGGACAAGAGGCGCTTGCGTTCCGCCCGGCTCCCGGTGGACCCCGGAACAAGTCCGGGGTGACGGAATATCTTGCTGTCGGAATCCAACGAACTTCTGAACAACCACTCTAGGTGCCGAGCGCGGCGGCGGCGCCGAGCAATTCGAGGTCGTTGCGGTTGACCAGCGCGACCGGCACCTCGCCGAGCTGGCGGCGGAAGGCGGCCTTGGTCTCCATGCGCTGGCGGAAGCCGCGATCGGCGAGCTGCGGCTGGAGCGCGCGCGAGATCGCGCCGGTGAGGAACACGCCGTCCCACGCGCCGAAGATCATCGCCAGATCGCCCGCGAACGCGCCGAGATGCTCGGTGAACATCTTGACCGCCGCGGTCGCGATCGGATCGCGGCCGATGTTGCGCGTCACGTCCTCGGGGCGGGGAAGCTTCTTGCCCTCGCTCAGCGCCTCATAGGCGGTCAGCAGCCCGGGCGCGCTGAGCAGCGATTCGACATCGACCAGATGTCCCTTCGACTTCACGTAATCGGCGAACCTGCGCTCGTCGGGCGTCGCGGCCGAGAAGCTCGTGTGGCCCGCCTCGCTCTGCACCGGGACGAGCTTGTCGCCGGCGGTGATCAGCGCGGAGACGCCGAGCCCGGTGCCGGTGCCGATCACCACATAATTGCCGCCCGGCTCGACGCCCTTCGGCGCGGGGCCGTGCAGCGCGGTGAACGCCGATGCCGGCAGCATCGTCAGCGCCAGCGCATTGGCCGCGCATTCGTTGAGCGCGCGCGGCCGCTCGCGCAGCACCGCCTCGACTCCCGAAAGCGAGATGTACCAGCGGCTGCCGGTGAGGTTGATCAGGTCGCCGCGCGCTGCGCCCGCGACCGCGAGCACGCTGTGCAGCCGCGCGTCCTGCAGCCCCAGGTCGCTCAGGTAGGTGACGAGCGCGCTGGTGAAGGTCGGATGCTCGGCGGTCAGGAATTTGCGCACGTCGCGAGGCGCCATGCCTTCGTCGCCGCCGGTCAATCCGAATCGCACCGATTGGCGGCCGATATCGGCCACCAGTGCCACTCCCTCGCGCATCGGCGAGATCCCTCCTATTTGCCGCCCCCCTGTCCCCGGAAGCGTTCTTGGTAACGCTAACAGGCACGGAAGAAATGACAATATAGTAAACGGCTTCTCGCAACTATCTTCCACGAAGAAGTGGAATATCCAGCCGAAACGACGCGGGGACCGCGCGGACGCGCAATCAGAGGACTTCGAACAGCCCCGCCGCGCATGCCGCCGCCGATGCACATCGTCACGACGACATATTTGACGCCGCGCCGCTTGCCTTCGATCAGCGCATGGCCCGTCATCCGCGCGCCCGACATGCCATAGGGATGGCCGATCGAGATCGAGCCGCCGTTGACGTTGAGGATCTCGTCGGGGATGCCGAGCACGTCCCGGCAATAGAGCACCTGGACCGCGAACGCCTCGTTGAGCTCCCACAGCCCGATATCGTCCATCTTGAGCCCGAAGCGGTTGAGCAGCTTGGGGATCGCGAAGACCGGGCCGATGCCCATCTCGTCGGGCTTGGTGCCCGCCACCGCCATGCCGACGTAGCGGCCGAGCGGCTGGAGCCCCCGCTTCGAGGCGGTGGATTCCTCCATCAGCACCGCGGCCGAGCTGCCGTCGGAGAGCTGGCTGGCGTTGCCGGCGGTGATCGTGCCGCCCGGTAGGACGGTCGGCAGCGCGGCGAGGCCCGCGAGCGTCGTGTCGGGCCGGTTGCCTTCGTCCTTGGTGAGCGTGACCTGCTGCTGGGTGACCTCCTTGGTCTCCTTGTTGGTCACGTTCATCGTCGCGGTGACGGGGATGATCTCCTGGTCGAACTTGCCCGCGGCCCTGCGCGGCGGCGGTGCGCTGCTGCGATTGGAGCGAATAGGCGTCCATCCGGTCGCGGCCGATGTCGTAGCGCTTGGCGACGACCTCGGCGGTCTGGAGCATCGGCATATAGACGTCGGGGTGCATCGCCACGAGCTCGGGATCGGCGCCGAGCCGCATCGCCGGCGTCTGGACCAGGCTGATCGATTCGACGCCTCCCCCGATAGCGATGTCCATATTGTCGGTGATGATCTCCTTGGCGGCGATCGAGATCGCCATCAGCCCGGAAGCGCATTGCCGGTCGACCGACATGCCGGCGACCGTGACCGGAAGCCCGGCGCGCAGCAGCACCTGGCGCGCGATGTTGCCGGCCTGGTGGCCCTGTTGGAGCGCGGCGCCGAACACGACATCGTCGACCTCGGCCGGATCGAGCCTGGCGCGCCTGACCGCCTCCTCGACCGAATGGGCGCCGAGCGTCTGCGGCGGAAGCGCGTTGAACGCGCCGCGATAGGCGCGACCGATCGGGGTGCGGGCGGTGGAGACGATGACTGCGGAGCGCATGGGCTTCTTCCTCTTCTCTGCTCCCCTCCCCTTCAGGGGAGAGGTTGGGGGTGGGGCAGTGCAGTCTCACCGAGCGTTTCGCTTGTGGAGAGGCCCCACCCCAACCCCTCCCTTGAAGGGGAGGGGCTTTGATTGGACTTAGACATAGATCTGGGCGATCCACTCGGCGATCAGGGCGGGCTTGGGCTCGCCTTCGATCTCGAGCGTATATTCCTGGGTCTGCTGCCACACGCCGGGGCGCTTCTCGACGAGCTCGAGCAGCTTGAAGCGGCCGCGGACGCGCTTGCCCGAGCGGACGGGAGTGAGGAAGCGGACTTTGTTGCCGCCATAGTTGATCCCCATCTTCACGCCCGCGATCGGCGGCGTATCGGTCTTGGCGGCGAGCATCGGCATCAGCGAGAGCGTGAGGAACCCGTGCGCGATCGTCCCGCCGAACGGCGTCATCTTCGCCATTTCGGGGTTCACGTGGATGAACTGGTGGTCGCCGGTCGCCTCCGCGAAGGTGTCGATCATCTGCTGGGTGACCTCGACCCATTCGGAGACGCGCTCGCTGCCGACGCTCTCGGCCATCTGCTGCACGGTGATCGCTTCCACGGGGCATTCCCTCCCATGCGCTTTCGTTTCATAGCGCGGGGCATCCATAGGCACCCCCGCGGCGCCATCGCAACCCTTGCCCGACCGAGAACAGGAAAATGTCGACTGACGTAGCGTCCGCCCCGCGCCAGACCATGGCCGCGCTCCACCGAGCGAGCGAACCCGAAGTTCTAAAGCCGCTGCTCGAGCGCGCGCGGCTCACGCCCGAGTCGCGCGGCCGGGTGATGGGGCATGCGCTGGCGCTGCTCGCCGATCTGCGCGCGGCGAACGGCCGGGGGTGGGTCAACCAGTTCCTTCAGGAATATCGGCTCAACTCGTCGGAGGGCGTGGCGCTGCTCAGCCTCGCCGAGGCGTTCCTGCGCGTCCCCGATCCCGAGACCGCCGACCTGCTGATCGCCGACAAGCTCGGCGACGCCGACTGGAAGGCGCATGCGGGCAAGTCCAATTCGATGCTGGTCAATTCGGCGACCTGGGGGCTGGTGATCGGCCGGGTGCTGGTCGGCGACGAGCAGGAGGGGGCGCTGCGCCGGCTGATCGCGCGCGCGGGCGAGCCGTTCGTCCGCCAGGCGGTGGGCGCGGCGATGAAGCGGATGGGCGAGGTGTTCGTGATGGGCCGCACCATCGCAGAGGCGGCGAAGCGGATGCGCAAGCCCGAGAACGCCGGCTTCACCGCGAGCTTCGACATGCTCGGCGAGGCGGCGCGGACCAAGGCCGATGCCGAGCGCTATTTCGAGGCCTATTTCGAGGCGATCCCGCGCGGTGGGGCGCGATCCGGCGGGGCATTCGATCTCGGTCAAGCTCTCCGCGCTCCACCCGCGCTACGAGGTGGCGCAATACGACCGCTGCGTCCCCGAGCTGGCCGAAATGCTCGCGCAACTCGCCTCGGAAGCCGCCAGGCGAAACGTCGCGCTCACCGTCGACGCCGAGGAAAGCGAGCGGCTGGAGATGAGCCTCGACATCATCGGCGCGGTGGCCGGGCGATCCGAGCTCGAGGGCTGGGGCGGGTTCGGCATGGCGGTGCAGGCTTATGGCAAGCGCGCGCGCGCGGTGATCGGCTGGGCCGACGCGCTCGGCCGGCCGATGCACGTGCGGCTGGTAAAGGGCGCCTATTGGGACAGCGAGATCAAGCGGACGCAGGTCGAGGGGCTGAGCGACTATCCGCTGTTCACGCGCAAGGCGGCGACCGACATCTCCTACCTCGCCTGCGCGCGCGACATGCTGGCGGCGAGGAACATCGTTCCCGCCTTTGCCAGCCACAATGCGCTGACCGTGGCGACGATCCTCGAATGGGCGGGCGATGCCCGCGACTTCGAGTTCCAGCGGCTCCACGGGATGGGCGAGGGGCTCTACGAGCGGCTGGTCCGCGAGGAAGGGTATCACTGCCGCATCTACGCGCCGGTGGGCGGGCATCGCGACCTGCTGGCCTACCTGGTGCGGCGGCTGCTGGAGAATGGGGCGAATTCGAGCTTCGTGCATCAGCTGGCGGACGAGCATCTGAGCGAGGCGGAACTGCTGGCGGACCCGGTCGAGAAGATCGCGGCGGTGAGCGGATCGCGGCACCCGAGCATTCCGTTGCCGGTCGATCTGTTCGGGGAATGGCGGAATAGTGGGGGGATCGACCTGCAGGAGCGGGGGGTATTGGCGGAGACGGCGGCGGCGATTGCTGCCTCTCCCCCTCCCGCGAGCGGGAGGGGACTGGGGGGTGGGGCCCCGGTATCCGCGCCTGCATCGCCCGAGGAGAGCGGGGGCCCACCCCCCAGCCCCTCCCGCTCGCGGGAGGGGAAGGTTTCGGCGGCGATCTCTCGCGCCCAATCCGCTTTCCCCGCCTGGGCCGCGCGTACAATAGACGACCGCGCGCACATCCTCGAACGCCTCGCCGACAGCCTCGAAGCGAACCGCACCGAACTCATGGCGCTCGCGGTCAAGGAGGCGTTCAAGACCATTCCCGACGCGCTCGGCGAGGTCCGCGAGGCGGCCGATTTCTGCCGCTACTACGCCGCCCGCGCCCGCGCCGACCTCGCCCCGGTCACGCTTCCCGGCCCCACCGGCGAGCGCAACGAGCTGCGCATGGAGGGCAGGGGCGTCTGGGCGACGATCGCGCCGTGGAACTTCCCGCTCGCGATCTTCCTCGGCCAGACCGCGGCGGCGCTGGCGGCGGGCAACACCGTGGTCGCCAAGCCCGCGCCGCAGACGCCCGAGATCGCGCGCGCCGCCGTTCGGCTCGCGCACGCGGCCGGGGTGCCCGAAGATGCGCTGATCCTGCTGCCCGGCGGCCCCGAGACCGGCGCCGCGCTCGTCGGCGACCCGCGCATCGCGGGCGTCGCCTTCACCGGCTCGACGCCCACCGCGCGCAGGATCGCGCGCACGCTGCTCGAGGACGAGACCCGCCCGCTCGTCCCGCTGATCGCCGAGACCGGCGGGATCAACGCGATGATCGTCGATTCGACCGCGCTGCCCGAGCAGGTGGTGGCCGACGTGCTGACCCTCCGCCTTCCGCTCGGCCGGCCAGCGCTGCTCGGCGCTGCGGCTGCTGGTGCTTCAGGAGGAGATCGCCGAAGGGGTGCTCGCGATGCTGCGCGGCGCGATGGAGCTGCTGGTGATCGGCGATCCGGGCGATCCCGCCACCGATGTCGGGCCGGTGATCGACCGGCCGGCCTACGACAAGCTGATGGCGTATCGCGATTCGGCTCGCGGGCGTTGGCTCAAGACGCTGCCGGTGCCCGACGCGGGTTTGTTCGTGCCCCCGACGCTGATCCGGCTCGACCGGATCGAGGATCTCGATCGCGAATGGTTCGGCCCGATCCTCCACGTCGCGACCTGGCCCGCCGGCACGCTCGGCGAGACGATCGCGCGGGTGAACGCCAAGGGCTTCGGGCTGACGATGGGGCTCCACAGCCGCATCGCGCGATCGGGCGAACTCGCCGAGGCGCGCGCGCGGGTGGGCAATCTCTACGTCAATCGATCGATGATCGGCGCGGTGGTGGGATCGCAGCCGTTCGGCGGCGAAGGCCTGTCGGGGACCGGACCCAAGGCGGGCGGGCCGCACTATCTCCAGCGCTTCTGCGCCGAGCGTTCGGTGTCGGTCGACACGACCAGCGCGGGCGGCAACGCGACGCTGCTGAGCCTTGACGAGGGCGGGATTTAGCCTCCCAATCCGCGCGGGGCCGAATCGCGGAGGGGGAGATCGATGCGGAAGCTATTGGGAACCAGCGCGGTGGCGCTGGCGGTGGTGCTGTGCGCCGGGGCGCCGACGGCGCTGGCGAAGGACCCGCCCAAGCCCGCGGCGGCATCGGCGGCCACGCCCGCCAAGCTCCCGCCCGAGTGGGCCGCGCTCCAGGCGAGCCTCCACCCGCAGGCCGGCGACGTGACGATCCCCGCGGCCAAGGCGGTGCTCCACCTCGGCGATCGCTATTACTACCTGCCCCCGGACGAGGCGAAACGGGTGCTCGTCGATGTCTGGAAGAACCCGCCGAGCGCGGTGAACGACACGCTCGGGCTCGTGCTCGAGAAGGGCACGACCTTCTACGACAATGTCTGGGGCGCGGTGATCACCTATCAGGATTCGGGGCACGTCTCCGATGCCGACGCCAAGAACCAGGATTACGCCAAGGTCCTGTCGGACATGCAGGCGGGCGATGCCGAGGACAATCAGCAGCGCAAGAGCCAGGGCTATCCGACGATGCGGCTGGTCGGCTGGGCGCAGGCGCCGTCGTACGATCCGGCCAACCACTCGCTGATCTGGGCGCGCGAATATGACAATGAAGGCCAGCGCGAGCACGGGCTGAACTACGACATCCGCCTGCTCGGGCGCACCGGGGTGCTCAGCCTCAACATGCTCTCGGGCGTGTCGTCGCTCCCCGATGTGCGCGCCGCCGCCGAGACGTTCGGCAAGTCGGTCACCTTCCAGCCGGGCGCGGCCTATTCGGACTTCGACGTCAAGATCGACAAGACCGCCGAATATGGCCTTGCGGGCCTGGTCGCGGGCGGCGCGGCGGTCGCGGTGGCGAGCAAGCTCGGGCTGCTCGCGATCCTGCTCAAGTTCGCCAAGCTGATCGTCATTGGCGTGATCGCGTTCGGCGCGGGCATCTGGGCATTCGCGCGCCGGCTGCTCGGGCGCAAGCGCGACGAGGACGCGATCTAGGTCCCGGCCGGTCCTTCGCCCAGCGGCTTGCCGCCGCGGCGCGCGAGGTCGGCGAGCAGCACTTCGGCGGCCCAGCGGCAGGCGGTGGCCGCCTCGGCCCCGGTCATGTCCCATTGGTCGCGCATCTCGCGCCAGGCGAACCCGCTGCCGAGGAACTGGAACATCGCGATCGCCCAGGTGCGGTCGGGCTCGGGCAGTTCGGCGGTCGTGTCGGCAAGCATCGCGCGGAACGCCGCGACGCGCTCGGGCTTCATCACGTTGCGGATCGCGCGGCCCTCGGCGCTCGCCATCACCACCGTCATCGCCGCCGCCTTGTCGTCGAAATTGGCGAAGCGCCCGCCGATGCCGCCGATCAGGTCGTCGAGCGACTTCGGGATCCCCCCCGCGGGGCCGACGCGCGCCCAGGCGGCGGCGCGCAGCGCTTCCTGGTCGGGGAAATAGCGATAGACCGTGCGGCGCGACACCTGCGCGCGCGCCGCGACCAGATCGTGGGTGAGCCGTTCGCCCTCCGCCATCAGATCGAGCAGCGCGTCCTCGATCTTCGCGCGGGTGTGCGGATTGTCGGGGCGCTCGGCCTTCGCAGGGTCGGCGAGGAGGAATTTTCGTGCTGCCATAGAGCCTCCATAGTCGCGGCACAAAAAGTGTCAAACTACGCTTGACACAATTTGTGCCATGCGTATTAGGGGCGCCATACACGAATCAGGGAGTGCAAAATGATCTTTCACGTTTCGATCGACGCCGACGATCCGCGCCATGTGGCGGAAGTGTTCGCCGAGCTGTGGGGCGGCGCCGCGCTGCCGTTTCCGCCGGTGATGGGGGAGCGGAGCTGGGTGGCGATGGCCGGCGATGCGCGCAACACCACCGTCGAGGTCTATCCACGCGGCACCGAGCTGGTCGAGGCCGAGGGCGATGCCGACAGCTATGGCGTGATCGGCGCCAACGGCCCGCGTTCGGCGACGCATTTCGCGATGGCCACGCCGCTCGATATCGAAGCGGTCGCCGCGATCGCGAAGCGCGAGGGGTGGCCGGTCAAGTATCGCAAGCGCGGCGGCGTGTTCGGCGTGATGGAGCTGTGGGTCGAGGGCACGCGGATGATCGAGGTGCTGACGCCCGAGATGCAGGGCGAATATCTCGCCGCGCTCACGATCGAGGGGTGGAAGGGCTTCCTCGCCGCGCAGGGAATCGCGATGGCCGCCTGAGCTTTCGACTGCTCAGGCCGCCTCGTCGGCGCCCTCGGCCGCCTGGGTTTCGGGCGCGATCAAGGTGAGCTGGGTGGGATAGGCGAAGGCGATCCCGCGCGCGCGGAAGCGCGTGAGGATCGCCGCGGCCACCTTGTCGCGCGCGTCGGCGGCGAAATCCGTGCCCTTGGATTCGAACTCGACGTCATAGTCGAGCCCGCTCTTGCCGAACCCGATCAGCCCGCCGTGGACGAGCGTATGGCCCTCGCTCTCGACCGCCTCGCGCAGCAGCGCGGGCAGCGCCTCGACAATCTCGGGCGAGGTCTGGTAGCCGAGGCTGAACGTGTAGCGGAAGCGGTTGTGGAGGCGGCGGGTGGTGTTGAAGATCTCGTTGTCGAGCAATTTCTTGTTGGCGATGATCCGTTCTTCGCCGGTCGCGCCGCGCAGCCGCGTCGACTTGAGCCCGATCCCCTCGACGACGCCGCCGCTGGTATCGTAGCTGATCGTGTCGCCGATCCGGAACGGCCGGTCGAACAGGATCGCCAGCGCGGCGAACAGATCGGCGAAGATGCCTTGCGCCGCCAGGCCGATCGCGATGCCGCCGACGCCGAGCCCGGCGACCAGCCCGGTGACATTGACCCCGACGTTGCTCAGCACCACCACCACCGCGAGCGCGAACAGGATGATCGTCACCAGCAGCCGGATGATGCCGAGCGCGCTGCTCAGCGTGGCGGCGCTCTCGCCTTCGGCGAGCGTGCGGTTCTCGACCACGCCGAAGATGATCTCGCGCAGCCAGATCGCGCCCTGGAACACCGCCGCGATGGTGAAGAGGAAGGCGATCGTCGCGTTGATCGCGACCGGGGCGTTGGCATAGCCGTCGACCAGGCGCAGCGCGGTCATCAGCATGAAGAAATTGCCGGTCTTGCCGATCGCGCGCCCGACGATCGCGTACCAATTGGCGACCCCGTCGCCGCGCCGGCACAGCCGTAGCGCCCAGGCGCGGACCAGGTGCAGCGCCAGCACGACGACGGCGGCGATCGCGCCCGCGATCAGGATGTTGAGCCAGTGCGTCTGCACCCAGGCGCCGGCATCGGCGAAGAAGCCGGCGAGCTGCGCCTGCAGGGTGCGCCCCGGGGGCAGCAACGGGACGGCAGTGGTGTTGATCATTCGGTCGGTTCGCTCAGGCTGCCTCGGCGCGCGCGGGCGCGGCCGGCGCTTCCTCCTGCTCGAGGAAGGCGATCAGGCCGCGTTCGGCGCGGCTCAGGTAGCGAGTGGCGCGCGGCATGCGCAAGGCCTCGCGGAAATCGGCCTGCGCCGCGCGATCCCTGGCGAGCGCGACCAGCCGCGGGTGGACATAGGATTTGCGCGCGATCGCCGGGGTGTTTCCCAGCGCCTCGGTGACCGGCGCGAGCATCGCCTTGATCCCGAGATAGTCGTGCGCGGAGGCGAGCGCCTCGAACGCGAGCACGCTCGCGCCCCAGGTGCGGAAATGCTTCGCGGTGAAATCCTGGCCCGTCGCCTCGCGGATATAGGCGTTGACGTCGGTCGAGGTGACCGGGTGGCTCTCCCCGACTTCGTCGACCCAGCGGAACAGATGCTGGCCGGGCAGGTCCTGGCAGCGCTTGACGAAGCGGCTGAGCGTGCCGTCGGTGATCGTCAGCACGCGCAGCTTGCCCGATTTCGCGCGGAACTGGAGGCGCAACGTCTGGCCCGTTACGTGCGCGTGGCGCTTGCGCAGCGTAGTCGCGCCGAAGCTCTTGTTCGCCTGGGCGTAGCTCTCGTTGCCGACACGGATGGAGCCGAGATCGAGCAGCCGGATCACCGCGGCGACGGCCTTTTCCTTGCGGAGGCCGCGCAGCTTGAGATCGGCCTCAAGCCGCGCGCGCAGCCGGGGCAGATGCTCGCCGAAGCTCGCGCAGCGATCGTATTTCGCCGTCTCCTGCGCTTCGCGGAATTGCGCGTGATAGCGGTATTGCTTGCGGCCCTTGGCATCCCAGCCGGTCGCCTGGATATGGCCGTTGGGATCGGGGCAGAACCAGGCCCGGGTGTAGGCCGGAGGCAGGCCGATCGCGTTCAGCCGGTCGATCGTGTCGCGGTCGATGATGCGCTTGCCTTGGGCATTCCAATAGCCCCAGCCGTGCCGGACCTTGCGCCGCGTGATTCCGCCTTCCTGGTCATCGACATAGACGATTTCGTGGGCGGCCATGCATTCCCTCGCAGTGTCGCGCTCAATGCGCGGCCCGTCGCTTCGTTCCGGAACCGGGGGAGGGCGCGCTGGTTGGACCGCGACTATCCCTGCAGGAGATTCCCCCATGGCCGATCTGTCCAGAGCCCGCGTCCTCATCCTCGCCACCGACGGGTTCGAGCAGGACGAATTGTTCAAGCCGCGCCAGGCGCTGCTCGATGCCGGCGCGCAGGTGACGCTCGCATCGATCAAGACCGATCCGATCCGGGGCGAGAAGGGTGGCGAGAAAGGGGAGACCATCACTCCCGATGCAACGCTCGACCAGGTCGACACCCAGGATTTCGACGCGCTCGTCCTCCCCGGCGGGGTCGGCAACCCGGACAAGATGCGGCTCCAGCCGCGCGCGATCGAGATCGTCCGGGAGTTCATGGACGAGGACAAGATCGTCGCCGCGATCTGCCATGCGCCGTGGCTGCTGATCGAGGCGGACGTCGTCGACGGGCGGCGCGCGACGAGTTGGCCGTCGCTGCGCACCGATCTCGCCAACGCCGGCGCGAGCGTGCTCGACGAGGAAGTGGTGGTCGACGGCAACCTCATCACCAGCCGCAAGCCCGACGACATCCCGGCGTTCAACCGCGCGGTGATCGAGGCGCTCGCGGAGGAGCTGGCGGCGGCCGACTAGGCGCCTGGAGCCGCCGGCCGCAGCGGCGCGGCGAGTCGACGCGGCAGCGGCAACGCATTGATCCAGCGCTGCGCGGGGCGCTCGACCAGATGGTAGAGCGCTACCGACGCCGCCAGCACGATCGCGACGAACGCGACGCCCGGCCCCCAGCCGATCCGCTCGCCGTGGATGAAGACCAGCTTGAACGCCATCCACAGCATCCAGTGGCCGAGATAGGTCGCGTAGCTGATCTCGCCGAGATAATGAACCAGCGCGATCTCGAACGGGTTGCCGCGCATGCCGGCGGTGAGCGCGAGGACGAGCACGGCGCCCGCGAACACCAGCGGGATCGCGGCGATCTGCGGCACCATCCCGGCCGCATGAGCGGCGAGGAGCAGCCCGGATGCCACCGCCGCGCCGATCGCGGGAAGCATTGGCGCCGCGCGCCAGCGCAGCCACAGCCCGCACATGATCGTGCCGAGCGCGAACTCGCACAGGCAGCGCACCACGCCGAGCTCGAGGATGAGCTGTCCGAGCACGGTCGCGCCTCCCGCGGCGAAGGCGGCGTAGAGCAGGCCCGCGAAGACGAGCGCCGCGCCGAGCAGCGCGAGCGTCGGGACCTTGCGCCAGTCGACCGCGAGCACGAGCAGCGGAAACAGCAGATAGGCGGCCAGCTCGCACGAGATCGACCAGGCGGGCACGTTCCAGGTCAGGCGACCCGTGAACCCCCAGTTCTGGAGCAGCAGGACGTGGAGCGGGAGCTCGGCGGGGGGGTATTGCGCCCAGTCAGGATGGCCGACGATGCCAAGCGCCAATGCGAACAGCATCGCCACCGCGAGCATGACCAGGTGGAGCGGCCAGATCCGCGCGATCCGGCGCTTGAGGAATTCGGGAATCCCCGCGAGTCCCTCGGCCTGGAGCCGGTCGGCATAGGTCAGCCAGATGACGAAGCCCGACAGCACAAAGAAGAAGTCGACGCCGAGATAGCCGTAGGACAGCGGCCCCGGCGCGCCGACGCCGAGGATCATCGATCGCATGTGGAACAGCACGACCACCCACGCGACCACGCCGCGCGCGCCGGTCAGCGCCTTCAGCTCGCTCCGCCCGCTCATGCCGTCATTACTGCCTGACGGCGTGGCTTTCGCAAGGGCCGCCACGCCGCCGCCGCGCGCCGCCGCGCGCAATAGACGTCGAGGCCGATCTGCGCGCCGATCAGCATGAACACGAACGGCTGGAACGCGATCGCGATGAACGCGCCGCCGAGCAGATAGACGATATGCCCCTGCTGGAGCGCGCTGGCGAGCGGGCCGATCCACGCCTCGTCGCCCTCGGCCTTGCGATAGCGCCGGCGCAGCACCTCCATGCGGAACAGCCCGCCGAGGTTGATCAGCAGCCAGAGCGCGAGCCCGGGATAGCCCTGTTCGCCCAGCATCTCGAAATAGGCGCTGTGATAGGCGCGCGCCTGATCGGTCTCGATCGTGGTCTTGAGCGAGACGCTGTTGCTGTCGATCTGGCTGGCCTCGACCTTTTCGTAGCGGATATGATTGCCGCGATAGGCCTCGAAGCCGCCGCCGGTCGGGTGCGTCTTCACATAGTCCATCGTCCAGTTCCACACCGCGACGCGCGTAGCGGCCGAGCTGTCGCCCTGATAGTTCTTGATCGTCCCCATCCGCTCGGTGAAGGCCGAGGGGAGGAAGGGCACCGCGACCAGCCCGATCGCGGCGACCGCGCCGATGTAGAGCAGCGGACGCTTGACGTCGCGCAGCTTGAGGATCGCGAGCAGGCCGATGCACAGCAGCCCGGTGCGCGTCGAGGTGCCGACCGGGATCAGGCAGCAGGCGCCGACCAGCGCCCAGGCGAACAGCTTCACCTTCCAGTCCGGCTTGAACACCGTGCCGTGCTTGGTGAACCAGAAGATCAGCGGGATGATCGCCACCGCGACCGTCGAGATCGTGCTGCCTTCGTAAAGGCCGGAATTATTGTCGATCATCAGGTTGAGCTCGCCGTATCCGCCCCCGCCGGCGGCGGTCTTGAGCCCGCCGACGATGATGATCGACGCCGCCGACAGCGTCATGAACAGCAGCAACGCCTCGATCCGCAGCCGCGTGCGCAGCGTGAAGGGCAGGAAGATCGCGAAGGCGAGCGCCTTCCACACCCATTCCCATTTGGATTGGGCGTCGACCGGGAAGTCGGCGTGCGCGGTGGTCCAGGCGCAATAGGCCAGCAGCACCAGCAGCAGCCCCTGGCGCGGGGTGACGCGCAGCCCGCTCTTGTCGTCGGTCACTGCCCAGCCGACCACCGCGAGCCCCGCCGCGATCATCGAGATCGGCAGCGAATTGAGCAGCATGTAGGTCAGCCGCTGCGGCGAGACGATGTCGATATAGGCATAGGCCAGCACGAACAGGAACGGGCGCCTGAACCCCATCCCCAGCAGCGCCGCCAGGAAGACGATGAACGGGATGTCATGCATCGCGGCGGCCCCAGCGGCGCTTGCGCGGCTCGGCCTTGTCGTCGCCGGGCGTCGCTTCATGGTCGAGATCGGGGCGGCGCAGCAGCAGGAACGCCGCGAGCAGCATCAGCCCATGGGTGAGCCCGAGCGAGAAATCGTCGATCATTGGCCCTGCCGCTCCATCGCTCCCCGCTTACGCGCGCGCGGTTGACGTGCCGTAAACAACGATTGGCGGTTTTCTGCGGGTTTGGCGGGAATCACTTAGGAAAACCGCCAGCCAACATCTCAATGGGTTCGGCTTTCACGCGGAAAACTCGAACTGCACCACTCGGGCAAGCGCCCCGGAGCAATGGGTGTGATCGTGACTAATGGCGCGGAACCCCGGTCATCCGCACCGAGCTTTAGGCTCGAGGCGCTATCGGTCGCGATCGAAGCGACTGTTCTGGAGAGTTGGGTTCGCCGAGCAAAGCCCGGCGAAAAGATCGTCTACGCGAGCGGATTTGCACCGCCCCGCATGGCCGCCGCGTTTCAGCTTGCACGAGAGCTGGCGGGCGTCGGCTTAATAGATTTGCACAATCCAAGACGAGAGGGCGGCGGCTTCGAGTGGGTGGCGCGACGCCGTGCAGCGTCCGTCGAGCCCCCGCCTGCCGAGCAGCCGGCCTTACCTGACCATATCGCGGACAAGATTCTAAATATCCTTGCCGAGGCGGCGCGGCGGGGAACACCTTGCCCGACAGACGCGGAATTCGCCGAGGAATTGGAACTGCCCAACGCCGATGCGGCGAGCTATCGAATTCGCAAGCTGGTGGCGCGGGGCGAAATCGAGATTGCGCGGCCGTCTTGGCGCGAGCGGCGCGTGGTAACCATCGTCGCGACCGGCCAACGAACGATTCGGGCACCGCTGGCGCTCAGGGCAAGCGTGTAACATGGCGGTCGCTCCGCAATTCCTCGACGAGCTGCGCGCGCGGGACGCCGCTTTCGGGGCTGATCGGGCGTTCGGTCAAGCTGACCAAGGCGGGCAACGAGCACAAGGGATGCTGCCCATTCCATAGCGAAAAGACACCCAGCTTCACGGTGAGCGACGACAAGGGCTTCGCGCATTGCTTCGGCTGTTCGTGGCACGGAGACGCGATCAAGTGGCTCATGGAAACGCGCGGGCTCGATTTCCTTGATGTGGTGCGCGAACTCGCCGCGGCTGCGGGAATGGATATGCCCGCGCGATCGGCCGACGAGGTGCGCCGCGAAAGCGCGGCGCTGGAGGCGCCGGCGTGATCGACGCGGCGGCGCGCTGGTATGCGGCGCAGCTCGCCGGGGCCGCGCGGCCGCGGGAGATCCTGGCCGCGCGCGGGGTGGATGCAGCAGCGATCGCGCGGTTCGGGATCGGCTTCGCTCCGCCCAAGCCGAGCGTGGCGGGATGCAGCCTGGCGCCCGAGCAGCTTGGCGCGGCCGGGCTGATGTTCGAGGTGAGCGAGGGGCGCGACGCCGGGCTGTGGCGCGACCGATTCCGCAACCGGATCATGATCCCGATCCACGACGCGCGCGGCCGCGCGATCGGTTTCGGCGGGCGTGGCGGCGATGGGATGGATCCCAAATATCTGAACAGCCCCGATTCGGCGATGTTCGACAAGGGGCGCGTGCTGTTCAATCTGCACCGCGCCTCGGCGCCGGCGCGCGCGGCGCGGCGCCTTGTGATCGTCGAAGGCTATTTCGGGGTGATCGCGCTCGACGCGGCGGGGATTCCCGAGACGGTCGCGTCGATGGGGACCGCGCTGACCGAGCATCAGCTCGAGCGCGCGTGGCGCGTCGTCGATTGCCCGGTGCTGCTGTTCGACGGCGATGCGGCTGGGCGACGGGCAGCGCTGCGGGTTGCCGAGCGGGCGCTGCCATTCGTCGGATCGAGCGCGAGCGTATCCGCCAGGTCGCTGCAGATCGGAATGCTGCCGGAGGGGCAGGATCCCGACGATGCGGTGCGCGGCGCGGTGAGCCTGGACGAGGGGCGCGCGGCAATCGAGGCGGCGATCGTCGCCGCCGTGCCGCTGGCTCGCTTCTTCTTCGATCGGGTTGTCGAAGGCGCTGAGAAGGGCGGGCCCGAGGGGGTGGCCGACATATGGCGCCGGCTTGAGGCGTCGGCGCGGACGATCCGGGATGATGAAACGCGTGCTCAGTATCTGGCCGCTTGGCGAGCGCGATTCGAGCGCGAGGTCAGTCTCAGCGCGGCATCCATGCCGACTCTCCCGCCACTGCACGCCCAAATCGAGGCCGAGGGTGGAGGCTATGCCTGGCCCGAGGCCGAAGACGAGAGCGAGCGCCGACTTATCATGATCACGCGCCGGCTGCTCGACATTCGCCGGCAGCGAGCCGAACTGACCCGGGCCGCCAACGACGTATTGGCGATGGCGAAGGCGATCGGTTTCGATCGCAATGCGCTCAACGCGGTTGTGCGGGACATCGAGGCGGATGCGGCCGGCCGCGAGGATCACGAGGCAGCGTGGGCGCTCTATCGCCGGGTGCTTGGTGTGAAGCCGTATACAAATGCCGATGGAGACATGGTGGTGCCGCTGGCGGGGCAAGCTGCGCGCGATCTCCTTGAGTATAAAAAGAAGCTTGATATTTGGAATCTCGAATGCGACGAACTCGAGAAGCGATTGGGCGTAGCCGAGACCGAGAGGGTATCTTCGGAGGCATGCGACGCGCACGACGAGGCTCTGAAGGCGGTTCTGGCGAGCCCGGCACCAACGCTCGCAGCGGTGCTTCATAAGCTAAGACTTATCGATGAGTGGGGGCTCGATAACTCCGGCATCATTGCCGACATGGAACGCTTCGCCCAGATGCGCGCCTAGTGTCATTGGCATAGTAGCGGGTCTGAGCCCCAATCGGGCTCGTGGCGATATAGCAAAAATTTAGGAGCAACGCTCCCATTGACAAATTGGGAGCGTTGCTCCTAATTGGCCATCATGTTTGAACGACTCTTCAGCCGACAGGAGCTATGCCGCTTAGCCCACGTACCGGACGATGTTTTCGCGTTCTGGATGCAGCAAGGTCTTTTGCGCGACAGGAATGCCGGCAATGGACGGAAACACCGCCGCTTTGATCATCGCGAAGTTAGGATCGCCGCCTTTTTACGGGCGGCTCGCGCGGCGGGCCTGAATATCGCGGCGCTCACACAAATGGTGGAGCGCCTGCGACGGGGTCTCGCGCTTTTCGACTATGTGGCTGCACCGGCTGACTGGGTGAGTGAGGTTGACGGGCTGAACGACTTCGGAAAAATGCATTCGGCTTTGGCAGGATGGATCGAACAAGGGCGTATGACTTCCGAAGTCGCGGTCGAGATCGTCGCCGCCCACACACGCCTTCATGAAAACTATGATAGGGAGGCCTATTGGCTTGGCTATTCGATAGAATACCCCGGAGTATCCGACCGATGGTCTGCTTATTCGGTCGGCGATACTTGGCTGATAGAAGCGCGCGAACCGCCGGAGTCTGGGAATTTGCCCGCCGAAGCGGTTCTTGTATTCGACATGCGCCGGATATTTAAGATCGACTGGCCTGCGTCAGATGGCAAGTAGCGCTCCCGACTGGCCCGGCATGATGCAGCGCGCCACCGCGGCGCGATATTGCGATATGTCGCCCGCCGAATTCGAGGGCGAGGTGACCGCTCAGCGCCTCCCGATGCCGGTTATGTTCGGCGGGGCTGAGCGCTGGAAATCGTCGTGCACTTGACGAAGCGCTTGAGCGCCCTTTCGGGCGCCGCGGTGCCGGACTGGCGAGCGGGGAGTAAGCTGTATGAGGCGCGCTAAGTCACTTCCCTACATCAAGATCGTGACCGCTAAAGGGAAGCGATACGCATATTTCGACACCGGCACACGGAAACCGGACGGAAAGCCTATCTACAAGCGCTTGCCACCGATCGGTGATCCTGCGTTTGGCGACACCTATGCGGCATTGCTGGCTGGGCGTACCCGGCGCGCCAACATCGAAGCGCAACTGACGGTGCCGAGGCTCGTCGCTCTGTATGAGCGGAGCCCTGAATTCCGCCAACTCGCGCCGTCGACGCGGAGCACGTATAGCATCTACCTGGCGCGGCTCGCGGACGAACTGAACATCGCGCCGGCGCAGCTGTGGAGCGGCGCGACGTGCTCACCCTGCGCGACAAGATGGCCGCCACCACTGGCGCCGCAAACGGCATGATCAGGACCGCGCGGGCGCTCTACCGATGGGCGCGCGATCGAGAGCATGTGACGATCGACCCATGCGCTGGGATAGAACTGTTCGCGTCGACCGACCCATGCGCCTTGGCCTGACGACCTGCTCGCCGCGGGCCTAGCGAGCGAGGATCCGGGAATCCGGCTCCCGATCGCGCTGCTCTATTTCACGGCGCAGCGTATCGGCGACGCATGCGCGATGCGCTGGGGGGACGTGCGCGACGGCGTGATCTTCGTCCGGCAGCAGAAGACGGGAAAGGAGCTGGAAATCCGCGTGCACCGTGATCTTTCGGTCGAGTTGGGGCGAACGCCGCGGAAGGCGCTGACAATCCTCAGCGACGCGCAAGGACGGCCATTGAAGCCCGACACGCTGCGTGACCGCCTGCAGCGGTTTGCGGTGGGCCACGGGCACAAGGTGGTGCCCCATGGCCTCCGCAAGAACGCCGTCAACGCGTTGCTCGAGGCAGGTTGCAGCTCGGCCGAGACCGCCGCCGTAACCGGCCAGTCGCTGCAGATGGTGGAGCACTATGCGAAGTGTCGATCGACCCGCCGGCTCGCGTCTGCTGCCATCCTAAAATTGGAAGGGGGCAAAGGGTGAACAGGAAAACCATTGGAAAACCGGAGACGAGAAGCGCGGATTTCCGGGCCTGCCAGTTGACGTGCCGTTAAGGGGGGGCATGCCAGGAAGGCGGCGCGATGCGCGTGCTCCATCTCCTCGACCATGGGCTGCCGCTGCACAGCGGCTATGCGTTCCGCACGCGGGCGATCCTCAAGGCGCAGCTCGCGCGCGGCTGGGACGTGGCGGCGGTCACCGGCCCGCGGCAGGGCCTGCGCGATTCGCCTGAGGAGATCGTCGACGGCCTGCGCTTCTTTCGCACCGCGCCGGTGGCGCGTGCGCCGACCCCGATCCTCGAATGGCGCGAGATCGGCGCCTTCGCCCGGCGCATCCAGGCGGTCGCCCCGGCAGTTCGAGCCCGACCTGCTCCACGCGCATTCGCCGGTGCTCGACGCGATCGCCGGGCAGCGCGTGGCGCGGCGGCTGGGGCTGCCGTTGGTCTATGAGATCCGCGCCTTCTGGGAAGACGCGGCGGTTGGCAACGGCTGCGGGCGCGAGGGATCGCTCAAGTATCGCGCGATCCGTGCGCTCGAGACGCGCGCCGCGCGCGCGGCCGACGCGGTGGCGGTGATCTGCGAGGGGCTGCGCGGCGACCTGATCGCGCGGGGGATCGATCCGGGCAAGATCCTGGTCTCGCCCAACGGAGTCGACCTCGAGTTGTTCGGCACGCCGCGGGAGCGCGATGCGGCGCTCGCGGACGAACTGGGGCTCGCGGGCGCCGAGACGATCGGCTTCATCGGCAGCTTCTACGATTACGAGGGACTCGACGATCTGATCGCGGCGATGCGATGCTCGCCGCCGCACGCCCGACGATCCGGCTGCTGCTGGTCGGCGCCGGGCCGCGCGAGGCGGCGCTGCGCGCGCAGGCGGCGGCTTCGCCCGTGGCCGATCGCATCGCCTTCGTCGGCCGCGTGGCGCACGACCGGGTCGAGCGCTATTACGGGCTGATCGACGTGCTGGTCTATCCGCGCAAGCGCATGCGGCTGACCGAGCTGGTCACCCCGCTCAAGCCGCTCGAGGCGATGGCGCAGCGGCGGCTGGTCGCAGCGTCCGACGTCGGCGGGCACCGCGAGCTGATCCGCGACGGCGATACCGGGACATTGTTCCCCCCCGACGATCCCGTCGCGCTGACGGGCGCGGTGGCGGGGCTGTTCGCCGAGCGCGACCAGTGGGAGGCCCGGCGCAATCGCGCGCGCGCCTTCGTCGAGGCCGAACGAAATTGGTCGGTAAACGTCGCTCGGTATGATTCTGTTTACCAAAAGCTCTCAAAGATGACGGCCATGGAAGACTCGTGGTCGTACACGCCCCCGGTGAGCGCATGAACCTGCCGCTGGCGCCCCTTGCCGCGGCGCTGCTCGGCGTCGCCGCCGCGGCCGGCGTCGCGCTGATGCCGGTGCCGCTGCTCGAAGGGTTGGTGAACGATTCGGGCGTGGCCTCGGTCGTCGCCGCCGCCGAGCCGCCGCTCGGGCTGACCGCGCGCGCCGCGATCGCGCTGGCGTGCGGTGGGCTGGTCGCGGTGTTCGGCTGGTTCACGCTGTTCATCCTGCTCGGCACGCGCGGGCTGAGCGTTGGCGATGGGAAGCCGGCCCTGGCCGATGGCCCCGCGCCGCGGCCGGTGATCCGCCGCGCCGACGCGCATCCCGACGCCAATCCGCGCGCGCCGCTGCTCGCCACCCGCGATCTGGGCGAGCCGTTCCAGCGCCCGACCCTCGACGTCGAAGTTGACCAACTTGACCCGAAACCGCCCCTGTTTCGCGCGCCGCGACCGGCCCCGCCAGCCGAGCCGGCGTTGCCGGTCGCCGAGCGCGAACTGCCCGCCGATCTGGGGCAGCCGCTCTCGGCGTTCGATCCGGCGGCGATTCCCGATCGGCCGCGCCCCGTCCCGATCCGATCGCGCCGCTGCGCCGCCGCCCGGCGGTGTTCGACGACAGCGAGCGGTTCGAGATCTTCGAGCTGACCCCGGCGGCGCGCCCCGCGCCGCCGCGTCCCGTTCCCGCGCCGGTCCGGCGCGAGGAAGCGATCGCCCGGCCCGAGACCGACGCGACGATCCATGCCCTGCTCGATCGGCTCGAAAAGGGTGTCGTCCGCCGCGGCATCGCCGGCGGCACCGAACATGCGCCGCGGCCGCGCGACGCCGAGCGCGGGCTCGAGGAAGCGCTCGTCACGCTGCGCAACCTGGCGCGCCGGGCCTAACCTTCCTCCACCGTCAGCGCCTCGAGCGTGATGGTGATCGCGTCGCCCACGCGGCGCATCGATTCGACGACCAGATCGGCGACGAGATGGCCGCGCAGCGCGAATTCGGCGTCGGCAGCCCGGCCAGCCACGCATCGAGCGCCGGAGACGGGTCGGCGGCGAGCGTCAGCTCGTGGCGCGCGCCGGCGAAGGTGGCGCTCGCCCAGCGCGTCGAGCCGGCGGCGGTGACGCGGATCGGGCAGCGCGCGCGGCCGGCGCTTGCCGCCAGCGCGCGCTCGAGCAGGACGGCGGCGTCGGGGCCCCGGCTCATCGCGCGTGCCCGCCGTGCTCGGCGAGGAAGGCTTCGACCCGCGCCATTGTCCGTGCGCGCAGCTCGCGCCCGTTTCGCAGGTCGCGCACCAGCCGCGGATCGTTGACCGCAAGCCGCCCGAACCTGTTTCAGGCATGTTGGTCCGCCGCAGAAACCGCTCCACCTTGCGCAGCACCGCCATGGCGCCATCCTCCCGAGTCGCTGTTGATGTTCATCAAATGTTCTCGAAAATCCAACTTGTCTAGGAAATTTCCTACGGCTATGGAGCGGTATGGAATCGACCGCGCAACGCGCCGCGCTGGCGGAGCTGATCGCCGAACGGGGCGAGAGCTATGCCGCGCTGTCGACGCGGCTGCTCGGCCGCAACCCCGCCTATCTCCAGCAATTCGTCAGGCGGGGGAGCCCGCGCGCGCTGGCGGAGCGCGACCGCGCGCTGCTCGCGCGCTATTTCGGAGTGCCCGAGACGCGGCTGGGCGGGCGCGAGCCGGCGGGACTGGTCGAGGTCGCGCGGCTCGATGTCGGCGCCTCGGCGGGGCCGGGCGGACTGGTCGAGCGCGAGGCGCGGCGGCGGCCGGGCGCGCTCGATCCGGCGCTGCTGCGCGACCTGGGGGTGCCCGGCCACGCGGCGTCGATGATCCGCGTCCAGGGCGATTCGATGGAACCGACGCTTGCCGACGGCGATGAGATCCTCGTCGACCGCGATCGGCGGCATGTGGGCGTGCGCGCGGCGCCGTTCGTGTTGCGGCTGGAGGGGGCGGTGATGGTCAAAAGGCTGCGCGTGGTGGGCGCCGGGATCGAGGTGGCGAGCGACAATCCGGCCTATCCGGCGCGGGTCTGCCCGGTGACGGAGGTGGAGGTGATCGGGCGCGTCGTCTGGCTGGCGCGCGCGCTAGTCTAGGCCCGAATCCAGCTATTCGGATCTGTTCCCCGGCGCAGGCCGAGGCGAGTTGCGGGCTGGGCGAGATGGCGCTATGCGGCCGTTGATCCGCCGATACCGAGCCTCGGCCAGCGCCGGGGAGCCGATCTCGAATCCGGTTGGATCAAGCCCTAGCGCCGCGCCCTGTCTCGCAGCCACACGACGAGCAGCAGCGCCAGCCCCACGCCGAGCCCGCCGACAAAGCCGATCGACGCCTGCCCCTGCCACGCGCCGATCATCACCCCCACCAACAGGCTGACCATAAGAAGGAAACCGCCCGAGATCGGGGTGCGGGCAGGGGGTGGAATCGCCATCCCGTCCCTCTGCCATGTCCCGTGGGGAGACGCCACCTGTCCCGCGCCGGGGCGTGCGGCACGGTATGAGCGGCGGCGCGCAGGCGCGTTTACCTTCGTCCGGCGCCGATCCTTCGCCTTTCCGGCGCGTGGCACGAAGCTTGAGTGCAAAGCGCCGCGCGACATCGCGCCGGTTGGAGCGTCCATGGACTATATGCCCTATCTCGCCGATCGCGCCCAGGTTCTGGATGCGGCCGAATTGATCCTCCATTACGGCAACGGCGCGGCCTACGAGGCTGCCCAGCGCGCGGACCGCAGCCTCGACATGGGCAACCAGAGCCATTTCTGCCGATGGCGCCAGATCGAGCGGCTGATCGCGCTGATGTCGGCCCAGGAAGCGATCGGCAGCGTCCATTAGGCATGTGAGCGGTCTCAGGCGAGCGCGCCGACCATCGCCTTGACCTCCATGAACTCGGCGAGCCCGAACTTGCCCTGCTCGCGGCCGTTGCCCGATTGCTTGTAGCCGCCGAACGGCAGGTCGGGGTTGGGCGAGCCGCCGTTGACGTAGATCATCCCCGCGCGCAGCCGCGGCGCCACGCGCCGGATCGCCGCGGCGTCGCCGAACACCACCGCCGAGAGCCCGTAATCGGTGTCGTTGGCGATGCGGATCGCGTCCTCCTCATCCTCATAGGGGATGATCGTCACGACCGGGCCGAAGATCTCCTCGCGCGCGATCGTCATCGCGTTGGTCACGCCGGAGAACAGCGTCGGCTTGACGAAATAGCCGGTCTCGATGCCATCGGGGCGGCCGATCCCGCCGGTCTCGAGCGTGGCGCCTTCCTCAAGCCCCTTGGCGATCAGGCCCTGGATCTTGTCCCATTGCGCCTTGTTGACCACCGGGCCGATGTGGCGGCCCTCCTCAGCGGGATCGCCGGTCCGCGTCGCCTTCATCACCTCGGCCGCGATCGCGGCGACCTCGGCCTGCAGCGCCTTGGGAACCAGCAGCCGCGTGGGCGCGATGCAGCTCTGCCCCGAATTCATCAGCACGGTGCCCAGGGTGCCCGGCACCGCGCGCGACAGATCGGCGCCTTCGAGCACCAGCGACGGCGACTTGCCGCCCAGCTCCTGGTGGACGCGCTTGACCGTCTCGGCGGCGTTCTGCGCGACCTGGATGCCGGCGCGGGTCGATCCGGTGAAGCTCACCATGTCCACGCCCTTGTGGCGGCTTAGCGCGGTGCCGACGCCGGGGCCGTCGCCGTTGACGAGGTTGAACACGCCGGCGGGGACGCCCGCCTTGTCGATCACCTCGGCGAAGATCGCGGCGCAGCCCGGCGCTTCCTCGGAGGGCTTGAGCACCATCGTGCAGCCCGCCGCGAGCGCCGGGGCGACCTTCGAGAGGATCTGGTTGAGCGGCCAGTTCCACGGCGTGATCATCGCGACGACGCCGATCGGCTCGTGGACGACGAGGCTGTTGCCGATCGTCTCCTCGAACTCGAACGCCTTGAGCGCGCGCGCGGCGGCCATCAGGTGCCCGATCCCGGTACCGACCTGCGCGGTCTTCGCCAGGCTCAGCGGCGCGCCCATCTCGAGGCTGATCGCCTCGGCCATGTCGTCCGCGCGGGCCTTGTATTCGTCGAGCACGCGCTCGATCAGCGCGACTCGCTCGTCGACGCTGGTGCGCGACCAGCTCTCGAACGCCCGGCGCGCGGCGGCGACGGCCTTGTCGACATCGGCCTGCGATCCGAGCGTGATCTCGCTCACCGCCGCCTCGGTCGCGGGGTTGATCACCGCGTGGCGGGTGCCGCCTTCGCTCGCGACCCATTGGCCGTCGATATAATGGTTGAGGTAGCTCGCCATCCCCGCCTCCGATTCGAAACTCCGGTATGGCGGCCTAGATGGCGGGCGCGGCGAGGGGTTGCAAGCGGCGAGCCGATCTCGGCTCGATACCGCAACGCGGCAAATTCCGCTGCACCGCAACGTGGATGTCATGAAGCGGGAGCAGGGGGCCCCACAAGGGAAGCGCATCGCACGTTTCCGGCAACTCAGGGGGTATCCATGTCCGTCCGCATCGCGCTGCTCGCGCTCGCCAGTCCGCTCGCCGTGATCGCCGCGCCCGCCGCCGCGCAGGACGCCGCCGCGCCGCAGCCGCCGGCTCCCGAGGACCAGGGCGACGAGATCGTCGTCACCGCGCAGCTCGTCCGCCAGACCCCGATCGAGGTGCCGTTCGCGCTGACCGCCTACCAGGGCAGCTTCCTCCAGGACATGGGAATCACCGAGTTCGACAAGCTCGGCCAGTTCGTCCCCGGCTTCGACGTGCAGAACCAGTCGCCGAACAACCCCGGCTTCGTGATGCGCGGCATCACCTCCGATTCGGGCGCCGCTTACAACGAGCCGCGCGTCTCGGTCTTCCAGGACGGCGTCTCGATCTCCAAGTCGCGCGGCTCCTATGTCGACCTGTTCGATCTCGAGCGCGTCGAGATCGCCAAGGGCCCGCAATCGACGCTCTATGGTCGCGGCGCGCTGATCGGCGCGGTCAACCTGATCGAGGCGAAGGCCGATCCGAGCAAGTACGACGCCTATCTCTACGGCTCCTACGGCAATTTTCACGCCTATCGGATCGACGGCACGCTCAACGTGCCGCTGGGCGAGGATCTGGCGGTGCGCGTCGCGGGGCGGATCAAGCAGCGCGGCGGCTATGTCGCCAACCTGCTCGGCGGCGACGATTATGACGGGATCAAGGGCCAGGCGGTGCGCGCCTCGCTGCGCTGGGCGCCCGGTGCGCTCACCTTCGACCTGATCGGCAACTACCAGCACGACAAGGCGACCGGCACCTCGTTCAAGTCGATCGCCTACGACCCCACCAATCCGACCACCGGCGCGGTGATCGGCGATCGCGGGCGCAATTCGGGCGCGGCGCTGGCGCCGGGCGCGGGGTTCGAGCACGGCAAGCCGCTCGGGCTCGATCGCGACGTGTGGGGCGTCACGGGGATCGCCAATTACGATCTCGCTCCCAAGCTCTCGCTCAACGCGATCGGATCGTACCGCAAGTTCGCCGGCATCGAGGTGTTCGACGCCGACGGCATCTCGCTTCCGGTGCTCACCGCCGCCGAGGACGCGCAAGGCAACCAGACGATGGGCACGCTGCGGCTGACCTACAGCGATCCCGGCCGGTTGACCGCGTTCCTGGGCGGCACCTATTTCCGCGAGAGCGGCTTCCAGCGCACCCCGTCGCAGTTCGACGAGCGCGCGGCGCTGGCGCGGCTGACCAACACGCTCAACGGCGGCGGCGCGATCCCCGGCCGCCCGGCAGCCGATCCGGCGCCGCTCGCGCTGTTCGGCAACACCGCCTTCACCGGCCAGCTGCTCCAGGGCGTCGCCGCGAAATATGGCGTCGCGCTGCCGGCGGCGCAGGCGCAGGCGATCGCCGCCAACCTCCAGCCCGCGCATCTCGAGACCAGCACCAATTTCGGCCGCACCGAGAGCTGGGACCTGTTCGGCGACGCCACCTTCAACGTGACCGACAAGTTCGAGCTCGGCGGCGGGCTGCGCTGGAGCCACGACAGCAAGGATACCGCCGCGCTGGCGGCGGTGGTCAACGGGCGCTCGATCCTCGGCGGCTTCATCGGCGCGCTCGGCCAGCCCGCGGCGACGCGCGCGGCGCTGCTCGGCGCGCTCGCGGTGCCCGGCGCGGCGACGATCCCGACCTCGGCGGCGTTTCCGGTGCCGATGTTCGGGCTCGGCCTTCAGCCGACCGGCGCCAACGGCACGCGCTACGACCAGAAGCATTCGGACAACATCGTCACGTGGCGCGCCACTGCGCGCTACGCGCTTGCCAACGACGTCAGCCTCTATGCCAACTATGCCCGCGGCGCGCGGCCCGAGATCCTGAGCGTCGGCTTCCCCGCGGCACCGGGTGGCGCGGCGGCGTTCACCGTGCTGCCGTCCGAGAAGGTCGACAGCTTCGAAGCCGGCGCCAAGACCGCGCTGGCGAACCACACGCTGTTCGCCGATGGCGCCTTCTTCTACTACCGCTATTCGAACTTCCAGACGACCGAGCAGCAGGGCACGGTGTTCGTCACCGTCAACGCCGGCCATGCCGAGAGCTATGGCTTCGAGGGGCAGGTCCGCTGGGTCCCGGCCGAGTGGATCAACCTGTTCGGCACCTATGCCTATAACCACAGCCGCTTCACCACCGGCGCGCGCGACGGCAACCATTTCCGCCTCTCGCCCGATCACAGCGCGTCGCTGGGCGCGATGTTCAAGGCGCCGGTCGGGCCGGTGAAGCTCGATTTCACCCCGAGCGTCACCTGGCAGTCGAAGGAGTTCTTCGACGACGACAACGATCTCCCCGCGCTCCAGACCGCGAACCTGATCCCCGACACGGTGCAGGACGAGCTCCAGGGCGGCTATGCGCTGGTCGACGCGCGGATCGGCATCGAGCGCGGCGACGGGCGGTGGCGGATCGAGGGCTTCGTCACCAACCTGTTCGACCAGAAATACATCAAGGACGCGGGCAACACCGGCGACGCGCTCGGCCTGCCGACGTTCATCGCCGGCGAGCCGCGCTTCTATGGCATCGCGCTGACGCTGCGGACCGGCACGCACTGAGGGTAAGAGGGGGAGAGGCGCCCGGTCCCCCTAGGGCCGGGCGCCCCTTTTTGCCTGGCGACATGGCCGCCGATGATCGTGTTGCCCGGCGTCGCCCCGGTGCCGTGCGCATATTGCGAGACCGGTCCGCGCCGGGCATTCTGCAGCCGTTGTTGGTATTGCCCCGCGCGAGATGGACCCCCCGCGTTCGCGGGGATGACGGGTGCGGCATTCACCAGACGTGGACGCGCTCCGCGGGCGGCAGGTAGAGCTTGTCGCCGGGCTTGACGCCGAACGCGGCATACCATTCGTCCAGGTTCCGCACGATGCCGTTGACGCGATACTGCTCGGGGCTGTGCGGGTTGGAGAGGAGCTGCGAACGCAACGCGCCCTCGCGCGCCTTGCCCTGCCAGCTCTGCGCATAGGCAAGGAAGAAGCGCTGGTCGCCGGTGTAGCCGTCGATCACCGGCGGCTCGCCGTGGCGCGCGACATAGCGGCGATAGGCGGCATAGGCGACCTCGAGCCCGCCGAGATCGGCGAGGTTCTCGCCGAGCGTGAGCTGGCCCTTGATGTGCAGGCCGGGCAGCGGCTCATAGGCGTCGAACTGCTCGACCAGCTTCTGCGCGTGCGCGGTGTAGAGATCGGCGGAGCGCTTGGTCCACCAGTCGCGCAGGCGCCCCTGCGCGTCGTACTGGCGGCCCTCGTCGTCGAAGCCGTGTCCCATCTCGTGGCCGATCGTCGCGCCGGTCTCGCCGTAATTGACCGCCGGATCGGCCGCCGGATCGAAGAACGGCGGCTGGAGCTGCGCGGCGGGGAAGGTCACCTGGTTCATCACCGGATCGTAATAGGCGTTCACTTCCTGCGGGTTCATGTCCCACAGCGTGCGATCGACCGGCTTGCCGAGCCGCGAGAGCTGGAGCTTCCATTCGAAATCATCCGAGGCGATGTCGTTGGCGAGCGGATCGGTGCGGCTGACCGCCATGCTCGAATAGTCGATGTATTTGGCCGGATGGCCGACGCGCGGCTCGAACGCGGCGAGCTTGGCCAGCGCTTCCTTGCGGGTCGGGGCATCCATCCAGGCGGCATGGTTGATCTTGTCGGCATAGGCGGCGCGCAGATCGCCGATCAGCTCGTCGGCAAGCCGCTCGGATTCGGCAGTCCAGTGGCGCTCGACGTAGATCTGGCCGACCGCCTCGCCGAGATTGCCGTCGAGCAGCCGCACTCCGCGCTTCCACCGCTCGGGCTGCGCCTGCACGTCGTTGAGCGTGTGGCTGTAGAAATCGAAGCGCGCGTCGTCGAACGCCTTGGGCAGATAGGCGGCATGGTCGCTGACGAAGCGATAGGTCAGCCAGTCCTTCCAGGTGGCGAGCGGCACGTCGTCGAGCCGCTTGCCCGCCGCCGCGACCGAGCTCGGCGTGGCGACGACGACGGTCGGCATCGTGTCGAGCCCGATGTGCGCGAGGATCGCGCGCCACTCGAACTGGGGGGCGAGCGCTTCGAGCTGCGTGCGGGTCATCGGATTATAGGTCGCCTGCGGATCGCGCAGCCGCTCGGGCGCCCATTGGTCCTGCGCCAGCCGCGTCTCGAGCGCGAGGATCGCATCGGCCTTGGCGGGGGCGTCGGGGATGCCGGCGAGTTCCTGGATATGGGTGACATAGGCGCGATAGGCCTTGCGGATCGCGTCGTATTTCTCGCCCGCGAGCAGATAATAGTCGCGCGTCGGCAGCCCCAGGCCGGCCTGGCTCGCACCCACCGTATAGCGCGCCGGATCCTTGGGATCGGCGCCGATGCCGATGCCGATCGGCGCGGCGAACGCGGGTTCGGTCATCAACAGGAGCAGCTGGTGGCGGTCCTGCACCGCGGCGATGCGCTGGAGGAAGGGCTGGAGCGGGGCGGTGCCGCGCGCCTCGATCCCTGCCTCGTCCATCCAGGCGCCGTAATAATCGACGATCTGGCGAAGCACCGGATCGGCGGGCTGGGCGCCGGCTTCCTCGACCATCGCGCGCACCTCGGCCTCGGTCAGGTCGGGCAGATCGTAGTTGTAGCCGGCGCGCGACTTGTCCGGTGCGATCGGCGCATCGCGCAGCCAGCTCCCCTCGGCGAAGGCGAAGAAATCGTCGCCGGGCCTCACAGACTTGTCCATTGTCGCGTAATCGACCCCCCACGGTCCGTATTTCGGCTTGGGCGCGGTTTGCGCCGCGGCGGACGAAGCCAGCGGGACCGCCGCCGCGCCGAGCAGAAGCGCAACAGTCAAACGATTGAAAATCATGTAAAACCTCCGGGTGCGCTAGCGAGATATCACACCCGGGACACGGCGACAATCGAGCGGCGGAGGCGGTGCGTCCGATGCGTCGCGGATATGCCGCGCATTGGAACTCGAGATAGACATTCGATGACGGCTCTGGCTTGAAACACTTGGGTTCATCGAACCGATTCGCGCCCAGCCATCGCCAACATTCGGTCCCGCACCATGCAAGAACCGGCCAACGACGAGACTTCCCCCGCCTCCCGCCGGCGCGCGCTCGAGCATGTCCGCGCGGCGATCGCGCTGTGCGACGGGGCGGGCGATTCGTTCGCCGCGTGCCACCTCCAGCTCGGCGCCGACCTGCTCGAGGATGCGATCGCTGCGCGGCGGGGCGCCGGGGACGCCAATTCCCGCCGATAGCCGCGTACCGCGTTGACGCGGATGCCCCGACTCGAAGACACTACACGCCACGCATCGCCGGACTATACAGGCTGAACGATGCGCCCGCGCGAGGTGACTGTTGAGCGACCCATTTCCCAGCCTGTCCGAAGGCCAGAAGTCCTGCCTGCGGCTGGTCGCGCGGGGCATGTCTTCGAAGGAGATCGCGATCGAGACCGGCCTCGCGCCGCAGACCGTCGACACCTATCTCAAGCAGGCGATCGCGCGGCTGGGCGCCAGCAACCGGCGCGATGCGGCGCGCGCGTTCGTCGAATGGGAGGCATCCCGAAAATCGGGATCACCATCGCCGGCGCTTGCCGAAGAGCCGCGGACCGCGCTTTCATCACCGGCGACCGGAAAGTCGGTGGGGCGCAGATGGCTGCGGCTCCCGCCGGTCGGGGGAAGCCTGAATGACCTAGCGTGGGAGCAGAAGACGATCCAGGCGCTCTATGTGGCGGTAATCGGTGCGGTCACCGTTCTCGCCTTGGCGCTGCTGATCGCCGGAATGTACCGAATCCTTCGCTGATCCGCTGAAGTTCCAACGTCATTTGCGCGCCGTGCTCCGGCGTGAGGGAGATTTGTCATGTTCGAATTCCGCCAGGGCGCCGGCGCCGTCGTCGCCGCAGACACCAGCAACACCGTCGCGGCGATGGACGACGCGCTGCTCAACGGCGTGCGGATGTGCGCCTCGATCATCGAGGCGACGCAGGGCTCGAACCTGCCCGCCGCGCACAGCCAGAAGCTGCTCAACTCGATGACCGCGGGGCTGACCCAGGTCGTCGCCGGGCGCGGCGAGATCGTCACCGCGATCCGCCAGCTCACCGCGATCAAGGGCCAAAGCAACTTCGCGCCGATGGATTTCGGTTGCCCCGATGGCTGGGGACCGCCCGAGGCCGCCGCCGCCGAAGCGACGCGCGAACACGCGTCTTCATGAGCTCCTGAGGTCTGAAACGTCGAGCATCGCCTTGACCGGCGGCGTGTCGCATGGTCGGCCAAGGCGATGATCGGACTTCTCTTCTGGCTGCTGGCGCTCCTGGCATGCATTTACGCCGCGGTCGCCGGCGGAAAGGACGGACGATGGGCAGTCGCCCTGATCTTTGCCGCGTCGATCCTGACGATACCGGCCACGCGGTACGAGCGGCTGTTCGGCCGCCTCGAGGTGGCGGTGCTGCTGGTCGATCTGAGCCTGCTGGCGGGCCTCTATGCGTTGACGCTGCGCAGCCGGCGGTTGGTGGCCGGTCTGGATGGCGGGATTCCAGCTCATCGCGGTCGTCACACACCTGGCCACGCTGCTGGCGCCGCGCTTCCTTCCGGACATCTATTTCGCCGCCGAGAGCTTCTGGGCGCTTCCGGTGCTGCTGAGCATGGTGATCGGCGTCGCGCTCGACCGGCGCGCCGGATTGAAGACGGGGTGATCGCATGAGCCCGCCGCGCGAGACCCGTGGCGGTTCGCTCGGGCTCTGCCAGCTCACCGGCGAGCCGGACGCGGCCGAGCCCGCGCCCGCGGCGCTGCTCCACGTCGTCCGCGATGCCGAGGCGGACGCCGACGCGCGGCGGCTGGCGTCGATCGCGCGCTCCTGCCTGCGGGCGCGACGCGCACGCGACAGCCTGTTCCCGCCCGGGCTGCTCGCCGATCCGGCATGGGACATGCTGCTCGAACTGTTCGTCGCCGATGCCGAGGGCCGGTGGCTGTCGGTGTCCGACGCCTGCGCCGCGGCCCGGGTCCCGCAGACCACCGGGCTGCGCTGGGTGGCGCAGCTCGAGCGGCTCGATCTCGTGCGCCGCCGCGCCGACCTGCACGACGCGCGCCGGAGCTATGTCCACCTGACCGTCGCGGCGCGGCGCGCGCTGGCGGGGTGGCTCGCGGATTTCGGTGGGGCGGGCCTGGGCGCTTAGGTCGGACCGATCGGGTAGCCGCGTCCCCGTCAGCGGAGGGGTTTCCTGTCGCCTGATTTTCGCGCGGCAGTTGAAACCATCGACGAAAAAGGGGCGCCCGGACCTGTCCGGACGCCCCGATCGCGCGATCCTGCTTGGCCGGATCAGCTCGAATAATACATGTCGTACTCGACCGGGCTCGGGGTCATCTCCCAGCGGGCGACGTCCTCGTACTTGAGCTCGATATAGGCTTCGATCTGGTCGCGGGTGAAGACGTCGCCCTTGAGCAGGAAGTCCATGTCGGCGGTGAGCGATTCGAGCGCTTCGCGCAGCGACCCGCACACCGTGGGGACCTTTTCGAGCTCGGCGGGCGGCAGGTCGTAGAGGTTCTTGTCCATCGGGTCGCCCGGATGGATGCGGTTCTGGATGCCGTCGAGCCCCGCCATCAGCAGCGCCGCATAGCAGAGATAGGGATTCGCCAGCGCGTCGGGGAAGCGGAACTCGACGCGCTTGGCCTTGCTCCCCGCGCCATAGGGGATGCGGCACGAGGCCGAGCGATTGCGGCTCGAATAGGCCAGCAGCACCGGCGCCTCATAGCCCGGGACCAGCCTTTTGTAGCTGTTGGTCGACGGGTTGGTGAAGGCGTTGAGCGCCTTGGCGTGCTTGATCACCCCGCCGATGAAATAAAGGCACATGTCCGACAGGCCCGCATAGCCGTTGCCGGCGAACAGCGGGGTGCCGCCGTTCCAGATCGAGATGTGCGTGTGCATCCCCGATCCGTTGTCCTCCTTGATCGGCTTGGGCATGAACGTGACCGTCTTGCCATAGGCCTGGGCGACCATGTGGCAGACATACTTGTAGATCTGCATGCGGTCGGCGGTCTGGACGAGCGTGCCGTAGGTCAGCCCCAGCTCGTGCTGCGCGGCGGCGACCTCATGGTGGTGCTTGTCGCACGGCAGCCCCATCTCGAGCATCGTCGAGACCATCTCGCCGCGGATGTCGACCGCGCTGTCGACCGGGGCGACGGGGAAATAGCCGCCCTTGGCGCGCGGGCGGTGCGCGAGGTTGCCCGCCTCATATTCCTTGCCGGTGTTGGTCGGCAGCTCGATGTCGTCGATCGCGTAATAGCTGGTCGCGTAGCTGTTCTCGAAGCGGACGTCGTCGAACATGAAGAATTCGGCCTCGGGGCCGACATAGACGGTGTCGCCCACGCCGGTCGCCTTGAGGTAGGATTCGGCGCGCTTGGCGGTCGAGCGCGGATCGCGCGCATAGAGCTCGCCGGTCGAGGGCTCGACGATGTCGCAGAACACGATCAGCATCGGCGTCGCCGAGAAGGGATCGACATAGACGGCGTCGAGATCGAGCTTGAGGATCATGTCCGATTCGTTGATCGCCTTCCACCCGGCGATCGACGATCCGTCGAACATCAGGCCGTCGGTCAGCTCGTCCTCGCCGATCACCTTGGAGACCATCGTCAAGTGCTGCCACTTGCCCTTGGGATCGGTGAAGCGAAGATCGACCCATTCGATCTCCTGGTCCTTGATCATCTTGAGGATGTCGCCGGCCGAATTTGCCATGGTTGCCCCTTTCCCTTTCGTGCGTCTGCCCTGCGAATCGGGCAAGGATATTACCTATGCATCAGCTTCCACAGAATGCTGCGCTGCGTCAAACTGCGTTTTCGTTGCGCTCGCCGGTGCGGATGCGCAGCGCCGAATCGACCGGCAGGACGAAGATCTTGCCGTCGCCGATCCGCCCGGTCTGCGCCGCGGCGGCGATCGCCTCGACCACCCGCTCGGCGAGCGCATCCTCGACCACCACCTCAAGCTTCACCTTGGGCAGGAAGTCGACGACATATTCGGCGCCGCGGTAAAGCTCGGTATGCCCCTTCTGGCGGCCGAAGCCCTTGGCCTCGGTCACGGTGATTCCCGAGACGCCGACTTCGTGGAGCGCCTCCTTCACCTCATCAAGCTTGAACGGCTTGATGATCGCCTCGATCTTCTTCACGGCCTATCCTTCGCGCTGTGATGCCTGCCCCATGCCGCGCGTCTGGCAACAAGCGTGCCAGAGCGTCCGCCAAGAGCTAATCCGCCGGTGGCACGCCCGGCGACGGTTAACAAGTGCCTAGCAAATGGGCAGGCGCAGGGGCTTTGCCCGATTGGGGAGCAGTGCCGCGCGCCGATGCGCCAGGTGCGGGCGCGGCGAAAGGCCGCGGAGCGTCGGCCCGCATGAAACCGGCCCGGAACAAACTCATTGCCTTCACGTTCGTGCAAGATCGAGCGCGGGAGCGTTATATGCTTTATTTCTCGATGGATATGCCGGCGGAGCTGCACCGCCGGATCGAAGGCCTCGAAGCGGGGACGCCGGGATCGTACGAAGTCACCGTGGCCAAGGGACCGCTCGTCATCATGGCGCACGGGCTGATGTCGCTCGATCCCTCGGCGCGCGAGGGCTGCTGGATCACCAGCGCGGCGGGAACGCTGAGCCCCGCGGAGGTCGAGGAAGCGTTGCGCCGCTGGTCCGTACCGCACTGACGCGCGGCGCGGCCCTAATAGGCCGGCCGGTCGAACCCCTTCGGGCTCCTGGTGAAGATCTCGCAGCCGTCCTCGGTGATGCCGATCGAATGCTCGAACTGCGCCGAGAGCGATCGATCGCGCGTCACCGCCGTCCAGCCATCCTCGAGCAGCTTCACGTCGGGGCGGCCGATGTTGATCATCGGTTCGATCGTGAAGAACATGCCGGGGCGCAGCTCGGGGCCGGTGCCCGGGCGGCCGACATGGACCACCTCGGGCGCGTCGTGGAACATCTGGCCGACGCCGTGGCCGCAGAAATCGCGGACGACGCCATAGCGATGCGCTTCGGCATGGCGCTGGATCGCGTGCCCGACGTCGCCAAGATGGTTGCCCGGGCGCGCCTGCTCGATCCCGAGCATCAGGCATTCGTAGGTCACGTCGACCAGCCGGCGCGCCTTGAGCGGCACGTCGCCGACCAGGAACATCCGACTGGTGTCGCCGTGCCAGCCATCGAGCAGCGGCGTCACGTCGATGTTGACGATGTCGCCGTCCTTGAGCGTGCGCTCGGAGGGAATGCCGTGGCAGACGACATGGTTGATCGAGATACAGCAGCTGTGCGTGTAGCCGCGATAGCCGAGCGTGGCGGGAACGCCGCCGCCGCCGACGCTCATGTCGCGGACGATGTCGTCGAGCTCGCCGGTGGTGACGCCCGGCACGACATGCGGCACCAGCGCGTCGAGGATCTCGGCGGCGAGCCGGCCTGCGCGGCGCATCCCCTCGAAGCCCTCGGGCCCATGCAGCTTGATCGCGCCCGTGCGGGCCATCGGCGTGGTGTCGGTGACGGACAGATATTCGGTCATGAATCGCGATATAGTCAAAGCCGCGACGCTTTGCGAGGGCGCGCGGCTGGGCTATGCGCTGGCCCATGGGAGAGCGCATCTGGACGGCGGCACTGGTGGTGATCGGCGACGAGATCCTCTCGGGCCGCACCCAGGACAGGAACATCGCCCAGGTCGCGACCTGGCTCAACGCGCAGGGCATCCGGCTCGCCGAGGTGCGCGTGGTCCCCGACGTGACCGCGGCGATCGTCGAGGCGGTCAACGCGCTGCGGGCGCACACCGATTACTGCTTCACCACCGGCGGCATCGGGCCGACGCATGACGACATCACGGTCGACGCGATCGCCACCGCGCTGGGCGTGCCGGTGGTGGTGCATCCGCAGGCGCGCGCGGTGCTCGAGTCGCACTATGCCGCGCGCGGCCAGGAACTGACCGGCGCACGGCTGCGGATGGCGCGGGTGCCCGAGGGCGCCGAGCTGATCGTCAACCGCATGTCGGGGGCGCCGGGAATCCGCATCGGCAACCTGTTCGTCCTCGCAGGCGTGCCGCACATCGCCGCGGGAATGCTCGACGCGCTGACCGGCAGCCTCGAGGGCGGGCTGCCGCTGGTCTCGCGGACGATCGGCTGCTGGGTGGCCGAAAGCGAGGTCGCCGAGCTTCTCGCGGCCACCGAGCGCGCGCATGCGGGCATCGCGATCGGCAGCTACCCGCTGTTCCGCGAGGGGCGGGGGGGCGCGAATTTCGTGATCCGCGCGACCTCGCAGGCGGTAGTCGACGCCTGCGCCGACGCGCTCGCCGCCGGGCTGCGCGCGATCGGGCACGAGCCGGTCGACGGCGGGATCTAGTGTGGTGGTTCAGAAGTTCGTTGAATTCCGAAAGCTCAAAATAATTCCATCACCCCGGACTTGTTCCGGGGTCCACCGGGAGCCGGGCGGAATGCAAGCGCCTCTTGTCCAGCCGGTGCCTCGCTGTGGATGCCGGAACAAGTCCGGCATGACGGGTGTGCGAGGTGGTTTGCTGATCAAACGAGCTTCGGAATCGGGACACTAGCCTTCAAGCCCCCACTGCCAATCTCCGGACCTGCCGCCCGTCTTTGAGAGGAGGCGGATTTCGCCGATCGTCATGCGCTTATCGAGCGCCTTGGCCATGTCGTAGATCGTCAGCAGCGCGACGGCGACCGCGGTGAGCGCTTCCATCTCGACGCCGGTCCTAGCGGCGGTGGCGGCGGTGGCGGTGGCGGCGACGCCCGTCTCGTCGGCCGCCAGATCGATCGCGACTCGGGTGAGCGGCAGCGGGTGGCAAAGCGGGATCAGATCGGCGGTCTTCTTCCCCGCCATGATCCCCGCGACGCGCGCGACCGCGAGCACGTCGCCTTTCTCGACCGCGCCCGCGCGGATCGCGGCGGCGGCCTCGGCGGACATGGTGATGCGGCCGGTGGCGACTGCCTCGCGCGCGGTGACGGCCTTGCCGCCGACATCGACCATGCGCGCGGCGCCGGCCTCGTCGAGGTGGGTGAGGCCGGTCATCCGATCAGCGCCCGTGTCGCCGCTTCGACATCCTCCTGGCGCATCAGCGCCTCGCCGACCAGGAAGCAGCGGACGCCGTGCCCGGCCATCGCGTCGAGGTCGACGCGGGTGGCGAGGCCGCTCTCGGCGACGAAGGTGCAGTCCGCCGGCGCACGGCGCACGAGCTCGTAGGTGCGCGCGAAATCGACTGTGAAATCCTTGAGATTGCGGTTGTTCACCCCGATCAACCGCGAATCGAGGCGGAGCGCGCGATCGAGCTCGTCGGCGTCGTGGACTTCGACGAGGACGTCCATGCCGAGCCCGAGCGCGGCCGCCTCGATCTCGGCCATCGCGCCGTCGTCGAGCGCGGCGACGATGATCAGGATCGCATCGGCGCCGATGCTGCGCGCCTCGATCACCTGCCACGGATCGACGATGAAGTCCTTGCGCAGCACCGGCAGCGAGACCGCGGCGCGCGCCTGGACGAGATAGTCCTCGTGCCCCTGGAACCACGGCGCGTCGGTGAGCACCGAGAGGCACGCGGCGCCGCCGGCCTGATAGGCGCGGGCATGCGCGGCGGGATCGAAATCGGCGCGGATCAGGCCTTTCGAGGGGCTCGCCTTCTTGATCTCGGCGATGAGGCCATAGCCGGCGGCGGCATGCGCATCGAGCGCGGAGCGGAAGCCGCGAGGCGGAGTCTGCGCGAGCGACGCCTCACCGAGCGCCGCAAGGCTGGTCGCGCGCTTGCGAGTCGCCACCTCGTTGCGCTTCTTCTCGAGGATGCGATCGAGCATGTCGCTCATGCGTAGGCGATCCAGCAGTCGAGCAGCGCGTTGGCGAGGCCGTTGTCGAGCGCCTCGGCGGCTTCCTCGGCGCCGTCGCGCAGGCTGGCGGCGCGGCCGGCGACCATCAGCGCGGCGGCGGCGTTGAGCAGCACGGCGTCGCGATACGCGCCTTTGTCGCCTAGCAGCAGCCGCTTGAGCGCGAGCGCATTCTCCGCCGGATCGCCGCCGCGGATCGCCGAGAGGGGGTGGCGCGGCAGGCCGGCATCCTCGGGGCGGATGCGCACGGGCAAGTCGGCCCCGCCGACGCTTACCGCCACGCTGGGACCGGCGGTGGAAAGCTCGTCGAGACCTTCCTCGCCCGAGATCACCGCCGCCGCTTCGGTGCCGAGCTGCGCGAGCGCCTCGGCATAGACGGTCGCGTAATCGGGGCGGGCGATGCCGATGAGCTGGCGGGTGACGTGCGCGGGATTGGCGAGCGGTCCCATCAGGTTGAAGATCGTGCGGCGACCGATGCGGCGGCGGATCGGGCCGATGCGGGCGAGCGCGGGATGGTGGTGCTGCGCGAACAGGAAGGCGATGCCGAGGTCGCTCAGCGTCGCCTCGGCGCGCGCGGCGGCGCGGTCGAGGTCGAGGCCGAGCGCTTCGAGCGTGTCGGCGGCGCCGGCCCTGGACGAGGCGGCGCGGTTGCCGTGCTTGGCGACGGGGATGCCGCACGCCGCGACCACCAGCGCGACCGCGGTCGAGACGTTGAGCGTGTGGTGCCCGTCGCCGCCGGTGCCGCAGACGTCGATCGCGCCCTCGGGGGCAGTGACGGGGATCAGGCGCGATCGCATCGCGCGCGCCGCCTCGGCAATCTCGACGCTGGTTTCGCCGCGGATGCTGAGCGCGATCAGGAAGGCTTCGACCGCCGCGTCCGGCACGGTGCCGTCGAGGATGTCCGCGAACGCCCGCGCCGCCGATTCGCGCCCGAGCGGCGTTGCGGGATCGGGGAGGAGGGCGAAGACGGTCACCGGGTTTCTATCCCGTCGTCGAAGGCCGAAGTCGAGCGAATTGACAGCGATCAGGAATCCTGGGGCCCCGCGCGTTTCGGGAGATTCGGCTTCCGACACGATCAGGAACGACCAGGCGTTCAAGATCCCCAGCCAGATCAGGCCCAGGCAGGACAGCGTTACCAGATACATGCCCTCTCCCGGTCCCGGCAATCAGGCTTGCGCCGCCCAGCGCGCCGAGCGCCCAGGCCATCATTCCCGAAGCCGGCCGAAGCCGCGGGGATGCTTGCCCCCAGGCGCGACAGGTCGATAAACGCGCGCACCGGGACGAAGAAGAGCAGGAACAGGTTGACGGCGAGGATCTCCACGCCGAGCAGCGCCCGCTCCTACGGGGCGAGCACGAGCGCCGCCTCGATCAGCAGGCCGATCAACGCGAAGGTATTGCCGAAGGCGCGCGATCGCCAATGCGGCGCCTCCGGATCACCGCGATCTGGATCGACATCGCGACGAACAAGAGCCCGGCCAGAGCCGCCAGCGATCCTCCCAGCATCAGAAGAGTTCGCGCCACGCCCCCCGGATCATATGCGTTGGTCATTCGGCCCTCGCGGATACCCGGCGGCCGATGTTAATATCACGGACGGACGAGTCCACATATCTGTCGGTCCGTCGGCGCGATGTCAGATACGGTTCGCCCGCGTGATCGCGCCGAGATGGAGCGCGCTGGGCGCGTGAGCGGGCCGGCGCGTCAATCTTCACTCACCCGTGAGTTTGGTGTCGCTTAATCGCGAACCACCTCCGGCGCCCCGATCCCAGCCAGCCGGAGAAAGTTCGCCAGCATCGCATGCCCATGCTCGGTGGCGATGCTCTCGGGGTGGAACTGGACGCCGTGGATCGGCAGGTCGCGGTGGCGGAAGCCCATCACAGTGCCGTCGCCGGCGGTGGCGTTGACCGCCAGCTCGTCGGGAACGTCGGTGACGATCAGCGAGTGGTAGCGCGTCGCGGTGAAGGGCGAGGGCAGGCCCTCGAACAGCCCGGTGCCGTCGTGCTCGACGGGGCAGGTCTTGCCGTGCATCAGCCCGCCACGGACCACGCTGCCGCCGAAATGCTGGCCGATCGCCTGATGACCCAGGCACACGCCGAGCAGCGGCTTGCCCAGATCGGCGCAGGCGGCGACCAGATCGAGGCTGATCCCCCGCCTCGTTGGGCGTGCAGGGGCCGGGCGAGATCAGGAACGCTTGGGCGTTGCTGGCGATCGCCCTCGGCCGCGGTGAGCGTGTCGTTGCGCACCACCTTCACTTCGGCGCCGAGCTCCCATCAGATAATGGACGAGATTCCAGGTGAAGCTGTCGTAATTGTCGATGACGAGGATCATGGGAACCCCGCTATCGCTTCTGGAGCGCGACGACAATCGGGCCCACGTCCGCGCCCTCGTCGCGCCGCGCCGAGACCGGGTCCCACAGCCGCGAGACCGCGCCGTCGAGATAGAGCGCGTCGGCGCAGCCCAGCCGATCGCGGAACAGCCGCGCGAAGCGGCCGAACGACACTGCCTCGTCGGCGATCGCGAACCACGCCGATCCGTCGCGCCGCCACCCCCACGCCGTTGCGGATCTGGAGCGAGGTGCCGTTGGGGCTGATCTGGGGATGGAGCCGGCCCGCGATGATCAGCATCGGGCCCGATTGGGTGGGCGAAACGGACGTGCGGCGGCTTGGCGCCGGCGAAATCGTCGGTCGTGGCGACGTGCCAGCCCGCCGCATCGCCCCAGAATACGCCGTTGGGCTGCATGTGGAAGTTGCCGGGCCCCTCGCGCCGGTTGAGCGCCACCTGCTGGACGCCGTCCTCGACATAATAGCCGATCGGCGCGCCCTTGGGATCGAACATCCCGGCGTTCATCGCGAAGGCAATCCGGGGAAAGCGATCGCCGAGCCGCGCCTCGAGCCCCGAGAAATCGCGCA
Source organism: Sphingomonas sp. (assembly GCA_037200705.1). Taxonomy (GTDB): domain Bacteria; phylum Pseudomonadota; class Alphaproteobacteria; order Sphingomonadales; family Sphingomonadaceae; genus Sphingomonas. Next base: position 25,248 of record JBBCID010000013.1, on the reverse strand, counting down.
TCGGCTGACCGTTCGCGCCGCGATCGACGAGAAGCAGATCGTGCTTGCCCGGCTCGGCGCGGCAGACGGTGAAGCGCGCGCCCTCGAAGACGACCCGGCTGCAGGCCGCCGCGATGCCGTTGCGCTCGCCGGCGCGCCGCAGGCGGCGAGCGAGAGCGCGAGGCCGGCGATAGCGGCGAGCCGGCGAAGAAAAGCCATGCGGAGGACTTAGGATGCGGTGCACCGCAACAAGCCGCTTTGCGCCTTGGCACCGCCACACTAGGGCGGCAACGCTGCCGGGCAACGGGGCGTTACGGACAAATGCCGAGGGCGCCTGCGCTCCGGCCCGACTAGGAGATCATATGCTCGCACGAAGCCTCATCGCCGCCCTGTTGCTCGCGGTCCCCGCCATGGCGCAGGATTCGGCCGCCCCGCAGGATCCCCCCAAGCGCATCCGCAGCGTCTTGCTCTACGGCAACCAGGATTGCCCCCCGACCACCGATCCCGACGAGATCGTGGTCTGTGCGAACATCGGCGATTTCGCCCTATCGCATCCCCAAGCGCTTCCGCGGCCTGACCAAGACCGATCCCGGCAGCACGAGCTGGGTCGCGGCGGATGGAGGTGGTCGAGGACGTCAATCGCGCGGGGCTGCCCAACAGCTGCTCGCCGATCGGCAGCGGCGGCCAATCCGGCTGCACCCGCCAGTTCATCCAGCAATGGGCGCAGGAGCGGCTGGAAAAGGAAGCCAAGAGCTCGAAGAATCCGTAGCCGATCCTCCCCGGAACGGGGAGGAATTGGTTTTACTGCCCGAACCCGGCATCCCCCGCCCGCGCGATCGCCCTCGCGGGCGGCTGCGAGCAGCGCGCCGGCCTTGGCCTCGCACTCGCGCTGTTCGTAGGCCGGATCGCTGTCGGCGACGATGCCGGCGCCGGCCTGGACGTGGATCGTGCCGTCCTTCACCAGCGCGGTCCGAAGCACGATGCACGAATCCATCGATCCGTCGGGCGAGAAATAGCCGACCCCGCCGGCATAGGGGCCGCGCGTCTCGGGCTCCAATTCGGCGATGATCTCGCAGGCGCGGACCTTGGGCGCGCCGCTGACGGTGCCCGCCGGGAAACCCGCGAACAGTGCGTCGAGCGCGTCCTGCCCGGGGCGCAGCGCCCCGACGACGTTCGAGACGATATGCATGACGTGCTGTAGAATTCGACCGTATAGCTGTCGGTGACGCGCACGCTTCCCGCTTCGGCGACGCGGGCCGACGTCGTTGCGGCCGAGATCGAGCAGCATCAGATGCTCGGCGCATTCCTTGGGATCGGCGAGCAGGCTGGCGCGGTTGGCCTCGTCCTCGGACGCGGTGCGCCCGCGCGGCCCGTGTGCCCGCGATCGGGCGGATCGTGACCTCGCCGTCGCGCGCGCGCGACGAGGATCTCGGGGCTCGAGCCGGTCAGCGCGAAGCCGGGCAAGTCGAGATGGTAAAGGAAAGGCGAGGGGGTTCACGCGGCGCAGCGCGCGATAGAGCTCGAACGGCGGCAGCGCGAACGGCGCGGTGAAGCGCTGCGCGAGCACGACCTGGAAGATGTCCCCCGCCTCGATATAGGCCTTGGCGGCCGCTACCATCGCGCCGTAGCGGCCCGGCGGCAACACCGGCGCGAGCACGATCTCGGCGGGTTCGGCGCGGACCGGGGCGGGGGAGCGCGGTCGCCGCGAGCCGCGCGGCGGTGGCGAGGATGCGTTCGGCGGCCGCCTCGATCAGCGCTTCGGGATCGCCGCCGGGCCAGACCGGCGCGACGAGGAACAGCGAATCCGCCAGCCGAGTCGAAGATCAGCACCACGGTGGGCCGCACGAACATCATGTCGGGGCACGCCGATCGGATTGGCGGCGGGCGCGCCAGCCGCTCGACCAGCCCGACGGTCTCATAGCCGAAATAGCCGACGAGGCAGGCGAGGCGGCGCGCGGCAGCTCGGACGGGACCGGCATCCGGCAGCTCGCGACCAACGCGCGCAGCGCCGCCAGCGTCGGCTCGGCGCACGGCGCGAAGGCCGCGCGATCGGCCAGCCAGCGCGGGTTGACCTCCGCCCGGTCGCCGGTCGCGCGGAAGACGAGGTCGGGCGCGAGCCCGATCAGGCTGTGGCGCCCGCGCACCGATCCGCCCTCGACCGATTCGAGCAGGAATCGCCGCGCCCCGGCTCGATCAGCTTGAGCGCGGCGGCGACCGGCGTCTCGGTGTCGGCGAGCTGGCGGCGCCAGAGCAGCGCCGGCCGTCCGGCATCCAGCGCCGCGCGCGCGGCCTCGGCGCCTTCGATCATCAGGAGCCGGCGGCGGTGCCGTTGAGGTAGCCGGCCTTGAGCCGCGCGATCACCGCCTCGTTGCGCTTGACCGCGATGTCGCGGCGGATCGCCTCGAGGAACTGCTCGCGCTGCTCGGGGGCGATCTGCGAGGTGATTTCGCCGCGCACCTTGTCCATCGTCGCGGTGTCGCCGGTGGCGTCGTGCGCCTCGATCGAGTCGAGTAGACGATGTAATAGCCGGAGCGGGCCGGCGCTTCGAGCAGCTTGGCCTTCCTGGGCGCCATGCTGAACGCCATCACCACCTGCGGCGGCACCTGCTTGCCTTCGAGATCGGAGCGCTTGAGATCGAACGGCACGATCTTGGCGCCAGGCTTGACGCCCGCCGCGGCGAGCGCCTGCGCCATCGGCACGCCCTTGTCGAGCTGGGCGACGACCTGCGCAGCAGCCTTGCGCGCCTTGGCCTGCGCCTGATCGAGCAGGTAATCGCTGTTGACGTTTCTTGCGGATCGCGGCGAGCGGGCGCGGGGTCGGCGCGATCACCTTCTGGATCGCGACCACCGCGAAGCTGCCGTCGGTGGAGGCGGCGACGACCTGCGGATCATGGTCCTCGGGAGAGGCGGTGAAGCCGGCGCGGATCACCGCGGGCAAGCTGCGGATCGGGCTTGGAATTGGGATCGTCGGGGTTGATCCGCTCGCGAGCAGCGGCGGCGTCACCGACGGCTGGAGCTTGGCCGCCCTCATCAGATCGTCGAAGGTCGATCCCTCGCCGACGCCGTCGTCGAGCGCCTGGCGCACCGTGACCAGCGCTTGTGGCGATCTTGCGCTGGGTGATCTCGTCGGCGAGCTCGCCGCGCACCTGATCGAGCGTCTTGGCGGCGATCTTCTCGACCTTGTCGACGCGCAGCACGTGCCAGCCGAGCGACGAATGGACCGGCCCGGCGACCGATCCGGCGGCGGCGGCGAAGGCGGCGTCGGCGGACGGCGGGCGCGGTCTGGCGCGCGAGCGCGGGCTTCTCGATCGCCTCGAAGTCGCTCGCCTCGAGCCCCATGCCCTTGGCGACGTCGGCGATCGGCTTGCCGGCCTTGATCTGCGCGGCGACCGAATTGGCGGTTGCCTGATCGAGCAGCACGATCTGGTGGACGGTCCGCTTCTCGGTCGCGGCATAGCGCGGCCCCGATTTGGCGAACGCCGCGGCGATCTCGGCGTCGGTCGCGGTCGACTGCGCCTTGAACTGATCGGGATGGACGATCGCATAGCGCAGCATGCGGCGCTGCGGCACGGTGTAGCGCGCCAGATGCGACTTGTAATAAGCGGTCAGCGTGGCGTCGTCCGGGTCGGCGCCGGGGTCCATGTCGATCGAGCGGATGAGCGTGCCGATCCCCTGGCGCCGCTCGAGCAGCAGCGAGGCATAGGGCGCGAGCACGCCCTTCGGAAACTCGCCGGCCGAGACGCCGCCGGGGATCAGCAGCCAGCTGCTGTAGCGCCCGCGCATGATGTCGTCGCGCAGCGCCTGCGGCGCGACGCGCTCGCGCGAGAGCAGGGCGTCGAACGTCTTCTGGTCGAACTTGCCGTCGACCCCCTGGAACACGGGATTGCTGGCGATTTCGCCGTCGATCAGCGCCTTGCTGACCAGCATCCCCGATCGTTTGGCGAATTCCTCGGTCGCGAGCTCGTTGATCATCCCGTTGAGCGAGCCTTCGAACCCGCCCTGCGCGACGAATTCCTCCATCGTCATCGGCTGGCCCTGGTTGCGAAGGTTGGTGAGGACCCGCTGGACGCGCTCCTGAAGCTGGACGTCGGTGGATCTGCTGGGCTGCCGACGGTCGCGACGACATTGCCCGAGCCGCCGACTGCCGCCGAGCGCAGCCCGGTGACGTCGCTCGCGGCGAAGGCGAGTGCGATCACGCCGAGCACGAGGAACACCGCGATCAGGCCGAAGCGCGACTTCGAGAAACGACGGAAGAAACTGAGCATGATGGGCCGTTCGCTGGAGAGGGAGTGCGCGTGCTTTAGGGCCGGTCCGCGCGGCCTTCAAGCTTGTGCGGCGACGCGGGGCCGCTATCGACGGGCGGCGAAGGGAGATGCGCATGCGCCGCAAGCTGATCGCCGGCAATTGGAAGATGTTCGGGCTCAAGGCCGACCTGCCCGAGATCGCGGCGATCGCCGCGGCGGCGCGTGCGCAGCCCGGGGTCGATGTCGCGCTGTGCCCGCCGTTCACGCTGATCGAGCACGCCGTCGCAATCGCGGGCGGGCTGCCGATCGGCGGGCAGGATGGTCCATGAGGCGGAGAAGGGCGCGCACACCGGCTGCGTCTCGGCGGCGATGCTCGCCGACGCGGGCGCGGCGCTGACCGATCGTCGGGCATAGCGAGCGGCGCGCCGACCAGCACGAGACCAGCCACGATGCCTGGGCCAGAGGCCGCGCCGCGCATCGCCACGGCCTGAAGGTCATCCTGTGCTGCGGCGAGACCGAGGCCGAGCGCGACGCCGGGCGTGCCGAGCGCATCGTCCAGTCGCAGATCGAGAAGTCGCTGCCCGAGGATGCGATCGCCGACTGGGCTGACGCTCGCCTATGAGCCGCGCTGGGCGATCGGGACCGGCCGCACCCCGACGCTCGACCGAGATCGCCTCGATCCACGCGATCGCGGCGCCCAAGATGCGATCGATGATCGGCGCGCATGCCGACGCGATCCGCATCCTCTACGGCGGATCGGTGACCGGGGGCGAACGCCGGCGCGATCCTCGCCACCGCCGACGTCGACGGCGCGCTGGTCGGCGGGGCGAGGCCTGACCGCGGAGAAGTTCGTGCCGATCATCGCGGCGGCGGGCGCGAATCAGCGGCTAGGCTTGCCGTCGAGCGTGGCGGAATGCCGCCATCGCCGCGACCGCGGCCATCGCCGCCCCGACCAGCGCCGCGACATGGAGCGCGGCCACCAGCGCCGCGCCGGCGGATGCGATCACCGCGCCCGAAACCGCGGTCGCGATCAGCCCGCCGGTGCGCGAGATCGCGCTGTTGAAGCCCGAGGCGGTGCCGGTATGCCGTTCGTCGACCGAGCCGAGCACCGCCGTGGTGAGCGGCGCCGCGGTGGCCGCCATGCCGAGCGAGATCACCAGGATCGCCGGAAGGAATGCTTGTCCAATAGCTGCCGTGCGGATCGACGCGCGCGATCAATGCAAGGCCGATCGCGGTGGTGAGCGGGCCCAGCGTCAGCGGCCAGCGCGGCCCGATCCGCTGCGCGACGCGCCCCATCGCGCGCGATGCGGTGCCGACCACCAGCGGGGAAGGGCAGCAGCGCGAACCCGGCGTGGAGCGCCGAATAGCCGCTCTGGATCAGGACATAGGGCAGCAGCACGAGCAGCCCGCCGAGTGCGCCATAGACGAGGAAGGTCAGCACCGTCAGCCCGGCGAAGGCGCGCGAGGCGAACAGCGCGAGCGGCATCATCGCGCGCTCGCCGAGGCGGTGCTCGTGCCACAGGAATCCGCGACGAGCAGCGCGCCCGCGGCGATCGACATCCCCGCCTCGCTCCCGAACGCGCGCGTGCTCGACCAGACCGTCAGCCCCCAGGTGAGCCCGCCGAGCGCGAGCGTCGCCAGCGCCGCGCCGGGCCAGTCGAGCGGCAGCTCGCCCTCGGCGCTCTCGGCGACGAACCGCCAGGCGAGCAGCACCGCGACGCCCGCGAACGGCACGTTGACGAAGAAGATCGCGCGCCAGCCGATCCCGTCGACCAGCCAGCCACCGATCGGCGGACCGATCGCCGCGGCGATCGCGCCGGCCGCCGCCCAGGTGCCGATCGCGCGCCCGCGCTCCTCGCCCGCAAAGGCGTTGCCGAGGATCGCGAGGGCTGTTGGGCAGCAGGATCGCCGCGCCGACGCCCTGGACGGCGCGCGCGCCGAGCAGCAGCGTCAGCCCCTGCGCGAAAGGCGCAGGCCACCGACGCCCCGGTGAACAAGGGCGATCCCCCCGATCAACAGCCGCCGCCGCCCGAAATGATCCCCCGCCGCGCCCCCCGGTCAGCAGCAGCGCCGAGGAGCGGCAGCAGATAGGCGTCGACCGTCCATTGCAGCTCGGCGGGGCTCGCATGGAGGCTGCGGCCGATCGCCGGGGAGCGCGACGTTGGTCACCGATCCGTCGATGAACGCGAGGCTCGACGCGAGGATGCAGGGCTGACGAGCGTGAGCCGGGGATTCGCGGTCATGCGCACCTTACTCGCACGCCCAGGCGGCGCTGATCTATCCTGAGCCTGTCGAAGGGGGCGGCCATCCGCGCGCGAACCATTTTGCGGCAGCGCGCCCTTCGACAAGCTCAGGGCGAACGGGTTTTTCGTTCAGCCTGACTGATGCCAACCCTATCCCGCGTAGCGGTCCTTCAGCACCTTCCACACCGCGCGCAGCCCCGCCGCCTCGCCGCCCTTGGGGCGGCCCGGCTTGGGCGATCCGTTCCAGCAGAAGATGTCGAGATGCGCCCATTGCGCCTTCTCGGGGCGCGAACTTGCGCAGGAACAGCGCCGCGGTCAGCGCGCCGCCCACGGGCCCTCGGCGGCGTTGACCATGTCGGCGACGTCGGACTTGAGGAGCTCCTCATAGGGCGTCCACAAGGGCAGGCGCCAGATCGGGTCGGCCCTCGGTCTCGCCCGCCGCCAGCAGCTCGGGACGCTGGGAGCGTGTCGTCGTTGGCGAACAGGCCCTGGATGTCGGCGCCGAGCGCGACCCGCGCCGCGCCGGGTGAGCGTCGCGAAGTCGATCACCAGCTCCGGTTGCTCTCGCCCGCCCTTGGCGAGCGCGTCGCCGAGGATCAGCCGGCCCTCGGCATCGGTGTTGCTGTTCTCGACGGTCAGCCCCTTGCGGCTCCTCATCACGTCGCCGGGGCGCGCCGGCCTCGCCCGAGATCGAATTCTCGACCGCGGCGACGAGCATGTGGAGCCGCACCGGCAGCCGCGCCGCCATCACCAGCTCGGCGAGCGCGATCGCGTGCGCGGCGCCGCCCATGTCCTTCTTCATCAGCCGCATGCCCGATGCCGGCTTGATGTCGAGCCCGCCCGAATCGAAGGTCACGCCTTGCCGACCAGCGCGATGCGCGGGTGATCGGGATTGCCCCATTCGATCTCGATCAGCCGCGGGTCGCGGCCCTTGCCCGCCGCCTTGCCGACCGCGAAGATCATCGGATAGCCGCGCTCGATCTCGGCGCCGCGGGGTAACGGTGAGCGTCGCGCCATTCGCCTTGGCAATCGACGTCGCCTCGGCCTCGAGGGTCGGCGGGTCCCATCTCTGAGGCGCCGAGATTGACCATGTCGCGGATCTTGCACGCGGCGTTGGCGAGGCGGAGCGTCTCCTCGATCCGCGCGGGATCGCCGGGTGAGCAGCACGCGCGGGGCCCTGCGCCTTGTCGTCCTTGCGATAGCGGTCGAAGCGATATTGCGCGGTCAGCCAGCCATAGAGCGCCGCGCCGGGATCGCGGCCCTCGACGCGATAGCTGCCCTCGGGCAGCGTCTCGGCGAGCTTGGCGAGGCACCAGGGGCGTGAGGCGGGTCGACGTTGGCGACGACGGTGACGACCCGACCATTCCTCGGGCGCGTCGCCGGGCAGGATCGCGCTGGCATAGGCGCCGGGGGCGAGCCGCTGCGCCTGGGCGGCGGCGCGGTGGCGCGGCGGCTGGGCGGCGAGCCAGGCATCGAATCCCTGGCGTCGATCAGGTGGATGGTGCGCGCGGGCTGGCCGCGATCGGCTGGATGAGCGTGGAAAGGTCGGGCATCGGCGTGATCTAGGCGCGGTGGGCCGCCACGGCTAGGGCCTAATCGACCGGACCCCGGGCGCACACAGCGCGATCGCATGGTCGATCATGTACATCAGCCGGTCGCGCATCTCGGCGAGGCCCTGGGGGGCGTTGCCGCGATCGCGCGTCTCGAAGTTGAGATAGGCGAGGCCGTGGAGCACGGCATAGTTGGACAGCGACCCGTCGCTGGTGACGACGCGCTCGTGGACCAGGTTGAAGTCGGCGGCGACGAGCTGGTCGTTGCAGAAGGCATCGCTGGGCGAGCCCCTGGTCCGATAGGTCGCGAAGCCGACGCTGTCGTCGTCGTCGAACGGCCAGGCGGCGGGTCCGCGATTGGCTGGGGGTGTAATATTGGTCGCAGAAGCGGATCGAGATGATCCCGTCGCCGGGCGGATCGGAGCGGTTGCAGAGCGATTCCGACGTATCGAACCCCGGCGCGTTGGTGTGGAGCGCGATGATCGGCCAGGCGCCGTGGCGCGAGCGGGGCGAGCACCTGCGCGGCATATTCGGGCAGCGCGCTGTCGAAGTTGCGGTTGGGGGGTCGATCGGCTTGCCGTAATCGATCGCGCGGATTGCGCCGCTCGCCGTCATGGCCCGGCGCGATGCCCGGAATCGACCACGATCGCGGTGCCGCCATATTTGCGGAGCGCCGCGAACGCGGCCTCGAACCCGCCGTTCTCGTTGTCGTGGGGCACGAACCACAGCGGACCGTGGCGATGGCGGGGGGTCCTCGATCCGCCAGAAGCGCCACGCCGCGCGCTCGTTCTTGAACTCGATCCGCTCGACGGTGAGCCCCTGCCATTCGGCGGGGGATCGCGGTGGCGGGCGAAATCGTCGTCCTCGACGGTCAGCGGATCGACCCGCGCCACCGAGGCCGGCGGCGCGGCGGCGGCTGCGAGCGCGAGCCAGCCGGCGGCGAGGACGAAAGGCGCGCGCATCAATCGAACGGCATCACGATGAACTGCTCGAACCGGCCGTCGGCGCCGGGCTCGGCATAGGTCACCGCGAGCAGGCGGTGGCCGGCATAGTCGATCTCATAGTTGCGGTTGACGAAGCCGCCGCGCAGCCGCGCCTTGCCGAGCGGCTTGATCGCGGCGGGCGCCCCCAGCGGGGCGAGGCTGTCGCGATAGTCGGCGATCGCGCCGGGGGTGAAATAATAGCGCGCGTCGTCGGTGAGCAGCGCCGGATCGGGGGCGCCGCCGCGGAGCTGATCGTAGAATTTGCGCGCGAGCGCGTCGCGCGCATCGTCGAGCGAGGCGGTGGGAGGCGCGGCGAGCGGGGGCAGCAGCATCTCGAAGACGTTCTGCGTGATCGCCTCCTCGGCGCGGCCGGAAATCGCCGTTGACCAGCGCGACCACCGCGAAACGCTCGGAAGGGACCACCAGGTTCGACGAGAGGAAGCCGACTCCTTCGCCGCCATGCGAGATGACGCGGCGGCCGCCTTCGTCGGCGATCGAGACCCCCAGCCCGTATCCGGTCGCGCCGCCGTCGGCGAGGCGCACCTCGGTCTCCTGCGCCGCCCAATCGCCGGCGGGCCATCACCGCGCGATCGATGCGGGCGATATCCCATTTGGCGAGGTCGCTCGCGCTCATCGCCAGCTCGCCCATCGCCCACAGCCAGCCGCGCGCGGCCGGGGTGGCGGGCCGCACCGGGCCGAGCGCGAAGCGGTGCGTCGGCAGCGGATAGCCCTTGCCGATCGCGAGGTCCTGGTCGACCGGGTGCATCCCCAGCGGCTTGAAGACATGGCCGGCGAGATAATCGAGCAGCGGCCGGCCCGACGCCTTCTCGACGATCATCCGGCGACGACATAGCCGGTGTTCGAATATTGCCACTGGGTGCCGGGCGCGAAATCGAGCGGCTTCTTCGCCCAGCGATCGACGATGCCCTGCGGCGTGGTCGGCCGCTCCATCGCGGGGGAAGCTGTAGTCCTGCGGCCAATAATCCTGGATGCCGGCGGTGTGGCTGAGGAGCTGGCGGATCGTGATGGCGTCGCCGCCGGTGATCCCGGGAATGAACTTGCCGACGGGGTCGTCGAGGCTGAGCTTGCCTTCGTCCTGAAGCATCAGGACCGCCGCGGCGGTGAACTGCTTCGAGATCGAGGCGATCGGATATTTGGCGTCGGCGGTGGTCGTCCTGATCCCCGGGCCCTGATCGCCATAGGCCTTGGCATAGACGATCCTGCCACCCTGGACGATCGCGATCGAGGCGAGGGGACGCCCGAGGAAGCGAGCGCGTCGGCGACGATCCTGTCGACCTGCGCGGTCTGGGCGGGGCTGAGCGCCTGCGCGGCCGCCGGGGTCGCGCAGGCGAGCAGGGCTGCACAGGCGAAAACACTGCGAACGAGCATGGAAACGGGCCTCGACAGGAACGGTCGAATTGGACCTTACTCGCGGCGTCGACGCGCACGCAATGCGCGTCGCGTGCATGGGGACATGAACCTTGGATATGCGCTGGCATCGCGATGGCTGGCTCGGGCGCGGCGCGCTCGGCGCAGATTTCCATGACCTCTTCGTCATGCGCTCGGACGCGCGCGACCCGGACGAGGGGCCGCCCGCCGCAGCGGTGGCGCGGCTCGGACGCGCCGATGCCGCGATGCCGTCGCTTTTCGCCGCCGCGGTCCGGCGGGTTTGCGCGGCGCGGCGCGAGGCGCTCGGATGGCGCGAGGGGCCGCCGATCGAGGATTGGTCGCTCGACGAGGCGAGGATCGACCGCGCCGGCGGACTGTGGCTGACGGTCCACGAATATGAGACCGACGAGGCCTCGGCCTGGATGGTGGCGCTCGACGAGAGCGATCGCCCGACTGCCGTTCGACGCCGAGCCGACACCCGGCTTACGGGCGACCCGGGGGAGGCGGGGGGGCTGGTCTGGAGCGCGGGATATCCGAAACCAGGCTAGTCGTCTGCCTCGGGCTTGCGCAACACCCGCGCGATCGCCTTGATCCTGGGGTCGGCGGCGAAGTCGTAGGGCGCGATGAAGCCGAGGCCGTCCCACGGAATCTCGATCCCGACGTGCTTGAGGCACTCGGCGACATATTCCGAGCAGATGAACTCGTCGTCGGACTGGAGCAGCCGCGGCATCTTCATCCGGAAGCGACCGGCGGCGAGGCGCGCGAGGATCTTGACCATCTCGCTCGCGCGGAACGGCGCGCCGAGCCGGTCGGCGGCGAACTCGTTCATCTCGGCGAGGCGCCTGCCGCTGGCCTTGCGCTTGAAATCCATGTGGCGGACGATGACGATGTCGCCCGGATAGGGGCGATGATGCGCGCTGTCCTCGCTGACGAAGCGGCTGAGCGGAACCATCCGCACGCCGATCTTCTCGACCGCCTCCATCACCATCACCCGGTCGATTTCCTCGAGCCGCAGGATCAGCGCGATGTGGCTCCAGGGACTCCCGGTGACCCAGCGGATCGCGCGCGAGAAGGCGTTGGTCCCGGCGCACAGCGCCATGTCGCCGGTGCGGACGAGCGCGCGGATCGCTGGGTAATCCTGGGGCTCGAGCTCGGTGAGGACGCTCGCGGGGACGGTCAAACGGGTACCCCGAACAGGTCGTGCTCGTCGGCATCCTCGATCGCCACCCGGACGATATCGCCCTGCGCGAGGTGGCCGGCGTCGCGCAGGTGGACCTCGCCGTCGATCTCGGGCGCGTCGGCCTGGGCTGCGGCCGGTGGCGCCTTCGCCGTCGACGAGGTCGATGATGACCTCGAGCGTGCGGCCGATCTTCGCCTGGAGCTTGGCCGCCGAGATCGCGGCGGTCTTCGCCATCACGCGGGCGTAGCGTTCTTCCTTGACTTCCTCGGGCACCGGATCGGGAAGCGCGTTGGCGGGGGCGCCCTCGACGGGCTCGAAGCGGAACGCGCCGACGCGATCGAGCTGGGCCTCGTCGAGCCAGTCGAGCAGATATTGGAAATCCGCCTCGGTCTCGCCGGGGAAGCCGACGACGAAGGTCGAGCGGATCGCGATGTCCGGGCAGATCGCGCGCCATCCGGCCAGTCGCTCGAGCACCTTCGCCTCGTTCGCGGGGCGGCGCATCGAGCGGAGGATGCGCGGGCTGGCGTGCTGGAAGGGAATATCGAGATAGGGCAGCACCAGCCCCTCGGCCATCAGCGGGATGACCTGGTCGACGTGCGGGTAGGGGTAGACGTAGTGGAGACGCACCCAGGGCGCGATCCGGCCCAGCTCGCGCGCGAGGTCGGTCATGTGGGGGACGACCTCGCGGCCCTTCCACATCCGCGGCTCGCGGCGGATGTCGACGCCATAGGCCGAGGTGTCCTGGCTGATGACCAGCAGCTCCTTCGTCCCCGCCGCGACCAATTTCTCGGCCTCGCGCAGGATCGCGTCGGGGCGGCGGCTGACGAGGTCGCCGCGGATCGCGGGGATGATGCAGAAGGCGCAGCGATGGTTGCAGCCCTCCGAGATCTTCAGATAGCTGTAATGGCGGGGGGTGAGCTTGAGGCCGCTATCCGGCACCAGGTTGAGGAACGCGTTGGGCGGCATCGGCGCGGCATCGTGGACCGCGCCGACGACCTCCTCATATTGCTGCGCGCCGCTGATCGCGAGCACCTGCGGGAAGCGCGCGCGGATCACCTCGGCCTCGCGGCCGAAGCAGCCGGTGACGATGACGCGGCCGTTCTCGGCGATCGCCTCGCCGATCGCCTCGAGGCTTTCCTCCTTGGCGCTGTCGAGGAAGCCGCAGGTGTTGACCAGCACGACATCGGCGCCGGCATAGTCGGGCGACATCGCATAACCGTCCGAGCGCAATTTGGTAAGGATGCGTTCGCTGTCGACGAGGTTCTTCGGACAGCCGAGCGACACCATGCCCACGCGGGGCGCCTCGGGGAATTTGGTTGCCATGATCGGGGCGGCACATAGGCGTTTTGGCGGAATTTGCTAGCCGAGCCGCCGAAGGGCTATCGTCGCGCCTCCGAAACAAGGACGGAGGGGGATATGGGAACCAACGTGCATTGGCTGGCGGTGATCGCGTCGGCGGTCGCGGGGTTCGTGGTCGGCGGGATCTGGTATGGCCCGCTGCTCGGCAAGGCGTGGATGGCTGCACGCGGGCTGACCGCGGAGGCGCTCAAGGCCGGCGCCGACATGCGGCTGATCTTCGGGCTGACCTTCCTGCTCAACCTGGTGTCGGCGTTCGTGCTCGATCACATCCAGAACACCTATGGCCATCCCGATCTCGGCCTGTCGGCGATGATCGCCGGCGGGATCGCGATCGGCTTCGTCATCCCCTCGATCGGGGTGAACTATCTGTTCTCGCGGATGTCGCGGAACCTGTTCCTGATCGACGCCGGCTATTGGCTGGTGATCTATGTCGTGATGGGCGTGGTGCAGAATCTGCTGCGCTAGCTATCCCGTGGCCGGCGACCGGAACACGAACCAGGCGCCGGCCGCGATCAGCGCGAAGCCGATCAGGTGGTTCACCGTGATCCTCTGCCCGAGGTAGAGCACCGAGAAGCCGGCGAACACGCTGAGCGTGACGACTTCCTGGATCGCCTTGAGCTGCGCCGCCGAATAGACCCCGCTGCCGATCCGGTTGGCGGGGACGGCGAGGCAGTATTCGAATAGTGCGATTCCCCAGCTCGCGAGGATCACGATCAGCAGCGGCACCTGCTTGAACCTGAGGTGGCCATACCAGGCGAAGGTCATGAAGACATTCGAGCCGATCAGCAGCAGGATCGGCAGGATGCGCGCGGTCGCCATCAGCGCGCGGGCAAGTGCGCGAGCGGATCGACCGGCGTGCGGCCCTGGATGATCTGAAAATGGAGCTCGGGGCGATCGGCGAACCCCGAATCGCCCGAGAGCGCGATCTTCTGCCCCTTCTTGACCGCCTGGCCGCGCTGGACGAGCAGCTGGCTGGCGTGGCCATAGACCGTGGTCCAGCCGTCGCCGTGGCGGAGGATCACCAGCCCGCCGAGCGCCGGAATGTCGCTGCCGACATAGGCGACGACGCCGTCCGCCGCCGCAAGCACCGGCGTGTCGAGCGGGATCGCGATCTTGATGCCTTCGTTCTTCTCGCCGCTCGCGCCGGGGCCGAAGCGATGGACTACCATGCCCCTGACCGGCCATTGGAACGCGCTGCGCAGCCGCACCGGATTGGCGACCGCCTCGGTCGCGGGAAGCGCGCGCGCCGACGAGGCGATAGGCCTGGCCGGGCTGGCCTTGGCGGCAAGCGCGGGCTGGCCGCCGGTCAGGATATCGTCGATGTCGAGGTGGAAGCGCGCGGCGCGCGCCTCGAGCGTCTCGGGGCCCGTATCCGGAACCAGGATGCGCTGGCCGGTGCGCAGGATATAGGGCTCGTCGAGATCGTTGGCCGCGATGATCCGCGACCAGTCGACGCCATAGGCGCGCGCGATCGCGATTCCCGTCTCGCCTTCGCGCACCATGTGATAGCGGCCGGCCGGGATCGCGAGCCGCTGTCCCGGGGTGACGATATAGGGCTTGGCGAGATTGTTGGCGCGCGCGATCGCCTCCGAGCCGGCGCCCGTCTTGACCGCGATCAGCCGGAGCGAATCGCCGCCGCGCACGATGTAGCTGCCCGCCGGGACCTGGCGCGCGTCGGGCGTGACCGGGCGTATCTCCCATGCGGGCGGCGGCGAGGGCAGCGCGCGGACGTCGGGATCGATGCGCGGAGTGGGCGCCGGCCGGATCGGCGCGGGGCGGAGCTGCGCCGGACGCGCGCGGGGCGGCGGGGTGTAGGTCTGCGCCGGGCCCGCGCTCGGGATGCACCCGGCGAGCAGCGCGAACGCCAATGGCGCGATCCGCTGATGCCCGCGCAGCCCTGTTGCGATCCCCACCATGCGACACACCATATCGCGGCTTTGCCGCCGCGTCAGGGGCGAAGTTACGCGGAGGGATCGAGCCGGTTGAGCCCGAGGTAGCTCTGGAGCGCTTCCGGCACCGCGACCGATCCGTCTTCCTGCTGGTAGTTCTCGATCACCGCGACGAGCGTGCGGCCGACTGCGAGGCCGGAGCCGTTGAGCGTATGGACGAAGCGCGTCGCCTTCTCACCTTCGGGGCGGTAGCGCGCGTTCATCCGGCGCGCCTGGAAATCGGTGCAGGTCGAGCAGCTCGAAATCTCGCGGTAGCGGCCCTGCCCGGGGAGCCACACCTCGAGATCGTACGTGCGCGCCGCGGAGAAGCCCATGTCGCCGGTGCACAGCTTCATCCGGCGAAAGGGGAGGCCGAGCTTGTCCAGCAGGTCCTCGGCGCAGGCGGTCATCCGCTCATGCTCGGCGTCGGAGGCCTCGGGGGCGGTGATCGAGACCATCTCGACCTTCTCGAACTGGTGCTGGCGGATATAGCCGCGCGTGTCGCGCCCCGCCGCGCCCGCTTCCGAGCGGAAGCAGGGGGTGAGCGCGGTCAGGCGCAGCGGCAGCGCCGATCCGGGCAGGATCTGCTCGCGGACGATGTTGGTGAGGCTCACCTCGGAGGTGGGGATCAGCCAGCGGCCGTCCTCGGTGCGGAATGAATCCTCGGCGAACTTGGGGAGCTGGCCGGTGCCGAACATGATCTCGTCGCGCACCAGCAGCGGCACGACGGTCTCCTCATAGTCATGCTCGCGAGTCAGCGTATCGAGCATGAACTGGCCGAGTGCGCGGTGGAGCCGCGCCGCGGACCCGCGCACCAGCGTGAAGCGCGCGCCCGCGAGCGTGGCGCCGGTCTCGAAATCGAGCCCGAGCGCGGGGCCGATCGCGTCATGCTCGCGCGGGGCGAAGGCGAAGGCGGGTTGCTCGCCGCGCGTGTGGACCAGCGCGTTGTCGGCCTCGTCGGTGCCCTGGGGCACGTCGGCGAGGGGGAGGTTGGGGATTGCCGCGAGGCGCTGGTCCAGATCGATGCCGAGCGCTTTCTCCTTCGCTTCAAGCGCTGGGAGCCGTTCTTTGAGCGCCGCGACGCGAGCTATCACGGCGCTAGCGTCCGCTCCGTCTCGCTTCATTTGCGCGATTATGGACGATGCACCGTTTCTCTCTTGTTGTAAGGCTTGGAGCTCGGTCACCAGCGCGCGGCGGCGCTCGTCGAGCGCGGCGAGATCGGCCGCCATCGGCGCGAGTCCGCGCCGGGCGAGGCCGGCATCGAACGCATGGGGATCATCCCGTATGGATCGGATATCGTGCATCGGCGAGGCTATGGCTGTGGGTCGCGGCGCGTGCAACCCGGACAGCACCGAAACTCGCGCCGCGTCCCCAGCGTTACCGCATGCGAGCACCCCGATCAGGAGAGAAGTCATGCAGGTTCCCCACAACGCCTTCGTCGTCGTCGCGGACGGGCGCAAGCTGCTGTTCCTGAGGAACGAAGGCGATGCGTCCTTCCCCAATCTCCAGGTCGAGAAGAAGCTGGTCGACGTCAATCCGACGACCAGCGACCAGGGCAGCGATTCGCCCGGCCGGTCGTTCTCGAGCGTCGGCGACGGGCGCAGCGCCTATGAGCAGACCGATTTTCACCAGCTCGAGGAAGACCGCTTCGCCGCGGATGCCGCCGAGCTGCTCAACCAGCGCGCGCTGCGGGGTGAGTTCGAATCGCTGATCGTCGTCGCGCCGCCGCGCACGCTCGGCGAGCTGCGCAAGCATTACCACAAGGCTGTCAGCGAACGCCTTGCGGGCGAGCTCGACAAGGACCTGACCGGGCACACCGTGCCGCAGATCGAGGAAGCGCTGGCGAAAGCGGAGTAGTTCCTCTCCCGCTTGCGGGAGGGGCGAGGGGAGGGGCCTGTCGACCACTCCATACGCTCTCCCCCGACCCCCCCCCCGCAAGCGGGAGGGGAGAATTATGCGGTAACCGCGGTCTTCCTGGCGAAGCGCTTGCGCGCGACCAGCGCCGCGGCGGCGCCCCCGAACAGCAGGATCATCGGCGGCGCCGGGACCGGCTGGGGACCGCCGCTCGAGCCGCCGCTCGACGAGCCGCCGTGGCCGCTGCTCGACGAATGGCCGCTGCTGGTGCTCCATCCGCTGCTGGTGCTCCAGCCGCTCGATCCGTGGCTGCTCGATCCATAGCTCGACGAGCCGTAGCTGCTCGAACCGTGCGACGAGCTCGAATTGCCGGAGGAGCCCGACGTGCTCGACGAATTGCTCGACGATCCCGAGGTGCTGGTCGACCCCGAAGTCGATGACGACGAGGTGATGCCGCTCGAAGTGGACGAGGAGGAGGTGATTCCGCTCGAGGTCGAGGAGCCGCCGGTCGACGAGCTGGTAGACGAACCCCCGGTCGACGAGCTGGTCGAGGACCCGCCGGTGGAGGTGCTCGAACCACCGGTCGAAGTGCTCGACCCGCCCGTGGACGTGCTCGACCCGCCGGTCGAGGACCCGCCGGTGGAGGTGCTCGATCCCCCGGTCGAGGACCCGCCGGTGGAGGAACCACCCGTCGACGAGCCGCCCGTGGAGGAGGAAACGCCGCTCGAGGTGCTCGATCCGGTGCTGCCGGTGCTCCCCGTGCTCCCCCCGGTCGAGGTCGATCCGCCGCTGGTGCTGGTGCTCGTCGAAATGGTGATGCCGCTCGATCCGCCGCTCGTTCCCGAACTGCTGCTGCCCGAGCTGCCGAAGAAGCCCCCGGCGAAGAAGCCGCCGATGAAGCCGCCGCCGCCCGATCCGCCGACCACGCCGGTGGCCGAGGATCCGCTCGCCGCCGCGGCGACGCCCGAATTGCCATAGGGCATCGGCGGCGGAAGCGGGATCGGCGCGCCCTGGGTGGTCATCGTCACCACCGCGGGGGGGCATTGCTGCTGGGTCTGCGTGACGATCCGCCGGACCGTGCGCGTCACCGGGCGCCGCACCGTGCGATGCACGACTCGCTGCTGGGTCCGCACGATCACGCGCTGGGTCTGCACCCGCTCGACGACATGCACGGTGCCGCCGCCAATAACGGCGCCCCCGCATGCGCAGGCGCAGAGTTTCGCCAAAGCCATCCGAACCGACATGGTATCCCACTCTTCCGTTGCTGGCGCGCTCTCCCCGACCGGACGTCAGCAGCTTGCACGCAGCTCATGGGCCAAAAGTGCAAAACAAACTATTAAGTGCAAGTCCGTTAACCGCTGTTTACCTTTTTCTTCGGCTGTTGCAGGCTAAGAGAGTCAATGATGTCTGGTTAACGTTCGGATTTGGTACACGACTCCCCATCTATTCGTTAACAAATCTCTAATTTTACTGATTAACGCTCGTCAGGGCGAGGGCCTGGCTGGTTCAGCAACCGGCAATTTCCCCCGGATTATGGGACATTCGGCGCGCATCCTCCCGGAATCATTCGCTTGTTAAGCGATGCGCGCGAAAGTATAGGGCCTGCGGGCAAAAAGGCGGTCTCCGGCGGCGTGCCACTGGGGAACCAGTTGGAGAGTGGGGAATGGCTTCGGTATTGGATCGATTCGAGGACCCGGAAAAACGGCCGCCGGCGGCGGCGAACGATGGCGGCGACGGCTATCGTCCGAGCGCCGACGAGCCATTCATGAACCCGCGGCAGCTCGATTATTTTCGCGATAAGCTGCTCGCCTGGAAGGACGCGATCTTCCGCGAGGCGGCAGGGACGCTGTCGCAGCTCCAGACCGAGTCGCTGCGCGAGGCCGATCTCACCGATCGCGCGTCGAGCGAGACCGACTGGTCGATCGAGCTGCGCACCCGCGATCGCCAGCGCAAGCTGATCGCCAAGATCGACGCGGCGATGCGGCGGATCGACGAGGGCGAATACGGCTATTGCGAAGTGACCGGCGAGCCGATCTCGCTCGCGCGGCTCGAAGCGCGGCCGATCGCGACGATGACCGTCGAGGCCCAAGAGCGCCACGAGCGCCAGGAAAAGGTTTCCAGGGAAGAATGAGCGGCGCCCCGGGGCGCTTTTTTTGTGCCCGCGCGGGCCGGCCCGATTAACGCTTTCGATAAGATTTGCGCGCTATTCCTGCGCCAGCAATCCAGCGTTCGAGCAGTCTGAATGGACCAGTTTTCGTACGATCCCCTGTTGGCGCTTTCGGCCGAGGACTTCACCGGCCAGCGCAGCGGCGCGCGCGACAGCCTGATGCTTACCGCCCAGCTCAAGCTCGACGGCAAGCCCGAGACGCAAGTGCGCGTGCGCAACCTTTCATCGGGCGGGCTGATGGCCGAATATGGCGCGCCGGTCGCGCAGGGCACTCCGCTCGAGGTCGACGTGCGCGGCGTGGGCTGGGTCACCGGCCGCATCGCGTGGAGCGCGGAAGGCCGCGTGGGGATCGCCTTCGACCAGGAAATCGATCCGCTGCTCGCGCGCAAGCCCGTGGGCAAGGGCACGCACACGCCGAGCTTCACCAAGCCAATCCTGCCGCGCCGCTGAGCCGGCCGCGGCTTTCGCATCTGCCATGACGATGCCCGAAGGGGCGAGGTACAGGCCCCGCCCCGGGGCAAAAAGCTGTGGACGTCCGGCCTAGCGGGCCAGCTCCTCCTTGACGCGCAGCTTCTGCTTCTTCAGTTCGGCCAGCAGCATCTGATCGGGGAGCGGACGCTGCGATTCGGCCGCGATTCGCCGGTCGAGCACTTGGTGCTTCGCCGTAAGTGCCGAGAAATGCGCGTTCTGCATGGAAGCGTGCCTCCTTCGAGTGCGGGTGGGGGGATGAAGTAGATCATCTTTCGCCAGGCTTGTCGCGCTTCCGATCGCCCGAATCGACAGGCCGCCGAATTCGCGCGATGGTTCGTTGGAGATCTCCCCGGGCGGGTTCAGGAAAGGTGAATGGACGACAGCGAAATCCTGCGCCGGCTCGAGCTGCTCCGGACCGAGCATCGCGATCTCGACGCCGCGATCGCCGCGCTGCTCGCCACCGGATCGGCCGACCAGCTCCGCGCCGCGCGACTCAAGAAGCGCAAGCTCAAGCTGCGCGACGAGATCGCGCTGCTCGAGGACCAACTGATCCCCGACATCATCGCCTGACCGCCCCCAATTGGGACGGAAGCGTCACGAGATTAAGCATTTTGTTACCATGATCGCTGTGGCAGATTTCGCTTCATGCAGGGGCATTCCACATCGCGCATCCATCGCCGCCTGGTCGACTCGCTCTATGTCGAGGCGATGCTGCTCGCCGATGAGGCTCGCGCCTATTTCGACGAGATCGGCCGCGAGGAGCGCGACCAGCTCGACGCGATGAACCGCGTCGCCTTCTCGTGCGAATCGCTCAAGGTGACGACGCGGCTGATGCACATCATCGCCTGGCTGCTCACCCAGCGCGCGGTCGACGCGGGCGAGCTGAGCCCGCGCGACGCGCTGTCGCCCTCGCGCCGGCTGGGCACCGCGCCCGAAACCGCCGACGCGATGCTCGCGACGATGCCGGCGCAGGCGGTGACGATCATGCTCACCAGCATCGATCTCTATCGCCGGGTCGAGCGGCTCGATGCGGCGCTCGACGTGCCGGTCGCGGCGAGCCCCGCGCGCAGCATGATCGATCGGCTCGCGCACGCTTTCTAAGGGGCGATCGCCGCCTTCGCCGCCGCATATTCCGCCTGGAGCCTCGCGACATAGTCGGCGGCCGGCTGGACCGCGGTGATCGCGCCGATGCCCTGGCCCGATCCCCAGATGTCCTTCCACGCCTTGGCGCCGCCGAAGTTCATCGCGCTCGGGTCGCTCTCGGGCAAATTGTCGGGATCGAGGCCGGCGTTGACGATCGACTGGCGCAGGTAGTTGCCATGCACCCCGGTGAACAGGCTCGAATAGACGATGTCGGCGGCGCGCCCCGCGACGATCCCCTGCTTGTAGGCGTCGACCGCATTGGCCTCGGCCGTCGCGATGAACGGCGAGCCGATGTAGGCGAGGTCGGCGCCGAGCACCTGCGCCGCGAGCACCGCGCGCCCGGTGGCGATCGCGCCCGACAGGATCAGCGGCCCGCCGAACCATTCGCGCACCTCCTGGACGAACGGAAAGGGATTGAGCCGCCCCGCATGCCCGCCCGCGCCGGCGGCGACGAGGATCAGCCCGTCGGCGCCCTTCTCGATCGCCTTGCGCGCGAAGCGGTCGTCGATCACGTCGTGGAGGGTGATCCCGCCCCAGCCATGTACCGCCTCGTTGAGCTCGACGCGCGCGCCAAGCGAGGTGATGACGATCGGCACCTTCCACTTGGCGCAGACCGTGACGTCATGCTCGAGCCGCGCGTTCGAGC
This sequence comes from Sphingomonas sp., assembly GCA_037200705.1. Lineage (GTDB taxonomy): Bacteria > Pseudomonadota > Alphaproteobacteria > Sphingomonadales > Sphingomonadaceae > Sphingomonas. Next base: position 4,113 of record JBBCID010000013.1, on the reverse strand, counting down.
GGTGGACGATCTGGTTGACCGCGAACGGCGCAGCGGGGGCTTCGGGGTGGTCGCGGTCCCAGGCGGCGAGCTCCTCGGTGATGCGGTGGAGCCATTCGTCGAGCATCGTATCGGGTCGCGCGTTGAGCGCCGGGAAACTGCCGACGATCCCCGCCTTGCACTGCGCGATCACCAGATCGGGCACCGAGAGGATGAACAGCGGCGCGCCGATCACGGGCAGCCGCAGGCGATCGAACAAGGGGGGGAGGGCCATAGGGTTTCATAGCGCAACCGGAATGGCTGTCCAGTTCGGGCTCAATCGCGGCGGCGCAGCGCCTCGACGATCAGCGCGAACGCCGCCGAGGGCTGGCGGCGGCTCGGGTAATAGAGGTGGTAGCCCGCGAACGGCGGGCACCAGTCCCCGAGCACCCGTACCAGCGTCCGCGCGGCCAGCGCGGGCTCGACCTGGTCTTCGAGCACGCACGCCAGGCCGAAGCCGGCCACCGCCGCCCGCTCGATCATCGCGACATTGTTGAACGCGAGCTGCCCGTCGACGCGCACCTTCACCTCGCGCCCGTCCTTTTCGAATTCCCAGGCATAGAAGCCGCCCAGGGTGGGCAGGCGCAGGTTGACGCAGCGGTGATCGGCGAGATCCTGCGGCGCGCGCGGCGCCGGATGCCGCGCGAAATAGTCGGGCGCGCCGACCACCGCCATCCGCAGATCCGGCCCGACGCGCACCGCGACCATGTCCTTGGCGATCTGTTCGCCCAGCCGCACGCCGGCATCGAAGCGCTCCGCGACGATGTCGGCAAGGCCCGAATCGACGCTCAGCTCGACATGGACGTCGGGATAGTCGGCGAGCAGCGGGGCCAATACCGGCCACAGCACTGTCTTCGCCGCATGTTCCGAGGCGGTGATGCGGATCGTCCCTGCCGGCCGTTCGCGCAGCTCGCCGAGCGAGGCGAGTTCGGCTGCGATGGTATCGAGCGCGGGCGAGAGCGTGCGCAGCAGCCGCTCGCCCGCCTCGGTCGGCGCGACGCGGCGGGTGGTGCGCGTGAGCAGGCGGACGCCGAGCCGCGTCTCGAGCCGCCGCACGGTGTGGCTCAGCGCCGATTGCGACGTCCCCAGCTTCGCGGCGGCGCGCGTGAAGCTCTGTGCATCTGCCACCACCATGAAGGCGTTGAGATCGACGAGGTCCTCGCGGCGCATTGATGAATCCTCGATATGACTTCATGCCGTTTTAGCCGTCTAATCGATGGACGTCGCGCGGCCTATCTCCACCAGGCAAGGCCCGGCAGCGCGCCGGAGAAGGAGTACAGCATGCAGAAGCGGATATTGGGAAATAGCGGCCTCGAAGTCTCGGCGATCGGGCTCGGCTGCATGGGGATGAGCTTTTCCTACGGGCCGCCGAAGGACAAGGCCGAGATGATCGCGCTGATCCACGCGGCCGTCGAACGCGGGGTGACCTTCTTCGATACGGCGGAGGTCTATGGCCCGTTCCTCAACGAGGAGCTGGTCGGTGAGGCGCTCGCGCCGGTGCGCAATCAGGTGGTGATCGCCACCAAGTTCGGCTTCCACATCGGCTCCGACCCGCGCAGCGGCGGGGCGCTCGACAGCCGCCCCGAGCATATCCGCGAGGTCGCCGATGCCTCGCTCAAGCGGCTGGGGATCGAGGTGATCGACCTGTTCTACCAGCATCGCGTCGATCCCGAAGTGCCGATCGAGGATGTCGCCGGCGCGGTCGGCGAGCTGATCCGCGCGGGCAAGGTCAGGCATTTCGGCCTGTCCGAGGCCGGCGCGCAGACGATCCGGCGCGCGCACGCCGTCCAGCCGGTTGCCGCGCTCCAGAGCGAATATTCCTTGTGGTGGCGCCGACCCGAGGCCGAGATCATTCCGACGCTCGAAGAATTGGGCATTGGCTTCGTGCCCTACAGCCCGCTCGGCAAAGGCTTCCTCACCGGCAAGATGGACGGGACCGAGACCTTCGCCAGCGACGATTTCCGCAGCAAGCTGCCGCGCTTCGCGCCCGAGGCGATGAAGGCCAACCAGGCGTTCGTCGAGCTGCTCGAGCGGATCGCGGCGGCGAAGCAGGCGACGCCGGCGCAGATCGCGCTTGCCTGGCTGCTCGCGCAGAAGCCGTGGATCGTGCCGATCCCCGGCACGACCAAGCTCAACCGGCTCGAGGAGAATCTGGGCGCGGCGGACGTGGCGCTGAGCGCGGACGACCTGCGCGAGATCGAGGAGGCGGGATCGCGGATCACCGTGCAGGGGGACCGCTACCCGGAACAGATCGAGGCGATGACGGGGCGGTGACCGCTCAGTCGATGCGGGTCAGCCCCGCGGCATAGTCGCGCTGCTTCGCCGCATAGAGCGCGGCGCTGGCCCTGAGCATCGCCTTGGCCCTGTCGTCGAGCGGGCGGACCGCCCGGGCGGGGGACCCGACGATCAGGTGGCCGGGGGGGAATTGCTTCCCCTCGGTCACCAGCGCGCCCGCGCCGACCAGGCAATCCTCGCCGATCACCGCGCGGTTGAGCACGGTCGCGCCCATGCCGATCAGCACGCGATTGCCGATCGTGCAGCCGTGGAGGATCGCGTGGTGGCCGATCGTGCATTCCTCGCCGATCGTCAGCGGCGCGCCGGGATCCGAATGGAGCATCGCGCCTTCCTGGATGTTGGTGCGCGCGCCCACCAGGATCGGCGTATTGTCAGCGCGGATCACCGCACCGAACCAGACGCCGGCGAGCGCGGCAAGGCGGACGTCGCCGATCAGCTCGGCGCTCGGCGCGATCCAGGCGTCCTGGGCGATGCTCGGGCGCAGGCCCGCGATTTCATACAGAGGCATGCCGCCGGTGCTAGAGCATCGCCCCGAAGCTGCCCAGCGGCACGCGCATCCCGAGCGCGAGCGCCAGCGCGACCGCGCCGAGCAGCACCGCGAGCGTCGACGACAGCGAGAAGAGCCCCCATCCGACCATCGTCATCATCTGCGGCGTCGGCCGCTGCATCCGCTGGTTGCGCTGCATCGAGACGAGCACGAACATCGCGAGCATCGCATAGATGAAGACAAAGAACCCGCTCATCGACCCACCCCTAGCTTCCCCGACATGGGGGTAGTGGGAGAAGGTTAACGGATCAATGCCGCGCCGCACCATTCACCGCCCGCGGCACGGGTTTCGTCGCACCGGCGGCCGCCGGTCCCTATCCGGCCTTGGCCGGAGCCGCAGCGGGCGCCGGCGTGCATGTGCACGAACAGGTGCACCGCGCGCAGACGCACAGGCGCGGCGCGGCGCAGAAGCACATCGCGGCGGGCGGCGGCGGGGGCGGCGGTGCCGGCGGCTTGGGCGGGGTCGGGAGCGGCGGCAGGTCCAGCGGGTCCGGCGGCTGGATCTGGATATGCTCGTGGCGGTGCTTGCAGCATGGGCACTCGGGATGCTCGTCCTTGTCGTCGTCGCCGCTCGGAAAGCCGAAGGAATGCTTCTTCTTGGCGTCGTCGAGCGTCTTCTTCGCGACGTCGCAAAAGGCGAAGGCGTTGCTCCGCAACTGGGCGACGCCGCGCGACAGGATGGTGCGCTCGGTGAGATATTTGTAGACGAGCATCTGATCGCGATACTTGTCGGCGGCATCCTTTCCGGGAGGATAGATCAGCGTCGTCTGGTGGTCGGCGAGCTGCGACGCCATCGATTTGAGCTGGCCGGCCCAGTTGGTGAAGGCGCCCAGCAGGTTGTAGTTCGGCCACTTCGTCGGGGGCTGGCATTGCACCTGGTCGATGAAGTGAATCGGCGCGGCCAGATCCTCGCGCAGGTTGCGGAGCAGGACATGGAGCGTCGTGAGATCCGACGGTTCCTGCCGCATCCGCTGCGCGAACACCGAGGTCATATAGTCGGTGTGCCGCCACACCTGATCGCACAGCATCCGCGTGAAATCATGATCCTCGTGCTTCTTGGGCTTGGGGAAGCGGTCCCTGAACGTGGTGATCGCCGACCAGATGCCAAGGCCCGCGACGACGCCCAGCGCGACGAGCCCGATCAGGATCCACTGGGAAAGGCTTGATTGCGCTTTGTCGGGCAATGGCGCGGCGGCGGCGGTGTTGGACACCGCCATCGCCGCATTTTCCAACGTGACGATCCAACTCCCCAT
>JBBCID010000012.1:0-288155 GCA_037200705.1 Sphingomonas sp. | reverse complement strand
GATGCCGCTCCCGTCAGAATTTTTCGGGCCGCAGCAGGACTGCGACGAGATAGAAGAGCAGGCCGATCGCGGTGATCGCGGCGAGCCAAAGATCGAACGTCATTTCCGCACCTCAAGCTTTGTCGCACAGGCGGACGTAGGCGAGCGTCAGCGCCAGCAATCCGGACAGGGCGGCGAGCCACAGAAGATCCTGCATGATGGGTTCCCGTCAGGAGCGCGCCTTGTTCGGCGCCCGCACCCGATTAGGCGCCTCGATCATACGCATTCGAGATCGGAAGCGAGCGCCGCGCATATGATTCGCATAGCGATTGCGCGAATCGTGCGATTTTCGGACCTAGATTTCGAGCTGGCTGCCCAGCTCGACCACGCGATTGGTGGGCAATTTGAAGAATTCCATCGCGCTCTCGGCGTTGCGCACCATCCAGGCGAACAATTTCTCGCGCCAGATCGCCATGCCCGGCCGGTCGGAGGCGATCAGCGTCTGGCGGCCGAGGAAATAGCTGGTCTCGGCGGCGCGGAACGGGCCGCCGCAATCGGTCGTCGCCGCGAGCACCGCCGGGACGTCGACCTCGTCCATGAAGCCGTAATGGACGATCAGCCGGTAGAAGCCCTCGCCGAGCGGCTCGACCGTGCGGCGGCGCTCGGGCGGCGCGTGCGGCACGCCCTCGATCGCGACCGTCAGGATCACCACGCGCTCGTGGAGCACGCGGTTGTGCTTGACGTTGTGGAGCAGCGCCGGCGGGATGTCGGTCGGGATCGAGGAGAGGAACACCGCCGAACCGGGGACGCGCTGGAGCCGGTGCGCGGCGGACTTGATGAACAATTCAACCGGCATCGCGCCTTCGTGGAGCCGCGCGCGCACCAGCCGCCGCCCGCCCGCCCAGGTGGTGAGCAAGGTGAAGGCGATCCCCGCGATCAGCAGCGGGAACCAGCCGCCGTCGGGCACCTTGGTCAGGTTCGACGCGAAATAGAGCCCGTCGATCAGCAGGAACGCCGCGGTCACCAGCCCCGCCACCACCGGCGGCCAGCGCCAGATCGCGAAGGTCAGCACGCCCATCATGCATGCAGTGATGAACATCGTCCCCGTCACCGCAATGCCGTAAGCCGCCGCGAGGTTGCTCGAGCTGCGGAAGCCGAGCGTCAGCATCACCACCAGGATCAACAGCCCCCAATTGACCAGCGGCACATAGATCTGCCCCGCCGCCTGCGCGCTGGTGTGGGTGATCTTGAGCCGCGGCAGGAAGCCGAGCTGGACCGCCTGCTGCGCGACCGAGAAAGCGCCCGAGATCACCGCCTGGCTGGCGATGATCGTCGCCATCGTCGCGAGCACCACCAGCGGCAACCGTGCCCAATCGGGCGCCATCAGGAAGAAGGGGTTCTGCACCGCCTCGGGCGACCCCAGCAGCAGCGCCGATTGCCCGAGATAGTTGAGCATCAGGCAGGGGAAGGCGACGTAGAGCCACGAGACGGCGATCGCGCGCCGCCCGAAATGCCCCATGTCGGCGTAGAGCGCCTCGGCGCCGGTCACCGCCAGCACGACCGAGCCCAGCGCGAGGAACGCGAGCTTCGGGTCGAGCAGAAAGAAATGCACCGCCCAATAGGGATTGAGCGCGCCGATCACGCTGGGGTTGCCGGCGATCGAGATCAGCCCCAGCACCCCCAGCACCGCGAAATAGACGAGCATGACCGGCCCGAACAGCGCGCCGATCGACGAGGTCCCGCGCGACTGGATCGCGAACAGCCCGACGATGATCGCGATCGCGAGCGGCATCACCAGCCCGGTCAGCCCCGACTGGACCACGGTCAGCCCCTCGACGGCGGAAAGCACCGAGATCGCCGGGGTGATGATCGCGTCGCCCGCGAACAGCGCGGTGGCGGCGACGCCGAGCATGGTGATCCCTGCGGTCCAACGCCGTTGGCCGGCCTTGCGGATCAGCAGCGCGAGCAGTGCCAGGCTGCCGCCCTCGCCGTGATTGTCGGCGCGCAGCACGACGAACACATATTTGACGGTGACGATCAGCAGCATCGTCCAGAAGATCAGCGAGAGCACGCCGAAGATATGCGCGGGATCGACCGTCAGCGGATGATGCCCGATGAAGCTTTCCTTGAGCGCGTAGAGCGGCGAGGTGCCGATGTCGCCGAACACCACCCCGATCGCGCCGACCGCGAGCGCCGGCAGGCGCCCGGCCGGCGCATGCGCGCCGAGCTCGGCGGGATCTGCCGCGGCGGTTGCGGTCACTGGAAACTCCTCTCGGCGGCTACGGCCCCCTCACTGGCTGGCGCGGCATAGGCTTTCCATACGCTCCTGCGCGAGAAGCCGTATGTTTCGCATATGATCGCCGGAAGCGGCGGCCGTGCAACGGTCAGCCGGCCGGCGCCAAGCAGGCGCCGGGATCGATCGGGTCGGAAAAAGCTGGATGCCCCGTGAGGATTCGAACCTCAATAGACGGAGTCAGAGTCCGTAGTCTTACCGTTAGACGACGGGGCAACAGGGCGGCGCATCTAGGGCTGGGCGCCAGGGGTGTCAATGCCGCCGGGCCGTTCGCTTGCTCCTTGGGTCCGGCTGCGCTAACCTGGCCGCCAAGCGCCGAACGGCAGATTCCGCCGCGACGGGAAGAACATAAGCGAGTGACTTGGATGGGGGACGGCTCCGCCAGGATGCCGCGCGGACCGGGCGCCGGGCTCGCCGCGCCGGCGTCAGATCCGCCGCCGGATCGGTTCGGGCGGCCGCGCTGGCCCGATGCGCGCCATTATGCCGCGCTCGATCTCGGCACCAACAACTGCCGCCTGCTGATCGCGCGCCCGCAAGGGTCGGGGTTCGCGGTGGTCGATGCCTTCTCGCGCATCGTCCGGCTGGGCGAGGGGCTGGCGACCACCGGCCGCCTGTCCGACGCCGCGATCGACCGCACGCTCGCGGCGCTGCGAATCTGCGCCGACAAGCTCCGGCGCCGGCGCGTCGCGCTCGCGCGCTCGGTCGCGACCGAGGCGTGCCGCCGCGCGACCAACGGCGCCGAGTTCATCGCCCGCGCCTATGAGGAGACCGGAATCGCGCTCGACATCATCACCGCCGAGGAGGAAGCGCGGCTCGCCGTGCTCGGCTGCCATGCATTGCTCGAGCCCGGCGACGGGCCGGCGCTGGTGTTCGACATCGGCGGCGGATCGACCGAGCTGGTGCTGATCGATTCGCGCGAGCCGGTGCCCAGGGTGCTCGACTGGCACAGTGCGCCCTGGGGCGTGGTGTCGCTCACCGAGGCGATCGGGCACGGCGAGGGCGCGGCGGGGCGCGCGGCTTCCTATGCCGCGATGCGCGCACGCGTTGCGGAGAGCTTCGCGCCGTTCGCGCGCCGGCTCGCGCCGCCGGCGGGGACGCCGCGGCTGCTCGGCACCAGCGGCACCGTCACCACGCTCGCCAGCGTCCATCTCGGGCTCGAGAGCTATGATCGGTCGGTGGTCGACGGGCTGATCGTGCCGACCGCGGCGATGCGCGACGTCAGCCGCAGCCTGGCGGCGATGAGCCTCGCCGAGCGCAGCCGCGTGCCGTGCATCGGCACCGAGCGCGCCGATCTGGTGGTGGCAGGCTGCGCGATCCTCGAGTGCATCCTCGATCTCTGGCCCGCCGAGCGCGTCGGCATCGCCGATCGCGGCATCCGCGAGGGCATCCTGCGCCGGCTGATGAACGGCAGGCTTTCGTGAGCCGCGGCGGCGGGCGGGGCCATACCCGCGTGCGCACCTCGCGCGGGCGCACCGCGCAATCGAACCGCTGGCTCGAGCGGCAGCTGAACGACCCGTACGTCAAGCGCGCCAAGGCCGAGGGCTATCGCAGCCGCGCCGCCTATAAGTTGATCGAGCTCGACGAGAAGTTCGGCTTTCTCAAGAGCGCCCGGCGCGTGATCGATCTCGGCATCGCGCCAGGCGGCTGGGCGCAGGTGGTGCGCAAGCAGGTGCCGCGCGCGGCGGTGACGGGGATCGACCTGCTTCCCGTCGATCCGATCGACGGCGTCGCGATCCTGCAGATGGACTTCATGGACGATGCGGCGCCCGCGCGGCTGATCGAGGCGCTGGGCGGCGCACCCGACCTGGTGCTGACCGACATGGCGGCGAACACCGTCGGCCATCCGCAGACCGATGCGCTCAGGACCATGGGCCTGGTCGAGGCGGCGCTCGCCTTCGCGATCGAGGTGCTCGAGCCCGGCGGCGCGTTCGTCGGCAAGGTTTTCGCCGGCGGCGCCGATTCGACGCTGGTCGCCGAGATGAAGCGCAATTTCACGAGCGTGAAGCACGCCAAGCCGCCGGCGAGCCGCAAGGGATCGTCGGAATGGTATGTGGTGGCGCAGGGGTTCAAGGGACGCGCTTCGGCCGCGCCCGAATGAAGCCGGTCTCCGATCGCTCGGGGCCTTTGAGAACAGGCGACGACGGGAAGGCCGGCGCTCGGCCGATTCCGGGCCAACTGCGTTAGCCCGGGCCTCGCGCTCAGCCCTCGTAATCCCCGCCCAGATTCTGGTTGCGCGGCGGCGCCGCGGCGGTGAGGCGGAGCGCCTCGGCCGATTGCGACAGCGAGCCGACCTCGTCCGGTGCTTCCTCGTCGTCGACCTGGACGCGCTGCAGGCTCTGGACAACCGATTCCTCGAGATGGACCGGCCTGACGGTCTCCTCGGCGATCTCGCGCAGCGCGACGACCGGGTTCTTGTCGCGGTCGCGATCGATGGTGAGATCGGCGCCGCCCGAGATCTGCCGCGCCCGCTGCGCCGCGAACAGCACCAGATCGAACCGGTTGGGGACCTTGTCGACGCAATCCTCGACTGTGACGCGCGCCATTGAACGCTTCCTCGATTGATGGTGTTCGGGAGAGGCGCGGCACTTAGTTGCGCGTGGTGCGCATGTCAAGGAAATGGCGTTGTTATATTTCGCGTACCCAATTGCGATTGGGGGTGCTAAGTGAGCACTGCGAAAACACAGGTTTGGGATATTCACCCCGCCCTATCGGGCGTTCCATCGCCCGCGCGAAACCGGAGGCTTATTCTGGCACTTCAGGCGTACATCGACGACAGTGGGAAGGATGACCCGCCAGTCTATATCTTAGCCGGGTATATAGCCCCTGCTGAGGTTTGGGCAGAGTTTTCGGATCGCTGGAATGAAGCCCTTACAGCCGCGCCCGCCATATCATACTTCAAAATGAAAGAGGCCTTTCGACGCACCGGGGAGTTTTCTGGTTTTTCTGTAGCTGAAAGAGATGCAAAACTGGACGTTCTTTCAGGATTGGTAACTAATCTCATACCGATTGGGATATACACCGGGACTAACCATGAAGAATACGCCGATCTATTTTTCGGTAAAGTTTCAACGATGTTCGACAACCCATATTATCTACTATGTTTTTCATTAATCAGAGAGGCATTAATTTGGCACGAATTGACAGATCAAAAAGAGCCAATTCAATTCATATTTGATCGACAGCTTGGAATGGAGGGCAATTTAATCGAAGGCTTTGCAAATCTCGCGGAGATTTCTGACGATAATTTGAAGCGGCGCATTGCAGGCCTGCCAGTTTATGCGGATGACAAAGATAGCTTGCCTTTGCAGGCCGCTGATATGCTGGCTTGGCATGTGCGCAGGGCATTTGAAGATGTTATTTCTGAACGTCCAACCACACGGACAGCGTCACTTGATAACATCAAGTTCGTTCCGAAAATTGCAGACTTTTTAACTAAGGAAAAAATGACGGAAATACTCTCTCATATGGATGGCGATCCTGTGACTTTTCTTCCAAGCGGAAAGGTCGGTGTTCTTGACCACGTTTACGCAAACTTGATCGCAAAAATCGAAAATGTCGCGACCATTGAAAACCTTAAATCAATGATACACTGCCCTATTGGCGGCGAGGTCGAGTTGCTTTCAATTCCGGCCAAAGAATTGGCAAGATATCTATTGGTCGATAGGTGCCTTGCGTGCCGCATCCCCCATCTGCACAGGAAATCAGGAAACGTTTGTCTAGGTCAAGCCTCGGTGACCGCTTTGCGTAATCTCCAGCGATCAAAAGGATAGGCGAACCGCAACCTTGGCATCGAACCGCCAGATAAAGGGTTCCCGCACTAGGTTTTACCTGAGCTATCTTCTTCCCGGCCATCGTCATCACCCTGCGCGGACCGCACGATCCTATCAAGACCCGCCGCGGCCTCGGTGGGGCTTAGTTCGCCAGCGTCGATCAGGTTTTGAGCCTCCCTTCGGAACCGCTCGCTTTGTGCCTCCGGCGATTCTTCGCTCTGCTTTTTCGGCATCAGATCCTCGTACCAGATTGGGCGTAAGTAAGGCGCTTGCCAACGATCCCGCTCAACAGGCGGTCGGCGCGGTCGGTATCGTTGCACCCCAATGCTACGCGGTTGCTGTAACGGAAATCGAACTCTGCCAGATAGCGGTGAAGGTGCTGCTCGCCACAGTGCTGATACACGCCCTTCATGCCGCGCTTAAAAATGCTGAAAAAGCCCTCGACGGTGTTGGTATGGCGTTCCGGCTTCCACAGATCGACATACTCGCCGCCAGCATGATTGACAGTGGTGTGGCTGGCAAACTGCTTGCCGATCGGCGCGTACACCTTGGCTTCGTCGGTCATCAGCCGAGCTTCGCGCGCAAGGTTCGCCGCGAGGATCGGTTCGATATGAACGCGCTTCACTTCGGGCAAAACGTAGCTGCGTGCCGCGCCAGTCTGGCGGTCCACAAGCGAAAGCACCTTCATCTTGTGGTGGAATGCCTGCCGCTTCTGCGCGCCCTTGATGTTACCGATGAAGGTTTCATCTGCCTCGACCATGCCGCCGCCCGAACCGAACGGGGTAAGGTCGCCAGAGCGCATTGCTTCGCGGATGCGGTGCGACATGAACCAAGCAGTCTTTAGGGTCACGCCAAGGATGCGGTGAAGCTGGTTGCTCGAAATGCCCTTCTTGCTACCAGCGATCAGGTACATCGCCTGAAGCCATACGTTCATGGGGACGTGCGACGCTTCAAAGATGGTGCCGATCTTGACGGTGAAGGGCTTGCGGCACTGGTAGCACTTGTACGCGCCTATGCGGGTGCTCTTACCCTGCATCTTGCTGATACGCTCCAGGCCGCCGCAATGCGGGCAAACTGGACCTTCCGGCCAGATGCGAGCTTCAACGTAAGCGTAAGCGGCTTCTTCGTTGTGGAAGTGCGGAGCTGAGAGTGCGCTGGTCATTCTCCATATCTACGCTTTTGCGTGGGTACGTCAAGTATAATAACGCCAAGGAAATGCCCCCCTTGTCCTTTCCCGCCCCCCGGCCGCATCACGCGCCGATGTCCGATACCACTGCCGAGCCCAGCTTCACCGTCGCCGGCAACCGGCTGACGATGCTCACCGAAGGGCCACGCCGGATGGACGCGCTGCTCGAGCTGATCGGCTCGGCGCGGCGCACGCTGAGGGTGGTCTATTACATCTATGTCGACGACGCGGCGGGCGCGGTGATCCGCCGGGCGCTGATCGATGCCGCGGCGCGTGGGGTCAAGGTGTCGCTGATCGTCGATGGGCTCGGCAGCGAGCATGCTGCCGCGCGTCATTTTTTCGATCCGCTCGCCGCGGCGGGGATCGAGCTGTGCCGCTTCGTGCCGCGCTGGGGGCGGCGCTATCTGCTCAGGAACCACCAGAAGCTCGCGCTCGCCGACGAGGCGCGCGTCATCATCGGCGGGTTCAACATCGAGGACAGTTATTTCGGCACCGCCGCCGAGGCGGCGTGGCGCGACCTGGGTCTGCTGGTCGAGGGGCCCGCGGCGGCGCGGCTGGTCGGCTATTTCGACGCGCTCTCGCGCTGGACCAGGCGGAGCCGGCCGCCGATCCGCGCGCTCACCCGCGCGCTCAAGGACTGGAGCGAGCCCGAAGGGGCCGACGCGCTGGCTGCTCGGCGGCCCGATGCGGCGGCTGTCGCCCTGGGCGCGGAGTGATCAAGCGCGACATGGAGCAGGCCAGCAGCATCGATCTGATCTCGGCCTATTTCGCGCCCAACCCGGCGATTGCTGCGCCGGCTCGATCGCGTCGGCAAGCGCGGCCGCGTGCGGCGGCTGGTGCTGCCGTCGAAGCTCGATCATGGCGCCGCTGTCTGGGCGGCGCGCTTTCACCTATGCCGGATTGCTGCGCAAGCGCGTGCAGATCTACGAATACCAGCCGACCAAGCTCCACACCAAGCTGTTCGTCGTCGACGACCGCGTCTATATCGGCTCGGCCAATTTCGATATCCGCAGCATGTTCCTCAACCTCGAGCTGATGCTGCGGATCGACGATGCAGCATTCGCGCAGCACGTCCGCGACTATGTCGAGGGTGAGGCCCGCGGTCTCGGAGGCGATCACCGAGGCGGTGCACAACGCGCGCACCGGCCCCTGGACGCGGCTCAAGCAGATGGCGGCCTATTTCGTGATGGCGGTGCTCGACTATAACGTCACGCGCCGGCTCAACTTCGGCCCCGGGCGGCGCTTAGCGGGGGGTCCCGCGATCAGACGTCGAGATTCGCGACGCTCAGCGCGTTCTCCTGGATGAATTCGCGGCGCGGCTCGACCACGTCGCCCATCAGTCGCGTGAAGATCTCGTCGGCGACATCGGCCTGGTCGAACCGTGACGCGCAGCATCGATCGCGCTTGCGGATCGAGCGTGGTTTCCCACAATTGCTCGGCGTTCATCTCGCCCAGCCCCTTGTAGCGCTGGATCGACAGCCCCTTGCGCCCCGCCGCAAGGATCGCCTCGAGCAGCTGGCTGGGGCGCGAGACCATCGCCTCGCCCTTGCCGATCACCACCGGCTCGTCATTGTCCCCGGCAGGCCGCGTCCGCTTCCGCTTCGGCCGCGGCGACGGCCCTAGAGGGCACCAGCTTCGCCGGCAGCAGATAGGCGGCCCGCCTGCTCCATCGCGAGCGCGTGGAGCTTGCGCGCCTCCGCCGAGAGCAGGAACGCCGCCTCGACGATGTGGTGATCGGTCACCCCGCGCCACAGCCGCTCGAAATGGTAGCCGCCGTCCTCGGTCACGCGCGCCTGCCAGCGGGCGTCCTCGTCGGCGGCGTCGAGCCGCGTCACCACCGTGGTAAGGCTCGCCGCGCGCGCCTCGCGCGAGGCGCTCGGGTCGAGCCCGCCGCCGAGCGCGAGCGCCTCGATGATCATCGGATCGTAGCGGCGCGGCGCGTATCGCATCAGCGTGCGCATCCGCCGCGCATGCTCGACCAGGTCGCGCAGGTCGGCGCCCGAGCGCGCGCCGTTCGGCCCCTCGAGCACCGTCCCGCGACTCCGGCCTCGACCAGATAGTCGTCGAGCGCGGGATCGTCCTTGAGATAGACTTCGGAACGGCCCTTGCTCGCCTTGTAGAGCGGGGGCTGGGCGATGAAGAGGTGCCCGTTTGCGATGATCTCGGGCATCTGGCGATAGAAGAAGGTGAGCAGCAGCGTGCGGATATGCGCGCCGTCGACATCGGCGTCGGTCATGATCACGATCTTGTGGTAGCGCAGTTCTCGACGTTGAAGTCGTCGCGGCCGATGCCGGTGCCCATCGCCTGGATCAGCGTGCCGATCTCGCGGCTGCCGAGCATCCGGTCGAAGCGCGCGCGCTCGACGTTGAGGATTTTGCCCCGCAGCGGCAGGATCGCCTGGAAATGCCTGTCGCGGCCCTGCTTGGCCGAGCCGCCGGCCGAATCGCCCTCGACCAGGAACAGCTCGGACTTGGCGGGATCGCGCTCCTGGCAGTCGGCGAGCTTGCCGGGGAGCGAGGCGATGTCCATCACGCCCTTGCGCCGGGTGAGCTCGCGCGCCTTCTTGGCGGCCTCGCGCGCGGCGGCGGCGTCGATCACCTTCTGGATGATCGCGCGGGCATGCGCGGGATTCTCCTCGAGCCATTCGGCCATCTTGTCGGCCATCAGCGATTCGAGCGGCTGGCGCACCTCGGACGAGACGAGCTTGTCCTTGGTCTGGCTGCTGAACTTGGGATCGGGCAGCTTGACCGAGACGATCGCGGTGAGCCCCTCGCGCATGTCGTCGCCGGTGAGGCTGACCTTCTCCTTCTTCAGCGCGCCCGACTTGTCGGCATAATTGTTGAGCGTGCGCGTCAGCGCGGCGCGGAACGCGGCGAGATGGGTGCCGCCATCGCGCTGGGGGATGTTGTTGGTGAAGCAGAGGACGTTTTCGTAATAGCTGTCGTTCCATTCGAGCGCGACGTCGATCGTCACGTCGTCGCGCGTGCCGGTGATCGCCACCGGATCGGGCATCAGCGGCACCTTGTTGCGATCGAGATATTTCACGAACGCGGCGATCCCGCCTTCGTAATAGAGTTCGATCTCCTTCACTTCCTCATGCCGCGCGTCGCGCAGGAACAGGCGGACGCCCGAATTGAGGAAGGCGAGCTCGCGATAGCGGTGCTCGAGCTTCTCGAAATCATATTCGGTGATCTTGAAGGTCCTGGGACTGGCGAGGAAGGTGACTCGCGTCCCCTTCCGGTCCGACGGCCCCACGCGCCGGAGCGGCGCGACCGCGTCGCCATAGGCGAAGCGCATGTTGTGCTCCTCGCCGTCTCGCCAGATCGTCAGGTCGAGCCACTCGCTGAGCGCGTTGACCACCGACACGCCGACGCCGTGCAGTCCGCCCGAGACCTTATAGGCATTGGTGTCCGAGGTGTTGTTCGAACTTGCCGCCCGCATGGAGCTGGGTCATGATGACCTCGGCGGCCGAGACGCCCTCTTCCTGGTGGATGCCGGTGGGGATGCCGCGGCCGTTGTCCTCGACCGAGACCGATCCGTCGGGGTTCAGGGTGATCAGGATCCGGTCGCAATGGCCTGCCAGCGCCTCGTCGATCGCATTGTCCGATACCTCGAACACCATATGGTGGAGGCCCGAGCCGTCGTCGGTGTCGCCGATGTACATGCCCGGCCGCTTGCGCACCGCGTCGAGGCCCTTGAGGACCTTGATCGAATCGGCGCCATAGGAATTTTCGTTGGGGGTGTTTTCGCTGTTGGTTGCCATAGCGAGCATATAGGGATTCGGGGGGGCGAACGAAAGCGAAATGGCGGCGCCGAGCCGGACGCCGCCCGATCGGGACGCGGTTCGGCTTAGTAGCTGTCGAACTTGGCGAAGGTGCTCCCGACGGCGAAGGTCGGCTTGCCGTTCAGCCTCGCTGGCGTGAAGCGCGCGCGCTTCCGGAACAGCTGGCAGGCAAGCGCGTCGAATTCCGCCCAGCCGGTGCTCTTGTAGGCGCGGCAGGCCGAGACCTTGCCGCGGTCGTCGACCTCGAAGATGAGCTGCGCGCCGACATGCGTGTTGGTGAACATCATGCTCTCGGGGATGTCGTCGAGCGACAGCAGGCGCTCCGGCTTGCCCTCGGGGCGGGCGGGCTCGATCCCGGCGGGAATGCCCTTGGCGGCGAGCGTGGCGCAGGCCTGGTCGACCGCGGGGGTGCGCGCGCCGTTGTCGACCGCGTCGCATTCGGCGATGCGCCCGTCGGTGCCGGTGGTGACCATATAGGCCGCGCCGCCCTGGCGGAGCGCCGGATAGACCTGCGTCACCGGGGCGATGCCCGCCCCGTCGGGGGCGGCGGCGAGGGAAGGAGCGGCCAGCGTCGCGGCGAGGGGCAGGCCGATCACGAGGCGGCGGAGCGAGTGCGAAGCGATCGTCATGGCGCTTTCATGCCACAAGTTTCGGCGCGTTGCGAGATGCCGCGGCCACGCGGCGCGGGCCGGCGATGTGACCTGCCGCACAGTCTGCGCCGCGCGGCGGTGGTAACAGGATGGCAACGCCCGAACGCGGGCGATTCGGGCAGGAGGCTGACATGGACTTCCGCAATATCGACTGGTTCTCGACCAAGCCCTCGAAGGAACGGATCATCGTCGGAGTCGCGGTGATCGCGCTGCTCGGCGGCGGCTATGCGCTCGGCAGGATGGGATCGGAAACCGGCGCGTCCATGCCCATCCGGGCCGCATCGGCGACGACGGCCGGGTTCGCCGGCGCGCAGCTCCAGCCGGCGTCGATGACGCAGCCGGGGCAGCCCGCGCTGGCCGGTCCCGGTCCGGTCCCGCTCGTCGCGCTCGATTCGGGCAATTGCCGGACCTTCGCCCCCGAAGGCTGGCGCATCACCGATCAGAACAAGGACGGCACCGTGCTCAGCGTGGCCTCGCCCGACGGTCGGTTGATGGCCAGCTATGGCGGCGCCGCGTTCAGCAGCGGCCATGTCGCTGGCTTCTACGGCGACCAGTTCCGCTCCCCCGAGGCGGTCGCGCATTACCTGCTCGCCGGGCTGACGCACGAGGAGGTTCAGATGGATCCGGCCGCAGAGACCGTAGGGGTCTATCAGGCGGTCAAGTTCACCTCCGCGACGCACAGCGGCTATGTCCTGATCTATCGCTTCCCGGTCGCGGCCGATCCCGGCGGGTTCGGCGTGATCCTGCGCATCGCGATCGGCGCGGCGGGCGATCCCCGGTCGGTCGGCGTCGCCGGCGCCGCCGCGGCCGCCACGCGCTGCACCTCGACGCTCCACCCGTCGGACGGCCCGGTCTATCACGCGCCTCGCGACGGCCCCGATCACGGCGCGGGAAGCACCGGCGCGGGCTCGGATGCCGACATGGCGGGCACCTACAACGCCCAGCTCGGCACCGGCTGGGTGCATGACGACGCCGGCAACAACTACAACGTCGACGTGACCAACGACTGGCATTCCGACGGACCGGCCGGCGAGGGCTTCTACAAGCGCAACGGCAACGACCTGATCAAGCTGACGCCCGGGCTCGAATAGCGATCCCGCCGTCGGTCACGGCGAACCAGCTCGTCGCTTCGGGCAGGCCGTCGAACAGCGTCGGCTCGGTGCCGGTCATCCAGACCTGTCCGGTCCCGGCGAGCCGATCGAACAGCGCGGCGCGGCGGCGCGGATCGAGGTGCGCGGCGACCTCGTCCAGCAGCAGGATCGGGGCGCGTCCGGTGCGCTCGGCGACGAGCCCCGCGTGGGCGAGGACGAGCCCGAGCAGCAGCGCCTTCTGCTCGCCGGTCGAGCAGAGCTGCGCGGGCTGGCGCTTGTCGAGATGGGTGACGATCAGGTCCCCGCGATGCGGCCCGGCGAGCGTGCGGCCGGCGGCGGCGTCGCGGCGGCGGCCCTCGGCGAGCGCGAGGGCGAGCGCCTCGGCGTCGCCCGTCCAGCCCTCGAGCGCCAGCCCGGCGCGCGCGAACGGCCCCTCGGGCGCCACCGCCAGCCGCTCGGCGAGCGCCGCCACCGCTTCGCGCCGCGCCGCGCCGATCGCCGCGCCATGCTCGGCCATCCGCGCCTCGAGCGCGGTGAGCCAGCCGGCATCGGGTAGTTCGTCGGCGAGGATGCGGTTGCGCTGGCGCATCGCCGCTTCGTAGCGTGCCGAATGGTGCGCATGGCTGGGGAAGAGTGCGAGCGTCAGCCGATCGAGGAAGCGCCGCCGCTCGCTGGCGGGCTCGACGAACAGCCGGTCCATCGCCGGGGTCAGCCACAGCACGGTGAGCCACTCCCCCAGCGCCGCCGCCGCCGCGGGCGCGCCGTTGATGCGCACCAGCCGTCGCTCGGGCGCGCCGGGCTGGATGCCGGTGCCGATCTCGATCGCGTCGAGCGAAGCCGCCACGCCGAAGCCGCCGTCGCCGCCCTGCCGCGCCATCTCGCCGAGCGGCGCGCGCCGCAGCCCGCGCCCGGGGGCGAGCAGCGATACCGCTTCGAGCACGTTGGTCTTCCCCGCGCCATTGTCGCCGGTCAGCACCACGAACCCGGGGCCGGGCGCGAGCAGGGCGTCGGCGTGGTTGCGGAAATCGGTCAGCATCAGGCGGGAGAGCGACATGCGGTTTCCCTAGCGCAGCCCTGCGCGCGCGAATACTGGCGCCGCCCGCCCGCTACCCCAGCGCCTCGATCTGCTCGGCCAGCTCGAGCCAGCGCGTCTCCGCGGCTTCCTTTTCGGCGCGCGCCGCGGCGATCGCCTTGGTTAGTCGCTCGAACGCCGCCGGATCGCGCGCGTAGAGATCGGGATCGGCCAGCGCCGCTTCGTCGCGCGCGATTCCCGCTTCGATCGCCTCGATCCGTCCGGGCAGCAGGTCATAGTCGCGCTGGTCCTTGTAGCTGAGCTTCGCGGGCTTGGGCCTGGGCGCCTCGGGCGCGGGCGCGGTCCTGGCGAGCTTGCGCCCTTCGGGCCGCGCGCGCCGCTTCGCTTCCCAATCGGCATAGCCGCCGGCGACGACGTCGACCGTCCCCGATCCGTCGAGCCCGATCGTCACCGTCACCGTGCGGTCGAGGAAGTCGCGGTCGTGGCTGACGATCAACACGGTGCCCTCATAGTCGGCGATCACTTCCTGGAGCAGGTCGAGCGTCTCGAGGTCGAGGTCGTTGGTCGGCTCGTCGAGCACAAGCAGGTTCGACGCCCGCGCGAACTCGCGCGCGAGCAGCAGCCGCGAGCGCTCGCCGCCCGAAAGCGATCCGATCCTGGCGTCGACCAGCCCGGGATCGAACAGAAATTCCTTGAGATAGCCGATGACGTGCTTCTTGACCCCCAGCACGTCGATCCAGTCGCCGCCGTGCGCGAGCACCTCGCGGACGGTCTTGGCCGGGTCCATCAGCCGGCGCTGCTGGTCGATGATCACCCCGTCGAGCGTCTTCGCCAGCCGCACGCTGCCCTCGTCGGGCGCGAGCTCGCCGGTGAGCAGCTTGAGCAGGGTGGTCTTGCCCGCGCCGTTGGGGCCGACGATGCCGATCCGGTCGCCGCGCGTGATGCGCAGCGTCAGATCGTGGATGATCGTGCGGTCTCCGAATCGCTTGGTGACGTGCTTGGCGTCGATTACGGTCTTGGTGCGGACGTCGTCGTTGCCGATCGCGAGGTTGGCGGTGCCCTGCGGGCCCATCATCGCGGCGCGTTCGGCGCGCATCTCGTGAAGCTTGGTGAGGCGCCCTTGGTTGCGCCGCCGCCGCCCGGTGACCCCGCGCTGGAGCCAATGCTCCTCGAGCTTCAATCTGGCGTCGAGCTTCTCGGCGGCGCGCAGTTCCTCGGCATAGACCGCTTCGGTCCAAGCCTCGAACCCGCCGAAGCCGATCTCGGCGCGACGGATCGCCCCGCGATCGAGCCACAGGGTCTGGCGCGTCAGCCGCGTCAGGAAGGTGCGGTCGTGGCTGATCGCGACGAACGCGCCGGTATAGCGGCTCAGCCAGTTCTCGAGCCATTCGATCGCGGCGATGTCGAGGTGGTTGGTCGGCTCGTCGAGCAGCAGCACGTCGGGCGCCTGCGCCAGCGCGCGCGCGATCGCGGCGCGCCGGCGCTCGCCGCCGCTCGCGGTCGCGGCCTCGCGCGACAGGTCGATGCCGAGCTGGTCGGCGATCGCCTCGGCCTCGTGGCGCGGCGGCGCGTCGTCGCCGGCGAGCACGAAATCGAGCAAGCTCGCGAAGCCTTCGACGCGCGGGTCCTGCTCTAGGATCACCACCTTGATGCCCGGCTGGATCGTCCGCCGCCCCTCGTCCGAATCGATCCGCCCGGCGAGCAGCCGAAGCAGCGTCGACTTGCCCGCGCCGTTGCGGCCGATCAGCGCCAGCCGATCGCGCGCGCCGATATAGAGATCGAGCCCGCGCAACAGCCAGCCCGATCCTTGAACCAGCCCAAGGCCTTCGTAACTCAACACCGGTGCCGCCATGCGCGAGCCCGTTAGGGCGATCCGGCGTGGCGGGCAAGTTGCGCTTGCCTGTCCACGGTGTTCAGGGGCTATTCAATGCGCGGTCCCTATGTCATGTCGATGGCAATGTTCGTAAAACCCGTGATCTGGGGATGCATGACCGCGGCCGCGCTGATCGGCGCGAGCGCCGTTTCGGCGCGCGATCACGCCTGGCGGGACCGCTCGGTGGCGCAGCGCGCGCAGGCCTATGGCAACCTCCCCGCGCGCGAGATCGAGCGCCGCGTGATCCCCACGATGCCGGGCGCGCAATATCTCGGGTTCATCTATGACGGCGAAACGAACATTTACACGCTCAAATTCCTGCGCAATGGATCGGTGATCTGGATCGACGTCGACGGCCGCACCGGCACGATCGTCCGTCGCACCGGAAGATAAGCGCGGCCGGCCGCGCGGACGGGGAAGAAGCCATGCGCCTTTTGATCGTCGAAGACGAGCCCACTCTGGGCAACCAGCTCCGCAACGCGCTCGAGGGCGCGGGCTATGCGGTCGATCTCGCCACCGATGGCGAGGAGGGACATTTCCTCGGATCGACCGAAGCCTATGACGCGATCATCCTCGATCTCGGCCTGCCCGAGATCGACGGGCTGACCGTGCTCGACCGCTGGCGCCGCGAGGGGCGCACCACCCCGGTGCTCGTGCTCACCGCGCGCGACAGCTGGTCGGACAAGGTGGCGGGGCTCGATGCCGGCGCCGACGATTATGTCGCCAAGCCGTTCCAGACCGAGGAGCTGATCGCCCGGCTGCGCGCGCTGATCCGGCGCGCCTCAGGCAACGCCTCGGCCGAATTGAACGCCGGCGACATCCGCCTCGACACCCGCTCGGGCAAGGTCACCAAGGACGGCGAGCCGGTCAAGCTGACCGCGCAGGAATACAAGCTGCTCAGCTACCTCCTTCACCACAAGGGCAAGGTGGTGAGCCGCACCGAGCTGATCGAGCATATCTACGACCAGGATTTCGATCGCGATTCGAACACGATCGAGGTGTTCGTGACGCGCATCCGCAAGAAGCTCGGCGCCGACGTCATCACCACCATCCGGGGCCTCGGCTACAGCCTCGAGGAACCCGCCGGGGCCAGCTGATCCGATGAAGCCCCTCGCGCTCGACCTCGCCGGGCTGCGAGCGACTTTCGCGCGGTTGCGCGCCGCGCCCTCGCAGCCGGCCGAAGCGGCGACGGACGCCGAGGCCCCGCCCGCCGACGACCCCCCTGCGTTCGAGCCGCACGGCCATGTTCGCGTCACCGGATCGGTCAGCCGGCGCATGCTGCTGATCGCGACCGGCTGGATCATGCTGCTGCTCGTCGGCGGCGGCTTCGCGCTCGATCGCGTCGTCACCGCAACCTTCACGCGCAACTTCGACGACCAGCTCGGCTATCTGATGAAGTCGCTGCTCGTCGAATCCGAGCTTGGCCCCGACGGCGAGGTGGTGCTCCACCAGCAGCTCGCCGACCAGCGCTTCCTCGAGCCCTATTCGGGCGCCTATTGGCAGATCAGCGGCAAGGGCTTCCCCGATTTCCGCTCGCAATCCTTGTGGGAATGGCGGCTCAAGGCGAACCGCCAGCACAGCGACCGCGACCAGGAGCATTTCTACGACAGCAACGAGCTCCCCGAGCAGCGCATCCGCATCATCGAGCGCGACGCAACCGTCGGCTATTCGCCGGTGGTGTGGCGCTTCCAGATCGCCGAATCGCGCGCCGGGCTCGACGATCAGATCGCTTCGTTCCGGCGCACGCTGGTGCGCAGCTTCCTGCTGCTCGGGCTGGGGCTGATCCTGATGGTGGTGATGCAGACCTGGTACGGGCTGCGCCCGCTGCGCAAGGTGCGCTCGGAGATCGCGCGGCTGCGCGCGGGCCAGTCGCAGCGTATCGAGGGCGCGATGCCCGCCGACCGTCGCGCCGATGGTCGAGGAGCTCAACGCGCTCGTCGAGCACAACGACCGCCAGGCCGAGGAAGCGCGGCGCCACGCCGGCAACCTCGCGCATGCGCTCAAGACCCCGCTCAGCGTCATCATGAACGCCGCCGCCGCCGGTGCCGACGACCTGCCGCAGACCGTGATCCGCGAGGCGCGGACGATGCGCCGCCAGGTCGACCATCACCTCGCGCGCGCGCGCGCAGTCGGCCGGCGCGGCAGCGCACACAGCCGCGCGGCCGTGTGGGCGTCGATCGAGGCGGTCGAGCGCGCGGTGGCGCGGCTCTATCCGAGCGTGCGGATCGACATCGACGGCTCGAAGGACGCGGTCGCGCACATCGAGCGCCAGGACCTCGACGAGATCCTCGGCAACCTGGTCGAGAATGCCGCCAAATACGGCGGCGGCAGCGTGTTCGTGACCGCGGGCGCGCAGGCGGGCTTCGTCGAGATATTGGTCGAGGACGACGGCCGCGGGATTCCCGAGGCCGACCGCCAGCGCATCTTCGATCGCGGCGTGCGGCTCGATTCGGGCAAGCCGGGCACCGGGCTCGGTCTCGCGATCGTCCGCGACGTGGCGGAGATCTACGGGGGGACGGTGAGCCTCGAGGAAAGCGAGGATCTCGGCGGGCTGCTCGTGCGGCTGCGGCTGCCGGCGGCGGGCTGAGCCTATTCGTTGCCGAGCAGGCCGCCCAATATCCCGGTGATCGCCGCGCCGGCGACGCCTGCGCCGACCACCGTTCCCGCGCCGCTGCGGACATTCTCGCCGTCGGGCAGGTAGCGCGCGATCTCCTCGGCGAGGTTGAGCACCGGCATGGATTGGCAGCCAGATCTTGCCCGGCCCGTCAGAGTCGCGAGGAACAGCCCCTCGCCGCCGAAGATCATGTTGCGGAAGCCGCGCACCATCTGGATGTCGGTCGAGACGCTGGGCTCCTGGATGCCGATGTGCCCGGCGTGGACGAGCAGCCGCTCGCCGGGCGCGAGCGTCTTCTCGACGACCTCGCCCGACAGGTCGAGGAACACCGTGCCCGGACCGGTGACGCGCTGGAGGATGAAGCCTTCGCCCGCGAACACGCCGGCGCCC
This sequence comes from Sphingomonas sp., assembly GCA_037200705.1. Lineage (GTDB taxonomy): Bacteria > Pseudomonadota > Alphaproteobacteria > Sphingomonadales > Sphingomonadaceae > Sphingomonas. The sequence goes on along the minus strand of JBBCID010000012.1, from coordinate 269,492 downwards.
AGCCGCTGCTGGAAGGCGATGTCGGTGCGTCACCGACGTCTCGGCGCACAGGAAGGTCTCCTTGTGCGGCAGATCAGCGACTGGTTGGGCAGCAACTCGACCGGCAGGATCGTCCCCGGGAAAGCGCGGCGCGAAGGCGACATGGCCGCGCTGCTCGGCGGCATATTCGGTGATGAACAGGCTGCCCCCGCCCATTGCGCGCTTGAGCCCGGCGAACAGGCCGCCGCCGGGTGTGCGTATCCATGCGGATGCCGTCGCTCATCCACGCCATCTGGTGCGTCTGGCTGAAGATCGTCTCGCCGCGCTCGAGATCGATCGAGACGGTCTGCATCACCGTTCCCGAAAGCTGGTATTTCATCCGCGCTTGCTCCTGACGAGAGTCGGCGCGGGTATAGCCGGCTAGGCGGCGACTGTCAGGCCGCGCATCGCCTCGGCCGTGATCGCCAGGCTGCGCTTGCGCGCGTCATGGTCGTACATCGCGCTGGCGATCATCAGCTCGTCGGTGCCGGTGTGCGCGACGAACGCGGCGATCTCGCGCGCCACCGTCGCGGGGCCGCCGATCGCCGAGGCCGAAAGCACCTGATCGAGCATCGCCGCGCCCTGCGCGCCCAGGCTCTCGCGATAGCCGCGGACCGCGGGGGCAGCTGGATGCCCTCGCCGGTGCGGATCGCGACAAAGGCCTGCTGTTGCGAGCTGGCGAGCAGCTCGGCCTCGTCGTCGCTGTCGGCGGCGAACACGTTGAAGCCGAGCATGAGGTACGGCCGATCGAGGACGGCGGAAGGCCGGAAGTTGCGCCGCTAGGTCTCGATCGCGGCATCGAGCAGACCCGGCGCGAAGTGCGAGGCGAAGGCATAGGGGCAGCCCCAGCGCCGCGGCGAGCTGCGCGCCGAACAGGCTCGAGCCGAGGATCCACAATTTCACGTCGGCGCCCGCGCCCGGGATCGCGCGGATGCCGGTCGGCCCCCCAGAGTCCCTGGTGTCGGCGAAATAGCTCTGGAGCTCGAGCACCTCGCGCGGGAAGGCGTTGGGATCGCTGTCGAGCGTCCGCCGGATCGCGCGCGACACCTTCTGGTCCGATCCCGGCGCGCGGGCCGAGCCCGAGGTCGACACGGCCGGGAACAGCGCGTCGAGCGTGCCGAACTGCTCCGCGATCACCAGCGGCGCATGGTTGGGCAGCATGATCCCGCCGCGCCGACGCGAATGCGGCGGGTCGCCTGGCCGACGTGCGCGATCACCACCGCGGTCGCCGCGCTGGCGATCCCGGGCATGCCGTGGTGCTCGGCCACCCAGTATCGGGTGAACCCCAGGCTCTCGGCGTGCGCGGCGAGGTCGGCGGCGTTGGCGAGCGATTGCGAGGCGCTTCCGCCCTGGACGATGGGACGAGATCGAGCAGCGAATAAGCGGTCATGGCACGGACATGGGGTGGCGCCCGCGCCCGCGCCACACACCCCTGCTTTAGAAGCCGAAAACTCAGCCCTTACCGCGCCGCCCTTGTCGGCCGCGATCGCGGCGAAATTGCCGGGGATCGCGCCGCAGAGAACAAATTGCCGCTCAGGTCGCCGCCCCACAAGGGGCAGCGCATAGCTCGTCTCGAAATCCAGCTCGCGGCCCTGGGGGGCGAGGTTGATGCGCGAGGCGTTCCACTGGCCGACGCTGGCGGTGGCATAATCCCAGTCGCCCGGCAGCAGCAGATCGATCCCGCCGCTCGCCACGCGCAACGGCTGCGCGACGCGGAAGCCGAAGCGGTCGCCCGATCCGAACACGCGATACTTGCCGAAATCCAATGGCGAAGCCGCTGGTGCGGATCAGCCCCCGATCCCGCGACGCCCGCCGCGCAGCCGGGGCTGCGTCCAGCCCTGGCGCATCGATCCGCCGAGCGTCCAGCCGCGCCGAGATCGTAGCGCAGCGCGAGATCGAGGAACATGCTGTCCGCGCGAGCGCCGCCGAGCGCCGCCGAGAAGCGCGCGCCGAGCACGCTGTTGGCTTCCGACAGTTGCGTCACCGACAGACCGCCACGCAAGCCGCCGAGGCGGTGATCAAGCCCGATCGTGATGCGGTTGTAGCCGAACCGCTCGGGCTTCCATGCGAGCGCCGCCATCGTCGTGTCGCGCCGGTGAGCACGTCGCCTTGCTCCTCGGCGATCGTCACCCCCCAGCCGCCGAACGACTGGCGCACCCGCCGCCCGATCCGCCGACCTGGACGTCGAACCCCGATCCGTTGCTGGGATCGCGCGCGATCAGGAACGCGGGATCCTCGCGTCCCGCCAGTTGCGCGGTGAGCGCGTTGCCGCTTTGCGAGGCGCCGATCGCGAACTGCGCGGTGCTGCCCAGGCGGCCGGCGACGGTCGCCGCCAGCGCGCGTGCCCTGCTCGGCATCGCCCGGGCTGAGCTGGAGCCGCTGCAGCTGGACCGCGCCCTGCGTCGGCACCAGCGTCACCGCCACGCTCATCCCGCCGAATCCCGCCTGGTAGCTGCGGCGTCCGCGACGCCATCAGCGCCGGCAGCCGCCGCCCGGGACCCTCGCGGTTGATCGATCGCGGCGAGATCGACCGCATAGGCCCGGTCGAACCCGTCGAGCACCAACCGCGCCGAGCGCGCCCTGGCGCGCGTCGCCATCGGCGCCGACAATGTCGCGTTGGCGCCGTCCGACGCGCTCGCGCGCGAGCCTGCCAGCGACATCGATCCCATCGGCGCGAACGCCCGGGTGAGATCGAGCACGCCGCGGCCATAGACCGCGTCGATCCCCGGCGCGCCCGCGTCGCGCGCGCTGTTGTACAGGATCTGCACGATCTGGGTGGCGGACAGGCTGGGGAAAGCCTGCGCGAGCAACGCGATCGCGCCGACGATCTGCGGCGCCGCGAAGGAGGTGCCCGTCCAGAGGTAGGGCGTGTTGGTCTGATCGGGCGCGCGCACGCTCTCGCCGACCGCGGCGAGGTAGAAGTTCTGGCCGGGTACCGGCGCGGTTCGAGAAATCGGAGATCGTGTCGCCGCCGGGCTGTGCGCGCGTTGTTCGAGCCGACCGAGCCTGCGATGATCACCAGCCCGTGCGAGACCGACGGATCGGCCGCGCCCCGCCGCGAACGGATCGGGGTTGGCGCCCTCGGGCTTGGTGCCGTTGTTGCCCGCCGAGATGACGACGATGGATCCCCCGCCGCGGTCGCGCGGTCGATCGCCTGGAGGACCGCGGGCGCGGGCGGATCGCCCCCCAGCGAGATGTTGACGACGCGCGCGCCCGCGATCCGCGCGGTATCGAGCCCGAGCGCGATCGCGGTATCGTTGAACTGGGCAGCCGCTGTCGGCGCTGGTCGTGCTGTGCAGCTCCCGGCGAATCGGCGCGCGCGATCACCAGCTGCGCGTCGAACGCGACGCCGTGCGTCCCCGCGTCGTTGCGCCGCCCGGCAATGGTGAAGGCGACCGCGGTGCCGTGGCCGCCTTCGTCGTCGATCGAGCTGTTGCCCGCCACGTCGCGCGAGGCTGCGGCGATGCGGCATGTGCCCGTGCCGATCCCGCCGAGCAATCGCCGAATTCGGCGCTCTGCAGGTCGATCCCACTGTCGATCACCCCGATCTTGATCCCCAGCCCGGTGCCGCCGCCATTATAGGCCGCGAGCGCATTCATCGAGACCGCGCCGGACCGTCGAGCGATATTCGCCGGTGTCGTAGGCGCTGGGGGTGGGGGTGGGCGCGGGCGCCGGGGTCGGCGTTGGTGTTGAGCGGGGTGCCGGCGCGGGAGTGGGCGTCGGGGCTGGCGCAGGCGCGGGAGCGGGAGCCGGTGCCGGGTTGACCCCGCCGCCGCCCGAGCATGCACCGGCAAGGAGAAGGACGCCGAGCGCGGCCGAAGCGCTCAGGCGCGTGCGAATTGCCGGACGCATGATGGAATAACCCCCAGTGCAATCGTGCGAGATAAGCTAAGTTTCCTTGTACTTCCCGCCGGTTAATCGCCCGTTTGGCGGCATGGCTTGCGAAGCCTCTTCGCCACCGCCTAGGGCCTGTCCGGCCATGCTCGCCAGCTGTCTCATATCCACAACTGGATTTTCGATCTCGATAACACGCTCTATCCGGCGAGCACCGATTTGTTCGCGCTGATCGACGTGCGGATGGGCAAGTATATCATGCAATTGGTCGGTTGCGATGCGGTCGAGGCGCGCCGCATCCAGAAGGATTATTTCTTCGCGCACGGCACCACGCTCGCGGGCCTGATGCGCGAGCACGGTGTCGATCCGCACCATTTCCTCGATTTCGTCCACGATATCGAGATGGACGCGCTCGAGCGCAACGAACTGCTGGTCGGCGCACTCGCGCGGCTGCCGGGGCGCAAATTGGTCTTCACCAACGGCGACCGCGCCCTATGCCGGCGGGGTGCTCGATCGGCTCGGGCTGGGCGGAAGCTTCGAGGCGATCCACGATATCCACGCCACCGATTTTCGCCGCCCAAGCCCGATCCGCAGCCTATCGCGGACTGTGCGACGCTTACGGCCTCGATCCGGCGCGCTCGCTGTTCGTCGAGGACATGGCGCGCAACCCTCGAGCCGCCAAGGCGATCGGCATGACCACCGTCTGGGTCGACAACGGCTCGAGCAGCCGCCGAACGATAGCGACCGCAGCTTCATCGACTATACGACGACCGACATCGGCCGCTGGCTGCACGACCTGTTGGAGAACGACGCGTGAGCGAACTCGCAACCCTGATCGACGCCGCCTGGAGGATCGCGCCGCCCTGAACCTGCGACGCAAGGGCCGTTGCGCGAAGCGGTGGCCGAGGCGCTGCGGCGGCTCGATCGCGGCGAAGCGCGCGTCGCGGAGCCCGACGGCGCGGGCTGGCGCGTCAACCAATGGCTCAAGAAGGCGGTGCTGCTCTCGTTCCGGCTCAACGACAATGTCGTGATGCCGGGCCCCGGCGGCGCCAATTGGTTCGACAAGGTGCCGTCGAAATTCACGGGTTGGGACGAGGCCGCCTTCCGCGCCGCCGGCTTCCGCGCGGTCCCCGGCGCGATCGTCCGCCACGGCGCCTTCGTCGGCCGGAACGCGGTGCTGATGCCCAGCTTCGTCAATATCGGCGCCTGGGTCGGCGAGGGGGCGATGATCGACACCTGGGCGACCGTTGGGAGCTGCGCGCAGATCGGCGCGGGGGTGCATATCTCGGGCGGCGCGGGGATCGGCGGGGTGCTCGAGCCCTTGCAGGCCGATCCGGTGATCATCGGCGACCATGCCTTCATCGGCGCGCGCGCCGAAGTCGCCGAGGGGGTCCGCGTCGGCGAGGGCGCGGTGCTGTCGATGGGAGTCTATCTCGGCGCCTCGACCAAGATCATCGACCGCGCGACCGGCGAGGTCCATCGCGGGCAAGTCCCGCCCTATGCGGTAGTAGTCCCCGGCTCGATCGGCGGCGGCGAGGGCAAGCCGGGCCTGTATTGCGCGGTGATCGTCAAGACCGTCGACGCGCAGACCCGCGCGAAGACCGGCATCAACGAGCTGCTGAGGGACTGATGGCCGACGAACCCATGACCTACGGCCGCTACCTCGGCCTCGACCAGATCCTCGGCGCGCAGCATCCGATCTCGGACCTGCACGACGAGCTGCTGTTCATCGTCATCCACCAGACCAAGGAATTGTGGCTCAAGCAGACGATCGCCGAGCTGCTGCTCGCCAAGCAATTGGTGCGCGGCGACCAGCCGGTCGAGGCGTACAAGAGCCTCGCGCGGGTCAGCCGCATCCAGGCGGTGATGACGCTGAGCTGGGACGTGCTCGCGACGATGACGCCGAGCGACTATACCCGCTTCCGCGGCGTGCTCGGCACCAGCTCGGGGTTCCAGTCGGATCAGTTCCGCGCGGTCGAGACGCTGCTCGGCGTGCGCGGCGGCGGCGTGCCGGGACCGCTCACCGAGCGCTATGGCGCCGAGCCGAGCCTGTGGGACGATGCCAATGCCGCGCTCGCTCGCGCCGGCTTCGCGCTGCCCGACGCGGCGCTCCACCGCGACTGGGCGCAGCCCTATCAGCCCGATCGCGCGGTAGAGAACGCCTGGGCGCAGGTCTATCGCGACACGCATCGCTGGTGGGAACTCTACCAGCTTGCCGAAAAATTCGTCGATATCGACGATGCGCTCGCCACCTGGCGGCACAAGCACGTCCTCACGGTCAGCCGGATCATCGGCGGCAAGCCGGGCACCGGCGGCACGCCGGGCGTATCCTATCTCGAATCGACGCTCGCCAAGCGCGCCTTCCCCGAGCTCTGGTCGCTGCGCACCCAGCTATGAGCTACAAGCGCCTCTTCCAGCGCGCGATCGCCGCCGCCCCCGATCGGCTCCATTTCGCCGCACACAGCCACCATCTCTGGCCCGACGCGAGCTTCGTCGGCCACCTCGCCGCCTGGCAGGATGCCGCGCGGTTCGCGGATCTCAAATGGGATCGCGTGATGGGCGAGGTCTTCCCCGCCGGGCAGCGGCATGTCGCCGCCGAGCTGCGGCTGCCCGATCCTTCGAGCGTGGTGTTCGCCCCCAACACGCACGAGTTGCTGGTGCGCCTGGTCTCGGCGGTGGGCCGCCGCCCCGTCCGCATCCTCTCGAGCGATGGCGAGTTCCACAGCTTCCGCCGCCAGGCCGCGCGTTGGGCCGAGAGCGGCACGATCACGCTCGACAAGGTCGCCACCGGCCCCGGTTTCTCCCGGCGCCTCGTCGAGCGCGCGCGATCGGGCGACCACGACCTGATCTTCGTCAGCCAGCTGATGTACGGCAGCGGCCTCGCGTTCGACCAGATCGAGGAACTGGCGGCGCTCGCCCGGCCCGAGGGCCCGTGGGTCGCGATCGACGGCTATCACGGCTTCATGGCGGTCGAGACCGACCTGTCCGCCGCCGCCGACAAAGTCTTCTACCTCACCGGCGGCTACAAATATGCGATGGCGGGCGAAGGCGTGGGGATGATGCACGCGCCGCCGGGCCTTGGTCCGCGCCCCGAGGTCACCGGCTGGTTCGCCGAGTTCGACGATCTGTCGCTGCCGCCGGGCGCGGTCGGCTATCTCGGCGATGCGCGGCGCTTCATGGGCGCGACCTTCGACGCGACCGGGCTCTACCGCTTCGTCGCCGTGCGCGATATGCTCGCAGACGAGGGGCTGACCACCGCCGCGATCAGCGCGCATGTCGCGGGCCTGCGCGACCGGCTGGCCGCCGGGCTGGGGGCGACGCCGCTCGGCGACGCGGAGCTGCTCAATCCGCCGGGCAACGGCCCGCAGGCGCGCTTCCTCGCGCTCCGGCATCCCCTGGCGCAGATGTGGAAAAATACGCTCGAGGACGAGGAAGTGATCACCGACGTGCGCGGCGACGTGCTGCGCATCGGCATCGGCCTCTATCACGATCCGGTCGATGTGGATCGCCTGCTCGAGGCGCTGGCGGACCTGCCGGGATAAAAAGAAGCCGGGCGCGAATGCGCGCGCGCCCGGCCTGTGAGGATGGGAACCGCTCAGCGCGTCGCGACGCTGCCCTGCGTCCGCGTCGCCGCGAGGCGCGGAGCGACCTGCGCCGAGACCTCCGAGCGGCAGCGCGAGATGCGGCGCGCCTCGGCATCCTGGGTGCCGAAATAGGAGCCGCACACCGCCTCGGTGGCGGTGGCGACGCGCCGATCGAGCGTGTGGCGGCCCGAAGCGGTCGAGAGATCGAGATCGTTGACGCGGACGGCGACGGACTGGGCGCTCTGCGCCAGGGCGGGAGCACCGGCGAACACGGTCGAGAGCGCGGCGAGCGAAACGAGGATGGTCTTCATGGCGTATCTCCTGTGTCGGTTCCCGGCGAAAGGCTGCTTGCCGGACGCCCTCTTGATCGCACCGACGCCAGCTGATGGAGAGGATGAGGAGGTGATGATCGCCTGATGAAATGCCGATGATTCCCCGATATCAGGGGTTTCGAAGCCAATGGGACGGGGAAGACGTGAACGAAGCGCCACGAGTGGACCTTGCGCACGAGGCCGATTTCCGCCTCGGCCGAATCGCCGTCAGCCCGGCGCTGCGCCAGCTCGTCCGCGACGACGGCGCCGAGGAAATCGTCGAGCCGCGCGTGATGCAGGTGCTCGTCGCGCTCGCGCAGGCCAAGGGCGCGATCGTCGGCCGCGACGCGCTGACCCAGCGCTGCTGGGATGGCCGCGTCGTCGGCGAGGATGCGATCAACCGCGTCATCTCGCGCCTGCGCCGCTCGGCCGAAGGGATCGGCGAAGGCGCGTTCCGGATCGAGACCGTCACCAAGGTCGGCTATCGGCTGGTCGCCGTCGACGTCTCGTCGGGGCCATCCCCACCGTCCACCGAGGCGGCCGCGGCGATCGCCGAAGCGCGCAAGCTTCGCGTCGATCGGCGCGCGATGCTGATCGGCGGCGGCGCGGCGGTGGTGGCCGCGGGCGGCTACGCCGCCGTCCGGCGCTGGACGGCGGCGCCCGCCGCCGCGCCCTCGCCCCAGGTCGCGGCAATGGTCGCGCAGGCGGTCAACGCGATGAAGCAGGGCACCCCGGACAGCGCCAGCCAGGCTATGGGATTGCTCAAGCGCGTGACCGAAATCGCTCCGGACTATGCCGATGGCTGGGGGCTGCTCGCGACCGTCTATGCGGCAGCATCGTGGGGAGGCGCGCCCCAGGCCGAAGCCGCGATGCGGTCACGCGCCGACCAGGCGATCGCACGCGCGCTGCAGCTCGATCCCGGCAACGGCAATGCCCGCGCCGCGCGCGCATCGATGCGGCCGATCATCGGAAACTGGCTGTCGCGCGAGAAGGAATTGCGCGCGCTGGTTGCCGATCATGACGACAATCACCTCGCCTGGGGATTGCTCAGCGGTCTGCTGCTCGGGGTCGGCCGATGCCGCGAAGCCGCCGACATGGTCGTGCGCGGCTGGCAGCGCGGCACGCCGGATCCGGCGCTGGCCTATGCCCGGATCGTGACGCTGTGGGCGGCCAACCGGCTCGACGAGGCGGACGCGGCGGCGAACGAGGCCGGCGCGCTGTACCCGACCCACTTCGCGGTCTGGTTCACGCGATTCTATCTGCTGCTCTATACCGGCCGCGCCGATCAGGCGCTGGCGATGGGCGACAATGCCGATTCGCGTCCGTCCGGGATTCCCGACTGGAACTTCGACCTGATCTTCCTGGTCGCCCGGGCGATGGTATCGCGCGCGCGCGCCGATATTGACAAGGCGCTCGCCGCCAATCTCGACGCGTCGCATCGCGGCGCCGGCTTCGCGCAGAACACGATCCAGTTTGCCGCCGCGCTGGGCCGCGTGGACCTCGCGTTCGCCGTGGCGGGCGCCTATTTCTTCGCCCGCGGCTTCGAGATCGGACCGCTCGACTGGTCCAAGGAGCAGCGCATCTATTCGCGCAGCACCGATCGCCGGACCTATTCGCTGTTCCTGCCCTCGACCGCGGCGATGCGGACCGATCCGCGCTTCGACGCGCTCGTCGGCGAGCTCGGCATCAGCCAATATTGGCGCGAAAGCGGCGTCCAGCCCGATTACAAGCGGTTCGCCTGATCAGCCGACCTTCGCCACCCCCAGCCGCGGGATCTCGATCGCCGGGCAGCGGTCCATCACCACCTCGAGCCCCGCCGCCTCGGCGCGCGCGGCGGCCTCTTCGTTGATCACGCCGAGCTGGAGCCACACCGCCTTGGCGCCCGCCGCGATCGCCTCGTCCACCGCCTCGCCCGCCGCGATCGGGCGGCGGAAGATGTCGACCAGGTCGATCCGCTCGCCGATCTGGCTCAGCTCGCGGAACACGAACTCGCCATGGACATGCTCGCCGGTGATCTGCGGGTTGACCGGGATCACGCGATATCCCTGGCGCTGGAGGAACGCCATCACGCGGTAGCTCGGCCGGTCGGGGCGATCGGAGGCGCCGACCATCGCGATCACGCGCGTCCGCTCGAGCAGCGCCTTGATGTCCGCGTCGCGCGTCAATGGCATGGCCTCATCCTTTCCCGTCGAGCCAGGCGGACACGCCCGCCGCCAGCGCGGCGAACGTCTCCGCGTGCGGCCCGTTCCCCGCCGCCGGGGGATCGCCCGCGTCCGAGGCGGTGCGCAGCCCGATCTCGAGCGGCACGCGCCCGAGGAACGGCAGGTCGAGCGCCGCCGCTGCCGCCTCTGCGCCGCCGCGCCCGAACGGATCGGAGATCTCGCCGCAATGCGGACATTGGTAGCCCGCCATGTTCTCGACCACGCCGATCACCGGCACGTCCATCCGGCGGAACAGGTCGATCGCGCGGCGCGCGTCGATCAGCGCCAGGTCCTGCGGGGTCGAGACGATCACCGCGCCCGCCGGCCGATGCTTCTGGATCATCGTGAGCTGGACGTCGCCGGTCCCCGGCGGCAGATCGAGCACCAGCAGCTCGGCCTCGCCCCATTCGGCGTCGACCAGCTGGCCGAGCGCGCTTCCCGCCATCGGCCCGCGCCAGGCGATCGCCTGCCCCTCGGCAACGAGCCCGCCCATCGAGAGGAGGGGCACGCCGAAGCGCGTCTCGACCGGAATCAGCTTCTCGTCCCGATGCCTGGGCCGGATGCCCTCGACGCCCATCAATTTGGTCTGCGACGGTCCGTAGATGTCGGCGTCGACGATCCCGACCTTGCGCCCCCCGCGCGCCAGCGCGATCGCGAGGTTGACCGCGATCGTCGACTTGCCGACCCCGCCCTTGCCGCTGGCGACCGCGATCAGCCGGCGCGTCCGCCGCTCGCTGGTGAGCAGCACGCGGACTTCGTCGATCCCGGGCAGCGCCGCGACCGTGCGGCGCACGTCGGCCTCGAGCTCGTCGCGCACCGCTGCGACGAGCCCGGTCACGTCGAGCACGATGCTGGCGCGCGCGCCCTCCACGCGGGCGGTGGCCCGCCCGGCGGCGACTGGCGCCAGCGCGGCTTCGATTTCGACACGTTCGGTCATTCCGGAGCCAGATAGGGACACAATCGACCGCTGCCACTGTAATTCGCCGCTCGGACACTTATAAAGGCTCCATGGTGAAACGATTTGGCTGGCCCTCATGGGCGGGCGTCTTCAAGAACGAGCCCCCGAAAAGCCCCTGGGGCAGCGGCGGCGGGAAAGGCGACGGCGAGGGGGGATCGGGCGGTCCGCGCAACCCCTGGTCGCTCCCTCCGGGCGGCAAGCGCTCGCCCTCGGGCGGCGGCCCGCTCGACGAGCTGCTGCGGCGCGCGCGGCGCGGCGGATCGGGCTTTCCCGGACTCCCTACCGGCCCGGGGCTGTGGCTGGCGGTGCTCGGCGGGCTGTTGCTGATCTGGGTGGCGGCGACCAGCATCCATTCGATCACCCAGGCCGAGCGCGGCGTGGTCTCGACGCTGGGCCGCTATTCGGACACGCTCGAGCCCGGCGTCCGCGTGACGTTGCCGGCGCCGTTCACGACGGTGCAGACCGTCGACGTCCAGAATTTCCGGATCGAGAACTTCCCCGAGAACGGCGGCGAGAATCTGATGCTCACCGGCGATCGCGCGATCGTCGACATGGCGTATCAGGTCCAGTGGAATGTCCAGAGCGCGCCCGATTTCACCTTCCAGATCAAGGATCCCAAGGATACGATCCGCGCCACGGCCGAGACCGCGATGCGCGCGGTCGTCGCCACCGCCTCGCTCAACGACGCGATCGGCGTCGGGCGCACGCGCATCCAGGCGCAGGTCCAGATCGCGATGCAGCAGATCCTCGACGATTATCACTCGGGGATCCGCATCCAGAGCGTCTCGATCCAAAAGGCGATCTATCCGCAGGCGGTCGACGACGCGTTCAAGCAGGTCACCGCCGCGCAGCAGGGCGCCGAGAGCGCCAAGAACACCGCGCGCGGCTATGCCCAGCAGGTGATCGCCGCCGCGCAGGGCGAGACCACCGAATTCGACAAGATCTACGAGCAATACAAGCTCGCCCCCGAGGTCACCCGCCAGCGGCTCTATTTCGAGACGATGGAAGCGGTGCTCGCGCGGTCGAACAAGGTCGTCCTCGAGGCGCCGGGGGTGACGCCCTATCTGCCGCTGCCGGCGCTTCGCCGCGACGACGATGCCGACAAGACTCCCGACGCAGGAACCCCGCGATGAACGCCGCCCTCCGCACTCCGGTCGCGCTCGCGATTCTCGTCGTCGCGGTGCTGGTGCTGCTGGTCAGCACGGTGGTGATCGTGCCCGAGACCAAGCAGGTGGTGATCCTGCGCTTCCAGCAGCCGATCGCGACGGTCAACGCCTATCGCGCCGGCGAGGAATTCGGCCGCACGGGCGCCGGCGCGACGCTGCGCATCCCGTTCGTCGACAATGTCGTGTGGGTCGACAAGCGCATCCTCGCGGTCGATCTCCAGAACCAGCCGGTGCTCTCGACCGACCAGCTCCGGCTCGAGGTCGATGCCTATGCGCGCTTCCGCATCGTCGATCCGCTGCGGATGGTGGTCACGGTCGGCTCGGAGCGCAACGTCACCGAGAAGCTCGAGCCGCTCTTCTCCTCGGCGCTGCGCAACGAGCTCGGCAAGCGCCCGTTCGGCGCGCTGCTCAGCCCCGAGCGCACCGAGGTGATGGACAATATCCAGGTCGGGCTGCAGCGGCTTGCGAGCAAATACGGCGTCCAGATCGTCGATGTGCGCATCAAGCACGCCGATCTGCCCACCGGCGCTCCCCTCGACAGCGCCTACCAGCAGATGCGCACCGCGCGCCAGCAGGAGGCGCAGACGATCCAGGCGCAGGGCCAGCGCGACGCGCAGATCATCCGCGCCACCGCTCAGGCCGAAGCCGCGCAGATCTATGCGCGCAGCTTCAACAAGGATCCGAAGTTCTATGCCTTCTATCGCGCGATGCAGTCGTATCGCGTCACCTTCCTGAGCCCGGGCACCGAAAAGACCCAGACGCAGATCATTCTTTCACCCAACAACAGCTATCTGCGCGAGTTCATGGGGCAACGATGATGCTGTCGGTTCGTTCATATTCAATCGCCGTTCAGCCTGCCTGCGGCAAAATCCGCGTTCAACGCGATCCCTTCGCTTGAGAGGAAACCTACCCGTGCGTTACGCTTACGCTCTCTCCACTGCCCTTCTCCTTGGCGGCGCCGCCGCGACGATGACGCTCCACCAGCCGGCCGGCGCGCAGACCGCGCAGAACGAGCCCGGCGCGATCCAGGCCGCCGCGCCCAAGGCCGGCGCGCCGATGAGCTTCGCCGACATGGTCGCCAAGCTCCAGCCCGCGGTGGTCAACATCTCGACCACGCAGAAGGTCCAGGTCGACGCCAACCCGCTCGCGGGCACGCCGTTCGAGATGTTCGGCGGCCAGGGCGGCGCGCAACCGGTGACGCGCGAGGCCGAATCGCTCGGCTCGGGGTTCATCATCTCGGCCGACGGCTATGTCGTCACCAACAACCACGTCATCTCGGCCGGGGCGCGCGGCGCGGTGGTCGAATCGATCACCGTCACGCTCGCCGATCGCCGCGAATACAAGGCCCGGCTGGTCGGCCACGACGCCGCGTCGGACCTCGCGCTGCTCAAGATCGACGGCGCCAACCTGCCGTTCGTCCGCTTCGGCGATTCGACCGCGGCGCGGGTCGGCGACTGGATCGTCGCGATCGGCAACCCGTTCGGGCTGGGCGGCACCGTCACCGCCGGGATCATCTCGGCGGTCCACCGCGTCACCGGCGCGGGCAACGCCTATGACCGCTTCATCCAGACCGATGCCTCGATCAACCGCGGCAATTCGGGCGGGCCGATGTTCGACCTCAACGGCAACGTCATCGGCATCAACTCGCAGATCCTGTCGCCGAGCGGCGGCAACATCGGCATCGGCTTCGCGATCCCCGCCGAGGAAGCCAAGCCGGTGATCGACCAGCTGATGAAGGGCACCGCGATCAAGCGCGGCTATCTCGGCATCGGCATGCAGGACCTGACGCCCGACATCGCGGGAGCGATCGGCGTTCCCAAGGATCGCGGCACGCTGGTCCGCATGCTCGAGCCAGGGCAGGCCGCCGAGAAGGCCGGGATCAAGCAGGGCGACGTGATCGTCAAGGTCGGCGACAAGGACGTCACTCCCCGATCAGACGCTGAGCTATCTCGTCGCCGCGCTCGCGCCCGGCAGCCGCGTGCCGCTCGAAGTGATCCGCGACGGCAAGCCGCAGACGATCCAGGTGACCGTCGGTCCAGCGCCCGCCCGAGGAGCAGCTCGCCGCCAATGCCTTCGATCCCGACGACAACGACGCAACTCCCGGCGGCGGCGATGACGGGAAGGTGAGCTCGGCGTCGCTCGGCATGCAGCTCGTGCCGCTGACGCCGCAGATCGCCGGCAACATCGGCGTCGATCCTGCGATGCACGGGGTGGTGGTCGCGACCGTCGATCCGTCGAGCGACGCGGCGGGCAAGGGGCTCCAGCGCGGCGACGTGGTCGTCTCGGTCAATCGCGCGCCGGTCGCCTCGGTCGCCGACGTCGCCAAGGCCGTCGCGCAGGCGAAGAGCGCCGGGCGCACCGCGGTCCTGCTCTACGTCCAGCGCCGCAACATCGGCCAGTTCATCCCCGTCGCGATCGGCTGACCCGAAAACCTCCGAAACGCCCGTCGTTCCCGAAGGAGCGGCGGGCGTTTCGCTCCCGGTCAGGACGGCTCGTGCGGCTCGAGATATTCGCGCCACAGCATCACCAGCACCGCCATCGCCGCCGGCCCGATGAACAGCCCCAGCAGCCCCAGCGTCTCGACCCCGCCGAGGATGCCGATCAGCACCCAGATGAACGGCAGCCGCGTCGCGCCGCCGATCAGCACCGGGCGGATGAAATGATCGGCGACGCCGACCACCGCGAGCCCGATCGCCACCACCGCGATCGCGCCGCCGACCGATCCCTGCGCCACCAGCAGCAGCGCCGCGATCCCGAACAGCAAGGGCGCGCCGAACGGGATCATCGCCGCCACCGCGGTCAGCACCCCGAGCAGCAGCGGATGCGGCACGCCGAGCATCACATAGGCGATCGTCATCACCGCGCCCTCGCCCAGCCCGACCAGCACCAGCCCCGTCGATCGTGCCGCGCACCGAGCGCACCGCCTGCGCGCCGATCCGCTCGCCGGCTACGCCGAGCAGCTTGTCGGCGCCCAGCCGGATCTGCGCGATCAGCGAATCGCGGTCGCGCAGCACGAAGAACAGGGTCAGCAGCGTGAAGCCGAAGATCACCGCGCGGTGGATAAGCCCGGTGCCGATGCTGCGCGATTGCGCCAGCCACGCGCTTCCGCTCAGCAGGTGGAGCTGGTGCTCGGCGCCCTGCGGCGTCGCGAGGTTCGCCTGCCACCAGCCGCGCACCGCATCGGCGCCATAGGGCAGCCGCGCCACCCATTCGGGCGCCGGCACGCCGTTCGCCCGCGCCTCGGCGATCCAGCGCGCGATATCGTGCGCCTCGCGCGCCGCCTGCGCGATGCCCAGCGCCAGCGGCACGAGCACGATCAGCGCGGCGAGCAGGGTGATCGCGAGCGGCGGCGCGAAGCGATATCGGCCGAGCGCCGACGCGCGCAGCCGCAGATGCAGCGGATCGACTGCGATCGCGATCACCACCGCCCAGGCCAGCGCCGGCAGGAAGCCCGAGGCGATCCACAGCCCGAGCAGCAGCAGGCACGACGCCAACACGACGCGTGCGACGCGCTGGCTTTTCTCGGCGAGATCGGGGGATGTCATGGATGCAGCCTAGACCAGGATCGCACCAAGGGGAATCTTCCCTCGGCAGCGGTCGCGCCTTATCCGCGGCCTTGAAGATTTCGCTGTTCCCCAAGCCGCCGATTGTGCCACGCTGGGCCGATGGCAACCTCCCGCGCTCCGCTCGAGCTCACGCTTCGCAGCATCGTCCTCGGCGGGGCGATCACCCTGCTGTTCACCGCCGCCAACGTCTATCTTGGGCTCAAGGTCGGGCTGACCTTCGCCACCTCGATCCCCGCGGCGGTGATCTCGATGGCGATCCTGCGCGCATTCAAGAGCGCGACGATCCTCGAGAACAATATCGTCCAGACCGTCGCGAGCGCGGCGGGGACGCTCGCGGCGATCATCTTCGTGCTGCCCGGGCTGGTGATGGTCGGCTGGTGGCACGGCTTCCCTTATTGGCAGACCGCGGGGATCACGATGACCGGGGGGCTGCTCGGGGTGATGTTCTCGGTGCCGCTGCGGCGCGCGCTGGTGGTCGATTCGCCGCATTTACCCTATCCCGAGGGCCGCGCCGCCGCCGAAGTGCTGCGCGTCGGATCCGAATCGCGCGAGGGAGCGGAGGAAAGCGCCAGGGGACTCGGCATCCTCGTCTGGAACAGCCTGGCCTCCGCCGGGTTCGCGATCCTCACCCAGACCAAGGTGGTGCTCGACACCGCCTCGCTCTGGTTCCGCGCCGGCGCGGGCGCGACGGGGATTTCGGGCGGGCTCTCCTATGCCCTGGTCGGGGTCGGCCACCTCGTCGGCATCTCGGTCGGGATGGCGATGGCGCTGGGAATGGTGCTCGGCTGGTGGGTGCTGCTGCCAATCCTGACCGCGCACCACCCGCTCCCCGGCGGGCCCGAGGCCTGGGCCGGCGCGATCTTCAGCAAGGACGTGCGCTTCTTCGGCGCCGGCGTGATCGGCGTCGCCGCGATCTGGACGCTGCTTCGCATCGCCGGGCCGGTGCTCGGCGGAATCCGATCGGCGATGGCCGCCAGCCGTGCGCGGCGTGGCGGCGAGACGCTGGCGATCGAGGAGCGCGACATTCCGATCGCGCTGGTCGCGCTCGGCTCGCTCGCGCTGCTCGCGCCGATCGGCTGGCTGCTGTGGGACGTGCTGTCGACCGGGCCGCTGGTCGGATCGGCGCCGCTGCTGATCGGCGGCGCGCTGGTGTTCGTCGTCGTGATCGGGCTGATGATCGCGGCGGTGACCGGCTATATGGCCGGGCTGATCGGCGCGTCGAACAGCCCGGTCTCGGGGATCGGCATCCTCTCGGTGATCGCTTCGTCGCTGATGCTGGTCGGGCTGTTCGGGCGCGATCATCCGGCGGGCACCACCTCGGCGTTGGTCGCCTATGCGCTGATCGTCACCGGCGTGGTGTTCGGCGTCGCGACGATCTCGAACGACAATCTCCAGGACCTGAAGACGGGCCAGCTCGTCGGCGCGACGCCGTGGAAGCAGCAGGTCGCGCTGCTGTTCGGCGTGGTGTTCGGCAGTCTGGTGATTCCCCCGGTGCTCGACCTGCTCAACACCGCCTTCGGTTTCGCCGGAATGCCCGGCGCGGGTTCGAACGCGCTCGCCGCGCCGCAGGCCGCGCTGATCTCGGCGCTGGCGAAGGGCGTGCTCGGCGGGCGATCTCAACTGGACGATGATCGGCTATGGCGCCGCCGCCGGCGCCGCGCTGGTGATCCTCGACGAGCTGCTCGGCAAGGCCAGGCTGCTGCGGCTGCCGCCGCTCGGGGTCGGCATCGGCATCTATCTGCCGATGGCGGTGATCCTGCCGACGGTGATCGGATCGGTGATCGGCTGGTTCTACGATCGCTGGGCCGATCGCACCGGCGATCCCGCCTTCGCGCGGCGGATGGGCACGCTCACCGCGACCGGGCTGATCGTCGGCGAGAGCCTGTGGGGCGTCGCCTTCGCCGGGATCGTCGCGGCAAGCGGGAGCGATGCGCCCCTGGCGCTGGTGGGGCCAGGCTTCGCCCCGACCGCGCTGATCGCCGGAACAATCCTGTTCTTCGCCGTGACCGGGCTGCTCTACCGCAACACCAGGCGCGTCGTCACATCTGCGCGAGCAGCGACTTGATCGGCACGAACGCGAACGCCACCGAGCTGTCCGCGACGCCGTAGGGCATGAACAATTTGTCGGCGTGGCGGATCGCGCCGCAGGTGTAGACGACGTTGGGGACATAGCCCTCGCGATCCTGATCGGCGGCGGCGAGGATCGCTTCCTTGGTGCGGCCGATCACCTTCGAGGGATCGTCCTTGTCGAGCAGCGCCGCGCCGATCGAATATTTGCGCATCGCGCCGACGCCGTGGGTGAGCACCAGCCAGCCCTCGTCGAGCTCGATCGGCGGGCCGCAATTGCCCATCTGCACCAGCTCCCACGGATAGTGCGGCTTGAGCAGCAGCGCGCCCTCGTCCCAATGCGTCAGCGTGTCCGATTCGATGATGTAGATGTTCTCGCCGTCCTGGCGGCCGAGCATCATGTACTTGCCGTTCACCTTGCGCGGGAACAGCGCCATGCCCTTGTTGCGCGCCGCGCTGCCGGTCATCGGCACCAGGTCGAGCGCGCGCCAGTCGCGCGTGCGCAGCAGCTCGGACTGGATCACCGAACCGTTGTAGGCGGTGTAGGTGCCGATCCATTCGTGGCTGCCGTCGTCATGCTCGAAGCGGCACAGCCGCAGGTCCTCGAGCCCGTTCGACTGCGCCTTGGTGATCGGGAAGATGACCGTGCCCGACAGCGTCGAATCGCGGTGGCGATAGACGGTGACCGGCCCCTCGGGGACGTGGTCCTCGTCCTCCTCGCGCGCGTCGGCCGCGGTCGCGAACGGCGGCTCGGGCGCGAGCTTCATCTCGTTGGTGTCGGTGATGATCCCTTCGCGGAAGGCGAGCGACGAGATATGTCCCTCGCCCACCGCGCGCAGCGACATCAGGATGCGCAGCGATCCCGGCGGCATCCCCGACTGGTCGTAATGCGGCACCGCGCTCGGGTTCATCAGCGCGGCGGCGGCATAGCTGTATTCGTGGCAGAAATAGGCGCCGATCAGCTGGCGCTTCTCGTCGCCGATCTCGCCGCCGTCGAGCCCGAGCTGCGCCTCGATCTCGTCGTAGCGCGTCATGAACACGCGCCGCGTCTGCCAGTGGCGCGCCTCGAAATCCTTGAGCACCATCTCGAGCTGGTGCCGCGCCTCGCCGGGCGACATCTCGAGCACCTCGTGGACCAGCCGCTCGGTGCGGCTCGGGGCGGCGCCGTTGGCGGTCCACGCGATGTGGAACGGGCGCACCACCACGCGCGAAGGATCCGCCCTCAGCCGCAGCGCATGGTTGAACAATTCCAGCATTCGCCCCCCGGGACACAAAGCGCCGGTGCGAAGGGACCCCTAGGCGACGGCTCGCGCCGGTCCTGCCACGTTTTCCGCCGCTTTTGAAAGAGCGGAAATCGCGCAGCTCGCCAGCTGGAGTGCCAGAATCGATTCGGCGCCCTGATTCCGGTTGAGCCCGGCGGGCATCAGCCCGTCGAAGCAGCCGCCGTCCTGCGCGGTGGCGAGCGGCAGCTCGAGGTCGTTGGCACCGAGGTACCAGCGATAGGCGCGCATCGCCTCGTCGGCCCAGCGGTCCTCCCCGGTCGCCTCATGCGCGGCGACGCAGGCGTCGATCGTCGCCTGCGCCTCGAGCGGCTGCTGGTCGAACGGCAGCGGATCGGCATAGGGGCGGCCGAAGCTCTCGGTGCCCACGGCGCGGAAGCGCCCCTCGGGCGAGGTCTGGCGCGCGACGATCCAGTCGAGCGTCTCGAGCCCGACGGCGACGAAGTCGTCGCGGCCGAGCGCCTTGCCCGCGCGCAGCAGCGCCTCGGGCAAGCGGGCGTTGTCGTAAGCAAGCACGATCTCGAACCACTGCCATTCGGGCCGCCGCGCGGCGTCGAGCAGCGCGATCAGCTCCTCGCCGAAGCGCGTGAGGATCGTGCGCGACAGCGCGTGGCCCGGATGCGCCTCGATCATCGCGGCGGCGCCGAGCATCGCGAAGGCGCGCGCGCGGGGGGACCCGAGCTCGAGCGCGATCGACGCGGTCGCATCATAGAGCGCCGAGGCCCAGTCGCGGTGCTTCAGCGCGCGGGCGTCGCGCGCGGTGACGCCCAGCGCCCACAGCGCGCGGCCGTTCGAATCCTCCGATCCGACGTCCTCGCACCAGCTCCGGTCGAAGCTCATGAAGTTGCGGAAGCGCCGCGCATCGGGGTTCCACGCGAACTGGACGAAGCTGGCATAGGTGCTCGTCCATTTGTCGCGGACATGGGCGTCGATGTCGTCGAGCTTGCACATCAGGATCAGCGCGCGGGCATTGTCGTCGATGCAATAGCCGTGGCGGCGATCGGGAATCGAGAAGATCGAGTGCTGGAGCATGCCGGTCGAATCGCTCATCCGCTCGACCGCGGCGATATCGGGCCTGAGCGGGGCGAGCTCGGCCGCCGGCTTGAGCAGCCGGCGCGGCTTGGCGCCGATGATTTCGGCGATCTCGGCGACCACGGTCTCGGCGAGCACCGGCCAGATCATCGTGCGGCCGCGCGCATAGGCCCTGGCCGAAAGCGCGGCGCGGGCGCGCTTGTCGGAGAGCAGCGCCACGATCTCGTGCGCGAAGCCCGCGCTGTCGCCGAAATCGACGATCACGCCGTGCCCGTCCGCGAGGATCTCGGTCGCATGGACATAAGGCGTCGAGACCACCGCCTTGCCGACCCCGACCGCATAGGAGAGCGTGCCCGAGGTGATCTGCGCCGGATTGGTATAGGGGGTCGCATAGATGTCGGCGGCCTGGAGATAGTCGATCAGCTCGCCATGCTCGAGGAAGGCGTCGATGAATTGGACGTGTTCCGCCACGCCGCGTTCCTCGGCCTGCGCCTTGAGCCGGTCGCGATAGGCCTCGCCCTCGTGCGCGACGAGATTGGGGTGCGTCGCGCCGAGCACGACATAGAGCGCCTCGGGGCGCGCCGCGACGATCGCGGGCATCGCCGCGATCATCGTCTCGATGCCCTTGTTCGGCGCGAGCAGCCCGAAGGTGAGGATCACCTCGCGCCCGTTCCAGCCGAACGCGGGCTTGAAGCCGTCGGGATCGAGGAAGTCGCGATCGGGGACGCCGTGCGGGATCATGGAGATCTTGCGATCGTCGGTGCCGTAGACGCGCTTGAGGATGTCGCGGCCCTTTTCGGCCATCACGATCACCTTCGCCGAGCGGCGCAGCAGCGCCTCCATCACCCGGCGCTCGTCGGCGCTCGGCTTTTCGAGCACGGTATGGAGCGTCGCGATCACCGGGATGGAGAGGCGATCGAGCAAGGCGATCAGCAATTCGCCGGCCGGGCCGCCGAAGATGCCGTATTCGTGCTGGATCCACAGCGCCTGCGCGCCGCTCGCCTCGATCGCGCGCGCGGCGTCGAGATAGGCGGCGCGGTCGTGCTGCGGGATCGCGCGGGTGACCTCGGGGGGATAGGCATAGCGCCCGGGATGATCGTCCATCGCATAGACGTCGACGCGAAGGTCCGGGAAACGGTGCTTGAGCGCGGTGAAGGTGTCGGTCGTGTAGGTGGCGATTCCGCATTTGCGCGGCAGGAAGTTGCCGATCAGCGCGAGATGGGTGAGTCCCGGACGGTTGATGAGCGGCGCCATTCCTGTCCTTTCGCTAACGCACATTGGTTTGGGCTTTCAGCCCGTTACGCCTTCCCCAACTCTCCGAACTGAATATGGTTGCGTCGATGCTGCATTGCAACATCTACGCCCAAGACGAACCGCTGTAAATCTAGCGTTCAGCCGCGTCCGCGATATCCGGGAATGTCCTGAGGCGGGATCCAGACGCCGGCGGGCGCCTCCCCCGATTGCCAGAACACGTCGATCGGAATCCCGCCGCGCGGATACCAATATCCGCCGATCCTCAGCCAGACGGGGGCCATCTCCGCGAACAGCCGCTCGCCGATGCCGACGGTGCAATCCTCGTGGAACGCGCCGTGATTGCGGAAGCTGCCGAGGAACAGCTTGAGCGACTTGGATTCGACGATCGTCTCGCCCGGCACGTAATCGATCACCAGATGCGCGAAATCGGGTTGGCCGGTGATCGGGCAGAGCGAGGTGAATTCGGGCACGGCGAATCGCACGAGATAGCGCGCGCCGGGGCGCGGATTGGGGACGAAATCGAGCACCGCCGCGTCGGGCGAGGCGGGCAGCGCCGAGGGCTTGCCGAGATGCCGGGGTTCCATCGTTGCCTTGGATTTGGTGGCCGGTACCCTCTCGAAGGTAACACGGCCGACATGCATGTTTACGTCGCATGTTCTCCAACCCGCGCTCTGCCACACCTGCGAATGCCGGTGCGTCGTATCGTCCGCCTGATTGGACCACCAAGCCTGGTGGGCATAGGCACTTTGGGGAAGCGGAAAGCCGATGATGGCTTCGATTTCCTTAAAATATACCGTCCACCGCTCCTCAGCAAGCGCGCGTAGATGATTTCCGAGTTGTATATATTTGCTCATATGCCGTTCCTCATTGGGTATTATGAGGGTATATAATATTATATAGCAGGTTGCAATCGAGATCTCCTCGGCACTCGACGCCATCCTCCCCCTCTCCTAGAAGGCCGGAATGGATGCGCTGGTGACGACCGAATGGCTGGCGGGCGAAGCGGGCGCGCGCGACCTGAGCCTGCTCGACGCGAGCTATTTCCTCCCCGAGCATCGCCGCGACGCGGCCGCCGAATTTCAGGCGGGGCATATCCCCGGCGCGGCGTTCCTCGACCTCGCCGGCCTCGCCGATGCCGCGAGCCCGCTGCCCTCGATGCTCCCGCCCGCCGAGAAGATCGCCAGCCGGATGCAGGCGCTCGGCGTCGGCGACGGCAACCGGATCGTCCTCTACGACGACAGCCCCTTGCACAGCGCAGCGCGCGGCTGGTGGGTCCTCACCCGCTTCGGCACCCCGAATGTCGCGATCCTCGACGGCGGGCTGGCGAAGTGGCGGGCCGAGGGACGCCCGCTCGAAAGCGGCGTGGCGCAAGCGCGCCCGCGCCACTTCACCCTGCGCCAGGCGCCGGAGGGCGTGCGAACGCTCGCCGACATGCAGGCCAACCTCGCCAGCGGCGCCGAGCAGGTCGCCGACGCGCGCGGCCCGGCGCGCTTCGCCGGCGCCGAGCCCGAAGCGCGGCCGGGCGTGGTCCCCGGGCACATCCCCGGATCGCGCAACCTGCCCTATGCCGGCTTCTTCAACGCCGACGGGACGTGGAAGCGCGGCGATGCGCTGCGGGCGGTGTTCGCGGCCGGGGGAATCGACCCGGCCCGGCCGCTGGTCGCGACCTGCGGCTCGGGCGTCACCGCCGCGGTGATCGTGTTCGCCGCGCAGCTGCTGGGGGCACGATGCGGCGCTCTATGACGGAAGCTGGGCCGAATGGGGCGGCGATCCCGCGACGCCCAAGGCAATGGGGCCGGCATGAGCGACGAGCAGGACGCGACCAAGATCGTCTCGGCCGGACGGCGTGACGAATGGACGCAGGGCATCGTCAACCCGCCCGTCTGGCGCGCGTCGACGATCCTCTACGACAGCGTCGCCGACCTGCGCGCCGCGGGCGGGCGCGACACCCATCACAAGCTGTTCTACGGCCGCCGCGGCACCCCGACCCAATGGTCGCTCGCCGAGGCGCTGACCGAGCTCGAGCCGGGCGCCGAGGCGACGCTGCTCTATCCCTCGGGGGTCGCGGCGATCGCCAGCGCGCTGCTCGCGGTGCTCGCGCCGGGGGATCACCTGCTCGTCCCCGACAGCGCCTATGATCCCACGCGCGGGCTGGCGAACGGGCTGCTCAAGCGCTTCGGCGTGGCGACGACCTTCTACGATCCGCTGGTCGGCGCGGACATCGCCGGGCTCTGCACCGATCGCACCGCCGCGATCCTGATGGAGAGCCCCGGCAGCCTGACGTTCGAGGTGCAGGACGTGCCGGCCATCGTCGCGGTGGCGAGGGGCGCGCGGGATCGCCACGCTGATCGACAACACCTGGGCGACCCCGCTGCTGCTCCCGGCGATCGGGATGGGGGTCGATTATTCGATCCTCGCCTGCACCAAATATATCGGCGGCCATTCGGACGTGATGCTCGGATCGGTCACCGCCGCGCAGGGCAAGTTCGAACGGCTGCGCACCGCGACCTATCAGCTCGGCCAATGCGCCAGCCCCGACGACGCCTTCCTCGGCGCGCGCGGATTGCGGACGCTCGCGGTGCGGATGAAGCAGCATGGCGAGGCCGGGCTCAAGATCGCCGCATGGCTGCGGACGCGGCCCGAGGTGGCGCGCGTGCTGCATCCGGCCTTCGCCGAATGCCCCGGGCATGCGCTGTTCGTGCGCGACTTCAAGGGCGCCGCGGGGCTGTTCTCGTTCGTGCTCGCCGATGGCGACGAGGCGAGCCGCGCGGCGCTGATCGACGGACTCGCGCATTTCGGCATCGGCTATTCGTGGGGCGGGTTCGAGAGCCTGGCGCTGCCGGTCGATCCCCAGCGCCATCGCACCGCGACGCATTGGCAGGCCGAAGGGCCGCTCGTCCGGCTCCAGATCGGGCTCGAGGATCCCGACGACCTGATCGCCGACCTCGACAAGGGGCTGGCGCGGTTTCGCGCCGCGCGATGACGCAGGACCTGGCCCGGTGGCTCGCGGGCCAGGGAATGACGCTGCCCGGCAACGCCGATCTCGAGCAGGCGGGCGTCGCGCTGGGTCTCGTCCTGCTCGCGCTCGCGCTCGGCTGGCAGGCTGGGCGGACGCTCGGAAGCTGGCTCGCCGGGCTGTGGGGCGCGCATGTCGGCAGCCCGGGGCTGGGCCCGCGGTTGTGCGAGATCACCCGCCATGGCGTCGCCGCGATCCTGCTCGCGATCCTCGCCGACGCCTGGCCGTGGCGCGATCTCGCCGCGTTCGAAGTGGGGCTGGCCGAAGCGTCCGCGGTGGCGATGCTGGCGGTCGCGGTGCTGCGCGGGCTCAACCTGCCGCGCTGGGCCGCCTGGACGATGGCGCTGCTCGCTTTCGCGGGGATCATGAGCCATGCGATGGGGCGGGCTCGCGGCGATCCGGGCCACGCTCAGCCGCGTCGGGATCGACGTGGGCGACCAGCGCTTCACCCTGCTCTCGGCGCTGACGCTGGGAGTGACGGTCGTGCTGCTGTTCGCGGGCGTGCGGCTGGTCAATCGCGTGCTGGCGCATCTCATCGCGGGATCGCGCGGGTTCGATCCGACGCAGAAGCTGCTCGTCCAGAAGCTCAGCGGGATCGCCGTGCTCGTCCTGGCCTTCTTCGTCGGAATCGACCTGCTGCGGATCGACCTGACCGCCTTCGCGGTCTTCTCGGGCGCGTTCGGGCTCGCGATCGGCTTCGGGCTGCAGAAGACGATCGGCAATCTGATCGCGGGGATCATCCTGCTGATGGACCGATCGATCAAGCCGGGCGACGTGATCGTGGTCGGCGACAGCTTCGGCTGGGTCAACAAGATCGGCGTCCGCGCGGTCAGCGTCATCACCCGCGACGGCAAGGAGCATCTGATCCCCAACGAGAATCTGATGACGCAGGAAGTGGAGAACTGGTCGTACACCGATCGCAACGTGCGCGTGCGGATCCCGGTGCACGTCGCTTATTCGTGCGACCTCGAGCTGGCGCAGGCGCTGATGCTCCAGGCGGCGGCAGAGAGCCCGCGCGTGCTGGAAACGCCGCCGCCCGAACGTGTGGCTGACGGCGTTCGGCGAGAATGGGGTGGAGCACGAGATCCTCGCCTGGATCAACGATCCCGAGGGCGGGGTCGGCAATGTCCGCAGCGACGTGCTCAACCGGCTGTGGCTGCTGTTCAAGGAGGCGGGGATCGAGATTCCCTTCCCCCAGCGCGACGTGCGGGTGAAGGAATGGGTGCGCCCGGCGGGCGTGTAGACCGGGCCGGAGACCAGGCGGGGCGCCGCTGCCGGTGCCCCGCCCGATCCCTCCGCCGTAAATGGATCGGCTCCATTTCGGCTGCACGAAAGGGCCTAGGCGGGTTTCGCGCGGAAAGATTCTAAGGGAAACACCGGAGTCCGCGGATCGGCCGATTTTGCGCGACGGCTTGTGAAAGAGGCGGCGCGCGCCCTATTTGATGCCGGTGCCCCCCGCCTCCCGTAACCGCCCATATCGCCGATGGCGTCGCATCGATCCCCCTCGGCGGAGTGGGATGCGTGCGCGGGCGCGGGCAATCCGTTCGTCTCGCATGCCTTTCTCGCGATCCTCGAGGCCTCGGGCTCGGCCACTGCCGATGCGGGGTGGCAGCCGCTGCCGATCGTGATCCAGGGTGGCGACGGCGCGCCCGCGGCGATCGCGCCGGCCTATGCGAAGAGCCACAGCCAGGGCGAATATGTGTTCGACCATGGCTGGGCCGATGCCTGGGAGCGCGCGGGGGGGCGATATTATCCCAAGATCCAGGTGGCGGTGCCGTTCACCGCCGGTGCCGGGCCCGCGATTGCTGGTGCGGGATCCCGCGCTGGCGCCCGCGCTGATCGCGGCGATCGAGGCGGTGACCGAGCAGAACCGGCTCTCCTCCGCGCACGCCACCTTCGTGTGCGACGCGCAATTGCCCTGGTTCGAGCGCGCGGGGTGGCTGGTGCGCGCGGGGACGCAGTTTCACTGGCACAATGCGGGCTATGCCGGCTTCGACGACTTCCTCGCGGCGCTCGCCAGCCGCAAGCGCAAGGCGATCCGGCGCGAGCGCGCCGCCGCGCTGGAGGGGCTGACCGTCCGCCACCTGACCGGCGCCGCGATCACCGAGGCGCACTGGGACGCCTTCTGGGACTTCTACCAGGATACCGGCAGCCGCAAATGGGGGCGGCCCTATCTGACGCGCGCCTTCTTCTCGATGCTCGGCGCGGCGATGGGCGAGCAGGTGCTGCTGATCCTCGCCGAGCGTGACGGGCGGCCGATCGCGGGGGGCGCTCAACCTGATCGGCGGCGATGCGCTCTACGGGCGATACTGGGGCGCGTGCGAGGATGTGCCCTTCCTCCATTTCGAACTCTGCTATTACCAGGCGATCGACGCGGCAATCGCGCGCGGGCTGGCGCGGGTCGAGGCGGGCGCACAGGGCGAGCACAAGCTCGCGCGCGGCTATGCGCCGGTGACGACCTGGTCGGCGCATTACATCCCCGATCCCGGGTTTCGCCGCGCGGTGGCCGAGTTTCTCGAGCGCGAGCGCGCGGCGGTGGCGCAGGAGCAGGAATTCCTCGGCGAGATGATGCCCTTCAGGCGCACCGGGTAAGCGCCTAGGGCTCCATGCTGTTGGTCAGCGGGCGGCCGTCGCTGGGGAGCTGGAATTCGGATTCGGGGCGCGGGCGCGGGAGATCGGCGGGGCGTCGTCACCGCGGCCGGGATCGCATGGTCGATGCGGAACAGCGCGCTGGTGCCGTTGCGCCACACCGGCACGAGCCCTTGCTCGAGCCGCGGGGCATAGGCCGGCGGGCGGATCACCCAGACATAGTCGAAGGCGTCGCGCGGGAAGGTGGTCAGCGCGCGCGCGATCGGGCGCCACCATTCGCGCGGGCACTGCACGTCGGTGACGATCTCGGAGGGGTCGTGCGCAAAGTGGCCGGCGGCGCGATAGCGCACGGTGAGCAACTGCCCCCCGGCCATCGACCATTGATCGTTGGTGTAGGCGAGCCGCCGCTCGAGCGCGAGCGCGGGGACGTGCTCGAGGCGCGTCATCGTCCATTCGTTGTAGCAGGTCTCGCCGACGAAGGTGATCAGCCGCGCGCCGATCGGCAGGTGATCGAGCGCCTTGAGCTCGCGGTCATAGGCGGCGTCGTAGAGCGCATAGCTCCAGGTGGTGGTGGCGATGCGCGCGACGTAGAAGCCGAGCCCGAGCATCGCGACCGTGGCGGCGCCGACCATCGAGAAGCCCGGCTTGGGCCGGATCGCGATGATCGCGATCGCGATCATGAACGGCACCAGCCGCATGTCGGCATAGGCCGATCCGAACACGATCCGCGGCAGCAGGATATAGACCGCGAGCAGGAACAGCGCCGAAAGCCCCAGGTTGCGCGAATATTGGATGTTGGGATCGCGCACCGCCTTGAACATCAGCAGGAACAGCACGCCGACGCTGGCGATGTCGAACAATTGCCAGCGATCGCGGAACACCTGGGTCACCCAGCGCACCTTGGCCATCCAGTTGAACCAGTCGCCGGTCTCGCCGCCGACATGCCCGCTACGCCACGCCAGCATCAGCAGCGCCGGCGGCACGAGCGGCAGGCAATGCAACCCCGCCTGGACCCAGGGCACCACCCAGCCGCTCACCAGATCGCGCGTCCACGGCACGTCGGTGCGGCGGCGCCGGTCGTGGATGCCGATCAGTTCGGCCGAAAAGGCGAGCACTCCCAACGTCCCCCAGCCGAAGGTGTGCGTCACCCAGATCGCCATCGACAGCGGCACGAAGATCACCGCGCGCAGCCGGAAGCGCCCCTGCCGCGCGAGCCGCAGCCACAGCCCGAAGGCGTTGAGCGCCAGCGCCATCGACAGCGCGAAATTGACGAAGCCGAAGTGGAACGGGAAGGCATAGGCCAGCGGCAGCGCGAACAGCGCGGTCGCGGGGATGCGGCCATGGACCCTCGCGCGCGATCCACAGCAGCCCGGTGACGGTGAGCGGCGGGATCGTCATGACGATCAATTTGACCGCAAGCTCGAGCCCGAAGATCTTCGAGAAGGGGATGACGAGCAGGTCGACGCCGAGGTTGCCGATCAGGCTCCACTTGAAATCATACCATTGGCCGAGCCAGGGGTATGCCCCGTCGCTGAGCTGGACGCGGTAGCGCCCCATATGCCCGGGCAGATCGACCAGCGGCGGGATATCGGGCCACAACAAAGGCATGATCGCGAGCGCCGCCACCGCGAGCACGAACCATCGTGTCTGCCACCAATGCAGCGCTTCGCCCCTGTCCATCGCCGCGCCTTGTAGGACCGGCGGGGCGGGCCCCGCAAGCGGTGGCTTAATGGATCCGGTAGAGGCGAATCGCGCCGCCGGTGGGGATCGGCTCGAGCCATGGCGGGACCGGCCCGCCCGATTGCAGCGCCTCGGCCAGGCTGCCGCGGCGATAGGGCGCGAGACCGTCTTCGTGGAGGTTGTCGTCGCACAGCGCGACATAATCGACGCCCCATCGGTGCGCGAGCGCCTCGGCGCGTTCGGGCGCGGTCAGGAAGAAATGGTACATGGCCAGATTCCCACTGTTGTTGCGATGGTACACGGCCGCGATCACGTGGTGCGGCGTCATTCCGATCAGATACGCGCCGAGATCCAGCGGAGCGACGATCGTGCCGCGCGGCTGCGCGGCGACGACGCGTAGGGGATCGGCGGCCGTGCATTGCTGCTGGACCGCCCTGGCGGCGACCAGGGGCCGCGCGAAGGCGGCGTCGAGATTGGTCGCGAGCAGGTTCCAGGCGATGCCGGCGCCGAGCACCCACAGGCCCAGCCGCCGTGCCAGCGCGCCATCGCGGGCGAGCGCGGCGGCGAAGGGAATCACCGCGACGCCGGCCATGATGTAGGTCACCCGGATCGCGAGGATCGCCGCCACCGCGCCGATCGCGAGGAACAGCGCGAAGCTCCGCCACGCGCGATCGCGGATGCGCGCGAGCGCGAGCCCCGCCCCGGCGAGGACGAGCCCGCCATAAGCGAACGAGGTGCCGATCGTGTCCTGCCCCCGAAACAGGTCGCGCGCCTCGCTGACGTTGCGCATCCAGACATGCTGGAGGAAGGGGTCGAGCGCGGCATAGGGGCCGGCGAGGCAGACCGAGGAGGTGTGCCACGCGATCAGCGCGGCGCCGGCGCCGAGCGCGGCGGCGATGGCGAGCCGCGGCTTCCAATCCCCCGACGAATCGCCCCGCGGCGCCCATCAGCAGCCAGGCGCCGGCGAGCGCGAGCGTCGCGCGGGTCGAGGCGGGGGTGAAGCCGTCGCACCATTGCTCGGGCCAGACCTGCGGGCGCGCGACGGCGAGCAGTACCAGCGTGACGCCGCCGAGCGCCGCCGCGAAGCCGAGCGCGCGCGAATCGTCTTCGCGCGTGCCGGCGAGCCACGCCAACCCCATCGCCGCCATCGCGGCGAGGATCTCGGGCGCCGCCTCGAGCCCGATCGCCAGGCTGAGCGCGGTGGCAAGCCCGCCGATCGCGCCGCGCCTGAAGGTCGGCGACGCGACCATCACGTCGACCAGCACCAGCGTCAGCACGATCTGGAGCGCGTGGTGATCGATGCGGCCGGGGATGAAAAGGCTGATCGTCGGAAAGGGCGATCGCGGCGAGCAGCAGCGCGGGGGTCGCCGCACTCTCTCCGCCCAGCCGCTGCGCGACGCGCGCGACGAGCAGCAGATAAGCGAGGAACAGCAGCCCAGGATAGGTCAGCACCATCGCCAGCTCGGCGCCATGGGTGCCGAGGAGCGGCGTGAAGAGGAGGATCAGCAGCGCGGGACCGGCGTCGGCGATCCGCGACCAGTGCATCGATGCGCCGCCCGGGGGACCCAGCCGATGCTGCGTCAGATCGTTGAAGCCCTGGCCGCCCAGCCAGTCGCGGACCTGCGCGAGGCGCGCCATGTCCTCGTTGTCGGGGAGGCGCAGCAGCGCGAGGTTCGGCCAGTCCCTTGAGCGCCCAGGCCGCGGTGAGCACGACCGCGATCGCGGCGGCGAGCAATGCCAGCGGAACCCCGCGGCGGTGCGCGGCGGGCTCGATCCGGGCAGGGAGGGCAAGCGCGGTCATCGGCGGCCTTGATGCGGCCGCCGGGCTTAAGAATCGGTTGCGGCGTTAACCAAAACTTCGCGCTCGCCGGGGCACAGGATGGCGAACCCAGGAGACGCCATGCCCGCCCACGCGATCCGCAACGTCGCCCGCCAGCCCGCGCCGCCGCACGCGCCCGACGATCGCGTCGAGCTCTCGATCGTGATGCCGTGCCTCGACGAGGCCGAGACGATCGGTGTGTGCATCAAGAAGGCCAAGGCGTTCCTCGCCGCGCACGGGCTCCAGGGCGAAGTGATCGTCGCCGACAACGGATCGACCGACGGATCGCAGCAGATCGCAAACGCGCTCGGCGCGCGGCTCGTCCATGTGCCCGCGCGCGGCTATGGCGCGGCGCTGATCGGCGGGATCGCGGCGGCGAAGGGCGAGTTCGTCGCGATGGGCGACGCCGGACGACAGCTATGATTTCGGCGGGCTGATGCCCTTCGTCGAGGCGCTGCGCGACGGCGCCGAGCTGGTGATGGGCAATCGCTTCAAGGGCGGGATCGCCGCCGGCGCGATGCCGCCGCTCCACCGCTACCTCGGCAATCCGGTGCTGAGCTTCCTCGGGCGGACCTTCTTCCGGATCCCGGTCGGCGACTTCCACTGCGGACTGCGCGCGTTCCGCCGCGACGCCATCCAGGCGCTGGGGCTGACCGCGCCGGGGATGGAGTTCGCGAGCGAGATGGTGGTCAAGGCATCGATCCTGGGGCTCGACATCCGCGAGGTGCCGACCACGCTGGCGCCCGACGGCCCGCTCGCGCCCGCCGCACCTGCGCACCTGGCGCGACGGCTGGCGGCACCTGAGGTTCCTGCTGATCTTCGCGCCCAAGTTCCTGTTCCTCTATCCGGGCTGGCGCTGGCGGTGGCGGGGCTGGTGGGCGTGCTCGGGCTGATCCCGGGCGATGTGGCGATCGGCGGGGTCGAGCTCGGCGTCCACACGATGATCTTCGCGGCGATGGCCGCCTTGATGGGATCGCAGCTGATCGGGCTGAGCGTGATGGCGCGGCGCTATGGCGTGATCGCCGGCATGTGGCCCGAATCGGGCATGATGCGGCGGGTGCGCAACTGGTTCTCGGTCGAGCGCGCGTGCATCGTCGGGGGGCTGATGCTCGCGGGCGGGTTCGCCGGCGCGATCGCCGCGACCGCGATCTGGGCGGCGCACGGGTTCGGCGACCTCGATCCGGCCGCGCTGATGCGGCTGACGATCCCGTCGATGGTGCTCGGCTGCGTCGGGCTGCAGACGGTGGTGACGGCGTTCTTCGTCGGGCTGCTCGACCAGCCGCGACGCTGACTCACGGTCCGGCGGCGATGACCCGGTCGATCAGCGCATCGTCGACCGGAATCTGGCCGTCGAGCATCAGCATCGCCAGCCCGTGCACCAGCGACCAGGCCTGGACCACGCGGACCTCGGTCATCGGGTCGCCGGGCGCGCTGTTTCCCGTGGCGGCGGCGTTGCGGCGCAGCAGCGCCAGCGCCTCGGGCTCGTCCGAGCCGCCGCTCTTGCCCGGGGCGAACTCGGGTGACGCGAAGATCAGGCGGAACAGCGCCGGATTGGCCAGCGCGAAGCGCACATAGGCGCGGCCGGTGGCGGCGAACGCCGCGTCGGCGCCGTCCGCCTTCGCCGCGGCGGCGCGCTGGGCCTTGGCGAGCGCGTCGAGCCCCTCACGCGCCAGCGCCGCCATCAGCGCATCCTTGTCCGGAAAATGGCGATAGACCGATGTGGCGCTGACCCCCACCGATCGCGCGATCTCGCGGAGCGACAGCGACTCGGCATCCCGCTCGGCAAGCAGCCGCAATCCCTCGGCCACCAGCGCGGCGCGCAAGTCCCATGATGATAGGATCTTTTTTTTATGTTGACACTGTTATCATCGGCGTTCATAGTAACAGTGTAAACATTAGACGAGGAGTTGCAAGCCATGACCGATACCCTGATCGCAACCCGGGCCGATGCTGCAGAGCCGGCGCCCGCCAAACCCAATCCGTTCCTCACCGGTCTGCACGCGCCGATGACCGAGGAGCTCGACATCACCGAGCTGGCGGTGACCGGGCGCATCCCGGCGGCGCTCGACGGGCGCTACCTGCGGATCGGCCCGAACCCGATCGCCGCCGATCCGGCGCGCTATCACTGGTTCGTCGGCGACGGGATGGTGCACGGGCTGCGCGTCACCGCGGGCAAGGCGCTGTGGTACCGCAACCGCTGGATCCGCTCGAACGCGGTCGCGGCGGCGCGCGGCATGGATCCCGCGCCGGGCGTGCGCCACGGCGGCGACACGGTGAATACCAACGTCGTCTCGATCGCCGGCCGCACCTTCGCGCTGATCGAGGCCGGCGGCTCGCCGGTCGAGCTCTCGGACGACCTCGACGGCCAGACCTATAATCCGTTCGACGGCACGCTCGCCGGCGCGTTCAGCGCGCATCCCCACCTCGATCCGCTGACGGGAGAGCAGCATGCGATCACCTATGAGGGCCACCAGCCCGGCGTGCTCCACCATGTCGTGGTCGACGCCGACGCCAGGGTCGTGCGCCGGGAGCCGATCATGCTGCCGCACGCGCCGATGATCCATGATTGCGCGATCACCGCGCGCTTCGTGGTGGTGCTCGATCTGCCGGTCGCCTTCTCGATGCGCGCGGCGATGGCCGGATCGACCTTCCCGTTCAACTGGAAGCCCGATCAGCCCGCGCGCGTCGGGCTGATGCCGCGGGGCGGAACCCAGGCGGACATCCTCTGGTGCGACGCGCCGTCGTGCTACGCCTTCCATGTCGTCAACGCGTTCGACCGGCCCGACGGCAAGGTCGAGCTCGACCTGTGCGTCTATGCGACGATGTTCTCGGACGGCGCGCTGGGCCCCGACGCGGTGTCGCGCGGTCTCGAGCGCTGGACCATCGACCCCGAGACGCATGGCGTGACGGTGCGCACGATCGATGCGGCGCCGCAGGAATTCCCGCGGCTCGACGAGCGCCGCTTCGGCCAGCCCTATCGCTATGCCTATGCGATGGCGCTACCCATGGATCCGGCGGATGCGTTCCTCGGCGAGAGCAAGCTCTACCGCCACGATCTCGAGGCGGGCACGCGCCAGGTCCATGAATTCGGGGCCGGCCGTATCCCCGGCGAGTTCGTGTTCGTCCCCAAGGCACCGGGCAGCGGCGAGACGGAAGGGTGGATGGTCGGGCTGGTGATCGATCCCGCCCGCGACGCCACCGATCTCGTCATCCTCGACGCGGCGGATTTCGAGGGCGAGCCGGTCGCGGCGATCCACCTGCCCCACCGCGTGCCCCCGGGGTTCCACGGCAATTGGATCGCGTCCGCTCGCGCGCGTGACGACGCGGGGCGGCGGGCCTATCGGTCGCGCCGCCCCAGCAGCCGCAGCCGCAGCGCGTTGAGCTTGATGAACCCTGCCGCGTCGCGCTGGTCATAGGCGCCCTGGTCGTCCTCGAAGGTGACGACCTTCTCCGAATAGAGCGAATTGGGCGACTGGCGGCCGAGCACATGGACCCCGCCCTTGTAGAGCTTGAGCCGCACCGTCCCCGAGACCTTGGCCTGCGAATGGTCGATCGCCGCCTGGAGCATCTCGCGCTCGGGGCTGAACCAGAAGCCGTTGTAGATCAGCTCGGCATAGCGCGGCATCAGTTCGTCCTTGAGGTGCGCGGCGCCGCGATCGAGCGTGAGCTGCTCGATCGCGCGATGCGCCAGGTGCAGGATCGTGCCGCCCGGGGTCTCATACATCCCGCGCGACTTCATGCCGACGAAACGGTTCTCGACCAGATCGAGCCGGCCGATGCCGTTGGCGCGGCCGAGTTCGTTCAGGTGGAGCAGCAGGTTGGCGGGCGACAGCGGGTTGCCGTCGACCGCGACCGCGTCGCCGCCCTCGAAGTGGATCGTGATGACGTGCGGGACGTCGGGCGCGTCCTCGGGCGCCACGGTGCGCGAGAAGACGTACTCGGGCACTTCTTCCCACGGGTCCTCGAGCACCTTGCCCTCCGACGAGGTGTGGAGAAGGTTGGCGTCGGTCGAGAAGGGCGCCTCGCCGCGCTTGTCCTTGGCGACCGGGATCTGGTGCGCTTCCGCGAACTCGATCAGCCGGGTGCGGCTGGTGAGGTCCCATTCGCGCCACGGCGCGATCACCTTGATGTCCGGCGCCAGCGCGTAATAGCCCAGCTCGAAGCGGACCTGGTCGTTGCCTTTGCCGGTGGCGCCGTGGCTGACCGCGTCGGCGCCCACTGCCCTCGCGATTTCGATCTGGCGCTTGGCGATCAGCGGCCGCGCGATCGAGGTGCCGAGCAGGTAGAGCCCTTCGTAGAGCGCGTTGGCGCGCATCATCGGGAAGACGAAGTCGCGGACGAACTCCTCCTTCAGGTCGTCGATGAAGATGTGCTCGGGCTTGACCCCGGCCATCTCGGCCTTGCGCCGCGCCGGCTCGAGCTCCTCGCCCTGCCCCAGGTCGGCGGTGAAGGTCACCACCTCGCACCCATAGGTCTGCTGGAGCCACTTGAGGATCACGCTGGTATCGAGCCCGCCCGAATAGGCGAGGACGACGCGGTTGATCTTCTCCGACATTGGCGGCGGCTCCGGGAACAGGGGGACGCGGGCGGGTATCAGGACGGTCCCCGCCGGGCAAGCCGCGCTTGACATACCTGCGCGCCGAATGGCCCAATGACTGCGAAGCTGCGCAGAAAAGGGGAGGGGATTGCGATGCGGATCGTCGTTCTTCTGGTTTCGCTCGTGCTGGGAGCCGCCGCCGCGGCCGCCTTCGCGCCGGGCGGTTCGATGCCCGATCTGGCCGCGCAATATTACCAGCGCGCCAATTGCCACCAGGCCTATGACGCCTTCGTCGATGCGCTCAAGAACGGCGATACGCAGAGCGACGCCGACGCAGCCTGGGCCAGGCGCTATGAGGACGCCGCCGAAAAGGGCGCCAAATGCCCGGCGCCGACCGAGGGGCTGGCGAAACGCGCGGCCAACCGCATCGTCTCGAACGGCGAGGCGCTGCAGAAGCTCGTGCCCTTCATGAACGCCGACGATCCCGCCGCCTATTTCGAGGCCGGGCAGGCGGTGCTCAACGGAAAGGTCGATTTCCCCAAGGAGCAGGGCGTGGCGATGATCAAGAAATCGTCGGACCTGGGCTATCCGCCGGGGCAGTTCCTGATCGCTTCCGGCTATATCTCGGGCGCGTTCGGTGCGAAGGATTATGCGACCGCGCTGCCGCTGGTCGAGGCGGCGGCGGCGCAAGGGCATGTCGACGCGCAGTTCATGGCGGCCAATTTCTACAAGGACGGGATCGCCAACAAGAAGGATCCCAAGAAGGCGCTCGATTATTATCGCCAGGCCGCCGAGCAGGGGCATCCCTATGCGGCGATCATGGCCTTCTACATGGTGCAAGACGGCGCCGGCGTGCCCAAGGATCTGAACCTCGCCTATCGGCTCGCGCGCAACCTCGCCGGCCAGGGCGAGGCGATCGGCGCGGTGCTCTCCGCCAGCGCCTTGCTCCAGCAGAAGAACGCCAAGGACAACGAGGACGAGGTGCTATACTGGATGGACATCGCGATCCGCGACGGCGACGCCGCGATCCGCGAGCAGGTGAGCAAGATGCGCCCGCGCGTGGTGGCCGCGTTCGATCGCGCCAACGCGCCGCCCGAATATCATCCGCCGGTCCACAAGGCCTGTCCGATGAAGACCGTGTGCTTCGTCGATCATTATTCGGGTCTGCAGGAATGCCACACCAACAAGGACTACTGGAACGACTGCGACAGCTGATCGTCGCTCGCGGCCGTCCCCCGGGGTCGAAGACGGGCGGCTCCTCAGCCCGCGACCACGCTCTGCTCGATCACCCCGAAGATCGGATGGTGGCGGTCGTCCTCGGCCCAGATGCGCACCGTGTCGCCCGGCCTGAGGAACGGCGTCGCGGGCTGGCCGGCGAGGATCGTCTCGACCGTGCGCACCTCGGCGATGCAGCTGTAGCCGACCCCGCCGTCGGCGATCGGCTTGCCCGGCCCGCCATCGGCATCGCGGTTCGAGACGGTGCCCGATCCGATGATCGTGCCGGGGCCGAGCGTGCGCGTCTTCGCCGCATGCGCGATCAGCGCGCCGAAATCGAAGGTCATGTCCTCGCCCGCGTCGGCGCGGCCGAACGGCCGGCCGTTGAGATCGACCATCAGCTTGCGGTGGAGCTTGCCGTCCCGCCACCAGGGCGCGAGCGAATCGGGCGTGACGAACACCGGCGAGAAGGCGCTCGCCGGCTTCGACTGGAAGAAGCCGAAGCCCTTGGCGAGCTCGGCGGGGATCAGGTTCCTCAGCGACACGTCGTTGGTGAGCCCCACCAGCCGCACCGCGGCCAGCGCTTCCTCGCGCGAGGCGCCGAGCGGCACCGTATCGGTCACCACCACCACCTCGGCCTCGAGATCGCAGCCCCAGGCCTCGTCGGCGAGCGGAATGGGATCGCGCGGGCCGAGGAAGCCGTCGGAGCCGCCCTGGTACATCAGGGGATCGTGCCAGAAGCTCTCGGGCATCTCCGCGCCGCGCGCCTGGCGGACCAGCGCGACATGGTTCACATAGGCCGATCCGTCCGCCCATTGATAGGCGCGCGGCAGCGGCGCCGCCGCCTGGCGCTCGTGGAAGCGCATCATCGGGATCGTCTCGTGCTCGAGATCGGTGGCGAGGTTGCGCAGGTCGCTCTCCACCCGCTCCCAATCGTCGAGCGCGGCCTGGAGCGTCGGCGCGATCGCGCCCGCGTCGGCGCACCAGGCGAGGTCGTTCGAGACCAGGACGAGCTTGCCGTCGCGGCCGTGCTTGAGGCTGGCGAGTTTTCATGCATCTCTCCCGCCCGCATGGTGGACGCGAGCTTTTCCAGCGACTAGGGCGAGCCCGCTTTCCAGACAAGGATGTTGCGTTGGCCAATGTCGCGGTGATCGGCGCCCAATGGGGCGATGAGGGCAAGGGCAAGATCGTCGACTGGCTCGCCGGCCGTGCCGACATCGTCGTGCGCTTCCAGGGCGGCCACAATGCCGGGCACACGCTCGTCGTCGACGGCAAGGTCTACAAGCTCGCGCTGCTGCCCTCGGGAGTCGTGCGCGGCGCCAAGTCGGTGATCGGCAACGGCGTGGTGTTCGATCCCTGGCACTTCCGCGACGAGATCGCCCGGATCGGCGAGCAAGGCATCCTCGTCACCCCCGACATGCTCGAGGTCGCCGAGACCGCGCCGCTGATCCTGCCGCTCCACCGCGATCTCGACGGGCTGCGCGAGGATGCGAGCGGCTCGGGCAAGATCGGCACCACCCGGCGCGGCATCGGGCCCGCCTATGAGGACAAGGTCGGCCGGCGCGCGATCCGCGTCTGCGATCTCGCGCACCTCGACGCGCTCGGCCCGCAGCTCGACCGGCTGTGCGCGCATCACGACGCGCTGCTCGCCGGCTTCGGCCAGCCGCCGGTCGATCGCGAGGCGCTGATGGCGGAGCTGCGCGAGATCGCCGGCTTCGTCCTTCCCTTCGCCAAGCCGGTGTGGCTGACGCTCGACAAGGCGCGCGCGCGCGGCGCCCGGATCCTGTTCGAAGGCGCGCAGGGGGTGCTGCTCGACGTCGATCACGGCACCTATCCGTTCGTCACCTCGTCGAACACCGTCGCGGGCACCGCCTCGAGCGGATCGGGGCTGGGGCCGGGGCGCGTCGGCTTCGTGCTGGGAATCGTCAAGGCCTATACCACCCGCGTCGGCTCGGGCCCCTTCCCGACCGAGCTCGACAACGAGATCGGCGAGCTGCTCGGCGCGCGCGGCAAGGAATTCGGCGTCAACACCGGCCGCAAGCGGCGGTGCGGCTGGTTCGATGCGGTGCTGGTCCGGCAATCCGCCGCGGTCAGCGGGATCACCGGTATCGCGCTGACCAAGCTCGACATCCTCGACGGGATGGAGCGGATCAGCATCTGCACCGGCTATCGCCTGGGGGGGCGCAAGCTCGACTATTTCCCCGCGCACGCCGCCGATCAGGCCGCAGTCGAGCCGATCTACGAGACGATGCCCGGCTGGAGCGAATCGACCGCCGGGGCGCGGAGCTGGGCCGATCTGCCCGCGCAGGCGATCAAATATATCCGCGGATCGAGGAATTGATCCGATGCCCGGTGGCGCTGGTCTCGACCAGCCCCGAGCGCGAGGACACGATCCTCGTGCGCGATCCGTTCGCCGATTGAGGCGCGGCCGCAAGCGCAGCCGGGGTCGGCGCCCACGTTCGAACCGCCGGGCGGGAGTTCCCCGCCCCGGCGGTTCCGGTGCAGCGGCTAACGCTGCGGCGACGGCGTCGGGCTCGGCGACGGGCTTGGGCTCGGCGACGGGCTGGGAGTGGGCGTCGGGTCGGGCGCCGGTGTGGTCTGGGCGAGAGCCGCCGTCGTGGTGCAGAGTATCAACGCACCGATCAGTGCTTTTGCGCGCATGGGAAAGCCTCCTCTTCTCATTGGCATGCCGTTTCTAGTGCGGAATATCCGGCTGCATGTTTCCGCCGCCGGACCGTCAGTCCCACCAGGGCACGGCTCGTCCCTCGGCAGGGGGCGCCAGCAACATTGCGGCAAATTCGCGAAATTTATCGGCCGCGCGGACAGGCCGGCATATCGATGGCAACAGAGCGTGCGCTCGACGCGGCTTGGGCGGGGCGCGCCGCCGGCGCGCCCCGCGAGCGACCGTCAGATCGAGCTGCCGCCGTCGATGTCGATCAGCGCGCCGGTGATGTACGACGCTTCGTCGCTGGCGAGGAAGGCCGCGAGCGCGGCGATCTCCTCGGGCTTGCCGTAGCGGCCGAGCGCGGTCAGCGGCGTCAGCACCTTGGCGAACTCGCCGTCGGCGGGGTTGAGATCGGTGTCGACCGGCCCCGGCTGGATCACGTTGACCAGGATGTTGCGCGGGCCGAGGTCGCGCGCCCAGCTCCGCGCGAGCGCGCCGACCGCCGCCTTGGTCGCCGAATAGACGCCCATTCCCGGCATCGGCGCCCAATGGCTGATGATGCTGCCGATGATCAGGATGCGCCCGCCGTCCGAGAGGTGCGGTGCCGCTGCGGTGGTGCCCGCGAACACGCCCGCGACATTGACGCCGAACACGCGCTCATAGTTCTCCAGCGTGTCGTTCTCGGCGGTTCCGCGCCCGCTCACGCCGGCGTTGTGGACCAGGATGTCGAGCCCGCCGAGCGTTTGCACCGCCGATTCGACCGCGGCGCGCACCGCCTCCGGATCGGCGGCGTCGGCCTGGACCGCGGCGCCCTTGCGGCCCACGGCCTCGATCGCGGCGATGGTCGCGTCCGCCGCCGCCTGGTTGCCGGCATAGGTGATGACGACGTCCGCGCCGTCGGCTGCCAGCCGCCTGGCGATCGCCGCGCCGATTCCGCGCGATCCGCCGGTGACCAGCGCGCGTTTTCCCTCGAGTCGATAGGTCATGATGTTCTCCCGTCCCGCGCCGGTCGATGCGCCGGCGGCATGGGGACGGAGCGCAATGTGGGAGTCGGCGTATTCAGTTCAATATTCCCGAACTATTAAACCGACGAAGCTTTCCTATATCGGGGGCATGTCGCGCTTCGTGCATCCCGATCTCAAGGACGTCAGCCTCGCGGCGGCGCTGCACGCGCTGGCCGATCCGGTGCGGCTGGCGATGGTGGCGCGGCTCGCCGCGGGCGAGGCGCTCAACTGCTCGGCGACCTGCCCCGATCGCCAGGTCCCCAAGAGCACGCTTTCCAATCATTTCCGGGTGCTGCGCACCGCCGGGCTGATCGAGACCCGCGCCGAGGGGCGCGAGATGGTCAGCCGGCTGCGCCGCGAACCGTTCGACGCGCGTTTTCCCGGGCTGCTCGAGGCGGTGCTCGCCGGCGGGCAATGATCGGCGCCAAGGCGGTTGAGCCTTGCCCGGGGATTGGCTATCGCGCCCTCCAGCACAAGGATCACGCGATGGCCGATTTTTTCCTGCCGAAGAACAGCAAGATCAGGCGCGGCAAGAAATTCGAGGCGGCGCCCGACGCGGGCCGCACCAAGCGCTTCCGCATCTACCGCTACGATCCCGATTCGGGACAGACGCCGCGTTATGACACGTTCCGCGTCGATCTCGACAGCTGCGGCCCGATGGTCCTCGACGCGCTGATCAAGATCAAGTCCGAGCAGGACCCCAGCCTCACCTTCCGCCGCTCGTGCCGCGAGGGGATCTGCGGCTCGTGCTCGATGAACATGGACGGGCGCAACGGCCTCGCCTGCACCACCGCGATCGAGGATATCGACGGCGAGATCCGCATCACGCCGCTGCCGCACATGGACGTGATCAAGGACCTCGTCCCCGACTTCACCCATTTCTACGCGCAATATGCCTCGATCCGCCCGTGGCTCCAGACCGTGTCGACCACCCCCCTCGGGCAAGGAGCGCCTCCAGAGCCCCGCGGACCGCGAGAAGCTCGACGGGCTCTACGAGTGCATCCTGTGCGCCTGCTGCTCGACCGCCTGCCCGAGCTATTGGTGGAATTCGGACCGGTTCCTCGGGCCCGCGATCCTGCTCCAGGCCTATCGCTGGCTCGCCGACAGCCGCGACGAGATGACCGGCGAGCGGCTCGACCAGCTCGAGGACCCGTTCCGCCTCTATCGCTGCCACACGATCATGAACTGCGCCAACGTCTGCCCCAAGGGGCTCAACCCCGCCAAGGCGATCGCCGAGGTCAAGAAGCTCGAGGCCGAGCGGACGCTTTGAGCGAGCCCGACGAGACGCATTTCCGATACGAGGACGATCCCGACCTTCCCGGCTGGAAACGCTGGCGCATGGTCGATCAGGAGCGTTTCAACAGCTTCATCGGCGCGCTCTCGGTGAAGGCGGAGGGCAGGATCGCGCGCGTCCGCACCGTCTTCGAGCGCCGTCATTCGAACCTGCGCGACCATATCCACGGCGGCGCGCTGACCGGATTCATCGACATGGCGCTGTTCGCCGCGGGGCGCAGCTTCGGCGTGCTCGCGGGCGCCGCCTCGACGCTCGACCTGTCGGTCCAGTTCGTCGCCGGCGGCGCGATCGGCGTGCCCACCGAGGCGCAGGTCGAGCTGCTGCGCGAGACCGGGCGGTTCCTGTTCCTGCGCGGCGTGGTGGTGCAGGAGGCGGCGACGATCGCGAGCTTCCTCGGCACCGTGCGGAAATCCGCGGTCCGGTGACCCGCGTCCTCGATCGTTACCGGGCGCTGGTCGCCGCCAGGGAGCTGCGCGCCGATCCCGGGCAGGCCGCCGCCGCGGCGCGGCTCGATCGGCTCGCCGCCGCGCTCCAGGCGGTGCCGAGGAAGGGCAGCATCCTGTGGCGCGCGCTCGGCCGCGCGCCCGATCCGCCGAAGGGCGTCTATCTGTGGGGCGGCGTCGGGCGCGGCAAATCGATGCTGATGGACCTGTTCTTCGAAAGCGTCGCGATCCGCCGCAAGCGCCGCGTCCACTTCCACGAGTTCATGCTCGAGGTCCACGACCGGCTCAACGCGGAGCGCAAGAAGGAGACCGAGGATCCCGTGGTCGCGGTCGCCGACGCGCTGGCGCAGGACGTGCGGCTGCTCGCGTTCGACGAGATGGTGGTCAACAATCCCGCCGACGCGATGATCCTCTCGCGCCTGTTCACCGAGATGATGGGGCACGGCCTGACGCTCGTCGCCACCTCGAACCGGCCGCCCGCCGATCTCTACAAGGACGGGCTCAACCGCGATCTGTTCCTGCCCTTCATCCGCCTGATCGAGGCGCGGACCGACGTGCTCCCGCTCGACGGACCGGTCGACTATCGCCTCGATCGACTCGGGCGCGTCGATACCTGGCTCGTCCCCAACGGCTCGGAGGCGACCGCGGCGCTCTCCGCCGCCTTCTTCCGGCTGACCGACTATCCCCCCGAGGACCGCGCGCACGTCCCCTCGTGCGAGCTGCCGGTGCAGGGCAACCGCGCGCTCCACGTTCCCAAATGCCTCAAGGGCGTCGCGGTCTTCTCGTTCAAGCGGCTGTGCGGCGAGGCGCGCGGCGCGCCCGATTACCTGGCGATCGCGCGGCGCTTCCACACCGTGATGATCGTCGGCATCCCCAGGCTCGGCCCCGAGAACCGCAACGAGGCGGCGCGTTTCGTCACGCTGATCGACGCGCTCTACGAGCATCGCGTCAAGCTGCTCGCCGCCGCCGACGCCGAGCCCGACCGGCTCTACGAATCGGGCGACGGCGCGTTCGAGTTCCAGCGCACCGCGTCGCGGCTCCACGAGATGGCGTCGGACGCCTATCTGGCGGAGGGCCACGGCGCGCGCTAGGATCGCCGTCTCCGGCTCGCCGGGGAGCATCGCAAGCGCAGGGCGCCGGGGCGCCGACCGGAGCAGGGAGGCCGAACGGATGATCGTCACCACCACCGAGAACGTCCCCGGCCACGCCGTCGTCCGCACGCTCGGGCAGGTGTTCGGCGTCGTCGTGCGCAGCCGCGGGATCGGCGGCAACATCACCGCGTCGCTACGCTCGATCGTCGGCGGCGAGATTCCCGAATATACCCGGCTGGTCGAGGATACGCGGCGCCACGCGATCGACCGGATGATC
Organism: Sphingomonas sp.; assembly: GCA_037200705.1. GTDB lineage: Bacteria > Pseudomonadota > Alphaproteobacteria > Sphingomonadales > Sphingomonadaceae > Sphingomonas. The sequence continues at coordinate 226,591 of JBBCID010000012.1, read as the reverse complement.
GCCAACGCGGTCGAGATGGGCGCCAATGCGGTGGTGATGATGCGCTTCGATTCGGGCGAGATCGCGCAGGCGATGAACGAGGTGGTCGCCTATGGCACGGCGGTGATCCTCGATCCGGAGGCGAACTGATGTTGCGCAGGATCGTCCTGGTCTCCGCCGCGCTGCTGCTCGCCGCTGCGGCGATCGCGGTCGGTCGCGATCATTCGGCATGGCCGGTGCTGCTGGGCGCGCTCCTCCTGTTCGCGGGCTGCGTGTTCGAGCGTTTCCATTATCGCGGCGCCGAGCCCGTCGCCGGCCCCTGGCAGGCGACCGCCGAGCGCTTCCGCGACGAGGCGAGCGGCCGCCTCGTCACCGTCTGGTTCAATCCCGCGACCGGCGACCGCCGCTACGTCGAGACCGGCGAGGCGCCCCCGCGCGGCTGAATTGCAATTGCGAATGAGTTGCAAAGATAATCCCGGAGCGCCTCGTTTTCCCGGGTTGCGGCGCCCGTCCAATCCGCCTAAGCCGCGCACGCTTTCCCGGGCGCGCGCCCTTTCCGCGCCCGTCGCTTGAGATGGGCAAGGAGTTTCCATGGCACGCAAGAAGATCGCGCTGATCGGCTCGGGCATGATCGGCGGCACGCTCGCGCACATCGCCGCGCAGCGCGAGCTCGGCGACATCGTGCTGTTCGACATCATGGAAGGCATTCCGCAGGGCAAGGCGCTCGACCTATCGCAATCGGGCCCGGTCGACGGGTTCGACGTCGGCCTGACCGGCGCCAACGACTATGCCGACATCGCCGGCGCCGACGTGTGCATCGTCACCGCCGGGATCGCGCGCAAGCCGGGCATGAGCCGCGACGATCTGCTCAAGACCAATCTGAGCGTGATGAAATCGGTCGGCGAGGGCATCGCCGCGCACGCGCCCGATGCCTTCGTCATCTGCATCACCAACCCGCTCGACGCGATGGTCTGGGCGCTGCGCGAATTCTCGGGGCTGCCGCACCAGAAGGTGGTCGGCATGGCCGGCGTGCTCGATTCCGCCCGCTTCCGCACCTTCCTCGCGCAGGAGTTCCAGGTCTCGGTCGAGGACGTGACCGCGTTCGTGCTCGGCGGCCACGGCGACACGATGGTGCCCGTCCCCGAATATTCGACCGTCGCCGGCATCCCGATCCCCGATCTCATCAGGATGGGCTGGTCGACTCAGGAGCGGATCGACGCGATCGTCGCGCGCACCCGCGCCGGCGGCGGCGAGATCGTCGCGCTGCTCAAGTCCGGATCGGCCTATTACGCCCCCGCCGCCTCGGCGATCGCGATGGCCGAGAGCTTCCTCAAGGACAAGAAGCGGCTGCTGCCGTGCGCCGCACATCTTACCGGACAATATGGCGTCGATGACCTATACGTCGGGGTTCCGGTTGTCCTCGGCGCCGCCGGCGTCGAGCGCATCGTGGAGATCGAGCTGAACCCGGCCGCGAGAGAGAATTTCGACGTGTCGGTCGATGCCGTGAAGGAGCTGGTTGCCGTATGCAAAACTATCGATACATCGCTGGCCTGATCGCGGCCCCGGGCGCGCTGCTGATCTCGGGCGCGGCCTGCGCCCAGACCGAGCCCAAGCCCCCGCTCAGCCCGGCGCCGCCCGCGATGGCGCCCACCCAGCCGATCCCGCTGTTCCAGGCGGTGTGCGTCAACGGCGCCGCCTCGCTGAGCCGCAAATGGGCTTCCGCCACCACCTATCCGGCGATGCCGATGGACGCCAAGCGCGCGCTCGGGCTTGCCGGCGCCCCCGCCGGCGCGCCCGCCCCGGCCGACAAGGACGTCCCCAACCCGGTCTTCCAGATCAGCGGCGGCGACGAATATCTGATCATTCCCGCCCCTCAATCCGGCCCCGCGTTCGCCGATGCCTGCGCGGTGGTGTGGAAGGGCGACAGCCTCGCCGATGCGAGCAAGGTGGCCCCCGGCGCGCCCGGCGGACCGCTGACGCTCAGCGCCGCCGCGACGCACGGCTGGACCGTGCTCAAGAGCGTCCCGGCGGTGCCGGCGGACGGAGACAAGCCCTCGCAATGACGCGAGCCGCGGACAGCATCGGCCAGCAGGGAGGCGCGGCGATCGCGTCGCGCCTCCCCGCCCCGGCAGCGCCGCTCGACACCCCATCGGAGAAGCAGCCCGCGCAATGAGCATCCTCGTCGACAAGAACACGCGCGTCATCACGCAGGGCATGACCGGCGAGACCGGCACGTTCCATACCCAGCAGGCGCTTGCGTACGGCACGCAGATGGTCGGCGGCGTCACGCCCGGCAAGGGCGGGACCGAGCATCTCGGGCTGCCGGTGTTCGACACCGTCGAGGAGGCCGTGGCGAAGACCGGCGCGACCGCCTCGGTGATCTACGTGCCGCCGCCCTTCGCCGCGGACTCGATCCTCGAGGCGATCGACGCCGAGGTGCCGCTGATCGTCACGATCACCGAAGGCATTCCGGTGCTCGACATGGTCAAGGTCAAGCGCGCGCTCTCGGGCTCCAAGTCGCGGCTGATCGGACCGAACTGCCCGGGCGTGCTTACCCCCGGCGAGTGCAAGATCGGCATCATGCCCGGATCGATCTTCTCGAAGGGATCGGTCGGCGTCGTCAGCCGCTCGGGCACGCTCACCTATGAGGCGGTGTTCCAGACCACCAACGCCGGGCTCGGCCAGACCACTGCGGTGGGGATCGGCGGCGATCCGGTCAACGGCACCAATTTCATCGACGTGCTCGAGCTGTTCCTCGCCGACGACGCCACGCAATCGATCATTATGATCGGCGAGATCGGCGGATCGGCTGAGGAAGAGGCCGCGCAATTTCTCCGCGACGAGGCGAAGCGCGGGCGCAGCAAGCCGATCGTCGGCTTCATCGCCGGGCGCACCGCGCCGCCGGGGCGGCGCATGGGCCATGCCGGCGCGATCGTCTCGGGCGGGCAGGGCGGCGCCGACGGCAAGATCGCGGCGATGGAGGCGGCGGGCATCCGCGTCGCGCAGAGCCCCTCCGAGCTTGGCACCACGCTGAGCGCGTTGCTGAAAGGCTGAAATTAACGCCGCGCTCCCCATATGCGAGAATGTGAGCGCTAACATAAGTGAGACGCACGATGGGCTATGAGGGCCTGGACTTCGACGACATCGCCGGCGGCGTGAGCCCGGGCTTCGTCGAATCGCTGTACAAGCATTTCAAGGCGGATCCTTCCGCGGTCGAGCCGGGCTGGCGGAACTGGTTCGAGGGCCTCGAAGCCGCCGCCTCGGGGCCGAGCTGGGCGCGCGCCGGCTGGCCGCTTGCCGATACCGACGCGCTCACCGCGGCGCTCGATCCGATGCAGATGGAGCCCGCGGCGAAACCCGCCAAGCTGGCGCCGCCGACCCCGGCGCCGGTCGCCTCGGCCGATGCGGTCGCCAAGGCCGCGGGCGATTCGATCCGCGCGATGCTGCTGATCCGCACCTATCGCGTGCGCGGCCACCTCGCTGCCAATCTCGATCCGCTCGGGCTGGTCAAGCGCGAGCTTCCCGCCGACCTGACGCCCGAATACCACGGCTTCGTCGGCGCCGATCTCGATCGGCCGATCTATCTCGGCGGCGTGCTGGGGCTGTCCGAAGCAAGCGTCCGCGAGATCGTCGCGATCCTCCAGGCCAATTACTGCGGCAACGTCGGCCTCGAATATATGCACATCTCCGACGTCGACGAGCGGCGCTTCCTCCAGGATCGGATGGAGGGCAAGGACAAGGCGATCCAGTTCAGCCCCGAAGGCAAGCGCGCGATCCTGACGAAGGTGATCGAGGCCGAGCAGTGGGAGAAATTCCTCGGCCGCAAATATGTCGGCACCAAGCGCTTCGGGCTCGACGGCGGCGAGGCGATGATCCCGGCGCTCGAATCGATCATCAAATACGGCGGCGCGATGGGCGTGCGCGAGATCGTCTACGGCATGGCGCACCGCGGCCGGCTCAACGTGCTCGCCAACGTCCTCGCCAAGCCGCTGCGCGTGATCTTCCACGAATTCTCCGGCGGATCGGCCAATCCCGAGGACGTGGGCGGGTCGGGCGACGTCAAATACCATCTCGGCACCTCGACCGACCGGGCGTTCGACGGGATCAACGTCCATATGTCGCTGGTCGCCAATCCGTCGCATCTCGAGGCGGTCGATCCGGTCGTGCTGGGCAAGGTCCGCGCGGCGCAGACCTTCCGCGGCGATCTCGACAAGCACCAGCAGGTGCTCCCGGTGCTGCTCCACGGCGATGCCGCGATGGCGGGGCAGGGGATCGTCTGGGAATGCCTCGGCTTCTCGGGGATCCGCGGCTACAATACCGGCGGCTGCATCCATTTCGTCATCAACAACCAGATCGGCTTCACCACCAGCCCGCAGTTCGCGCGCTCGTCGCCCTATCCGTCGGACGTCGCCAAGGGCGTCCAGGCGCCGATCTTCCACGTCAACGGCGACGATCCCGAGGCGGTGACCTTCGCGTGCAAGATGGCGATCGAGTTCCGCCAGAAGTTCAACCGCGACATCGTCATCGACATGTGGTGCTATCGCCGATTCGGCCACAACGAAGGCGACGAGCCGAGCTTCACCCAGCCCTTGATGTATGCGCGGATCAAGACGCATCCGCCGGTGAGCGAGATCTACGGCCGGCGGCTGATCGCGCAGGGGGTGATCGACGAAGCCTTCATCGATGCCCGGATCCACGAATTCACCCAGCTGCTCGAAGGCGAGTTCGAGGCCGGCGCTTCGTATCTGCCCAACAAGGCCGATTGGTTCGCGGGGCGCTGGTCCGGCCTGAGCGCGCCCGCCGAGCAGGAAAGCGCGCGGCGCAACATCGAGACCGGGATCGAGCCCAAGCTGTTCGATTCGCTCGGCCGCACGCTGACCTCGGTGCCCGAGGGCCTCGAGATCCACAAGACGCTCGGCCGCGTGCTCGATGCCAAGGGCGAGATGTTCAAATCGGGCGTTAATTTCGACTGGGCGACCGGCGAGGCGCTGGCGTTCGGCTCGCTGCTCTCGGAAGGCTATGGCGTCCGCCTGTCGGGGCAGGATTCGGGCCGCGGCACCTTCAGCCAGCGCCACGCGGTGTGGGTCGATCAGCAGGACGAGCACAAATATGTGCCGCTCGCCGAGATCCCGCACGGCCGCTTCGAGGTGCTCGACAGCCCGCTCTCCGAATATGGCGTGCTCGGCTTTGAATATGGCTATGCCGGCGCCGATCCGAAGACGCTGGTGCTGTGGGAAGCCCAGTTCGGCGATTTCGCCAACGGCGCGCAGATCATGATCGACCAGTTCATCGCCGCGGGCGAGGCCAAGTGGCTGCGCGCCAACGGGCTGGTGCTGCTGCTGCCGCACGGCTACGAAGGCCAGGGCCCGGAGCACAGCTCGGCGCGCCCCGAGCGCTTCCTCCAGCTCTGCGCGCAGGACAATATGCAGGTCGCCAACTGCACCACGCCGGCCAATTATTTCCACCTGCTGCGCCGCCAGATGCACCGCAATTTCCGAAAACCCCTGGTGATCATGACCCCCAAGTCGCTGCTGCGCCACAAGATGGCGGTGTCGAAGGCGGGGGACTTCCTCGGCGACACGCATTTCATGCGCATCCTCTCCGATCCGACCCCGCCCGACGACCGCGACGTCAAGCGGCTGGTGCTCTGCTCGGGCAAGGTTGCCTATGACCTGATCGAGGCGCGCGACGCGGCCGGCGACAAGAGCACCGCGATCGTCCGGATCGAGCAGCTCTATCCCTTCCCGGGCGCGCCGCTGGCCGATCGGATCAAGCGGATGCCCGCGCTGCGCGAGATCGTGTGGGCGCAGGAGGAGCCGAAGAACAACGGCTATTGGTCGTTCGTCGAGCCCTATATCGAGGAGTGCCTCGCCGAAGCGCGCTCGGGGCCGCGCCGCGCGCGCTATGCCGGCCGCGCCGCGGCGGCCTCGCCCGCCACGGGGCTGATGAAGCGCCACCAGACGGAGCAGGCGGCGCTGGTCGCCGACGCGCTCGGCCACAGCGTCCGCGAAGAGATCCGGCGCGCGCGCAAGGAATAGCATTCACCCGTTCGCGGCGAGCGCATCGGCGCGAACGGAGTCAGAGGATAAGAGATGGCAACCGAAGTCAAAGTCCCAACGCTCGGCGAATCAATCACCGAGGCCACGCTCGGCGAGTGGCTCAAGGCGCCGGGCGACCCCGTCCGCGCCGACGAGCCGATCGCCAGCCTCGAGACCGACAAGGTCTCGGTCGAGGTGCCCTCACCGGTCGCCGGAGTGATGGGCGCGCAGCGCGTCAAGGTCGGCGACACCGTCCTCGTCGGCGGCGTGATCGCCGAGGTCGAGGCCGGCGGCGCGACTGCCGCGGCGCCCGCGCCTGCTCCGCTGGCCGCGCCCGCGGAGCCGGTGGCTGCGCCGGCGCCCGCGGCCGAGGTCGAGGCCGCCGCGCTCTCGCCCTCGGTGCGCCGCGCGATCCTCGAGCATCACGTCGACCCGACGACCGTCCAGGGCACCGGCCGCGACGGCCGCATCACCAAGGAAGACGTCGTCGCGGCGGCGACGAGCAAGGGCGCACCTGCTCCTGCTCCTGCCCCCTCTTCGGCGCCTTCGTCCGTACCGGCGCCCGCGCCTGCCCCCGCCGGCGCACGCCGCGAGGAGCGCGTCCGCATGACGCGGCTGCGCCAGACGATCGCGACGCGGCTCAAGGAGGCGCAGAACACCGCCGCGCTGCTCACCACCTTCAACGACGTCGACATGACCGCGGTGATGGCCGCGCGCGCCAAGTACAAGGATCTGTTCGAGAAGAAGCACGGCGTCCGGCTCGGCTTCATGGGCTTCTTCGTGAAGGCGGCGTGCATGGCGCTCAAGGACATTCCCAACGTCAATGCCTCGATCGATGGCGACGAGATCGTCTATCACGATTACGCCGACATCTCGGTCGCGGTCTCGGCGCCGCAGGGGCTGGTGGTGCCGGTGATCCGCGACGCCGACCAGCTCTCGGTCGCGCAGATCGAGCGCACGATCGGCGATTTCGGCAAGCGCGCGAAGGACGGCAGCCTCAAGATGGAGGAAATGCGCGGGGGCACTTTCACCATCTCGAACGGCGGCGTGTTCGGCTCGCTGATGTCGACCCCGATCATCAATCCGCCGCAGTCTGCGGTGCTCGGGCTCCACCGCATCGAGGACCGCCCGGTGGTCCGCGACGGCCAGGTGGTGGTCCGCCCGATGATGTATCTCGCGCTCAGCTACGATCACCGCCTGATCGACGGCCGCGAGGCGGTGACCTTCCTCGTCGCGCTCAAGAACGCGATCGAGGACCCGACCCGGCTGCTGATCGACCTGTAGAGACCGCTCAGGCGACGTCGGTGGTCACGCGATCGTCGACCCGCTCATAGCGAACCACGCGCTCGCCGCCTGCGCTCCGCCAGGCGAACACGCCACGCGACAGGCCCGCGTTGACGCGCGTCGCCGGCAGCACCTCGGCCTCTCCCTCGAGGCTGAACAGCGACGCGAAGATCGCGATCTTGCCGTCGCGCCGGTAGTGGAAGCTCGGCGACGGCACGAGTTCACGGGCGGAGGGGCTGAACCAGCCCTGCATCGGATCCTCCGCGCCGGTGAAGACCGGGCTGAGCTCCGCGCCGCCCAACAGTTCGGTGACACACAGCGTTGCCCCGTCTGCCGTGGCGCTGACGACGCCGTCGGCCGCGGCGGCATGCCATTGCGGCGCCAGCAGGAACCATTGGCGATATTCATGGTCCCGCTTGCCGAACATCGCGTCGAGGCACAGCAGGAATTTGCCCGGCCACAGGATCAGTGTCCGCCGCTGCCGCACCCGCGCGTTCGCATAGGCTGCGTCCGAATGGAATACGACGAGCGGGCCTTGCTGTTCGGCTTGGCGCAGCGCCGGGCCGAAGGCATCGTTGCGCGCGCGCCGATAGCTGCGCCCATCGATCTCGACCGCGTTGTGCGCCCGCGTGCTTTCGATATAGACCCGGCGGGGATCGGCATACCAGAAGCCCTGCTCCCACAGCCCGTCGCCCTTCTTGGTGCGCCCTTCGTAGCCGAAGCGGCCGGGATCGGTGAGGATCGGCAATTGGCCTTCGCTCCACACGAAGGTCATATGGTCCGCATGCTTGTGGACCCGCGAGTGGAATGCGGACATCTGCGCCAGATAAGAGGCGTCGGCGCAGCCCTGGGTCGCGGGATCATAGGTCCGCGCGAAGCCGTAGCCCGATTCGGGATAGTGGCGGACGCCGCGGTGAGGCGGCGGCCCCTTGCTGCCCTTGGTCAGGAGATGGACGAAGCCGTCATTCTCGTAACCCGCGGTGGACCCCAGCGGCGCGGGGTCGCCGTCGCCGAACGGGGCCAGCGCGCCATCGGGCATGACCATCCAGGATAGCGCGGTCTCGGCCTTGCGCAGATCGGCGCGCGTGCGCGTGCTCAACAGCCCGCCGCGGCTGGCGTTGACCAGCGAGCCGAGGACCATGTGATGATAGGCGGGCGTATGCTCGCGGTGCGTGCCCTCGTCGAAGAACTGCGACTCGATGATCTGCTGCAACTGGCGTTCGGCGATCTTCGCGTAGCCGCGCATCCCGGCAAGCCATGCGAAGCGCCGCGTCGTCGCGGCCAGACCCAGCGCCTGATAGAGGCCGTGGTTGCTGTGCGCGCGGAAGAACGAAGGTTCGATCAGCAACCGCGCATGGAAATAGACGCTGTCGAGCATGCGGCCGAACGTCTCGTCGCTGATGCCCGGATCCCTGCCGGCCAGATCGGTGAGATAGGCGAGGCGATAGCTGCGCTGGCCGACGGCCATGTCGTACCAGGCGAAGGCTTCCTTGTCGTCGGCCGGCAAGGCAAGGATTTCCGCGGCGGGCAAGTCTGAGACATGATCCTGGACCTGATCGATCCAGTCGAGCGCAACATCCATCGCGACGCGATAGTGGCGCGGCTTCTCTCCTATGGAGACCGCGAAGAGAATTTTGTTCAGATGATCCCATGCCTGGAGGTGGAACCGAAAGGAGCGATTGCCCTCGTTCCAGGGCAGCGGCGGCGCGAAGGATCGAAGGAGAGCCCCGTCACGACCCCAGCCGTTCGCGATCCAATCGTCGACGTCCTGATACAGAGTCTTGGTGTATCGACGAGGCGAGGTCTCGAATGCCTCGTAGGGGATCGGGGACCGGCGCCTCAGCGTAGCCCTGATCTGGGCAATCGGACGTGAGGTTTCGCGTCGACCCATCCGCGGGGCGTAACATGAAAAGGCACCGATACAATCTGGGAAAGGCATTCATCACACGCAGGTGCATGACCAACCCCTTTTCCCGCGGGGGTTGATCCCGCGGCTCGATTTCACCACTGGCGTGCCTATATGGCGCTCGGCGCTGCGGCGCGCCGGCACGCCTCGGTTGGGAACAGGAACTCATGGCTGACTACGACTTCGACGTCCTCGTGATCGGCTCGGGCCCCGGCGGCTATGTCGCCGCGATCCGCGCGGCGCAGCTCGGGCTCAAGACCGCGTGCGTCGAGAGCCGCGAGACGCTCGGCGGCACCTGCCTCAACGTCGGCTGCATCCCCTCCAAGGCGATGCTCCACGCCTCCGAATATTATGACGCTGCGGCCAACGGCACGCTCGCCAAGCTCGGCGTCAAGGTCACGCCCGAGCTCGATCTCGAAACGATGCACGGCCAGCGCAAGGACGCGGTCAAGCAGCTCACCGGCGGGATCGCCTTCCTGTTCAAGAAGAACAAGATCGAATGGCTCAAGGGCCATGCCAGCTTCGCCGGCACGGACAGCGTCAAGATCGGCGACCGGATCGTCCGCGCGAAGAACGTCATCATCGCCACCGGCTCGTCGGTCACCCCGCTTCCGGGCGTCGAGGTCGACCAGAAGGTCGTCGTCGATTCGACCGGCGCGCTAGAGCTGCCCAAGGTCCCGGGCCACATGGTCGTGATCGGCGGCGGGGTGATCGGGCTCGAGCTCGGCTCGGTGTGGAAGCGGCTCGGCGCCAGGGTGACGGTCGTCGAGTTCCTCGACCAGATCCTGCCGGGCATGGACGGCGAGGTTCGCAAGGAAGCCAACAGGATCTTCAAGAAGCAGGGCCTCGAGTTCCGCCTCTCGACCAAGGTCACCGCAGCCAAGGTGACCGGTGGCAAGGCCGTGCTCACGCTCGAGCCCGCCGCGGGCGGCGCGGCCGAGACGATCGACGCCGACGTCGTGCTCGTCTCGATCGGCCGCCGCCCGAACACCGAGGGCCTCGGCCTCGACCGGGCGGGCCTCGCCACCAACGCGCGCGGCCAGATCGAGACCGACCACCGCTTCCAGACCGCGGTCCCCGGCATCTGGGCGATCGGCGACGTGATCCCCGGCCCGATGCTCGCGCACAAGGCCGAGGACGAGGGCATCGCCGTCGCCGAGAATATCGCCGGGCTGACCGGCATCGTGAACCATGCGGTGATCCCGTCGGTGGTCTATACGATGCCGGAGATCGCCGGGGTCGGCCTCACCGAGGAGCAGGCCCGGGAGCGCGGCGAGGTCAAGGTCGGCAAGTTCCCGATGCTGGCGAACAGCCGCGCCAAGACCAACCACGAGCCCGACGGCTTCGTGAAGGTGGTGGCGGATGCCGGGACCGATCGCGTGCTCGGCGTGTGGATCATCGCCTCCGTCGCCGGCACGATGATCGCGCAGGCCGCGCAGGCGATGGAATTCGGCGCCACCTCCGAGGACATCGCCTATACCTGCCACGCCCACCCGACGCATTCGGAAGCGATCAAGGAAGCCGCGATGGCGGTGACAGGCAAGCCGATCCACATCTGATCGCGGCGCGGGCTCAACCCGCGCGCGGTTCGGCCTTCCGGGCGTGCGCGACGGCCTGCGCGAGCGTTCCGCGATAGCGCGCGATCGGGGGCCGCATGCCGTGGCTCGCGAGCATTCGGCGGATCGCCGGCCGCGCGCCCGCGATGTACACCGCCGCGCCGCGCCGGTGCGCGCGCCGCGCGAAGCCGGCGATGCTCGCCGCCGCGCTCGAATCGAGCAGCGGCACGCCCGAGACCTCGACGACATAGGCGCGCGGCTGTTCGCCGATCCGGTCGAGCGCCGCCGCCACCGCGCCCGCCGATCCGAAGAAGAAGGCGCCCGAGATGCGGTACACTGCGATCTGCGGATCGGTGGCGAGCCGCGGATCATAGGGCGTGTCGCCGTCGGCGCGATCGTCCTCGTCCGCCATGCCCGGCGTCTCGATCTCGACCGCCTGCGCCATGCGGTGGAGGAACAGCAAAGTGCCGAGCGCGAAGCCGATGAGGATCCCCTCGGTCAGATCGCGGAACACGACGAGCAGGAAGGTCGCGAGCAGCACCAGCGCGTCGCCGCGCGAGGCGCGCAGCAGGATCGCGAACTCGTGCTTCTCGGCCATGTTCCACGCGACGACGGCGAGCACCGCGGCAAGCGTGGCGAGCGGGATGAAACGCGCCAGCGGCGCCGCCAGCGCCATGAAGCCGAGCAGGAACAGCGAATGGAGCATCCCCGCCACCGGCCCGCGCGCGCCGGCGCGGACGTTGGTCGCGGTCCGCGCGATCGCGCCGGTCACGCAGATCCCGCCGAACATCGCCGAGGCGATGTTGGCCACGCCCTGCGCCACCAGCTCGCAGTTCGAGCGGTGGCGCCGCCCGGTCATGCTGTCGGCGACCACCGCCGACAACAGGCTCTCGATCGCGCCGAGCAGCGCGAACGACAGCGCCGCAGGCAGCACCGCTGCGAGCTTGGCGATCGACAGCGCGGGAAGGTGCGGCGCCGGCAATGTGCTGGGAATCCCGCCGAAGCGCGATCCGATCGTCTCGACCGGCAGCCCGAGCAGTGCGCAGGCGAGCGCGCCGAACACGACCGCGATCAGCAGCCCGGGCCAATGCGGGCGGAGCCGGCGTAGCGCGAGGATGATCGCGATCGACACGCCCGCGACCGCGATCGCCGTGCCGTTCGCCGAAGGCATCGCGGCGCCCAGCGCGATCAGCTTGGGAACGATCGCTCCCGGCTCGGCTCCCGCCAGCGTCAGCCCGAACAGGTCCTTGAGCTGGCTCGCGAGGATGATCGTGGCGATCCCCGCGGTGAAGCCGACGGTGACCGGATAGGGGATATATTTGACGAAGGTGCCCAGCCGCAGCAGCCCGATTGCCATCAGGATCACCCCCGAGACCAGGGTCGCGAGGATCAGCCCGTCGATTCCGTGGCGCGCCACCGTCGCGGCGACGAGGACGATGAACGCGCCCGCCGGCCCGCCGATCTGGAAACGGCTGCCGCCCAGCGCCGAGACGAGGAAGCCGCCGACGATCGCGGTGTAGAGCCCGCGCTCGGGGCCGACCCCCGAAGCGATCGCGATCGCCATCGACAGCGGCAGCGCGACGATCGCGACGGTCAGCCCCGCCACCGCATCGGCCTTGAGGTCGGCCAGCGCATAATGCTCGCGCAGGATCGTCACGAGCTTGGGGGTGAACAGCTCGCGGAAGCCGGGGCGCGGCGCGGCGAGCGCGGTCATCGCGGTGCCTTCAGGCGCACACCGCGCCCGCCGTCGTGGCTGGGGGTGCCCTCGCCGATCAGCTCGACGCCGGCGCGGTCGAACGCCTCGACCACCTTGGTGAGCGTGTCGATCACCCCGCGGACATTGCCTTCGCTCGCCTCCATCCGCTGGACGGTCGGCAGCGAGACGCCGGCGAGCTCGGCGAGCGCGCGCTGGTCGAGCCCGAGCAGCGCGCGTCCGGCGCGCATCTGGGCGGCGGTGATCATGGCTGTCCCATCGCAACGGCCTTCACGGGTCAAACGTGATCCCTGATATATCAGCCATCAAAGATGAGGTCCAGACCCCAATATCATTGAATTGCTAGGCACTTCCGCCCGGCGCGGCGCGCACCGGCTTCGGCGCCAGCCCGACGGTGAGCGCGCCGGCGAACAGCGCCGCGAGCCAGAACGCATCCGCCCCCATCCGCGCATGCGCGCCCGCGCCGATCACCACCCCGGCGGCGAACCCGAGCCACGGCAGCAGCGCGGCTAGCCACCCCCATTTGTCGGCATCGCCCATCAGCGCGCCGGCGAGCCGCTCGCCCACCGCGACCAGCGATGCGGTCGATCCGCCCGCGCCGGCGCCTCCGCCGCGATCGAGCAGGCGGTGCGCCGCGCCCATCGCCGCGGCGAGCAGCAGCAGCGCGAGCGTCCCCGGCGCGAGCCGCGCCGCCGCCGCGCCGAGCGCGAGCAGCCCGGTGACCGCCGCCATCACCGCCGGCGCGGTCCGCGCGGGCGCGGCGCGGGCGATCACCGCCGCCAGGATCACCCCGCTGACGAAGCTCAGGACCAGCGCCGCCGCGACCGTCGCGTCGCCCGCCGATCCCGAGCCGAGCCCGACGCCGAGCCGCGTCGAATTGCCGCTCATGAACGACGCGAAGAAGCCGACGCTGGTGAAGGCGAGCGCGTCGACGAAGCCGGCGAGCGCGGCGAGGCAGACGGCGATGGCGACGAGCGGCGAGTCGGTGCGATGCATCACCGCGCCCTCATGGCGCAGCGGAGCGGGGCCCGCCAGACCCGAGTTTGACGCGCGCTCGCGAAGTTGGCAGCCGTGGCGGCCATGCACGCCCCCGTCGCCGCGCAGCTCGGCCCGCTCCTGCCCTGGCTCGATCTGTTCGGGATCGCGGTGTTCGCCGCGACCGGCGCGATCGCTGCAGCGCTGCGCGGGCAGACCTTCGTCACCGCGGCATTCTTCGCATTGGTCACTGGCGTCGGCGGGGGCACGATCCGCGACCTGCTGATCGATGCGCCGGTGTTCTGGGTGCACGACGCGCGCGTCGCGGCAGTGTGCCTCGCTGTCGCGGCAGCGATCTGGGTAACGCCCGAGCAGTGGTGGCGCGGCACCGGGCTCGATTGGTTCGATGCGGCGGGGCTTGCGGCCTATGCGGCGTTCGGCGCGGCGAAGGCGATCGGCTATGGCATCCCGCCGGTCCCGGCGATGGTGATGGGAGTGGTGAGCGCCTGCGCCGGCGGGATCATCCGCGACGTGCTGGCGGGCGAGCCCTCGATCCTGATGCGCCCCGAGCTCTATGTCACCGCGGCCGCGCTCGCGGCGTCGCTCCAGGTCGGGCTCACGCTCGCCGGGCTCGCCCCGTTCGCCGCCGGATTGGTCGCCGCGGCCGCCGGCTTCGCGCTGCGCGGCGCGGCGATCCGCTGGAAGCTGCGATTGCCCGCCTATCGCGGCAGGCGGTGACCGGGCCGACTCCTGCGGCCGCCCGATCGCGCGGTGCGCCCTATGCGGATCGATTGGCCCGGCGCGCCACGCTTTGGTCGCACTCTCGCCCGATAGGCGCTATCTAGACGCTGTTGACGGAGGATCGTCCCCTCCTTCGCGCCAGTGCGGGGTTTTCGCCTTTCCCGATGCGTTCGACGGTCATTTCTTCCGCGCGGGACCGGGTCCGCACGTCGTTCGGGCGGCGCGGGGGCGCGGCGCTGCTCGCGCTCGCGATCGAGGCGCTGATCGTGCTGCTGCTGCTCACGCTCGCGCCGCCGATCGTCGACAAGCCGAAGCCCAAGCCGACCTTCCTCGGGTTCGACACCACGATGGACACCGAGGACAAGACCGAAACCAAGGCCAAGGCCAAGCCGCGCTCGCGCGCCGCCGCCGCCGAGCCCCAGCCGGTCCGGCCGGTCGAGCCCGTTCCGCCGCCGCCGCTCCCGCCGCCGCCGCTGAAGCCGAGCGCGAACGTCATCTGGCTGACGCGCCAGCAATATGTGTCGTCCGATCTCGCCAAGGCGCCGCCGCCGGGTCCCAAGGCCGCCGTCGCGCCCGCCGAGGGCGACAGCCGCGCCGACGACAGCGAGGTCGTCGGCACCGGGCCGCACGGCGAGCCGCTCTATGCCGCCGAATGGTATACGCGGCCGACCAATGCGCAGCTGTGGCCCTATGTCTCCGATCGCGCGCGCGAGGGCGGCGGCTGGGGCGAGATCGCGTGCCGGATGGTGGAGAATTACCGCGTCGAGGATTGCCAGGAGCTCGCCGATTCGCCGCGCGGATCGGGGCTGGCGGGCTCGGTGCGGCAGGCGGCGTGGCAGTTCCGCGTGCGGCCGCCGCGCAAGGGCGGGCATGCGCTGATCGGCGCCTGGGTGCGCATCCGGATCGATTACACGATCGAGCGCGGTAGCCGCGCCGGTCAGTAGGCGCGCGCCACCGCGAATTCGACCGCCTCGACCATCGCGTCCTTGGCCGCGCCCGCCGCGAAGCCGCCGAGCGCGTCGATCGCGCGCTGGCCGTAGTGCCGCGCGCGCGCGAGCGTATCGTCGACCGCGCGCGTGGCGCGGACCAGCCGCACCGCCTCGGCGAAATCGACGTCGCCGGCGCGATGGCCCGCGACCGCCTCCTTCCAGAAGCCGCGGTCCGCCTCCGATCCGCGCGCATAGGCCAGGATCACCGGCAGCGTCATCTTGCCCTCGCGGAAATCGTCGCCGGCGTCCTTGCCCATCGCCTCGGCAGTCGAGACATAGTCGATCGCGTCGTCGACGAGCTGGAACGCGATGCCGAGGTTGCGGCCATAGCTGTCGAGTGCCGCCTCCTCGCCCTCGCCGCGCTCGGCGACCACCGCGGCGATGCGGCAGGCGGCGGCGAACAGCGCCGCGGTCTTGGCGCCGATGATGTCGAGGTAGCGCTCCTCGCTCATGTCGAGCCGGCGGATCGCGGTGAGCTGGTTGACCTCGCCCTCGGCGATCACCGCGCTGGCGTGGCTGAGGATCTTGAGCACCTTGAGGCTGCCGTCCTCGACCATCAGCTCGAACGAGCGCGAGAAGAGGAAATCGCCGACCAGCACGCTCGCCGGATTGCCCCAGATGATGTTGGCGGTGCGCCGCCCGCGGCGCAGGTCCGACGAATCGACCACGTCGTCGTGGAGCAATGTCGCGGTGTGGATGAACTCGACCGCGGCGGCGAGCTTGTGGTGGCGCGCGCCCGAATAGCCGAGCAGCTTCGCGCTCGCGAGCGTCAGCATCGGCCGCATGCGCTTGCCGCCGCCGGCGATCAGGTGGCCGGCGAGCTCGGGGATCAGCGGAATCTCGGATTGCATGCGATCGAGGATCACCGCGTTGACGAGGTTCATGTCGAGCGCGACCAGCGTCATCATCGCGTCCAGCGTGGGCTCGGCGCGCGGGCCGAGGCGATGGATGGTGGCGCTCATGCCCGCGCGCTCTGGCGCGGCGCGCCTGCAAAGGCAAGTGTCGCGCTTGCATGGGCGCTCCACCCGCGCGAAAGGGGCGCGAGGGGAGATCGATTGTGCCCGACGAGACGCTGCAGCGCTATCGCCAGAGCATCGACAATATCGATGCCGCTTTGGTGTTCCTGCTCGCCGAGCGGTTCAAGGTGACGCAGGCGGTAGGCCGCCACAAGGCCGAGGCGGGTCTCCCGCCCGCCGATCCAAGCCGCGAGGAGGCGCAGATCGCGCGGCTGCGCGGGCTGGCGCGCGACGCCGATCTCGATCCCGAATTCTCCGAGAAGTTCCTGCGCTTCATCATCGACGAGGTGATCCGGCATCACGAGCGGATGCAAAGCGGGGGGACCGGACATGGCTAGCGCCGTTCGGGCTGGGCTAGCGGGGGATGGCATGGACGCCGACGATTACCTGATCTTCACCCCCGATGACGTCGACCTCGCGCAATCGCCGCTCCGCAAGTCGTTCGATGCGCCGACCTATGTGCTCGGCGCGTTCAATCCCGGGCTGACGCGGCTGCCCGGGGGCAATCTGCTGCTGATGGTGCGCGTGGCGGAGGCGCTCGCGGAGCCGGTGGTCGGCGGCGATGCGCGGACGATCCGCTGGACGCCCGGCGGCTATGTGCTCGATCGCTATCCGCTTGCCGGGATCGACATGGGCGATCCGCGCCAGTTCGCGCTCAAGGACATCCGCCCGCCGCTGATCGGGCTGACCTCGCTGTCGTGGCTGCTCCCGGTGGAGGTCACCGGCGACGCGCGCGAAATCGTCAAGGTGCATTACGACAAGGCGATCGCGCCCACCGCCAGCTATCACGAATACGGCCTCGAGGACGCGCGGATCAGCCTGGTCGGCGGAAGCTGGTGGATGACCGTCTGCGCGGTCTCGGCCGAGCGGCATTGCACGGTGATGTACCATTCGGTGAACGGGCTCGACTACAAGCCGCTCGGCATCGTCCTCGATCACCAGAACAAGGACATGATCCTGTTCGAGGGCAAGATGGCGGGCAGGTTCATGGCGCTCACCCGCCCGCTCGGCGAGGTTTATTTCGCCTATCCCGAAAACAGCCCGTGGCACGGCGGCCCCGCGATCAACTTCGCGCAATCGCCCGATGCGCTCCACTGGAAGCCGCTTGAGGCGCCGGGAATCCGCGCGCGGCGCGAATCCTCCTCGACGATGCGGATCGGCGGCGGCAGCCAGCCGGTGCTGACGCCCGAGGGCTGGCTGATGCTCTACCACGGCGTCGAGCGGCGCGAGGCGGTGGGAATTTATCGCACCTTCTGGGCGCTGCTCGACCGCGACGAGCCGGGCAAGGTGCTGCGGCTCGAGGACGAGGCGCCGCTGCTCGAGGCCGATCCTGCGCTGACGCGCGGCATCGCGCACCAGATGTACCTGCCGACTCCGGTGGTGTTCACCACCGGAATCGCCGACGCGGGCGACCATTATATCGTCGCCTCGGGCGAGGCCGATCTCGCCTGCCGCATCTCGCACATTCCCAAGGACCGCTTCCGGTGAGCAAGGCTTCGTGGTGGCGGCGCGGGGCGATCTACCAGATCTATCCGCGCTCGTTCCAGGATTCGAACGGCGACGGGGTCGGGGACCTCAAGGGCATCGAATCGCGGCTCGACGATCTCGTCGCGCTGGGGATCGACGCGGTGTGGATCTCGCCGATCTTCCCCTCGCCGATGGCCGATTTCGGCTACGACGTCGCCGATTATTGCGGGATCGACCCACGTTTCGGCACGCTCGCGGAGTTCGATTCGCTGCTCGCGGCGGCGCACGCGCGCGGCCTCAAGCTGCTGCTCGACCTGGTGCCCAACCACAGCTCGAGCGCGCATCCCTGGTTCAAGCAGAGCCGCTCCTCGCGCGACAATCCGAAGCGCGACTGGTACCTTTGGCGCGATCCCGCCCCGGGCGGCGGCCCGCCCAACAACTGGATCAGCGATTTCGGCGGCTCGGCCTGGGAATATGACGAAGCCACCGGCCAATATTACTACCACGCCTTCCTCAAGGAGCAGCCCGACCTCAACTGGCGCAACCCCGAGCTGCGCGCGGCGATGATGGACGTGCTGCGCTTCTGGTTCGCGCGCGGGGTCGACGGCTTCCGGATCGATGTGCTGTGGCACATGATCAAGCACGCCGACTTCCCCGACAACCCGGTCAACATGGATTGGCGGTCCGGCTGGCCCGAATATATGAAGGTCCACCAGACCTTCTCGACCGACCAACCCGAGGTCCATGGCATCGCCGCCGAGATGCGCGCGATCGCGGACGATTATGGCGCGCGCGTGCTGATCGGCGAGATCTACCTGCCGGTCGCGCGGCTGATGGACTATTACGGCACCGCGCAGGCGCCCGAAGTCCAACTGCCGTTCAATTTCCAGCTGATCGGCGCGCGCTGGGACGCGCGCGGGATCGCGCGCCGGATCGCCGAATACGAAGCCGCGCTCCCGCCCGGCGGCTGGCCGAACTGGGTGCTCGGCAACCACGATCGCCCGCGGGTCGCGACGCGGCTCGGCCCCGATCAGGCGCGCGTCGCCATGGTGCTGCTGCTGACGCTGCGGGGCACGCCGACGATCTACTACGGCGACGAGCTGGGGCTCGAGGACGTGCCGATCCCGCCCGAACGGGTGCAGGACCCGCGCGAGCTCAACGAGCCGGGGATCGGCATGGGCCGCGATCCGGTGCGCACGCCGATGCCGTGGGACGCGAGCGCCAACGCCGGCTTCACCACCGGCGCGCCATGGCTCCCGCTCAATCCGGATTGGGCGACGCGCAACGTCGCGGCCGAGCGCGCCGATCCGCGCTCGATGTGGACGCTGACCCAAGCGCTGCTCGCGCTGCGCCATGCGCATCCGGTGCTGGCGATGGGCGACTATCGCGAGATCCCCTGCACCGAGGACCTGCTCGCCTATGAGCGGCGCCTCGGCGACGAACGGCTGGTGGTGGTGCTCAATCTCGGCGCGCGTCCGCAGGCCTTCGCGATCCCCGAATGGGCCGAGGGCCATCGCGTGTTGCTCGCCGCGCGGGGCGGGGACGATCCCGCATTGCTCGGCCCCCACGAAGCGATGATCCTCGCGCCATGAGGATCGCGATGCTCGCGCCGATCTCCTGGCGCACGCCGCCTCGGGCCTATGGTCCGTGGGAGCTGGTGACGAGCCTGCTCACCGAGGCGCTGGTCGCGCGCGGGGTGGACGTCACGCTGTTCGCCACGCTCGATTCGCTGACCGCCGGCACGCTCGCCGGCGTCTGTCCCCGCCCCTATTCGGAGGACCCGTCGATCGATGCCAAGGTCTGGGAGCTGCTCCACGTCGCGCACGTCTTCGAGCGCGCGGGCGAGTTCGACCTGATCCACAACCAGGCCGATTTCGTGCCGCTCGCCTTCACGCGGCTGGTCTCGACGCCGGTGGTGACGACGATCCACGGCTTCTCGTCCGAGCGGATCGTGCCGGTGTTCAAGCGCTACGAGGACCGCGTCCATTACGTCGCGATCAGCGAGTCCGACCGGCACCCGGACCTGGCCTATGCCGCGACGATCCACCATGGCATCCGCCTCGACGAATTCCCGTTCGATGTGGCGGGCGGCGAAGACCTGCTGTTCTTCGGCCGCATGCACCCCGACAAGGGCGCGGCGGAGGCGATCGCGGTGGCCAAGGCATGCGGACTCCGGCTCAACCTCTACGGCATCGTCCAGGACCAGGGCTATTTCGATCGCGCAGTGGCGCCGCATCTCGACGACCGCATCGTCTATCATGGCGCGGTCGGCGGCGCGGCGCGGCTGAAGGCGCTCGGCCAGGCGAGGGCGCTGCTTCACATGATCAATTTCGACGAGCCGTTCGGGCTCTCGGTGATCGAGGCGATGGCGTGCGGGACGCCGGTGATCGCGGTCAACCGCGGCTCGATGCCCGAGCTGATCGAGGATGGCGTGACGGGATTTCTGATCGCCTCGGTCCGCGAGGCGATCAGGGCAGTCGAACAGGTCCAAGGCATTTCGCGCGTCATGTGCCGCCGGCGGGTCGCGGAACGATTCTCGATCGACGCTATGGCCGAAAATTACCTTCAACTCTATCGGGATGTCATCCGACGCTACGACAGAACCAAGTAATCCCGCTTCATCTTGCTCACACGGCGGTCAGAAATGTTCGCTCAGCACGGGTTCGGTGAGACGAATCCGCTCATCGGAAAGGCGAGTCAACTCGGCGAAGGCGGTTTCGTTAACGCCTCCTCGAAACCCCGTGTTGGTGATTTCCGCGACAACTTGGTTCAGCTCGCGGTCGATTTGGGTAATGCGGTCCGGTTCCATCGCTAATCGACTCGCCCCCGTTTGCTAATTGTGTCCCGAGTTGAGACACGCCATAATCCGTCGCGATCCGGGAAACAAGCGTAACTTTCTGTCATTCGGCTGATCCGGCGACAAGTAATGACACGAACGCGGCAAGAGAGCGCATGGAATCCGCATGTAGCTGGGCCGCCACGCCGTCTCCCTCGTTTCCGAAATGTCCCAGCCTGTCCGAGGTAGCGGTGACGACGCCCCATACATGCTCGGAGGCACCCGTTCGCACGGGAATCGCCGCCACAGATTTGTACTTGTCCGAGTCGGTCGTCCGAGCATTCTCTTCGGGGCGGTGAATTAGCGGCGCATTCGCTGTATCGGGGATGATAACCGGATCGCCAGTGAGCCAGGCATGGCCACTGTACGACTCGCCGCGGTGCCATCGCCTTCCTGAAGGGTTAGTGTCGCCATCCCACCGCAAGACCTGCTCGCGCACGATCACTTCAGTTTCGTCGGACTCCTTGATGCGCCGGAAGATCGAAACGGTCCAACGCACGTCCGCATCGAATGCGAATGCGGCGCGGCCGGGACCGCTGCCGACGGTGTTCAGCAACGTCCGAAGCGCATAGTTCAGGTTGCGCTCCTTCTCGGGGTGCTGGAGATAGTGCTGGGCCATGTCGAGCAGCGTTCGTGTCAGGATTAGGCATCGGCTGCGCATCTCGCCAAGCGATTGGAAGCTCCGGGCTTGTTCGCCGGCAGCCCGCAGCTTTCTGCCTAGATCGCTTTCCATGTGCGCGATGCGTTCTTCATAGCTCATGCGTTCGGCGGCAAGAACATCGTCCTTGCGACGAAGGTCGAGTTCGGCCTCGGCTTTTAGGGCTCTTCCCTCCAATCGCAGTCGTGCGCCTTCATGCGAGGCGGTAACCGCGTCGCTGATCGTGTTGAACAGGCCGAGCCGGTTCCAGCTAAAGAAAGCGAACGAAATTAAGGTGATAACGACACCGCACCAGAAGAATGTATAGACGGTCGATTGATCGAAGCCGCTGGGCAGGCCAGCCAGCGCGAATAAGGCTGCGCCGGTGACCGTTCCCAGTGTCTCGATTATTATCGCTAGCCTGTCGTAAAACCCGCTGCGCTTTGCGAACAGTCCGGTAAGACGAGCGCGCCGCTCCTCCGCTTCGATTGTTTCGGCCATCGGAATCCCCCCGTGACTTAATCAAGCCATAGGTTTCGCGCTTGGCAACAGGAAAGTTTCACTTTGGGGTTTTCGTTGGCGCGGGTGGCAGGTCTCCGTCCGCTACTCCGCCGCCAGCAGGGTCTCCGCCCCGCCGAGATCGACCGACACCAGCCGGCTCACGCCCTTCTCGACCATCGTCACCCCGAACAGCCGATGCATTCGGCTCATCGTCGCGGCATTATGGGTGACGATCAAATAGCGCGTCGCGGTCTCCTCGCTCATCCGGTCGAGCAGGTCGCAGAAGCGCTCGATATTGGCGTCGTCGAGCGGCGCGTCGACCTCGTCGAGCACGCAGATCGGCGCGGGATTGGTGAGGAACAGCCCGAAGATCAGCGCGATCGCGGTCAGCGCCTGCTCGCCGCCCGACAGCAGCGTCAGCGACTGGAGCTTCTTGCCTGGCGGCTGCGCCATGATCTCGAGCCCCGCCTCGAGCGGATCGTCCGAATCGACCAGTTCGAGATGCGCCTGGCCGCCGTTGAACAAGGTCGTGAACAGCCGGCGGAAATGCTGGTCGACCGCCTCGAACGCGGCGAGCAGCCGCTGGCGGCCCTCGCGGTTGAGCGTGCCGATCGAGCCGCGCAGGCGGTGGACCGCCTGGGTCAGCTCGTCGCGTTCCTTTGTGTTGGCCTCGGCAGCTGCGGTCAGCTCGGCGAGCTCGGTCTCGGCGACGAGGTTGACCGGGCCGATCCGCTCACGCTCGGCGATCAGCCGGTCGTGTCCAGCCGATTCCTCGGCGGGACCGCGCACCGTGTCGTCGCGGAAGCCGGCGCGCTCGGGGAGCAGCGGCGGCGGGCATTCGAAGCGCTCGCCCGAGAGGCGGTTCATCTCGACGCGGCGCATGTCCTGGTTCTCGGCGCGCGCCACCGCGCCGGCGCGCTCCTCGCGCGCCTGGCTGAGCGATTCGCTCGCCGCGCGGACTTCGCCTTCGGTGACGCGCAGCGCCGCCTCGGCATCGCGCTCGGCGGCCTGGGCGGCGGCCGATTCGGCGCGTGTCGCCTCGCTCGCCGCCTCGGCGTCGGCGATCGCGCGGTCGAGCTCGGCGGGGCGCACGGCGAGCGCGGTGCTTTCCTCGGCGAGCGCGGCGGCGCGCTGGTCCATCTCCGTGGCGCGCCGCGCGGCCTCGCCGGCGCGCGATTTCCAGCCACGGCTCTCGGCGGCGGCGGCGGCGAGCCGCTCGCGCGCCTGGCCGATCTCCTGCTCGGTCGCACCGCGTGCGGCGCGCGCGGTGGCCGAGCCGGCGCGGCGCGTGTCGGCTTCGGCGGAGAGCGCGATCACGCGGCCGCGCGTCGCGCTGCCGTCGGGAAGCGCGGCCTTGCCGCTTTCGGCGCGCGCCAGCTCCGCGGCAGCCTCGTCCTGCTCGGCGGCGATGCGCCTCGCGCGCGCATCGAGATCCAGCCGCTGCGATTCGAGCCGTTCGAGCTGACCGGCGGCGCGATCCTCGGCGCGCGCGGCGTCGCGTCCGGTGCTGTCGGCATGATCGAGCAGGCGGCGGCAGTCGGCGGCGGCGCGGCGCGCCTCGGCGATCGTCTCGTCGACGCGCGCGAGCTCGGCGTCGGCCGTGTCGACCGCGCGCACCGCAGCGGGACGCGCCTTCTCGATCGCGTGGAGCCGGTTGACGCGCTCGAGCCGCTCGGCGGCGGCGGCCCCCCCCGATCGCGCGACATAACCATCCCAGCGACGCAACGTCCCCGCCAGCGTCACCAGCCGCTGGCCGACCGCGAGCGGCTGCCCCCGCGTCGCTTTCGGCAACCAGCACCTGCGCGAGCCGGCGCGCGAGCGCGGGCGGCGCGGCGACATGGCTGCCAAGCGGCGCGGTGCCCTGCGGCGCGCGCGGATCGCTCGGCTGGGCCTCGGCGCCCGCCCAATAGCGCTCCGCCGCTGCGTCGAGCCCCGCCTCGAGATCGTCGCCGAGTGCGGCGGCAAGCGCGCGTTCGTAGCCGGCATCGACGCGCAACCGATCGAGCAGCCGATCCTTGCCGGTGGGACGCGTCGCCTTGGCGAGCGCGGCGGCTTCGCTGTCGAGCTGGCTGAGCTCGGCATGCGCGGCGTCGCGGGCGGATTGGGCGCGGTCGCGCGCCTCGACCGCGCCGCGCTCGGCGGCATCGGCGCGTGCCAGGCCGGTGCGTGCGGTCTCGGCCTGCCGCAGCGCCTGGGCGCGCGCATCGGCGGCGCGCGCACGCTCGGCCTGAAGCGGCGCGGGATCGGCGAGCGCCTTCACCTCGGCTTCGATGCGGGCCCGATCGCGCGCGGTGCGCTCGACACGGGTGCGCGCGGCGGCGAGCGCGGCTTCGGCGACGCGCGCCTCGGCCGCCTCGCTTGCCTGCGCCGCCAGCGCCTGGGCGAGCGCGACCTCGGCGTCGCGCGCGGCCCGCTCGGCCTCGGCGAGCGCGGCGTCGAGCTGGGGGAGGCGAGCGGTCGCGGCGGTGATCCGCGCCTCGAGCGCAGCGGCCTCCTCGGCGAGCCGCGCAAGCGCGTCGGCGGCGTCGCGCGCGAGCGCGCTCTCGCGGCCGCGATCCTCGGCAAGCCGCAGCCCGGCCTGGGCGAGATCGCCGATGCGGCGCTCGAGCGTGGCGCGTTCGCTGCGCAGCGTCGCGAGGTGGTGCATCGCCTCGGCGGCGCGATCACGCGATCGCAGCGAATCGGCGCGGACTCCCGCCAGCGCCTCGGCGGAGGCCTGCTGCGCGGCGGTGGCGGCCTCGTGCGCTTTGGCCCGCTCGGCGACCAGCGCCTCGGCGCCCTGGGCTTCCTTGCGCGCGAGATCGGCGGCGGCAGCGGCGTCGCGCCAGCGCGCGAAGATCATCCGCGCCTCGGCGACGCGGATCTTGTCGGACAGCTCGCGATAGCGCTCGGCCTGGCGCGCCTGGCGGCGCAGCGCGGCCGCGCGCGCTTCCTGGTCGGCGATCACCTCGTCGAGCCGGAGCAGATTGGCCTCGGTCGCGCGCAGCCTTTGCTCGGCGTCCTTGCGGCGGACGTGGAGCCCGGCGATCCCCGCCGCCTCCTCGAGCATCGTGCGGCGCTCGGCGGGCTTGGCGGCGATCACCGCGCCGATCCGCCCCTGGCTGACCAGCGCCGGCGAATGCGCGCCCGTCGCGGCGTCGGCGAAGATCAGCGCGACGTCCCTGGCGCGCACGTCGCGGCCGTTGACGCGATAGGCCGAGCCCGCGCCGCGCTCGATCCGGCGGACGACCTCGAGCTCATCCTCCTCGCCCACTTCCTCGGCGAGGATCGAGACCTCGGCGAAATCGCGCTGCGGCCGGGTCGCGGTGCCGGCGAAGATCACGTCGTCCATGCCTGCGCCGCGCATCGACTTCGCGCTGCTCTCGCCCATCGCCCAGCGCAGCGCCTCGAGCAGGTTCGATTTGCCGCAGCCGTTGGGGCCGACGATTCCCGTCAGGCCGGGCTCGATGCGCAGGTCGGCGGGATCGACGAAGCTCTTGAAGCCGGTGAGCCGAAGCCGCTTGATCTGCATCGCCGCCGCCTGCGCGCGAGACTAGCGCGCGCCCGCCGCTTGGAGCGCGGGCTCGACCTGATCGAAGCTGACGCCGTCGACCTTGCGATCGTTGACGAAGAAGGTCGGCGTGCCTTCGACATCCTTCTCGTCGGCGGCTTTCTTCATCTGGTCGGTGATGCGCGTGAGCAGCGCGGTATCGGCGAGGCAGGCGCGGACCTTGGCTTCGGGAACGCCGCGCTGCTTCATGAACTCGACATAGCCGAGCGCCTGCGCCCAGGCCGCGGGCTGCTGGACCTTGGGCAGCGCCGAGACCTGGGTGAACAGCTCCTGCGTCGCGCGCGCGTTGAAGGTCGCCTGGCCGGCGTACATCTGGTCGAGGATCGTGAAGAAGGCCTCGGTCGGCACGCAATGCCCGAGCAGCGCCAGGCCGGGGTCCTGGTTATGGACCATGAAGTCGCGATATTCGTAGCTCACGCGGCCGGTGGAGACATATTTGGCGCGCAGCGGCTCCACCCCGGTGTTGGCGAACGCGCCGCACACCGGGCACGAGCGCGAGCCATATTCGACCAGCTTGATCGGCGCGTCGGGATTGCCCTGGATATAGTTGCCGTCGGGCGTGGCGGTGACGACGTCGAGCCAGGTCTTGCCGGCGGGCGGCTGCGCGGCGGCGACCGGAGTCGTGCTGATCGCCGGCGCCGAACTGTTGGCGTCGCCGCCGCCGCAGCCGGCGAGCATCAGCAGGGGCACGAACACGAAAGCAAGCACACGCATCGTCAGTCTCCAGCGTTGGACGGCGGGCAGGGCATCAATCGATCCTGCCGATCTTGGGAAGGGCTTCGGCCGCCGCGACCCCGGCGGCAAGCGATTCGAGCACCGCCTTCAGTTCGGGATCGGCGATGCCGCGCAGATTGCGCCCGAGTTCCTCGGGCGCGGGAACCAGCTCGGGCTGCGGCGCGGCGCGCTCGGCGCGCTTGACCTGGCCGTGGCGGATCGCCACCCGCGCGACCGCCTGATAGCCGAAGAAGCGGTTGACCCGCTCGACGATCTCGGGCGCGATATGCTGCATCATCGGCGCGTGCGCGCCCGCGACGACGAGGCTGAGCACCCCTCCGGCGCGCTTGCCCGGCGGGAAGCGGATCGATTCGGGCGCCGAGACCCGGGCATAGCGCTCGCCGACGATCTCGCTCCAGCGGCTCACCACCGAATGCTGGACGAAGCCGAACTTGCGGAAGGTGGCGCGGCCGACGTCGCCGAGCAGCTCGGAGACCGGCCGCGCGCGGTTGCTGCGCTGCGGTTCGGGCCGCGGCTGGCGGGTGGTGGCGCGGGGGGGCTTCGTCATTGCGGTCCGTCCATGCCATAGGCGGGGCGTGCCCGACAACATCGCTGCAACGCTGCTCGACTGGTATGACGCGAACGCGCGCGATCTGCCGTGGCGCGCGCGCCCCGGAACGGCGGCGCCCGAGCCCTATCGCGTGTGGCTGTCGGAGGTGATGCTCCAGCAGACCCAGGTCGCGAGCGCGACGCCCTATTTCGAGCGCTTCACCGCGCGCTGGCCCGATTTCGCGAGCCTGGCGGCCGCTGAGGATGCCGAGCTGATGGCCGCCTGGGCCGGGCTCGGCTATTATGCCCGCGCGCGCAACCTGCTCGCCTGCGCACGCCAGGTCGCGGCGCTCGGGGCTTTGCCCGACACCGAGGAGGGGCTGCGCGCGCTGCCCGGAATCGGCGGCTATACCGCGGCGGCGATCGCCGCGATCGCGTTCGGGCGGCGCGCGGTGGTGGTCGACGGCAATGTCGAGCGTGTCGTCGCGCGGCTGTTCGCGCTGGCCGCGCCGCTGCCGGGCGCCAGGCCGCGCATTCGCGCGCTGGCCGATTCGATCACGCCCGCTGCCCGCGCCGGCGATTTCGCGCAGGCGATGATGGACCTGGGCAGCACGATCTGCACCGCGCGCGCGCCGCGCTGCCGGCTCTGCCCGCTGCGCCCCGACTGCGCGGGCTTCGCTAGCGGCGCGCCCGAGGCATTCCCCGTCAAGGCGGCGAAGGCGGCCAAGCCGCAGCGCTACGGCACGATGTTCTGGGCCGAGCGCGACGGCCGCGTGCTGCTGGTGCGGCGGCCGGCCAAGGGGCTGCTCGGCGGGATGCGCGCGCTGCCGACGGGGGTTTGGGGCGATTCGCCGCCGAGGCTGGCGGGCGCGCCGCTGGCGGCCGAATGGCGGATGCTCGACGCGACGGTTGGGCATGTCTTCACTCATTTCCGGCTCGAATGCGCGCTTGCGGCCGCCACGATCGCGGCGCATTCAGGCGCCGCGGAAGGCGAATGGTGGCCGATCGCCGACCTCGAGTCGGCCGGGCTGCCGACCGTCTTCGCCAAGGCGGCACGAACGATCGGGAGAGCGCGATGCGCATGAGGATGCTGGCGGGAATTGGCGCGGCGCTGCTGCTCGCCGGGAGCGCGGCCGCGCTGGGCCGGGCGCAGACCGCGACGGGCAAGGTCGACGCGCTCGTCGAGCGCTATGTCGCCGAAGGGAAGGTCCCGGGGATCGTGATCGCGATCGGCCGGGGCGACGCGCCGGCGCAATTCCATTCGGCCGGCCGCATCGCCGCCGAGTCGACCGCCGCCCCGGCCGGGCCCGACAGCCTGTGGCGCGTCTATTCGATGACCAAGCCGCTCACCGGCATGGCGGCGATGATCCTGGTCGAGGAAGGCAAGATCAAGCTCGACGAGCCGGTCTCGGACTTCATCCCCGCGTTCAAGACGATGCGCGTGCTCGACGATCCGGCGGGCACGACGCTCGCCAGCCATCCCGCGACAAGGCCGATCACGATCCGCAACCTGCTGACCCACACCGCGGGGTTGGGCTACACCATCATCACCAAGGGCCCGCTGCTCGACGAATACAACCGGCTGGGGATCAATCCGGCGCAGGTCAGCGCCGGGCTCGAGCCCGGCATGCGCGCGACGCGGCCGCCGACGCTCGCAGCGTTCGCCGACAAGGTCGCGACGCTGCCGCTGATCGCCGAGCCGGGCACCAAATGGAGCTATTCGATCGGGCTCGACGTGCTCGGCCGGGTGATCGAGGTGGCATCGGGGATGCAGTTCGATGCCTTCCTCCGGCAGCGCATCTTCGATCCGCTCAAGATGACGTCGACCTACTTCACCGTGCCCGCCAGCGAGGCCGGGCGGCTCGCGACCAATTATTATTACATGGGCGACAATCGCGTACCG
Source organism: Sphingomonas sp. (assembly GCA_037200705.1). GTDB lineage: Bacteria > Pseudomonadota > Alphaproteobacteria > Sphingomonadales > Sphingomonadaceae > Sphingomonas. Next base: position 198,236 of record JBBCID010000012.1, on the reverse strand, counting down.
CTCGATCCGGGCGCGACGTCGGTCTATCTCGCGCCGCCGAGCTTTCCCTATGGCGGCGCCGGGCTGGTGATGTCGGCGCGCGATTACGATCGCTTCCTGTGGATGCTCCAGGACGGCGGCACGCTCGACGGCGCGCGCGTGATGAAGCCCGAGACGGTCCGGCTCGCGCTTTCCAACCTGTTGCCCGCGGGCGTCGACACCAGCCTGCTCACCAGCCTCGCCGATCGGGCGGGCAAGCTCGGCTTCGGCGCGGGCGGATCGGTCTATCTCGCCGACGTGCCCGGGGTGGCGCGCAAGGGCACCTATGGCTGGGGCGGCGCGGCAGGGACGATCGCGTTCGTCGATCCGGCGGGGCAGGTGCGCGGCACGGTGATGGTCAACTACATGCTCTCGGACCATTGGCCGCTGCGCGCCGACGCCGACAAGGCGTTCGCCGCCGATCTTGCGCGGTGAAGCCGGGCTTCACCGGCGCCACGCTCGACCGCGCCGACGCGCTGCGCAACGATCCGGAGGCGCTCGCGGCGGCGATCGCCGATCCGCGCGCGCGGCTGCTGCGGCTGACCGCGCTCGATCCCGAGGTGACCGACGCGGGGCGGCTGGCGTGGCGATCGATGGCCGATGCGCCCGCCGGCGGCGAACTGATCCTGCTCGGGCTGGCCGGCGGCGTGCCGCACTTCACCACGACGATTCCGGGCGAGCCGGTCGTCAGGGGTCGCAGCCCGGCGATCTTCCGTCTGCTGGAGACGCTCCCGGCCGCGGATGCCGCGCTGTTCGGCGGCGCGCGCAGCGTGGTCGATTGGCACATGCGGCATCGCTTCTGCGCGGTGTGCGGCACGCCGACCGCGCCGTTCCGCGCGGGCTGGGGGCGCAAGTGCCCGAACTGCGGCGCCGAGCATTTCCCGCGCGTCGATCCGGTGGTGATCATGCTCGCCGAGCACGGCGACAGCGTGCTGCTCGGGCGGCATGCGAGCTGGCCGCAGGGGCGCTATTCGGCGCTCGCCGGCTTCGTCGAGCCGGGCGAATCGATCGAGGAAGCGGTCGCACGCGAGACGTGGGAGGAGGCGGGCGTGCGCGTCGGCGCGATCCGCTATGTCGCCAGCCAGCCCTGGCCCTTCCCCGCGTCGCTGATGATCGCGTGCATCGGCGCGGCCGAGGATGATGCGCTGACGATCGATCCTCACGAGCTCGAGGATGCGATCTGGGTGCCGCGCGCGGGGGTCCGCGCCGCGCTCGCGCGCGAGCGCGGCGCACCGTTCCTGCCGCCGCCGACCTACGCGATCGCGCACACGCTGCTGAGCGCCTGGCTGGAGACTTAACCCCGTTCCCTCGCCTGCGGATAGGTCCCGAGCACGCGCAGGCTCTTGGTCTGGAACTCGAGCTCCGTGAGCGCGTGATCGACCGCCGGATCGCCGGGACGGCCGACGATGTCGGCATAGAATTCGGTCGCCGCGAAGCTGCCGCCGCGCTGGTAGCTTTCGAGCTTGGTCATGTTGACGCCGTTGGTCGCGAAGCCGCCGAGCGCCTTGTAGAGCGCGGCGGGGACGTTGCGCACCTCGAACACCAAGGTTGTCATGAACGGCCCGTCGCCCGCCAGCGGCGCCGCCGCGCGCGCGAGCACGACGAAGCGCGTCATGTTGTGCTCGGCGTCGGCGATGTCCTCGACGAGCAGGTTGAGGCCATAGAGCGCGGCCGCCCCCGGCGGGGCGAGCGCGGCGATCGCGGGATCGCCCATCTCGGCGACGAGCGCGGCGGCGCCGGCGGTGTCGGGATAGGAGGCCGGGGTGATTCCCCGCGCCTTGAGCCACAGCCGGCACTGGCCCAGCGCCTGGGGATGGCTGATCGCCTCGCGGACCTGGCCGAGCGCGCCGATGCCCATCAGCGCGTAGCGAATCGGCAGGAAATGCTCGCCGGTGATCGCCAGCCCCGATTCGGGCAGCAGGAAATGGATGTCGGCGACGCGGCCGTGGAGCGAATTCTCGATCGGGATGATCGCGCAATCGGCGCGCCCCTCGCGCACCGCGTCGATCGCATCCTCGAAGCCGAAGCAGGGCAGCGGCAGCCCGTTCGGAAACGCCTCGAGCGCGGCGATGTGCGAATTGGCGCCGGGCGCGCCCTGGAAGGCGACCGCGCGGGTCGGCGCGGCCTCGGCCGCGGCGATCATGCGGGCGACGATCGGGCGGGCGGGCGCTGCGAAATTCTCCATAGGGAGCGCGGGCTAGCTGCCCGAATCGCTGCGGGCAACCCCCGCTTGCGTTCGCCCCGAGCCCCGTCCTAAAGGGGCACGAAATTTCGCCAGGGGCTTTGGACAATGGACGATCGCGCGAACACGATTGCTGGTTGGGTGCTGGCGGGCGGCATCGCCGCGCTCGGCTTGTCGATCGCGGGCGGGATGATCTTCCATTCGGAGAAGCCCGAGAAGCCGGGCTATCCGATCGAGGGCGCCGAGGCGGCGGCCGGCGGGGCGGCGGCCGAGGTGCCGATCGCGACCTTGCTCGCCACCGCCGACGTCGCCAAGGGCGCCGAGGTCTTCAAGAAATGCGGCGCCTGCCACACGATCAACCAGGGCGGTGCCAACGGCATCGGCCCCAATCTCTACGCGACGCTCGGCGAGCCGATCGGCCAGGGCAAGGGCGGCTATGCCTTTTCCGACGCGATCAAGGCGATCGGCGGCAATTGGGACTTCGACAAGATGAACGCGTGGCTGACCTCGCCGCGCAAGATGGCCGCGGGCACCAAGATGACCTTCGCCGGGCTGCCGAGCGCGCAGGACCGCGCCAACGTGATCGCCTATCTCAACAGCCAGGGATCGAACCTGCCGCTGCCCGCCGCGCCCGCGGCGACGTCGGCGGACAATTCTGCCGAGGCGAACGCGGGCCGCCGGTGCGGCGACCGCCAACCAGGCCGGCCTCTCGGCGAGCGCGCCGACGCAGGATCCCAACGCCAGCGTCCAGGCCGAGAAGAAGCGGTAGCCGGCGGGCTAGCGCCGCCCGCTCGTCCTCGGCTCCTTGTCGCGCCAGAATTCCTGGACGATCTCCCAGCCTTCCTCGGCGGTCTCGACGAACTGGAAGAGCTTGAGGTCGCGGTGCGAGGATCACGCCTTCCTCGCACAAGGCCTCGAAGTTGACGACGCGCTCCCAGAATTCGCGCCCGTAGAACAGCACCGGGATCGGGCTGATCTTGCCGGTCTGGATCAGCGTCAGCAGCTCGAAGCTCTCGTCGAACGTGCCGAATCCCCCCGGAAACACCGCCACCGCGCGCGCATGGAGCAGGAAGTGCATCTTCCTCAGCGCGAAATAGTGGAACTGCATCGACAGGCCGGGCGTGACATAGGGATTGGGCGCCTGCTCGTGCGGCAGCACGATGTTGAGCCCCACCGATTCGGCGCCGACGTCGAGCGCGCCGCGATTCGCCGCCTCCATGATCGACGGACCCCCGCCCGAGCAGACCACGAAATGGCGCTTGCCGGCCTCGTCGAGCGGGAAATTGCTCGTCATCCGCGCGAGCTCGCGCGCGACGTCGTAATATTTGGCCTTGGCGATCAGCCGCTCGGCGACGCGCTTCGACTGGTCGTCGTCGGCGAGCGCGCGCAGCGCCTCGGCCTTGCTCGGCTCGGGGATGCGCGCCGAGCCGTAGAAGACGAAGGTCGAGGCGATGTTCGCCGCGTCGAGCAGGAGCTGCGGCTTGAGCAGCTCGAGTTGGAAGCGCACCGGCCGCAGGTCCTCGCGCAGCAGGAAATCCATGTCCTGGAACGCCAGGCGATAGGCGGGATGCTCGGTTTGCGGCGACGCGCCCGCCGATTTGGCGGTCTCGGCGTCCTGCTGGGCGCGGCGGAAGACTCTGGAGGGAACGTGCGTTTCGGTCATTGGCCTGCGCTTAGAGCAAGTCCGCGTCAGGCGCAAAAAGGTCCCCGGCCCATGTCGAGGTGAAGATGGTTGTGGTGCGCGGCGTTATAGTCGGGGCTGAGCACCGTCTGGAAGCGGCGGCATGCCGAGGTGTGGATCACCTGGAGGAATTCGCGGACGCGCGCGTCGTCGGAACGCCACCCTGTCTCGACCATGACGCGGCGTCCGTCGGCGAGATCGAATCCGGCGACGTCGACCGCGTTGGCGAGCGCATGTTCGGAGAGCACCTTCGCGCCGATCGCTCCACGCCCGATCACGCCGCGGCAGGCATAGGTGCCGAAGGTCTCGACCTTGACCAGGCCGCTGCGAGGATCTGGTGCGCGGCGGGGGCGACCGCGTTGCGCACCCAGGCGATGAAGCTGCGCGCCAGCCCGCAGCGCATCGATTTGAGCCCGGTCACCGGCACGCCGATGTCGAGCAGCTGGACCGCGCCGATCACGACGCAGCCGCCGCCGAAATCGCGGTCGGGCAGCGGGCTGTAGCGCACGTTCTCGCGCGTAAGATCGGTGAAGCAGGCCTGGGTCTCGCGCGAGGTGGGCTCATGGAGCGTGATCGGGCCGCTGGCGCGCGGGCGAATCGGCGCGGGCGCGGGCCGGTCGCCGTCGCCGCCGAACACGCAGGCGGAGAGCAGCACGGGCAGCATCAACGCCGAACAGAGCCACCGGATTCGCATCGTGTCTTGGTAGCTGCGGCGTTCTTAATGCGGCGCTAACGCTGGCTGCTATCAATGCCGCGCCGCAACAAAATCGAATTGACTTTGGCCCGGCGCCCGCTAGGGCCGTCGACGGGCCACGCGGTCCCAACGCCGCGCGTGCTCTCTGCAAGGAGAGACTGAAGTGACCGATACTGCCGTTACCGACGCCACAGTTGCGTCCGCCAAGCCCGCCACCAAGCCGGCTCGCCCCTATTTCTCCTCTGGTCCCTGCGCCAAGCCTCCGGGCTGGGACGCGGCCAAGCTGGCCACCGCCTCGCTCGGCCGGTCGCACCGCTCGAAGATCGGCAAGCAACGCCTCCAATATGCGATCGACCTGATGCGCGAGATGCTCGCGCTGCCCGATACGCACCGCATCGGCATCGTCCCCGGCTCCGACACCGGCGCGTTCGAGATGGCGATGTGGACGATGCTCGGCGCGCGCGGCGTCACCACGCTGGCATGGGAGAGCTTCGGCGAAGGCTGGGTCACCGACGCCGTCAAGCAGCTCAAGCTCGAGCCCGACGTCGTCCGCGCCGATTACGGCCAGCTTCCCGATCTCGATCGCGTAGACTGGTCGAACGACGTGCTGTTCACCTGGAACGGCCACGACCTCGGGCGTGCGCGTGCCCGACGGGGAATGGATCCCGGCGGACCGCGATGGCCTGAGCTTCGCCGACGCGACCAGCGCGGTGTTCGCCTATGACCTGCCGTGGGACAAGATCGATGTCGCGACCTTTTCGTGGCAGAAGGTGCTTGGCGGCGAAGGCGGGCACGGGGTGCTGATCCTGGGGGCCGCGCGCGGTGCAGCGGCTGACCGAATATACCCCCCCCTGGCCGCTGCCGAAGGTGTTCCGCCTGGTCTCGAAGGGCGCGCTCGCCGAGGGCGTGTTCAAGGGCGAGACGATCAATACGCCGTCGATGCTTGCGGTCGAGGATGCGATCTTCGCGCTCGAATGGGCGAAGGGCATCGGCGGCCTTCACGGGCTGATCGCGCGCTCGGACGCCAATGCCGACGCGCTCGACAAGATCGTTGCCGAGCGCGACTGGCTCGGCCATCTCGCGGTCGATCGCGGCATCCGCTCGAAGACCAGCGTGTGCCTGACGGTCGAAGGCGCCGACGAGGGCTTCATCAAGAAGTTCGCCGCGCTGCTCGAAGCCGAAGGCGCGGCCTATGACGTCGCTGGATACCGCGATGCCCCGCCGGGGCTGCGGATCTGGTGCGGCGCCACCGTCGACGCTGCCGACATCGCGGCGCTCGGGCCCTGGCTCGACTGGGGCCTACGCCACCGCCAAGGCCTGACCTGTTCCCCGGCGAAGGCCCGGGGCCTAGCTTCCACCATCATCGCAACTGGGCCCCGGCCTTCGCCGGGGTACGGAGAAATCAAATGCCCAAAGTCCTGATCAGCGACAAAATGGATCCCAAGGCCGCCGAGATCTTCCGCGCGCGCGGCGTCGAGGTCGACGAGATCACCGGCAAGACCCCGACGAGCTCGCCGCGATCATCGGCGAGTACGACGGCCTCGCGATCCGATCCTCGACCAAGGTCACCAAGGCGATCCTCGAGGCGGCGACCAACCTCAAGGTTGTCGGCCGCGCCGGGATTGGCGTCGACAATGTCGATATCCCCGCCGCTTCGGCGCGCGGCGTGGTGGTGATGAACACGCCGTTCGGCAATTCGATCACCACCGCCGAACATGCGATCGCGCTGATGTTCGCGCTCGCGCGCCAGCTCCCCGAGGCCGACGCCTCGACCCAGGCGGGCAAGTGGGAGAAGAACCGCTTCATGGGGGTCGAGCTCACCGCCAAGACGCTCGGGCTGATCGGCGCGGGCAACATCGGCTCGATCGTCGCCGATCGCGCGCTGGGGATCCGGATGAAGGTGATCGCTTATGATCCGTTCCTCACCCCCCGAGCGCGCGCTCGACATGGGCGTGGAGAAGGTCGATCTCGACACGCTGCTCGCGCGCGCCGACTTCATCACCCTCCATACGCCGCTGACCGACCAGACGCGCAACATCCTCAGCCGCGAGAATCTGGCGAAGACCAGAAGGGCGTGCGGATCATCAATTGCGCGCGCGGTGGGCTGATCGACGAGGTGGCGCTCAAGGAGGGCTTGGAATCGGGGCACATCGCCGGCGCCGCGCTCGACGTGTTCGTCGAGGAGCCGGCCAAGGCGAGCCCCCTGTTCGGCACCCCCAACTTCATCTCGACGCCGCACCTCGGCGCCTCGACCAGCGAGGCGCAGGTCAACGTCGCGATCCAGGTCGCCGAGCAGATGGCGGATTTCCTCGTCTCGGGCGGAGTCACCAACGCGCTCAACATGCCCTCGCTCTCGGCCGAGGAAGCGCCGCGGCTCAAGCCCTATATGGCGCTGGCCGAGAAGCTCGGCTCGCTGGTTGGCCAGCTCGCGCACGGCGCATTGAGCGGCATCTCGATCGAGACCGAGGGCGCCGCGGCCGAGCTCAACCAGAAGCCGATCACCGGCGCGGTGCTCGCGGGCTGATGCGGGTGCATTCGGATACGGTCAACATGGTCAACGCGCCCTATCTGGCGAAGGAGCGCGGGCTCGACGTGCGCGAGGGTGCGCCACGATCGCGAGGGCGATTACCACACGCTCGTCCGCGTGACGGTGCGCACCGAGGCGGGCGACCGATCGGTGGCGGGCACGCTGTTCGGCGATGCCGCGCCGCGGCTGGTCGAATTGTTCGGGATCAAGGTCGAGGCCGATCTGGCGGGCTTCATGCTCTATATCGTCAACGAGGACGCGCCGGGGTTCATCGGCCGGCTCGGCTCGGCGCTGGGCGAGGCGGGGGTCAATATCGGCACTTTCCACCTCGGCCGCCGCTCGGCGGGCGGCGAGGCGGTGCTGCTGCTCTCGGTCGACGATCCGGTGACCCCGGAGCTGATCGCCACGGTCCGCAAGCTGCCGGGGGTGAAGACCGCGATGGCGCTCACCTTCTGATCGCGCTAGCGGGCGGAGCATGACCGGACTCCTCCCCGAGGGCTTCCACGACCGTCTGCCGCCGCTCGCCGACGCGGCGGCGCGGCTGGAGGCGCGCGTACTCGGGGTAGCGCGCGGCTACGGCTATGAGCAGGTCGATCCGCCGCTCGCCGAATTCGCCGACGAGTTGGCGTCGCGGCTCAAGGCGGCGCGGATGCAGGATGCGGTGCGCTTCGTCGATCCCGTCTCGCAGCGCACGCTCGCGATCCGGCCCGACATCACCGCCCAGGTCGGCCGGATCGCCGCGACGCGGATGGCGCATCATCCGCGCCCGGTGCGCCTCTCTTATGCCGGATCGGTGATGAAGCTGCGCGCTTCCGAGCTGCGCCCCGAGCGCGCGATGCGCCAGATCGGGTGCGAGCTGATCGGGCTCGACAGCGTCGCCGCCGCCACCGAGATCGTCGGCGTCGCGGTCGAGGCTCTGCGCGTGGGTGGGGTCGAGCGGCTCGCGATCGATTTCACCCTGCCCGACCTGGTCGACACGCTCGCCGCGGGCGGGCTCGAGCCCGCGACGCTCGAGGCGCTGCGCGACCGGCTCGACGCCAAGGACGCCGGCGGAGTCGCGGCGATCGACGCGGCCTATCTGCCGCTGATCGAGGCGGCGGGGCCGTTTGATGCGGCGATGGCGCGGCTGCGCGCGATCGATGCGGGCAAGGCGCTGGCAAGCCGGCTCGACGGGCTGGCCGCGATCGCCGCGAGCCTGGGCGATGCGGCGACGCTGACGCTCGACCCGACCGAGCGCCACGGATTCGAATATCAGAGCTGGCTCGGCTTCTCGATCTTCGCGGGCGGCGTACGCGGCGAGATCGGGCGCGGCGGCAGCTACGCGATCGTCCACGAGGGCGGGCGCGAGGAGCCGGCGGTGGGCTTTTCGCTTTTTCCCGATGCGATCCTCGCCGAGCTGGGATCGGGCGAGCGGCGGCGGCTGTTCCTCCCGCTCGGCACGCCGCTGGAGCGCGGCGCTGCGCTGCGGGCCGAGGGCTGGGTGACGGTCGCCGCGCTCGAGGCCGGCGACTCGCCCGAGGCACAGCTTTGCAGCCATATGCTGGGGGCCGAGGGGCCGGAGCCGGTCTGAATCGAAATCAGCGCGCCAATAGCACCTCGACGTCACCGTCGAGGAACACAGCCAGCGCTTTGCCTACCGCATCCTGAAAGCGCGGATCGCCCGCCAGCCGCTCGGGAAAGACCTGGCGGATCGCCAGCATCGCCGCGGCCGGGTCCGCGCGCGCGGCCGCCGCCGCGAGCGTGTCCGCGAGCGGATCGGTGATCGCCTTCCCGCTCAGCGCCTGGCGCCGCTGCGAACGCGATCCATGCCGCGATCGGGACCGCGAGCCGGTCGATCGGTCGCCCGGCGCCGAGCGCTTCGCCGATCGTGTCGAGCAGCCGATAGGGCAGCTTCTGCGAGCCGTCCCAGGCGATCTGCGCGAGCAGGTGCCGGATCGCGGGGTTGCGGAAGCGACCAAGCACCGCATCGGCATAGGCGGCGGTGTCCAGCCCCTCGACCGGGTTGAGCGACGCGGCGATATCCTGGACCAGCCGGGTGACGAACCCCGCCAGTGCAGGATCGGACATCGCCTCGAACACCGTCTCGTGCCCGCGCGCGATCCCGACATAGGCCAGCGTCGAATGCGCGCCGTTGAGGATGCGCAGCTTGGCCTGCTCATAGCCGCGCACGTCGCTGGTCAGCGTCACGCCCGCCGCGGCGAGATCGGGGCCGTCGGGCAGGTCGAAGCGCGCGAGCACCCATTGCGCGAACGCCTCGCGCTGGACGGCGGCGCGATCCTCGACGCCGAGCGCTTCGGCCACGCTCGCCAGGAACGGCGCGTCGCTCGCCGGGGTGATCGAAATCGACCATCGAATCGGGGAAGGCGACCGCGCCGGCGATCCAATCGGCCAGGCCCGCGTCCCATTCGCGCGCCAGCGCGGTGCAGGCGGCGCGGAGCTTAGCGCCGTTGCCGGTCATGTTGTCGCAGCAGAGCATCGCGAACGGGGCCACGCCGGCGGCGCGGCGATCGGCGAGGCCGGCGACGATCCAGCCGATCACGCTCGCCGGCTCGGCGGCGCCGCGCGCGATCGTGGATCACGTCGGGATGGTTGAAATCGAGCGTACCGTCGGCGCCCAGGCAATAGCCCTTCTCGGTGACCGTGCTGGTGGCGATCCGCACCGCCGGATCGGCGAGCAGCCGCCGCAGCCGCGCGCCCTCGCCGGGGCCGAGCGCGTCCGAATGCGCGGCGAGGATGCGCATCCCCGGCGCGCGATCGATCAACCGCCAGCGTGTAGAGCCCGTCCTGGCGGCGCAGCGCCTCGATCGTCTCGGCGCTGCGCAGCGACACCGCGGCGATCCCCCAGCGCGGGTCCATGTCGAGCAGCCGGTCGACATAGGCCGCCTGGTGCGCGCGGTGGAAAGCGCCGGGCCGAAGTGGACGATGCCGGTGCGCAGGCCGTCCACCGCGTGGCCGGGGCGGAGGATCGCGGACGGCAGCGCGGCGAGCGCGGCGCGGGAGAGGCTGGACATGCCTCCCCCAATCGCCTTGCCGGCGCAAAGTCAATTGAGGCGGATCGTCCTGCCGGGCGTGGCCGGATGCGCTCCCGCCCGAATGGCGCATTCACGCCATCCGGCCCCTCGTTGCCGCGCGGCAGCATGAAGCGGATCTGGCGGTTGGGGAAATCGATCTCGACATGGCGGAAATATTTGAGTCCCTCCATCCCGAGCAGCAGCGCCGGCCGGCCGGTCAGCCCGAAATGCGCGAACGGGGCGACGTCGGCGAAGGCGATCGGCAGGTTGTTGAATGCGATTTCCGCCGACCTGGATCCGCGGCACCTGCGCATAGCCGGCGCTCATCCGCTCGCCGGTGACGCCGGGTGATCTGGATCGTGTCGAGCGCGACATGGCGCAACCCGAGCTTCTTGAGGAGGGCGGTATTGCCCATGCTGATCTGCGCGCCGGTATCGATCACCACGCGGATGCGCGTCGCGCCATACCAGGCGTCGGTGACGATCAGCTGGCCGAACAGGCTCTTGCCGGTGACGACGATCTCGTCCTCGCCGTAGCGCGGGCGCTCGCGGTTGCGCCGCTCGGACCGGCTGACCATCATCTCGCCCTTCTCGAAATCGATCGCGACCTGGTGCGTGCTCAGCGTGTCGATCCCGAGCAGCCCCCGCGGCGCCGAGATTGCTCTCCTCGAGCGCCGGCGCCTCGATCGTGTGCTGCTCGCCGATCGACGCGATCGAGAGCTGGGGGACGATCACCGTGTCGACGCGCTCGGTGCCGGTCATCGAGATCAAATTGACCGGCCGCCCCGGCCCGAGCTGGAGCGTGCCGGCGAGCTGGCGCGAGATCACGCTGCGCTCGGCGCCGGTATCGATGATGAAATTGTAAGGCCCCCGAGCTGCCGACCTGGACCGGCACGGTCAGCCGCTGCTCGACCTGGCCGAGCGTGAGCGTCGTGCCGTCGGCGGGCGGCTGCGCGGGGCTTGCGACGGGCGCCGTCGGTCCCTGGAGGGTCGGCTGTTGGCCGTCGACCGCGCCCAGCGGGGGAGCAGCATGAGAAGCGCGGAAGCGCGGATCAATCCGATCATGGACGCGACGATATACCTTCGGATGCTGCGCAGCAATCGGCCAGAAACATTCAGTCGCGCCGCATCGCCACGGCGGCGAGGCTCTCGGCCTCGAGCAGCAGTGCGTCGTCGGCGGTGCCTTGGGCGACGGTCTCGCGGCCGATCATGATCAGCACCGGCACCGCCATCGGGCTGACGCGCGGCAGATCGACGTGGAGCATCGTATCGGCGGCGGTGTCGAGCAGGTGCGCGAGCCGGCCGACGTCGGTCATCCGCGCGCGGGCATCGGCCCAGGCGGCGCGCAGGAGAAGATGGTCGGGCTCGTACTTGCGCAGCACGTCGTAGATCAGGGTCGGTCGAGAAGGTGACCTGGCGCCCGGTCTTCTTCTTGCCTGGATGCTGGCGCTCGACGAGCCCGCCGATCACCGCGACCTCGCGGAACGCGCGCTTGAGCAGCGCCGATCCCTGCACCCAGTCGACGACTCGTGCTCGAGGATGTCGGGCGAGAACAAGGCGCGCGGGTCGGCGATCCGTTCGAGGCCATAGACCGCGAGCGCATAATCGTTGGCGACGAAGCCCAATGGCTTGAGCCCGAGCGCTTCCATCCGTCGCGTGATCAGCATGCCGAGCGACTGATGCGCGTTCCAGCCCTCGAAGCTGTAGGCGACCATGTGGTGGCGCCCCTCGTGCGGGAAGGTCTCGACGAGCAGCTCGCCGGGCTTGGGCAGCGCCGAGCGATAGGCCTGGACTTCGAGCCATTCGCGCACGTCGTCGGGGAAGCGCGGCCATTCGCGGCGATCGTGCAGGAAGCCGCGCACGCGCCGCGCGAGATTGGCGGTGATCGCGAGCCGCGCGCCCATATAGCTGGGGATGCGCGCGTTCTTCGCCGTGGCGCGGACGATCAGGTCGGTCTGCTCGATCCGCTCGATCTCGAGCGCGGTGCCGGCGAAGAAGAAGGTGTCGCCGGGCGACAGCGACGCGGCGAACGCCTCCTCGACCTTGCCCAGCCGCCGCCCGTTTCTGAAGCGCACCTCGAGCATCGGCGCCCTCGACGATGATCCCGGCGTTGAGCCGATGCTGCGCAACGAAGCTCGGATGGCTGACGCGCCACAGTCCGTCCCTGCCCTTGGTCAGCCGCTTGAACCGGTCATAGGCGCGCAGCGCGTAGCCGCCGTCGGCGATGAAGCTCAGCACGCGCTCGAAGGTCTCGGCGGGCAGCGCCGAATAGGGCAATGCTGCACGCACTTCCTGCAGCATTTCGGCGGCATCGAACGGCGCGGCGCAGGCGCAGGCCATCACATGCTGCGCCAGCACGTCGAGCGCGCCGGCGCGGAAACAGGTCGGCGTCGAGCTCGCCTTCCTCGACCGCGTCGAGCGCCGCCTGGGCCTCGAGATATTCGAAGCGGTTGCCGGGACGAGGATCGCCTCGCTGGCCTCGTCGAGCCGGTGGTTGGCGCGGCCGATCCGCTGGAGCAGCCGCGACGATCCCTTGGGCGCGCCCATCTGGATCACGCAATCGACGTCGCCCCAATCGACCCCGAGATCGAGGCTGGCGGTGGCGACCAGCGCGCGCAGCCGGCCGTCGGCCATCGCCTGCTCGGCGCGCCGCCGCGCCTCGATCGACAGGCTGCCGTGGTGGACACCGATCGGCAGCTTGGCCTCGTTGACCTTCCAGAGCTGCTGGAAGACCAGCTCGGCGAGCCCGCGCGTGTTGCAGAACACGATCGTCGTGCGGTGCGCGGCGATCTCGGCCATCACCTGCGGGATCGCATAGATGCCCGAATGGCCGCCCCACGGTACCGTGCCTTCGGGGAGCAGGATCGCGATATGCGGGTCGGCGCCCTTCTCGCCCCGGACCAGCGCGACGCTTTGGATGTCGCCGTGCGGCGCCAGCCAGGCGCGATAGCCGTCGGGATCGGCGACCGTCGCCGAGAGCGCGACGCGGCGCAGCCCCGGCGCGATCGCCTGGAGCCGCGCCATCGCCAGAGCGAGCAGGTCGCCGCGCTTGCCGGTGGCGAAGGCGTGGACCTCGTCGACCACTACTGTCTTGAGGTCGGAAAACAGCGTCAGGCTGTCCTCGTAGGACAGCAGCAGGCTGAGTGATTCGGGCGTGGTGAGCAGGATCTCGGGCGGGCGCGTGCGCTGGCGCAACTTGCGGTCGTAGGGCGTGTCGCCGGTGCGCGTCTCGACGCGGATCGGCAGCCCCATCTCCGCGATCGGCGCGAGCAGGTTGCGCTGGACGTCGACCGCGAGCGCCTTGAGCGGCGAGATGTAGAGCGTGTGGAGCCGATCGCCCCCGATTTCCCTGGGCGGCGCCTCGATCAGCTCGGCGAGCGTGGGCAGGAAGCCGGCGAGCGTCTTGCCCGCGCCGGTCGGCGCGACGAGCAGCGCGTGCCGCCCGGCGCGCGCCGCGGCGAGCATGTCGAACTGGTGGCGGCGGGGCGCCCAGCCGCGCGACTCGAACCAGCGCGAGAGGGGCTCGGGAAGGGGCGGTGGATCGATCATGCGGCGCGGGACAGCAGCCACGCCGCGCGCTTCGCGTCAACCTCGTCGGCGCTCCCGGCGGATCAGGGCGCCGTGACCATCCCGAGCCCGACGTCGGCCTCGTCGATCGGTGGCGCGATCACGCTCAGCCGGCTGGTCGCGCGGAGCTTGGCCTGAACGTTGGCGCCGCTCATGCGCAGGCCCCTGCGACGCCAGATATCGCACCACAGCGCCGCGACGCCGGCGACGTGCGGACACGCCATGCTCGTCCCGCTCATCGTGATCAGGCCCCCGCCGGCCTGCGCCGAGAGGATGTCGAGCCCCGGCGCCCCCAGCACCGGCATCGAATTGGAAAAGCTGGTCACGGCAAATTGCCCGGGCGCCGACTCGGCCAGCGCGCCGACCGAAACCACGTCGGACGCCGCCGCCGGCAGCGATGTCGCGACCCGGTAGGGCTGCCGATTGCTTTCGTTGCCGCTGGCCGCGATCACCACCGGATCTCGGTTGAGCGGGGCGCCGGCGTGCGCCATCGCCATCAGCGCATCGAACATGCGCAAGTTGGCGCGATACACTTCGAGCGTCGCCGAGATCGCCGCCGGCTCGGGCATCGGCACCGCCACCATCCGCGCCACCATCGCCGCGAAATCGAAGCCCAGCGACATCGAGATGACGTTGGCCCCCTGCTCGATCGCCCAGGTGATCGCATCGAACAGCATCGCCGAATCACCGCCGCCGGGGCCGAGCACCTTGCCGACGAGCAGCCGCGGAACCCCGCGCGCGACCCCGATCCGCACCCCGTCCACGTCGCGCCCGAGGATCGTCGCGGCGCAGTGGGTGCCGTGGCCGACTTCATCGCCGTCGCCGGTGGCCGGTAAAATCGCGCTGGACGATCTGGACGCCGGCGAAGGCAGGGTGGGTGGCGTCGATCCCGGTATCGAGGATCGCGACAGTGACTCCCGCTCCCGAATAGTTCGAGGTGAGCGCGCCGACCGCACCGATCATGCCCGGGGCGCGGCGCCTTCGCTTTCGAGCGCTTCGATCGAAAACGGCTCGATCAGCCGCGTGGGCATCACCCGCGCGAACGCCACCACATCGGGTTGGCTGTTGAGCGCGATCGCCGCGCTTCGCTGAATATCGGTGTGGACTTCGACCAGGGGCGCGAGCGGCGCCGTCGAAGCGGTGGTTCCGAAGGTCGAGAAACCGTCGAGCCGGGCTTCGGCAATGCTGTGCTTCAGCAACACGAAATCGGGCATCATCGGCCTCCCACGGTGCGCCAGCGGATCGGTTCGTGGCCCATCGTCGATAGGACGAGCGCGCCGCCGCCGCGCGTGACCGCCGTCACGCGCGGCGGGCGCAACCCGCGATTAGTCCGGCTGTAGCGCCGGCGAGGGTCGGCGCGATCGCATCGATGAGGAGGTTTCCATGGCCGAACTGACCAACGACCAGCAGGCGCGGATCAAGGCGGCGGTCGCCGAGGCGCTGCAGGCGGATGCCGTGTCCGCGCCCGAAGCGGCAATCCATCCCGAGGGGATCGGCGACGTCAAGAACCTATTCTGCAACAACTGGCCTACCGTCAAGGCGGTGCTCCAGTTCCTCAGCGGCTACCTCCCGGCGCTGCTGCGCGTGGCAATCTCGACGATCATCGCGAGCGGCGACAAGGTCCACGCCGCGATCTGCGGCTGAACGATCGCGCGGGACAGGGCGAGGGCGCGGTTGGAAAGCGCCGCGCCGTCGCCCATGTTGCGCCGATGGCATTGGGCGACTGGATCGAGCCTCGACCCGAAGGGATCTATGTTCCCTCGGCGGATGTGTGGGTTGATCCCTCGCGTCCGGTGGCGCGCGCGCTCGTAACGCACGGCCATGCCGATCACGCACGCGGCGGGCACGGCGCGGTTTGGGCCACGTCCGAGACGCTGGCGATCATGGACGCGCGCTACGGAGCCCAAGCGGGAGTGCCGGTCGCTTATGGCGAGTCGCTGCGGCTGGGCGAGGTCGATGTCCGGTTCGTGCCGGCGGGGCATGTGCTGGGATCGCGCAGATCCTGCTCGAGCATGCCGGCGAGCGGATCCTCGTCTCGGGCGACTACAAGCGCCGCGAGGACCCGACCTGCGAGCCGTTCCTCCCGACCCGGTGCGACGTGTTCATCACCGAGGCGACCTTCGGCCTTCCGGTGTTTCGTCATCCCGAGACGCACGACGAACTCGACAAGCTGCTCGCCGCCTTGCGCGCCAATCCCGATCGCTGCGTGCTGGTCGGCGCCTATGCGCTCGGCAAGGCGCAGCGCGTGATCCGCGAGCTGCGCGTGATGGGGTTCGACGATCCGATCCACATCCACGGCGCGCTCCAGCGGCTGTGCGATCTCTAGTGGAGAACGGCATCGATCTGGGCGACCTGCGGCCCGCGACCGGCGTGCCGAAGGCCGAACTGCGCGGGCGGATCATCCTGTGCCCGCCGTCGGCGCTCAACGACCGCTGGTCGCGGCGGCTGCCCGATCCGATCACCGCGATGGCATCGGGCTGGATGCGCGTCCGCCAGCGCGCGCGGCAGCGGGGCGTCGAATTGCCGCTGATCCTCTCCGATCATGCCGACTGGTTCGAGCTCACCGAGACGATCCTCGAGATTGCGCCGCGCGAAGTGTGGGTCACGCACGGGCGCGAGGACGCGCTGGTCCATTGGTGCCGCCAGCGCCAGATCCGCGCGCGCGCGCTCGATCTCACCGGCTTCGAGGACGAGGACGATTGAAGCGCGAGCCGGGATTTGCCTGACCGCGCCGGCCGGATTAGGCTCTGGGCAAAAGGAGAGCGCGATGAGATGGATGCTGAGGATGCTCGCGGCGGCGAGCGCGACGGCCTTGAGCCTGGGTGCGGCGCATGCGCAGGACGCGCCCTCCGCGGGGGCGCCCGCGGGCCCGGGGCTCTCGACCGAGAATTCCACGGTCCGCAACCCCGGCGACACCTCGAGCCGCGAGGCCGACATGATGCGCGACCAGGCGATCCTCGATCAGCAGCGCAAGGCCCGCGAGGGCGGGAAATCGGGCAATCGCTCGGTTCCCGCGCTTCCCGCCGAGGTGACCGTCGGCAGCGAGGTCCATGACGTGCGCGGCGCCGTGATCGGCACGGTCGATTCGGTCGACATGGCGAGCGCGGTGGTGAGCACTTCGGTCGGCAAGGCCGCGGTGCCGCTCGAGGCGTTCGGCAAGAATTCGAAGGGGCTGCTGCTCGGCGTCAGGAAGGAGGACTTCGAGTCGCAGGTCGCCGCGGCGAACAAGCCGGCGGATGCGCCCGCGCACTGAGCGGCGCTAAGCCACCCCCTCCAGCGCCTTCGCCCGGCGGCGCTGGACCGAGCTGCCGATGCCGAGCGCCTCGCGATATTTGGCGACCGTGCGGCGCGCGATGTCGAAGCCGCGCGCGTTGAGCAGCTCGACCAGCGTGTCGTCGGACAGGATCTTCTTGGGGTCCTCGGCCTGGATCAGCCCCTTGATCGCATCCTTGACCGCGTTGGCCGAGACCGCGTCGCCCCCGTCGGACGACTGGATCGCGCTGGTGAAGAAATATTTGAGCTCGTAGAGCCCGCGCGCGCAGCTCAGATATTTGTTGCTGGTGACGCGGCTGACGGTCGATTCGTGCATCTCGATCGCCTCCGCCACCTGGCGCAGCGTCATCGGCCTGAGATGCGCGACGCCGTGGAGGAAGAAGGCCTCCTGCTGCTTGACGATCTCGCCGGCGACCTTGATGATCGTGCGCTGGCGCTGGTCGAGCGCCTTGACCAGCCAGTTGGCGCTGGCGAGGCAATCGGAGAGCCAGGCCTTGCCCGCCTTGTCCTGCTTGCCCGTCGAAAGCTCGACATAATAAGCGCGGTTGACCAGCACGCGCGGCAGCGTCGCCGCGTTGATCTCGACCGCCCAGCCGTTGCCGCGCCGCGCGACGAAGATGTCGGGGACCACCGACATCGCCGGCTCGCCGCCGTAGCGGCAGCCGGGCTTGGGATCGTAGGTGCGCAGCTCGCGGATCATGTCCGCCAGATCCTCGTCGTCGACGTCGCACAGGCGCTTGAGCCGGGCGCGGTCGCCGCGCGCGACGAGATCGAGATTCTCGATCAGCCGCGCCATGCACGGATCGTAGCGGTCGGCCTCCTTGGCCTGGAGCGCGATGCACTCGGCCAGGTCGCGCGCGCCGACTCCGGTCGGGTCGAAGGTCTGGATGACCGCGAGTACCGCCTCGACGCGCGCGAGCGGCACCCCCAGCCGGTTGGCCACGTCGAGCAGCGGCGCGGTCAGATAGCCGCATTCGTCGATCTGGTCGATCAGATGCGCGGCGATGAACAGGTCCGGGCCCGCGACGCTCGATCCCGCCTGCGCCATCAGATGATCGGCGAGGCTGATGTCGCGATTGGCGAAGCCGTCGAAATCGGGGCCGTCCCTCGCTCCCCCCGCCGCCGGTCGCGGCCATGCCGAGGCTGCCGTCGAGGCTGCCGATCGAATCGGCGGCGCTGTCGTGGTGGAAGGTCTCGGCGGTGAAGTCGACGTCGAGCGCGGCCTCGCCGCTGGCGTCGGCGCCCCCGGCGAGGAGTTCGCCGGCGTCGGCCGGGCCGTCGCGACGATCGTCTTCGGCCGGTTCGGCCGCAGGCGCGTCCTCCTCGCCGGCCGAGGCTTCGAGCAGCGGGTTCTTGTCGAGCTCCTCGGCGATGAAGGTCTCGATCTCGAGGTTGGAGAGCGCCAGCAGCTTGATCGCCTGCTGGAGCTGCGGCGTCATCACCAGCGATTGGGATTGGCGCAGGTCGAGGCGGGGGGCGAGGCTCATCGGCGTTAGAGCGAGAATCCCTCGCCCAGATACAGCCGCCGGGACGTTCTCGTCGGCGACCAGATCGGCGGGCGAGCCGGCGAAGAGCACGCGGCCGTCGTAGATGATGTAGGCGCGATCGACGATGTCGAGCGTCTCGCGGACGTTGTGGTCGGTGATCAGCACGCCGATGCCGCGCTGCTTGAGGCTGGATCACGAGCTCGCGGATGTCGGCGATCGAGATCGGGTCGATCCCGGCGAAGGGCTCGTCGAGCAGCATGATCGTCGGGTCGGCGGCGAGCGCGCGCGCGATCTCGGCACGGCGCCGCTCGCCGCCCGACAGCGCCATCGCCGGCGCGTCGCGCAGCCGGGTGAGGCCGAACTCGTCGAGCAATGTCTCGAGCCGCTGCTGCCGCGCGGCCTTGTCGGGCTCGGAGAGCTCGAGCACCGCGAGGATGTTCTTCTCCACGTCAGCCCGCGAAGATCGAGGTCTCCTGCGGCAGATAGCCGAGCCCCAGGATCGCGCGGCGGTACATCGGCAGCTTGGTGATGTCCTCGCCGTCGAGCATGATCCGTCCGGCGTCGGGCTTGACCAGCCCCATCACCGAATAGAAGCACGTCGTCTTGCCCGCGCCGTTGGGCCCGAGCAGCCCCGACCACCTCGCCGCGCGCGACCGAGACCGACACGTCCGAAAGTACGACGCGCTTGTCATAGGCCTTCGCGATCGAGATCACCGCGAGCCCTTGTCGAGCAGGGGTGCGGGGTCCGCGATCGGTGTTTCGAGGATGGCGGCATCGTTCATGGCTGGGACCCTGCATGCACCCGCTTGGTACCGGATTCTTACCCGGCATGGGTTGGCAGGATTCCTGCATGAAGAAACCGGTGAAGGGAAGAGGGCCCGCGCCATGCCGCCCGGAATTCGCGTTTATTGCGGCTTCGGGGCCGCATCCTTGTCGCGCTTGGGCACCGAGAAGCGCCCGGTGACGCGCCCGCCGCTGCCCTGGACCGCGCCCGGCACCGGCGGCGCGGATCCGCGCACGCCCGATCCGTCGATCGTCGCGCGCCCGGTGTCGAGATTGATAGACAGCCGCCCGCCCTGGACGGTGTTGGCGCCCCTGCGTCAGCGTGACTCCGCCGAGCATCGTGATGACGCGGTGATCGAGATCATAGACCGCATATTGCGAGCGCGCGTTCTGGTCCGGGCGCGAGACGGTGACCCCCGCCCGAGGCGTCGAGCCGCGAGACCTGCGGCGATCCGTTGGTGATCTGGCCGGTGTAGGTGACGATCATCCGCGCCGCGGTGAGCACCATCTCGGCCTGGGTGATATGGACGTTGCCGGTCAGCAGCACGCGATTCGCGCGGTCCTGGAGCTCGAGATGGTCCGAGGCGAAGTCGATCGGCGCCGCCGAATCGTGATGCGACTGCGCCGCCGCCGCGCCGCCGCAGCGAGCGCGAGGGCCAGGCCCAGCGGGAGCAAGGCGGAGGCGTGGATCATCGCCGCCTATTTGCGCGCTTGGGCACGATCCGCAAGCGCGCATTTCCCGTCGATCTTGACGGTTCGCGCCGCGAGGTCGGCGGTGAGTTGCTCGCCGCTGAACACGCCCATCGGCGTCTTGCCGGTGACGGCGCCGCCGCTGTGCATCTGGCGGGTCTTGAGGTCGACGGTCGAATTCTCGGTATCGAGCGTATAGCCGTCGGCGGTGCGGAACGTGATCGGGCCGTCGACTGCGATCTGCTGGGTATCCTGTCGTAATGGCCGCGATCGGCCTTGACCACCCCGGGCCCCTCGGGGAGCCCGATCTGGGCGGAGAGATTGTTGAGCTGGACGATCGGCTCGGCCGAGCTGCGCTGCACCGCCGAGCCCGCGCGAATCTCGACGGCTGGCCCTTGGCGTCCTCGCCGCGATAATCGGCCGCCTCGAGCCGCAGCCGCTCGCGCGCGATCTCGACCTTGTTCTTGTCGAGCACGAAGCTGACGTCGCCGCCGGTGAACAGGGGCGAGAGGATCAGCAGCGCGGTGAGCGCGGCGATCCCGATCGGCAGGAGCCACGAGGCGCCGAGCACCAGCCGTCGTGGCCGCTTCCCGGATGCGCCCAGGCGCGGCGCTGCGACTGGAGGCGCTCCGCGATCTCAGACATGCGCGAAGATATCCACTTCGGGCCAGCCGGCGAGATCGAGCTCGGCGCGCGCCGGCAGGAAGGCAAAGCACGCCTGCGCCAGCGCCATCCGTCCTTCGCGCTCGAGGCGTCGGTCGAGTTCGAGCTTCATCGCGTGAAGGTAACGCACGTCGGAGGCGGCGTATTCGCGCTGCGCGTCGGAAAGTTCGGGGCCGCCCCAGTCCGACGATTGCTGCGCCTTGGAAAGCTCCTGCTGGAGCAGTTCGCGGACCAGGTCCTTGAGCCCGTGGCGATCGGTGTAGGTGCGCACCAGCCGCGACGCGATCTTGGTGCAGAACACCGGCGCGGCGGTGACGCCGAGATAGCAGCGGATCGCGGCGAGATCGAACCGCGCGAAGTGATAGAGCTTGAGCCGCGCCGGATCGCCGAGCACCGCCTTGAGATTGGGCGCGCATAATCGGACTTGGCGCCGAAGCGGACGAGATGCTCGTCGCCCG
Organism: Sphingomonas sp.; assembly: GCA_037200705.1. Lineage (GTDB taxonomy): Bacteria > Pseudomonadota > Alphaproteobacteria > Sphingomonadales > Sphingomonadaceae > Sphingomonas. Next base: position 177,203 of record JBBCID010000012.1, on the reverse strand, counting down.
ATCCGTCGGAGAGCTGGACCACGCACAGCCGGTCGCGCGGGGTGATCAGCCCCATCGTCTCGGTATCGACGGCAATCGAGGCACCGGGAGCGAACAGCCCCGGCGGCAGGTCTTCTTCGTGGAAATGGACGGCCATCGCCTGCGCCTAGCCGCCTTCGCCGCCGGGCTCAATGCCCGCCGGCGGGCCGGCGGCGCGCGCCCGCGCCTCGCGCCGCCGCCGCGCGAGGATGTTGAGCCCCTCGACCAGCGCCGAAAAGGCCATCGCGGCATAGATATAGCCCTTGGGCACTGCACGCCGAAGCCGTCGGCGATCAGCGACATGCCGATCATGAACAGGAAGGCGAGCGCGAGCATCACCACCGTCGGGTTGCGATCGATGAAGCGCGAGAGCGGCCCCGAGGCGGTGAGCATCAGCGAGACCGCGACGATCACCGCGACGAACATGATCGGCACATGCTCGGTCATCCCCACCGCGGTGACGATCGAATCGATCGAGAAGACCAGGTCGAGCATGATGATCTGCGCGATCGCCGCGCCGAGCCCGAGCGCCACCGGGCTGGTATCGAACACGTCTTCCTCGTCGTGGCTGTCGACATTGTGGTGGATCTCGGTGGTCGCCTTCCACACCAGGAACAGCCCGCCCGCGATCAGGATCAGTCGCGCCACGAGAAGCCGTGGCCGAACGCCTCGAACAGCGGGCGCGTCAGCGAGACGATGAACGCGACGAAGCTCAGCAGCACGAGCCGCAGCCCCAGCGCCAGCCCGATCCCGATCCGGCGCGCGCGCGGGCGCATCGCCTCGGGCAATTTGTTGGTGAGAATCGAAATGAAGATGAGGTTGTCGATGCCGAGCACCACCTCCATCACGATCAGCGTGAGCAGCGCCAGCCAGGCGGCCGGGCTGGCGAGAAGGGCAAGGATCGCGTCCATCTCCCCGCCTCTGCCGCGTGGCCGCCGGAGGCGCAAGCGCCTCGCTTCGAACAAGTTTGCCGCAATCAAGTCGAATTTCGTTCGCGCACTGTCCCAATTTTGGGCTATGACCGAGTCTAGCGGCATGCTTTTTGGGTGCCCGAAGACCTTGCGGTTTTTCGTCCGGCGCTTGGGTTTCGAATGGTGACGTGGGCGAACCGGGAAGACGAACAGGGCAATGAGTTTTGATAGAGGGCGCCGCGGGGATCGCGGCGGGCGCGGCAGAGACAAGCGCGACGGCTTCGGCGACGATAGCAGCTTTGGTGGCGGATTCGGCGATCGCGGCGGCTTTGCCGACCGTGGCGGATTCGGCGGCGGCGATCGCTTCGGTGGCGGTGGCGGTGGCGGCGGTGACCGCTTCGGCGGTGGCGGCGGTGGCGGGTTCCGCGGCGGCGGTGCCGGCGGCCGGCGGCGGGTTCCGCGGCGGCGGCGGGGGCATGCCCCCGCAGGTCGTCGGCGAGGCGACCCGGGCGTGGTCAAATTCTTCAACGGGCAAAAGGGCTTCGGCTTCATCGTCCGCGACGACGGCGCCGAGGATGTGTTCGTTCACATCTCGGCGGTCGAGCAGGCGGGGCTGACCGGCCTCGCCGAGGGGCAGCCGCTCGGCTTCACCCTCGTCGATCGCGGCGGCCGCATCTCGGCGACCGAGCTCAAGATCGACGGCGAGCCGCTGCCGGTGACCGACGCGGGCCCCCCGCGCGATCGCGACGCGCCGCGTGGCGGCCCGGGCGGCGGCGCGCCGCAACGCCAGCTCACCGGCGAGAAGGCGACCGGAACGGTCAAATTCTTCAACGCGATGAAGGGCTTTGGCTTCATCCAGCGCGACGACGGACAGCCCGATGCGTTCGTCCACATCTCGGCGGTCGAGCGCGCCGGCATGCCGACGCTCAACGAAGGCGACAAGCTCGAGTTCGAGCTCGAGGTCGATCGGCGCGGCAAATATGCCGCGGTCAACCTCTCGCCCAAGCAGGACTGAGGCTCTCGCGAGCCTGAACGAAAAAACCCCCGGAAGCCGGGCTTCCGGGGGGTTTTTCTTTGGATGCGCTGCGCAGCCGCGCCCACCCGTCCCCTCCCACCATCACCCCGGACTTGTTCCGGGGTCCACTGCGCGGCTACGCGAATCCCAAGAGCCTCCGATCGTGCCCCGCGCGGCATGGTGGGCCCTGGGGACAAGCCCGGGGGCGACGACAGCGGCCGGGTCGGCAGCTTCGCCGAGTTGCGTCCGGCGCTCACTGCATCGGGATCGGCTTGCCCTCGACCATCACATAGGCGACGTGGAGCACCGCCGCCGGATCGGTCAACGGATCGCCCTCGACCGCGATCAGGTCGGCCGACTTGCCCGGATCGAGCGTGCCGGTCTCCGTGGCCAGCCCGAGCAGGTCGGCGCCGCCTTTGGTCGCGGCGATCAGCGCGTCGCGCGGGGTCATCCCCGCCTTCGACACCATCAGCCCGATCTCCTCGGCGTTGCGCCCGTGCGGAAATACCGCGGCGTCGGTGCCGAGCGCGACCTTGACCCCGGCGCGATAGGCGCGGCCGAGCGCCTTGCCCCATTGATCGAGCACGGTGTGCGCCTTGGCTTCGGTATTCGGAGTGTAGAGCCCCTTGCCCATGTACATCTGGAGGCCCGTGAACGCCATCAGCGTCGCGCTGAAATAGGTGCCGCGCGCCTTCATCTCGCGGATGTCCGCGTCGTCGGCGAAGGTGCCGTGCTCGATCGAATCGACGCCGGCGCGAATCGCCGCGCCGATCCCCTTCGCGCCGTGCGCGTGCGCGGCGCATTTGAGATGGAGCTGGTGCGCGGTGTCGCAGATCGCCTTCATTTCCTCGTCGGTGAAATGCTGCTCGAGCCCCATCGCGCCGGGATCGAGCACGCCGCCCGTGGCGTGGAACTTGATCACGTCGACGCCCATCGCCGCAAGCCGCCGCACCGCCTTGGCGCATTCCTGCGCGCCGGTGCAGACCCAGAATTGCGCGCCGCTTGCGTCGATCGCCGCGCGCAGCTCGGGCGCGAGGCCGACGGTCTCGTCGCCGTGCCCGCCGATCATCGACAGCGCCGGCCCCGCCACCTGGATGCGCGGCCCCGGGAAGCTCCCCTCGCGGATCGCATCGCGCATCGCCAGGCTGGCGAGCGGCGGGCCGCCGAGGTCGCGCAGCGTCGTGAAGCCCGCGCGCGCGGTGACCAGCGCGTTCCTGAGGCCCACCGTCGCGGCATAGGGCTCCGAATATTTGGGGGTGAGCGACTGGTACCAGGGTTCGCCCGAATCGGCGGTCAGGTGGACGTGGACGTCGATCAGCCCGGGCAGCACGGTCTTGCCGGCCAGATCGACGACGATCGCGCCAGCCGGGGCGGTGGCGCCCGGCTCGATCCGCGCGATTCGGCCGTTCTCGACGATCACCGTCGACGGCCCGAGCGCCGGCAGCGATGCGTCGACGATGAGATGGCCGGCCTGGATCGCATAGGTCTGGGCATGCGCGGCCGTCGTGGTGAGCAGCGCGGCGACGGCGGCGATCAGGCGCTTGAGCATGGCAGTTCCCCCGGCCGCGAGCTTAGCCGAGCCGGCCCCGGAGTCTAGCGCGTCAGGATCAACGCGGCGCCGGCGAGGATGCCCAGCACGCTGGCGCCGCGCAGCAGGGTCACGCGCTCGCGCAGGAACAGCGCCGAGATCACCAGCGCGGTGACCATCCCCGTCTCGCGCAGCGCCGCGAGCGGCGCCGTCGGCCCGATCGCCAGCGCCTCGAGCGCCAGCCCATAGGTCAGGATCGACAGCGCCCCGCGATCGCGCCCGCCTTCCACTGGCGCCGCGCCGCCGCGAAGATCGCCCCCGCGCGAGGCGACCCCGAACATCGCCACCACGCACGCGCCCATCATCACGAACAGCCAGGCGATATAGCTGACCGGCGTCGGCGCCGCGCGCACGCCCTGCGCGTCGATCACGGTATAGGCGGCGATGGTGACGCCGGTGGCGAGCGCCCAGCCGAGCCCGCCGGCGCCGATATGCCTGCCCGCGACCATCGCGAGCACCGCGCTGCCGATCAGCGCGATGCCGATCAGCTCGCGCGCCGACGCCGCCTCGCCGAACATGCCGATCGCCAGCCCGGCGGTGAGCAGCGGCGCGGTGCCGCGCAGGATCGGATAGGCCGCGGAGAGGTCGCTTGCCTGGAAGGCGCGCACGAGCGCGAACAGATAGGCGCAGTGGAGCAGCGCGCTCGCCGCCAGCCAGCCCCAGGCGCCGGCTGGCGGGGGCACGAACGGCAGCACGGGCAGCAGGATCAGCGCGCTCGTTCCGTCGATCACGCTGCGCCCGGCGAGCTTGTCCTTGCCGCCCTTGAGGATCGCGTTGACCACCGCGTGGATCGATCCCGAGGCGATCATCATCAGCGGAGCGAGCAGAACGGGCGACATGCCCGCGCGCTAGCCGGTCGCCGGCCTCACGTCACCAGCCGCCTGAGCCCCGCGATCGTATCGGCCTCGGCGGCGGGCTTGTCGGTGCGGATGCGGCTGATGCGCGGGAAGCGCATCGCCAGCCCCGATTTGTGCCGCTTGGAATCGTGGATCGAATCGAACGCGATCTCGAGCACCAGGCTCTTCTCGACCTCGCGCACCGGGCCGAAGCGGTTGAGCGTGCGGGTGCGCACGAAGCGATCGAGCCACTTCAGCTCGTCGTCGGTGAAGCCGAAATAAGCCTTGCCCACCGGCAGCAGCTCGCCCGCGTCGGTCCAGGCGCCGAACGGTATAGTCCGAATAGAAGGAGCTGCGCTTGCCCGAGCCGCGCTGGGCGTACATCAGCACGCAATCGGCGGTGAGCGGATCGCGCTTCCATTTGTACCACAGCCCCGCGCGGCGCCCCGCGACATAGGGCGAATCGCGCCGCTTGAGCATCACTCCCTCGATCGCGGCGTCGCGCGCGCCGGCGCGGATTTCCTCGAGCGCGGCGAAATCGGGCGCGTCGATCAGCGCCGAGACGTCGAACCGCGCGCGATCAAGCCGCGCGGCAAAGGCTTCGAGGCGCACACGGCGATCGGTCCAGGGCAGCGCGCGCAGGTCCTCGGCGCCGTCGAACAAGATATCGTAGAGCCGCACGAACGCCGGATATTCGGCCAGCATCTTCGCTGCGACCGCCTTGCGCCCGAGCCGCTGCTGGAGCGCGTTGAAGCTCGCCGCGCCGCCCGTTCCACCCTGCGCTTCGCCCTTCACCAGCAATTCGCCGTCAAGCACGCCGGGGGTCGCGAAGGCGGACGCCACCTCGGGGAAGCTATGGGTGATGTCGTCGCCCGCGCGACTGTAGAGCCGCGTCTCGCCCGCGACATGGACGATCTGGACGCGGATGCCGTCCCATTTCCACTCGGCGGCATAATCGTCGAGGCTCACTGCGTCGTCCTCGAGCGGATGCGCGAGCATGAACGGACGGAACACCGGGACATTGTCCGGGGTCGGTTGGTGCCCGCGCCCCTCGGCCCAGTCGAACAGCGGCGCATAGGGCGGGGCGAGCCCGTGCCACACCTCCTCGACCGCATCGACCTCGAGCCCGAACGCCTGCGCGAGCGCGGTCTTGGCGAGTCGCGCGGAGACGCCGACGCGCAGGCCCCCAGTCGCGAGCTTGAGCAGCGCGAATCGCTCGTCGGCGTCGAGCCGGTCGAGCATCGCGGCGAGCGCGGAGGGGGCGTCCGATCGGGAAAGCGCGCGTAGCCGCTCGACCACCTCCGAGAGCGCGAGCGGCGCGCCCGCGGGCCCGCCGCCCGGCGGCTCGGGCCAGAGCAATGCCACGGTCTCGGCGGTGTCGCCGACGAAATCGCGGCTCATCGCGAACAGCACCGGATCGGCCCGCGACTCGATCAGCGCGCGGATCAGCGCGGGCTTGATCGCGCGCAGATCGAGCCCACCGGTCAGCGCGGCCATCGCCCATCCCCGATCGGGATCGGGCGCCGCGGCGAGATAATCGCCGATGCGCCGCAGCTTGGCGTTGCGCGAGCGCGTGTAGATCAGGCCATCGAGCAGGTCGGCGAAAGCGCGCATGACGGCGCAACGCATGGCGCAGATGGTGCGCTCCCGCTAGGCTGAGTCGATGCGGGGATGGGCAAGGACGTTGGTGATCCTGGCGGGGGTCTTCATGCTCGCGCCAGCGGCGTTGCTTCTGTGGATGTTCCACGAGGCGCGCCGGGACCCGATCGTGCGCCGGGCCGGGGTGGCGATGCCAGGATGGCCGGCCGGCGCGCCGCCGGTGCGAGTCGTGCTGATGAGCGATACGCACGCCGGGACGATGGCGGTCGATCCCGCGCGGCTGACGCGGATCGTCGCGCAGGTGAATGCGCTTCGCCCCGATCTGATCCTGCTCGCGGGCGATTTCCTGCCTGGCCACACGCCGATTGGCGAGGCCCAGGCGATCGACGCGCTGGCGCCGCTCGCAGCCCTTCACGCGCCGCTAGGCGTGCTGGCGGTGCCGGGCAACCATGATCACTGGACGGGCTCGAAGCGGTCCGTGCCGCACTGGTGCATGACGGCATACCGGTGCTCGTCAACCAGGCGGTCGTGCGCGGACCGCGGGCGATCGGCGCGGTCGATGACAATTTCACGCGCCACGACGATGTGCCCCTGGTCGTCGACGCTCTACGCAAGCTCCCCGGAGCGCGGCTGATCATGACGCACTCGCCCGACATCGCGCCGCAGCTTCCGGCGGATTTCCCGCTGCTCCTCGCGGGACACACCCATTGCGGCCAAGTGGTGCTGCCTTGGTATGGCTCGATCGATCCGGTGTCGCGCTTTGGCAAACGTTTGAATGCGGCGCAGTCCGCGAGGACAGCCTGTTGACGATCGTCACCGCCGGGATCGGCACCAGCGGCGCGCCGTTCCGACTCAACGCGCCGCCGGATATCTGGATGATCACGCTTGGCCCTAGTCGACCGCGTCCTTGATCGTTTTCCCTGCTATCAGGCCAAGGACGAGAAACACGAGGAACAGCGCGATCGCGACGAAAAACAGCAGCTTGGCGATCGCGAACGACGCGCCGGCGACGTTGCCGAAGCCGAGCACCGCGAGCACGACCCCGATCACCAGAAAAATGATCGCCCACCGCAACATCTTACGTCTCCTTGGCTAAGGCCGTAACAATCGTGCGAGCGGCACAAAGAGTTCCTCGCGGAGCGCCGCGAATGTGGCTAGGATCGGACGCCAGAAAATGGAGAAGGGTCCACCGATGAAGTTCGTTCTTTCGACTGCCGCCGCGCTCGCGATGCTCCTGCCCGCCGCCGCGCTTGCCCAAACCGCACCCACGACCCCCGACGCCGCCGGGGCTCCCGCCTCTGCGCCAACTCCAGGTGCCGCCACCATCGCGACCGCGCCCGCTGCCAAGTTCAACCTCGACACGCCGATCGAGACGCTGGTCGCCGATCCCAAGGCCAAGGCCGTGCTCGACGCCGATTTCGGCGCCGACATCACCACCAACCCGCAATATGACGGCTTCAAGGCGATGAGCCTCAAACCAGGTCAAGCCGTATGCGCCGGACAAGCTGCCCGACGAGCTGTTGAAGAAGATCGAGACCGATCTCGCCGCGATCCAGTAAGCCGCGTACGGCCGGGGATGCCGTCCCCGGCCGCCGTTCGCGTCAGCCGCCGCGGCTGGCTTCGAACAGGAACCAGGCGCGCTGCTCGGCCTGGTCGGTCCATTCGTCGATCACCGCGCTGGTGGCATTGTCCCGCGCCTGATCGGCGAGGTCCTTGGCCTCGCGCAGCGACTCGACCAGCTTGAGATTGTCGTCGCGCAGCTCGGCGAGCATGTCGGCGGCGCTCACGAAGTCCTGGTCGTTGTCCTTGACGGTCTGGCGGCGCGCCACGTCGCCGATCGAGCGCAGCGTGACGTTGCCGGTCTTGCGCACGCGCTCGGCGATCGCGTCGGTGGTCGCGAAGATCTGCGCGGCCTGCTCGTCGAGCAGCAGGTGATAGTCGCGAAAATGCGGGCCCGAGACGTGCCAGTGGAAATTCTTGGTCTTGAGGTAGATCGCGAAGCTGTCGGCGAGCACGCCGTTGAGCGCGTCGGCCACGGTCTTGGTGTCGTTGCGGGCGAGGTCGGTGGGGGTGCGGAGCGCGGCTTTGGTGTCGGTCATGGGGTCCTCCGGCGATGTGATTGCCACGAGCATATAGGAGCCGGCGCGCCGCGAACCACGGATTTATCCCGATGACAGCCATCGAATCGCTTGCTCAGAGCAGCCGCAACGCTCCCAGCCCCACCACGGCGGCGGCGGCCAGCATGATCAGCCCGCCGATGATGCGGAAGCCGCGGAACGCGATCCGCGCCCACACCAGCTCGCCGAGCACCGCCGCGACGAACGCGACCGCGAACGCCCCCAGGCTCGCCCCCGCCGCCGCCATCCACGGCTGGCTGCGCGCGGCGATCGCGAGCGTGAAGAATTGGGTGCGGTCGCCGAGCGCGAGGATGAACACGCCGAGAAAGGCGGTGAGCAGCGATCCCAGCCGCCAGCGCTCGAGCCGGTCGGGCGGCTTGACCGGCCAGAAGGCGCCGGCCGCGCCGAAGAACAGGGCGATCGCGAGCAGCAGCGCCTGTGCGTTGGGGGTGAGCATCGGTGCCATCGACGCGCCGAGCACGGCGGCGGCGACGTTGCCCCGCGGCATGCGCCAGCCCCGCCGCGAGCGCGACCAGCAGCGGCCGGCCATAGCGATCTGCGAGCATCGCGGTGAGAATCGCCGGCCGATCGCCGAGCTGGGTGAGCAGCGCGGCGATGAAGGCGGGGACGAGCGCTTCCATGGCCTTCCTCTGGTTGGGTGGCTCCCACGCTGGCCGAACAGGGTTAACGCCTCGTGAAACCCCAGCCAGCTTGACTTTTGCCGCGCGCTGACGCATCCGCCCCGCCTGTCAGCGGTGCGACATGGGCGCGCCCGCTTTTTCCGTTCTGTTAGAGGTTAGGGTCATGGCCAAGCCGACCACTGTCAAGATCAAGCTCGTCAGCTCGGCGGACACGGTTTCTTCTACGTCACCAAGAAGAATCCGCGCACCCAGACCGAGAAGATGTCGTTCCGCAAATACGATCCTGTCGTGCGCAAGCACGTCGAGTTCAAGGAAGCGAAGATCAAGTGACGACGCGCGCGTAAGCGCAACGTCGTCATCCTGAACTTGTTTCAGGATCCATCTCGCCCACCGCGACGCCGCCGATTGTGGCACCATGGATGCTGAACAAGTTCAGCATGACGGGGGTGTTTGGCCGGATTTGCGCTCTAGCGCAGCGCCGGGGGGATCAGCGCGGTCTCTTCCTCGAGCTTCTCGGGGCCATAGAGCGCGGTGAACAGTGCCTGATAGGCGCGCCAGGGCGAATCGTCGTCGCCTTCGCGCCGTCCCGCGGAAAAGTCACGCCACGCATCGCTGAGCGCGTCGGCGGCGAGCAGGTGGAGCTCGGCCAGTTCGTCGTGAAGCCTGCCCGCGGTCGCGTCCGCCGCCAGCGCGGCGCGGTCGCGCTCGCCTTCGGCGCGCAGCACGTGCCAGGTATAGTTGGTCATGCGCCGAAGCCGGCCGGCCTGATCGTTCACGCGCGATCCCCGTTTGCTTCGAGCCATTTGCGTCGACATTGGTTGTCGCTTCGTGAAGATTGCGCCGATCCGGGGCTTTTCGGCACTATTCGGCACTATTCGGCAGGAATCAGGCTCCGCACTTCCTCCATGAAGCGCGCCAGCGAGATCGGCTTGGTGACATATGCGTTGGCGCCCGCCGCGCGGATCCGCTCCTCGTCCTCGTGCCCGGCATAGGCGGTCACCGCCATGATCGGGATCGCCTTGAGGCGTGGATCGGCCTTCATCTGCTGGATCAGGTCGATCCCGCCGACATGCGGGAGCTGGATGTCCATGATCACCAGATCGGGCTCGAAGCCGCGCGCGCGCGCCACCGCCTCGCGACCGTCGCTCACCGGCTCGGCGGCGAAGCCGTGCGCGCGCAGCAGGTCGCAGAACAGCTTGAGATTGAGTTCGTTGTCCTCGACAACGAGCACCCTTTTTGCCACGCGCACACCCATGAGTTTCGAGAACCTCTAGGCGATGGCCGCAGCGGAGACAAACCCCGAGGCGCTGGCGCTCCGCGCGCTGGCCTGGACGCTGGGCGAGCCGGCGCGCGCCGAGCGGCTGCTCGCGCTCACCGGGCTCGATGCGGCGGGGCTGCGCGCGCGCGCCGGCGAGCCCGCGCTGCTCGCCGCGACGCTCGGCTTCCTCGAAGGCCACGAGCCCGATCTGCTCGCCTGCGCCGAAGCGATCGGAGCCGCCCCCCGCCGCGCTGGTGCTCGCGCGGCGCGAGTTGGAACGCGCATGAGGCCGCTGCTGATCACCGATTGCGACGAGGTGCTGCTCCATATGGTGCGGCATTTCGGCACCTGGCTGGGGGAGGCGCACGCGATCGACTTCACGCCGAACGGCGGCGATTTCGCGCGCTCGATGAAGCGCCGCGCCGATGGCGGCGCGCTCGACCGCGAAGAAATGTGGGCGCTGATCGACAGCTTCTTCCCCGCCGAGATGGACCGCCAGACGCTGGTCCCGCACGCCCGCGAGGCGCTGGCCGAGCTCGCGCGCCACGCCGATATCGTCATCCTCACCAATCTCGGCGATCATTGCCGCGATCATCGCATCGCCCAGCTCGCGACGCACGGCATCGCCCACCGCGTCGAATGCAACCAGGGCGGCAAGGGCGGCCCCGTCGCGCGGCTGGTCGCCGAACTGGGGGCGCCGGTGGCGGTGTTCGTCGACGATCTCGCGGTCCACCACGAATCGGTCGCGAAGCACGCGCCGCAGGTCCACCGGCTGCACATGGTGGCCGAGCCGAGCATCGCCGCGAACATCCCGCCTGCGCCGCACGCGCACGCGCGGATCGACGATTGGCGCGACGCGAAGGACTGGATCGGCGCGCGCTTCGCGATGGGGTTGACCGCCGAAGCGGCGAGTGGTTGAGCGCGGCGATGACCGCATCGATCGACGCGAAGCTGGCCGAGCTCGGCCTCACCCTGCCCAAGCCGGCGGCGCCGGTGGCGGCATACGTGCCTGCGGTGGAAGTGGGGGGCTTGCTCCATATCTCGGGCCAGCTCCCCTTCAACGACGGCACGCTGATGACCGGGCGGGTAGGCGAGGACCGCGATCTCGCGTTCGCGCAGGAGGCGGCGCGGCGCTGCGGGCTGATGCTCGTCGCGCAGATCAAGCAGGCGCTCGGCGGGCTCGATCGCGTCGATAGAATCGTCAAGCTCGGCGTGTTCGTCAATTCCGCGGCGGGCTTCACCGATCAGGCGAAGGTCGCCAACGGCGCCTCCGAATTGATGGTCGCGCTGTTCGGCGAATCGGGGCGGCACGCGCGCAGCGCAGTGGGCGTTGCGGTGCTCCCGCTCGGCGCGGTGGTCGAAATCGACGCGATCGTGGCGGTCGACCCCGCCTGATCAGCTGTTGCGGTACCGCAACACTCGTTCCGTTTCCTGCAACAATTCGGCAAATATTGTTGTGCGCCGCAGCGTAATCCGGCAATGTTCTTGTGCCGACGAAAGCCGCGCGGGCGCCTTGGCGCCCAGACTGCGGCATCGACGGCAGCAGGCGGGAACCATCGGTTTAATTGAAAGGAATACGATGCGCTTCTCGATGATCAGCTTCGGCGCGCTCATGCTCGCCTCCACCGCGCCGGCGATGGCGCAAGAAACCGCGCCCGCTCCGGCGATCACGATCAACGGCAGCGCTACCGTCGTGAGCGACTATCGCTTCCGCGGCATCTCGCAGACCGACGGCAATTTCGCGCTCCAGGGCGGGTTCACTGTCAGCCACGATTCGGGTTTATATGTCTCCGTCTGGGGCTCGTCGATCGACGACTACGTGACGGCTTCGGGCGTGGGCCATCAGGAGCTCGACCTGATTGGCGGCTGGAAGAAGACCTTCAGCGGCGTCACCTTCGATGTCGGCGCGCTCTACTACGTCTATCCCAAGACCAAGTCGGGGGCCGACGTGTCCGCGTCGGACTTCATCGAGCCCTATGCCGACGTGTCCTACACGTTCGGCCCGGTGACCGCCAAGGCGACGATCAACTATGCGCCCAAGCAAAAGGCGCTGGCGCTGGACCAGATCGGCCCGAAGCACGACAACGTCTATCTCGCAGGTGACTTCTCGGCGGCGATTCCCACGACCCCGATCGCGCTCACCGCGCACATCGGCCACACCTGGGGCCCGAGCTGGCTGTCGATCGGCAAGGAATATACCGATTGGAACGTCGGCGCGACCTACACCTACAAGGCGCTGGTGTTCGGCATCCAATATGTCGACACCGACGGCGACTTCATCACGCCGACCGGCAAGAACGCCAGCAAGGCCGGCGTGGTCGGATCGATCGGCGTCGCTTTCTGATGATCGAATGATCGAGGGGGCGGGCTCCGCCCCCTCGTTTTCCGCCGGCCGCCTGCCCGGGGCCCGCTTATTTGGGCGTGGCGCTGGCCTTGGCGTCCTGGCCGTCGCCCTCGGGCGCCGCGACGATGTCGCGCGTGGTCGTGCCCTTATCGATGACATTGGTGGCCGGGCTGCCGGCCGACGAGCGCACGCCCGGATCGGCCGACGTGCGTCCGGCCGCATCGAGCGTCGCATTCTCGCCGGCGCTGCGCGGCGCCGAGGCGCCGAAGATCGCGTCCTGCGCCTGGCTGGCGGGGGCTCACGTCCTGCGGGCGCGGCGCGCCGGGCTGGGGCGGGCTCAGCGAATAATCGGGCGGGATCACCAGCGGCGCCTGCCGCGCAACAGCGAATTCGTCCGGGCGGGCGCGATTCAGCCCGTTGTGGGCGCAGGCGGAGAGCGTGGCGGCCAGGCTCGCGCCGGCGACGATCGTGAACAGCTTACGCATTGACTTCATTCTCCACAGGATCCCGCGTGGCGCCAGGCCGGTCGCGCATGAACAGGGCGCGGATCAACAGGATCAGCACGCCGATGGTAATCGCCGCATCGGCAACATTGAAGACCAAAAACGGCCGCCATTGGCCGAAGTGCAGGTCGGCGAAATCGACGACATAGCCCAGCCGGGTGCGATCCAGGATGTTCCCAGCCGCGCCGCCCAGCACCATGCCGAGCGCGACCACGTCGCCGAGCTTGCGCTCGCGCAGCAGCCACCCACAGCACCCCCGCGGCGATCGCGCCGGTGAGCGCCACGAGGAACCAGCGCATCTGCTCGCTGCCCGCCGGCATCAGCCCCAGCGAAACGCCGACGTTGCGCACATAGCGCACGTCGAAGATCGGCAGCACGGTCACCGCATCGTCGGGGATCAGCCCCATCGGCCCGGTGACATAATATTTGGCGCCCTGATCGAGCAGGAACACCAGCACGGCCACGAGCAGGCCGATCGATCGAGTCACGTTCATTGCCCAACCACCTCGGCACATCGGTCGCACAGAGCGCCGTCCTGTGCAACTTCGGGAAGATGCCGCCAGCAGCGGCCGCATTTAAGGCGCTGGGTGGGCCGGACGGTGACCGAATCGCCGGGGGCGACCGACGCGACGATGAACAGCTCGGCGAGCGCTTCGGCGGGGAGCGGCAATTCGGGCAGCGTGATCTCGGCCTCGAGGCTCGATCGGATCGCCCTCTCGCGGCGATAGGGCTCGATCGCCTCGGTCACGCGCTCGCGCAGGCTGCGGACCGCGCTCCAGTCGGCGGCGGTCGCGGTGCCCTCGGGCAGCACCGGCCATTCGAGCAGATGGACCGAATCCTCCTCGCTCGGGAAGCGCGCCCTGCCACACTTCCTCGGCGGTGAAGGCGAGGATCGGCGCGGCGTAGCGGACCAGCGCGTGGAACACGATGTCGAGCACGGTGCGATAGGCGCGGCGCTTGGGGTCGGTCGCCGCGTCGCAATAGAGCGAATCCTTGCGGATATCGAAGAAGAAGGCCGAGAGATCCTCGCTGGCGAAATCGGTGAGCGCGCGGGCATAGCGGTTGAACTCGAACGCCTCGGCAGCGCCGCGCAGCTCGGTATCGAGCTGGCCGAGCTTGCGGAGCACGTAGCGCTCGAGCTCGGGCATCTCGGCGACGGGGCACCTTCTCCGCATCGGTGAAGCCTTCGAGCGCGGCGAGGAGGTAGCGGAAGCTGTTCCGGAGCTTGCGATAGGCGTCGCCGGTGCCGGCGAGCACTTCCTTGCCGATGCGGACGTCCTCGAAATAATCGGTCTGCGCGACCCACAGGCGGAGGATGTCCGCGCCCGACTCCTGGATGATCTTGAGCGGATCGACGACATTGCCCAGGCTCTTCGACATCTTCCGCCCGTTGCCGTCCAACGCGAAGCCGTGGGTGAGCACCGCGCCATAGGGGGCGCGCCCGCGCGTCCCGCATGATTCGAGCAGCGACGACTGGAACCAGCCGCGATGCTGGTCCGAACCTTCGAGGTAGAGGTCGGCGCGGACGTGCTCGCCGAAGCGCCGCTCGATCGTGAAGACGTGGGTCGATCCCGAATCGAACCAGACGTCGAGGATGTCGGTGACGACCTCGTAATCGGTCAGGTCGTGATTGGGGCCGAGCAGGTCCTGGTGATCGGCGGCGAACCAGGCGTCGGCGCCGCCCGCGCGGAAGGCGTCGAGGATGCGCGCGTTGATCAGGGGGTCGCGCAGATAGTCGCCGGTCTTGCGGTGGACGTAGATCGGGATCGGCACGCCCCAGGCGCGCTGGCGGCTGATCACCCAGTCGGGGCGCCCCTCGACCATCGCATGGATGCGGTTGCGCGATTTCTCGGGGACCCAGCGGGTGTGCTCGATCGCGTCGAGCGCGAGCTCGCGGAGGGTCGGGGCATTGCTCTTGAGCCCCTCCCCTTCAGGGGAGGGGTTGGGGTGGGGGCTATCCACGTGATCGTCGGTCTCGGTGAGACTGAGACCCCCCACCCCCAACCCCTCCCCCGAAGGGGAGGGGCTCGCCGTCGGTCTGTCCATCGGGATGAACCACTGCGGCGTGCAGCGGAAGATGATCTTGGCCTTGCTGCGCCACGAATGCGGATAGCTGTGCGTGAAATCGTCCGACGCCGCGAGCAGCGCCCCCGCTTCGCGCAGGTCCGCGCAGATCGGGCCGTCGGCGGCGTTGAGCTTCTTGTTGATGACGCTGCCCTGCCCGCCCATCCACGCCCAGTCGGCGCGGTAGAAACCGGCATCGTCGACCGCGAACACCGGATCGATCCCGTGCGCCTTGCACAGCAGGAAATCGTCCTCGCCATGGTCCGGCGCCATGTGGACTAGGCCGGTGCCCGCGTCGGTGGTGACGAAGTCGCCGGGCGGAACGGGCGCGGCTTGGCGAAGAAGCCGCCGAGATGATGCATCGGGTGGCGGGCGACGGCGCCGGCGAGGTTGGAGCCTTTGATTCTAAGTGTGTCACTGCTGTAGTCGAGGTCGTCGCCAGAGCGCATCTCGAACTTGCGGATTAGCTCGCCCTCCAACTCCGTGATGGGGTCCAGAGCGATCAAGACCAGCGAACGTTCAGTCCTTCCGGCGGCCGAACATCGACAATCGGAAGGTCGGCTGAGCCGTCAATGAACGCTGCTTCGTTATGCTCGAGATTCGACAGAGAGCGTATTCGACGTTCGGTGAATAGGCCAAAGCTTGGTTGACCGGAATCGTCCAGGGGCGTCGTAGTCCAGATAACCGCACCGACCTTCTCGCCAGTGTCGATCAGCTTTTGCAGCTCGGGCGCGTTGGGCGCCTCGACGATCTCGAACGCCACGTCGATCTGCGTCGAGGTGATGTCCTCATATTCGACCTCGGCCTCGGCCAGCGCGGTCTTCTCGACGGGCGACCACATCACCGGCTTGGCGCCGCG
This sequence comes from Sphingomonas sp., assembly GCA_037200705.1. Lineage (GTDB taxonomy): Bacteria > Pseudomonadota > Alphaproteobacteria > Sphingomonadales > Sphingomonadaceae > Sphingomonas. The sequence continues at coordinate 161,450 of JBBCID010000012.1, read as the reverse complement.
GTAGAGCTGGCCGCTCTCGGCGAACTTGAGCAGCTCGCCGGCGATCACCGCCTCGCTCTCGAAAATCCATCGTCAGGTACGGATCGTCCCCAGTCGCCCATCACGCCGAGCCGCTTGAACTGCTCGCGCTGGACGCCCACCCAATGCGCCGCATAGGCGCGGCATTCGGCGCGGAACTCGGCCGAGGGGACCTCGTCCTTGTTCAGCTTCTTCGCGCGATACTGCTCCTCGATCTTCCATTCGATCGGCAGCCCATGGCAATCCCAGCCGGGGATATAGGGCGAGTCCTTGCCCATCAGGCTCTGCGAGCGGACAACGATGTCCTTGAGGATCTTGTTCATCGCATGGCCCATGTGGATGTCGCCGTTGGCGTAGGGCGGGCCGTCGTGGAGGAGGAAGCGCTCGCGCCCGGCGCGCGCCGCGCGCAATTTCCCGTAGAGCCCGATCCGCGCCCAGCGCTCGAGGATCGCCGGCTCCTTGGCGGAGAGGCCGGCCTTCATCGGGAAATCGGTCTTCGGGAGGAAGACGGTGTCGCGCCAATCTGCTGGGCTGTCGGGGGTTTCGGTCATGGGCCCGCGCGAAATAGGGGGGGAAGCGGGCAAACATGCCAGCAGGAATGGAGATGGGCCCGCCCTACGGCACAAACGTTTCGTGTCCGTCCCGATCGAGCGCCGCGCGCGCCGTGGCGGCATCCCGGGCGATCTGCGCGGTGAGCGCGTCGAGGCTGTCGAACTTCGCCTCGGGGCGCAGATACGCGATCAACGCAACCTCGATCGTCTGGCCGTAGAGGTCGCCCTCGAAATCGAAGAAATGCGGCTCGAGCAATTCCTGCGGCGGCTCGAAGCTGGGGCGGATCCCCAGGCTGGCGACGCCGTCGAGCCACGCGCCCGTCGGCGAGCGTGCCGCGCACCGCATAGATGCCGTAGGCGGGGCGCAGATAGGGGCCAAGCCGCAGGTTCGCCGTCGGATAGCCGAGCGTGCGGCCGAGCTGAGCGCCGGGCTCGACCACCCCTTGAATCGCGAACGGCCCGCGTGAGCAGCCTCGCCGCATCGCGCGGGCGCCCCTGCTCGAGCAAGGTGCGGATGCGGCTGGAGGAAACGGTCTCGCCGTTCAGCGCGACCGGCGGCACGACCTCGGCGTCGAAGCCCAGCGTGTCGCCGAACTCGGCCAGCATCGCCACGTCGCCGCCGCGCCCCTTGCCGAAGGTGAAGTCCGATCCGGTCACCACGCCGGCGGCGCCGATCGCCGCCGCCAGCCGGTCGCGCGCGAACGCCTCCGCGCTCAGCTCGGCGAGCGCTGTGTCGAAATGGAAGACGAGCATCGCGTCGGCGCCCGCGGCGGCGAACAGCCGCTGGCGCTGGTCGAGCGTGGTGAGGCGAAAGGGCGCCGAATCGGGGCGGAAGAAGGCGCTTGGGATGCGGATCGAAGGTCGCGACGATCGCCGGGCGCCCCTCGCCCTGCGCGCGCGCCACCGCGCGGCCGACCACCGCCCTGGTGCCCGAAGTGAAACCCGTCGAAATTGCCGAGCGCGACGATGCCGCCGCGATAGGCGGCAGGAACCCCCGAGCCGCCGTCAAGCCGCTCCATCCGCGCGGCTATAGGGTGCGTTGGCGCCGCCCGGAAGTCCCGGGTATCGATCACGCTCCGACCGGGGACCTAGGGGCCGCTGTCCCCGCCGCCGCCGGGCGCGCCCATCGCGCTCACCGTGCCGATATTGCCGAACAGATCGTCGAAGAAGCTGCGCTTGCGCCCCAGCGTCGGCGTCGTCTTGCCATAGGGATCGACCGAGGCGACCAATTGCGTGCCGTCGAACCGATCGACCTTGGCGACATTGCCCTTCGCATCGAACAGGATGCGCAGCGTGAGCTGCTGCTTGCCTGGGGATTGTTGAACGCCAGATTCTTGCTGTCGCGCGAAAGATAATACCATTCGCCTTCGCTGAACTGGCTGGTCAGCGTCGGCTGGCCGAGCGTCTTGAGCACCGAATCGCGGTTGTCGACGCCCGGCTGGATCGAATCGATCAGCTCCTTGTCGACGACATAGCCCTGGTGGCTCCGCAGCGGCACGCAGGCCGAGGTCGCGAGGGCGGCAAGCAGCGCGGCCGAGGCGAGGACGCGGACAGGAAACACGGGCATGCACTTCTCCAGGCATCGCGCGGATTGCGCCGCGCCGGCGGCGCGTGGATTGCATCGCGCGCCGATCGCCTCAATATGCGTCTAATTGCGGCCAAACAAGGTCGCGGCGCGGATGGACCAGCGATGACCTTTTTCGAGCGGCTGTTCGGCCGGCAGGACCCGGGCGCGGCGGCGGCGCTGTATCAGGCGGCGGTGGCGCGCGCGCGGCTGCCGCATTGGTATCGGGAAGGCGGGGTCGCGGACACGATCGACGGCCGGTTCGACATGATCGCGGCGGTGCTGGCGATCGTGCTGCTGCGGCTCGAGCAGGAGCCCGCCGGGATGCTGCCCAGCACCGCGCTCGCCGAGCGCTTCATCGACGATATGGACGGCCAGCTGCGCGAGATCGGCATCGGCGACATCATCGTCGGCAAGCATATCGGCAAGATGATGGGGATGCTCGGCGGCCGGCTGGGCGCCTATCGCAGCGGAATCGCCGAGGGGAGCCTTGCCCCCGCGCTCGTCCGCAACCTCTATCGCGGCCATGCGCCCGATCCGGCGGCGCTGGCGCATGTCGAATCGGCGCTGCTGCGCCTGCGCGACGCGCTGGCCGGGACGAGCGTGGCGGCGATCGTCGAGGGAAGCTCCCCGAATGATCGCGCCCGAATTCGCGCGGCCGCACCGGCTCGACCAGATCGGCGCGGGTGCGGGCGCTGTCATCGTCGTCGCCGCGCCCGAGGAGCGTGCCGCGCTGGCGCGGCGGTTCGGGCTGGTCGCGATCGACTCGCTCGAGGCGTGTTACGCGCTGCGGCGCGACGCGGAGGTCGTGCGCGCGGCGGGGCATCTCTCGGCGAACGTGGTCCAGGCCTGCGTCGTCACCGGTGCGCCGCTGCCCGCGCGGATCGAGGAGGATTTCGACCTGCGCTTCGCGCCCGAGCCGGCGGAGGGCGCCGCCGAGGTCGAGCTCTCGCCCGAGGAATGCGACACCGTCTTCTACTCGGGCAACGCGATCGATCTCGGCGAGGCGGCGGCGGAGACGCTCGCGCTCGCGCTCGATCCCTTCCCGCGCAGCCCCGCCGCCGAGGAGGCGCTGCGGGCGGCGGGGGGGTGCTCGCCGAGGGGGAAGCGGGCCCGTTCGCCGGGCTCGCCGGGCTCAAGGAGCGGCTGGCGAAGGGCTAGGCGCGGGGGCGATCCCGGCGCGGATCACGCGCAGCACGTTGCCGCCCATCACCTTGGCCACGTCGGCGGGCGTGAAGCCGGCGTCGACCAGCGCCTGGGTCACTTCGATCACCTGCGACGAATCGAATCCGGTGGTGACCGCGCCGTCGAAATCCGAGCCCAGCCCGACATGATCGATCCCGACCAGATCGCGGACGTGCGCGACCGCGCGGACGACGTCGGTGGGTTTGGTCGAGCAGATCGCCGCGTCCCAATAGCCGATCCCGATCACCCCGCCGGTGCGCGCGATCCCGCGGATCTCGTCGTCGGTGAGGTTACGGTTGACCTTGCACGTCCGCCTGGACGCCGCCGTGGCTCGAGACCACCGGGCGGCGCGCCATGGCCAGCACCTCGGCGACGGTCGCGTGGCTCGCATGCGCGACGTCTACGATCATCCCGAGCGCCTCCATCCGCCGCACGACCTGGCGGCCCAGCGGCGTGAGCCCGCCCTTGCGCTCGCCGTGCATCGATCCGGCGACGTCGTTGTCGAAGAAATGCGCCAGTCCCGCCATGCGAAAGCCGGCGGCGTGGAGCTTGTCGAGGTTGCCGATCTGGCCTTGCAGATCCTGCAGCCCCTCGATCGAGAGCATCCCGCCGACGACCTTCTGCCCCTTGGCGCGATCCGCCAGCAGCCGGTCAAGGTTCTTCGGGGGTGTGGATCACGCGAAGCTGACCGTTCGAGGCGGCGGCGGTGCGGTCCAGCTTGGTCGCGTGCCATAGCGAGCGCTCGAGCAGCGATCCCCAGGTGCGCGGCGGCTGGAGCTGGGCGATCGTCAGCAGGGTGATGTTGTCGGTCTTGTCGCTGTTCGAATCGTAGTTCTGGTGCTTCGGGGTCTTGGTGACCGAGGAGAAGACCTGAAGCGCGTAATTGCCCTGGAGCAGCCGGGGCAGATCGATCTGACCGCGGTTTGCGCGGTTGAGCAGGCTGCGTTCCCACATCAGCGTATCGGCATGCATGTCCGCCACTTGCAGCGAGGCGTGGAGCGCGGCGGTGCCCGGCATCACCTTGGGCAGGTCGGTCGCGACCACCTTGTTCATGCTGCCTTCGACGATCCCCGGCAGGAAGCCGAAGAAGACGACCGCGCCGAGCGCCAGCACCGCCAGCGCGCCCCATCCCAAGATCCGTTTCATCGCGCCCCGCTCCAAGGTTACGAAGCTGTAGGCGGGAAGCCCCGCTTCGCCGGCCGATCCTCGCGCGCAACCTCGCGCCATTCAATCCCGAACGGCGGCACGATCGCATCCCCTTCCGGAGCGGCATGGATTTCGGTCAGCTCGATCCGGTCGGCCGGTCGAGCAGCAGCGCGAAGACCTCCGCGCCGCCGATCACCGCGACGTCGCCGCCACCCCGCCAGCGCCAGCGCCTCGTCGGGCGTGTGCGCCACTCGGCGCCCGGCGCCGACCAGTCGCCGCGCGTCAGCACGATGTGGCGGCGTCCGGGCAGCGGCGCGGGAAAGCTCTCGAAGGTCTTGCGCCCCAGGATCATGGGCTTGCCGATCGTCTGCGCCTTGAAGCGCCTGAGGTCCGCCGGAAGATGCCAGGGCAGCGTACCGCCGCGCCCGATCACGCCGTTGTCGGCACGGGCGAGATGGAAAATGATCAAACCGCCACCGCCGCCTTGATATGCGACTGCGCTTCGTAGCCGTAGATCGCGAAATCCTCGTAATCATAGGAATCGATCGACGGCGCCTTGCGCAGGATCTCGAGGCGGGGCAGCGGGCCCGGCGTGCGCGCGAGCTGCTCGCGTGCCTGGTCGAGGTGGTTCGAATAAAAGGTGGCAATCGCCGCCGGTCCAGACGAACTCGCCCGGCTCCAGCCCACATTGCTGCGCGAGCAGGTGCGTGAGCAGCGCATAGCTGGCGATGTTGAAAGGCACGCCGAGGAAGATGTCGGCCGAGCGCTGGTAGAGCTGGAGGCTGAGCCGCCCGTTCGCGACATGCGTCTGGAACAGGCAATGGCAGGGCGCGAGCGCCATCGCGTGGAGCTCGCCTGGGTTCCACGCCGAGACGATCTGGCGCCGCGAGCCGGGATCGGTGCGGATCGTCTCGATCAGCTCGGCGATCTGATCGATGCGGCGCCCGTCTGCCCGCCTCCCACGCGCGCCACTGCTTGCCGTATACCGGGCCGAGCTCGCCCTCGGGATCGGCCCATTCGTCCCAGATGCGCACCTTGCGCTCCTGCAGCCAGCGCACGTTGGTGTCGCCGCGCAGGAACCACAGCAATTCGATGATGATCGAGCGCACGTGGAGCTTCTTGGTGGTGAGCAGCGGAAAGCCCTGCGCCAGATCGAAGCGCATCTGGTGGCCGAACACGCTCAGCGTGCCGGTGCCGGTGCGGTCCATCGTCTCGGCGCCGTGCTCGAGCGCGCGGGCCATCAGGTCGAGATATTGACGCATCGCGCGAGTCTAGCGGGGGTGGACGCCCCCGCCAAGCGCACGCGCTCGCTCCGAACCGGAGGCAATGTGCCTCCGGACCGGACGGGGGTAGCGCTTCGGCCGCGCCGGCGAGATGGCAGGTCACGCCCATGGCGGCGTCCGAGCCCTCCCGGCCCAAGCGGCTACCGGATCTCGCCGCGGCGGGCGCCTTGTTCGCGCCGCTTGCAGACGAGCGGTTCGAGGTCGTCGCTTTCGCCTATCTCGACGCAGACCAGGGGCTGCTTGGGATGCGGCAGGCGCGCTCGCAATCGGTCGACACGCTCGACCTGCCGATCCGCGACGTCGTCGCGGACGTGCTCCGGCTCGACGCCCAGGCGGTGGTGATGGCGCACAACCACCCGAGCGGCGACGCGACTCCCAGCGCCGCGGACCGCGACGCAACCCGGATGCTCGCGCATGCGCTCCGCCCGCTCGGCGTGCGGCTGATCGATCATCTGGTGGTGACGCGGACCCGGGTGATCAGCTTCCGCGAACTCGGATTGCTTTAGGGCGCGGGGCTGGGGCTCGGCGTCGCGCTCTTGCACGGCTTGATCGCGGTCGGCTCGGGGCGCGGCCCTTCGGCCCTGAACAGCGCCAGATAACCGCCGGCCGCCGGCATCGGCCGCATCGCCACCTGCGCATAGCCGACCGCGGCGAATTCGCATTTGAGCAGCGCGGGCGGCGTGCCGTGGTTCTGCGTCGGTCGATCGGCGTCGACCACCACAACCTCGCCGTCGGGCGTGAGCGAGGGGCGCATCCGCCACAGGAATTCATAGGGCGATTCGATCTCGTGATACATGTGGATCATGAACACGCGGTCGAAGCTGCGCTCGGGGCAGCCGCGGATCGGCGGGGAGCCCGAGCCGCACGCTGACATTGTCCAGCCCGTCGCGCGCGACGCGGTGCGCCAGCGCGTCATGCACGGTCTGGACGATGTCCTCGGCGAGCACGCGCCCGTTCTTGCCGACGCGCGCGGCGAGGCGGATCGTATAATAGCCCTCGCCCGCGCCGATGTCGGCGACGGTCATGCCGGGCTTGATCCCGGCGAGGGTCATCACGTCCCCGGCCTCGTTGACGCGATCGCGCGACTGCTCGTTCGACCAGCGCGGCGATCCGATCGCCGCGACCGGCCGATCGGCGGCGGGGGAAGCCGGGTGACCTTGACCTCCGCGGCATTGCGCCCGCGCCGCGGTCGAGCCGCCGCCGCAGCCGGCGAGCGGCAGCGCGCAGAGCAGGGCCAGGGTCCAGGCGCGCCCCCCGATCAATCGACATCCTCCACTTCGACCGCCTCGCGGTCACGCGCTGGGATAGCGCGGCGGCCATGAACGGGTCGAGTGCCCCATCGAGCACGTCCGAGGGCGCAGTGGAAGTGACTCCGGTGCGCAAATCCTTCACGAGCTGATACGGCTGGAGCACGTAGGAGCGGATCTGGTGGCCCCAGCCGATATCGGTCTTGGTGGCGTTCTCGGCATTGGCGGCGGCCTCGCGGATCGACAATTCGCGTTCGTAGAGCCGCGCGCGGAGCTGGTTCATCGCCTCGGCCTTGTTCTTGTGCTGGCTGCGCTGGTTCTGGCACTGGACGACGATGCCGGTGGGGATGTGGGTGATGCGCACCGCCGAATCGGTGGTGTTGATGTGCTGCCCGCCAGCGCCCGAGGCGCGATAGGTGTCGATCCTGAGGTCGGCGTCGTTTGACCTCGACGTCGATGTCGTCGTCGATCACCGGATAGACCCACACGCTCGAGAAGCTGGTGTGGCGCCTGGCCGAGCTGTCGTAGGGCGAGATTTCGCACCAGCCGATGCACCCCGCTCTCGGTCTTGGCATAGCCATAGGCGTTCTCGCCCTTTGACCAGCAGCGTCGCCGACTTGATCCCCCGCCTGCTCGCCGGCGTGATAGTCGATCATCTCGACCTTCATCCCGTGGCGCTCGGCCCAGCGCGTGTACATGCGCTGGAGCATCTCGGCCCAGTCCTGGCTCTCGGTGCCGCCCGCGCCCGAATTGATCTCGATATAGGTGTCGTTGGCGTCGGCCTCGCCCGAGAGCAACGCCTTGACCTTGTCCTGCTCGGCGCGCTCGGCGAGCGCCGCCAGCGCGGCGGTTGCCGTCGTCGATCATGGCCTGGTCACCCTCGGCCTCGGCCATCTCGATCAGCTCGACGGTGTCGCTGAGCTCGGTCTCGATCGCCCGAGTCGCGGTGATCGCCTCGTCGAGCCGGCGGCGCTCGCGCATCACGTCCTGCGCCGCCTTGGGATCGTTCCACAGCGCCTGGTCTTCGACGCGCGCGTTGAGCTCGTCGAGCCGGCGCAGCGCGCGGTCCCAATCGAGGAACCGGCGCAGCAGCGCCAGTGCGTCGTTGATCTTGTCGACATGGCTTGCGCTTCGGCGCGCATTGAAAAACCTCTCAGAAACGGTCCGCTGCCCCGGGGATCGCGATCCGCGCAGTCCGGCGGGCAAGGACCGCGGAGACCGCGGCGTTCGCCCGGTGACGATATGGGAGCGGCGCTAGTAGATTCCGCCCTCACGTTGCAAGAATTCGCTGTCGCCGGTCTGCTGCTTCGCATCGGACTTCTTCTCGGCGGACTTGGGTGCGTCCTCCTCCTCGTCGCGGGTGCGGCGCACCGGTTCGCTCTCGGGCTTGAAGGCCTCCCAGATCACCGGCGACAGCGGATCGTTGCCCGGCCACGCGCCATAGACCGGCTTGCCGCCTCGCGCGATCGATGCGGACCATGCGGATGCCCGCAGGCGCGGTGAAGGGGATCTTCTCCATCCCGGCGAACGCCGGAATCGCGAATTCCTTGAAGATCGGCGCGGCGATCACCCCGCCCTGGGCATAGCCGCCGAGATTGCTCGGCGTGTCGTAGCCGAGATAGAGCCCGCCGATCATCTGCGGCGTGCCCCCGACGAACCAGACGTCGGTGGGGCCTGAGGTGGTGCCGGTCTTGCCCATCATCGGGCGGTTGAGGTCGCGCAGCACGGTCGCGGTGCCGCGCTGGATGACGCCTTCGGTGATGTGAACGATCTGATAGGCGCTCAAGGGATCGACCACCTGGCGCGCGCGGACCACGGGGCGCGGCATCGGCTTGCCATCCCAATCGGGCATGTTGCAGCGATCGCACGCGCGCCAGTTCTCCGGCCAGATCACCTCGCCGCGGCGATTCTGGACGAAATCGATCAGCGTCGGGTTGAGCGCACGGCCGTGGTTGACGAGGATCGAATACGCGTTGACCATCCGCGTCACGGTGGTCACTCCCGCGCCGAGCGCATAGCTGAGATAGGGCGGGGAACTTCTGTTGGCTCACCCCGATCCGCTGGATCATGTCGACGACGTGATCCATGCCGGTCTGGTTGGCGGCCTGGACGGTCATCAGGTTGCGCGATTGCTCGATCCCCCAGCGCATCGTGTGCGGGCCCGATCCGGCCTGGTTGCCGAAGTTCTTGAAGCATTTCTGCCCGAGCTGCGCGCCCTGCCAGACGCAGAACGGCCCGTCGACGATGATCGAGGCCGGGGTCATCCCCTGCTCGAGCGCGGCGGCATAGACGATCGGCTTGATCGTCGATCCCGGCTGGCGCTGCGCCTGGGTGGCGCGGTTGAACGCCTGGATCCGCGAATCGAACCCGCCCTGCATCGCCAGCACGCGGCCGGTGCGCGGATCCTCGACCACCATCCCGCCCGAGATCTTGGGGACGCTGCGGAGCGCAAAGGCGCCGCCTTCGGCGCGACCGCGATGATGTCGCCGGGCGCGAGCGCCGAGAAGGCCTCGCCGCCGCGATTGCGCACCGGCATCCGCGCCGCATATTCGGGAAGCGCGCCGGTGGTGCCGTCCTCGAAGCCGATCCGCCAGGCATCGCCGCTGCGCGCGATCACGATCGCGGCGCGCCAATCCTCGTAATCGAGTCCGATGTTGGTGTTGAGCAGCGCCTGCTGCCAACCGTCGCCGGCGAAGCGCGCCTCGCCGATCGGTCCCGACCAGCCGCGCCCGCGCTCGTAGCGCAGCAGCCCGTCGCGGCAGCGCCTTCTGCGCATATTGCTGGATCTGCGGATCGAGCGAGGTGCGCACCCACAGCCCGCCGAATAGACGCTGTAGGGGCCAGATTGCTCGGTCTCGCCGAACTTGTCGATCAGCTGGCGGCGGACCTCCTCGACGAAATAGCCGCCGACGCGCTCGAACTTGGGCGTCTGGCGCGGGACCGTGCCGAGCGGGGAGGCGACCGCGGCATCGTGCGCCGCCTGGTCGATGAAGCCGTTCTTGAGCATCTCGCCGAGCACATAGGTTGCGCCGGTCGAGCGCGCGCTGGGTGTTGCGATCGGGATCATAGTTCGACGGCCCCTTGGGCAGGATCGCCAGATAGGCCATCTGCGGGAGCGTCAGATCCTTGAGGTCCTTGCCGAAATAGGCGTGGCTCGCGGCATCGACCCCGCCCGAATTGCGGCCGAGCTCGATCGTGTTGAGATAGAGCTCGAGGATCTGCTGTTTCGACAGCGCATCCTCGATGCGCCACGCCAGGATCGCTTCCTTGATCTTGCGCGTCGCCGAATATTCGTTGCCGATCAGCAGGTTCTTGGCGACCTGCTGGGTGATCGTCGATCCGCCGTGGCGCGCGCACGCCGGTCCCCGACTTGGCGATATAGTCGAACACCGCGCCGATCGCGCCGGGGTAGTCGACGCCGTGGTGCTCGAAGAAGGTCTTGTCCTCCGCCGCCAGGAACGCCTTGACCAGCAGCGGCGGATATTCGTCGTAGCTGAGCTGGACGCGGCGCTCGCGCGCATAGCTGTGGATCGGAATCCCGTCGACGGAGCGGACATAGGTCGGCAGCGGCGGCTCGTAGGTCCGAAGCGCGTCGACGAGGGCAGGTTGCGCGCGATCAGCAGCCAGACGAGGAACACGAAGATCGCGAACAGCCAGCGCGAGCACGGCGAGCACGCGGAACCACCAGCGATCGCGCACGCGCTCGAAGAGCCCGCGCAGCCCGCCGATCTCGCGCCTGATTCGCAGCGTGACGCTGGAGCGTTCGGTATCCGTCATCGCCGCGCGGTGTAGCAAGTTTCCTTGGGGATTCCAGCGGCTCTGATCTTCCGCGAACCGGGAGGGATTATCTGGACGCCATCCTCGTCGCGAAGTGGATCTCGACCGCGCGGCGCACGGTCTGCGCAACCTTGCGCTCGCCGTCCTCGGAGGCGAGGAACTGCGCGTCGCGCTCGTTCGAGATATAGCCGGTCTCGAACAGGATCGACGGCATGTCGGGCGCCTTGAGCACCATCAGCGATGCCATGCGGTGGTAATTGGCCTTGATCGGCATCAGCGGCATCGCCTCGCGCCCGAGCAGCCGCGCGAAGCTCGCCGAGGTGTTCATCGTCTCGCGCTGGGTCAGGTCGATCAGGATCGACGAGATGTCGGGATTCTGCGCGCCGAGATCGACGCCCGAGATGATGTCGGCCTTGTTCTCGCGCGCCGCCAGCCGCGCGGCTTCCTTGTCCGAGGCGACCTCGGACAGCGTGTAGATCGTCGCGCCCGAAGCTTCCGAGCTGCTCGCGCTGTCGCAATGGATCGAGATGAACAGGTTCGCGCCCAGCCGCCGCGCGATCCCGTAGCGCTCCTGGAGGATGAGGAAGCGATCGTCCTCGCGGGTCAGCGCGACGCGGACGCGCCCCGACTTGAGCAATTCGTCGCGGATCGCGAGCGCCATGCGCAGCGTCAGATCCTTCTCGCGCAGCCCGCCCGAGGGCGAGATCGCGCCGGGATCGTGCCCGCCGTGGCCCGCGTCGATCACCACCAGCGGGCGGCTGGGGTCGTTGCCGTAGATGCGCGGCAGCGCGGTGGCGCCCGGGCGCGGCGGCACCGCCACGCTGACGCTATAGGCGTGGCGCGCGGGCTGGAGATAGGTGAAGGGCGGCAGGAACTCCATCCGGCCCTCGCTCGCGGCGCGGGCGAAGCGCGCGTCGTCGACGGTGCGCAGCTCGAGCGTCAGCGTGCGCCCGTCACGGCCGAAGCTGCCCTCGGAGACGATCGCGGGGCGCGCCAGATCGAAGACGATGCGCGCGCCGGTCTCGTCATGGACGCCCTGGCGGATCGCCGCGATCGCCCCGCCCGGCTGCGTGGTCGCGCCCGGGGTGGTGTCGGCGACGTCGACGGCGATGCGCTGCGGTCCGGCAGCACGAAGGCGCTCGCCTGGCGCACCGGCTCGTCGAACTTGATGACGACCTTGTCGCCGGAAACCTTGATGTCCTGAACGCTGCCCGCCCAACTCGGAACCCCGGTCAACCAGCCGGCGAGAAGGGCAAGAAGGAACAGCACCCGCGCGATATGCCGCGCGGACTGCGGGGGGTCCAGTCCAAATGCATATACTGATACTCGGCTCTACGAAGCCCTGACGCACCCCGAGTAGGTCACCCCTCCTCAAGTCGCCATGAAGCAGTGCGGTTAATGGCGCATCAGTAATGAATTGAGGCTGGATCGACTTGTCAGGATTCCTACAGACAGGGTTCGTCCTTAAGGGGAATCTCCGATCTCCCGGCGCAGTTGCCGCGTCTGCCGGGCGGTGCTACGCAAGCACGCACTTCGCTTTGTGTCGGAGTTCCGCCGCGGCCACATGGGCGCGCGGCACTTCAGGTTGACGCTGCATGAGGCAATTTTCCCACCGTTCGCACCGCATGGCCACAGTGGCCGGCGCGCGACGGCGGCGGAGCATCCGGACCGAGCGTCCGGACGTGCCTGGGCAGCAGAGGCATTTCTTGAACCCTGCGTGACTGCGGGCCGGCGCCGCCGGCGGGCCACGCATCGCACATCGCGCGCTTGCGCCCCAACCCTATTGGGAATCGGCGGCGCGCCCGGAGAAAACTAAATGACCATGCGTATGCTGATCGACGCACGCCACCGGGAGGAAACCCGCGTGGCGGTCGTCAAAGGGAACCGAATCGAGGAGTTTGATTTCGAGTCCGCCGAGCGCAAGCAGCTCAAGGGCAACATCTATCTGGCCAAGGTCACTCGTGTCGAACCGTCGCTCCAGGCGGCGTTCATCGATTATGGCGGCAACCGCCACGGCTTCCTCGCCTTCTCGGAAATCCATCCCGATTATTATCAGATCCCCAAGGAGGATCGCGAGGCCTTGCTCCGCGAGGAGGCCGAGCACGCCGCCGAGGAAGCCGCGTTGCGCGCCGAGGAGGACGGCGACGACGACGGCCATGACGACGGCGTCGAGGTGCTCGAGCGCCCGCACGACGACGACGAGCATGACGACGGCGGCGATTATGACGCCGAAGGCGAATCCGACGAGACCGAGGCAGGCCGAGGCCGAAGGCGAGGACGGCCGCGGCCGCCGCCGCGGCAAGGGCCGGGGCCGCGAGGACAGCCCTGCCGAGGCGCTCCGCCAGCGCCGGATGAACCCTGCGCCGGCGCTACAAGATCCAGGACGTGATCCGCAGGCGCCAGGTGCTGCTCGTCCAGGTCGTCAAGGAAGAGCGCGGCAACAAGGGCGCTGCGCTCACCACCTATCTGAGCTTGGCCGGCCGCTATTGCGTGCTGATGCCCAACACCGCGCACGGCGGCGGCATCTCGCGCAAGATCTCGAACGCGGGCGACCGCAAGCGGCTCAAGTCGATCATGTCGGACCTCACGCTGCCGCCGACGATGGGCTGCATCGTCCGCACCGCCGGGCTCCAGCGTACCAAGGTCGAGATCAAGCGCGACTTCGATTATCTCGCGCGGCTGTGGGACGGGATCCGCGAGGAGACGCTCAAATCCTCCGCGCCGCGCTGGTCTATGGCGACAGCGACCTGATGAAGCGCGCGATCCGCGACATCTACAACAAGGACATCGACGAAGTGATCGTCGAGGGCGAGGACGGATACCGCCAGGCCAAGGAGTTCATGAAGCTGCTGATGCCCAGCCACGCGCGGCGGGTGAAGCATTATTCGGACACGGTGCCGCTGTTCCAGCGCGCGGGCGTCCGAGGAGCAATTGTCGGCGATGTACCACCCGGTGGTGCAGCTCAAGTCGGGCGGCTATCTCGTGATCAACCCGACCGAGGCGCTCGTCTCGATCGACATCAACTCGGGGCGCTCGACCCGCGAGCATTCGATCGAGCAGACCGCCACCCAGACCAACCTCGAGGCCGCCGCCGAGATCGCGCGCCAGCTCCGGCTGCGCGACATGGCGGGCCTCGTCGTGATCGACTTCATCGACATGGATCACGGCTCGAACGTCCGCAAGGTCGAGAAGGCGATGAAGGAGGCGCTCCGCAACGATCGCGCGCGCATCCAGGTCGGGCCGGATCTCGGCGTTCGGGCTGATGGAGATGAGCCGCCAGCGGCTGCGCACCGGCGTGCTCGAGGCGTCGACCCGTCAATGCCCGCATTGCGAGGGCACCGGGCTGGTGCGGACGGCGTCGTCGGCGGGCCTCTCGGCGCTCAGGCTGATCGAGGACGAGGCCGCGCGCGGCCGCGGATCGCAGCTTTTGCTCCGCGCGAGCCAGGAGGCTGCCTTCTATGTGCTCAATCGCAAGCGCGCCGAGCTGCCGAGATCGAGGAGCGTTACGGCGTGATGATCGAGATCGCTTCGGACGGCGAGCTCGAGGGCGCGCGCATGTCGGTCGAGGCCGCGGGCCGCCGCCGGTCCGCGCGCCGCATCGCCGCGCGATCGAGCTCGAGGACGACGAGCTGGACGAAATCGACGAAGAGGAAATCGAGGAAGAGGAAGCGGAGGAAGCGGCGCGCGAGCCGCGCCAGCCGCGTCCGCCCCGCGAAACGCGCGACATGCGCGAAGGCGAAACCGAAGCCGAGGGCCGCAAGCGCCGCCGTCGCCGCCGCGGCCGCCGCGGTCGCCCGCGCGAGGGCGATGCCGGTGCCGAGACCGGCGAGTCGCTCGGCGAGGAAGCCGAGGACGAAGCTCCGGCCGAGGCCGAGAGCGGCGAGAGCGCCGAGACTGCTGCCGAGAGCGAAGCGAACCGCAAGCGCCGCCGCCGCGGTCGTCGCGGCGGGCGGCGTGGTGCCGCGCCGGGCGAGGGCGGCGCCGAGACCGCCGAAGCCGAGGGCGACGAGGCGAGCGAACCCGCCGAGGCGGTCGAACCGGTCGAGGCCGAGGCGCCCGCCGAGCCGGCGCCGAAGCGCTCGCGCCGCCGCAAGGCCGAGCCGGTCGCCGTCGAGGCTCCCGCGGTGACCGCCGCCGCCGAACCGGAACCCGAGCCGGCGCCGAAGCGCTCGCGCCGCCGCAAGGCTGTCGAGCCCGAAGCCGCGCCCGTCGCGGCCGAGCCGGAGGCGCCTGCGGCCTCCGAGCCCGCCGAGACCGGTCGCCGAGGCCGCGCCCAAGCGCCCGCGCCGCCGCAAGGCCGAGCGGGTCGCCGAGCCGGCGCCGGTTGCGGCCGAGCCGGAGGCCCGCGCCCGCCGAGCCCGAAACCGTGGTCGCCGAGCCCGCCGTCGAACCCGAGCCCGAAGCCGCCGATGCCGGCGGCGACGGCGAGGGCGGCGGGCGCCGCGGCTGGTGGCAGCGGACTTCGGGGCCTGACCATTCTTCCCTCCTCCGCCTCGGCGGGGGAGGGAGAACCCACGATCGAGTCACCTGAGGTTCATCGTCCGGCGCGAAGAAACCCGCGCGCAAGGACGTTGCCGGCAAGGGAGTTTGGAGTGATGATGCCGGGCATGAAGCGCTTCGCCGCACTGCTCGCGTTCCTGTGCATGTTCGGCTTCGCGGCGCGCCCAGCCGCGGCGCAATCGATCCTGCGCGATGCCGAGACCGAATCGCTGCTCGCCGATATCTCGCGCCCGATCATCGAGGCGGCGGGGCTCTCGCCCGCCAACGTCCGCGTCAAGCTGATCCAGGACAAGTCGATCAACGCCTTCACCGCCGGCGGGCAGGTCGTCTATCTCAATTCGGGGCTGATCGACGCGGCGGACAGTTCGAACGAGGTCCAGGGCGTGATCGCGCACGAGCTGGGCACGTCGTCGGCGGCCATGTCATCCTCGCCAAGGACGGCGGCGCGACCGGAATCTCGATCCTCAGCCTGGTGCTCAGCCTTGCCGCGATCGCCGCCGGCTCGCCCGATGCCGGTGCCGGGATCATGGCGGCGGGGCAGCGCGCGGCGATCGGCAAGTATCTCGCCTTCTCGCGCGTCCAGGAATCGCAGGCCGACGCCGCCGGGGTCCGCTTCCTCAACTACCGCCGGGATCAGCGGGCGGGGGGATGCTCAACTTCTTCAAGAAGCTCCAGGACATGGAGTTCCGCTACGGCTATTACGCCTCGGATCCCGACCTCGACCCGTTCGCGCAGACGCACCCGATGTCGGGCGATCGCATCGCGACGCTGAGCCAGGATCTCCAGGGGCCTCGCCGGCCTTCGCCAGGCCGCTCGATCCCGCGTCGAGGTCCGCTTCAAGCGCGTCCAGGCCAGCGCCCAATCGGTGAAGTAGCGCACGCTGTTCTGCTTGGGCTCGGGCGCCATCGGCACGCCCTTGGGATTGGCGCCCGCGGCCTCCGCGGCGGTGATCTTGCCGGTCTCCTGCATCACCTGGAGCACCACGCTGGCGCGGTCGACCGCGGCCTCGGCGTCGGCGGTGGGCGAATAATGCGAGGGCGCCTTGACGAGGCCTGCGATGATCGCCGCTTCGGACAGCGTCAGGCTGGTCGCGGGATGGCCCGAAGAAGCGCCGTGAGGCCGCGTCGATGCCATAGGCGCCGCCGCCGAAATAGACCTTGTTGAGATAGAGCTCGAGGATCTGGTGCTTGGAGAATTTGCGCTCCATCGCCAGCGCGAGCACTGCCTCGCGCACCTTGCGGCTGAAATCATATTTGTTCGACAGGAAGATCGTGCGTGCCACCTGCTGGGTGATCGTCGAGGCGCCCTGCATGCGCCGATCCTCGCCGCGATGCCGGAAGCCGGTGCGCATCGCGCGCAACACGCCCCAGGCGTCGACCCCCCAGTGCGATTCGAAGCGGCGATCCTCGACCGCGACGATCGCGTCCTTCATCACCTGGGGATATGGTCGTAGTCGATCCACTCGCCATAGCTCGGCCCGAGCGAGACGAGCACCGTGCCGTCGGCGGCATGAACGCGGATCATCTGGCCATTGGGCGAGGATTTGAGCTCGCCGAAGCTCGGCAGCGAGGCGCGTGTCGAGAAGACCGCGATCATCAGCGCGATGAAGGCGATCAGCCCCAGCGCGCCGAGCCCGCCCGCGCCCCACAGCAGATAGCGCCGCCACGCGGGCCACGCAGGAAAGCTCGCGGGAAGAATGTCTCTGATCGCCATCGATGAGGTGCTGGATTACGCCCTAATCCGGCGGCTCACAAGGCATTCAGGCGCTGCTCGTCTCGCTCGCGCTGGCGCCGGTCCCGTTGGCGCCGCGCGAACGGAAATCGAGGCTCACCGAATTCATGCAATAGCGTAGGCCGGTGGGCGGCGGGCCATCGGGAAGACGTGGCCCAAATGGCCGTCGCACCGCGCGCACCGCGCCTCGACGCGCTGCATGCCGTGGCTCGCGTCCTGGTGCTCGGTAACATGGTCCGCCGCGATCGGCTGGGTGAAGCTTGGCCAGCCCGACCCCGAATCATATTTGTCGGCACTATCGAACAATTCGAGCGCGCAGGCGGCGCAGCGATAGATGCCGTCGGCTTGTTGTTGTTGTATCGCCCCGAAAAGGCCGGCTCGGTGCCTGCCTCGCGCAACACATGGAATTGCTCGGGTGACAGCTTCTTGCGCCACTCGGACTCGGACAGGTTGATGTGGTCCATGCGCCGTCCTGTGTTACGCGCGCACTCGTCCGTCAATCATGAAGACATGGTTTGGTACGAATCGTGTCCGCTGTGTTGCCGCGCGGCGACGCTGTTGCTTCTGGGCCTGGGTTGCGCCGCCGCCGACAAACCCCCTAAGCGGCGGCCCATGGCGGCGACCCGCAAGACCTTCGCCCGGTTCGACCGGACCTTCGCATTGCTGTTCACGGTGATGCTGGCGATCGCGGCGGGGAATACCGCGCTGCAATCGGTCCTCCCCGCGCTCGGGCGCTCGCTCGGCGCGGCGGACAGCGCGGTGGCGGCGGTCTTCTCGGTCTCGGCGCTGCTGTGGGTCGTCGCCGCGCCCTATTGGGCGAGCCGATCGGATCGGCACGGGCGCCGCGCGATGGTGCTGCTCGGGATCGCCGGCTTCACCGTGTCGCTGCTGCTGTGCGGGGTCTTCCTGACGATGGGGATCAACCGATGGCTGGCGCCGTCGGCGACCTTCGCGGCATTCGTCGGCGGGCGGGTGATCTACGGCAGCTTCGGATCGGCGGCGCCGCCGGCGGTGCAGGCGCTCGTCGCCGGGCGCACCAGCCGGAGCGAGCGGACGCATGCGCTGACGCTGCTTGCCTCGGCATTCGGGCTCGGCACGATCTTCGGGCCGGCGATCGCGCCCTATCTGGTGATGGGGCGGCTCTGGCCGGGCGGGCCCGAGATCGGGCTGGCGGGGCCTGCGTTCGTCTTTTCTGGCTGCGGCGCGCTGATCTGGATCGCGGTCGCGCGGCTGCTCCCGCGCGCCGAAGGCGGCGCGCACGGCGCCGCGCTCGCCTATCCCTCGATCGGCGGGCAGAGCTCGGGCGCGAGCATCACCGCGGCGACGGCGGAGGGAGGGCAGGCGGTCGGCTATCTCGATCCGCGCCTGCGTGCCTGGATGGTCCGCCGGGCTGGTGATGGGCACGCCCAGGCGATGACCGGCCAGGCGATCGGATTCCTGGTGATCGATCGGATGCACGCGACTCCCGCCGCGGCGATCCAGCCGACCGGGCTGGTGCTGATGATGGGTGCGGGATCGGCGCTGCTCGCGCAATGGGGCTTCATTCCCCGGCTCGATCTCAGGCCGCGCGCGCTGATCCTCGTCGGGCTGTCGGTCGGCGCGATCGGCTGCGTCGTCACGGGCAGCGCGACCTCCCTATACGGGATCGCGATGGGATATGCGCTCGCCTCGCTCGGCTTCGGCTTCGCGCGGCCAGGGTTCACCGCCGGCGCGTCGCTCGCGGTGGGCCCCGAATCGCAGGGATCGGTCGCCGGCAAGGTCACCGCGATCAACGGCGCGGCGTTCGTGCTCGGGCCGTCGATCGGGGTGGGGCTGTACGAAGTGTGGCGGCCCTTGCCCTATCTCACCGCCGCCGGATGGCTCGCGGCGGCGGTGGTCTATTGCTGGTTCACGCTGGCTCGCGCGGAGCCCGCGCCGGAAGCATTCCTGAGCGATGAAGCCGATCGGCTGGATCGCCATCGCCTCCTGCTTGAGCCGCGCCGACATGCTTTGGTATTCCTGCTCCATCTCGGGGGTGACGGTCGCGCGCGATTCCTTCAGCGCCTCCTCGAAATGCGCCATCTTTACCTGCTTGGTGTCGAGCGATTCGCGCAACGCGACCAGACCGGC
Organism: Sphingomonas sp.; assembly: GCA_037200705.1. Taxonomy (GTDB): domain Bacteria; phylum Pseudomonadota; class Alphaproteobacteria; order Sphingomonadales; family Sphingomonadaceae; genus Sphingomonas. The sequence goes on along the minus strand of JBBCID010000012.1, from coordinate 142,339 downwards.
GCGGCGGACGACGTCCCTCGAGGTCGGCACCGGTGTAACGATCGGTCCGCGCGGCGACCTCGCCCAGATCGACGTCGTCGGCGAGCGGCATCTTGCCGGTCTGGATCGCGAGGATGCGGCGGCGCCCTTCCGAATCGGGAACGCCGACATAGACCAGCTCGTCGAACCGGCCCGGGCGCAGCAGCGCCGGATCGATCAGGTTCGGCCGGTTGGTCGCGCCGATCACCACCACCGCCTGGAGGTCCTCGAGCCCGTCCATCTCGGACAGGATCGTGTTGACCACCCGCTCGGTCGCCTGCGGCTCGCCCAGCCCGCCGCCGCGCGCGGGGACGAGGCTGTCGAGCTCGTCGATGAAGATCACGCACGGCGCCACCTGGCGCGCGCGCGCGAACAGCCGCGCGATCTGCTGCTCGCTCTCGCCATACCATTTGGAGAGCAGGTCGCTCGACTTGGTGGCGATGAAGTTCGCCTCGGCCTCGCGCGCGACCGCCTTGGCGAGCAGCGTCTGCCGGTGCCGGGGGGGCCGTAGAGCAGAAAGCCCTTCGCGGGCCGGATGCCGAGCCGGCGGAACGCGCCGGGATCGCGCAGCGGCAGCTCGACGCCTTCCTTGAGCCGCATCTGCGCGTCGTCGAGCCCGCCGACGTCCTCCCAGCGGACCTGCGGCGCCTGGACCATCACCTCGCGCATCGCCGAGGGCTGGACGCGCTTCATCGCCTCGAGGAAGTCCTCGCGCGTCACCGACAGCGTGTCGAGCACCTCGGGCGGGATCGTCCCGTCCGCCAGGTTGAGCCGCGGCATGATCCGGCGGATCGATTCGATCGCCGCCTCGCGGGTGAGCGCCGCCAGATCGGCGCCGACGAAGCCATAGGTGGTGCGCGCCAACTCGTCGAGATCGACGTCCTCGGGCAAGCGGCATGCCGCGCGTGTGGATGCCCATGATCTCGCGCCGGCCGCGATCGTCCGGCACGCCGACGACGATCTCGCGATCGAACCGGCCCGGCCTTCTCAGAGCTTCATCGATCGCCTCGGGGCGATTGGTCGCGGCGATGACGACGACGTTGGCGCGCGCCTCCAGCCCGTCCATCAGCGTGAGGAGCTGCGCGACGAGGCGCTTCTCGGCCTCGCCCGAGACCTGGCCGCGCTTGGGCGCGATCGAGTCGATCTCGTCGATGAACACGATCGATGGCGCGTCCTTGTTGGCGGCCTCGAACACGTCGCGCAGCCGCTTCTCCGATTCGCCATAGGCCGAGCCATGATCTCGGGCCCGTTGATCAGGTGGAAATTGGCGTCGCTCTCGTTGGCGACCGCGCGCGCGAGCCGCGTCTTGCCGGTGCCGGGCGGCCCGTGGAGCAGCACGCCCTTGGGCGGATCGACGCCGAGCCGCTGGAACAGCTCGGGGTAGCGCAAGGGCAGTTCGACCATCTCGCGGAGCTGGTCGATCGTGCTCGCCATCCCGCCGATATCGTCATAGGTCCACGTCGGCGCGGCGGCTCTCGCCCGCTTCGGCATATTCGGAGCGCAGCTCGATCTCGGTATGCTCGTCGATATGGACGATGCCCTTGGGCGCCGCCGAGATCACCGCGAGGCGGATTTCCTGGAGCGCATAGGCCGGCGCGCGCAGATGCTGCGCGACCTCGGGCGGCACGTCGCCGACGCGCTGCTGGCCGACGGTCGCGACGGTGTCGCCCTGGCAGAGCGGGCGTCCGTAGAAGGTGCGCTTGAGCGCCGCCGCCGATCCCTGGAGGCGCAGATTGGCCTGGGCGGGAGCGAACACGACGCGTGTCGCGGGCTTGGATTGCGCGCGGCGCACCTCGACGAAATCGCCCGAGCCAACGCCGGCGTTGGCGCGCTGGAGCCCGTCGATACGGACGATCTCGAGCTTCTCGTCCTCGGGATAGGGCAGCACCGCGCGCGCCGGCGTCGCGCGCTTGCCGAGGATCTCGATCACGTCGCCCTCGGCCAGACCGAGCGCCGCCATCATCGTGCGCGGCAGATGCGCGAGCCCCGCGGCCGCTGTCCTCGGGGCGCGAGTTGGCGACCTGGAGCTTGTGTACCCGCGATTCGTCGTCGGCCATCGTCTGCGCTCCTCGGCGGCTGGAAGCGCGTAACATAGGACGCGGGTTCCGGCGCTGCGAGGGGCAGGGCGGAATCGCCCCCGAAACGAAACGCTCGCGCGAATCCGGCTTGCCATTTGGTGCGTTGCACAAGACTTTGGCGCCATGCGTCGGCTTCCACCTCTCACCGCCATCGAAGCGTTCGTCCAGGTCGCCCGGCTCGGCTCGGTCAAGGCCGCGGCCGAGGAGCTGGCGCTGTCCTCGCCGGCGCTCAGCCGGCGCGTCCAGTCGCTCGAGCGCTTCATCGGCAAGCCCCTGTTCGAGCGCCTCCACCAGGCGCTGCGGCTCAACGACGAGGGCGAGCGGCTGCTCGGGCTGATCGCGCCCGCGCTCGATGCGATGGCCGACGCGGTCGAGGCGATGACCAGCGGGGTCGAGGTGCTGCGGCTGCGGCTCGGCGTGCTGCCGCTGTTCGCGACGCAGCGGCTGATGCCGCGCCTCCCCGATCTCAAGCGCCGCCATCCCGAACTCCACCTCGACCGTCGACACCGCCGGCCACGGCGTCGCGCGGCTTGGCGACGGGCTCGACGCGGGCGATCGTGCTCGCGCGCGATGTGGATCCCGGGCTCTATGCGCGGCGGCTCGATCGCAACCGCGTCCACGTGATCGGCGCGCGCTCGCTGATCGAGGGCCCCGATCCGGTGACGCGGCCCGAGCAGCTTGCCGGGCTCACCGCGCTGGTCCACCGCGACATGGGCGATACCTTCACCGCATGGCGCGCGGCGGCGGGGCTGCCCGATCTCGAGCCCGCCGCGATCGACCATTTCGATTCGGGCACGCTGATGCTCGAGGCGGCGGCGCAGGGGCTGGGGGTCGCCTTCATGCTCGAATCGCATTTCGAGGCGGCGCGCGATCCGCGGCTGGTCCAACTCTTCGACCTCACGGTCGAGAGCCAGTACAGCTATTGGTTCGTCTGCCGCCCGCGGGCGCTTACCCAGCGCCCGGTGCGGATCTTCCACGACTGGCTGATCGAGGGGCTCGGCGTCGCCGAATGATTACTCCGCGCGCGCTTTGACGATCTTGCCCGGGTTGCGCGGCGGCTCGCCCTTGGGAAGCGCGTCGACATGCTCCATGCCTTCGGTGACTTCGCCCCATACGGTATATTGCCCGTCGAGGAAGGTCGCGTCGTCGAGGCAGATGAAGAATTGGCTGTTGGCGCTGTTCGGATCCATCGTCCGCGCCATCGAGCACACGCCGCGCACGTGCGGCTCGCGGCTGAACTCGGCGGGGAGGTCGGCTTCCTTCGAGCCGCCGGTGCCGGTGCCGCTCGGATCGCCGCCCTGCGCCATGAACCCGTCGATCACGCGATGGAAGACGACGCCGTCGTAGAAGCCGGCATTGGCGAGGCTCGCGATGCGATCGACGTGCTTGGGCGCCAGATCGGGGCGCAGGCGGATCGTGACGTCGCCGCCGTCGAGGGTCATTACGAGGTTGGTAAAGTCGGACATAGATACTCCTGGAACTTGGCGTGCATCTAGGGTGGCGCGCAGCGACTTGCAAATCCGCGCCTCGGGAGTAGGAGCGGCGCGATCGGAGCAAGCGCGGGAGGTCGGACGATGAGCGAGACCGAGCCGGAAACGGCCGCGCAGCCGCCCGAGAGCGAGCTCGACGAGGACGACCGGCTCAAGCCCGAGTTCGTCCGCTCCGTACTTGACGCCGTGGGCGCGGGCGATGCCGAAGCCGCGCGCGCCAAGGTCGAAGCCGCTCCATCCCGCCGACATCGCCGACCTGTTCGAGCTGACCCCGGCCGAGGATCGCGCCGCGCTCGCCGCCGCGATCGCCGACCTGCTCGACGGCGACGTGCTCGCCGAGATGAACGATTGGGTGCGCGAGGCGCTGATCGACGCGCTCGAGCCGCACCAGGTCGCCGACATCGCCGCCGAGCTCGATACCGACGACGCCGTCGCGATCATCGAAGACATGGACGCCGACGACCAGCGCGAGGTGCTGCGCGCGCTGGACCCCGACGATCGCGCCGCGATCGAGGAGGCGCTGAGCTATCCCGAGGAATCCGCCGGCCGGCTGATGCAGCGCGAGCTGATCGCCGTGCCCGAGCATTGGACCGTCGGCGACGTGCTCGATTATCTGCGCGGCAACGAGGATCTGACCACCGATTTCTGGGAGATCTTCGTCGTCGATCCGGCGCACAAGCCGGTCGGCACCTGCCAGCTCTCGTGGATCCTGCGCACCCCGCGGACCGTCGGCATCGCCGACGTCATGAAGCGCGAGCAGACGCTGATCCCGGTCGACATGGACCAGGAGGAAGTGGCGCTGCGCTTCCAGAAATACGCGCTGATCTCTGCGGCGGTGGTCGATCTGAACGGGCGGCTGGTCGGCATGATCACCGTCGACGACGTGGTCCACATCATCTCCGAGGAGGCCGGCGAGGACATCTTGCGCCTGTCGGGCGCGGGCGACGGCGACATCAACGAGCCGGTGCTCACCACGGTGCGCACGCGGCTGGTGTGGCTGGTGATCAACCTCGGCACCGCGATGGTCGCCGCGTCGGTGGTCAACCTGTTCGACCGGGTGATCGCGGGCTATGCGCTGCTCGCCGCCTTGATGGGGATCGTATCGGGGATGGGGGGGCAATGCGGGGACGCAGACGCTGGCGGTGGTGGTCCGCGCGCTCGCGACCAACCAGCTCACCGAATCGAACATGACCCGTATGATCCTGCGCGAGCTGCGGATCGCGACGGTCAACGGGCTGTCGCTCGGCGTGCTGATCGGGCTGGGCGCGCTGGTGATCTTCGATTATCCGACGCTGTCGCTGGTGTTCGGGCTGGCGATCCTCAGCAACAACGTCATCGCCGGGCTGGCAGGGGTGATGATCCCGCTGACGATGGACCGGCTGCGGATCGATCCGGCGGTCTCGTCGGCGGTGTTCGTGACGCTGATGACCGATTCGCTCGGCTTCGGCGTGTTCCTCGGCCTCGCCACGCTGTTCCGGGTCCACGGCTGACCTTGATCGCGCCGCGCCGCGCGCCACATCGGCGGTGATGCCGCTCCACCTGACCAAAGTCGCCTACGGCTGCGATTCGATCGACTACCTCGCCGAGCGGCTCGCGCTCAAGGCGGCGCATCTGCCCGCGTTCCTCACCACGCGCTATCTGCCCAAGCGGCACGCCGAGATCGCCGACGGCTCGCTGTTCTGGATCCTCAAGCACCAGTTGATCGGCCGGTCGCCGATCGTCGGGTTCGGCGAGGCCGAGGGCGGCAAGACCGCAATCTATCTCGAGCCGCGGCTGATCCTGGTCCAGGCGGTTCCCAAGCGCGCGCACCAGGGCTGGCGCTACCTCGAGGGCGACGCCGCCCCGCCCGACCTGGGCGAGGCCGGCGCGGGAATTGCCGATCTGCCGCCGGCCTTGGTCGGCGAGCTCGCCGCGATGGGGCTGATCTAGGTCGCGAGGTTGGGGAAAGCCGCGCGGAAGGCGGCGACCTTGGGCTTGTCCCAGCGCACGATATAGGGGTGCGTCGGGTTCCGCTGGTAGAAATGCTGGTGGTATTCCTCGGCGGGGAAGAACTGGCCGGTCTCGATCCGGGTAACGATCGGCGCCGGATAGGCGTGCGCGCGGCCAAGCTGGGCGATATAAGCCGCCGCGACCTGGCGCTGCGCCGCGTTCTGCGGGAAGATCGCCGAGCGATAACTCGTGCCATGATCGGGGCCCTGGTAATTGAGCTCGGTCGGATCGTGCGCGACCGAGAAATAGACGCGGAGCAAGGTGCCGTAGCTCACCCGCGCCGGATCGTAGACGATCCGGATCGATTCGGCGTGGCCGGTATTCTCCTGCGAGACCTGGTCATAGGTGGCGGTGGCGCGGGCGCCGCCGGCATAGCCGGAGGTCACCGAGCGAACCCCCTTCACCTGCTCGAACACCGCCTCCATTCCCCAGAAGCACCCGCCGGCGAGGACGGCGGTCTGGAGCCCCTTGGCGTCGGCGATGTCCTGCGCGGGCGCAGGGATGCTCACCGCGCGCTCGGCGCTGCCGGCGGGGGCGAGCGCGAGGAATGCGGCGCCGGCGAGCGCGACGAGCGGCAGGGTCCATTTCCACATCCCCGATAGATCGGGAGCGGTTCGCCTCAGCGCAAGGCCGCGCATGCGGTCTGGATGCGCTCGCAGGCCTCGCGCAGCAGCGCCTCCGAGGTCGCATAGCTGATCCGCATCGCCGGCGAGAAGCCGAACGCCGCACCATGCACCGCCGCCACACGCGCTTCGTCGAGCAGATAGGCGATCATCGCCTCGTCGGTATCGATCGCCGCGCCCTTGGGCGTGGTCTTGCCGATCAGCCCGGCGAATTCGGGATAGACGTAGAAGGCGCCCTCGGGGCGCGGGCAGGTCATGCCGTTGATCTGGTTGAGCATCGACACGACCAGGTCGCGGCGCGACTGGAACGCCGCCGCGCGTTCCTTGAGGAACGACTGGTCGCCGGTCAGCGCCGCGGTGGCCGCCGCCTGCGCGATCGAGCAGGGGTTCGAGGTCGATTGCGACTGGAGCTTGGCCATCGCCTTGATCAGCCACGGCGCGCCGCCGGCGAAGCCGATCCGCCAACCGGTCATCGCATAGGCCTTCGAGCAGCCGTTGACCGTCAGCACGCGATCGTAGAGCGCCGGGCAGACCTGCGCGATCGTCGAGAATTCGAACCCGTCGTAGACAATGTGCTCGTACATGTCGTCGGCGAGCACCCAGACATGCGGGTGCCGCTCGAGCACCTCGCCCAGCGCCCTCAGTTCGTCGGCCGAATAGGCCGCGCGGTCGGGTTCGAGGGCGAGTTGAGCACCAGCCATTTGGTCCGCGGCGTGATCGCCGCCTCGAGCTGCTCGGGGCGCAGCTTGTAGCCCTGCGCGGCGCCCGCCGCGACGAACACCGGGGTGCCGCCTGCGAACTGGACGACGTCGGGATAGCTCACCCAATAGGGCGCCGGGACGATCACCTCGTCACCCGCGTCGACCGTCGCGACGATCGCGTTGAACAAGGTGTGCTTGCCGCCGACGTTCACGCTGATCTGGTCGAGGCCATAGTCGAGCCCGTTGTCGCGCTTGAACTTGGCGGCGATCGCCGCCTTGAGCTCGGGGGTGCCGTCGACGTTGGTATATTTGGTCTTGCCCTGGCGGATCGCCTCGATCGCCGCCTCCTTGACGAACTCGGGGGTGTCGAAATCGGGCTCGCCGGCGCCGAGGCCGATCACGTCAATGCCCTGGCGCTTGAGCTCGAACACGCGGCTGGTCATCGCGAGCGTCGCGAGGGCTGGATGCGGCCGAGCGCGGCGGAAGTCTGCATGGAAGGGCGCCTTATCGGAGGAAGCGCCGCGCCTATACCGTCGCGTCCGCTCGCTTCGCAACCGTAACAGCGGATACGAGTCCGCGCAGCGCGTTGCCGAGGAAGAAGCCGTCCGCGAGATCGGCGGGGGTGAGGTCGCCCTCGATCGCGCGGCCGCTGTCGAGCAGCTCGGCGCGCAGCACGCCCGGCAGCAGCCCGCGCGCGAGCGGCGGTGTCACCAGCCTGCCGCCGCGCTCGACGAAGATCGAGGTGAAGCTGCCTTCGGTGAGGAAGCCTTCGGCATCGGTGAACACCACTTCGAACGCACCCGATTCGGCGCGCGCCGAATCGTAGAAGCCGCGCCGGCTGGTCTTGTGCGCGAGGCGGAAGTCGTCTGGCGCAACTGGCAGCAGCGCGATCGCGACGCGGACCGGGCCCTCGGGCACCTCGGGCATCGGCGCAATCCGATCGCGATCGCCCCCGACGGCGCGAGCAACAGCCGGATGCGCGAGGGCGCGCTCAGCCGGAAGGTCGCGGCCTGGAGCTCGTTGCGCACCGCGTGGCGATCGAAGGCGAAGCCGAACGCCTGCGCGCCTCGCCTTGATCCGCGCGAGGTGGCGCTCGAGCAGGGGCATGCCCTTGAGCGGATCGAACGCCATCGTCTCGATCAGGTCGAACGGCGCCTCGCCCGCGGTGACGAACGCGCCCTTGGCGAGGCATTCGCGCCATTCCTCCTCGACGTGCGAATCGGCGACCACCCCCCGATCCGAGCCCGAGCACCGCCGCGCTTTGGGTCTCGTCGAGCGTCAGCGTGCGGATCGCTACGTTGAACATCGCGTCGCCTCCCGCATCCAGCCGGCCGATCGCGCCGGTATAGATGTTGCGCGACGCGCCCTCGATCTCACCGATGACCTGCATCGCGCGCACCTTGGGCGCGCCGGTGATCGATCCGCACGGGGAAGAGCGCTTGCAATGCATCGATCGCATCCAGTCCATGGTCGAGCGTGGCGGTGACGGTCGACACCATCTGATGCACCGTCGGATATTGCTCCACGCTGAAGAGCTGGGGCACCTCTACACTGCCCGGACGCGCAACGCGGCTCAGGTCATTCCGCATCAGATCGACGATCATCAGATTCTCGGCGCGCTGCTTGGGATCGTCGCGCAGCGCCTGCGCCAGCGCGCGGTCCGCGTCGGTGGTGGCGCCGCGCAGCGCGGTCCCCTTCATCGGCCGCGCGGTCAGCCGGCCCGCCTCGACGCTGAAGAACAGCTCGGGCGAGAAGGACAGCAGCCATTGCTCACCGGTGGCGATCAGCGCGCCATAGCCGGCGGCGGCGCGCCCGCGCAGCAGCATATAGAGCGCGCCCGGGCTGCCCGCGCGGCGCACCCAGGCGCGGAAGCTGAGGTTCGCCTGGTAGAGATCGCCCGCCGCGATCAGCCCGGCGACCTGCGCGAACTGCTCGCCATATTGCGCGCGGGTGATCCACGGCTGCGGCGCGCTCGCCCAGGCGCCCGCCGGATCGGGGAGCAGCGCAGCCATGTCGGCGATCTCGCGATAGCGCTCGAACAGTCCGAACCACAGCCGCGGCACCTCGCCCCCCGCCGCGCGCGGCCAGGCGCTGGGCTCGAGGTCCTCGCTCGCCTCATAGGTGAGGAAGCCGGCGGCATGGAGCCCGCGCGCGCGGGCGGCGCGCAACGTCTCCAGCGCCGGCCGGATCTCGCCGGCCCCCGCCGTGACGATCCCGACCGGATCGGCATAGAGCCGCGCCGGCGCCGCGCCAGCGCGCGCATCGTCGAGAAGCACGAAGGGAGGGGCGGGCAGGCGCATGCGGCTCCCGAGATGCAGCGCGCGGACGGGTCGGGCAAGCCCATGTTGCCGCCGGCGCCCCGCCCGCCTATCTCGCGGCGATGGCGAACCCACCCTTGCGCGCCGCGATCATCCCCGGTGACGCCGCTCCAGCAGAACTGCACCCTGCTCTGGTGCACCGCGACGATGCGCGGCGCGTTCGTCGATCCCGGCGGCGATCTCGACAAGCTGCGCGCGGCGGCGAAGCAGGCCGGGGTGACGATCGAGAAGATATTGGTGACGCATGGCCATATCGATCATTGCGGCGCCGCCGGCGTCTTCGCCGAGGAGCTGGGGGTGAAGATCGAGGGGCCGCACGAGGCCGATCGCTTCTGGATCGCGCGGCTCGAGGACGACGGCCGCCAATATGGCGTGCGCGGCACCGTGTTCGAGCCCGACCGCTGGCTGGTCGACGGCGACCGGGTGACCGTGGGCGACCTGGTGCTCGACGTCTATCACTGTCCGGGGCACACGCCGGGGCACGTGGTCTTCCACCATGCGCCGTCGAAGTTCGCGACCGTCGGCGACGTGCTGTTCCAGGGATCGATCGGCCGCACCGATTTCCCGCTCGGCAACCACCAGGACCTGCTCGATTCGATCGCCGGCAAGCTGTGGCCGCTGGGCGGCGACACGGTGTTCGTCCCCGGCCACGGCCCGATCAGCAATTTCGCGCACGAGCGGGCGACCAATCCGTACGTGGGGGATTCGGTGCTGGGGCGGGGATAGGGACGGATCGACTTCCTAGTAACGGGATCGACCCATTGCGGACCTTGGCCTCCCTGCCATAGTGCGCCAATGGCGCGCCGCGACTACACCACCGAGGGCCGAGTCGTTGTTCCGACGATTCGCCGATCGGCACGGCTTGGCTTGCGAGGCCGCGATCGGCGAGCCGATGGAGGTCTGCTGGACCTTTCCCCAACAACCGAAGCTTTCGATGTCCTTGGTTCTCGGGTTGCAGAACTCCGACGAACTCAACTTTGGCGTGTCTGACTTCTGGTCCTTCTTCTTCCCGTTTGAGGACGTCGCGGAGAACTTCGAACACATCCTTGATGCGTGGGTCGTCGGGGACGCGCGGGTTGCCAGGACCGGCTTTCGCAGCCGCCTATTGCAAGTGCGCGAAGGGTCTCGCTGGAAGACCGTCTACGGCGCAAACGGGTGCCTCTTCCCGTTCAGATGGACGCCGTTCGGCCTCGTACGCAATGAATGTGGGGAAGCCCCTGCCACGCATCGATGATCTCCGCCCAACCGCCAATTCCAGACATGCGGCGTGCCAGTTCGCGGCCTAGAAAATCTTGACCGGCGCCCCCATCAGGAAGGGCAGGATCGCCGCATAGATGCCGAGCCCGACCATCGGCACCGCAGTCATGGCGAAGCCCAGCTTGCGCCCCAGCCGCCACCCATCCATCCGAAGCCATGGAGCACGCGGCCGAGGATGAACACCGCCGCGACGATCCACAGCCAGAGCTGCGTCCCCTCGGCAGCTCGATCAGCGCGATCAGGATCAGCACCACCGGCGCATATTCGGCGAAATTGAGCTGCGCGCGCATCCGCGCGGTCAGCCGCGGGTTGGCGCCGTCGCCGACCGAGATCTTCGTGGCGCCGCGTACCTGGCCGAGCGCCAGCCCAGCCACATGTTGACGATCGCGGCGGCGCCGGTGGTCGCGAGCGCGACCCGGCAGGATGATCATGATCAGGCCCTCTCCCAAAGCGCGACATCTCGCATGCCGCCCATGGCCTTGCAACGCGCGTGCGAATCGCTATAGGCGCGTGCTCGCTTCGTGACCTGCCCGCTGGTCCGGCGAGCGGCCGGACCCTCCGCCGTCGCTTGCCCGGACGCTGACGCGGGCGTATCGCGACCTGATCTTGTTTGCAGTGTTTTCGAAGAAGGTGCCGAATGGCCGTTCCCAAGAGAAGACCTCGCCGTCCAGGCGCGGCATGCGCCGGGCGCACGATGCGCTCACCCCCCAGGCATTCCAGGAGTGCCCGAATTGCGGCGAGCTCAAGCGCCCGCATGTCCTGTGCGGCGCGTGCGGCCATTACAACGGCCGCGAAATCATCAGCGAGGGCTGAGCCAGGGGCGGAACGGGCGGTTTGGCGGCATGACTACTCCCTCGCGAATCGCCGTCGATGCGATGGGCGGCGACGAGGGGATTGCCGTGATGCTCGCGGGCGTGGCGATGGCGCGTCGGCGCTTCGAGGGGATGCAGTTCTTCCTCGTCGGCGACGAGGCGCAGATCCGCCAGGGCCTCACCGTCCACCCCAATCTCACCGCCGCCTCTGAGATCGTCCACGCGCCCGAAATCGTCGGCCCGGAGGAGAAGCCGAGCCAGGCGCTGCGCCGCGCCAAGACCACATCGATGGGAATCGCGATCGATCTGGTCAAGCAGGGCCGGGCGGGCGCGGCGGTCTCTTCTGGCAACACCGGCGCCTTGATGGCGATGGCCAAGCTGTCGCTGCGGACGATGCCGGGGATCGATCGCCCCGCGCTCGCCGCGCTGCTGCCGACGCTCGGCGCCAATGATCTCGTCATGCTCGATCTCGGCGCCAACACCGAATGCGACGCGCGCAATCTCGTCCAGTTCGCGGTGATGGGCGCGGCCTATGCACGCACCGCGCTCGATCTCGAAAGCCCGCGAGTCGCGCTGCTCAACATCGGCACCGAGGAGATGAAGGGCACCGAGATCATCCGCGACGCCGCCGCCGAGCTGCGCGCCGCGCCGCACCTGCCGCTCACCTTCACCGGCTTCGTCGAGGGCAACAACCTCTCGCGCGGCGATCATGACGTGATCGTGTGCGACGGCTTCTCGGGCAATATCGCGCTCAAGACGATCGAGGGCACCGCGCGCTTCGTCGCCGATCTGCTGCGCCGCGCTTTCCAGAGCTCGACGCGCTCGAAGATCGGCTTCCTGATCTCGCGCCCCGCGACCGAGCTGCTGCGCCCACCACCTCGACGCCAACACGCACAATGGCGCGGTCTTCCTGGGGCTCAACGGCATCGTCGTGAAGAGCCACGGCAGCGCCAACGAAGTCGGCGTCGGCACCGCGATCGGCTTTGCCGCCAAGATGCTGCGCGACGACCTGACCCGGCGGATCACCGAGGATCTCGGGAACTTCGAGGCGAAAGCGGCGTGATCAGGGCATGAGCGTGCGTTCGGTCATCATCGGCACCGGCTCGGCGCTTCCGGCGCGCCGCGTCTCGAACGCCGAGCTCGCCGAGAGCGTCGACACCACCGACGAATGGATCGTCGAGCGCACCGGCATCCGCTTTCGCTATATCGCCGGCCCCGAGGAGACGACCAGCACGCTCGCGACCGCCGCCGCCGCCGCCGCGCTTGCCGAGGCGGGGCGGGCGGCGGGCGATATCGACCTGATCGTGCTCGCCACCGCCACCCCCGACCAGACCTTCCCGCCAGCGCGACGCGCGTCCAGGCGGCGCTCGGCATCGTCGATTGCGTCGCATTCGACGTCGCGGCGGTGTGCTCGGGCTTCCTCTATGCGCTCCAGGTCGCCGATTCGATGATTCGCGCCGGGGCGCACCGGCGCGCGCTGGTGATCGGCGCCGAGACTTTCAGCCGCATCCTCGATTGGGAGGATCGCGGCACCTGCGTGTTGTTCGGCGATGGCGCCGGCGCGGTGGTGCTCGAGGCGCAGGAGAGCGATGCCGAGACCGGGCGCGGCGTGCTCGCGACGCGGCTCCATGCCGACGGGCGCTACAACGAGCTGCTCTATGTCGACGGCGGTCCCTCGACCACCGGCACGGTCGGCAAGCTGCGGATGAAGGGGCGCGAGGTCTTCCGCCACGCGGTCGTCAATCTCGCCGCGGTGATGGAAGAATCGCTTTCCGCGGCGGGACTTAGCTCGGATCAGGTCGATTGGGTGGTGCCGCACCAGGCCAATGCCCGCATCCTCGAGGCGACCGCGCGCAAGCTCGGGCTCGACCGCGACAAGGTGATCGTCACGGTCGACCAGCATGCCAATACCTCGGCCGCGTCGGTGCCGCTCGCGCTCGATGTCGCGGTGCGCGACGGGCGCATCAAGCAGGGCGATCTGATCGTGCTCGAGGCGATGGGCGGGGGCTTCACCTGGGGTGCGGCGGTGGTCCGGTTTTGACCGCGAGACGCCCAAAGCCGCCATTTCCAGATTGTTTCCAAGGTGTAATGTTCCCATTTGCGGCTCAGTCGCAATCTGTTAGGGTGCATGACGCTCACGAAAAGGGGAGGCTGCCGATCATGGCGCCGGCGGGCACATTGACCAGGGCCGATCTGGCCGAATCACTCCACCGCGAAGTTGGACTGTCGCGCGCCGATGCGGCGCGGCTGGTCGAGCAGGTCCTCACGCACATGTGCGAGGCGCTCTCGAAGGGCGAGAACGTCAAGATCTCCGGCTTCGGCAGCTTCATCCTGCGCGACAAGGGCGAGCGCGTCGGCCGCAATCCCAAGACCGGGATCGAGGTGCCGATCGCGCCGCGCCGCGTCCTCACCTTCCGCGCTAGCCAGATGATGCGCGACCGCATCGTCTCGGCCGGCTGAGAGCCCCGATGCCGGCGCCCGAGAAGGCCGCTGGCGCGCTCCGGACGATCGGCGAGCTTGCCCTGGAGATCGGGCGGCCGCAGCATATCCTGCGCTATTGGGAAACGCGCTTTCCCCAGCTTCGCCCGCTGACGCGCGCGGGCAAGCGCCGCTATTACCGCGCCGAGGATGTCGCGCTGGTGCGCCGCATCCATGCCTTGCTCGCGCAGGAAGGCTATACGATCCGCGGCGTCCAGCGGCTGCTCGCCGCGGAGCGCGCGGGCAAGCCGCCTGAGTCTGCCGCCGGAGGCGAGTCGATCAAGGCGATCCGCGATTCGCTCGCCGAGGCGCTGGACGCCGATTCGCGCTGATCAGGCCTGATCCGGGCCCAGGCTCGGGTCGAGGTCGCGTGGGCGGACGAAGCGCGTGAGCTCGGCGCTTGCCGGCGCGGCGGCCTCCCAGCGATCGCCGTCGAAGCGGATCTCGGCGAGGCTCGCGGTCGGGAATTTGACCTCGACCGCGTCGCGCAGCCCGTCGCGTCCCTCGGGAACCAGCAGCAGGACCAGCTCCTCGAGGCCCGGATTGTGCCCGACGAGCAGCACCCGCTCGGCCGCCTCGGGCAGCTCGCGCACCACCTCGAGCAGCGTCGCCGCCGAGGCGAGGTAGAGGCGCGGATCCCAGGCGGGGGCCAGATCGCCACCATAGCCGCCCGCGACCTGCTCGAGCGTGCCGATCACCCGCGCCGCCGGCGAAGCGACGACGTGATCGAACTCGAGCCCGAGCGCGCGCATGTGGCGCCCCATCATCGCCGCGGCGCGCTGGCCCTTGGGGTTGAGCGGACGATCGAAATCGCGCGCGACCGGATCGTCCCAGCCGGATTTGGCATGGCGCAGCAGGGTGAGCGTCTTCATGGCATCCCGGTCAGGCGGTGGCGCCCGCCTCATGCCGCAAGCGTGTGTCGGTGGAAAGACGGATACGCTCGGCCGCTTCGTCGAGCGTCACCCGCGCGACCGGGGTGCCGGCGGGAAAGGCGGCGAGCAGCCGTGAGGGCATCGCCGCCGAGAGCAGCACGAAATTGCCCGAATCGTCGGCGCGGCGGATCAGCCGGCCGAATGCCTGCGCCAGCCGTGCGCGGACGATGCGGTCGTCATAGGCGGTGCCGCCGCCCGCCAGCCGCCGCGCGGCATGCAGCACGGTCGGCTTGGGCCAGGGTACGCCCTCCATCACCACCAGCCGCAGCGAATGGCCGGGCACGTCGACGCCGTCGCGCAGCGCATCGGTGCCGATCAGCGAGGCGCGCGGATCGTCGCGGAAGATGTCGACCAGCGTACCGGTGTCGATCGGATCGACATGCTGCGCGAGCAGCGTCAGCCCCTCGCGCGCCAGCCGGTCGGCGATGCGGGCATGGACAGCGCGCAGCCGGCGGATCGCGGTGAACAGGCCCAGCGTCCCGCCTCCTGCCGCGACGATCAGCCGGGCATAGGCGTTGGCGAGGCTCGGCAGGTCGCCGCGCTTGACGTCGGTGACGATCAGCACCTGTGATTGCCGGGCGTAATCGAACGGGCTCGGCGCCTCGAAGCGAATCGGCGGGCGCAGCAGGTGGGTGGCGCCGGTGCGCGCCTCGGCGAGGTCCCAGTCGCCGCCGGCGCGCAGCGTCGCCGAGGTGATCAGCGCGCCGTGCGCGGGCTTGAGCACGGTCTCGGCGAACGGCCGCGAGGGATCGAGCCAATGGCGATGGAGACCCACGTCATACTCGCGCCCCTCGACGCGATCGACCGCGAGCCAGTCGACGAATTCGGGATCGGCCGGCCCGCCGATCCGCGCGAGCAGCGCCAGCCAGGCGCCGGCGGTCTCGGTCCGCCAGCCGAGCGAGGCGATCGCACCCTCGATCCGCGCGCGCGCCGCGCCGTCCATCCAGTCGGGCGCCTCGGTGAGCACCGCCTCGAGCCGGCGCCCGAGCGTCACCAGCGGCCGCACCAGCGCCTCGAGCGCGGCCGCCGCCGGCCCCGCCGCCTCGACCAGCGCCGCATCGGGCTCGGCCAGCTCGGTCTCGAGCCCATAGCCCGCGTCGTCGGTCTTTTCGGCGCGCGCATAGACCAGCCCGCGCACCGCCGCGAGCAAGGCCTCGACCGGGCCGAACGGCTGGCCCTCCGCCAGTCGTTGCAGCCATTGGTCGGTCGGCAGCGCGCGCGCGGCCTCGACCACGTCGCCGATCGCCTCGCCGCCCTCGGCATCGTAGCTCGCGACATCGGAGAGCCGCGCCGCCAGCCCGCGCCGCCGTCCCCGCGCGCCCGATTCGGGGCCGGTGATCCAGCGGCGCAGCTCGATCGCCTCCTGCCCGGTGAGCGCCGCCGAAAACATCGCGTCGGCGGCGTCGAACAGGTGATGGCCCTCGTCGAACACGTATCGCGTCGGCCGATTCGCCGATTCGCGCCCGCGTGCGGCGTTGACCATCACCAAAGCGTGGTTGGCGATGACGATATCGGCCTCGGCGCTGCTTCGCGCGGCGCGCTCGATGAAGCATTTTCGATAATGCGGGCAGCCGGCGTAGATGCATTCGCCGCGCCGGTCGGTGAGCGCGGTCGATCCGTTGCGGCGGAAGAGGGTCGGGAGCCATCCGGGCAGGTCGCCGCCGATCATGTCGCCGTCGGCGGTGTAGGCCGCCCAGCGCGCGACGAGCTGCGCGAGGATCGCCGCCCGCCCCGCGAACCCGCCTTGGAGCGCGTCCTCGAGGTTGAGCAGGCACAGGTAATTCTCGCGCCCCTTGCGCGTGACGATGCGCCGCTTGCGCTCGGATTCGTCGGGGAAGAGGCGCTCGCTCTCGTGCGCGAGCTGGCGCTGGAGCGCCTTGGTGAAGGTCGAGACCCACACGGCGCCCTGCGCCTGGCCCGCCCATAGCGAGGCGGGCGCGAGATAGCCGAGCGTCTTGCCGATCCCGGTCCCCGCCTCGGCCAGCACGAGGTTGGGCGATTCGCGCATCTGGCGGGGCGCGAACGCCTGCGCGGCGGCGGCGGCATAGTCGCGCTGGCCCTGGCGGTGCTCGGCCCCGGCGCCGGTGAGCGATTCCAGTCGACCGGCGACGTCGGTATCGTCGAGCGTCACCGATCGCGGCGCCGCGCGGGGAGGCTGCTCGGACCATTCGGGCAGCCGCGAGAAGAGCCAGCGCTCGGCCTTCTCGGGCTTGGCGATCGCCGCGCTCGCCGCCGGCGCCCAGGGCCAGCGCAGCCGGAACAGCGACTGGACCGAATTCCACGCCCCCTCGCGCTCGCTCCAATCGCCTTGTGGAAGCGCGAGCAGCGCTTCGGCGGCACGGCGGAGAAAGGCCGCGACCTGGTCGTCGGCTGCGGGCGCCCCGATCCCCGCGGCGCGCGCGAGCCCCTTGGGAGTCGGCACCATGAAGCGCGCGGGGCGCAGGAAGGCGAACAGTTCGAGCAGGTCGAGCCCGTTCAGCTCGGGGTGCCCGAGCCTCTGCCCGACCAGCGCGGCATTGAGTAGGATCACCGGCGTATCGGCGGCGATCCGGATCGCCTCGCCGCGCCCCACCGCGCGCGTCTCGTCGGCGGTGGCGATCCAGATGCCGCCGTGGCTCGCATGGAGCGCGGGATAGGGGAGCGCGGTCACCTCGGCGGGCCAGGTTGCCACGGTCGACACCGACTTCCGGAAAAAAATCGCCGCTCGCCGTGGCGCGAAAAGAGCGCCGGGAGGCGGGAAGGCGTGTGCATGGGCATCGCCTCCGTACAAAAGCAGAACAAACCAGAGATTGGAAGAATGTTTACGGCGTGGCGACCGGGCGGCGCATTGGGCGCGCGCAAGCCGTGCCGACGTCTGGCTCCGTTGTCCCGGGCCGCGCCCACGCGCTCACTGTACCGCCAACTTAAACACGGTGCCCGAAATGCTGCCGATGGGACCCGAGAAAGTTACGCCGTAAAAGGCGCCGTCCCGCCCCAGCGTCAGGCCCGCTCCAGGGTCATTGGGTCTCTCGTTCACCGGCCCAAAGGAGTAGAGCGTGGTGAGCACCCCAGATGGGGTCAGCCGGAACGCAGTGCCGCATGAAGAGCATTGATACGCTCCGCCGGAACGGGCCGTGCCGTAAAAGCCGCCGTCCCTCGCCTGAAGGATAAAGGGCGATGGGCCAGCCCCGTCCAACTGTGAGGTGGGAGCGAAGGCATAAAGGATTGTCTCTACTCCAGCCGGGGTGATCCGGAAGACCGTGCCGCAGCCGTACGGACTGCCGCAGGTCCCGCCACCTCCAGACGGCGTGGTCCCGTAAAGGGCGCCGTCGCTTCCCTGGGTGACAGGCCCCTGTGGAGCGATTCCATCGGCGCCGGAGGTGCCGAATGAATGCAAAATCGTCACGGCCGCGGCGGGCGTGATCTTGAACACCGTACCGCAATTGTTCGTGCCCGAAGCGCAGTTGTTGGCGCCCCCGTCGATCGTCGTTCCATAGAAATTGCCATCGCTCGCCTGGATCAAGGAGCCCAGCGGCTCGACGCCATCGGATGGCGAGGCGCCGAACGAATATAAAACCGTCTCGACACCAGCAGGCGTGATCTTGAAAATGGTGCCGCAATTGCCGCCGCTTTGAGGGATGTTTCGGCAATGATTGGCGCCCCCGGAAGTGGTCGTGCCGTAGAAATTTCCATCGCCAGCCTCGACGAGAGCTGCAACCGGAACGATGCCGTCGGATGGCGAGGCGCCAAAAGAATATAGCACGGAATAAGTGCCATCGAACGTTATCCTGAAGGCGGTGCCGGCGCCGTAGGTGCCGCCGCTGGCCGTCGTGCCGTATAGCGCTCCGTCCTTGCCTTGAATCAGCGGCGCGTCGGGCCCGTATGCGTCGGTTGCCGAGGCGCCGAACGAATACAACACCGTTTCATCCCCGCCGGGTGTCATCTTGAAGACGACGCCGCAGGGAATGTTGTCCGGGGGTCTGCATGAATGGGTGCCCCCGCCTCGGCTGGTCCCGTAGAAATTGCCGTCGCTGGCCTGTAGGAGCGGGCCATTCGGCTGATCGGCATCGAATGGCTTTGATCCGAACGAGTACAGATACGTCAGCATCGCTTGCGGGGTGGGCGTCGGTGTCGGCGTCGGCGTAACGGTAGGCGTCGGTGTCACCGCAACGACGCCACCACTCGAACCGCCGCCACTGCAGCTCGCGAGCATAGCACAGCACCCGAATAGCAAGCCCATTTCGCGCACGCGAACCTCCGTCGCCCAGTGCGTCAGTGCCTCATTCCGTTGGCATGGGCAATCATCACGGGGCCGCCATCCTTGCCGGCCTTTCAGGGCTCGCCGATGCACGACGTGCAACGCTGGCCCCCACGGCCGGGCTTCGCTAGATGCGACACTGCATGACCGACAAGCTGACCCTCCGTGCCGCCGCGCTCGATTCCAAGGCCTGGCCCTATGAGGAAGCGCGCAAGCTGCTCAAGCGCTACCCCGACGGTGCGCCGGCGAAGGGCCACGTCTTGTTCGAGACCGGCTACGGCCCCTCCGGGCTGCCGCATATCGGCACCTTCAACGAGGTGCTGCGCACGACGATGGTGCGGCATGCGTTCGAGACGATCTCCGACATTCCGACGCGGCTGATCGCGTTCAGCGACGACATGGACGGGCTGCGCAAGGTGCCCGACAATGTGCCCGGCAAGGACATGCTTGGCCGCCATCTCGGCAAGCCGCTGACGCGCATCCCCCGATCCTTTCGATTGCCACGAGAGCTTCGCCGCGCACAACAATGCGACGCTGCGCGATTTCCTCGACCAGTTCGGGTTCGACTACGAATTCGCCTCGTCGACCGAATATTACACCTCCGGCCGGTTCGACGAATATCTGAAGCGCGTGCTGCGCAACTATGACGCGATCATGGCGGTGATGCTGCCGACGCTGCGCGGCGAGCGTCAGGCGACCTATTCGCCGGTGCTGCCGATCTCCGCCAGCTCCGGCGTGGTGCTGCAGGTGCCTGTCGAGGTGGTCGATGCCGATGCCGGGACCGTTCGTTTCGTGGATGAAGGAGAAACGGTCACCCAGTCGGTCCTCGGCGGTAAGGCCAAGCTCCAATGGAAGCCCGATTGGGGCATGCGCTGGGCCGCGCTCGACGTGGATTACGAGATGCACGGCAAGGATCTGATCGACAGCGCGATCCTCGCGGGCAAGATCGCGCAGATCCTCGGCGGGCGGAAGCCCGAGGGGCTGATCTACGAGATGTTCCTCGACGAGCGGGGCGAGAAGATCTCCAAGTCGAAGGGCAACGGCCTCAGCCTCGAGGAATGGCTGACCTATGCGCCGGACGAGAGCGTCGCCTTCTATGCCTATCGCGAGCCCAAGAAGGCCAAGCAGCTCCACCTGGGGGTGATCCCGCGCGCGGTGGACGACTATTGGCAGTTCCGCGCCAACTATGCGGGCCAGCCGATCGAGCAAAGGCTCGGCAACCCCGTCCACCACATCCACAACGGTCCGCCCCCGGCGGAGACGCTGCCGGTGACCTTCGGGCTGCTGCTCAACCTCGTCGGGGTGATGGGCGAGGCGAGCAAGGAGCAGGTCTGGGGGTATCTGGCGAATTACGTCCCCGACGCCACGCCCGAGGCCTATCCTGCGCTCGACCGGCTGATCGGCCATGCGCTCGCTTATGCCCGGGATTTCGTGGCACCGACGCTCAAGCGCCGCGCGCCGGCAGGCGTGGAGGTGGAGGCGCTGAAGCGGCTCGACGCCGAACTTGGATCGCTTCGGGCGGATGCGCCCGCCGAGGACATCCAGAACCTGGTCTATGAAATCGGCAAGACGGGGGGGTTCGCGACTCTGCGCGACTGGTTCAGGGCGCTCTACGAGACGCTGCTGGGATCGGATCAGGGCCCGCGGATGGGCAGCTTCATCGCGCTCTACGGGATCGCCAACACGCGCGCGCTGATCGCCGAGGCGCTGGCGAAGGCGTGAGGCGCCGTGCCGCCTCCGCGGTCGGCGCGTTCGTCGCCGGCGAGGCGGCCGGCGGGATCGCGCTGATGGCGGCGTCGGCGGTGGCGCTTGCGCTCGCCAATTCGCCGCTCGCCGGGAGCTATTTCGCCGCGCTCCACGTCACGACCGGGCCGGTGTTGGCGGACGACCAGGGCGCGATGACCGTGCATCTGTGGATCAACGACGCGCTGATGGCGGTGTTCTTCCTGCTCGTCGGGCTCGAGATCAAGCGCGAGTTCGTCGGCGGGCGGCTGGCGCGTTGGGACCAGCGGCGGCTGCCGGTGATCGCCGCGGCGGCGGGAATGCTCGCGCCCGCGCTGATCTTCCTCGCGGTGACGCGGGCGACCTCGGACCTGGCCAGCGGCTGGGCGATCCCGGCGGCAACCGACATCGCCTTTGCGATGGGCGTGCTCGCGCTGCTCGGCCGCCACGCGCCGCCGGCGCTCAAGCTGCTGCTCACCACGATCGCGATCGTCGACGACATGGGCGCGGTCGCGATCATCGCGCTGGCCTATACCCGCCACGTGGATCTTGTCGCGCTCGGGCTCGCCGCGGTCGTGCTGGCCGCGATGATCGGGCTCAACCGGCGCGGCGTGACGCGGCTGTGGCCCTATCTGCTGCTCGCGGCCTTGCTCTGGCTGCTGGTGCTGCGCTCGGGAGTCCATGCGACGGTTGCGGGGGTGCTCGCGGCAATGACGATTCCTGTCGGCCACGGCCATGCGTCGCCGCTGCGCCGGCTTGAGCATGGCCTCAACCCCTGGGTGGCGTTCGCGATCGTGCCGCTGTTCGGCTTCGCCAACGCCGGGGTTTCGTTCGCGGGAATGTCGCCCGCGATCCTGCTCGCGCCGCTGCCGCTCGGCATCGCGCTCGGGCTGGTGGCCGGCAAGCAGGCGGGCATCTTCGGGAGCATCTGGCTCGCGACGAGGCTGCGCCTCGCCCCCGCGCCGCACGCGGGCTGGAAGCAGGTCTACGGGATGGCGCTGCTCGCGGGGATCGGGTTCACGATGAGCCTGTTCATCGGTGGGCTGGCCTTCCCGGCGCGGCCCGAGCTGGCCGATCAGGTCAAGTTCGGCGTGCTGGCGGGATCGATCGTCTCGGCGCTGGCGGGGTTCGCGGTCCTGCGGCTGGCGAATGGACGCGGCGCTCAGGCGGAAGGCGGGGCGCCCGATCTCCCAGTGATGCCCGAACGGATCGGACACGCGGCCGATCCGCCAGCCATATTGGTCCGCGACCGGCCAGACGACCGCGGCACCCGCCGCCGTGGCCCGCGCGAACGCCGCGTCGGGATCGTCGACCGTCAGGATCAACCGCGCCGTCGACCCGCCGAGCGTCGGCGGCGCGAAATTGGCGTTGTCGGGCGATTCGTCGGCAACCCAGAATATCGACTTGCCGCGGGTCAGCTCGGCGACCACCCGGCCATCGCCGTCCTCGGCATGGATCACTGCCGATGCGCCGAAGGCCTCGGCGTAGAAGGCGAGCGCCGCCTTGCCGTCACGGACCGACAGCATCGGCGCCAGCATCACAGCTTCCCGGTCAGCTCGGGCACGATCTTGAACAGGTCGCCGACCAGGCCCACGTCGGCGACCTGGAAGATCGGGGCGTCCTCGTCCTTGTTGATCGCGATGATCGTCTTGGAGTCCTTCATGCCCGCCAGGTGCTGGATCGCTCCCGAGATGCCGATCGCGACATAGACCTCCGGCGCCACGATCTTGCCGGTCTGGCCGACCTGGTAATCGTTGGGGACATAGCCCGCGTCGACCGCCGCGCGGCTCGCGCCGACCGCGGCGCCGAGCTTGTCGGCCAGCGGCTCGATCAGCGCGTGGAAATTCTCCGAATTCTGGAGCGCGCGGCCGCCCGAGACGATCACCTTGGCGCTGGTCAGTTCGGGCCGCTCGGACTTGGCGATCTCGGCGCCGACGAAGCTCGAAAGGCCCGCGTCGCCGGGGCCGCTCACGGCTTCCACCGTGCCGTGCCGCCGCCCGTCGCCGCCTTGGCGAAGGCGGTCCCGCGGACGGTGATCACGAGCTTCTTGTCGCTGGTTTGGACCGTGGCGATCGCGTTGCCCGCGTAGATCGGCCGCGTGAAGGTGTCGGGTCCCTCGACCGAAAGGATGTCGCTGATCTGCATCACGTCGAGCAGCGCAGCGACGCGCGGGGCGATGTTCTTGCCGTTGGTGGTGGCGGGGAACAGCACCGCGTCATAGCCGGCCATCAGCCCGGCGATCAGCGGCGCGACATTCTCCGCCAGCTCATGGCCATAAGCGGCATCGTCGGCGAGCAGCACCTTGCCCGCGCCGGCGATCCTGGCGGCTTCGTCGGCCACCGCCTTGCAGCCCGCGCCCGCGACCAGCAGGTCGACATCGCCGAGCTGGCTCGCCGCGGTCACCACCGCCAGCGTCGCGTCCTTGAGGCTCGCATTGTCGTGCTCGACCCAGACCAGCGTCTTCATTTCGCGACTCCCAGCGCCTTGAGCTTCTCGACCAGCGCGTCGACGTCGGGCACCTTGATTCCTGCGGTGCGCTTGGCCGGCTCGACCACCTTCAACGTCTTGAGCCTGGGGCTCACGTCGACGCCGTAATCGGCGACGGTCTTCTTGAGCAAGGGCTTCGACTTGGCTTTCATGATATTGGGCAAGGTCGCATAGCGCGGCTCGTTGAGGCGCAGGTCGGTCGTCACGATCGCCGGGAGCTTCAAATCGACGGTCTCGAGCCCGCCGTCGACCTCGCGCGTGACCTTGACCCGCTCGCCCTCGACCTCGACCTTTGAGGCGAAGGTCCCCTGCGGCCAGCCGAGCAACGCCGCGAGCATCTGGCCGGTCTGGTTGCTGTCGTCGTCGATCGCCTGCTTGCCGAGGATCACCAGCCCGGGTTGCTCCTCCTCGGCGACCTTCGCCAGCAGCTTGGCGACGCCCAGCGGCTCGACCTCGTCGTCGGTCTGGATCAGGATTGCGCGATCGGCGCCCATCGCGCGCGCGGTGAGCAGGATGTCGCTCTCGGCCTTGGCGACGCCGATCGTGACGACCACCACCTCGGTCGCGACGCCCTTCTCCTTGAGCCGCACCGCTTCCTCGATCGCGATCTCGTCGAACGGGTTCATGCTCATCTTGACGTTGGCGAGATCGACTCCCGAGCCGTCCGTCTTCACCCGCGGCTTCACATTGTAATCAAGCACCCGCTTGACCGGCACCAGCACCTTCATGCCACTCTCCTAGCTTCCGAACCGCATCCTGGGGAGGAGAGGGTTCAGGCGGCCTGCTTTACTTCGGCCACGATCTTCTTCGCCGCGTCGCCCAGGTCGTTCGCCGCGACGATCGGCAGCCCCGAATTGGCGAGGATCTGCTTGCCTTGCTCGACATTGGTGCCCTCGAGCCGGACGACCAGCGGCACCGACAGATTCACTTCCTTCGCCGCCGCGACGATGCCCTCGGCGATGATGTCGCAGCGCATGATCCCGCCGAAGATGTTGACGAGGATGCCCTTCACCGCCGGATCGCTGAGGATGATCTTGAACGCCGCGGTGACCTTCTCCCTCGAGGCGCCGCCGCCGACGTCGAGAAAATTGGCCGGGAACATGCCGTTCAATTTGATGATGTCCATCGTCGCCATTGCCAGCCCGGCGCCGTTGACCATGCAGCCGATGTCGCCGTCGAGCTTGATGTAGGCGAGATCGTACTTCGAGGCCTCGAGCTCCATCGGATCCTCCTCGGTCTCGTCGCGCAGCGCGAGCAGGTCCTTGTGGCGGAACATCGCGTTCGAATCGAAGCCGACCTTGGCGTCGAGCACGAGCAATTTGCCGTCCGTGGTCACCGCGAGCGGGTTGATCTCAATCTGCGCGGCGTCGGTGCCGAGGAAGGCGTCATAGAGCTTCGACGCGGTCGACGCCGCCTGCTTGGCGAGGTCGCCGCTCAGCCCCAGCGCCGCCGCGACCGAGCGGCCGTGGTGCGGCATGAAGCCGGTGGCGGGATCGATGTCGATCGTGTGGATCTTCTCGGGCGTGTCGTGCGCGACGGTCTCGATGTCCATCCCGCCCTCGGTCGAGACGACCATCGAGACGCGGCCCGAGGCGCGATTGACGAGCAAAGCGAGGTAGAATTCGCGCGCGATGTCGACGCCGTCGGTGACGTAGAGGCGGTTGACCTGCTTGCCGTGCTCGCCGGTCTGGATCGTGACGAGCGTGTTGCCGAGCATCTCGTGCGCCGCCTCGCGAATCTCCTGCTCGGTGCGCGCGAGGCGGACGCCGCCCTTGGCGCTTGGCGGCAGTTCCTTGAACTTGCCCTTGCCGCGTCCGCCGGCATGGATCTGCGCCTTCACCACATAAAGCGGCCCGGGGAGCCGCTTCGAGGCCGCGACGGCCTCCTCGACGCTCATCGCGGCGAAGCCGGCGGGGACGGGCACGCCGAACTTGGCGAGCAATTCCTTCGCCTGATATTCGTGGATGTTCATGGGCTCGGGCGGCCTTTTCGAAGATCGGGAATGTGCGCCGCCTAAAGCACAGGCGCCTGCGCGAATCCACCCCCGTGCGCGGGCGCGCAAACCGGGCTATGGCGCGGGCATGACTCCGGCGATCGGCATGGCCCTGTTCCTCGCGACGCTCGCGGCGATGGAGGCGTCGCCTATGCGGCGCACCGCTGGGTGATGCACGGCCCCGGCTGGTTCCTCCACGCGAGCCACCACCGCGCGCGCGCCGGCCGGTTCGAGCTCAACGATCTCTATGCCGCGATCTTCGCGCTTCCCTCGATCGCGCTGCTCTACGCCGGCGTCCAGCTTGGCATGTGGCCGGGCTTCACCTGGATCGGCGCGGGGATCGCCGGCTATGGCGCGATCTATTTCGGCTTCCACGACGTGATCGTCCACCGCCGGATCGGCCACCGCTACGTGCCGCGCTCGACCTATATGAAGCGGATCGTCCAGGCGCACCGGCTCCACCATGCGGTCGAATCGAAGCATGGTGCGGTCAGCTTCGGCTTCCTGTGGGCGCCGCCGGCCGAAGCGCTCAGCGCCGAGCTCAAGCGCCGCCGCGCCGCTTGATCGCCGACTGGCATTTCTACGCGCTGGCGATTCCGGCGGTGGTGCTGGTGGGGCTCGCCAAGGGCGGGTTCACCGGGCTGGGATCCTTGTCGTTGCCGTTGCTCGCCTTCGCGATCGATCCGGTGCGGGCGGCGGCGATCCTGCTGCCGCTGCTGATCGTCCAGGACGTGGTCGGCGTCTGGGCGTTCCGGCGGACGGTCGACTGGCGGCTGCTCGGCCGGATGCTGCCCGGCGCGGCGGCGGGAGTGGCGCTCGGCTACGGCTTCGCGGCGAGCGTGACCCCGGCGGCGGTGATGGCGGCGGTGGGCGTGATCTCGATCCTGTTCGGCGCCTATCGGCTGTGGATCGCGCGCCATGCGGTCCCGCGCGAGGCGGCGCGGCTGCCCGAATGGGCGGGCGCGCTGTTCGGCGCGGCCTCGGGCTTCACCAGCCAGATCGCGCACGCCGGGCAGCCGCCGTTCCAGCTCTGGGTGCTGCCGCGCAGCCTGCCGCCGGCGCTGCTGGTGGGCACCACGGCGGTGTTCTTCGCGGCGGTCAACTGGATCAAGGTCCCGGCCTATGTCGCGCTCGGCCAGTTCACGCGCGGCAATCTGCTCACCAGCGCCGCGCTGCTGCCGCCGGCGATCGTGTCGACGCTCGCGGGCGTCTGGCTGGTCCGCCGGATCGCCCCCGACCGGTTCTACACCGCGATCTACTGGCTGATGATCCTGGTGGGGATCGGATTGCTGTTCGAGGCGGCGCGCTAATCGAACAGCGACGACACCGAGCTCTCGTCGGCGATGCGGCGCACCGCCTCGGCGAGCAAAGGCGCGATCGTCAGGTGGCGGACCTTGGCGCTCTCGGCGATCACCGCGTGGTTGCCGATCGAATCGGTGATGACGAGCTCGGTCAGCTCGGATGCGTCGACGCGCGCGACCGCGCCGCCCGAAAGCACGCCATGGGTGCAATAAGCGACCACGCCCTCCGCTCCCGCCGCCTTGAGCGCCGCGGCGGCGTTGCACAGCGTGCCCGCCGAATCGACGATGTCGTCGATCAGCACGCAGAAGCGTCCCTCGACCTGGCCGATGATGTTCATCACCTCCGATTCGCCGGGCTTCTCGCGGCGCTTGTCGACGATCGCGAGCGGAGCGTTGTCGAGCCGCTTGGCGAGCGCGCGCGCGCGCACCACGCCGCCGACGTCGGGCGAGACCACCATCAGATTATGATCGCCGAAGCGCGCCCGAATGTCCTCGGACATCACCGGCGCGGCGTAGAGATTGTCGGTCGGGATATCGAAGAAGCCCTGGATCTGCCCGGCGTGAAGATCGACCGAGAGCACGCGGTTCGCGCCCGCGACGGTGATGAGGTTGGCGACGAGCTTGGCCGAGATCGGCGTGCGCGGCCCCGGCTTGCGGTCCTGGCGGGCATAGCCGAAATAGGGAAGCACCGCAGTGATCCGCTTGGCCGAGGCGCGGCGCAGCGCGTCGATGCAGATCAGCAGCTCCATCAGATTGTCGTTCGCCGGGAAGCTGGTCGATTGGAGCACGAACACATCCTCGCCGCGGACGTTCTCGAGGATCTCGACGAAGATCTCCTCGTCGGCGAAGCGGCGGACGTTGGCTTTGGTGAGGCCGATCTCGAGATAGTCGGCGATCGCCTTGGAAAGCGGCAGGTTCGAATTGCCGGCCATCAGTTTCATGCGCGAGGCCCCATGGTGGTCATGGCCTCCCTTAGAGCGCTGTTCCGGGTGGCGCAAAGGGGCTTTGCGGCCTAGGTGGCGCGCATGACCGTCACCACCCGTTTCGCGCCCAGCCCCACCGGCCGGCTGCACGTCGGCAAC
Source organism: Sphingomonas sp. (assembly GCA_037200705.1). GTDB lineage: Bacteria > Pseudomonadota > Alphaproteobacteria > Sphingomonadales > Sphingomonadaceae > Sphingomonas. The sequence continues at coordinate 114,821 of JBBCID010000012.1, read as the reverse complement.
CTCAGGACCGCGCTCCACAACTGGCTGTTCGCGCGCGCGCATGGCGGGCGCTTCCTGCTCAGGCTCGACGATACCGACCGCGAACGCTCGGACGAGGCGTTCGTCGCAGCGATCCGCGCCGATCTCGGCTGGCTTGGGATGGCACCCGACGCCGAGGAGCGCCAGTCGGCGCGCTTCGATCGCTACGAGGCGCGGTTCGACGAATTGAAGGCGGCGGGGCGGATCTATCCGGCCTATGAGACCGCCGAGGAACTGGAGCTCAAGCGCAAGGTGCTGCTCGGACGCGGGCTGCCGCCGGTCTATGACCGCGCGGCGCTAGCGCTGGGCGATGCGCGGCGCGCCGCGCTCGAGGTCGAGGGCCGGCGGCCGCATTGGCGCTTCCGGCTCGATCACGCTGCGCCGATCGAATGGGACGATCTGGTGCGCGGCCACCAGCGCTTCGATCCGGCGCTGATCGGCGATCCGGTCGTCCGCCGCGGCGACGGCAGCTGGCTCTATCTGCTGCCCTCGGTGATCGACGATGTCGACATGTCCGTCACCCATGTCGTGCGCGGCGAGGACCATGTCTCGAACACCGCCGCGCAGCTCCAGATGTTCGCCGCGCTCGGCGCCGCGCCGCCCACCTTCGCGCACGAAGCGCTGCTCACTGGCGCCGAGGGCAAGCTCTCGAAGCGGCTCGGCTCGCTCGGGGTCGCGCATTTCCGCGAGGCGGGGATCGAGCCGCAGGCGCTGGTCGCGCTGCTCGCACGGATCGGGACGAGCGATCCGGTCGAGCCCTTCGCCGATCCGGCGCCGCTGATCGGCTCGTTCGATTTCGCGCGTTTCGGCCGTGCGCCGGCGCGGTTCGACGAGGCCGAGCTGGCGGGGCTCAACGCGCGGATCGTCCACCAGCTCGGCTTCGACGCGGTCGCGGGTCGGCTTCCCGCGGGGATGGGCGCGACGGCATGGGAGGCGATTCGGCCCAATCTTTCGACGGTCGCCGAGGCGGCCGACTGGTGGCGCGTCGTCGAGGGGCCGGTCGACGCGCCGGCGCAGCCTGACGAGGCCGAATTCCTTGCCCAGGCGGCCGCGGCGGCCGCCGAGATCGATTGGTCCGCCGATCCCTGGCACGCGCTCACCGCCGCGCTCAAGCAATCGACCGGGCGCAAGGGCCGCGCGCTGTTCCTGCCGCTGCGCCTCGCGCTCACCGGACGCGACCACGGGCCCGACATGGCGGCGCTGCTCCCGCTGATCGGCCGCGATCGCGCGATCGCCCGGCTGGCGCCGCGCTGAACCGACTCGCGCCGCCGGGCGTTTGCCTCCCGATCTCAATCCTCGGGAGACTTTCGATGCGCCTGACGCTCGCCGCCGCCTTGTTCCTTGTCCCCGCCGCCGTGTCCGCGCAGCAGGTCGCGCCCGGCACGCATGTCGAGCGGCTGACGCTGCATCCGGGCGAAAGCGCGAGCTTCACGCTCGCCGCCGGGACCGACCATCAGCTGCTCGAACGTGCGGCGCCGGATGCCAAGGGCGCGATCACGATCCGCTATGCCGTCGCGGGCGACCGCAGCACGATCGCCGCGGTCAGCCGCACCGGCTATCCCACCGTGTTCACCGTGCTCGTCGACCCCGACGGTGACGGCGGGTTCACGCCTGCGGGCGACCTTCGGCTCGCCGGCGACGGCACCGCCGCCGAGCGGAGCTGGCCCGGCGATCTAGGCACGATCAACGTCGGCGATTTCGTCGGCGGCCCGCACGGCGCCGAGCCGCACCCGCCCGCCGGCGAATAGCGCCGAATCCACGGCTCCCCGGCTCTCGACCGACGCCCCAGTCCGCGCCGTTATCACCTCTTTACGCCGTGTATGAGACGTTGTATCATCACAGGCAGCCGGCATCGACCGGCGTGGAGAGATGGAGGCCGTCATGACTGCCGATCGATTGGTTCTTTCCAGTTCGCGTCCGCTCAGCCTGGGCGCGGCGCTCGCGGTCAGCGGCGGCGTCGTCGCCGGGCTGATCTTCTTCCTCGCGCCGCAGCTCGTCGTGCGGGCCCCGCCGCCGATCTTCATCGCCGATCCGATACCGCTTCCCCAGGATCCGCCGCCGATCGAGCAGCCCAGGACCGAACGGCAGCCGCGTCCCGAGCCGATCTATGCCCAGCCGACCGAGATCCCGCCGCGCGACGCGGACCAGATCACCACCACCGATACGCTGCCGCCGTACACACCCCCGATCGATCCGGGATCGACCGGCACCGGCGACCGCGTCGCCGATCCGCCCAAGCCGGTGCCGCCGCTGATCGCCGCCGAGATCGACCCGCGCTTCGCCGGCGATTTTCAGCCGCAATATCCGGCCCGGAGCTGCGCGCGCAGCGCGAGGGCACCGCAACGGTCCGCGTCCATATCGGCGCCGACGGGCGCGTCGTCGCGGTCGAGCAGGTCCGCGCCACCAGTGCCGCCTTCTTCGAGGCGACGCGGCGCCAGGCGCTCGCCAAATGGCGCTTCCGCCCGGCCTCACGCGGCGGAATCGCCGAGGATAGCTGGCGGACGATGACCGTCCATTTCGTGTTGACCGACGGTTGATGCCGGAGGTGGCGCGCGGGGACTGGTTCCCAGGCCCTCGCGCGCCTATCTTCCGGCGATGAGAATGTTCCGAAACATGTCCCCGATCGGCGCGGCGGGCGATCTGCGGCAGTTCCTTCGCTATCGCTCGCGCAAGGACCTGATCCTCATCCTGCCGGCGCTCGCGCTCACCGGCATGATCGTCTACGGCTTCATCGACGAGTATAAGATCCAGCCCGAATATCATCCGAACATCATCTATGTGCAGAGCTGGCCACTCGACCGCACCGATGCCGAGATCGTCGCGCAGCAAAAGATCGATCAGGTCAGGCGCCACAAGGAAGAGGCCGAGTTCGCCAAGAAGCAGAAGGCGCATCAGCAGGAGTTCAAGCGATTGGACGACGCGCTGAAGAAGTACGGCATCTGAGCGAGCCTGACGACGCGCGCTGGGTGGCGGCGGCGCTGGCGCTCGCCGAACGCGGACGCGGGCGGACCGCGCCCAATCCCAATGTCGGCTGCGTGATCGTGCGCGAGGCCCGCGTCGTCGGGCGCGGCTGGACGCAGCCCGGCGGGCGCCCGCACGCCGAGGCGATGGCGCTCGCCGCGGCGGGGGAGAAGTCGCGCGGCGCGACTGTCTATGTGACGCTCGAGCCCTGCGCGCACGCCTCGCCGCGCGGGCCGGCCTGCGCCGACCTGCTGGTCGCGGCGGGGGTGGCGCGCGTCGTCGCGGCGCTCGGCGATCCCGATCCGCGCACCGATGGCGCGGGGTTCGCGCGGTTGCGCGGCGCAGGGATCGGAGTGCGCGCGGGTGTCGCCGAGGGGGCGGCGCGCATGGCGATGGCGGGGTTCTTGACGCGCCGGCGGCTGGGCCGGCCGCACGTCACGCTCAAGCTCGCGACCTCGCTCGACGGCCGCATCGCGCTGGCCTCGGGTGAAAGCCGCTGGATCACCGGCCCCGAGGCGCGCGCCCACGCGCATCTCGAGCGCGCGCGGCACGAGGGGATTCTGGTCGGGCGGGGGACGTTCGAGACGGATGCGCCGGGGCTGGATGTGCGGCTGGCGGGTCTGGAAGACAGGTCGCCGCGACGTTTCGTTCTTACCACCCATCACCCCCGCGAAAGCGGGGGGCCATCTCCCGCGCCGTCGAACATGGACGCGCCGTCGAACATGGACAAGGGGGAGGAGATGGGTTCCCGCTTTCGCGGGAATGACGGAGAGTGGGAGACGCTGCCTTTCCCCTCTGCCATCGCCGACCTCGAAGGCGTCGATCACCTCCTCGTCGAGGGCGGCGCCGAGACTGCGGCGTCGTTCCTGCGCGAAGGGCTGGTCGATCGGCTGCTGCTCTATCGCGCGCCGATCCTGATCGGCGCCGGCAAAGCAGCGCTCGGCGACATCGGACTTGCGGCGCTTTCGGAGGCGCATGGCCGCTGGCGTCTCACCGACACACGGATGCTTGGCAGCGACCGTCTCGAAGTCTACGTCGCCACTGATGTTCACCGGAATCGTCACCGACATCGGCACGATCGAAGCCGTCGAGACACAAGGCGACCTGCGCGTCCGCGTCGGCACGAGCTATGACACCGCGACGATCGATCTCGGCGCGTCGATCTCCTGCTCGGGGGTGTGCCTGACGGTGGTCGACAAGGGCCATGGCTGGGTGGCGTTCGACGTCTCGGGCGAGACCGTGTCGCGCACCGCGGCGGGGCAATGGTCTCCCGGCCGCCGCCTCAATCTCGAGCGCGCGCTCAAGCTCGGCGACGAATTGGGCGGGCATATCGTCACCGGCCATGTCGACGGCATCGGCTCCGTGGAGGCAGTGGTCGCCGAGGGGGGGGTCGCACCGCGTGACGATCGCCGCCGGCAGCGAAATCGCGCCCTATGTCGCGCCCAAGGGCTCGATCACCGTCGACGGCGTCTCGCTCACCGTCAATCGGGTTCGCGATACGCCGGCGGGCGTGGAATTCGATCTCAACATCATCCCGCACACCGCCGAGGTCACCACCTTCGGCGCGATCGCGCCCGGCCAGGCCGTCAACCTCGAAATCGACGTGCTCGCTCGCTATCTACAGCGCATGGAGGCGCTCCGTGCCAAAGGCTGAACTCGCAAGACTGCAACACGGCTTCCTCTCGACCCCTGAGGAGCTGATCGACGAGGCGCGCAACGGCCCGCATGTTCATCCTCGTCGACGACGAGGACCGCGAGAACGAGGGCGACCTCGTCATCCCGGCGCAGATGGCGACCCCCGACGCGATCAACTTCATGGCAAGATACGGCCGCGGGCTGATCTGCCTGGCGATGACCAAGGCACGCGTCGACCAATTGGGGCTCGACCTGATGAGCCGATCGAACGGCACCCGCCACGAGACCGCCTTCACCGTCTCGATCGAGGCGCGCGAGGGCGTGACGACGGGCATCTCCGCCGCCGATCGCGCGCGGACGATCTCGGTGGCGATCGACGCGGCCAAGGGCGCGGAGGACATCGTCACGCCGGGCCACGTCTTCCCGCTGGTCGCGCGCGACGGCGGCGTGCTGGTCCGCGCGGGGCACACCGAGGCGGCGGTCGACGTCGCGCGGCTGGCGGGGCTCAATCCCTCGGGCGTGATCTGCGAGATCATGAACGAGGACGGGACGATGGCGCGGATGGACGACCTCGTCGGCTTCGCGCAGCTCCACAACCTCAAGGTCGGCACGATCCGCGACCTGATCGCCTATCGTCGCCGCCACGACCATCTCGTCGAGCGCCGCGCCGAATCGCGCTTCACCAGCGAATGGGGCGGCGACTGGACCGCGATCAGCTTCTGGAACAAGGCGACCGGCACCGATCAGATCGCGCTGGTCAAGGGCAAGATCGATCCCGCCAGGCCGACGCTGGTACGGATGCACGCGCTCTCGCCGTTCAGCGACATGTTCGGCGAGGGGGGGCAGCGCGGCGGACTGCTGCGGCGCTCGATGGAGATCATCGGCGCGGAAGGCGCGGGGCGTGGTCGTGGTGATCAACAAGCCGCGCCCCGACCAGTTCACGATGGCGCTCCAGGCGCGCGCGGGCAAGCTCAAGCCCGCCGACATGGACGAGCTGCGCGATTACGGCGTCGGCGCGACGATCCTGACCGAGCTCGGCGTCCACGACATGATCCTGCTCACCAACACGCACCATACGCTGGTGGGGCTCGATGGCTACGGCCTGTCGATCGTCGGCGAACGCGCGATCGGCGACGCCTGACATGGCGCACGTCCTGATCGTCGAGGCGCGTTTCTACGCGCACCTGAACGACCTGCTCCTCGCCGGCGCCCGCGCCGCGATCACGGCGGCGGGGCACAGCCACGAGACGATCACCGTCCCCGGCGCGCTCGAGATTCCGGGCGCGGTGGCGATGGCGGCCGAGACCGGGCGCTACGACGCCTTTGTCGCGCTGGGCGTGGTGATCCGCGGCGAGACCTATCATTTCGAAGTGGTCTCGAACGAAAGCGCGCGCGGGCTGATGGCGCTGACGATGGATGCGATTCCGATCGGCAACGGCATCCTGACGGTCGAGAACGAAGCCCAGGCCCTCTACCGCGCCGATCCCGTCCAAGCCGACAAGGGCGGCGGCGCGGCCAGGGCGGCGCTGGCGATGCTGGGGCTCAAGGACCGGCTCGGCTGAGGCGGCCGCCCGCGAAGGCGAGCAGCCCACCCGCTCAGAAGCGCTCGCCGACCATTTCCTCGCTTTTCGCCCACAGCGCCTCTGCACGCTCGGGATCGAGCGCATAGGAGCGCACGCCTTCGCTCGCCGGGCCGATCAGCCCGTCGGTGACCGCCGACACGTGGCAGTTCTCGCAATAGCGGCCGCCCACCGCGTCGGCGGAGGCGACCACGCCTGCCCAGGACCGAGGTGGCCGCACCCTGCGGGATCGTCTTCCATTGGAACGCCGGCTGGCCCGCCGCCGCCAGCTGCGTGTTGATCTGCACGAGCATCTGCTCGAGCGTCTCGCCGCCGATGTGGCGGCCGAGCTCGGTCTGGATTCCGCCCGGATGCACCGCCGTCGCGCGGACGCCGCGTGACCGGTGACGCCGGTCGAACGCCACCGCGAACAGGATATTGGCGGTCTTCGACCGGCCATAGGCGACGAACGGGTCATAGGGCGTGCGCTCGAAGTTCGGATCCTCAAGGTCGACGTCCGAGAAGCGATGCCCCGACGAGGCGAGGTTCACCAGCCGCCCGCCCGGCGCAATCAGCGCGGCGATCCGGTTGACCAGCACGAAATGGCCGAGATGGTTGGTCCCGAACTGCGTCTCGAAGCCGTCGGCGGTATGCCCGAAGGGCGCCGCCATCACGCCGGCATTGGCGATCAACAGGTCGAAGGGTCGCGCGTCGGCGAGCAGCACGTCGGCGCAGGCGCGAACGCTCGCAAGCGATGCAAGGTCGAGCTGGACCAGCGAAAGCCCGCCGCCGTCGGCGGCGCCCGCGCGAACCTCGGCGGTCGCCGCCTCGGCCTTCGCAAGATCGCGCGCCGCGCCGACCACCTGCGCGCCGTGCGCCGCGAGCGCTCGCGCGGTCTCGACGCCCAGACCGGCCGAAACCCCGGTCACGAAGATCCGCTTGCCGCGCAGATCGACTCCCGCGAGCACGTCGTCGGTGGTGGAACTATAGTCGAAAGGTCGGGCCATGATGATCTCCTGCTTGATCGAGACACCGCCGATCCGACGCGCGCTTGTCCGCCGCCGGCGCACGGGGTAAGAGGAGGGTATCTCCGTTTCCTCAAATACGGAGGATCACTCCGTTTATCAAGGGGTGCATTGCCGGTGATCGATGCCGATGCACGAATTTCTCCGCGCAAGCCGCGCGCGGATGGACAGCGCAATCGCGTGCGCCTGCTCGAAGCGGCGAAGGCGGCCTTTGCCGAAAAGGGATCGGCCGCCAGCCTCGACGAGATCGCGCGCGCCGCGGGCGTGGGGATCGGAACGCTCTATCGCCATTTCCCCACGCGCGACGCGCTGATCGAGGCGGTCTACCGCAACGAGACCGGACAGCTCGCCGACGCGGCCGGCCGGCTCGCGGCGCTGCATCCGCCCGTCGCGGCGTTGCGCGAATGGATGCTGCTGTTCGTCGACTATATCGCCGCCAAGCATGGCATGTCCGAGCTGCTCGATTCGATCGTGGGGGGCCCGTCCGATCTTTATGCGGCGTCGGGCGCGCAGGCGAAGCGGGCGATCGCGATGCTGACCGAGCGCGCCGTCGCCAGCGGCGCGATCCGGTTGGACCTCGACCCGCTCGATCTGTTGCGCGCGCTGGGGGGCGTCGCCAGCATCGGTTCGGGGGCCGGCGGGGAGCAGGCCGCCAAGCGCCTTGTCGACATTCTGCTCGCCGGCGTCGCGACGCCAAGCCCGGAACCCTAGAGTCGTTTTCAGCTTCGCTGAATCGGCACCGGCCCGCTCCCCCACCCGGCCACCCAACGGCAGTATCATATGGGTGGCCGGGTGGGGGAGCGGGCCGGTGCCGGCTAACTGGAAAACGACTTCAGGCGCCCCGTGGACCGCCGGACGGGCGCCGAGACGCCCGGAGCCTCACGCCGCCTCGGTCTCCAGCGTCGGATAGTCGGTATAGCCCTCCGCCCCCTGCGTATAGAAAGTCGCCATATCGCCCTTGTTGAGCGGCGCGCCCTTGCGCAGCCGCTCGACCAGATCGGGGTTGGCGAGGAAGGTGCGGCCGAAGGCGATCGCGTCGGCAAGCCCCGAGTCGAGATCGGCCTGGGCGTTTGCAAGGGCGTAATCCTGGTTGAGCACCAGCGGCGCCCTGAACACCCCGCGGATCTTCGGCGAGAGTCGCGGCACGTCGCTCGGGCGGAAGCCGCTGCCGGGCTTGGATTCGCGCAGCTCGAGGAAGGCGATCCCCTGCGCGTCGAGCCACTTCGCGGCGGGGATGAACACCGCCTCGGGGTTGCTGTCGTCGACGCCCTGGACCTCGCCGTTGGGCGAGAAGCGCACCGCGGTGCGGTCCGCGCCCGCCTCGGCGATCAGCCGGGCGACCGCCTCGCGCAGCAGCCGCGCGCGGTTTTCGGGGTTGCCGCCATAGTCGTCGTCGCGGAAGTTCGAATTGTCGCGCAGGAACTGGTCGATCAGATAGCCGTTCGCGGCATGGAGCTGGACGCCGTCGAACCCGGCGCGGATCGCGCCCCGCGTCGCCGCCGAATAATCGTCGAGGATGCGCGCGATGTCGTCGAGCGTCGCCGGGCGCGCCTCGGCATAGGCGCGCTTGCCGTCGGGCTCGGCATCGGAGAAATAGGTGCGCACCGATCCGGGCGCGGTGGTCGCCGAGGCGGAGACGGGCTGCGCGCCGCCGAGGAAATCGGGATGGACCAGCCGGCCCATGTGCCAGAGCTGCGCGAAGATGCGCCCGCCCGCCAGGTGGACCCGCTCGACCACCGGCTTCCAGCCCTCGATCTGCGCCTCGGTCCACAGCCCGGGCGCATAGGCCCAGCCGAGCCCTTCGCGGCTGATGCCGGTCGCTTCGGTGATGATGAGGCCCGCCGCGGCGCGCTGGGCGTAATACTCGCCCATGATCGGGGTCGGGACATGCTCGCGGGTCGATCGGCCGCGCGTCAGCGGCGCCATCAGGATGCGGTTGGGCGCGGCGACCGCACCGAGCTGGATGGGATCGAACAGGCTGGGCATGGGCTTCTCCGAAGGGGGACGCGACGCGCCGAAGATAGGGCGTTACAGGGTGGCATGCACGATTCTCGGGCCAGAAGAAAAATTGCTGCGGTGCAAACCTGGAGTGCGTTGCCGCTCGCGGCTTTGCTCGTCGCCAATGTCGCGCTGGCGTTCGGGCCGTGGTTCGTGCGGCTCGCCGACGTGGGGCCAGTCGCCGCGGGCTTCTGGCGGATCGCGCTCGCCGCGCCACTGCTGATCGCGCTCAGCTACGCGACGCCGCGCCCTTTCGATGCCGCGCGCGGGTTGAGCGGGGTGTTGCTGCTCGCGGGGCTGGGCTTCGCCGCCGATCTCGCGAGCTGGCACCTGGGCATCTTGCGCACCACGCTCGCCAACGCCACGCTGTTCGGCAATTCGGCGACGCTGATGTTCCCGATCTACGGCTTCCTCGTCGCGCGCGCCTGGCCGACGCGGCAGCAGGGGATCGCGCTGGCGCTGGCGGCGGCGGGCGCCGGGCTGCTGCTCGGGCGCTCGTATGAACTTTCGCCCAAACATCTTGCCGGCGACCTGCTGTGCCTGCTCGCCGGCACGCTCTACACCGTCTATTTCATCATGATGGCCAAGGCCCGCGCGGCGATGGCGCCACTCCCCGCGCTCGCGCTGTCGTCGATCGCGAGCCTGCTGCCGCTGCTGCTCGGCGCGCTGCTGCTCGGCGAGCAGGTCTGGCCGACGCACTGGGGGATCCTGATCGGGCTCGCGCTGGCGAGCCAGGTGGTGGGCCAGGGGCTGATGATCTACGCGATCGGCCATCTGCCCCCGCTGATCGTCGGGCTCGCGCTGCTGACGCAGCCGGTCGTCGCGGGCGCGGTCGGCTGGATCGTCTATGGCGAGCGGCTGGGCCCGCTCGATTTCGTCGGCGCGGCTTTGGTGGCGGCGGCGCTGGTGCTGGTCCGCCGGCCGGCGCCGGTGCTTGCGCGCGGTGCCGGGAAGATTAGATCGGCACGATGACCATCCTGCCCCCCGATCCGACGCTCGACGAGCTGCGCGTGGCGCTTGCACCGCTGGTCGCGGCGAATGCGGCATTCGACGGCTGGGGCGCGGCGGCGGTGGATGCCGCCGCCGCCGCGCTGGGGATCGATCGCGGCATCGCCCAGCTCGCGTTTGCGGGCGGGGCGGCCGAGATGATCCAGGCTTGGTTCGCGAGCATCGACGCGGCGATGGCGGAGCGCCTCCCCGCCGATCGGCTGGCGGCGATGAAGGTCCGCGAGCGGATCGCCGCGTTGGTCGAGGCGCGGCTCGACCTGCTTGCCCCGAACCGCGAGTCGTTGCGCCGCGCCGTCGCGATCCTGGCGATGCCGCAGAACGCGCGGCGCGCCGCCGCGCTCGGCTGGCATGCCGCCGATGCGATGTGGCGCCGCGCCGGCGACACCGCCACCGACTATAACCATTACACCAAGCGCGGCATCCTCGCCGGCGTCTATGCCGCGACGATCGCGGTGTTCCTCCAGGACGAAAGCGAGGGCTGGGCCGAAACGCGCGCCTTTCTCGGCCGGCGGATCGAGGGGGTGATGGCGTTCGAGAAAGCCAAGGCGCGGCTGCTCGGGCGCGAGACGCACCGCCTCAGCCTGTCGCGCTTCATCGGGCGGCTGCGCTATCCGGCAGTATAGATACCTATGGCTTTTGGCTGTCGTTATTGATAATCAATCGCAATCATGAGTGCCGCTGCCTCGATTCTTGCGCCTGTCCATCTCCTCCAGCTTCCGCGGATGCGGGCCGCCGTGGTGGCGGGGGTCGATTGGAACCAGCTCGCTGTGCCCGAGGCGCGGCGGCTGCGCGAGCTCGGGCTCGACGAAGGCGTCGAGATCGAGCTGCTCCATACCTCCGGGCTGTTCGGCGGCCCGATCGCGTGCCGGATCGGGCGGATGACGGTGGCGCTGCGCCGCCACGTCGCGCGCGCCATCCACGTCTCGCCGGCCGGCTGAGGCCTTCGTGACCCCCGCGCCGCTGGTCGCGCTGGTCGGCAATCCCAATGCCGGCAAGAGCGCGCTGTTCAACGCGCTCACCGGCGCGCGCCAGAAGGTCGGCAATTATCCCGGCGTCACCGTCGAGCGCCATTCGGGTCGCCTGGCGCTGCCCGACGGGCGGCCGATCGAGCTGGTCGACCTGCCCGGCGCCTACAGCCTCGATCCGTCGAGCCCCGACGAAGCGGTGACGCGCGACGTGCTGATCGGCCGGCAGGAGGGCGAGCGGCTGCCCGACGCGATCGTCGTGGTGGTCGATGCCTCCAATCTTGACAACCATCTGCGCTTCACGCTCCAGTTGATCGCGCTCGGGCTGCCCTTGGTGGTCGCGCTCAACATGGTCGATCTCGCCGAACGTGACGGGCTGGTGCTCGATGCCGCTGCGCTCGAGCGCGAGCTGGGGGTGCCGGTGGTGCCCACCGTCGCGGTGCGCAAGCGCGGGCTCGATGCGCTCAAGGAGCGGCTGGGCGAAGTGGTGCGCGCCGGTGCGCCGCGCGTCCGCCCGAGCGCCGGCATCCAGCACGACATCGTCGTCCTCCAGCGCCGCGCGCGTCAGATCGCGCTCGCCGCGACCGTCTCGGAGACCGCGGTGCGCCGCTGGACGCACCGGATCGATTCGGTGGTGCTCCATCCCGTGATCGGGCCGATCGTGCTGCTCGGCTTCATGTTCGTGATGTTCCAGGCGGTGTTCGCATGGAGCCAGGCGCCGATCGGCTGGATCCAGGCCGGGATGGATTGGCTCGGCGCGGCGATCGGCGGCGCGCTGCCGCAGGGCTTCGTCCGCTCCTTGCTCGTCGACGGCGTGATAAAGGGCGTCGGCGCGGTGGTGGTGTTCCTGCCGCAGATCCTGATCCTGTTCGCGTTCATCCTGGTGCTCGAGGCGTCGGGATACATGGTCCGCGCCGCCTTCCTGATGGACCGGGTGATGGCGAGCGTCGGCCTGTCGGGGCGGGCCTTCATCCCCTTGCTGTCGAGCTTCGCCTGCGCGGTCCCCGGCATCATGGCGACGCGGACGATCGCCGACGAGAAGGACCGGCTGACGACGATCCTGATCGCGCCGCTGATGACCTGCTCGGCGCGGCTCCCGGTCTATACGATCATCATCGGCGCGCTGATCCCCGAGCGCGCGGTGCTGCCGGGGATCGGCCTCCAGGGGCTCGTGCTGTTCGCGCTCTACGTGCTCGGGATCGCCGGCGCGTTCGTCGCCGCGCTGATCCTGCGGCGCACCGTCACCAAGGGCGCGACCAGCGGATTCATGATGGAGATGCCGAAGTACCAGCTCCCCCGGCTGCGCGACATCGGGCTCGGGCTGCTCCAGCGCGCCGAGGTGTTCCTCAAGCGCGCGGGCACCTATATCCTGATCACCACGATCGTGCTCTGGGCGCTGCTCAGCTTTCCCCATGCGCCCAAGGGGCAGAGCCAGGTCGCCTATTCGATCGCCGGCCGGATCGGCAGCGGCATCGAGGTGCTGGTCAAGCCGATCGGGTTCAACCGCGACATCGCGCTGGCGCTGCTGCCGGCGATGGCGGCGCGCGAGGTGGCGGTGGCGGCGATCGGCACGGTCTATGCGGTCGACGATCCCGAAGGCGACGCCGGCCAGACCGCGATCCGCGACAACCTCCGCGCGCACTGGACGCTGCCCACCGCGCTCGCCTTCCTGATGTGGTTCGTGTTCGCGCCGCAGTGCATCTCGACGATCGCGGTGACGCGGCGCGAGACCAACGGGTGGAAATGGCCGGCGTTCATGGTTGGCTATTTGTTCGCGCTGGCCTACATCGCGGCTGGAGCGACCTATTGGACTGCGGTCGCCCTAGGATTGTAGAGCGCGACTTTAGGAGCAGGCGATGGCGGGTTCGGTCAACAAGGTCATTTTGATCGGCAATCTCGGCCGCGATCCGGAGAGCCGCAGCTTCCAGAACGGCGGCAAGGTGGTCGAGCTGCGGCTCGCCACGTCCGAGAACTGGAAGGACAAGGCGACCGGTGAGCGCAAGGAAAAGACCGAGTGGCACACGGTCAAGATCTTCAACGAAGGCCTCGCCAACGTCGCCGAGCGCTATCTGCGCAAGGGCTCGAAGGTCTATGTCGAGGGCGCGCTCGAGACGCGCAAATGGCAGGACCAGGCAGGCGCCGACCGCTATTCGACCGAAGTCGTGCTCAAGGGCTTCAACTCGGTGCTGACGATGCTTGACGGCGCGCCCGGTGCGGGCGGCGGAGCGGGCGCCGGCGGCAGCCGCGGCGGTGACGATTGGGGCGCCGGCGGCGACGATTTCGCCGGCCAGTCGAGCAGCCGTGGCGGCGGTGGCGGGGTTCAACGGCAACAAGGGCGGTGGTGGCGGCGGCTTCCCGGACGATCTCGACGACGACGTGCCCTTCTAATCGTTCAGCCGGTTGATCGCCGCGTGCACCCGCGCCTCGATCTCGGCGCGGGGCAGGCCGGAGGGGATCGGCTCGCCGAACGCAAGCGTCACCACACCGGGGTGCTTCGGCCCCTTGCGCGGCCAGACATGGCCGCTGCGCACCGCCACCGGCACCACCGGAATGCCGAGCACGCGATAGAGCCCCGCGAACCCCGATCGGAGCGGCGGCGCCTCGCCGGGGGCGACGCGCGTGCCCTCGGGAAAGATCAGGATCGAGCGCCCCTCGTCGAGCGCGGTTCGCGCGTCGCGCATCATCGCGCGCAAGGCGATCGCCGAAGCGGCGCGATCGACCACGATCACGCCATAGCGCCGCGCGCACCAGCCCCAGATCGGGATGCGCGCGAGCTCACGCTTCATCACCGATGCCGGCGCATGGAGCATCCGCGTGAGCTCGATCGCCTCGAAGATCGATTCGTGCTTGGCCGCGAACAGCAAGGGGCCAGGGGGAATCGTGCCCTCGACGCGCGTCTCGATCCCCAGGATCGCGCCCGCCGACCAGCGCAGCAGGCCGGCCCAGGCGTTGGCATAAGCGCGCGACGGCGCGCGCCCGAACAACGCGGCGAGCGGCGCGAGCAGCACCATCGGCCCCGACAGCCCGAAGAAGAACAGCGAGAACAGGATCGTCCGCAGCCGGTCCACGTCAGCCGATCCCGATCAGCAGCGCCAGGCTCCGCACCAGATATTTGTGATATTCGCGCATCAGCGTGCCGAACGGCGGGCTGCTGCGCACCGGATCGCCGGTCAGCGTCACCCGGCCGCCGAGCAGATGCGCGAGCTCGAGCCGCGCGCGCGGCATGTGCCAGTCCGAGGTGACCAGCCGCACCGTCCGGTATCCGTGGCGGCGCACCCATGCCGCGGTCTCCTCGGCGTTCGAGCGCGTGTCGATCGCCTCGCGGCCGAGATCGATGCAGCAGGCGAACAGCCGCGCCGCATCGGGATAGCGCGCGACCAGCTCGCCGGGCCGCACGCCGGGATCGACGCCGCTCACCAGCATCCGCGGGGCGGCCCCCTGGCGCATCAGCGCCAGCCCGCGATCGATCCGGCCGGGTGCTCCGGTCAGCACGACGATCGCGTCGGTCTTGCGGCTGGGGTCGACAGGCTGGCCGAGCGACATCATGAACACCGCGAATCCCAACGCCCAAACAATCGCGATCAGCGCGACGACCCGCCAGATCAGCGGCCACCGGCTCACAGCGTCTTGCCCAGCGCGCGCAGCACGGCGACGCGCGCCGCGAAGGTCGCGAGCAGCGCGAAGCTCAACGGCAGGAGCAGCAGCACGAACCAGTCGCGCTGCTGGAGCGCGATCCCGCTCATCAGCTCCGATCCCAGCGCGCCGAATTGCGACTGGAGGAACCACACCAGCCCCAGCGCGCCGGCGGTGCCGAGCGCGCCGCCGACCAGCGTGTCAAACGCGATCCGCCGCTGGAAGAGGCGCGCGACCTGGAGGTCGGTCGATCCGAGCATGTGGAGCACCTCGATCGTGTCGCGGTGCGTGTCCAGCCCCGCGCGCGCGGCGAGCAGCACCACCGCCGCGGTCGCGCTCGCCATCAGCAGCACCAGCCCCACCGCCAGCCAGGTCAGCGTCGCCATGAAGCTGCGGACCGGCGACAGCCACTGCGCGTGGCGATCGATCCGCGCGGCGGGCACGATCGCGCGCGCGGCGCGCTCGACCGCGGCCACCGCCGGATCGCCGCGCACGTCGACGTCGATCATCGCCGGCATCGGCAGGTCGGGATCGAGCCCGGTGTCGCCGAGCCACGGCTTGAGCAATTCGGCGAGCCGCGCGCGATCGGCCTCCTCGGCGCGCGCGACGCCCGGGATCGCGCGGAACGCCTTGACCATGTCGCCGGCCTGGCGGTCGCGCAGCTCGGCGTTGGGCTCGACGATCTGGACGGTCAGCCGCCCGGCGAGCTGGCGATCGAGCTGCGCGGGTCGCGGCGAACATGCCGAGCCCGAGCGCGCCGGCGAGCACGGTGAGGAACAGCATGATCGCCATGATCCAGGTCATCGCGCGCGTGCGCCGGCCCTCGTCGAGCAGGCGGCGGTCGGGCGCGTTGGGATTGAGGCTGAACCTCATCTCATTCGCCGCCCGGCGGATGGCGCAGCGCGCCGGTGGGATCGCCCAGCCGGCCCTTCTCGATCCGCATCATCCGCGCGTTCGGGATGCGGTTGAGCAGATGGAAATCGTGCGTCGCGACCACCACCGTCGTCCCCAGCCGGTTGAGCGAATCGAACAGATGGAGCAGCGCTCGGCCATCTCCGGGTCGACATTGCCGGTCGGCTCGTCGGCGACGAGCACTTCGGGGCGGCCGATCACCGCGCGCGCGATCGCCACGCGCTGCTGCTCGCCCCCCGACAGCGTCGGCGGCTTGGCCTTGCCGCGATCGGTGAGCCCCACCCAGGCGAGCATCTCGCGCACCGGCGCCTCGATGTCGTTCTCGGGCATGCCGGCGACGCGGAGCGGCAGCGCGATATTGTCGTAGGCCGAAAGATGCGGGACCAGCCGGAAATCCTGGAACACCACGCCGATCCGCCGGCGGAACCCCGGCAGCCGTGCGCGGGGCAGCGCGCCCGCGTCCTCGCCGAACAGCCGCACCACCCCGCGGCTCGGCCGCTGCGCGAGATAGAGCAATTTGAGCAGCGAGGTCTTGCCCGCGCCCGAGGCGCCGGTGAGGAAATAGAAGGAGCCCGAGGTGAGCGTGAAGCTGATGTCCGACAGCGTCTCCGCGCCCGTGCCATAGCGCAGGCCGACATTTTCGAACTGGACGATATTGGCCATGCGCGCCCCGGTCTGCTCCGGCCCGCAGCCATTGCATAGCCGCCCCCGCCGCTCAAGCGCGCCTCAGGGCCTTCCCGACTCTTGCGGGCGAAAGCGCGAAGTGCTTAGACCTCCGCCATGATCCTCGAATGCACCCAGTGCCGCACGCGGTACCTCGTCCCCGACAGCGCGATCGGCGCCGAGGGCCGGACGGTGCGGTGCGCGAGCTGCAAGCACAGCTGGTTCCAGGCGCCGGTGGTGCTCGATCTCTCGACGCGTGCGACGACCGCGGAGGCGCCGCGCGCGATGCCCTCCTATCCCGCCGCCGGGCCGGCGCCTGCCCCGGCGATGTCGCGCGACGAGGCGTCGATCGCCGCGCCACCGCCCGAATATGATCCGTTCGCGCCCGAGCCGCCGTTCAAGCCGCGCCGCAATCCGGCGCGGCGCTGGACCGCGGCGGCGTTCGTCGCGGGCTTCTCGATGCTGCTCGGCACCGGCGCGATCCTCTATTCGGGCGCGCCGGGGATCGCGGCGCAGCTCGGGCTCGGGATCGGCGACGCCGATACCCCGCTCAAGTTCGCCGAGAAGAACGTCGAGCGCCGCACCCCGGCGGGCGGCGGCGAGCTGTTCGCGGTCTCGGGCAAGGTGGTCAATCCCACCGCGACCAAGCAGCACGTGCCCGACATCCGCGTCGAGCTGCGCGACAGCCAGAACCAGCTCGTCTACAGCTGGCGGATCACCCCCGAGGTGCGCAGCCTCGCGCCCAACGCCGCGCTCGATTTCAACAGCGCCAATCTCAACGTGCCGGGCAACGTGCGGATCGTCGAGTTCAGCTTCGCGAGCGAAATCGGCGGCTGACCCGGGCGAGGCGGCTGCCGTTGAGCAAGGCCGACACGACCATCCCCGATCCCGACGCGAACACCAGCGCCAGCGGCCCCCAGCCCCAGAACACGAGCAGCAGCCCGGTGCCGCCGGTGATCAGGAAGAAGGCGAGGATCGAGTTGAGCCCCGCCGCGATCTGGTCGCCGAGCGAGCGCAGCGCATAGACGAACACCACCTGCAGCCCGTCGAACAGGATGAACGGCGCCCAGACCGGCAGCATCGCCAGCGCGAGGCGATGGACCTCGGGCGCGGCGGGGAACGCGCCCGCGATCACGCCGCGTCCCAGGATCACAGCGCCGCCAGCGTCCCGGTCGCCAGCGCCGAGAGCCCGGCGGCGATCAGCGCGCGCGGCAGCGCCCGTTCGGGGCGTCCCTCGCCCACCGCGTTGCCGACGCGCACCCCCGCCGCCGATCCCAGCCCGATCGCCACCCCGAAGGTGACGTTGTGGACCGCGAACACGATCGCGAAGGCGTGTGCGGCGGCGTCGCCCAATCGCGTCGACAACGCGATCAGGATCGAGAAGCCGGCGAGCTCGAGCCCCGAGGCGAGCGCGGGGACGATGCCGAACGCGAGCAGCCGCCGCGCGCCGCGCAGCGTCTCGCGGCTGAGGACGCGGCGCCAGGCGCGGATCCCGCGCGCGGCGGCGTCGGGCAGCGTCCAGGCCGCGCCGAGCATCGCCAGCGACGTCATGGCGGAAATCGCCGCGGTCGCCGAGGCCGCGCCGACCGCGCCCCAGTGCGGCAGCCCCAGATGCCCGCCCGACCAACCCCACGCGAGCAGCGCGTTTGAGCGGCAATGCCGCGAGATTGACCGCCATCACCCGCCGCGGCCGGCTGACGCCTTCGAGGAAGAAGCTCGCGGCGATCGTGACGAGCTGGAACGGATAGGCGAGCGCCATCACCTGGACGACGCGCGCCGCGCGGGGCGCGGTCTCGCCCGCTACGCCGATCCCCGTCAGCATCGGCAGCGCGAGCAGCCCGAGCGCGATCCCGACGCACGCCCCCAGCGCCAGCCCGAGCACGAGCCCGTCGTGGAGCGCCTGGCCGCTGCGCGCGGTCTCGCCGGCGCCTTCGGCGCGCGAGGCCTGGACGAGCACGCCCGAGAGCGATCCGATCCCGATCATGATCGTCACGAAGATCAACGTCCGGCTCGCCGCGAACGCCGCGACCTCGCTAGTGCCGGTCAGCCCGACGACGACGATGTCGGTCACCTGGAGGATCGTCCAGTTGAGGCTGGTCAACGCGACCGGCCAGGCCAGCGCGAGGATGCGCCGCGTCTCGGCGGAAAGGTCGGATGGCGCGCGCATGGGGCGCCGGCCTTAGGCGGTTCGCGCCGCGCGCGAAAGCACGGCGCTTGGGTTGCCAGCCCCCCATGGCTTTGCTACGGGCCACCGCCTGCCAGCCGCCGGGTCCGTCCGGCGGGGTTTTTCACGTGCGGTCGTGGCGGAACTGGTAGACGCGCAACGTTGAGGTCGTTGTGGGCGAAAGCCCGTGGAAGTTCGAGTCTTCTCGACCGCACCACACAGTCATAAGTGACTGCTATTATTGGTAAAAGTTCTGGAACGGCCGGTTTTATACCGGTCTTTCCGGGACTTTGCCTGCCCCACAAACTGAACATGCAGTCTCTTCCGTCTCGGTTGCGTGGGGTAATCGCGCCCAAATGGTGCGCCAGTCTCGGGCCTGAAAAAACCGACTGCAGGGAAAGAGCTCACGCCAACTCGATGTCTGCTTTGCGCCACAAAACCTCGCCGGTCCTGACGTTTACGAGGCACCCAGAAGTGGACGTTCGTTCAGAGGCCTCCGTTGGGTTGCCGCGCTCGCCTGCGGAGGTGATGGCTACGGCTCTATAGCGCCGTCGGTGCGTCTCGGCGCGACTGATGGTGTAAAGGCGGGCGACCGCTGGCGCGACGCAGCCTGCTGATCAGCGGTAGCGTTTCCGGTCAGGCCGTGGTGCCGACCTTGCGGGCGACCACGTTGGCGACCAGCCTGATGGCCGAGTTGCGTGCCGCGATCGCGGTCACGAGGTAGGCGACCAAGAACGCGCCACCAAGTGCGAACCATCGCCAATTTTGCAGGCTGAAGAACCCGAGGAGGGGGCTGGTCAGGCCAAGCAGGAACAGAAGCACCGCAGAGTCCCTCAGGGCCAGAAAGCGGTGGTGGTTGTCCGAGATGGCGGGATCGGATTCCACAGATTTAAGCCAGCGATACCAGAGTGCGTTCTGCTCGATGCCGGTCATCGGGGCGGTGGGCAGGAGGACGCCGAGCTCTACCGGATCGATCCGAGGATCGCGTGCGGCGATGACGGAGAACGCCCTACACCCCGGAAGCCTGTCCTTGAGGCGGAAGAAGATCAGCACCTCCTTGGCGGACCGGGGCACCACCTCCTGCAGAACGAGGAGGATCAGGCCGCCGACCGCGGCCACACCGAGATGATGCAGCACCGTCGTCACCACCGTCACACGGTCCACGCCCAGCCACGCGGCGATGGCCGCGTAAACGGATACGATCGGAAGTAGATACTTCGTCGTGATCCCCTTCTTCAGCGAGTCGCTCATTGCGGTACGCTCAAGTGGGCCTGCAGCTCTTCCGCCGCGATGATGACCATGAGGGGTCGGCCGGAGATCGGGGGCGTCCTTCTCCCGATGCAGTTCCATCGCCCGGTGATCCTTACCAGACATACGAGCGCCGCCGGTGGCATGGCTATGCCACGTCCCGCACAGATATAGCTGGCCGCGTGTTTTTCGCACGAGCCGACGTTCCTCGACGGTGCCCTCGGCCGGCCCCAGCTCGAGCGTGGTCGTATCCGCAGTGGAATCCGGCGGCATGGCCGTCGCAACAACCACGGTGATCTGCTTGGTAACCGGATCCCATGCTCCGTAGAGGTAGCCTCCGGTTTCAGTCGGGAGTGCTGCTGCTCGTTCCGCCGTCATGGTCTCCTTCGCGTGTGAGGAGATGCGAACGGTCCAATCGGTGGCCGTCGGCGGCGTGAAGCTCTCGAACGAAGGCGCATCGATCCATTTGGCTCCCGTCGGCAGGAAGTTCCCGTCGAGCGGATTGATCAGGATTCCTGCGTCGGATCGCCGATCCAGCAGGACGGACGTCGCGGCGGCCGCCTGCAGCTGAACCACATGGTTGGGCAGATGGACGGTCTGGGACGTGCACCCGAACCCGTACAGCATCGGCTTGGGTCCAAGGGGGATGCCGCGCCTCATGCTCCAGCCAGGCGGCGATCGCAGTTTCGTGCGGCGCGGCCGCGATGAGCGACAGCACGAGTTCGGATAGCGTCGGGCCGCCCGGCGGCGCCACAAACGTGACTCCCAAGCGCCCCTCGTGGAACATCTCGGTGCGCACGACCGTGACTGCTGCCCTCGATCTCACGTCATCCAGCTTCTTGCGTACGAGCTCGTCGGCGGTCGCGTCGATCAAAAGACGGCCTTGGATGCGCTGGGCCAAAACGTCGGACGGAAGGGATACGATGTCCTCGCCGAAGGTGGTGAGCTTGGCGCTCCCACCCTGCACGACGCTGTTCATCAGCTGCCTCGCCTCCTCCACCTTCAGGTGGTGCGCATCCCCGATCGACCCGGTATGTCGCGCGAAGTTGTGGACTAACAGGCGGTCCTTGTCCTGGACAAACGCGTCGTCGGCGCCCGACCGGATCAGGTTGTTGTAGATGGCGCTGCCCAAGGCACCATAACCGAAGAGCGCGAAGGGCGGAAAGGCGTCAACTCCGGCGACCCAGCGCATCAATTCGGGCCGCGGGGGATAGGCGCCGACGACCGCGTCCACCGTTGCGTCGTCGTCCATGATCTCCTTCCCGAAATCCTGCCGCACAAGATAGGATCGCAGTTCGAGGCGACGGGCGTCCTCGTCGGCGGAGTAGCCGAAGAAGTCGTCCATGATCGGCGCCGGCCGCCACACGCCCAGAATGACCGCAAAGCTGGTACCGCCATGGGGCGGACGCTTCACCCTGAAGTCGACGCCGCTATTCTTCAGAAGGCCTAGGGCGACGTCAAAATCGGACTCGACGCCCAGCCGACGCAGGCCTTGGCGCAGTTCGCCTTGTGTGCGCCAAGCTTGGAAGATGGGGTTGGTTTCGACCTGATCCGTGTCGCGCCACAGGAAGATCCAAGGTATCCCGCGGAATTCGCGGTTCCCCCCATCTCCTCCGTTGCGATCGCCGATCGCGGCGCGGATGTGCTCAGACGGGATGACCTGCGGGAACAGGTTGACGTGCACCTGCTCGCCGAGATCGGTGTTGATCGCCACGCCGAGGGCGTCGTAGCGGTCCGCCGGGTTCGCGTGGGCATGCTCCTGGAAGAAGCGCGGCTCGATCTCCCCCGAACTGGAAGGTCTGGTCGACCGGGAAGGGAACGGGCTCCCATCCGTCGGCCATCAGGGTGCCCGTCTTGGCGTCGCGTATGAACTCGCGCAGCCGGTCCATCAGCACCTCGATGCCGCCCCTTTCGAACAGGGGCTGCATCCCACCGAGGGCAAGGCAGGGCACCGCAGGACATCCGGGGGGTCCCGCGCACAGATGCCCGATGTTGCGAGGGAAGTCCTCGCGGTCGCAGGTGATCCACGTCGGAGCGGTCTCACCGAAGCGGCGCCCGGGGCCGTACACGAAATTGATGCGCTCGACGTCGCGCACGTCGAAGCGGGCGGGTTCAATGGTGGGCTCCGTGGCGAGGTCGAACGTCACACGCTCGAAGCCGTCGGCATCGACGCCGAATTCGAGGGAGCCAGCCACCACATTCGGCGATTCCTGGATGCGCCTCGCCTCGAGCGCACGCACCAGATCCTGGGGAGGTGTGGGAGGAGCTGGGCGGCTCAGCATCAGCCATAGGAGCCACCGCCCCCCGACCGAGCCGCCGCCGCCGCCGAGACCGACCGTAGCGGGGACCGTCGTCGCAACGAGCGTGGGTCCGCAGGCCGAGAGGTTGAAGATCACGTGCGCGGGCTTTTCACTATCCGCGTTGCCTCCGGTGCAGCGAAACCGCGCGCGTACCGCATCGTCGACGGTGCCGCCCTTGGCGAGAATCTTGAGGTACTGTTGCTTGGCGTGCCAGGGACGGCGGCGTATTGCCGCCGCGCACGACGCGCCGGCTGCTGGCGACCACGTAGCCGTCGCCACGCTGTTCGCCCAGCGCGGTCATGGCCTCCTCAGACACCAAGAATTCCTCGTCGGTGCAGCCGCCGTTGAGGACGCGGCGATCGAGCGGCGCGAACAGTGGTGTGGTGCAAGAAGGACCATGCCAAGCGAGGTGGTCGGGGTTGTTCGCGTGGACCTGCCGCTGCAGGCGTTCCAGCACCTCGACCGAGGTATCGCCGCAAAGCAGGAACTGGTTGACGCCCCAGCTGCGCTTGATCGACCACTGAATCACCAAGCTCGTCGGGTTCGACGACGGTCGCTGGGCAACCCTCCTCCGCGACAGGGATGTCCCACTCCGCCGGCGTCGGCGCCAGCAGCCGCCATTCGAACCCGTCGGTAATCGAGCCGGTCGAGTGACTGGTCGTGTCCATTGATCTGGAGCCGGTTTCCGGCACGGTCCTGCAGCCGCGGTCCCGATCAGACGCTCGCGCCGACGAATCTCGTCCACCAACGCCTTGGAATGATCCGTCGTGTAGTGCGGATTTGCACCATAGGGCGAGCACCAGATCTCATCGACTATGATCTTCGGCTCGCCATCCTCGGGATCGCCGTCCCAGGTATCGGGACTGCCGCAGTGGAACAGTTCGCAGAACCCGCCAGTGTGATCCTTGTCCGGGTGAGTCGAGACGAACACGTCAAGGTGATGGTCGTCGCAGGCCTTGCGAATCTGCTCCGCGAAGTCAGGGCGCCTCGTCATCGTCATCGTCCTGCGCTCGGGCCGCGCGGTAGTGGATGTCGGTCAGCACCACCTTGCGGTGCGCCTCCATTAGCACGCTGTCCCCGCAGCCGCAGGAGTAATACGAAACTTTCCAGTCGCCACGCATCGTGCCATCTCCGACTAAATCAAATCGACTCGGATGGCGTCGCCCGACGGCAGAACGTCGCCCGATTGGCACCTGTCGCAAACGTGGGCTTCCCTCAGCCGCCCTTATGTGCGATTCTGTGCCACCGACACAGGCTGACCCGGATCCGGCCTTGTGTCAAGGCGTGTCATTCGCACGAGGTGAGATGAGTTCGTTCGAGAAGCAGCTTATAGATGCGGTACGCCGCAAGCGGGAGGCTCAGGGTCTCAGCCTTCGGGCCTTGGCGAGCGAGGTAGGCGTCAGCTTCTCGACCCTCGCCCGCATTGAACGGGGCGATGGCCAGCCCGACAACAACTCAAGGATCCGGTTGATTGAATGGCTGGGTGAGGACGCCGAGGGCGGCTGGAATCGGCTTTGACCGTGTCGCCCTCGTGCATTTCCGGGCCATGAAGAACGTGCGGTCGGGCACGGTTCGGCACCTGTTGGCAGCGGCCGACTGCATCAAGCGCAAACGGGTTCCAGAGTCTCGCGACGCATCGCCGCCGCAGGCGATGAGCCATGAGCCCGTCGCGCTGTCAAAGGACGAATTGGAATCGATCGCCGAGAAGTTCCGCGAGGACCTTGGAATTGCGAGAGATGGGTCCGGTCGACTCGCTGATGCTTGATGTCGAGGGCATCGAGGTAATCCGACTGCGGGAATCCGACTGCCTCGACCGTCGGATGGTCGCGCTGCTCGGCGGGGAGGCGGCGGGCGAATGGTCCGCGATGAGCGTACCGTTGGATCTCGATGATGATCGTTGGGCCGTGCTTCTGAACGACACGCACGTCGTCGAGCGTCAGCGCGTCACGCTTCTCGAGGAATATTGGCACATCCTTCTGGGCCACAAGCTGACCAAGGTAGCCCGTATCGCGGAGGCCTACGGGCGGACCTATGACAAGGTGGAAGAGCACGACGCCTACTACCTCGCGTCGGCGACCCTCTTGCCGAAGCGAGCCGTGGCGGAGGCTGTGGCTGGGAAGGAGAGCTCTGCCGACATCGGCCGGCGCTTCGGGACGTCTTCGGAATTGGTGGATTACCGGATCAAGCGGCTCGGCCTGTGGCGCGAGCACGTTGGCAAACGAGTGGCGCTTAATTCGGACGGTTGAGTTCGGGGACTGATGTCCGTTCTAGCTGTTGTCTGTCTCGAAAGCTGTCGGTTGCCTAACGGCCCAGAGCAAGTCATCCACTTAGCGAGCGTGTTGATGCGGGGCAAAAGCCGAGTAGCGCGCGTTGCGCAGTCCATTCAATCGGAAGCTCAGCCCGTAGAAGTGTCCGGTGGTTGAGGCTCTGAGGGTGCCGACCATCGACGATTTCAGCCGCAATGGATGGCGCAATATAGCTGAGTTGGAACAACCGCTTTAGACGAGACCGGCATCGACCTTCCTGCATGGCCAGTGCGTTCATTGACAGGCCAGGATGCGCTAGCACCAGGTCGCGGGCAGCCTGAGCCTCGGCAAGCAAGCCTACCAGCTTCTCATCGCGGCCCGATCGGGCCGGCACCGTCGTTGCAGATGGAATAACCAGGCGTATCTCATGTCCCTGGCGAACGCGAACTGCGCTGCAGACCAAATTCAGCGGTTCGGTTGGCGGTGCCAAGTCCAGCCCCAGTTCGGCGAAAAGCCCCATCGGTGACACGTCTATCGAGACGCTGTCGCGCATGAGCACGACGCGAGATACCAGCGACCGGATCAGCCTACGGCGATCCGGGAGTGGGCCGCCGCGCAGGATAACTTCGATGCCGCGACCAGACTGAATGCCGCGCTGGATCGCCACTGTGTCGCCGCCGTCCGCGATAATGAGATCTCGCAGGCCGATGCTGATCGACGACGAGGGGCGACGATTCGATCGGTTACTATGGTTTCCAGGTCAGAGGCGGGCACTCGCCACGCGTTTCCACCACTACGTTGATCGGGACGGGTCGTATAATAACGGTACCGTCGTGAACCTTTCTTCGCCTGCGTCGGGGTCATCGGGTGTCCGTCGGGATCGAAGATAATGCCCGTCAAAAGGCTCGGGTCGCGCGCCTGGCGCCGCGATGGACCCGCGGCGCGCCTGGCCATGGCATCCTGAACGCGTCTCCACAGCTCGGCATCGACAATCGCATCATGCTCGCCCGGATGCGCAACGCCCTTGTGGACGATCTCGCCGAGATAGATTCGATTCTTGAGAAGGTGATAGAGGCGTGCCACGACGAAAGACGCAGCCGCCTTTATGAGGACCGCTGGTCCGATACTGGACCTTGGTTCTGTGACCCTCGCGTTCCAGCTCAATGACCAGGTCACGCACGGAATCGACTTCGAGATATCGGTGCATGATGTGACGGACCAGTTCAGCCTCGGCCAGATTTGCCACCAGCTTCCGGTCGACGACCTCATAGCCCAGCGGCACGGGGCCGCCCATCCAAAGTCCCTTCCGCTTGGATGCGGCGATCTTGTCCCGAATACGCTCGCCGGTAACCTCTCGCTCGAACTGTGCGAACGACAGCAGCATGTTCAAGGTCAACCGGCCCATGCTGGTCGTGGTGTTGAACGATTGGGTGATGCTGACGAAGCTGGCGTTGGCGCGATCAAGCACCTCGACTATTTTCGAGAAGTCAGCCAGGCTGCGGGTCAGTCGGTCAATCTTGTAGATCAGAATGACATCGATCTTGCCGGCGGCGACGTCATCCAAAAGCCGCTTGAGCGCGGGGCGCCCCATGTTGCCTCCCGAGAAGCCGCCGTCATCGTACAGGTCCGGGACCAGGGGTCCAGCCCTCGTGCCGCTGGCTGACCACATAGGCGCAGCACGCTTCACGCTGCGCATCAAGGCTGTTGAACTCCTGATCGAGGGCCATCCTCGGTCGATTTGCGCGTGTAGACGGCGCATCGGATCTTTTGCGCGGGTTCAGCCATTAGCCTTCAGCCCGAAGAAGCGGGGACCAGACCACGCGGCGCCTGTCACGGCGCGCGCAATGGCAGTGAGCGACGAATAGGTTAGCTCCTCGAAGAGATATCCCTTCTCCAGCACCACCACCTCGATTGCTCGGCCATGCCAGGTTCGGACAAGTCGTGCGCCCGGTCGGATACTGGCGACCTGCCGCGGAACGGGCGCTGTACGGGTCGGCGGCGGCCAGCCTGCCCAGTTCCCGCGATATGGCCACGGGCAGCGCTCCATGCACCTTTTCCTGAAGACGATGAGCAATACCGCGAACGAGCAGATCCGGCATCAGACGTGGGGCGGGCATTTTGTACAGGCGAAGCCATTCGTCGCGCAGCTGCGCCGGCGACATCGTCGCCAGCGCAGCCAGTTTGTCCTCGAGCTTTGTCACGTTCAGGCAGCCATCGCGATGCGATAGCAAGTGGTGTCACCACGCTTGCCTTTGTCGATCGAGTGGCCCTTCTTGCGGAGCCCCGTGAGCGCCGCCCGCGTCGTGTGCGGAAGCCAGTTGGTCGCGGCTGTCAGCTCGGCGAGTGTGGCACCATCGTCGCGCTGAAGCATCTTGAGCACCAGCGCGGCCTTGGTTTCCTTTGGCGAATTGCTTGCATCCGTGACCCGATGTCGGCGGCGGAGCCGCATTGTCGCTGTCGTCTGCACCGATGGCCGCCCTTCCCGCATCGGTGATCCGCGCTCCGATATCTGCGTCGCCCTCTTGCCGCCAGGCGAGGTCCCGGGTCGTGCACAATTCCCTCCTCCGCAAAGGTAGCCTTGATCAGAGAAGCGAATGCCTTCCGTACGCGGCGTCCGATTCACTGATGCTGTCGGAGATCGGCCATGAGGGAACCGTTCTCCCGCTGGGCTGCGGTCGAGAGCAGAATGAGCTGGGTATCCGTAAGCTTGATCATGAGGGTGGTTCCTTGTTCGCGGAACGGCGCCGTGCCGCTCCCACCACCCAGAGCCCTGCCAATCGTGCTGGCGGGGCTACAGCCGGTCAGCGCCGGCCGCGATTCGCAGGAGCACAATGCTCGGTTGCGAGCCGAAGTCGAAATGGAATGCCGCAAGAAAAAGTTGAGTGGCTGCGCGAAGCGCGAGCATCTCTGCGGCGCCATTTCCGCGAATCTTGGCGATGGGCCAAAAAAGTGATGGGTAGAAAATCAGCCGCCGGAAAAACTTCTCGCGGTGCCGAGCCAGAAAAGAGGGGTGAGGCCAAGCACTTCGATCCGTCGGGAGATGTATGGTTTTTGACTGTTCGCCGAAGAGTGTTTGAAGTTCGGAAGGCACCCGATTGTGAGCGACGAGTATGCGATAGTCATCCGTCAGAGAGATGAGGTGCCGATCGAAGAGCCAGTGGATGGTCGCCGATAGGGCGATGCCGTTTTGCACGACATCCGGACCTCCGTCGGTGACGGGCCAGATATGTGCTGCTTGAACCTCGGAACGGCCACCGCCATTGATGATTCTCAAGCGCGATACCGCGCATCGGTCGTCGTAGGCGACGCAGACTGTCCGCCGGAAACTGGCGTCTCGTACGATCCGATTGGTAAGAGCCGCCTCGATCCTCCAGACTCGCTCACCTAGCGGCACATCGGCCTGAAACGCTGCGATGTCGAGACTGACGGGGTCGAGGCCATATCGCCGAGCATTCGCCGGGTCGATTGTGTCGCGCAATCCTGCGCTGACGATCGCCACGAAATCCTCGTCGTCAAGCGGCCGAACCGATCTGCCGCGAAGGAAGACGCCGACCTGTGGCCGAGAAAGCTGTCGCAGTGCGCTTTCGGCATAACGACCATTCGTGGTCCAAGGGACCGGCACATCGAACGAAAGGAATTCGGCCAACCGCGCATAGGAGAGGGCCGCACTGACCGGATCGGGCTCGACGGCAATCACCCTGGCTACCGCAAAATAGGCCAGATTGCCCCCGTCGGCACGCGGACGGCGCAACACCACCCAATCGCCGGCCGATGCCGCTACGATCGCCGCATAGCGCCGGGGAAAATGATATCGCTCGGTGATTTCATCGTCATAGACCGAGCTCGGCTTGGTATCGAACACCGCTTTCACGATTGATCGCCAATCAGACCCGAGCGCAACCTCCATCCAAGAGCCAGTGACGGCCAGGATCGAGGCAAGGTTGCTTGGTTGAATGCGCGTCGGCCGCTCAAGAATTGTGCTTCCCGTTTGCTTCTACGGCCCTCAATTTTCGCAGATGCCAACGCATCGCGTGCTCGAGCCGCCGCAGACGTTCTTGCATCGCGCACCAGTATCAGGCAACTTCCAAGAGGTTCTTCAAGCTATAGGCATTCGGGCCGCGCGGGTTATAAGACCCGCGTGATCAGGAAGCGTGTTGGCAATAGAAATAGGAGTTCCAATCGTTCCGATCCCCGCTGGGGGAGGGCGAGAATCCGACACGCCGCGCGACCGGAGTCGAAGGCTGGAGAGGCCGAGGCGGCGACCGATAATCTGCCCGAGGAGGTAGTAGGGTGCGATCTTTTCGCCGGAGCTGGCGGGTTTTCCCTCGGCGCGCTCAATGCTCAGATCCGCGTCGCGGCGGGCCGTCGAGTTCGACCGCCACGCCGCAGCAAGCTACCGGAACAACTTGATCAAATCGGGGCGGACGCAAACCCTTCTCTATGAGGAGGACATCGAGCTGCTTGATCCCGCCACCGTGCGCGCCGCGGCCGGCTTCGAAAAGGCGGGTTGCGACATCCTGATGGGTGGCCCGCCGTGCCAAGGCTTTTTCCGCGCATCGAATCAACGATGCCGGCGTGGGCGATCCACGCAACGCCCCTTCTGCTCCGCTATTTTGAGTTCGTGCGGGTACTCAGGCCCATGTTCTTTCTTGTGGAGAATGTGCCGGGCCTTCTTTGGCCGCGCCACAAGAGCTTCCTGGACGCGTTCTATCAACCTGGCCGACGCCGCCGACTATGAAGTAATGGAGCCGGTACTCCTCAACGCGAAGGATTTCGGCGTGCCGCAGAGCCGTCGTCGAGCCTTCATCTTGGGAATGGATCGGCGCCGGCGAGCGGCAATGCCGGCTTGGCCCCCCACCGCGACGCATATTGGCGAAGCATCGGAGGGACGATACGCGCCCAACATGGGTGAGTGCCTCCGGCGCATTCGAACGGCCAGTGCCGGCGCAAGACAGCAATGACATACATATGCAACACGGTGAGGCGCTGCTCGAGACCTTCAGGGCGACGCCACCGAACGGTGGGTCGCGCAAGGATTCCGGTCGCGTTCTCGACTGTCACCGCGATCATGACGGCCACAAGGACGTATATGGGCGAATCGACCCTCGGCGCCCTGCGCCGACAATGACGACGGCATGCATCAACCCGTCTAAGGGACGCTTCGTCCATCCGACTCTGCACCACGGGATCACGCTGCGCCAAGCGGCCCGCCTGCAGACTTTTCCCGACTGGTTCGTTTTCGAGGGGGGGCTAATGGCCGGCGGCGTGCAGGTCGGGAATGCCGTGCCGATCGACATGGCGGCCGCACTATTGAGTCCGCTGCGAGAGGTGGTCCTTGCGATCAAGTATTCCGAGCGCCTGCAGTCCGAGGCAACGGCCGCCTGAGAGCAAGGGAAGGTTGCCCTGACAGTGTCGACGGACAAACTGACGCCGGAAGCGCGAAGCGCTCTCATGGCCAAGGTCCGCTCGAAGGATACGGCGCCCGAAATCCGGGTTCGTAAAGCTGCACATGCAATGGGCCTTCGCTTCAGACTCGGTCGCCGCGACCTCCCCGGTAGTCCCGATCTCGTCTTTCCCCGACACCAGCTGGCCGTGTTCGTGCATGGCTGTTTTTGGCATCGACATCCGGATTGTCGCCGCGCATCGGTGCCGGCCACGCGGCCGGATTTCTGGGAAGTGAAGTTCGCCAAGAACGTCGCGCGCGACCACGCCGCGGAGACGGCGCTGCACGATCAAGGTTGGAAGACGTTGGTAATCTGGGAATGCGAAACGAAAGATCGGGCGCAGATCCAACACGCGATCCGAAATGTGATTGGCTGAGAATCGTAAAGAGACTCGAACCGACGTCTCACTCGAGGAGGCCGGAAAAATAGCCAATTTCCGGGGCGGCCGGAGTTCCTATCGCGAAGACGCGGTCGAGAAGTAGATTGCCTTCCTCGCAGCTGGTCTCGGGCAGCAACGCGCACGAATGACACGCCGCCCGATTGAGCGAATGGGTGCCCTGACCCTCGCTCTCGATGCATAGTGGGATCCGACGAGCAGATCGCGGCGTTCGCCATTGCAGCGCGGATCGTCCCATCCAATCGGCCTGGCTCGCCCCTGGCGGACCAGTCCCCCGAGCGTCCCCTCCGAGTCTCCGCTGGCGGTGTAGATGAGAAGACCAGCCATCTCAGATCCTGGCGACGACGAGACATAGAGCCGCTCGCGTAAGCTCGACGAGTCATAGCCGCACTCGAACGACAATTGCCGGATCAGCAAATGCGCAAAACTGTGGATCAACATTCGCTCCGGGGTCAGCACCCGTGCCGGTCGACCGCGCTCCGTCGCCAAGTGCTGGACCTGACTCTGCAGCTTCGTGTCCGCGTCGCGATTGCCTCGTTGCCGCGCCAACTGGCCAACGCCCTGTCGGAAAACTGCAGAAAAATGCCTTCCCCGCGAACTGAGAAGCCGGGCAGCCAGCGCTTCGGTTGCAGAGACAACTCCGCCGGCAGGCCGCGCGCGGCGTCGGGCGGGAAGATTCGCGAGAAGCCGGTGAGCACGCGCGTCTCCCGCAGCCGCCGCACAAGCACCGCCGCGTCGAACAGGTCGCCGAACCAAGATGGATACTCGCCTACCGTGATCGCTTTGGTGTCGAAGTCGTGACGCTCCGCAGCGGGAGGCCTCGGCGCGGTATAGGCACGATATTCGTCGAGTCGGTAAAGCTCTTCATCGATGGGGCTTGGCTCGTCGTCGGGTTCCGGCGGTGCGTTTTGCGCTGTGAACCGTTCATTCGCCGCGCGGATGAACGCCTCCTCGTCGAGTCCTAGATTCTTGGCCTTCGCCCGCAGGAAATCGAGGTGAAGCTTGCCGTCGACGGTGACCGATAGGATCTCGCTCCATATGTCGGGGCGATCGAGCATCTGCTCGACCTGTGCCGAATAGGGCGGAATCAGAATGGAACTCGTCATCTTCGCGAAATATGCGTTCGACGCTCCGCGCTGGATGGTCTGGGGAATCCCACCCGGGCAGTTGTTCTGTCGGCCGTCGGGCCCCAACCACGGACGCTCACCGGGGCAGGCTCCGACGAAGATGGCCCTCAGTGCGTCGCGTTGAAACGCACCGGCCATCGACCGGCCTCGCGCCGCACGTCACGCATTTGACCACCACGCCCGCCAGTCCGGCCGCCGTCGTCGAATACAAATAGAGTTGTGCCTGGTCCTCGGTGCAGCCGGCCCGGTCTCCCGAGTGCGGCCAATCCAGCCACGGAAAGTCCATGATGTGCCCGCTCTCGCACGCCACCACGAACCGAACCGGTGAAAGTCGCGGACGCCTCTTGGCATGAAGCTCGGAGCAGGGTTTAGCTTTGCCTTCGGCGCGACGCCCCGCATTGTTGCAACGTAAGGTTTCCGAGCGCCACTGCGCGTTCCAAGGAACATATTTGAGCACACGGCAACGTGGGCAAAAATGCCAGTTCGGAAATCGGACGAACGGCATCGGCGCCCTATCGATTCGCGGTGCGCCTTGGCCGGGTCGATAGTCCGGCGCTTCGTTCGGGGTCAGGAAGAAGTCGATCGGGCGACCTAGCTCGGTCCGCAGCCGACGCGCCAAGCGGCCGTCCACCACTTGGGAGGTCTTCAAGATCTCGGTGCGGGTGGCTGGGTCGGCCAATTCGTAGGGCCAGACATCGAGCCCCGCAGGCATTAGCGACTCGTCGGTGAAGTCGATGATCGAGCCGACGCCGAACGGCACCACGCCCTGCGAAGTCCGGAATTCGGGGACGATCCATCTCAGTTCTCCTCGTCCGCGGACGACGCGTAGACATTGAGTACGCGCGCCATCGAAGTGCCGTCGACATTGCGCATCGACGTCGGAACCGGCCACGCGTCGCGTTGGAAGGTGTCGTCGGGAACCGACCCGAACGGATACATCAGCGTCTGGTCGGTCGGAACGCCGCCCATCCGCCCGTATTGCGGCGGAGAGTAGCTTCGCCAGAATGCGAGCCATTCGGCGAGTTCGCGCTTCGTATCCTCATACTCCCCTTCGTCGATGCTTTCGGCCCGCTCCAAAATCGCCTCTATCTGTTCTTCGACACCGTCGAGCATCGCCGTGATCCGGTCCGGCTTTTCGACATCCGCCAACAACCTCGCCAGCGCCACCAAAACACCGCGCATGCCGCGTTCGCGCGCCTGCGGCGAGAAGGGGCGTCACGCTGGTCGGCTCGACGTGCCGATAGAGGCTTTGATGATAGGCGACGAAACGTTCGTAGTGCGAGCGGTCGCGGCTTTTGGTCTGGGTATATACGGTCAGCACCAGCCCGGGAAACGAGCGGCCGACCCGGCTACTCGCCTGGATATATTCGGACGTGCCCTTAGGCTGACCGCTCATAACGATGAGTCCAAGGCGCGGGACGTCGACGCCGACCGCGATCATGTTGGTTGCAAGCAGCACGTCAACCGGCGGGCGCCCCTCGGGTTTGAGTCGCCAAGGGATTTCCAGTTGCTGTAGAATCTCAGGGATTTCTTCGGCGCCCCGGCGACTCGTCAACTCGACCACCTCGCGGATGTAGCGCCGGCGCTCGGGTCCAATGCCCTTGCGGTGGCAATGCCCCTTTGAGAAATTCCGGAATATCGCCGACGCACAAGGTCGCAGCGTGCCCGAGTTCCCGGAGCGAATTGAAGTACCACACCAGCGTGCCGTATGGATCGACGATCGCGCGCTCGTCTTGCTGTTCTTCGGTCAGCGGATAACAGACGCTCTGCAGCAGCGGCGCGCAGGCCCGCACGAGCGCCGTTTGGTGCGACTTCACGGCATTGCCCATAAAGGCCGACGTAACGCCGACCAGGCGACGCTTCGTCCTCGAGCGCGAAGTAGGAATCGCCTGCGCGCAGCGCCTGCGGCGGAAACTCGAAACAATCACGATTATAGAGGTCGCTGCACTGCTGTTTAGCCCGTCTAATCGTCGCAGTGGATGCGACGATCTTATGGATATGACCGTCGCGAGTGCACAGTCGATCGATCGCGGTTTCGTACAGACCGACGATCGTCCCCAACGGCCCCGAGATTAGATGGAGTTCGTCTTGGATGACCAGGGCTGGCGGCGGCGCGCCGGTACCGATGCCGAATAGGCGACCTGTATTGTCGTCCCACGCGATCTGCGCGAACTTGTCGACCGTGCCGATCAAGATCGTTGTCGGGGTCGGTATAGATGTCTTCGTCGATCACCAGGACCGGAAGACCGCCGCCCGACTTTGCGAAGCGGCAGGCGGAGTCGGGGCAAACGAACGCCACCGTCCGTGCGCCGCCGCTCGCAGGACGGACTTCCTCATAGCCAAGCTTGGTTCGGTCGGTGAAGTCGACACCGCACCATGGGCATTGCAGGACCTGAAAGGGATTCGATGCGAACTTGTCTTGGCGCAGGGCCTTCAACTTATGACGCGCGTCGTCGCGATTGTTGGGCGAGAGGCTGCGTCCCACCCAGAGACCGATCGAGATCCGCGCCTGCCCCAGATCGGCGCCGAGCGTACGATCGACCCGCAGCGTCCTCGAGCGCCAGAACCAAGGCAGACGCCCGCTGAAACTGCTGCGCGGTCAACAAACGCAAGGTGTAGCGCATCAGCACCGTGCAGCCGGCCGCCTTTCCCTTGAGCCGGGCCGCGATTATCGTGAACGCGCTCAATCCCAGATAGGCTTCGGTCTTGCCGCCGCCGGTCGGAAACCAGATCAGGTCGACCAAATTGCGCTCGGGGTCGTCTTCGCTGAAGGCTGCCGCCAAATTCATCAGAATGAAGCCGAGCTGAAACGGGTACCAAGTGTTCGTACCACCGTCCCCGACAGCCTCGGGTTGCGGCGATCCCAAATCTCGGCGCTTCAGACGCGAATGATGTTGCTGAACGAACATCGCCTTGTTCATCAAGCGGTATGCTAGCAGCGCGGTGGAGTCCGTCCGCAGCAGTTCGATGCCGCGACGCATACGATCCAGGCAACTGCGGCAATTCTTCAGATTGGTCTGCGCGGCCTCCGCGATCGGGCCCGATAAGCCAGACGCCGTCAGACTCTGGGCATCGACCCACGCCGCATAATCGTCGGCAAGCGCATCCAATGCCTCGGGGACAGCGACTTGGGGATCGTCCGCCGGCGGCGTCGAAGTGGAAGCCCATTGCGAGCTTGAGTTTCGTACCGCTTCCGAACGGCTGCCTGCGCGGGGACGATCGGTTTTACCTCATAGTCCGGAACGGCCACCGCAGCGACCCGGTCTGTGGAGCCGCGCTCGGACAAATGTTCGTCACGATTCCAATCCGCCGCAGTGCCGTGGCCCAGCGCAAATGAGCGTCGATGTCTGAACAGCAGGTCCATCGACGCGATTTCCGCATCGCCCGCCGCCTCGCCGACGCTGCGGTCGATCGGCATGAATACCGGGTCGCCCTCTCTTTGCACGACTTCGAGTCCGACCTGAAAAAAGACGTCGCCGCACGAAGGCGCCGCGCTCCCGGTGGCTTTGCGTTCGTTGACCAGCATGGCCGATACGACGATGCGACCGTCCGCTCGACGTCGGGTTGTGATGCGCAGACTCAAGGCGCCCCTGGGCGTCCAACGGCTGGGGCTTCGAAACGCCGATCTCATCGCCGACACGCAGATCGACGGACTTCGAGAAGGGTAGGCGCCTCCAGGCGCTCAAAGTGCGTGTCTGGGGAAACATCCGCCCGTCAAGGCTGGTCTCGCCGGCGCGGGGGTGAGCCTCGACCACGCTCGTCGTTTCGTAGGTCCCCGCAGCTGACGGTGAATTTGAGATCCGCCGGGAGAAGGATATTCCCGCCGCGGATGGGCTGAATTCGTTGGCCAGATTCAGCGGTTCGCGTTCTTCGGAGCCGTTGCCGCCTTCGCCCGCATCGCCGCGCGGGCGTCCTTCATCGACATTGCTCTGCTCCGAAGTTTCCTCCAGCGTTTCGGTCTCATCGACAGTCGTCGGATCGGCACTATCCTCCAAGTTTTGCTGAGACATTTTTTGCGGGAATAGGACACCCGTCGCGTAGAGCTGCAGCGGCGAAATCGTCAGTATCTCGTTCTGCTCCGCTTCGGGGTCGCCGGGGAGCGGTCCGAACAATTGTCGAACCGTGCTGTCGACCAGAGAATTGCGAAACGCCTCGCTGCTTGAAAGCGGGTCGACGATGGGCGCGTTCATCGCTTGGTTCTCTCTTCCAGATAGGCATTTCCGACGAACGCGAAGAGCTTGGTTCGCGCGCGCGTCATGCCGACGTAGAGGTCGGCGCGGTTCCGCTCGTCGGCTGGCGCGTCGAATAGGTCGGTCAAGATGACGATCTCATTTTCCAGCCCCTTGAAGCCAGCGATCGTCCCGATCGTAAAGGCATTGTCATCGAGTTCCCCTGCATCGGTCACGGGTCGGAATCGCTTACCGATGTCGGGCGGAAAGCGCCCGACGCTCGAATCCTGCATGCGCCGCGGCGACAGGATCGACACCCTTCCGGGGGCGACGCCGTCGTGGATCAATTCAAGCAACAGCGCGCGCAGTTTCTTCGCCTGGTCCTTTTCGTCGGCCACCGTCCGATAGGCCACCGGCGAGCTCAACCCGCGGCGACAGACGGGGGCTGGCGCGTTTGCCATCAAACACGCTTCCTGGGCGACCTCCTTGGGATTGCGGAAGTTCTCCTGCAATTCGAACCGGGAGGCACCGAAGGAGGAAAGACGTTCGAGCAGCGCCGGATCGATCCGGTGGTACATCGCCGACTGCAAGCCGGAATCGTAGAACACCAGCCACCGGCCCTTCGAAAAGCCGCCCGTCAATATGAGGTCCAAGCAGTTCATGAGCGAAACCGCCAGGAGGTCCTGCGCTTCGTCGATGACGATTGCGTCGAATTGGGGAAGCTCATCCACGTCCACCAACGCCGAACATGCGGATTCGAACAGCTCAGGATAGTCCTTGTCGAACAGCCGGCGCGGATCGCCTTCCGCCCGCGCCCCGCGCAGTGAGTCTCCGAAGCCCCCGCGGCGGATGAGATTGCCCATGAACGCGTGCAACGTCGACGTTTCGACCCGCGCTCCGCTTTCCGACATATCGAGCCGCAGAAACCGGCCCAGATTGTCGTTGAAGCACAATAGCAGAACTTTTTGCCCCGTGGCCGCTAGGCGTCGTGCCGCCTCGAGCGCGATCAGCGTTTTGCCCGTGCCTGCGGGGCCGTTGCACAATATGCGATGGTTGTGATCGTTCAGTGCAAAATCGAGAATCCGATGCTGATCCGCGCTGAGCGCCACCAGCTCGCGTTCGCTCTCGATCAGCAATCCGCGAAGCGACGGGACCACGTCGAAATCGCCGCGCAGAGCTTGTACGATCTCCTGCCTGCGCGAAGGCGGCAGAGGTCCAGGAGCTTGCCGACCGGTATCGGCCGCGCGACCCGAAAAGTAGGCGGACAACCGATCGATATATCGAGTGAAGGAGTGGATCTTGTCGCGCTGGTCGTAGACCAAGTCCAAGTCCCATTCCGGGTCCACTTGGTCGAAGCAGATGTCGGGGAAAGCGACGCCCCAGCCGATTACGGTCTCCCGTCGGAGCGTCTTGCCGAGCCTTGCGTCGAGATAGTCCAATAGTGCCCAGCGGGCGCCTTGCGCTTGTTTGAAAGGGCCTTCGCTCGAGCTGTAGGATCGATGCTGCCAGCCGATATGCCAGGTTCCTTGCTTGCGCTCTACGTGTCCGCCCTTCACCTCCAGACAAAAAATGCCCGCTGGCGCGATGACCACGAAGTCAGCCTCGGCATAATCCTTTCGTCGATGTCGCGCGATCCCGACGGAGTGGAGGCAAGTCAGCGCGTCGGACCCGGGAGCGTCACGAATTAGCTGGAACATCGCCTCTTCGCTCGCGGTCGTGCCTTCAGGCACCGAATTGGGAATCATCAATGTCATCCGCCGAGGGCCTGTGTCGGCATCTCCGTGAAATTGCGGGCTCGCCCCAGGAGGTCGATCGGAACCTCGCGAACGCCGGCACACCGCTCGACCTTGTGCAGCCCGAAGGTCAATCGGCGTCCCGAGACGGCAATCTCAAGTTGCGGCCCCGACAGATCGAGTTCGCCGCTGAAGATCTGTCCGATCAGCAGTTCGGCTGCGCGCGCTCGGGCACGGTAGATTTGATCGATCGCCGAGATCGTAGCATCGCCGTCTTCGATCAGCTCCGCGTCCTCCGTCAACCGGGCGAGCAGCGGCACCACGGTGCGGTAGTTCCTTGGCGCGATGCTTCGGGTGTCGTTCGCCCATGACCTAATAGTAAAGGCGTCGCGGGATTGTCCGGCTTCACTCATTCGAAGTGAGAAGGAGCTGTACGTATCGAGCCCCGCGTCGAAATGGCGCTTCAATGCGTGTTTCCAGCGATCGGCCGCGGCGCGGACCGAACCGGCATCTACGAGGAGCTGGTCGGCCCTAGCGTCGATCAGATCTCGATCCGTCGTTTCGGGCAGAGCAAGCAGCATGCCCGGCTGCAACGCGGACACGTTGACGAAGAGTTGCTTTTCACCGCCACCGGGCTTGATCGTCGAAACTTGGCCCGTACCTTCGGTCCGAAGTACGATGATCTGTCCGTTCGGCGGAAGCAGCGCGTAGGTCCCGGGCTCCTCGAAGAGGACGAGTTGTGCCTTCACTTGCTGCTGATACGCAGCCGCTTTCGGCAAAGCCGCAACCAAGGCTTCGAGCGCGCGGGCTTCGATGTGCTCGGTCGGCGTCTCGTCGTCGATGCCCTGCGTATCTTGCGGCGGCGCTGAGGTGTCATGCCGAAGCTGAAGCTGCTCGCGCCAGCGAGCCGGCGGTAGGGCGAATTCCGTTTCGGAAATGTCCTTTAGAATACGTGCCGTATCGTGTTCGAGCCGGCGTTCCCATCGCCGTGCCGCGTTGCGGGTCTTGTCGTACCAGCGTCGTTCGAACGGAAGCAGAATTATGTCCGTAGTCGCGCCGTATCCATTGGCACCGACCTCCCGCATCGTCTCGCGGTCCACCCAGCCGGGTATCACTACGCGATCATAAGGTGCCGACCGACGAAGCGTCTCGAGCGTCATCCAATCGTATCGTGCGAGCGTCGGATCGCTGCGGGACTGATCTCGACAACGGCCGGCGATCCGTGCGGACCGACACACGACCGCCATTCGCTCGCTGGACGGCGCCTCGGAAGCGATGCGCTCGAGTGGAGCGCGGCGGTCCAAAGGTTTGACGCCGCTGGCCAGAAACTGGCCGAAAAGATCCCGAAGGCGGCGCGCGCCCTCGTCATAGGCGGACAGCATGCTGGCCTGCGCCATAATCGACCGGGTAAGCCTGGTCGGGTCATCATCGACGGACGTGTCGTGCGCCAGCGGAATGCCGATCGCCCGACGAAGGAAGGTGGCAACCGAGAGATCGAGAGCCTGGAGTGCGGGGTCGTCACGACTCACCCCTGCATGGGATTCGAGGCATTCCGCGACCGCCTCGAGAAATTCATCCGTCTCGGCGTGAAACGACTGACCTGCGGTCCAATGGTTGGACTGACGAGCCAGAAACCGCGTCAACAGGTTGCCGGTCGCATCGCCACTGAAATGCATGCTCGGCGGTACCAGGACGTCTTGATCTTCAAGATACCAGAGGCCCCGCAGTCCCTGCTCATGAAGACCCGCCGTCGCCTCTCGGTCGTGCAGCTCCGCAAAAATGCAGACCGAGGCTTTGTCGAGCCGATCGGTCGTGGACAATATGGCGTGGAGATTGCGGCCGAGCCGCGCGCCGTCGACGATGATTCGCCAGCACGAAATATGGGCTGGCGGATCGGCAACCAGCTCGCAAGCCGTGGCCGCATCTGCGCAAGCATAGATCAACGGCCGATCGGTGGCGCTTCCTCGTAAGTCTGTCGAATCGCCGCGCGAATCGATCCATCGCGCGCCCAGCAGTGCCGACGGTGTCGTGTCGAGCGGGGTAATCAGATCCAAGTATTCATCTAGCTTCCAGCGCGGTCCGACCAGGAGAATGGTCTCATGGCGTTCCGGTCTACGCCGACCCGTACCCGTCAGATGCGTCAGGCTGTCGACATTGCGATCCTTCAACCAGAGCAGAATATCTTGCCCGCGCGACAGCCGCTTATACACCCGCCCGGAACGGGAAAGATAAGGTAGAACCTCGTCGCCGACCGTGATCGACCCGCTGTCGCCGACACGAATCTTGCATCGAGTATGCGCGCCGACGCTGGTCACGCCATCAAAGACTGCGTGGAAACTCGTCGTCCCGTCGCTGATCGTGATCGGATCTCCGCATTTCCACAGCGTCAATTCCTCCGCGAAATTGTCCGCTTGAAGCCGGGCTGCTTCTAGGCCAGCGGCCACCGCCGCTACGATCGGAAATGCGCCGTTCTCGCGCAGTACCAGCGCTCCTGACGTCGGCCCAAAGAGAGTGAATAGTGCTGCACAACAGACATATTGAGCATAGCGATTAAGATCGGTCCCGCTGGCTGCAAGACCCGCGGTGCCGACGAATGGCCATCGTCGCAGCATCGCCTCAAGAAGAGGTAGACATCGGGTCTGGGACTCCACTGCCGCATACGCCCACTCGATAACGTAGATATCGTCCACCAGCCCAATCACGCCGGTACGGTCGGACACTACATCGTCTTCGTCGGCCAGATATCGCAGTGCGGCCCGGGCTGGCTTGTACTCGTCGCCCGGTCGCTCCGCGGCATCTAGAAGGGCAGCAATCTTCGCTTGGATACTAGTAAGATCGCCGACGCCCCCAAATGAAGCAAGTAAATGCAATTGGGGCTCTATCGATCGAACTATAGCTTCCCTGTCGAACGGTTCGACATCCTCAAAGCGAGCAAGATAGCTGTCGATTTCACCCAACTCTGCTTCGCTGAGGCATCCTCGCAAGTCCGCCGAACCCACCAGTGGAGCAAGCGCCGCAACCGTCGCCTCGAGGATCCAGTTAAGGACCTGGATATCGTCGGTCCCAAGCCTAGTCTTTTCGACGGTTGACGAGAGGATTTGGAGCGCTGCCGCGGCACGCGCAGCAATGACGGCGTCGGTTGTCGCATTCAGGCGATATTGTGAAGCCAACCACAGCCATCTCGGAATCTGAGCCTTGGGGAAGTCGGAATGGCGCTGAGCCTCTTCCAATTTCGCGGACAGATGCGGAATGTGCTCACCTACATTGCTCAGCTGCAGCCGCGCTACGGCCTCATATCCGGCAAGTAGCCTTGAGAGTTCATTCACCCTCGACTTTTTCGGAAACCAGTATGCCACTCGCGCCTTACGACCCCCTCCGTAATTACACTATCTGGACGAGACTATTTAACAATGTGAATTGTGCCTCAGCGACCTTCGAGCCGAACGAGCGGTAGAGCGGCTTCCGATTGGCGAATAGCGCTAACGTGCCCCTCGCCTTTCATCCGGCGGCAACTGATTGGCACTTATAACTCTGATTGAGCTGTCCTTATGCAGATCAAACGAGAGGAGCGCCTCTATTCCGTGGTCGAGGCCAAGGGTAGGGCACCAAAGTCGATCAGGTGTGGAACTTTGCTGCAGCGCTATTCGCACTGGGGTTCGCCCCGGCAATCTCCGCGCCGTACGCCCGCCATCGGCTTTGTTAACTGATCGCAGCTATCGAATACTCGCGGGCTGCAGCCCAGCAGTTTATGGGAAATCGACCGCACTCTGACACAAATAGAGAAGTACGGGTGAACTACCAACTGGATTGGAACAAGCCCGGCAGCTTTTCCGCTGGCCGAGATCCGCTGGGTCTGCAGGCCGCGTCGGTCAGACTATACACCGACCTTCTGCCTGGCCTCACCAACGTTACCAATCGCCTGCGCTACTTTTCATTCTACTGCTGGGTCGTGCGCCAATTCGAGCTGCGCCGTCACACATTCGATGAGCAAAAATGGAGCATCTTCATACGGCGCGTGGAGGCGATCTACGCGCTCGCCTGCCAAATCGGCGACAGTGGGACGGCGCTTGGAATGGCCGGCTCGGTGTGGGCCGGAGCCCATTCCAGCCTCGAAGACTCGTTCGATTTCACTCCTTGGACCGACCGACCAGGACAGGACGGCCAGTATCTGAAGGCGGCTTGGGGCAACTTCGGGCAGTTCTACGTCCGCAGCATGCAGCAGATGCATATGCTCGAAGAGAGTTCGCATCGCATTCAGGCGGTCACGCCGGACTATGGCCAGGAACTCGCCGACGCGTTCGAGCAGGCCTGCCCCAACGCCTGCAGGCTCATGCTTGCCGCGATCGACACGGGTACAATTGAACGAAGCGCGTGCCTAGCGATCTCGGATGAAGCGCATCCCACCTATCTGGAACCGGCGAGTGATGAAGCCCAGGTGCTCGTGCGCTATCTATGCGGTGACCGAAAAAGTGACCCGACCGCTTCCGACCGTCGCGCGACGCTCTGGAATGTCCTGAATATTGTCGAGAACACGAGAGTGTCGGATGCCACTGCGTTGCGCCGTGAACTCTATGTTCAGGACAATGTGGGTGCGAGCATGGTAGGGCCGCTTGCGGGAAATTTGCTCGGGTGGCGCGCCTATTTCATCAACGAGTTCTGCCATATCGCGCTTGAGGTTTTACTGAACTCGCTCACGCACCGGATCAATGAGACCTCGGGCTGCCACGCGGACGTGGCAGCCCGTGAGCTGGCCAGAAGCGTGCTGACTGGCCACAGCCCGGCCATGAGCGTCGCTGAACTCGCCGAGCTTTCGTCGATCGAGGCGCTTGAGCATGAGCATGATCGCGCGGGCGATCTCGCCGATCTGGTCCGAACGGCAGTCGCTCCGAAGCCTGAGCAACTTGCAGACGCGGTCCCCCTGATACTGTCGCTCTGGCGCAGATGGGGCGCCGATACCGATCTGGATCGCCTGCTCATCGACGCAACCGTCGGTGGCCGGTCGGCTCGCGGAGTTTTTCGCTTTCTCGATGAGGTTGCTGGGCGGCCAGCATTCGACGGCCTGGCCGCATTGATCCGCAAATTCGTCATCAGCAATCATTTGCTGATCGCGGGCCAAAAGCTGGCAAGCGCCGGAACCTATACCTACCGCTTCATTGTCGATGAGGATGGATTGGTCGACGGCGTGCCCGCCGAATACGGGTTCACGAACCCGCGGCTCGGCAATCTCCTGGTGTTCGCACGCGACGCCAGGCTCGTCGACGATAGCGGCGTAACCGAGGCGGGAAAGGCGTTTCTTCGTGCCGATCAGCCTCTTTGACGACCTCAAGAAATCGGGCTTTCACAGCTCGATCCTGACCACATTCAGCGTGGATCCGGCTTTTTATGACGCCAACATCCAGTATCGCCTTCGCGCATTTGGATGTCAGAACAACCTGTTGATGGCGGACGCCGCGATGCTTCAGCAATCGCTGGAGCAATTGCCGGAGGCGTTCGCGCAGGCTGGACGCAAATATCTCGTCGCGTCGATTCCAGGCCCCGGCTGCTTCCACCCCAAGATCATGCTGCGTTATGGTAAGTCGAAGGTCAGGCTCATCTTGGGATCGGCCAATGCAACCTCCGCCGCATGGGGCAGCAACCGCGAGCTTATATCGACGCTCGAATGGTCGGAAGGTTCGGACTCGCCGGACAACGGCGCCTATCTCAGCCTGATCGCGAAGGCCCATGACTGGTTGTTGCGCCGCTTGCCGCCGCCCCTGGATCCGGATCTGGCCTACAAGCTCGACCTGCTCACGTCGCAATCGCCTTGGCTTGCAGGAGCAACCGGAAACGAAGAAGCGGAGGCGCTGTCGGACGGCAGCTTGCTCGATCTTTACCTTTCCGATCCAAGCGCATCACTGAGTATTGCCGATCGACTGATCGCGCAGGTTGAGGGCGAGGTTGAACGCCTTACGATCGTTTCACCCTATTGGGACGACGATCTGCGCGCACTGTACCGGCTGCATCGGGATTTTGGCGGGCCGGACATGCACATATTCCTGACGCTCTCCGATGATGCGCGTGCCCGGCAATCGACGTTTCCGGCCGACGCATTGGGCGCAGGCGTTGATCTGAGATTTCACCCGGTAGGCGATACGTCTCGACACCGCTTCTTGCATGCCAAGCTCATCGTCGCGCAGACCCGTGAATTTGACTATGTTCTCTATGGCAGCGCCAATTGCACTACGGCCGCTCTAGGGTCACCGGGGGCTGCGGGCGAACCCGGCAAGCCGGGGATCAACTGCGAAGCAGCAATTTTCCGAAGAGTGGCTTGCGGTACGATCGATGCTTTGCTCGGGCTCGATTATTCGGTCGATGTACCCCTCGCCAATATTCAGGCGCCTGAAAAGCGCGATCCACCGCCGACTGGCCCGGTGACCTTCGACGCGGGGCGTATCGAGCGAAAGGGAGACCGGCTGATCTGGTCGAACCCGGCCGATATTTCTCCCATGAGCGCATCATTCCTGATTGCCGATACGCGCATACCGATCGAATGCT
Organism: Sphingomonas sp.; assembly: GCA_037200705.1. Classification (GTDB taxonomy): domain Bacteria; phylum Pseudomonadota; class Alphaproteobacteria; order Sphingomonadales; family Sphingomonadaceae; genus Sphingomonas. Next base: position 71,082 of record JBBCID010000012.1, on the reverse strand, counting down.
CGCCGGGGTTTCGTCCTTATGCCCGGACCAGTTCCCTGACGGCGCAAGCAACAACCGTGGTGCGCGTCGTACTCGCCGACGGCCGCATAAGCCGACCGGTGATCGTCTCGAACACCGACATGCTGATGGCCGCGGCGCCGCATCCTGTCGCCGGCAACCTTAGGCGCAAGCTCGAAGCGGTGCTGAGCGGCGAGAGCGATCTGATAGACTTGGCTCGGGACGTGCATCTGATCTTTGAGGCTGATGAAGGACGTAAGCGCTCGGCTCGGATGTTCGATAGCAGGCCGCGCGACGCATCTATTTCGATGCTAGCCGGCCGGGACTTCGACTCCCCGGAGGCATTCCGCGAGGCGCTTGCTCTCAAGGCGGATCTTCAGCTCGGCGGAATCGCCCATGCCGACAGTCCCGCGCTTCAGCTGATCCTTCAGATCGTGCTGCGCGGTATCGTCCAGCTTGAGAGCAGCGCGTCAATTGACCTTAGGGACGCGGAAGGCGCCGAAACCCTTGCTGCGGGCGAGGATCAAGACGATGTAGGTGATGATGATTCTGGCAGCTCGCCGGAAACGAAAGCGGCCATGGCACAGGAAGTGTCGCAGGAGGCGCTTCCACCCGAGGCCATTGAGCAGCACCGGGCAACGCTCCTGCGTTCATTCGATCGCTTCGACAGATTTGTCGATACGCTTGCAGCATCGGAAAGCGCGCTCGATCTCGATTTCGTTACGCGCACACTCTTCATGATCTATTTGATGCTCTATGGCTGTTCACATCGCTATCCCGTCAAAGGCGGCACGAGCGAGTTGCTAATTCCATTTTCAGCCATCGGCACCAGGCATCAGGACGAAGGCTTCCTGACGCGAGCGGCGAAGCTTGTCAGTCGAATCTGGGGACGGCGCTTCAAGGAGGGGCTCATGGCTCGCGTTGTGCTTGATCGCGAGCTTGCCGATCTGCCTACGCCAATCCTTACGCTCGTGATTCTGTCGCGTTGGATTCTCGCCGCGATCCTGGCCGAAGCTCGCATGGCGCCGGGCGCGAAACGTTTCTCGAGAATCCTGGAAGATCAAATCCCTCGGCTATGGCAAATGACCAGCGCATTCGCGCATGCCGATTCAGCGCAGGTCGAAGCCGCAGTCAATCAAATGGCGAAGCATATTGGGATGGACCAGCTTCAAGCCCTAGCGATCCAGGCGACGATGCGGGAACTGGCTCAGGCGGAAAGCGGCCGCTTCGCGGCTGCCGCCGAATAGCCACACCTAATAGACGCTGGGAATTCGGCTCATCTGTCTGCCGGCACGCGCCAAGGTTGCGCTGGCGCACCCATCGAACCTCAAGCTTCAAGTGACTGCCGGAACCCCGAAAGGGTAACGGCAGCGTCCCGACTCGCCTCGATATTGGAAACGGCGAGCTGAGCGTTGACGATGACGTGCGGCGGCACCGACATTTTGCGCCCAACGGCCTTGAGCTTGCGGATAACTGTCGGCGCATTACCGCTTCCGGAAATGCCAAAGAGAACAGCACGGCGCTGCGGCTCGGTAAGGCCCAGACCGAACGCTGCCACACAATGTTGGGTCTGGTTGAGCTTCGGCGGCTCGCCGTCCCCATTGAAGCTTGCCAGCGCCTCGGCGAACGCTTTCTCAGCGTCAGGTTCGGCCTCCAGTTGCTCAAGCATGCCCGGCGGAAGCGGACCGATCGCACCAAAATATATCGGATCAACGTGAGCGTGTTCCGGCGGCACCCAGTCTGGTGGGCAGAGGAGCTTCAGATCTTCGTGAAACCGAAGAGGCAACTCCCGCGTCAGCCGGGCGGCCGCATTGTACAGGCCCTCGGCATATTCCCGGATCCGGCACGACAGAAGCGGCGAACAACGAATCTCGAGAAGGTCGTTCATGGCGAACAGAATCTGATCGCGGAGATTCCGGGTGAACATCATGCTCTTCCAGCCCTCCTCCGTGAAAGGCCCCCTGAAATCCATGATCCCAAGTTCCTCATTGAAAATGACATCGTCTGGGTGCGGCAGGTGACAGAATTTGCCGGGGTTCTCGCGCTTGAACTTCTCCACGGCCTGGGCGTGATTGGCTTTGTAATGCGCAACCAGCCCTCGAGCGTAGGTGCGTCGATCTTTTTCTTCGATCTGATTTTTTGCCGCCAGCTCCAGGAAGGCGCGCTGTGCGTGTGGCCGTCCTTTCATCGCGGCGATGCCAACGCTTCTCACCGCGGCCTGGATGGCAGTCAGGGTGATCGTCTCGCCATTTTCCTGCAAGTTGATCGGTCGGTTGATCTCGTCATGGATCAATTGCTGCAAAGCGTTGCGGCCAGCGGTCGGTGTTGGGGGCGCTGCGGCTTCGGGTTGCTTGCGCCCGGGAGGGCGCCCGTTCCTGTTGCCCGAGGTGCCCTTTCTGAACTGGGTTTCAGCCGGAGGGCGGCCATATCCGACCTCATAATCGCCAGGCGGGCGTCCGCCATCCTTTCTGCGGTTCATATCAGGCCACCCTTTCCAGCGGCCGGCGCGCATCGGCGACAGCATCAAATGTCGGACCACCCGCACCAAGCGTCGCAACCCTGCCGGTTGCCGCCCGGTAACGCTGGATAATGGTGTCGCAGTAAGCCGGGTCATATTCGATCACCCGGGCGAGGCGCCCGCAGCGCTCTGCAGCGATCAACGTCGTGCCGGAGCCGGCGAAGCAATCGAGCACGATGTCGCCGCGCCGCGAGCAATCCTCGATGGCATCGATGACCATCCGCACCGGTTTGACCGTCGGATGCATCGCGAGTTCGCCGGCGCGAGTGCCGGTGGCGCTGCTGATGCCGGGATAATCCCAGACATTGGTGCGATAGCGTCCGGTCCCGCCCAGACCGAAGTTATTGAGATGCGGCGCTGCGCCGACCTTGTAGACAAACACCAGCTCGTGCTTCGAGCGATAGAATGCGCCCATGCCGGCATTGCTCTTGTTCCAGACGCAGAGCTGCTTGAACTCGTCGAACGCGAGTTCGCCCGCGTGCAGCAACTCGCCCATATGCCGCCAGTCCATGCAGACAAACGCGATTGCGCCATCGCGAAGGCGTGTCGCGGCAAGGCCAAGGGTTGTCGCCAGAAATGTGGTGAACTCGACGCGCGACATTTCGCCGGCCGCCATCGCAAACTCGCGGTGCTTCACCCGTCCCAGGCCGCAGACATGACCCTGAATAGGAACATTGTAGGGCGGGTCCGTGAAGATCAGATCGAAAGGCCGATCATCGGCGAATGCGCGATAGGGTTCGTCGGATCGCGCATCGCCGCACACCAGGCGGTGGCGACCAAGGTGCCAGACATCGCCGATCCGGCAGACCGGTGCTTCAGGAGGATCCGGAACGACATCGTCATCGTCGAGCGCCTGGTCCGGCTTGCGCGCCTGAGCCATGTCGAGGATCAGATCGGTCTCTGCGATGGAAAAGCCGGTGAGCTCGATATCCCAGTCGAGTTCAAGGAGACCACCCAGCTCGGCCGCCAGCAGATCCTGATCCCAGCCTGCCTCGAGCGCCAGCTTGTTGTCGGCAAGCACATACGCACGGCGCTCGACCTCACCCAGATGCGAGAGGCGGACTGTGGGAACCTGTGCCAGGCCAATCGTCTTGGCCGCCTCTACGCGCCCGTGACCGGCAACAATCTCTCCGCCGTCGGAGATCAGCACGGGGTTGGTGAACCCGAAGCGGCGAATGCTCCTGGCGAGCTGCTCGATCTGTCGCCGCGAATGTGTCCGGGCGTTGCGATCATATGGCCGCAACTCCCGCGGATTACGCATTTCGATCTGCATCGACATGGGGCGCCCCTCCACCTGGCGCGAGCAATCTACCGCGATGCCAAGCAAATGTATAGTCTTCGAGGCGCCGTTTTATGACAATTATTCGATTTGGCGTAGTCGGCGTAGTAACTCAGTTGACGGTGCCGTCAATTCATTGGGTTGACGAGACGGTCAACCGAGTATGAATACTTGTAATAACTTAAACTATACTCAAATGACATGGATGCGCCGGCCATCCCCGGCCGGCGCATCCGCACAGCCCTATCGGGCATATGGCGGGCTCCGGCGGGTTCGCCGCCATCCCCACCGCCGCGATCGATCCGCCCCAGCGTGCGGCGTCTCCCGCGGTCCCCGCGCTTATCGGGTCCGGGTCCCCATCACGCCGCTCGCTGCACGTCGGCGATTTTCTGAAATTCGTTGAGCAGGTCGGAATGGTGTTGCGCGAGGTGGCGCACGACGCGCACGTTGCCGAGCAGGCGCGTGATGTATCCGGTGGCGAGCACGAGATCGAGGTGATCTGCGCCGTATGTCTGTTCGATCAGCCTGAATTCGCGATCGAGATCCGCTGTTTCCCGTTCCATTAGCGCGATCTGCGCTTCGGTCAGGCCGCGGACCTCTTTGCGTGCGCCTTCGACGAGCTGATCATCTGGCGCGCCGGCGACGATCGATTTTGCATAGGACGTCGAATAGCGGTTCATCGCCACCATCATCTCCGCAGCGAGGATCTGCCGCATCGGCTTGAGCTTGCGAAGCTGGGTGAACGCATTCAACGGTACGTGCTTGTCGCGCAGGAGGTCCGCCGCCTCGGGGCATATGCCGACGAGCAGATTTCGTTTCTTCCGAATGCTCGCGATGTCCACATTGAGCGCCCGCGCCAGACGCTCCTCGGACACGCCCTTCTTGACCGCATTCAGGATCATCTTGTGCTCCTGAATGATCGCAATCCGGCTCACGCGTCGGTTGTACGTGAACGCTTCGTCCTCGGTTGCAACCAGGCAGACGACCTCGGCGTCCCCCCGCTCGCGCAGGATATCGACGCGCAAATGGCCATCGAGCAAATGATACCGCGCGCCATCGCTTCTGTCCCGCACCACAACCGGTGGTTCGATGATGCCGACCTCTCCGATCGATGCGGCGATCTGGCCGTACTTCACTGACTTGCGGACGTTCGCGGGCACTTCGCGCAGCGGCAGGATGTCGGCAATCGCAATACGAAGCGTGGCCTGCTCAAAGGCGAGCGGCACCGGTAGCGCAGATCGCTGGCCCTTCATTGCGGTGATGCCTCGTTCAGTTTCAGCCGGGAAGCGAGGTTCTCCGGCATGGTCGCCAGATCCTCATCCTCCAGCAACGCGAGAAAGCGCTCATCGCGGGCAAGCCTTCGAAGTGCCTCGGTAATGAGAAGCAGGCGATTGCGGGTATTCTCGGTTCGACGGATCATGGCGCGCTTGCGGTCGGTGTCCTCCTGGTATGCCTTGACCAGCGCGTCGGCCGACAGGCGCTGGCGTATCTTGGGACCGTTCACCGCCAGGCCCTTGCCGCGCCGGCGCCGGGTTTCGATGAGCTTCTTGGCCGCCAGTAACTTGCGCCCTTTGAGCAACCCGCGTTCATAAGCGTTCGACAATGCGGCCTGCACGTCATGATCGTCAGCCTCGGCGATCTCGACGGCGACGCTGACTGGAATGGTCCCGCTCTCGACCGACCGCAGTAGTCGCTGCTCCCCCTTCTCGATCAGGCGCGCGACTCCGTGAACATATTCGAGCGAGAGGCCCGTCTTTCGGGCGATCTCCACCGACGAATATCCCCGCACCTGCATGCCCCGGATATCCTGAAGCAGGTCGATGGCGCGGTGCTGCCGCCTTGCGCAATTCTCCACCAGGCTGGCGACGAGACAATCTTCCGGGTCAGCGGCGACGACGAGCGCCGGCACCTCCTGCTGTCCCAAAGCTTTATAGGCTTCGAGGCGGCCCTGACCGCACACCAGATCATAGAATGGGCCATCTGCTTCAGCACGGCGCGTGACGGTGATCGGCTTCTTGAGACCCAGCTGGGAAATATTGTCCACGATCTCCTTGAAATTCCGCTTGTTGCGGATGCGCGGGTTCACGACCGTTATCCGGTCGATCGGGATCATCTCCACCCGCTGGGCCGGGAGCGCGGGCATCAGGCGGCTGCCCGCAGCGGCACGCGCGCTGCCATGCGATAGAAGGTATCCAAGGTGTCGAAGCAATATGCGTCGAGCGAGAGACCATTATATTCGGCCAGGCGAAGCACGGCCTCGCGCATGTCGAGCCGCGGCAGGAGATAATAGTCCTTCGCCTGCTCGTTCGAGCTGTCCATCCGAACCGCAACGGTTACGTCTGGCTTGAGCAGCGTGTCGAGGCGCAGCTTCCACCGCAGCGAGCCCGCCCCCGTCTCGAAGCACCGGACAATGACGATCGATGCCGTGAACTCCCCATTGATCGTGAGCAGGTCAGTTGCAGAATCCTGAGCGATGTTCCCGCCGACACGTTCGATCCCGGCGATGACGGACGCAACGATGGTCGGATGGAGCGCGCGCAATTTTCGATTGGTCTCGAGATAGCGGTAGTCGTGATCGGGTGAAAAGCCGACCAGGGCGTAAGCACGCAGGAGACTGCCAAACCGCGATCGGAACGCGCTGCTGGAAGGGCAGTTTTCGACTTCGTCGATGATGAGACCGGAGAGATAGCCGCGACGATCGAGAATCTGGGCGAGCAGTTCCAGCATGCGGTTGTCACTGAGCCTGTCGGATCTGGCCCCAATGATTTCCTGCGCCCGGTCGAACATCGCGCGATCCACGATCCCGGTGAAAGCGCCGTCCGAGCGAATCCACTCCTCCGGTGCATTCTGGACATGGGCGCCCTTGAGCTTGAACGAGGTTCGTGCCCACACATTATTGCCGATGTACTTCTCGTTGATCAGGAGCTGATGGACCGAGCCGCGCGTCCAGGGCCGGTCCAGGTCGGTCAGGATCCCGCGTTGGTTGAGCTGGTCTGCGATCTCGCGTTCCGACTGTCCCCGCTCGACGAACAGGCTGTAAACCTCCCGGACGATTTCGACTTCGGCCTCAGGGCCGGGCACCAGAATCACGCGATCCGTCGCGATGCTCTTATGCTCACCGCGACCGAGCGTGCCCTTTGACTCACCTGCCTGATCGACCAGCAACCGCCGCAATCCGAAACCTGCTGCGCCGCCCTGGCGATAGCCGAGGCGGATCAGGTTTGCCTGCCCGGCGAACACCTTCACGGACAGCTCACGGCTGTATTCTCCGGCCATAGCGCGCTTGACGGTCTTGATGATCGACGACCCGATGCTGCCGTCATTCTCGAACTGCTCGGCACAGTAATGCACCTGAACTCCGGCACGGCGGCAGCGAAGTTCACAAGATGCGGCTTCATCCGGATCCTGAAACCGGCCCCAGCGGCTGACATCGTAGACGATCAGGGCTTTGAAGTCGGCGCGGCCGCTCTCAACATCATCGAGCAGACGCTGCAGCGCGAGCCGACCGCCTAGGTTCAGCCCGCTCTTGCCCTCGTCGGCATAGGTGCGAACAATCTCGTAGCCGCGCTGTTCGGCATAACGTCGGATCGCTTCCGCCTGATTATCGGTCGAATACTTCTGATGCTCGGTTGACATGCGGACATACTCCGCCGCCCGCACCTTCGGCGGGTCAGGAGGGGCGTCCGAACCACCCGTCTGCATCCAGTTTATTACCATCGCCAGCCCTGAGCGGCTCGGCAGCCGAAGCCGCTGCGAATAAGCCACTTAGACGAGAAGGGGCGGAACTATGGTTCCTAAAAGCGGAACTCGACTTCCGAAATTACGGATTTCTCTCACCGAGGCGCAATTCGCTGACCTCATTGGAACTGCGCTTCAGGATGAGCTGGGCGCCAGTCGCCGTGCTACCAAGTCGATCATGGCCTGGACCGGCGTAAGCGATCACACGGCTCGCGCCTGGCTGAACGGTCGAACGAGCCCAAGCGGACTGCACCTGGTTGCGCTTGCGGCGCACTCCCGCCTTGTGATGGCAACGCTGCTGCGAATGACTGGCCATGACGGTGTCGCGCTCGCCATCGATCTTCAGGCAATTGAGAGTGGGCTGATCGAGACTCTCGACACGGTTCGCAAATTGCGGTCGCTGAGCGGCTGAGCGCTGAAATGCTCAGGCTCATCCGCTGCCAGGCGGCGCAGCCCGCTTTGTGGCTGCGCCGGCCATGGCCTGGCTTCACTCAGTCGGGGTTGTCCGTGTCGGCCGCGAAATCGGAGATTGCGACATCGGCGTCCTGCGTGATGGCGCAAAACGCCCGGCGACGATACTTGGTGAGCGTCAGCAGACCCTTGACGCAAAGCAGGACAATCACGGCCCATTGAAAGCAGGTGAAGCAATCTGGGCCGTCGTGGCAGGCGATGAAAGAGAGCTCGATCAACGAGCAGAAAATGAGCAGGCGGTCGATTGTCATGTGTTATCCCCTTGCTAGAGAGGACACCCATCTGGACGCGCAATTTATCACTGTCGTACACGACCACTGCCGCAGTATTGACCTGTCTATTCGAAAGCATAGGCGGCGATTTGCTTTGAAGACCCAGGGCTGAGTAGTCTTGAGTAGCTGTCTTCAGCCCGCTTTACCTGCCACAATCCCGACGACTACATTGACCTAGCAGTTGCTGGAACCAAGATCAGGCAGGGCCTAACGATGCTGTTGACCGATGTCGAATGGAATGAAATGCGGGATAATCCGCACCTGCGCGAGAGCATCGCGTATCATTTCAAGCAGCTGCGTGGGAGGATGCCACAACCGGCGCTGGCCGCTCAGGCCGGGGTAGGACTGGAGACCATCCGCCGCATCGAACAAGGCCATGCAAATCAGATTTCGTATTATAGCTTCGGGATCTGCGCGCGCTCAATTGGGATCGAGCCGTTCGAACTCATCGAGCGCGCTCGCAAATCCCCCGTTCCCCATTCAACTATGCCTCTCGAAGTTGCGGGAATCCGGCACGATCCGCCGATCGGGCGCGATGCGGATCGCGCGCAGATCGTCACTGACCTGCGGGAGCGACGTGGCGTGCTGCTGTTCGGCGCCCCTGGGCAAGGGAAGACGACGCTCGCGCGCTATGTCGCGTCTGAAATTGGCGCTGATTTTCGTCACGGAGTGTGTGAGGTCGATCTTGAGAGCGAACGCCAGATCGAGAACCTGCCCCGACTGATCGGGGCCGCGCTTGGAAAGGCCGACCTGCCGAGCAGCTATGAACTGCTGCGCGACCGCTCAATGCTGCTCGTTCTCGACAGCGTCGACCAGATGCTGCAGCATTCGTCGCTCGACCGCCTCGACGCCGAGCTGGCCGCGATCCTGCGCGGCATGCCGTCCGATGCCCGGCTGATCCTAACCTCGCAAACCAAACTTCAGAAACAGGGATTGGTCACGCGAGAGGTGCGGCGCCTCCCCGACGATGCGGCTGTCGAACTGTTCCATCGCATGTCGGACGGACAATACCGCCAGGAATCGGCGATCGACATCGGTGGGTTCGTGCGTGGCCAGCTAGGCGGCCATCCGCTGTCGATCCGGATCGTCGCCCGCTACGGTCGCTCGATCGCCCTTCCGCTCGAGGAACTTAGGCGGCTGTGGGAAGGCAAGTGGTCAGCGATTGCCGGGCGCGACCACAGCTCGCTCGACGATCGCGGCCTCCAGGCCTCTTTTGAGCTTACGTTTGAGGCCTTGCCGGCGCACGCGCGGTTCAACTTCCTGCTGCTCGGCCTGATGCCCGATGGCATGTCGCCGGCACTGGTCCGGCAAACTTGGGCCGAGCGTGAAACCGAAGTATACGACGCCTTGCGCATACTGCGCGACCGTTCGCTGCTCGACGACTACGAACAGACTACTGGAAAACTCAATCGCCTTCGCGGTCCTCTGTTCTTGTTCGCCACCACCAAGCTGGGTGAGATAGCGCAGACCGACGATCCGCTAGCCCGCGAACTGGCTGAAGCTCGGGCCGAGATAGATCTTTGGTACGACCGCTATATCGCGGCAAATGCGCCGCAGTTTGCCGACGTAGACCTCGGTGCCAAGAACCAGCTAATCCGCGAGCAGTTTCAAAACATCCACGCTTCTCTCGACCGGCGTTTGTTGCCCTCAACTGACCAGGCGACGCTAGCGGCGGCCAAGGGGGTTCTCTCGCTCTATTGGGCCTATCACAACAATCTAAGCGGCGCACGCAACCCGATCTCGTCAATCGAGGACGCGATTAGCTATCTTGAGAAAGCTCAGGCGATCCTACTTGCCAACGATCATTCCGCCGACGCCAACCGCTGCATTTATTACATCGGCAATATCCACTGGTTGCGCGGCGAGATCGCCAAGGCCCAGAGCTATTTGCACGAAGCGGAATGCAGCGACGACGTAAGCGAGGAGATTGCCTGCGAGATTCAGCGCGCGTTCGCCCATATCGAATACAAGGAAGGTGACATTCGCGTTGCCGTCGAGCGTTATCTCTCGGTTGCTGCGCGTGCGCGCGACCGCTTTCCCGGATGTGTGTTCCGCTGCTGGGTCGGCCTGCTCGATGCCTACAGGAAGCTTGAGCTGTTCGACGAGGGCTTCGCGCTAATGGCAGAAGTGGAGCGGCGCATGGATGAGTGCCCATCCCAAGTGGTCGGCAACCTTCGCCGCGGTCATGCCTATCTCTTGGCAAATGCCGGGCGCTGCGACGAGGCCGAGGGCGAATATCGGGTCGCGCTCGCGGCCTTTCCCCACAACGATTTCGGCCAGGCGCATTGCTGGCGCGGACTCGGCGACATTCAAGTTCGCCGCGGCGACTTCATCATGGCGCAGGAGGCCTTCGATACGGCGCTGCGGCTGTACGACGAGGCGCGCAAGAACCCCAGCCTCGGCGTCGCTCTCGTCGGTCTCGGGCGCGCCCGTCTCGCGCTGGCGCAGCAGGAGCTGGATGTGGCAATCCTCCACCTTGACGCGACCGCGCAGTTACTCGACCGCGAGCATCTCGATGAGCCCTACGAATTCGCGGTGGCGCACGAACTGATCGGCGAAACGCTTGCCGCTACCGGCCAGAACGGCCGGGCCCGCGCCGAGTTCAGCATTGCCTTCAAGTATTTCAACAAGGTCGGTGCAACGGCAGTAGCCGACCGCATCAGAGCCAAGATGGATTGAATCGGGATTGATCCCTCTGCCAAAGGAGGTTTGCTATGCTCTTGTCTCAGTTGCTGTCGCGGGTGGAGGTTCTGTCCCACTTGGGCCCGGCCGATCCAGACATTTCCGCGATCCAGTTCGACTCTCGTAAGGTTCAGCGCGGCGATCTATACGTAGCAGCGCCTGGCACCCAGGTCGACGGACATATCTATATTGATGCAGTGGTCGCCGTCGGCGTCGCGGCGATTGTTTGTGAACGCCTCCCCGAGCGTTGTGCGGAAGGTGTCACATACGTGCGCGTGGCGAGTGCCCGACTTGCACTCGGCCTGCTCGCCAATGCTTGGCACGGTTACCCATCCGAGCGGCTGACTCTGGTCGGTATTACCGGCACCAACGGAAAGACTACCACCGCGACGCTGCTTTATCGGCTATTCAACAACCTCGGCCACCGAACCGGGCTGCTCTCGACGATCCGCAACTATGCCGGCGATGAAGTCGTGCCCTCAACTCACACCACGGGCGATGCACTCCAGATTGCGTCGCTGCTGGCGCGAATGGTGGCGGCCGGCTGCACCCACTGCTTTATGGAAGTGACCTCGCATGCCATTCATCAGCATCGTATCGCCGGCCTGCGATATCGCGGCGGGGTGTTCACCAACCTCAGCCATGATCATCTCGACTATCACGGCACGCTGGAGGCATATCGCGACGTCAAGAAGAGCTGGTTCAACGCATTGCCTCCTTCAGCGTTCGCCCTCGTCAATGCCGATGATCCGATTTCGGGAACTATGGTTGCGGTAACGCAAGCCAGGCGCAGCACGTATGGCTGCGCCGTTGAAAGCGATTTTCCGCTCGAAATACGCTCGGCCGACGCCGCGGGCATGCAGCTTGTGATTGCCGGACACGCGGTTCCGACCAGGCTAGTTGGCGCCTTTAATGCGAGCAACCTTGCCGCAGTGTTTGGGGTTGCCGTTTTGCTCGGCGAGGATCCTGAAGTGATCGCGCCTTCCCTGGCGGAGCTCGATCCAGTCGAGGGCCGAATGGAACGGATCGATGGTCCGGCCGCGATCACAGCCGTGGTCGATTTCGCGCACACCCCCGACGCGCTTGACAAGGCGCTTACAACGCTGCGCGAGTCGGCGTCGGGGCGCATGTTAATCTGTGTGGTCGGCTGCGGTGGCGACCGCGATGCCGACAAGCGCCCGGTCATGGCAAGGATTGCTGCGGCCGGCAGTGACCGGACGATCTTCACCGCCGACAACCCGCGCTCAGAGGATCCGCTGGACATCCTCGACGCGATGATGGCCGGGCTTACGCCCGATCTGGTGTCGCGAGTTCAGGTGATTCCTGATCGCCGCTCCGCTATTTTGGCTGCATGCGGCGATGCGCCGCCAGGCGCGCTCGTCCTAATTGCCGGAAAGGGCCACGAAAAGTACCAGGAAGTGGCTGGCGACAAGCGCCCGTTCGACGACGTCGCATGCGCGCGCGAGGCGCTTAGGTCCCGGGAGGGCTGACCGGCAACGTCAGCCACGCGCGGAGGTGAGGAGCCGGTGTTGGCAGAACGTCCTTTTTGGAAATAGTGGAGCAGTGGACTGCTGCGTTCGCCTCCGAGCTTAAGCTAGGATCCATGGGCTTCGTCTCTCCGAGAATTGCCCTTCCGCCAATTCTCGGTAACATCAAGCCCGGAGGGGCATATCGTGGCCGAGATAACGTACTTTAGAACAAAGCATTTCGATCGGTCGCTGAAGGAAGCGAAGCTTGGTGGGAAGTCGCGTAAGGCAGCAACCAAGGTTAGCGCGGTGCTGGGCTCACTGGCAGACAGCGAGCCCTTCGCAGGACTGAGTTTGACCAACCATGGCGAGACACGGATACCTAAATGCCTGAAGTATGACCTGGGGGATGGGTGGAGGCTCGTTACCGTCCAGGATAATCGAACTTGCGGCTTTATCTACGTCGGCGATCATGACGACGTTGATCAATTTCTCGATCGCCAAAAGGGGACGCACTTCGGCGTGCGCGACGGCATGCTTGTGACTGTCCCGGGTGCGGGGCTCGCTGCGCTCGAGTCCGGCACGCGCGCGACGACGAGCGGTGTGCCGCTTCGCCTTGTCGAACTGCTGGGATCTGACGAGGACTACGTTCTCGAAGGTCTGCCGCACAGGGCCATCCGCCGGATCGACGCACTCGACAGCAATTCGACCGCCGACGACATTTTGTCGGCAGTTGCCGATATCTCCGACGAGAAGCGTCGAACGTTCGTTCTCGACATGCTCGGGCTGCTGTCTGCCGGAAACGAGGACGGCTGGAAGGTCCGAATTGCCTACGAGCGCGGCGACATCGTGGACAGCGAGGCCGTCGATCCCGATCGCACGATCTTCGTTGAGGACGGTGACGAAATTCGGGGGATCATAGTGGGATCTCCGGAGTACGAGAAATACATCGCGGCGATCGAACGAGCTTCCCCTTGGCATGACTGGTTTCTCTACCTGCATCCGGAGCAGGAAAAGGTCGTAAGGAAGGAATACGACGGACCAGCCCAGCTGTCCGGTGTGTCCGGCTCGGGCAAGACGTGTGTCCTCGTTCGCCGCGCGGTACGACTGGCGGAGACGGACGGCGCGCGCGTCCTGATACTCACTCTCAATCGTAGCCTTGCCGGGCTCCTCAGCAAGCTGGTCGCTGCATCTGCCGATGACGGGGAGCGAAAGCGTATCGAAGTGGTCTCGTTCTTCGACCTCGCGCGAAACCTTCTGATCGAACTCGAACCCGCGGCCGAAAATTTGCTTGAGGAAAGGACATGGAAGCTTGCCGAGCACGTCGATGAGGTCTTCCGGGAGTATTTTCGACGGTGGCTGAACAACGACGACGCTCGTGTAATGGAGACGCTGCTCCGTCAACTCACGGCGCGCGGTGTTTCGCCAGAAACCTACTTGCGAGAGGAATTCGACTGGATTCGCTCTGCCGTACCCGCCGCGGGGAGGCCGCAATACCTTGCAATGGAGCGCTCCGGACGCCGCGTGCCTATTGTTGAGGATCGAAGGAAGGACGTTCTTGCCGGTCTGGTGGGCTGGGAGCGCAAGATGGAGCAGGTCGGCGTCGTCGATTATCTGGCACTCACCAACGCGCTGATCAGCAAAATGGATGGGATGAGGGCGCGGTACGATCATGTCCTCATCGATGAGGCACAGGATTTCGGGACTACCGAGTTGTCGATCGTGAGGAAATTGGTGTCGCCGAAAACCAACGACATCTTCCTGTGCGGAGACATCGCCCAGACCGTTCTTCCAAAGCACAGGTCGCTTGTAATGGCGGGGATTGCCGTCGTCGCTCGCGACCGTATTCGACAGAATTATCGCAACAGCCGCGAAATTCTCCGGGCTGCACATGCCCTTCTCATCAACAACCTCGACGAGAACCTCTTCGAGGAGGATGGCCTCGAACTGCTCGATCCGAAGTTCGCCAATTTTTCGGGACCCGCACCGCTGGCGCTCCGCGCCGACGATCTCGAGCAGGAAATAGCGTACGCGCGCACATACGCGAACACCCGACTCGATGCGGGGGTCAAGTCGGTTTGCATCGTGATTGCGGGATATACGGCGCGCGACGTTCACGCCTTTTGCGGTGGAGTGCGGGGCGGAGTCGTTGAACGGCCTTTATGACCCGCTGGAGAGTCCGCTCGTGTTCTCGGACCTTGAGCAAACGAAGGGTTACGAATTTGAGACCTTGATCGTCGTGAACTGCCGCAATGGCGTCCTGCCGGCGACCGGTGCGCCGGAGGAGGAGGCGTTTCGACAGGGCTGCAAGCTCTACGTCGCAATGACCCGAGCGCGGCGGGAGCTTGTCCTGTCCTTCAGCGGCGAGGCCAGTCCGTGGCTAACTTCGGTTTCCGACACGATTGCGGTCGAGGAGTGGGCGAGTTGTGAGGAACTTGACGAGCGCTTGCTCGCGGGTGTTCCCCGGGTCCTTCCGGACGTCGAGGATGCTTCCGAAAGCGAGACGCTCGCATCGCTCACCGGAGCCGAATACCTTCACACTGATCATGCACTGGGGTTATCGGTCGAAGCCCAAGAGAAGCTTGCGGAGCTGGTAGACGGACGAGGCGCCGTCAGCGCGACGGGCAAGCGCATGCGCTGGAAGTCCATGTCGGCGGTCGCGGTCGACCTTTACAGGAACCGCCGAAGTGACCTTCTGTTCGGCCCAAAAGTGAGCGATGAACTGAGGGCAAACCTTTCCCGTTCGATCCCTGATGGTCCGCTAACGGCCATAAGCGTCGTCAACGGTAATATACGCGGGTGACAGGCGCGAGAGGATAGACGAGCGCATGGGGAGTGACTGGGGCTACTGTTCCCTGTTCGAACCACCCTCTTTCCCTGTTATCCGTTCCTCAATTCCCTGTTTGCTGTACCGGGAATTTGACGGATAAATGGCGGATTTCCGCGGGCCGCGACAATGCAAATGATCCGGCGCAAAACAGTTTTGGATGGATTGCCCTCCAAATTCCCTGTTATCAGGGAATCAGGCACGCGAGACCGGTTCGCGCCGGACTGCGTGGCGCACCAATCATTGTCCCCGGGGGGCGGCCGGCCTCATGTGCTGCCCCAAATTTTTTGCCGCACGGCACAATTTTGCGACAATCGGTGCGTAGGGCCGCGCCAATGATCAAGATTGGATGCACACTTTCCGGGCTGGTGATCGGGGCAATGCCCCTGGCCGCCGCGCGCAGGCCCAGACCACGCCCGCCCCGCAGGCAACGCCCAAGCCGGCTCCCAAGCCAAAGCCCGCGCCGCCCCCGCAGGACGACACGAGCGACGATTCGGGCGACATCGTCGTCCAGGGGCGAGATCCGCGGCGCGGTGGTCGGCGACATCAAGCCCGACGAGACGCTGAGCGCCGCCGACGTGCGCGCCTATGGCGTGAGCTCGATCTCCGATCTGCTCACCGAGCTCGCGCCGCAGCTCCACAGCGGGCGCGGGCGCGGCGGCGAGCAGCCGGTGGTGCTGCTCAACGGGCGGCGCATCTCGGGCTTCTCCGAGATCCGCGACATCCCCGCCGAGGCGATCGAGCGCGTCGACATATTGCCCGAGGAAGTCGCGCTCAAATACGGCTATCGCGCCGACCAGCGCGTGGTCAACATCGTGCTGCGCCAGCGCTTCCGCGCGCTCACCAACGAGCTCGGCGGATCGATGCCGACCCAGGGCGGCAACAGCACCGAGCGCGGCAGCGTCGATCTGCTCAAGCTCAGCCGCTCGAGCCGCATCAACGTCGACGTGCAATATCAGAACAGCTCGAGCGTGCTCGAGAGCGAGCGCGGTATCGTGCCGACGCGATCGAGCCTGTTCGATGCGCGCGGCAACATCGCCGGGATCGGCGGCGCGCAGATCGATCCGGCGCTGAGCGCGCTCGCCGGATCGCCGGTGACGGTCGCGGGGGTCCCCGCGTCGGCGGCGAGCGGGGCGCCGACGCTCGGCGCGTTCGCGGCGACCGCCAACCTGCCCAATTCGACCGACGTCTCGCGCTATCGCACGCTCGTCGCGCCCAGCCAGCAGCTCACGATCAACACCGTCTACAGCCGCACGCTGTCGCCCAAGGTCACGCTGTCCGCCAATGCGCGGCTCGACGAGACCGAGCGCCAGTCGCTGCTCGGGCTGCCCGGGGTCACGCTGGTGCTGCCGGCGGGCAATCCCTATTCGCCCTTCGCCAATGCGGTCGATCTGTATCGTTATCCTGCCGGCACGCTGCCGCTCTCGCGCAGCAGCGACAGCCGCACCGCGCACCTCGGCTTCACCGTCAACGGCGATGCGCTGCCCTGGCGCTGGTCGGTGACCGGCAATTTCGATCGCGTGACGACCGACAGCGTGACCGAGACCGGCTTCGATCCCGCGCCGATGCAGGCGCTGCTGGGTGCCAACAGCCCGGGCTTCAATCCGTTCGCGCCGCTCTCGCTCGATCTGCTCGCGGACCGCGTGGCGGATCGCGCCAACTCGACCTCGACGATCGGGTCGCTCGACGCGATGATCAACGGGCCGATCGCCAAGCTGCCCGCCGGCGACGTCACCACCACCGTGCGCGTCACCGGCGCGACCAGCCAGTTCGACAGCAGCTCGCTGCGCAGCGGCGTCGCGCTGTCCGGCCACGGCGGGCGCCAGACGGTCGACGGCCAGGCCAATCTCGATATCCCGATCGCCAGCCGCCGGCACGACGTGCTCGCGGCGATCGGCGACCTTTCGCTCAACGGCAATGTCGAGATCGAGCATCTCTCCGATTTCGGCACGCTCACCACCACCGGCTACGGGCTCCACTGGTCGCCGATCCCGCAGGCGCGCTTCCTCGTCTCGGTCACCGATGAGCAGGGTGCGCCGAGCCCGCAGCAGCTCGGCGATCCGGTGGTGTTCACCCCCAACGTCCGCGTGTTCGACTTCATCCGCGGCGAGACCGCCGACATCACCGCGATTACCGGTGGCACGCCGGGGCTGCACGCGGACCATCGCCACGTCCTCAAGCTCGGGCTCAACCTCCAGCCCTTCACCAAGCCCGATTTCAACTTCAGCGCCGATTACGTTCGCAGCACCACGCGCAACCAGATCTCGAGCTTCCCGACCGCGACCGCCGAGCTCGAGGCGGCATTCCCGTCGCGCTTCAGCCGCGATGCCGGCGGGCGGCTGATCGGCATCGACGAGCGTCCGGTCAATTTCGCGCGCGCCGACCGGTCGGAGCTGCACTGGGGGTTCAACGTCTCGATCCCGGTCACCTCGTCGATCGAGAAGCACGTCCAGCAAGCGCGCGACGCGTTCGAGAAAGCGCGCGAGGAGGCCGAGAAGAACGGCACCGCGCCACCCGATCCGCGCAAGTTCTTCGCCGACATCATCGCGCGCTACGGCCGCGGCCGGCCCGATTTCGGCAAGAGCATCTTCGGCGGCCCGGTGTTCGGCGCGCCCCAGGGCGGACAAGGCGGTCAGCGCGGCCAAGGCGGCCAAGGCACGCCCGGCGCTTCCAACGGCGCTGCCCCCGGCGGCGCGGCAGGCGCGACCCCGGGCGGTTCCGGCGGCGGCCCAGGGGGCGGTGGTGGCGGCCGTGGTTTCGGTGGCGGTGGCGGTGGCGGCGGCGCGCGCGGTTTCGGCGGCGCCAATGGCCCGCTCGCCGGCCGCATCCAGTTCAGCTTCTACCATACGTGGCACTTGCGCGAGCAGGTGCTGATCCACGACGGACTGCCGGTGCTCGACCTGCTCAACGGCTCGGCGACGGGCAGCTCGGGCGGCGAGCCGCGCCACGAGTTCGATCTCCAGGCGGGCTATACCAAGAACGGCATGGGCGCGCGGCTCACCGGCCATTGGCAGGGCGCGACGCATGTCGACGGCGGGGCGGCGGGGGCGGGCGACGCGCTGCGTTTCTCGAGCCTGGGCACGCTGGGGCTGCGGCTGTTCGCCGACATGAGCCAGCAGGTGGCGCTGGTGCGCAAGCACCATTGGCTGCTCGGCACGCGCGTGACGCTCGGCATCGACAACATCCTCGACAGCCGGCTGCGCGTCACCGATTCGGCGGGTGCGACGCCGATCAGCTACCAGCCCGACCTGCTCGATCCGATGGGCCGCACCGTCCGGCTGACGATCCGCAAATTGTTCTTCTGAGCTATTTGCCGAACACGCCGCTGCGATAGAGCAGGGTGATCGCGACGCGCCGGTTGCGCGGATCGGCGGGGTTGGCCTCGATCATCGGCTCGCGGTCGGCGACGCCCTCGATCCGCTCGAACCGCGTCTCCGGGACCCCGCCCGAGAAGAGCCGGCGGCGCGTCGCCTCGGCGCGGCCGCTCGACAGCATCCAATTGTTCATCGCGCGCGGATCGCCATAGGGCAGGCTGTCGGTATGGCCGCGGATCATGATCGGATTTTCCATCGTCTCGATCGATTGCGCGATCATCCCGATCAGGTTGTCGGCCTCGGGCACCAGCGCGGTGGTGCCGACGTCGAACATCGAATAATTGGCGTCGTCGACCAGGTCGATCCGCATCCCGTCGCGCGTGGCGACGAAGCGGACGTGGTTGGCGAGCCGCGCCAGCTTGGGATTCGAGCGCATCTTGCCCTCGACGCTCTCGCGCATCTTGGCGAAGTTGCGCTGGTCCTGCGCGGCGAGCGCGCTGGTCCTTGAGCGTGCCCTTCTGCCCGGTGCCGATCTGGGTCCCGCCGAGGCTGTCGACCGGGACGGTGAGCGACATGGTGCCGGTCTGCGAGGCCTTGTGCGGATAATTGTCGGCGGCGGTGATCGAATCGCCGCCGAACATGCCGTTCGAGCCGGCGCTGTTCTCCTTGAGCTGCACCAGCGTCGGCGCGAAATAGTCGGCGAGCGCCTTGCGCTGCTTCTCGTTGGTCGCGCCGAGCAGCCACAACAGCAGGAAGAAGGCCATCATCGCGGTCACGAAATCGCATAGGCGACCTTCCATGCGCCGCCGTGATGCGCGGCGTGGCTCTCGACATGGACCTTCTTGTAGATGATCCGCGGCGGCTGGTTCGAGCCGTGCGGCGCGCGCGCGGCCACGCTATCTTCCCCTCAGCCCGTCGAACACCTCGCCGAAGTTCGGCTGGTTCGCATGCGCGATCCCCGAGCGCGCGGCTTCGATCACCAGCGGCTGCGGATGGCCGTGGAGCGAGGCGATGATGATCTGCTTGACGACGTCGTAGATCGACTGGTCGGCGTCGATCACCTGCTGGAGCCGCCCGGCGACCGGGCCGACCAGGCCATAAGCGAGCAGCACGCCCAGGAAGGTGCCGACCAGCGCCGATCCGATCATCGCGCCCAGGATCGCGGGCGGCTTGTCGATCGATCCCATCGTCTTGACCACGCCGAGCACCGCCGCGACGATACCGAGCGCGGGCAGCGCATCGGACAGCGACTGGAGCGTCGTCTGCGGGCTCTGGACCTCGTGGTGGTGGGTCTTGATCGCACTATCCATCACTTCCTCGACCGCGTGGACGTCGAGCGTGCCCGACGAGACGACGACGAGGCGCAGCGTGTCGGCGATCAGGTTGACCAGCGTCTTGTCGGCGAGCAGCCGCGGGAATTCGGCGAAGATCGCGCTCGACGCGGGATCCTCGACATGCGGCTCGAGCGCGATCGGGCCCTCGGTGCGCAGCATCTTCATCAGCTTGGAGACCAGGAAGATCGTGTCGAGATAGTCCTGCTTCTTGTATTTGGGGCCCTTGACCACCTTCATGAAGCCGCCGCCGACCGCCTTGAGCTCCTTCATCGAATTGCCGATGATCAGCGATCCCGCCGCGGCGCCGCCGATGATCAGCATCTCGTGCGGAATCGCCTCGAGCACCGGGCCGAGCGCGCCGCCGGTGATCGTGAAGCCACCGAACACCATCACCAGAAGGACGACGAGACCGATTACCGGATACATGCGCCTGCGATTCCCCCGTTGCCGGCCCCTTCGGCCCATTTGAGTAAACGGCCGCCCGGCCCCGACCTTCAGCCAAAAGGCATCGCGAAATGGTAATGGCGGGGGCCTCAGCGCAGATAATCGAACAGCGACAGGCTCGAGAGCTTGGTGAAGCTCGCCTGGGTCGCCTGCAGGATGGTGAGCGTCTTCTGCAGATCGGCGACCGACGTCGTGATGTCGGCATCCTCCAGCGCGCCGCGGCTTTGCTCGCGCGCCGCGGCGGCGTCGGTCAGCCGGCCGGCGGTGAGATCGAGCCGCGCCGCGCGCGCTCCCACCGATGCCTGCGCCGCGTCGACCTGGTCGAGGCTGGTGTTTAGGCGGTCGAGCGCGGCGCCCACGTCGCCGCCGCCGGCGATCGCGTCGCCCAGCGTCTTCAGCACCGCGAACATGTCGCCCGAACCGGTGCCGAACGCGCGCGGGCCGCTGATCGTCGCAGCCACCGCATCGCCGTCGCCGACCGGTATCGTCGCGGGCTCGCCCGCGCCCGCGAAGCTCACGCTGCCGTCGCCGGCCTGACATAAGCGGTATCGCCGGTCGCGCCGCCGAACAGCGGCGTGCCGCGCGCATCGCGGGTGTTGGCGAGCGACACCAGGTCGGCGGTGATCTCGCCGAGCTCGGTGGTGATCGCCGCGCGGTTGGCGTCGGTCAGCGTGCCGTTCGAGGCCTGGATCGCGAGCTCCTGCGCGCGCTGGAGCTGGGTCTTGACGCTGTCGAGCGTCGAATCGGTCTGCGCGAGCAAGCCCTGCGCGAGCTTGACGTTCGCCGCATAAGCGGTGTCGGCGGCGCCGGCGCGCTTGAGGCTGCCGAGCTGGGCATAGGCGACCGGATCGTCCGACGGCGCGACGATGCGCTTGCCGGTGGCGACCTGCGCCTGGAGCGCGTCGGCCTGCTGGCTCAGCGTCGCCATCAGCGCCGTCGGCCGGTCGAACATCTGCGCGGTGGAGACGCGGAGGCTCACGTGATGTCCATGATCGTCTGGAGCGTCTCGCGCGCGGTCTGGATGACGCGGCTTGCCGCCTGATAGGCCTGCTGGAAGCGCATCAGGTCGACCGCTTCCTCGTCGATGCTGACCCCGCTCGCCGAATCGCGCGCGGCGACCGCCGAATCGCGGATCGCCCCTTGCGCCTCGCCCACCGTCCGCCGCGCCGAGAGCGTCGCGGCGTTGGTCGAGACCAGATCGGTGACGCCGCTCTCGAACCCGCCGCTGCTGCGCAGCGTGACGAGCGCGCCGAGGTTGCGGTTGTCGCGCGAGCCGCCGCCGACCGCCGCCGCGGCGATTCCGCGCGGATCGGTGAGCATCATCGTCATCTGGCTGGGCGAATCGCCGGTCGCGAACATCGCCGCGCCGGGATTGGCCGAGAGATCGCGCCCGCCCGCCTGGACGGCGTTGACCCCGTCGGTGAACTGCTTCGCGAGCTGGTCGAGGCTGGCGCGCGCATCGGCGATGCGTCCGGCGCCCTCGGCCATCCCGGCGAGCGCGCCCGCGCCCGGCGCCAGCGCCTGCGTCGCGCCCTCGCGGTGGACCGCGAACGAGACCGCGCCTTCGTCGCCGCGGACATAGGTGACCGTCCCCGCGCTGTCGCCCTGGACGAGCACCGGCCCGGCGTCACCGCCCGCGCGCACGGTGGCGCGCCCGGCGGAATCGAGGCTGACCGCAACGTCGGTCAGCGCGCTCATCGATTCGAGCAGCCGATCGCGCTCGTCGAGCATCGCGGCGGCGCCGCTGCTGCCCGCGGGCGTCCGCCCCAGCGCGGCGTTGACCTTGGCGAGCGCGGCGGCGGCGGCGTTGAGCTGCGAGACCCCGGCTTCGGCGCTGGCGTCGAGATCGGCGGCGGCGCCCGCGAGCGCGGCGCCTGTGCCCGCGAACGCCGTCGCGACGCTCGACGCGGCCTCGAGCATCGTCGCGCGCGGCGCGAGCGCGGTGGGATCGGCGGCGACGCCGCTCGCCGAATCGAAGAAGTCGCCCAGCCGGTCGCCGAGCTGGTTGCCGGTGAGCGCGCTCTCGATCCGGTCGAGCCAGGTCACGCTCGCATCGGTCCGCGCGAGATCGGCGCCGGCGCCGCGCACCTGCGCGTTGCGCAGGTCGTCGCCCGCGCGTGCGACGCCGCTGACGGTGACGCCGAGGCCGTTGGCCGTCGCCGACACCGAGCTGCCGGGAGCGGCGACCTCGGAGAGCGTCGCGGTGCGGCGCGCATAGCCGGCGGTGCCGGCATTGGCGATGTTTTCGGAAACCGTGCTCAGCGCGGTCTGATAGGCGCGCACCCCGGTGGCGCCGATCGAGAGCATGTCGCTCATGCGGCGCTCCCGTCGGCGGGCTTCTCGGCGGCCGATTCGGCCTTGGAGAGGAAGTCGACCATCGCCTTGCCGATGCCGATCGGCGCATGCGCGGCCATCGTGCTCGCGAGCTGCTGATCCTGCATGTCGCGGAACTGCTCCTCGGCCTTGCTGTCGAACAGTCCGTCGCCGAGCTTGGCCTGGCGCATCGACTTGAGCATCATCCCGACGAAGATCGCCTCGAACTTCTGGCCGGCGGCCTCGAGGTTCTTCTTCGACGCGAGCCGCGACGTATCCGTCGATACGCCGCCCGCGGCGGGCAGGGGGCCGATCACGTCGGTCACAGGATGATCAGCTCGGCCTGGAGCGCGCCGGCCTCCTTGAGCGCCTCGAGGATCGCGACCAGATCGGCGGGCGACGCGCCGATCGCGTTGACCGCCTTGACCACGTCGGAGAGCTTGGGGCCGGGCTCGAGCAGGAACATCGGATGCTTCTCCTCGTCGACGCCGAGCGCGCTCTGCTGCTCGGTCGCGGTCTGCCCCTGGCTGAACGGCGCGGGCTGGCTGACGTGCTGGCTCTCCTCGATCCGCACGGTGAGCTTGCCGTGGGTGACCGCGGCGGGGCGGACGCGCACCGCCGAATTGATCACCACCGTGCCGGTGCGCGCGTTGACGATCACCCGCGCGGGCGCCTCGGCAGCCTCGACGCTCAGATTCTCGATCTCGCTCATCAGCTGCGCGCGGATATCGGCGCCCGGCGGCGCCGCGACCGACACCGACACGCCGTCGAGCGCGCGCGCGCGCGCCTGGCCGAAGCGCGTGTTGATCGCATCGGCGACGCGTTGCGCGGTGGTGAAATCGGAGCGGGCGAGGTTGAAGGTGAGGGTCGGCGCCGAGGCGAAGCCGGTGTCGACCGTGCGCTCGACCGTCGCCCCTTCGGGGATGCGCCCGGTCGAGGGAATGTTGACGACGATCTGCGATCCGTCCTTGCCCTCGGCGCCCAGCCCGCCGACCGCGAGGTTGCCCTGCGCCATCGCATAGATCTGGCCGTCGGCGCCCTGAAGCGGAGTGAGGATCAGCGTGCCGCCGCGCAGCGACTTGGCCTTGCCCATCGATGAGACCGTGATGTCGAGCTTCTGCCCCGGCTTGGCGAACGGCGGCAGATCGGCGGTGATCATCACCACCGCGGCGTTCTTGAGCCCCGGGCTCACCCCGGCCGGAAGCTGGAGCCCGAAGCGCGAGGTGACGCCCTTCACCGACTGGACGGTATATTCGAGATTGTCGTCGCCGGTGCCCGGCAGGCCGACGACCACGCCATAGCCGGTGAGCTGGTTGCTGCGGATGCCCTGGAAGTCGCCGAGGTCCTTGATGCGCTGCGCCGCCGCGGGCTGGGCCAGCAGCAGCGCGGCGAGGAAGGCGAGGGCGAGACGGATCGTCATGGGGGTCTCCGCGTCAGAAGGGGCTGATGGCCTGGAAGAATCGCGACAGCCAGCCCTGGCGGCCGGCGCGGGCGACGTCGCCCTTGCCGGTATAGGCGATCCGCGCGTCGGCGACGCGCGTCGAGGGCACGCGGTTGTTCTCGTCGATGTCGGCGACGCGGACCAGCCCCTTGATCTGGATGAACTCGTCGCCGCGGTTGAGCGTGACGCGCTTCTGCCCCTGCACGAGCATCGTGCCGTTGGGATAGATCGCCGCCACCGTGACGCTGATCTCGCCCGAGAGCGTGTTGGCCTGGTCGGCGGCGCCGGCGCCGGTGAAGTTGCGGTTGCCGCTCACCGCGGCGTCGGTCGACTTGAACAGCGACAGCGCGCCCGTGGTCGGCGGGGTGAGGCCGAACCCGCCCGAGCTGTCGAGCTTCGAGCTCGCCGACTTGGAGGCCGAGGTGCGCTCGACCAGCACGATCGACAGCGAATCGCCGATGCGGTGCGCGCGCTGCCCCTCGTAGAGCGCGGCATAGCCGTCGCCCGCCTGGAAGATGCTGCCGTTCGCCACCGGCGGGGCCGCCGGCGCGCTGGGCAGCGTCACCGAATAATCCTCCTTGGGCTTCTTGTGGCCGAGCAGCTGCGCATGCGCGGGCATCGCCGCCAGCGCGGCGACCGCGGCCGCGCCGATGGCAAGCCCCGCGAGGAAGGTCGCGGCGCGCCGGTCAGACGTTCTGATTGACATATTTTTCCATTTCGTCGGTCGCGGAGATCATCTTCGAATTGACTTCATAGGCGCGCTGGGTCTCGATCATGTCGACGAGTTCCTCGACGACGTTGACGTTCGATCCCTCGAGCATCCCCTGGCGGATCGTCCCGCGGCCGTCCTCGCCCGGCGGGCCGAGATTGGCGGTGCCGCTCGCCGAGGTTTCGGTGAGATAGTTGTTGCCCTTCTCCTGGAGCCCCGCGGCGTTGGGGAAGGTGGCGACCTGGAGCTGGCCGATCGTGCCGGCGTCGGATTGGCCCTGGAGCGTTGCCGAGACGGTCCCGTCGCTGCCGATCGTGATCGAGGTCGCGCCTTCGGGCACGGTGATGCCGGGCATCACCTGATAGCCTTCGGAGGTGATCAGCAGCCCCTGCGACGAGCGCGAGAAATTGCCCGCGCGGGTGTAGCCGAGCGTGCCGTCGGGCATCTGCACCTGGAAATAGCCGTCGCCGTCGAGCGCGACGTCGAGCGCGTTGCCGGTGGTCTGGAACGCGCCCTGCGTCTCCATCCGCGACGTGCCCTGGATGCGCACGCCGGTGCCCAGGTTGATGCCGGTGGCGTATTGCGTCTGCGCGGTGCTCGCCGCGCCGGGCGCGGTCACCACCTGATAGGCGAGCGTCTCGAACGAGGCGCGGTCGCGCTTGAACGCGGTGGTGTTGACGTTGGCGAGGTTGTTCGAGATCACCCGCATGCGCATGTCCTGGGCGTCGAGCCCGGTGCGCGCGATGTGCATTGCTGCGGAACCCATCGTCCTATCCCCTTAAGTCGGCAGCCGCATCAGCGATGCGGTGCTTTCGTCCATTGCCTTGGCTTCCTTGAGCAGGTTGGCCTGCACCTCGTAGCTGCGCTGGTTCTCGATCATGTCGACCAGCGCCTGCGTCAGGTTGACGTTCGATTGCTCGAGCGCGCCCGATTCGACCTGCGCGTCCATGTCGGCGGGCAGCACGCCGCCGCCCTTCACGTGGAGCAGATTGTCGAGCCCCTTGGCGGTGTCCGATCCCTTGGGGCTGGCGAGCTTGATCCGGTCGACCACCTGCGGCTGGTTCGGATCGCCGCCGCGCGGCACGATCGAGAGCGTGCCGTCGGCGGCGATCGTCAGCGATTGATAGGGCGGCACGGTGATGGGGCCCCCCGACCCCATCACCGGGAAACCGTCGCCGGTTTCCAACACGCCCGAGGCCGCGACCTGCATGTCGCCGCGCCTCGTATAGGCTTCGGTGCCGTCGGTCGCCTGCACCGCAATCCAGGAATCGCCGGTCACCGCCACGTCGAGCGGCCGGCCGGTCTGGAAGATCGTCCCCGCCGTGCGATCGGCGTCGTCGGTCTCCTCCGCCGCCATCTGGCGGGTGTCGAACTGCGAGCCGCTCAGCACCATCCGGTCGAACGTCACCCGATCGGCGCGATAGCCGATCGTCGTCGCGTTCGCGATGTTGTTCGCGATCGACGCCTGCGCCTGCATCTGGCTGCGAAGCCCCGAAAGCGCGGTGTAGACGAGCCGGTCCATGGCTGTTTCCCCTCAGCCTCCTGTCAGCTGCGGATGTTGAAGATGGTCTGCGAGATCTGGCTCGCGGTATCGAGCGCCTTGGCGTTCGCCTGGAAGTTGCGCTGCGCCGCGATCAGCCCGACCAGCTCCTCGGTGATGTCGACGTTCGAGCGCTCGACCGCGCCCGACATCAGCGAGCCGAAGCCGTTGCCGCCGGGCTCGCCCATCCGCGCCTCGCCCGAGATGCCGGTGGCCGCCCAGGTCGAGTTGCCGAGCTGGCGCAGCCCGGTGGGATTGGCGAAATTGGCGAGCACGACCTTGCCGAGCGGCTCGCTGTCGCCGTTGGAGAAGCTCGCGCGGACGATGCCATCGTCGCCGACGGTGACGCTCTCGAACTGGCCGACCGCGGCGCCGTCCTGGCTGCGCGCGTTGACGCTGAACGGCGAGCCGACCTGCGTGGTGGCGTTTCCGAAATCGAGCGTCAGCACCTGCTCCGAGGTGGCGCCGGGCGCGAGGAAGCCGCTGAACGCGGTCGGCGACGAGGGCGAGGTCAGCTTGCCGGTCGAATCGAACTTGAGCGTGATCGGCGTGGTGCCGTCGACGCTCGGATCGCCGTCGAGCTGCTGGTCGCCGACGAACGAATAGACCTTCCACGTGCTCGTCTGGTCGTCGGTCGACGGCGCGGAGGTGCGCACGAAATAGTTGGTAAGCGTCAGCGCGTTGCCGTTGGCGTCGTAGACCGTGGTCTGCGCCGACTGGTTGTAGGTGCCCGGATCGAAGCGGTCGAACGCATAGGGCGTGTCGCCGCTGAAACGCGCCGCATTGGCGGGCATCGCCGAATTCGCCGACAGATTGAGCGAGAGCGCGACATTCTCGGTCGCCTGCGGGGTGCCGCTGGTCTGCGGCAGGCGCAGGCTAACCGCCGAATCGATCCCCGTCGCGACCACCGCGCCGCTGCCGTCGACCGGATAGACGAGCAGCTTGTTGCCCTGCGTGTCGGTCACGTAGCGATCACTGTCGACCGTGAAGCCGCCGTTGCGCGTGAACATCGTCCCCGCGGTGCCGGTGTCGGAACGCACCGCGAAGAAGCCGTCGCCCGAGATCGCCAGGTCGAGCGCCGAGCTCGACTGGGTGTAGCCGCCCTGGCTGAACTGCTGGCGCACCGATTTCACCACCGTGCCCGATCCCACCATCTGGTTGGGGTTCGAATCCTTGGTCGAGGCGATCACGTCGGCGAACTGCGTCGTCGAGCGCTTGAAGCCGTTGGTCGAGACGTTGGCGAGGTTGTGCGAGATCGTCGACATGTCGGTCTGGGCGGCCTGCAGCCCGCTGAGCGAAGTGTAGAAGGACATTGCGGTTGCTCCTGTGAAACGGGCTCAGCCGACCTTGCGGACGGCGGATGCGGGAACCTGGCCGAGGCCGGGAAGCGTGAGGACCGGATCGCCGCCCGACGACAGCGACACCGAGGTGACCGGCGCCCAGACATAGGGCGTCGCCGAGACGCTGGTGCCGTCGGCGCCGCGCGCGCTGACGTTGACCTTGAACGGGCCGGCGCCGGCGGGATCGCCGCTGTCGGTCGAGCCGTCCCAGTCGAAGTCGATGCTGCCCTTGGGCTGCGCGCCGAGCGACACGGTCTTGAGGATCTTGCCGCTGCCGTCCTCGATCGAGACGCTCACGTCGGTGGCGTCGGCGCCGAGGTCGATCGCGCCGCTCAGCCCGCCGTCGGCGCGCGGATAGGCGACATCGCCCTGCGTCAGCACGCTGCGGCCGACCCAGGACAGCGCGTCGCTGGTGCTGGTGCCGCCCAGCCGATCCGAGATCGCCTGAAGCGTGGTGTTCATCTGGGTGATGCCGGCCAGGCTCGAGAATTGCGCCATCTGCGCGACCATCTGGGTGTTGTCGACGGGCGCGAACGGGTCCTGGTTCTTGAGCTGCTCGGTCATCAGCTTGAGGAAATCGGATTGCGACATCTGCGTCGCGCCGCCCGCGGCGGTCGCGGCCGGCGCCGGTGCGGCGGCGCCCGATCGGCCGATGCCGAGGCTGGCGAGCGTGGAATCGAAACTTGTGGCCATCGTCAGCGTCCCAGCTTGAGCGTGTCGATGATCAGCGACTTGGCGGTCTGCATCACCTCGACGTTGTTTTGATAGGATCGGGCGGTCTCGAGCATGTCGACGAGCTCGCGCGTCTGATCGACCGAGCTTTCCCAGACGTTGCCGTCCTTGTCGGCCATCGGGTTGCCCGGATCGTAGCGCTTGGTCGGATCGGCGCCGGCGCGAACGATCTGCTCGACGTCGACCGTCGACATGCCGCTCGCGTCGTCGAAATGCGTGCGGAACACCGGCTTGATCGAGCGATAGGCCGCGTCGGGGCTCGACGCGACGGTGCCCGCGTTGGCGAGGTTCGACGCGGTGGTGTTCATCCGGATCAGCTGCGCGGACATCGCGCGGCCGGCGACCTGGAAGATCGTGAGCGGCTGGTCCCCCATGCTATTCGCCCCTCAGCGCGCGGGTGACCTGGCTGATCCGGCCGTTGAGGAACGCGAGCGTCGTCTGATAGGCGACGGCGTTCTCAGCGAAGGCGGTCTGCTCGGTCGCGAGCTCGACGGTGTTGCCGTCCTGGCTGGGCTGGAGCGGCACGCGATAGAGCGTCGCATTGTCGATCGCCCCGTCGACCGAGCCGCCGGGCGCCTCGATCGCCGCGAGCGCGGCGTGGAAATCGATGTCCTTCGCCTTGAACCCCGGGGTCGAGGCATTGGCGATGTTCGAGGCGAGCAGGCCCATGCGCTGCGAGCGCACGGCAAGCGCCGCGCCATGCACACCGAAAAGACTGTCGTCCGCCATCTGCACGTCCTTTCGCGCAAGAGTTCGTGCGCATTACCTGCAATGGGTGTGCCAAGTGCCGGATCGCTGCCGGGGACGGCGAAGCGCGGGTGCGGGCGGCAAGATCTTGCCGGGCGGTCGGCAACGGGCTGCCGCCGCCCAACCCGTCACCCCGGCCGCAGTGCCGGGGTCCAGCGTGCCGAACGGGCAGAATTCGAGCCTCGTGATCTACACCTGGCCGCGCAGTCGACCCCGGCACTGCGGCCGGGGTGACGGATGTTGGGGTTGGCCTGTCCTTTGCATCCGCGGGCGCATGGACCTGTCTGCATTCCCCGGCCTCGCGCCCTTCCTCGATCCCACCGCCTTCGCCATCGTCGGCGGCGGCACGCTCGCCGCGATGGTGCTGCGCACCCCGTCGCGCGATCTGGTGCGTGGGGTTGCCGCGTTGCGCGTGCTCGCCCGGCGCCGCTTCGATGCCGAGCCTTTGCTGGCGCAGGCCGCCGCGCTGATGCGCATCGCCCGGCGTCACGGCGTGATCGCGCTCGACCGTTCGGTGATCGAGGATCCCGACATGGCCGATGCCGTCGCCGCGATCGTCGACGGCGCGCGGCCCGAGGCCGTCGCGGCGCTGCTCGCGCACCGGCGGACGGCGCGCGCCGAGCGCCATCGCGGCGCGATCGACCTGTGGACCGGCGCCGCCGAGGCCGCGCCCGCGCTCGGCATGATCGGCACGCTGATCGGGCTCGTCGTGATGTTCACCGCGATGCGCGATCCGGCGACGATCGGCGGGGCGATGGCGGTCGCGTTGCTCGCGACGCTCTATGGCGCGCTGATTGCCAATCTGGTCGCGATGCCGATCGCGGTGCGGCTGCGGCGCCTCGCGCGCCACGAGGCGCACGAGCGCGCGCGGATCGAGGCGCCGCTCGCCGCGATCGCCGCGATCGAGCCGGCGGCCGCGCATCCGCTCCGGGACTATGCGGCATGAGCTGGGACGATGCCGACGACGCCCCGTCGCGCCCCTTGTGGCTGATGACGCTGGCCGATCTCACCTTGCTGCTGCTCGGCTTCTTCGTGCTGCTCCAGGCGAGCCAGCGGATCGATCCGCGCGCGCTGGCGGCGGGGATCCGCGCGGGCTTCGGCGCGGCGGAACGCGCGCCGGCGATGCCGGTGGAGCTCGCGGCGATCGGGTTCGCGCCCGGATCGGTGCTGCCGCTCGACACCGCCTCGGCGCTTGCCTGGGCGCGCGCCGCCGCGCGCGATCCGCGCACGCGCCTCAGGATCACCGGCGAGGTCGACGGCAGCGCCGCCGACGTCGATCCCGCGACCGGCAGCGGTGCGATCCTCGCCGCCGATCGCGCGCGCGCGGTGGCGGCGCTGCTCGTCGGCGCGCGCGCGATCGCGCCCGATCGGATCGCGATCGCCACCGCTATGGGCAAGCGCCGCGCGGTGCTGACGCTCGGCTTCGATGGCGGCCGGCAATGATTTGCCGCCCGGCAACGCGGGCTTGCCGCCCCACTCGCTTCAAGGGAGATTGAGATGCTGCTGTTCCTGGCGCTTGCCGCCACCACCCCCCCCTTCCAATCGACCGCGACGCTCGACACGATCGTCGCGCAATTCACCGGCAAGGCGATCGGCGAGGAGGGCGGCGCGATCACGCCGGTCGATCCGCGCCTCAAGCTCGCCGCCTGCGCCGCGCCCCAGCTCGCCTGGCACGGCGACCTGCGCGATGCAGTGGTGGTGCGCTGCATGACGCCCGAATGGCGGATCTTCGTCCCCGTCCGCGCGCTGCCGCAGCCCAAGACCGCATCCGCGGCGGCGCCCTTGCGCGCGGCTCCGGCGGTCAAGGCCGAGCCGGTCATCCGCCGAGGCGATTCGGTGACGATCGAGGCGGGATCGGCGGGCATCTCGGTCACCCGCGAAGGCGTGGCGATGAACGATGCCGCGCCGGGCGCACGGCTGAGCGTCAAGATCGACGATGCCCGCGCGCCGCTCCAGGCGATCGCGATCGCGCCGGGCCACGCCAGGCTGCCCGGATGGGGCGATTGAATTTTTCGCTAAAGCGTGCGCGCGGCCGGTCGTTCTCTCCGGTGAGCGCATAGCGAGGACAAGGACCATGGTGGACCCCGTCGGCACGAAACCAGGCACGATCGCGGATCGGCGCGTGGCCGTGGCCGCCGCCGATCCGGTCGCCGCGCCGCAGCCGGTCAAGCCCGGCGACCCGCAGACCCAGGCCGCCGCGCCGCTGCTCTCGCGCGCGCTGGCCGCGCAGCCGCCGGTCGACGCCGATCGCGTCACGCGCATCCGCAAGGCGATCCAGGACGGGCGCTTTCCGATCTTCCCCGCGACGGTGGCCGATCGCCTGCTCGCGCTCAAGCTCGAATGGAACCCCAATGAATAGGCGCGACGCGATCGTCGCGACGATCGAGGCGCTCCACGCCGAGATCGCGGCGCTCAAGGCCAACGACCTCGCCGCGCTGGCCGCCGCGACGCGCGCCAAGCTGGCGGGGATCGAGGCGGCGGCGGCGCACGAGGGCACGCCCGCCTCGCCCGAGATCCGCGAGCTCGCCGCCGAGGCGCACCGGCTCAACGAGACCTGCCGCATCTACGTCAACCTGATGGCGGCAAACGTCCGCCGCCGCCTGCAGGCGCTGACCGGCGCCGCCGGCGCGCCCTATCGCCCGGGCCTGGCCTTCGCCTGAACCCGGCGCGGGGCCGCGGCTTCGCCAACCTTGGCACGATCCTTGCTGAACTCGCCCCTGCGTAAGGGTCACGGGATTCAGGGTCGATGGGCGTCACTTCGGTCGGCAACACCGCCACCATCCAATCGGCAATTGCCGTCGCCAGCCGCACGACCGGCATCGACTTCAATTATCTGATGGGGCAGGCGCAGATCGAAAGCGGGATGCGCGCCGATGCGCGCGCGTCGACCTCGAGCGCGTCGGGCCTCTACCAGTTCGTCGAGCAGAGCTGGCTCGGCGTGGTCAAGGCGCACGGCGCCGAGCATGGGCTCGGCTGGGCATCGGACAGCATCAGGCAGACCTCAAGCGGCCGCTACGTCGTGAATGGCGCCGCCACGCGCCGCGCGATCCTCGACCTGCGCAACGATCCGCAGGCCGCGTCGCTGATGGCGGCCGAGCATGCATCGGACAACAAGGATTCGCTCGAAGCCAGCCTCGGCCGGCCGGCGAGCGGCACCGATCTCTACATGGCGCATTTCCTGGGGCTGGGCGGCGCGCGGTCGTTCCTCAGCGCGATGGACGCCAGCCCGGGGCGCACCGGCGCGGCGATGTTCCCTGCGGCGGCGCGCGCCAACCGCAACATCTTCTACGCCGCCGGCGGCCGGCCGCGCACGCTTTCCGAAATCTATTCCACGCTTTCCGACAAGCTCGGGCAGGGCGCTGGCGCCGCCGCGACCGCGCCGGCCGCGTCGCCCGATTGGGCGGCGGCGCTGGGGCAAGGGGGCGAGATCGTGCTCGGCGCCGGCGCCGCCGGCGGCGACGAAGCCTGGCTCAATTCCACCCTCGCCAACCTCAACAGCCTGCGAGAACCGATGAACCCGCTCAGACCCACCCCCCAGAACGCCAAGCTCGCCTATCTGATGCTCGCGAGCCTGGGGGCCTAGCCGCATGACCGCACTGACGCTTTCGCCCGCGCGCTTCGGGCCGACGATCAAGAGCTTCGCGCTGCCCGGCGCGATATTGCTGCTCGTCGCGCTGATGGTGGTGCCGATCCCGGCGTTCATGCTCGACGCCTTCTTCGTGATGAACATCATGATCAGCCTGGCGGTGCTGATGGTGGCGCTCAACGCTCAGAAGCCGCTCGACTTCTCCGCCTTCCCGACCGTGCTGCTGTTCGCCACGCTGTTCCGCCTCGGGCTGAACGTCGCCTCGACGCGCGTCGTGCTGGTCCATGGCCACGAGGGTGAGGCGGCGGCGGGGCATGTGATCGAGGCGTTCGGCACCTTCCTGATCGGCGGCGACTATGTCGTCGGGCTGTTCGTCTTCGCGATCCTGATCATCATCAACCTGATCGTCGTCACCAAGGGCGCCGGGCGCGTGTCCGAGGTGTCGGCGCGCTTCACGCTCGATGCGCTGCCGGGCAAGCAGATGGCGATCGACGCCGATCTCAACGCCGGACTGATCACCCCCGATGAAGCGCGCGCGCGCCGCATCGAGGTGGGGACCGAGGCCGATTTCTACGGCGCGATGGACGGCTCGTCGAAGTTCGTTAAGGGCGATGCGATCGCCGGGCTGCTGATCCTGGGGGTCAACATCGTCGGCGGGCTGATCCTCGGCACGCTGAGCCACGCCATGTCGATCGGCGACGCCGCGCACAATTACGTGCTGCTCGCGATCGGCGACGCGCTGGTCGCGCAGCTGCCCTCGCTGATGCTGTCGATCGCCGCCGCCGCGATCGTCACCCGCGTCGCCTCGAAGCACGATCTCGCCGGCCAGATCGGCGGCCAGTTCGGCAGCCACAAGACCTGGACCCCGGTCGCGGTGATCCTCGGCCTGCTCGGGCTGCTGCCCGGCATGCCGCACGTCCTGATCCTCGCCGCCGCCGGCGGCGCCGGGTTCGGCGCGTGGCGGCTGCGCCAGATCGCCAACCGGCCCCCGCCGCCGGGCCCGCTGCCCGAGCCGGCCGATGCCTCGCGGATCGGCTGGGAGGAAGTCACCGACAACATGCAGGTGATGCTCGACATCGGCTACGGCCTCGTCCCGCTCGTCGACGAGCGCCGCGGCGGGCCGCTGATGGGGCGCGTCACCGGGGTGCGCCGCCAGCTCTCGAAGGAATTGGGCTTCGTCGTCCCGCAGGTGCGCGTCCGCGACGACATCAATCTCGCGCCCTTCACCTATCGCATCGTTATCGGCGGGGTCGTCGTGGGCGAGGACAATGTCTCGCCCGACGAGATGCTCGCGCTCGATACCGGCCAGGCGGTGGGCAGGCTCCAGGGCAAGCCGGTCAAGGATCCGACCTTCGGGCTCGACGCGGTCTGGATCGACGCCGCCGACGCCGACGCGGCGACCGGCGCGGGCTATCTGGTGGTCGATCCCGGCACCGTGATCGCGACGCACCTCAACCAGGCGCTCGTCCAGAACGCTGCCGACCTGCTCGGCCCCGACGAGGTCCAGTCGCTGCTCGACGGGCTCAAGGAGCGCGCCGGCCAGCTCGTCGCGGCGCTCTGCCCGCAGCCGGTGCCGCTCACCACGCTGACGCAGGTGCTGCGCGGGCTGCTCGCCGAGAATATCGCGCTCAGGGAATTCCGCCGGATCGCCGCCGCGATCGCCACCGCCGCGCAGCGTACGCTCGATCCCGACGAGATCCTCGAGCTGATCCGCCCCGAGCTCGGCCCGCTGATCATCCAGAAATTGTGCGGGATGCGCGAGCCGCTGCGGGTGATGACGCTCGAGGGCCAGCTCGAGGCGCTGCTGGGCCAGGCGGTCCGCTCCGATCCTGCCAAGCGCCACACGATCGAACCCGATCTCGGCCGCCGCATCGCCGACGCGCTCCAGCGCGCCGCCGGGCCGCTGGTCGCCGAGGCCAAGCCGTTCGCGCTCGTCGTCCAGCCCTCGATCCGCGTCGCGATCCGCAAGCTGGTCAGGACCTGCCTGCCCGATACGCCGGTGATGAGCTTCTTCGAGGTCCCCGAGGACAAGGCGGTCGAGGTCGTCGCGGTGATCGGCGCGCCGGAGGCGCTGGCCGCATGAGCACCGCCCCGCAAAGCAGGCTGCCCGACATGGCCGCGCTCGTTCCGCCTCCGCTCACCTATGACGTGCGCCCCTCGCCGCGGCGCGACGCCGAGGCGCTGGTGCGCAGGCACCTGCCGCTGGTGCGGCGGATCGCGTGGCACATCCACGGATCGATGAGCTCGATCGTCGAGGTCGAGGATCTGATCCAGATCGGGCTGGTCGCGCTGATCGAGGCGGTGAACGGCTTCGAGGATCGCGGGCAGGTGACCTTCGAGCAATATCTGGTGACGCGGCTGCGCGGATCGATGATCGACGAATTGCGCCGCCAGGCGACGCTCACCCGCGGCGCGATGCGCCGCCGCCGCGCCTATGGCGACGCGGTCGCGGCGCTCAGGGCTGAGCTGGCGCGCGCGCCGAGCGATGCCGAGATCGCCGAGCGGCTGGGCGTCAGCCTCGAGAAATTGCGCACCGACTATGCCAGCGCGGAGGCGGTGCGGTTCGATTCGATCGACGAGGCCTATTCGGACGAATCGGCCTGGTTCATGAGCGACGAGCCCGATGCGTTCGAGCAGCTCGCCGAGGCCGACCAGCGCGAGGCGCTGATCGCCGCGATCGCCGAGCTGCCCGAGCGTGAGGCGCAGGTGATCCAGCTCTATTATGTCGAGGAATTGAACCTCGAGGAGATCGGCCAGGTGCTCGGCGTCGGCGCCGCGCGGATCTGCCAGATCAAGGCCGGCGCGCACGCCCGACTCAAGAAGGCGCTGGCGCGGCGGCTGGGGTAGGAACGATTCCGCAGCGAGGCCATCGGACCCTGTACCCCAAATGTCACAGATCCATAAATTCGATCTATATCCCGGACGCGCCGCGCCGGAACGTTGGAAGACTGCGGGAAACGGCCGCCAATTATCTGATTATGACACAGCTTCCCTGGCGCGCGACACAATTGACAATGTGACACCTTCGCGTAGCCTTCGTGGCGGGAAGAGGATGTCCTGAATCGCGGTTCGACAACCGTATTCAGGGGGACTCATCCAATGACCGCGCAAGCAAAGACACCAATTGGCAGGCGGGCGCTATTTGCGTCCACCGCAATCGCAGCGACACTGCTGCTCACCGATACTGCCGCCGCCCAGACGACCGCGCAGCCGGGCGACGACAGCGAGATCGTCGTGCTCGGCACGCGGCGCACCGACCGCACCTCGACGACATCGGCCTCGCCGATCGACGTGATCGGCTCGGCCGAGATCGCCACCCAGCCCGCCGCCAATCTGCTCGACGTGGTGAAGAATCTCGTTCCGTCCTTCTATGTCGGGCAGAACACGATCTCGGACGCGTCGACCTTCGTCCGCGCGCCGTCGCTGCGCGGGCTGCCGGGCGACGAGGTGCTCGTGATGCTCAACGGCAAGCGCTACAACCGTTCGGCGCTCGTCCAGGTCTATGGCGGCAGCGATTCGGGCCTGTCGTTCGGATCGCAGGGCGCGGACATTTCGGCGATCCCCTCGATCGCGATCTCCAATCTCCAGGTGCTGCGCGACGGCGCCACCGCGCAATACGGCTCGGACGCGATCGCCGGCGTGCTCAACTAGGGCTGAAGGAAGTCACGGGGCTCGAGCTGGTCGGGCGCTATGGCCAATATTATCAGAACGGCGACGGCAAGGCCCGGCAGATCGCCGGCGACGTCGGCATCGCGATCGGCGATATCGGCTTCATCACCTCGCCGGCGAATATGACAAGGACGACCAGACGAGCCGCGGCGCGACGCGGCCCGCCGCGGCGAACTTCGCGACGCTCTTTCCCGCGCTCGCCGCGCGGTTGCCCAACTATCCGTTGCCGGTGCAGATCTGGGGGACGTCGCCGTCGCACGGCAACAAGTTCATGCTCAATTCGGCGATCACGTCAGCGACAGCAGCAAGCTCTATTTCTTCGCCAATTACGCCAAGAGCCACGCCAACGAGAGCTTCAACTATCGCCCGCCGGTCACCACCACCGCGGTCGACACCGCAGGCGTGTCGCACTCGCTCGGCGCCAACGGCGCGTTCACCAACACCTTCTATCTGACCCCCTGCCCCACGGGCAACGCGACCTGCCCGCGGGGCGGGTTCGTGAAGGATGCCAACACCTCCTCTGTTCACTCGCTCTATCCCGCCGGCTTCACCCCCGCGCTTCGTCGGCGAGGCCGAGGAACTCTACGGCACGCTCGGCTACAAGGGCGAGCTGTTCGGCGGGCTCAGCTATGATCTTTCGGATCGCTCAGCCGCAACACGCTCGACCTGTCGATGTACAGCTCGCTCAACGCTTCCTACGGCCCCCCAGACCCAGACGAGCTTCAAGTTCGGCAAGATCACGCAGGAAGAAGCCAATGCCAACCTCGATCTGAGCTATCCGCTGGAAGTCGGCCTCGCGAGCCCGGTGACGATCTCGGGCGGCGGGGAATATCGCAAGGAAACCTACAAGCTGGTTGCCGGCGACGTCCAATCCTATGGCGCGGGCCCATATGCCGCTCCCCAGAGGCTCTACACCCTGGTGTCGCCCGGCGTCTACACCGCCGCGGGAACGACCGCCCGCGCAGTCGCCCGGCCGCAAGCGGCTACGGCGGCACGAGTCCCGCGGCGGCGGGCTCGTTCAGCCAGAACAGCTATGCCGCCTATCTCGACATCGAAACCGATCTGACCAAGGCGCTGAGCGTCGGCGCCGCGGGGCGGTACGAACATTACAACACGTTCGGCGGGGCATGGGTCGGCAAGTTCAACGCGATCTACAAGATCGTCGATGCCTTCTCGATCCGGGGCACCATCGGCAGCGGCTTCCACGCTCCCTCGCCCGGCCAGTCGCACGATTCGATCCTCACGACCTCGTTCAAACAACGGCCAACCAGGGTGCAGACCGGAACCTATCCCGTCGATACCCCGATCTCCCGATATTATGGAGCGGTTCCGCTGAGCCGGAGGAATCGACCAATTACGGCCTGGGCTTATCCTCAAGCCGGCGCGCGGGGATAACGCTGACGGTCGACGGCTACCGAATCGATGTGCGTGACCGCATCGGCATTTCGCAGACGCACAATGTGACCGCGGCCGACATCGCGGCGCAACCCGCGCTGGCGGCGGTCGGCGTCGGCGGCGCCGTCACCTTCTTCACCAATGCATTCAGCACCCGGACCCAGGGCGTGGACGTCGTGGGCACCTACCGCACCGCGTTCAGCGGCGCGCAGCTTAACTTCACGCTCGCATATAATTATAACAAGAGCACCGTCACCAAGCACGATGCCGCGGTGATCAGCAAACAGCCAGATCATCGACGTCGAGCATCTCGCGCCCAACCACCGCGCGATCTTCACGACCAAACTGGTCGATGGGGGACTTCGGCGTCAACCTGCTCGAGAATTTCTATAGCTGGTGGAGCAGCGCCGTTGATTACGGGGCCGCCAGCCAGCATTTCGGATCGAAGTTCACCACCGATCTGGACGTGAGCTACACCTTCGCCGTCCATTACACGCTGACCGTGGGCGCCAACAATCTGCACGACGAGCGTCCGGACAAGCTCTTGCCGGCGTCGGGTGCGATCTATCCCGATCACCGCGCAAGCACCGCCGACGGGCAGATCTATCCGCGCAACGGCGGTCCGTTCGGCTTCAACGGCGGCTTCTGGTACGCGCGTCTTCGCATCAAATATTGATGCGGCCTCCTTCCGGGGCTGCGGCCCCGGAAGGATTTGCGTTCGCGAACGGGGACGTTTCGAGCCATGGTGCGCGGGCATGATCCCTCATCCCGCCGAGCCGATGTCCGCCTTCACGCACCGACTTGCCCGACCCGACGACCTCGCCGCGCTGCGCGGCGTGATGCGGCGCTCGATCGAGGACGCTGCAGCACGGCTTTCTCGATCCCGCGCAGGTGCGCGCGAGCCGCAAGGTGATGGGGCTCGACAGCCAATTGGTCCGCGACGGGACCTATTTCATCGTCGAACGCAGAGGCGAGATCGCCGGGTGCGGGGGGTGGAGCTGGC
This sequence comes from Sphingomonas sp., assembly GCA_037200705.1. Taxonomy (GTDB): domain Bacteria; phylum Pseudomonadota; class Alphaproteobacteria; order Sphingomonadales; family Sphingomonadaceae; genus Sphingomonas. The sequence continues at coordinate 32,265 of JBBCID010000012.1, read as the reverse complement.
GGGCGACCCTGTTCGGCGGCGACGACAGCGTGGTCGCGCGCGCGCCCGCTCGGCTCGATCCCGCGACCGACGCCGCGCGCATCCGCGCGATGTACACCGATCGGCCTTTGCCCGGCAGGGGATCGGCCGGCTGATCCTCGATCTTTGCGAGGCGGCGGCCGTGGCGCGCGGGTTTCGCCCGGGCAGAGATGATGGCCACGCTTGCCGGCGTGCCGCTCTACCGGGCCCTGCGGCTATGCGGCCATCGAGCACGCGCACGCCGCGATCGACGGCGTGGTGGTGCCGCTGATTCCGGATGGGCAAGGACCTGCCGCCGCTTCGCTGAGCGTCGCCGCGCCGAAACGGAAAAGCCCCGGTTGGTCCTAGGACCACCGGGGCTCCCCATGCGCCCTCCCCCGAGCAGGAGAGGTGACCGGCCGCGGTGCCTGTCAGGGGGGTGACACCCGACCGGCACGCGCTTAAACGGAGAAGCTGCAGGACCACCTGCTGGCTCTGGTTCGCCTGGGCGAGCATCGCCGTCGACGCCTGGTTGAGGATCTGAGCCTTGGCGAGCTGCGTCGTCTCGGCCGAGAAATCGGCGTCCTCGATGCGGCCTGCGCGCGTCGGTCAGGCTCGAAACATTGGTCGTCAGGTTGTTGACCACCGATTGCAGGCGGCTCTCGCCGGCGCCGAGCGAGGCGCGCGTCGTGGCGACCGCCGCCAGCGCCGGTGTCGACGTCGTCGAGCGCGGTGCTCGCTGGAGATGTCCGAGGGCGGTGGCGTCGCTGAGGTCGAGCGCGGTGACCGTCAGGTCGACCGTGTCGGCCGAGGACGAGCCGGTCTGGATCGTCACCGTCACGTCCGAGCTGTCGAACAGCGAGACGCCGTTGAACTTGGTGTTCGCGATGACGTCGTCGATCTGCGCGCCGAGCTGCGCGACTTCGGTCTGCATGTTGGTGCGGTCGTCGTTGCTGTAGGTGCCCGAGGCCGACTGGACCGCCAGCTCGCGGATGCGCTGCAGCATGTTGGTGACTTCGTTGAGCGCGCCGTCCGCGGTCTGCGCCAGCGAGATGCCGTCGTTGGCGTTGCGGATCGCCTGGCCCATGCCGCGGATCGAGGCGGTCATCGTCGAAGCGATCGCCTGCCCGGCGGCGTCGTCCTTCGAGCTGTTGATGCGCTTGCCGGTCGACAGGCGCTCCATCGCCGACTTCAGCATCTCCGAGGCTGAGTTCGACGCATTCGCCGCGCGCAGCGACGCAATGTTGGTGCCGATAACAGTCATTGTGGTTACTCCATTTAGCCTGGCGCTTCCCGCGCACCCCCCAGACGGGAGCTCCGAGCCGCCAAGCCAAGGAACGGCCGGGCAATCGGCAGATTAAGCAAAAAATTGGAAGCCCCGGCTCGCCCACGCGCGCGCCCGTATAAGCTAAAGCCCGGCCTTTTCCGCCGGCCGCCAATCTTTACCGCAGATTAACCAACAATGCCGCAGAACCCCGGGTAAGGGGGAATACCAATGCGATCGATCGTACCGTCGGCGGCTGTCCTGAGGCAGAAATACGCGCTGGTCTCGGCGCTCCGCGCGCAGGGGTTCGCGATCGGATCGTGCGAGGACGGCAAGCCGGCCCCCGGCGACCTATACCTCGTCGCCGACGGCGAGACTCCGCCCGCCGCTTCGCGGACGATGGTGCTCGGCGCCGGCCGGCGCGAGGCGATCCCCTTCCGCGACGGCAATCCCGCGCGGCTTTCCTACGACGCGGAGGATGCCGCGATCGGCGTCGGCTTCGCCAGCGCGCTGGCGCGCGGCCCCGCCGCGCCGGTCGCCGCCGATCCCGAGAGCCTCGCGCTGCTCGCGCTGTCCGAGCGCGTCGCCGCCTCGGACATCACCGTGCTGATCAACGGGCCGACCGGGACCGGCAAGGAAGTGCTCGCCAAGTCGATCCATCTCGCCTCGCCGCGCCGCGACGGCCCGTTCGTCGCGATCAATTGCGCCGCGCTGCCCGAGACGATGCTCGAGGCGATGCTGTTCGGCCACCAGAAGGGCAGCTTCACCGGCGCCTCCTCGGGCGGGCAGGGCTTCTTCCGCGCCGCGAACGGCGGCACGCTGCTGCTCGACGAGATCGCCGAGATGCCGATCCAGCTCCAGGCCAAGCTGCTGCGCGCGCTCCAGGAGCGCGAGGTCGTGCCGATCGGCGGGACCGAGCCCGAGAAGATCGACGTCCGCGTGATCGCCTGCGCCAACCGCGATCTGCACGGCGAGGTCCAGGCGGGCCGTTTCCGCGCCCGATCTCTATTACCGCCTCAGCGTCTTCCCGCTTGCCACCAAGCCGCTCGCCGAACGGCCGGGCGACGTCGCCGCGCTCGCCGCCGCGATGGTGCTGCGCCACGCCGGCGACCGGCCGGCGCTGCCGTGGCTCTCGAACGACGCGGTCGAGACCCTGCTCGACCATGACTGGCCCGGCAACGTCCGCGAGCTAGAGAATGTGATCCAGCGCGCGCTGCTGCTCGCTCCCGGCGACGTGATCGAGCCTCGCCACCTGATCTTCGATCGCGCCCCCGCGCCCCGCGCGGAAGGCCCGGCGACGCTGAGCAACATCGTCCAGATGCACGAGTTCCAGGCGATCCGCGAGACGCTCGCCGATTGCAAAGGCAGCCGCATCGAGGCGGCGCGCCGGCTCGGCATCTCCGAACGGACGCTGCGCTATCGCCTCGCCAAGGCGCGCGAGCAGGGTGAGGATATCGCGGCGCAGCCTCAGCGGGTGTCGGCATGAGCGCGATCGGCGGAATCGGCGGCGGCGCGATCAGCGTCGATCGGGTGATGGCGCTGCGTGCGCAGATCCTCGAGCGCAACCAGGCGCTCGCCCGCGCCAATGCGACCCCCGCCCGCGACGGGCGTGGAGGACAGCAAGCCCACGGGCTTCGCCGCGACGCTCGAGAATGCGCTCAAGGACGTCAACCAGAGCCAGCAGACCGCGAGCGACCTCTCGGCTTCGTACGAGCGCGGCGACACGATCGACATCGCCAAGGTGATGCTCGCGCGCCAATCGGCCTCGTCGGGTTCGAGGCGACGCTGCAGGTCCGCAACAAACTTCTGTCCGCCTACAAGGACATCATGAGCATGCCGGTCTGATCCGATGAGCAACGCCCTCTCCACCACCGACGGCCCGATGGCCGCCCCTCGCCGCCCCGCTCCGCCAGGCGAGCGGGCTGCTCGCCCAGCCCGCCGTCCGGCGTGCGCTGCCCCTCCTGTTTCTGATCGCGCTTGTCGCGGCCGGCTGGCTCGCCTGGTCGGCGGTCGCCGGATCGCCGCAGCGGATCCTGTTCGCCAACCTGACCGACGCCGACAAGGCCTCGGTCACCACCGCGCTCCAGGCCGCCAATATCCCGAGCAGCATCGACAGCTCGGGCTCGCTCACCGTCGCCGAGGACCAGTATCACAAGGCGCGGATGCTGCTCGCCAGCCAGGACCTGCCCAAGGCGCAGCCCGGCGGCTATGCGATCCTCGACCAGCTGCCGATGGGGCGTCAGCCGCGCGGTGGAGGGCGAGCGGCTGCGCCAGGCGCGCGAGACCGAGCTCGCCCGCTCGATCCAGGAGATCGATTCGGTCGCCGAGGCGCGCGTCCATCTGGCGATGCCCGAGGCTTCGGTGTTCGTGCGCGATCATGCCCAGGCCTCGGCGAGCGTGATGGTCAAGCTCCAGCCCGGCCGCGCGCTCGGCGACGCGCAGATCCGCGCGATCGTCAATCTGGTCGCCTCGTCGGTCGCGGGGATGACGCCCGAATCGGTGACGATCGTCGATCAGGCGGGCGCGCTGCTCAGCAAGTCGGGCGGCGCCGCCGGCACGTCGGCGGGCGACACGCGGATCGATTTCCAGCGCCGCGTCGAGGACAAGTATCGCGAGCAGCTCAACCAGCTGCTCACTCCGCTCGTCGGCGCGGGCAATTTCAGCGCCGAGGTCCAGGCCGACGTCAACCTCGACGAGAGCCAGGCGACGCGCGAAAGCTATGACAAGGACGGCTCCGCGGTGCGCGCCGAGCAGGGCAATTGGACCGGCACCGGCAAGGAAGGCGACCAGGCCCCCGGCGGGATCCCTGGTGCGCTCTCGAACACGCCGCCGCCGGCGAGCACGCTGAGCTCGCCCAATGCCGCCGCGCAGGCGGCCGCCGCGGCCAATCCGGTCGCGTCGACGCCCGGCGCGCCGCCGCCCGCGGGCCCGCCCCCGGCGCCCGCGCAGAAGCAGACCGACAGCTTCACGCGTACCTATGACCTCGGCAAGGAAGTCTCGGTCACGCGGCAGGTGCCGGGCCAGGTCAAGCGGCTGTCGGTCGCGGTGCTGCTGCGCGAGGAGCCCGGCAAGCCGCGCGGCCAGGTCGAGATCGCGCAGATCACGCAATTGGTGCGCGCCGCGGTCGGCTACGATCCCAATCGCGCCGACCAGGTAACCGTGATCAGCCGCAAATTCTCGGCGGCCGCGGGTATCGATGCCGCCGGCCCGGCTTGGTACGACGCCGGCTGGGTGCCGCTGGTGGTGCGCAACCTGACCGCCCTGGCGATCGCGCTGCTGGTGCTGTTCCTCGGCGTCCGCCCACTCGCCAAGGCGCTGCTCAAGAAGCGCGACGACGCGCCGCTCCACCGTCCGGCGCTCGCGATCGGCGGGTTCGGCCAGCAGCCGTCGCCGCAGCAGCAAGCGGCGCCTCCGGTGAGCATCGACATGCTCGAGAAGACCGGCAGCAGCTACGACGACCGCGTCGGGCTGGTGCGCGGCTTCACGCGCGACAATCCCGCGCGCGCCGCGCTGGCGGTGCGCGACATGATCAAGGCCGACTCGCAATGACGATGATGCGCAGCTTCAACGGCGTCGAACGCGCCGCGGTGCTGATGATGCTGGTCGGCGAGGAGGAGGCCGCGGCGATCCTGCAGAAGCTCGATCCCGACGAGGTGCGCGCGCTCGCCGCGCGATGTTCGAGGTCGCCGACGTCAGCGAGGCCGAGGTCGAGCAGGTGCTCGACGATTTCACCTACAAGGCGCGCGGGCGCACCGGGGTCAGCTTCGATCCGGGTCCCAAGATCGAGGGGATGATGACCCGCGCGCTCGGCCCCGAGCGCGCCGAGAGCGTGCTCGCGCGGATCATGCCGGTCCAGGCGGCGTGCAACATCGAGCTGCTCGAATGGTTCGAGCCCGCCGAGATCGCCGCGATGATCGAGACCGAGCATCCGCAGATCGCCGCGGTGCTGCTCGCCAATCTCGCGCCCGAGATCGCCGCGCAGGTGTTCGAGAACCTCCCCGAGGCGGTCCAGCCGCAGATCCTGCGCCGCGTCGCCAAGCTCGGTCCGGTGCCGCCCGAGGCGATCGAGACGCTCAGGACGATGCTTGCCACCCGCGCCGGCGTCGCCAAGAAGCCGACCGGCCTCCAGATGGGCGGCACGCGCGAGGCGGCCAAGATCCTGCAGGGCGCGCGCAAGGCCACCGAGGTGCGCGTGATGCCCAAGCTCGCCAAGATCGACCGCGATGTCGCCAAGGCGATCGAGGAGGCGATGTTCGTGTTCGACAACCTGCTCGACCTCGACGACAAGAACCTCTCGACGCTGATCCGCTCGATCGACGGCGACGTGCTGGTGCGCGCGCTCAAGGGGCTCGAGGAGACGGTCCGCAACCGCTTCCTCGGCTGCATGTCGAGCCGCGCAGCCGACGGCATCCGCGACGAGATCGAGGCGCGCGGGCCGATGAAGCTCGCCGAGGTGCTCGAGGCGCAGAAGGTGATGATCGGGGTCGCGCGCGGGCTGATCAAGGACGGCACGATCCTGATGCCCGGCGGGGGCGACGACGAATATGTCTGAGTTCGCGCCCGGGTTCGCGGGGCGCCACCGCGCCGCCGCGCACGTCCTCCAGCGCGCCTTCGCCGATCCGGTCGGCTTTGCGCCGGCCGACGCCGGGCGGATCGGGATGCGCGACTTCGCCGAGCCCGCCGCGCCCAGGCATTTCAGTCCCGCCAATCCCGACTCCAACCCGACCGAAGGCTGGGACCCGTTCGCCGCCGAGATCCCCGCGACCCACGGCGGCTTCAGCGATCCGATCGCCGCGGCGCACGCCGCCGGCATCGCCGAGGGCCGCGCCGCGGCGATCGCCGAGATCGCGGAGGCCAAGGCGCGCGAGGCCGCGCTGCTCGACCAGGTCTCGACCGCGCTAGCCAGGGGGCGCGCATTTCGATCGCGAGCGGATGGCGGGGCATTTGCGCCAGACCGTGCTCCATCTCGTCGGCCGGCTGGTCGGCGAGGCGGGCATCGCGCCCGATGTGCTCGCGATGCGGATCGGCGCGGCGGTCGACCTGCTCGCCGACAGCGCCGAATCGGCGCTGCTGCGGCTCCATCCCGACGACGTGCCGCTGGTCGAGGGCAAATTGCCGCCGAGCATCTTCGCGGTCGGCGATCCGCATGTCGCGCGCGGCGGCTTCACGATCGAATCGGCGTCGACGATTGTCGAGGACGGCCCCGAGCTGTGGCTCGAGCAGCTCGCCCACGCGATCGACCGCGTGCCGATCCCGCCGCCATGCTGAACCGCTTCACAGCCGACTATCTCGACGGACTGGGCTGCGGCGACTTCTCGCCCCAGCCCAAGGTATCGGGCCGGCTTTCCTCGTTCGACGGATTGCTGATGGAGGCGGTCGGGCTGTCGCTGCCGGTCGGCACGGTCTGCTCGGTCGGCGCCGGCGCGGGACGCATCGAGGCCGAGGTGATCGGCTTTCGCGCGAGCAGGACGCTGCTGATGAACCTGGGCGGCCCCGCGCCGCTCCTTCCCAACGCCCCCGTCCGCCCGATCGGGCCTCCGGGCGAGGCCGAGGTCGGCGCGGCGCTGCTCGGGCGCGTCGTCGACGGCGCCGGCAAGCCGATCGACGGGCTCGGGCCCGTGCGCGGCGCCGGCAGATGGCCGCTCGCGGGCAAGCTCCAGAACCCGCTCGATCGCGGTCGCGTGCGCGAGCCGCTCGACGTCGGCGTGCGCGCGATCAACGGACTGCTGACGATCGGCCAGGGCCAGCGCGTCGGGATCATCGCGGGATCGGGGGTCGGCAAGTCGGTGCTGCTCGGGATGATCGTCCGCGCCGCGCAGGCCGAGGTCGTCGTCGTCGGGCTGATCGGCGAGCGCTCGCGCGAGGTCGCCGATTTCATGGAGACCAAGGTGTTCGGCGAGGCGCGCAGGCGCGCGGTCGTCGTCGCAGTCCCCGCCAATCATTCGCCGGTGCTGCGCATCCGCGGCGCGCTGCGCGCCACCGCGATCGCCGAGGCGTTCCGCGCCGAGGGCAAGAAGGTGTTGCTGATCATGGACAGCCTGACCCGCGTCGCGCATGCAGGCCGCGAGATCGGGCTGGCGCTCGGCGAGCCGGCGTCGGCGCGCGGCTATCCGCCGTCCGCGATCGCGATGCTGCCGAGCCTGATCGAGCGCGCGGGCACGTGCGTGTCCTCGGGCGGCTCGATCACCGCGATCTACACCGTGCTCGCCGACGGCGACGACGGCAACGATCCGGTGGTCGACAGCGCGCGATCGATCCTCGACGGCCACATCGTGCTCAGCCGCGCGCTCGCCGAGCGTGGCGTCTACCCCGCGATCCGACCTCGGCCCCTCGGTCAGCCGGGTGATGGCCGACATCGCGCCGCGCGACCATCTCCAGGCCGCGCGCGTGCTGCGGCGGCACCTGGCGACCTATGAGGAGAACCGCGACCTGGTGCTGATGGGCGCCTATCGCGCCGGCGCCGATCCCGAGATCGACGCGGCGATCGCCTGCCATCCGGCGTGATAGAATATATCCGCCAGGATGCCGATCAGGTGGTGACGCTGGCCGACGCGGTCGCCGAGCTGACCGGCGTGTTCGGGGATGGCTGATTCGATGAAGGTGCAGAGCATCCACCGTGGCTGAGCGCACTCGCAAGCTCGATCGCGTCCTGCGCGTCCGCACGCTTCAGCTGGGGCAGGTGCGCGGCGACGAGGCGCGCGCGCGCGCCCGCGTCGAGCATGAGGAGACGCTGCGCGACCGCATCGCCCAGCTCTCCGCCAACATCGCCCCCGCCGAGGAGCAATCGACCGCCACCGCGCTGCGCGCCGCGGCGCATTACCGCGATCGGCTTCAGCAATCGGCGCTCGCCGCCGAGCGCCGCGTCGCGGTCGCCGAGGAAGGGCTGAGCTTCGCCGAGGCCGCGACGCGCGAGGCGCGGCGCGACCAGAGCGCGATCGAGAAATTGATCGCGCGCCAGGAAGCCGATGCCGCGGTCCGCGCGCTGCGCGCGCTTGAGACGCTGCCGCCCCACAGGAAGGAACCGGCACGATCTTTGCTGATCCTCGGGCGACAATGTCCCGGGGGATTCGTGCCTTGATTCCAGTTTCGCCAGCGCCTGCGGCTCCCGCCCTCCATTCCGCGCGCCCGGCGCTGGCCGCCGGCGGCGGCGCCGCGAGCTTCGCGGTCGCGCTGACCGCGCTGCTGCTGCCTGGCGAGGCCGTGCCGATGCCCGACGTGGCGCCCGAGCCCGGCGTGCCGGGCCGGCAAATCGCTGCCGCGACCGGCAAGAACTTGCCGGACGACGAGCCCGCCGTCGACAAGGACGAGAGCGACGCCGGCGGCAAGGACGGCGCCGACGTTGCCTTCGCCTGGTTCGGCATGGCCCCCGCCGATGGAAACCAGCCCGATCGGCATCCCGGTGCCCCGTGCGCCGCATTCGCCGCCGGCGCCCCAGGGTCGACGCGACGATCCGGCTGCCCGCGCTGCGCCTGCCCGGCGCGGAACTCGCGCACGCCGGGCTCGACGCTGTGCCGCGCGCCGCCGAGCCTGCGCTTTCGGCCGAGCCCGTGCCTCCACCGCTACCCGCGGCGCTACGCGCGACCGTATCGCAAGAGACGCTCACGGCGGTCGCACCGCAGCTCGCGCCCGCGCCCGTCGCCGCCCAGCCCGTCGTGCCCGCCGCAAACCTTTCGCCCAGGACTTTGGCGCCGACCGAACCCGCCGGGCCAGCCGCCGCGCCACTCGTCGCGGTCCGCGCCTCCGGGACTTCGGCGCCGCAATCGATCGAAGTGCCGCTCGCTACGCCAAAGCCCGCGTTCGAGCCGATTCCAGTTTCACCCGCCCGTGCCCCAGTTGCTTGCCGCCCCGGACCTGCGGCTCCAGCCCCAGCTTGCCCCCCAACCGCTCGCCGCCACGACCGAAGCGCCCGCGCCGCGGCGCGCCGCGCCGCGCGACGCCGCGATCGCGATCGTTCCGACCGCGACCGGCGAGCCCCGCGCGGCCGCCGCTGGTCGCCGCTGCCGCCGAAACGCAGCACGCTCCGCTCGATCTGCGCCGCCACGAATGGATGGGCGCGATGCTCGACCGGATCGAGGCGATGCGCGATTCGGGCGGCGTGCGCGAGACCAGCATCCGCCTCGCGCCCGATTCGCTCGGCTCGCTCGACATCTCGATCCGCCAGGAAGGCGACCGCATCCACGTCCGCTTCGCCAGCGACAATCCGGCGGCGCGCGCGGCGCTGAGCGACGCCCCAGCCGCGCCTCGCCGAGCTCGCCGAGGCGCGCGGGCTGCGGCTCGGCCAGACCTCGGTCGATGCGGGCGCCGGGCAGGGGAGCCAGCGCCACCCCGCCGCCACGCCGACCCTGGCCCCCGCTCCCGCCAGCGCGCGGCGCGAGCCCGAGTCCGACCCCGATCAACGCATTGCCTGAGACAGGAGATAATCGATGGAATCCTTCGACGACGCCGCGCCGCTTCCCAAGAAAAAGAAGGGCGGCTTGCTCAAGCTGATGCTGTTCGTCCTGCTCGGCCTGGTCCTGCTCGGCGGGCTTGGCGGCGGCGCGCTTTATGCGATGCAGTCGGGCTGGTTCGGCGCGGGCGCGGCGGCGGTCGCCGATGCCGGGCCGCAGCTCGTCCCCAAATCGCAGGAAAAGCGCGCGTCGCAGGCCGGCGGGCATGGCGAGGCCGACGCCAAGCACGAGGGCAGGATCACGCCGCTCGGCAAGGGCGGCGACAAATATGCCTCCAACTATTATCCGCTCGAAAAGGAATTCACCTCGAACCTGCAGGACAGCGTCCATTTCATCCAGGTCGGCGTGGCCGTCTCGACGCCCTATGACGACCGCGTCCTAGACAATCTCAAGACCCATGAGATCGCGATCCGATCGGCGATCCTGCTCTCGCTCGGCGAGACCAGCGAGGACGAGGTGTTCACCGCCGAGGGCAAGAAGGCGATCCAGGCGCGGCTGGTGAAGGCGATCAATGCCGTCCTGCAGGAAAAGGAAGGATTCGGCGGGATCAGTAACGTCTACTTTACCAATTTCATCGTCAGTGAGACATGGTTAACGCGGCCTCACCAACGGCGCCCGAGCGGCGCGAACGCCCCCGGATCGGCGCCGACCACGCGCCGGCGCTGGGCACGGCGAGCCTCAATCCGTTCGGCGATCTCGTCACGCTGCAGCATCTCTCGGCGCGGCTCGCGCGCGCGCTGAGGGGAATCTTCGAAGGCCTGTCGCGCCGTCCCTTGCGCGTCTGGGCCGACTCGCGGTCCAGCGCTTCGCCGACTACAAGGCCGAGCGCGGCGGCGATCTCGCCGCCTGGCAGCCGCTCGCGATGGGCAACGCCAAGGCGCGCGCGTGCCTGGTGATCGACGGCAGGCACGTGCTCGAGCTGCTCGACAGCTTCTTCGGCGGCGATGGCGATGCCCCCAATCCGATGCCCGGCGAATTCACTCCCGCGGTCGAGACGCTGATCGCGCAGCTCGGCCGGTCGATCGCGGCGCCGCTCGATGCGGCCTGGGAGCCGGTGGCGCGCATCGCGTTCCGCGCGGTGAACGAAGGATCGGTCGCGGTGGCGCCCAATCTCGGCGGCGACGAGCCGGTGGTGGTCACGCGCTTCGGCGTCGCCGACGGCGACCGCAAGCCCGTGTTCGTCGATCTGCTCTACCCCGTGTCGGCGCTCAAGCCGCACACCGCTTCGCTCACCGCCAAGGTCCAGGGCCCGGTCGAGGAGATCGAGCCGCAATGGCGCAGCGGGCTCACCCGCGCGGTGATGGCGATCCGGCTGCCGGTGCGCTCGGTGCTCGCCGAGCCGGTGATCGGGCTCAGCCGTCTGCTCGAGCTCAAGGCGGGCGATGTCATCCCGATCGAATTCGGCCCCGAGGTCCCGGTGATGGTCGCCGCGCGGCGGCTCGGCACCGGGCTCGTGGGCACCTCCAACGGCCGCGCCGCGGTCCGCATCACTTCGTTCGAACCGATCAACGCAGAGGATTTCCGATGAACGACATGACGGGAGGCTTCCCGATCGAAGCCGCGGTGGGTACCAATTTCCACCTGCTCCAGGGCGTCGACGTCAAGCTGACGGTCGAGATCGGATCGACCTCGCTCACGCTGCGCGAATTGCTCGCGCTCGGCGAGACCAGCGTGATCGAGCTCGACCGCGACGCCAACGAATTGCTCGACGTGTTCGTCAACGGCACGCTGATCGGGCGTGGCGAAGTCGTCACGGTCGGCGAGAAGTTCGGCGTGCGGATGACCGAGCTGGTCAGCCCGGACAAGCGGGCCGCGCGCTGATGATGTGGAGCTTATATCCTCAAGCTGGTGATCCTGCTGCCGCTCGTCTGCGGGCTGCTGATCGGGTGCCTCTATGCCTGGCGCAAGCTCGAGGCGCGGCTGCCCAGGAACCAGGGCACGCGGATGGTTCAGGTCAAGGAGACGATGATGCTTTCGCCGGGGTTGCGGCTCGCGGTGGTCGAGTTCGAGGGGCGCAAGCTGCTCGTGTCGGTGAGCCGCACCGGGGTCACGCTGGTCGACAAGGCCGAGGCATGACGCGCGCGGTGATCCCCTCGCCGCGGCGGATGCTCACCGCGCGCGCCGCCGTGCTGCTCGGGCTGCTGTGCTTCGCTTTGCTGTTCGCGGCGCCGGCGCTGGCGCAGGGCGCGCCCGCGCCGAGCGCACCGCCCGGGCTGGGCGGCGCGATCGATCATGCGCTCGGCGACCTCGGCGGCGGCAACGCCCCGCTCAGCCTGTCGCTCCAGGTGCTCATCATCATGGGGCTCCTCACGGTGCTCCCGGGCATATTGCTGATGATGACCCAGCTTCACGCGGATCATCATCGTGCTCGCGATCCTGCGCCAGGCGCTCGGGCTCCAGCAGACACCGCCCAACCAGGTGCTGATCGGCCTGTCGCTGTTCCTCAGCTTCTTCGTGATGGCGCCGACGATCAGCCAGATGAACACCACCGCGATCCAGCCCTATGCCGAGGGCAAGATCAACGCGAGCCAGATGATCGCCGGATCGGGGCAGGCGCTCCACGGCTTCATGGTCAAGCAGACCCGCACCAAGGACGTGACGATGTTCGCGGGCATGGCCAAGAGCGGGCCTTATGCCAGGCCCGAGGACGTGCCCTTCTCGGTGCTGCTACCGGCGTTCGTCACCAGCGAGCTCAAGACCGCATTCCAGATCGGCTTCCTGATCTTCCTGCCCTTCATCGTCATCGATCTCGTCGTCGCGACGGTGCTGATGTCGCTCGGCATGATGATGATGTCGCCGACGATCATCTCGCTGCCCTTCAAGCTGCTGCTGTTCGTCCTGGTGGACGGCTGGGCGCTGACGATGGGTTCCCTCGCCTCCAGCTTCGCCACCTGAGGAATCCATGGACGCAGACTATTTCATGACCGTCTCGCGCGAGGCGATCTGGGTGCTGGCGCTCGCCGCCGCGCCGATCCTGATCCCGGCGCTGCTTTCGGGGCTGATCCTCGGCATGGTCCAGGCGGCGACCTCGATCCAGGAGCAGACGCTGACCTTCGTCCCCAAGCTGATCGTCGTCGCGATCAGCCTGGTGATCTTCGGCGGGATGATTCTCGGGCTGCTCGGCGATTTCACCACCAGCATCTTCGAGCGCATCCCCGATCTGGTGAAATAGCAGCATGATGGGCTTCGGCCTCTCGATCGAGCCGCAGCTCTGGGCGCTGTTGTTCGCGATGGTGCGGATCGGCGCGGCGTTCGTCGCGGCGCCGGTATTCAGTGCGATCCAGGTGCCGCTGCCGGCGCGGATCGCGCTGTCGGGCGCGATCGGGGTGCTCGTCGTCAACGTCGCGCACATTCACGCGCCCGCGCAAATCTTCGCGGCGACGACCTTCCTCGCGATCGCTGCCGAGGCGCTGATCGGGCTCGCGCTCGGCTTCGTCCTCCAGATCGCCTTCGCCGCGCCGATGGTCGCGAGCGAGGTGATCGGAATGTCGATGGGGCTGGGGTTCGCCTCGGCGGTCGACCCGCAGAACGGCCACCCGACCCCCGCGCTCGGCCAGTTCATGACGCTGCTGATGACCTTGCTGTTCCTCGCGGTCGACGGCCACCTCGTGCTCGTCGACCTGGTGGTGCGCAGCTATGACGTGATGCCGCCCGGCGCCTGGATCGCGCCCGAAAAATTGCTTGGGATCGCGATGTTCGGCGGATACGCCTTCCTCGCCGGGCTGCTGCTCGCGCTGCCGGTCGGTTTCCTGCTGCTGTGCCTCAACATCGTCGTCGGGATGCTCAGCCGCGCGGCGCCTGCGCTCAACCTGTTCGCGGTGGGGCTGCCCGCCAGCCTCGCGGTCGGCGTGGTCGCGATCCTGCTCGCGCTGCCGGCGATGGGCGACTATCTCCTCGTTATCATCCGCGAGGCGCTCGACGCCGCGCCGCAGCTGGTGTTCGGCTGATGGCGCAGGAATTCGGCGAGAAGACCGAGGCACCGACACCCAAGCGCAAGCGCAAGGCGGTCGAGGACGGTCAGCTTCTCAAGTCGCGCGATTTCGCGACCGCGCTGGTGATCTGGTCGGCTGCGGCTGGGTCGCGCTGCTCGGCCCGTCGCTGCTCGCGGCATGCAAGGCGGTGATGACCGCGAGCTTCGCCTTCGACCATTCGGACGTCGAGGATTTCCAGCCATGGAAGCCGCTGATCCAGGCGGGCTGGCGGTTGGCGCCGTCGATGGGCGGGCTGCTCGCGCTGAGCTTCGCCGCGGCGGTGGCCAGCCAGGCGGGGCTGGGCGCGCTGAGCTGGAACGGCAAGCTGCTCGCGCCCAAGGCCTCGCGCGTCAATCCGGCGCCCGGGCTCAAGCGGATGTTCGGCGCGAACGGCTGGATCGAGCTCGGCAAGTCGCTGCTCAAGGTGGCGCTGCTCGGCGCGATCGGCTGGTGGATGCTGCTCGGGATCGCCGCACCCTCGATGGGGCTGATCTCGTCCGACGTGAACCAGGCGGTCGGCTCGCTGGGCGGGCGCTTCGTGACGTTGCTGTTCGCGATGGGCGGGGGGATGCTGCTGATCGCGGGCGTCGATCTGCCGATCCAGATCGTCCGCCATTTGAACCAGCTCCGCATGAGCAAGCAGGAGATCAAGGACGAGCACAAGGAAAGCGAAGGCTCGCTCGAGACCAAGGCCGCGCAGCGCCAGCGCCAGCGCGATATCGTCAAGGGCGGGCTGCGCAAGACCGTCGCCGCCGCGCATGTCGTGCTCACCAACCCCACCCATTTCGCGGTGGCGCTGCGCTACGACCGCACGACCGACCAGGTGCCGGTGGTGGTCGCCAAGGGCCGCGGCCAGACCGCGCTGGCGATCCGCGAGCTCGCCGCCGAATTCCAGGTGCCGGTGCTCGAATATCCGCAGCTCGCCCGCGCCGTTTATTACACCAGCCGCGACGGGCAGGAGGTCCGCGACGACCTCTACCTCGCGATCGCGACGGTGCTGGCGTTCGTGTTCGGGGTCAACGCGCGCGCCGGCGCCGCGCCGCCGGCGGTGGCGGTGCCGCCGACCGCGATATTCGACGAAAACGGACGCAAATCGGAGCCCGGAGCCTAAAGCGCCCGTCCGCGCTGCCGCTTATCGGGACAGGGGGAAGCCATGGCCATCGAATCGATCGCGAAGACGCTGGGAACCGGATCGGGGATCGATATCAACGCGCTGGTGAGCCAGCTCGTCGACGCGCAATTCGCCAACAAGAACGCGACGCTCACCCAGCAGAACGACGCGCTTACCGCCAAGATCTCGGCGGTGTCCGATCTCAAGAGCGGGATCACCGGGTTCGATTCGGCGCTCAAGACGCTGATCTCGGGCGGCACGCTCAGCACCCAGCCGACCAGCTCGAACACCGCGGTGCTCAAGGTCACCAAGCTCGCCAGCGCTTCGGTCGCCGGGCTTGCCACCTCGGTCGAGGTGCGCCAGCTCGCCGCCGCGCAGGTGGCGAGCAGCGCCGCGGTCGCCGACAAGACCGCCGCGATCGGCACCGGCACGCTGACGCTGACCTTCGGCACCGCGACGGTTTGCGGACGGGGCGATGACCGCGTTCGCCGCGGGCGCCGCCGCCCCGATCGACATCGCGATCACCGCGGCCAATTCGAGCCTCCAGGGCGTGGCCGACGCGATCAACGCCAAGTCGGCCGGCGTCACCGCCTCGATCCTCAGCGATGCCGATGGCGCGCGGCTGGTGGTCAAGAGCGCGACCGGCGCCTCGCAGGCGTTCACGCTGACCGCGACCGAGGATGCGGGCGCCGAAGGACTGGCCGCGCTGAACATCGGCGTCGGCGCGACCGGAACGACGATCGGCAACGCGGCGCAGGATGCGGTCGTCGCGGTCGACGGCGTCGCGATCCGCCGCGCGAGCAACGCGATCCTCGATCTGGTCCCCGGGGTGCGGCTCGACCTGGTGTCGGCGGCGGTGGGCGCCAAGGTCGCGATCGGGACGCAGGCCCCCAGCGACGCGCTCGGCCAGGCGGTCGGCGATTTCGTCGACACCTACAACGAGCTGCTCGCCACGCTCAAGAAGGCCACCGATCCCGCCGGCGGCGCGCTCAAGGACGATTCGGCCGCGCGCGCGCTCCAGCACTCGCTCGCCGGGCTGACGCTCGCGCCGCTGGTGACGGGCATGGCCGCGGGCGTGCCGACCACGCTCGCCGGAATCGGCGTCGCCACCAACCGCGATGGCACGCTGCGCGTCGACGCCAAGCAGGTGGCGGCGGCGATCTCCTCGAACGAGGCGGCGGTGGAGGCGATGTTCAAGTCGGGATCCGGGCTGTCGGCGGCGCTCTCGACGATCGCACTCACCGCCTCAAGCACCACCATCGGCCTCGGCGCCAGCGCCGCGCGCTACACCAAGGCGCAGTCGACGATCGCGGTCGACCAGGACAAGGCCGCTGCCGACGCGCAGGCGGTGCGAGACCGGATGACGCTCCAGTTCGCCGGAATGGACGCCGCCGTCGCGAGCTACAAGTCGACGCAGACCTTCCTCCAGCAGCAGGTCGACGCCTGGAACAGCAAGGACTGAGATGCCGCGCTATGCCTCCGCGCTCGCCGGCGATCCGGCCACCGTCTATCGCCAGATGCACCTGGCGGGACGCGCCAATTCGGGCGATCCGCACCAGCTCGTGACGCTGCTCTACGAGGAAGGCATGGCGGCGTTGCGCACCGCCGCCTGGGCGACCGAGCATGCCAGGTTCGCCCTCAAGAGCGATCGCGTCTCGCGCGCGATCGCGGCGCTGTTCGCGCTCGAGGCGGGGCTCGATTTCGATCGCGGCGGCGAGGTTTCGCGCACGCTCGCGACCTTCTACCACGGGCTGCGCCAGCAGATTCTCCAGGCGAGCCTCGGCACGGATCCCGCGCCGTTCCGCGACGCCGCCGCCAGCCTCGAGGAGATCGCCGGCGCCTGGTCGAGCATCCGCGCCTGACTATCCCCAGCGCGCCAGCACCTGCTCGACCGTCGACGATTCCGGCGCCACGACCATGCTCGGCGAATCGGAGAATCGCGGCGCGGGCATCGGCTGCATGATCCCGGTCGGCGCGGCGAAGGTCTCGCGCGCGCGGTTGTGCGGATGGAGCGGCGCTTCGGCGAGCGACAGCACCGGCGTCACGCACGCTTCGGTGCCATCGAACGCCTGCGCCCAATCGTCGCGCGTGCGCGTCGCGAACGCCTCGGAGAAGACGGTCGCCATCTCGGGCCACGACGCGCGGTCATAGGGCTGGAAGCGCGCCGCCGCGATCCCCAGCCCCTCGCACAGCGCCGCGAAGAAGGGCGGCTCGAGCGCGCCGACCGCGACATGGCGCCCGTCGGCGCAGGCATAGCAGCGATAGAAGGGCGCGCCGCCGTCGATCAGGTTGGAGGCGCGCGCATCGGCCCAGCGCCCCGCGCCATGGAGCGCATAGCACAAAGTCATCATCGCCGAGGCGCCGTCGACCTGGGCGGCCTCGACCACCTGTCCGCGCCCGGTTGCCTGCGCGCGGAGGATCGCGGCGACCATCCCGAGCGCGAGGAACATCGCGCCGCCGGCATATTCGCCGAGCAGGTTGAGCGGCGGCACCGGCCCGGCGGCGGGGGCCGAGCGCGTGGAGCGCGCCGGTCAGCGCGAGGCGGTTGATGTCGTTGCCGGCTGTGCCGGTGAGCGGTCCGTCGCGCCCCCATCCGCTCACGCGGCATAGACGAGCCGCGGGTTGGCGGCGAGGCAGCGCGCCGGATCGAGCCCAAGCTGCTCGGCGACGTCGGCGCGGAATCCCTCGACCACGCCGTCGGCCTCGGCGATCAACGACAGCGCGCGCTCGCGATCGGCGACCGAGGTCAGGTCGAGCGTCACCTCGGAGCGGCCGCGGAACAGGATCGGCGCGACCGCGCTGCCGTCCGGCCCGTCGCGGCGGATCCGCACCACGTCGCACCCCAGATCGGCGAGCAGCATGCACGCGAACACCACCGAACCCGGCGAATCGATCTCGACGATCCGCACCCCCGCCAGCGGCCCATGCCCGACATCAACCATAAGCGTCCCTTTTTCCTGCGATTCGCTGCATAGCGGCATGTGAACCGCGAGGCCACGCGCTGGCGTCGCCGATCGCTTTGGGCTAGCGCCGCGGGAATGAGCACACCGCATATCGTCGCCCTGGGCGGGACGTTGCGCGCCGAATCGGCGACCGGGCGGCTGCTCGCGGCGGCGCTGGCGATGGCCGAGGCGCGCGGCGCGCGCACCACGCTGCTCACCGGCCCGGCGATCGCCTTCCCCCATTACGAGCCCGGCAATGCCGAGGGACATCCCGAGATCGTCCGCTTCCTCGATGCGCTGCGCAGCGCCGATGCGGTGATCGTCGGCTCGCCCGGCTATCACGGCACGCTTTCGGGGCTGGTCAAGACCGCGCTCGATTATGTCGAGCAGCTGCGCGGCGACGAACGCGCCTATCTCGACGGCGTGCCGGTCGGGCTGATCGCCACCGCGGCGGGCTGGCAGGCGGCGGTCTCGACGCTCCAGGCGCTGCGGACGATCGTCCATTCGCTGCGCGGCTGGCCGACGCCGATGGGGCTCGCGATCAACACCGCGGCCGGCGGCGACGTGATCGAGGAATGCAGCGCGCAAATGGCGATCATGGTCGACCAGATCTTCTCGTTCCTGCGCCGCTGACTGGTTTCGCACCGCTTAACGCTTTCGTGACGGCCATGGATTAGTCTCGCCCCACGCCAATGCGGGGGTCGGGCATGCTGCACAGTCACGAGGGTATGGGCGTGCGCCGCGGCACGCGCACGATCCTGGCGGTCGACGCCGACCGTGACGACCTCAACGCGCTCGCGCAGCGGCTCGGCCATCTCGGCTATCTCGTCGTGCTCAGCGATCGCGGTGGCGAGGCGCTCGATCTCATCTCGGCGCGCGGGTTCGATCTCGTCCTGGTCAACATGACGATGCCCGAGGTTTCGGGAATGTCGGTGCTCAAGGAAATCCGCGGCGCGCGCGATACCGCCGATCTTCCCGTGATCATGATCGCCGACCGGAGCGATCCCGCCGCGAAGGTCTCGGCGCTCGCGGCCGGCGCCGACGATTGCGTCGCCGAGCCCTATGCCTTCGAGGTGCTCGCGGCGCGGATCGAGCGCACGCTCGCGCGCGCGAGCCGGTTCGAGGCGCTCAAGCGCTCGAACCTCACGCTCGACGCGCGCATCGCCGCGCGCGCGATCGAGCTGGGCGAGGCGCGCACCGAGCTCGCCTCGGCGCTCGCCGACCGCGCGCGGCTGATCGCCTCGATCCAGGGCGCTCCACGACGAGCTGCAGCGGCTCCAGGCGATCGCCTGATCCTCTAGAACCAATGCCGCCGCGCGAAATAGGCGGTGATCGCCACCGCCAGGACCACGCAGACCCCGAACACCGCCGCGAACGCCCAGGGCTCGTGCGCGAAGGGGATGCCGTCCACGTTCATGCCCAACAGCCCGGTGAGGAAGGTGACGGGCAGGAACACCATCGCCGCCACCGCGATGATCAGCGAGCGCTGGTCGATCTGCTCGGCACGCAGGTCGGTGAGCGTCTCGTGGGTCAGCGCGGCGCGCTCGCGGATGCTCTCCAGCTCCTCGGCCATCCGCGCGGCGCGGTCGGCGGCGGAGGCGAGGTGGAGCCGATCGTCGTCGCCCAGCCAGTCGCCGGGCAGCGCCGCCAGCTTCTCGAGCGCTGCGCGCTGGGGGACGAGGAAGCGGCGGTAGCCGATCGCGCGGTTGCGCGTCTGGTTGACCAGGCGGCGCAGCTCGAACGCACGCTGTGCGGCGATCTTCTCCTCGCAATCGTCGAGCAGGTCGCCGAGATCGGCGACCATCGGATCGAGCTCCTCGGTGATCTCGAGCGCGAGCGCGGCGATCAGATCGCCCGGATCGAGGATCCTGCCCGCCTCGAGCTGCTCGCGCACCGGCCCCAGCGCGTTGAGTGCCTTCCGCGTCACCGAGAAGACGCAGCCCTTGTGCGCGTACATCCGGATCGAGGCGAGCGGATCGGAGGCGGCAAGCGCCTCGGACGAAAGCCCGCGCAGGTTGATCAGCGCGCCCAGCCCGGTGGCGTCGCAGCGCGGGCGCGTCTCCTCCGCGGTGAGCGCGTCGGTGACATAGGGCGACAGCCCCGCCTCGCCGCCGAGCCAGGCCTGTGCGGCCTCGTCGTTGGTGGTGAGGTGGATCCAGCTCAGATCGGCGGATTGGACGAGCGCATCCTTGAGCTCGGGCCGCTCGACCTTCCCGCCGCGCACGACATAGGCAAATCCGCTCACCGCGCCATCTCCAGGTCGACCGAAAGCCCGGGCCCGGGATCGGTTGGCGCCGCGTCGCAAGCGACGCGGACCGCATCGGCGCGGGGCGCGATCGAGGATCGGCTGGGGCACGTCGGCACGATGGAAGACCCGCGCCGCCGCCGCAAGCGCCCGCGCCGCGCGCAGCGTCAGGTCGTCGGGGTCCGCCGACGCCAGCATGAACCGGAGCAGCCGCGCCGCAGGGGCCGCATCGGGAGCGCCGAGCCAGAGCGAGACCGCTTCCTGCTCATGCTCCTCGAGCGGATCGAGCATCCCGCCCTCGCCCAGCGCCGCGCCCAGCGCCTCGCGCCGGTCGGCCGGGTCGGGCCAGCGCTCGCGCACCCGCGCCTTGGCGAGCTTGAACCCCCAGGCGAGCTCGCCGAGCCTCGCCGGGAGCAGCGCCTCGAGCCGCTGGCGCAGCGCCGCCGCGAGCGCCGCCGAGGCGCCGTTCGTCCCCACCGCGACCAGCACCGGATCGCGCTCCACCAGTGCCGGCAGCGTGAAGTCGCACAATTCGGGCCGGTCGACGGCGTTCACCAGCAGCCCGCGCGCGCGTAGCCGCTCGACCACCGGCTCGGGCTCCGCCACCGCGACGATCGCCAGCGCCGCTTCGGCCTCCTCGCCGACGATCCGCGCGCCCGCGCGCTCGAGCAGCCGACGCTTGGCCTCGGCGGCCTCGCCCGCGCCGATCAGCATCACCGGCCGCCCCGCCAGCCGCACGAACAGCGGCAGCGCGGCGAGGCTCATGCCAGCCAGTCCGGAACGGTTTCCTCGCCCATGATCGTCTCGGCGGCGATCCGCCGCGCGACCACCTCGAACCGGTCGCCCGAGACGAGCACCTCGGGCACCAGCGCGCGGCTGTTGTAGGTGCTCGCCATCGACGCGCCATAGGCGCCGGCGGTGCGCAGCACCGCGAGGTCGCCCGCCTTGACCATGTCGATCTCGCGCGCCTTGGCGAAGACGTCGCTGCTCTCGCACACTGGCCCGGCGACATTGGCAACGAATTTCTTGCCGCTCGGCCGCACCGCGGCGAAATCGTGCCAGGCGTCGTAAAGCGCGACGCGCGCGAGGTCGTTCATCGCCGCGTCGACGATCACCCAGGGGCTGGTCACCCCCGGCTTGACCCACAGCACCCTGGTGAGCAGCACGCCGGCGTTGGCGGCGATCACGCGGCCGGGCTCGAACATCAGCTCGACGTCCCAGCCCCTGGTCACGCGCGCGACCATCGCGCCATATTCGGCCGGATCGGGCGGCGAATCGCCCGCGCGGATCGGCACGCCGAGCCCGCCGCCGAGATCGACGTGGGTGATCGCATGGCCGGCGGCGCGCAGCCGCGTGACCAGCGCGCCCATCCGCTCGAACGCCGCCTCGAGCGGCGCGAGGTCCTGGAGCTGGCTGCCGATGTGGACCGCGAGCCCGCGCAGGTTCAGCCCCGGCAGCGGCGCGAGCCGATCGAAGATCGCCGGTGCCTGGTCGATCGGCAGCCCGAACTTGTTCTCGGCAAGCCCGGTCGAGATCTTGGCATGGGTGCCTGCCGGCGTCGACATTGGGGTTGACCTCTGAGCGTTGCCGGCGCGCGGATGCCGCGCGCCGCCGCCAGCTCGGAAAGCACCACGCTTCCTCCTCGAGCTCGAGGTTGAACTGGCCGATGTGCTCATCGAGCCCATGACGAGCTCGTCCGCGCGTCTTGCCGACGCCCGAGAAGACGATCTCGCTCGCCGCCACTCCTGCCGCCAGCGCGCGCGCCAGCTCGCCGCCGGAGACGACGTCGGCGCCGAAGCCCTGGTTGGCGAGCACGCGCAGCACCGCGAGGTTGGGATTGGCCTTGACCGCGACGCGACATGGGTGCGCCCCGCCTGCGCCACCGCCTCGCGGAACACGCGCGCGTGGCGCTCGAGCGTCGCGGTCGAATAGACATAGACCGGGGTGCCGACGGCCTCGGCGATCGCCGAAAGCGGAACGTCCTCCGCGTGCAGCTCGCCGCGGGCCAGGAAAAATGATCCATCGGGCCTTACTTGGGCGGGGAGGTCGTATTCGTCGCTGCGCCGCTCTTCCGAGCTTTCGATCAGGTCGTCGCTCCGCGCGGGCCGCGTCTGCACCTGGGGGGCGAGCAGCGCGTCCGACTTGGGCGGTTCCTTGGCGGCATAGGGCGCGACGGCATCGGCTTGCCCCGGCGGCGGCGCCAGCGCCTCGCGCGCGCCGCATCCGCCGAGGCCCAGCGCGACCGCCGCGAGCAAGATTCGCCTCATCCTTCGTCCTCCGTCTGCGCGCGCCGCGCCGCCGCGATCGCCTCGCGCACCCGCTCGGGGCGCCGTCCCGCCGAAGCTCGTCCGGCTCGCCACCGAAGCATCGACGCTCAGAACGCCGTATACGCGCGGATCGATCCTGTCGTCGATTTCCTTGAGCGCGTCGAGCGGAAGCTGGTCGAGCCGTACTCCGGCCGCCTCGGCCTTCGCCACCGCGCGCCCGGTGACGTGGTGCGCCTCGCGGAACGGGACGCCGCCTCGCGCACCAGCCAGTCGGCAAGATCTGTCGCGGTCGAATAGCCGGACTCGGCCGCCGCGCGCATCCGCTCGGTGCGGAAGGCGGCGCTCTCGATCATCCCGGTCATCGCCGCGATCGACAGGCCGAGCAGGTCGTGCGCCTCGAAGACGGGCGGTTTGTCGTCCTGCATGTCCTTCGAATAGGCGAGCGGGAGGCCTTCATCGTCATCATCAGCGCAACGAGCGCGCCGGCGATCCGCCCGGAATGGCCGCGCAACCAGCTCGGCGGCATCGGGGTTGCGCTTCTGCGGCATGATCGACGATCCGGTCGACCATTGATCCGAGAGGCTGACGAAGCCGAACGGCTGGCTCGCCCAGATTACGAACTCCTCGGCGAGCCGGCTGAGGTGGAGGCTGCACTGCGCGGCGGCGGCGAGGTAATCGAGCGCGAAATCGCGGTCCGAGACCGAATCGAGCGAATTGCGCGTCGGGCCGTCGAAGCCGAGCGCGGGCCGCGGTCGCGTCGCGGTCGATCGGAAAGCCGGTGCCGGCCCAGCGCCGCCGATCCCAGCGGGCACAGGTTCATCCGTGCCCGTGCATCCGCGAACCGCGAACGATCGCGGCCGAGCATCTCGAAATAGGCCATCAGATGGTGACCGAGCGTCACCGGCTGCGCGACCTGGAGGTGGGTGAAGCCGGGCATCACGCTGTCGGCATGCTCCTCGGCGCGTGCGAGCAGCGCGTTCTGGAGCGCGGCCAGCGCCGCGCCGGCCTGGTCGATCGCGTCGCGCACCCACAGCCGGAAGTCGGTCGCGACCTGATCGTTGCGCGAGCGCGCGGTGTGGAGTCGTCCTGCCGCCGGGCCGATCGCGTCGGCGAGCCGGCTCTCGGCGAGCATGTGGATGTCCTCGAGCGCGAGATCGTCGGGCACCCCGTCCGCCTCGAAATCTAGGGAAAGCTGCGCGAGCCCTTCGCCGATCCGCGCCGCATCCGCGGCTGAGACGATCCCCTGCGCGCCCAGCATCGCGGCATGCGCGAGCGATCCGCGCAGATCCTGCCGCCACATCCGCTTGTCGAAGGGGATCGAGGCGTTTATCTCGCGCATCACCGCGGCGGGGCCTTCGGCGAAGCGCCCCCCCCACATTTTATTGCCCTCCTGGGCATTGGAGCTGTCCTTGCGTTCAGCGATCGCGCTTCTCCTGCTTGGCAGCCTGTCGATGGGCGGCTGCGATAGGCAATCCGGGCCCGCTCAGCAAGCGAGCCAGCCCGAGGCCCAGCCCGCCCCGCAGAACGAGGCGGTGGTCGAGGAGGTGATCGGCACGCTCGATCGCAGCCACAAGGGCGCGCCCGCCCCGACGATCCGGTTCGAGAACCCCGCGCACGCGGCGACCACGCTCGCCGATTTCCGCGGGCATCCGGTGCTGCTCAACCTCTGGGCGACGTGGTGCGTGCCGTGCGTCAAGGAAATGCCGACGCTCGACGCGGTCGCGACCTCGCTCGATGGCAAGGTCCAGGTGGTGGCGGTGAGCCAGGATCTGGAAGGCGCCGCCAAGGTCGATCCCTTCTTCCAGAAGGCGGGATTCCGGCGGCTCCAGCCCTATCTCGACAAGCAGGCGGCGCTGAGCACCGGGCTCGGCCTCAATCTGCCGACCACGATCCTCTACGATTCGGAAGGGAAAGAGGTGTGGCGGATGCTCGGCGGGATGGACTGGACCGGGCAGACCGCGCGCGAGCTGATCGCCGAGGCGAGCTGACCGGCGACGCCGGGGTTCAGGCCCGGCGCCGCCAATTCTCCGAAAGCTCGACCGTGTCGAGCAGGTGCGGCCCGAGGACCAGCATCGCGGCGCCGGTCGTCGCGGCGACGAAGGTCGCCAGCGCGAACAGCAGCGTCGCGGGGCTGGCGGGATGGGCATGCCACACCCACAGCGCGCGACCGCTGAGCCACGCGAGCGCGAGCAGCGCCAGCCCGCCCGCGCGGATCGCGATGCCCGTTCCCCGGCGCCGAGCGAGAGTCTTCATGCGGGATCAGATATCGCCTGCCGCATAGCGATTCGAGACGGGCGTCCGGCGCGCCGCATAGGATTTGCATAGATTCGAGCCGGTTCAGCCTTCGTCGCTCATCAGCCGATAGCCGACGCCCAGCTCGTTGACGATGATCCGCGGGCTGGCGGGGTCCGCCTCGAGCTTGCCGCGGATGTTGCGGATGACGACGCGCAGATATTCGATATGGCGTTCGTAATCGTTCGCCCAGACCGCGCTCAGCAGCTGCTGGTGCGTGATCACGCGACCCGGGAAGCGCGCCAGCTCGGCGACGATGCCGAATTCCTTGGGAGTCAGGTGAATCTGCTCGCCGTGTCGCTCGATCCGGCGATTGAGCAGGTCGATCGTGACGCCGCCGGCGGTGACGCGGGTGCGCCCGCCTGCGCTGGTGATGCGGTTGCGGATCGCGGCGCGGACGCGCGCGAGCAATTCCTCGGTGTCGAACGGCTTGGTGACGTAATCGGTCGCGCCCAGATCGAGCGCGGCGACCTTTTCCTCGGTCGCGTCGCGCGCCGAGACGATCAGCAGCGCCGCGCGCGATTGCTTGGCGATCAGCGGGACCAGCTCGATCCCGTCGCGGTCGGGCAGCCCGAGATCGAGCAGGATCGCCGCCGGATCGGACCCGGCGATCGCCGCGAGCGCCTCGCGCGCATTGCTCGCCTCGGCGACGCTATAGCCGGCGCGCTCGAGCGTGCCGCGCAGCAGCCGCCGGATCTGCGGTTCGTCGTCGACGACGAGCACGGTGGCGCGCTGGGTCATGGGTCCTCGGGCTCGCGGAGGAGCAGGCTTTCGGGGAAGTGGAGCGCGAAGCAGGCGCCCTGCGGGTTCTCGCGGTTGGCGGCGGTGACGCTCAGCCCCATCGCTTCGGCGAAGCCCTTGACGATCGCCAGCCCGAGCCCCGTGCCGCCCTTGACGCGGTCCGATCCCTCGAGCCGGCGGAAGGTCTCGAACACCTCGTGCTCGCGCCCCGGCGGCAGCCCGGGCCCCTCGTCGAGGATCGAGAGGGTGAGCGAGTCGGGCAGGCGCCGGCCCTCGATCGTGATCGCGCTGCCCGGATTGCCGTAGCGTCCGGCATTGTCGAGCAGGTTGATCAGGCAATGGTGGAAGAGCTGCGGGTCGACGCGGACCAGCGGCAGCCCGGGCGAGACGTCGAGCCGGATCGGATGGCCTTCGAGCGTGGGCTTGGTGTCGTGGACCGCGGCGGCGACCGCGTCGGTGAGGTCGACCGGCTCGACGCCGAGCTTGAGCGCGCCGGCCTCGACCCGCGCCATGTCGAGCAGATTGGCGACGAACCGGTTGAGCCGCTGCGCCTCGCTTTCGATCGTGTCGATCAGCGCGGGCGTCGCATCCCGCCGCAGCCCGGGCACCGCCGCCAGGATCGCGGTGATCGGCGTGCGCAGATCGTGGCTGACCGACGAAAGCAGCGCCGCGCGGAGCTGGTCGCGCTCGCGCAGCTGGGCGACGTCGCGCATCTGCCCCTCGAGCTGGAGCCGCTCGAGCACCAGCGACGCCTGGTCGATCAGGCTCGCGAACAAGGGCAATTTGTCCGACCGGAGCGGCTCGCCCGAGTCGCGCGCCAGCCCGATCACGCCGAGCGTGCGGCTCGCGGTCTTGAGCGGGGTGAACAGCCAGTCGGACGAGGTCAGCGTGTCCGATCCCCGCCCGGCGGGTAGCCCGGTATCGAGCGCCCATCCCGCCGCCGCCTTGTCGATCGTGTCGAGCGTGTTCTCGGGCGGATAGGCCGCGCGCAACTCGGGCCCGTCGGGCGAGGGCAGCAGCAGCACGGCGCGTACGTCGAACAGCCGCGCGACCTCGGCGCAGATCGCCTGCATCAGCTCCTCGTCATTGCCGGTGGCGGTGAGCTGGCGCGCGAAGCCGGCGATCGCGGCATTCTGCCGCGCGCTCGATGCGGCGATATCGGCCTGGACGCGCGCGCGCGCCGCGAAATGGCTGGTGACCAGCGCCACCCCGAGCAGCACCGCCAGCGTGACGATATTCTCGGGATTGCTGACGGTCAGCGTGCCGGTCGGCGGTAGGAAGAAGAAATTATAGGCGAGCGACGAGAAGAGCCCCGCGGCGACCCCGGGCCAGCGTCCGAAGATGCTCGCCGCCACCATCACCGGCACCAGATAGAGCAGCGCGACATTGCCGACCTGGAGGATGTGCGACAGCGCCGATCCGATTCCCGTGACCGCCGCGATCATCAGCAGCGTCCAGCCATAGGCGCGCTCGAAGCGCAGCGGCTTGCGCGGGCGCGGCGCTGGCGCGGACGCCTCCATCGGCAGGACATGGACCGCGACGCCCGGCGTCGCGCGCACCAGCCGGTCGACCACCGAGCCGTGGCGCAGCTCGAACCAGCGCGAGCGGCTCGACTTGCCGACGATCAATTGGGTCGCGCGCACGTCGTTGACCACGCTGGTCAGCCCCTGGAGCACGGTCGGCGCGGGCAGCGACAGCACCTGCCCGCCGAGCTGGCTGGCGAGGTTCATCACCGCGGCGAGCCGGCGATGCTCGTCGTCGCCGAACCCGGCGTAGCGCGGCGTCTCGACATGGACTGCGGTCCAGGGTGCGCGCAGCGAATCGGCGATGCGCTTGGCCGCGCGCACCAGCACGTCCGATCCGGGCAACTCGCTCACCGCGACGACGATGCGCTCGCTCCCCGCCCAGGTTCCCGCCAGCGCGTGGCTGCGGACGTAATCGAGCATTTGCGCGTCGACTGCCTGCGCCGCGCGCCGGAGCGCCAGCTCGCGCAGCGCCGACAGGTTCGACTTGGAGAAGAAATGGTTGAGCGCGCGCGTCGCCTCGTCAGGGATATAGACCTTCCCCTCCTTGAGCCGCTCGATCAGCTCGTCGGGAGGGATGTCGACCACCTCGATCTCGGCGGTCTCGAGCACGCGATCGGGCACCGTCTCGCGCACCCGCACCCGCGTGAACGAGGCGACGACGTCGTTGAGGCTCTCGATGTGCTGGACGTTGACCGTCGAGAAGACGTCGATCCCCGCCGCGAGCAGTTCCTCGACGTCCTGGTAGCGCTTGGGGTGGCGGCTGCCCGGGGCGTTGGTGTGCGCGAGCTCGTCGACCAGCACGAGCTGGGGGCGGCGCTCGAGCAGCGCGTCCAGGTCCATCTCGGCGAGCGTGCGGCCTTCATAGGCGATTTCGCGGCGGGGCATGATCGTCAGGCCGCGCGTCAGTGCCTCGGTCTCGGCGCGGCCGTGGGTCTCGACCACGCCGACGACGACGTCGACTCCGGCGCTCGCGCGCGCCGCGCCCTCGGTCAGCATCTCGTAGGTCTTGCCCACCCCTGGCGCGGCGCCGAGGAAGACCTTCAGCCGGCCGCGGCCCTCGCGCGCGGCGGCGCGCAGCAGGGCGTCGGGATCGGCTCTCGGTTCCTCGGGCGGGCTCACCCGGCGGGTTTAGCGCCGAGGCCGTCGAGCTGTCGATTGAGAAGGAACAGATTGACGTGCGCGTCGCCGAGGAACGGGAGCAACGGCCGGGCGATCGATTGCTCAACCAGCGCGCGGAGCCGCGCCTCGGCAAGCCCGCGCGCCTTCGCCACGCGCGCCACCTGGAACAAGGCCGCCTCGGGGCTGATGTCGGGGTCGAGCCCCGAGGCGGAGGTCGTCACCAGATCGGCGGGAACCGATTGTCCTGGTGCGGCGGGGTAAGCGGCGAGGCCGCCCTTGACGCGATCGGCGAGCGCCTGGCTCGCGGGGCCGAGGTTCGAGCCCGAGGAAGCGAGGCCGTCATAGCCCTTGCCCGCGGCGGACGGCCGGCTGTGGAAATAGCGCTCGCTCGCGAAGGCCTGGCCGATCACGGTCGAGCCGACCACGATGCCGCGCTCGCGCACCAGGCTGCCGTTGGCGGCGCCGGGGAAGGCGAGCTGGCCGATGCCGGTCAGCGCGAGCGGATAGGCGAGCCCCACCAGGAGCGCAAACAGCAGGGTCATGACGATCGACGGACGGAGGGAGGAAGTGAAATCGTTGCCCATGGTGATGCTCCTCAGGCGAGGCCGAGGCCGTTGACGGCCAGGTCGATGATCTTGATGCCGGCGAACGGCGCGAGCAGGCCGCCGAGGCCGTAGATGGCGAGGTTGCGGCGCAGCAGCGGACCCGCGCCGATCGGCCGGTAGCGCACGCCCTTGAGCGCGAGCGGGACGAGCGCAGGGATGATCAGCGCGTTGAAGATGATCGCCGAGAGGATCGCCGATTGCGGCGTCGCCAGCCCCATCACGTTGAGCACCGCGAGCCCCGGATAGAGGACGATGAACATCGCCGGGATGATCGCGAAATATTTCGCGACGTCGTTGGCCACCGAGAAGGTGGTCAGCGCGCCGCGCGTCATCAGCAGCTGCTTGCCCAGGCCGACGATCTCGATCAGCTTGGTCGGATCGCTGTCGAGGTCGACCATGTTGCCCGCCTCGCGCGCTGCCTGGGTGCCGGTGTTCATCGCGACGCCGACGTCGGCCTGGGCGAGCGCGGGGGCGTCGTTGGTGCCGTCGCCGCACATCGCGACCAGCTTGCCGCCCCGCTGCTCGGTTCGGATCAGCGCGAGCTTGTCCTCGGGGGTGGCCTGGGCGAGGAAATCGTCGACGCCCGCCTCGGCGGCGATCGCGGCGGCGGTCAGGGGATTGTCGCCGGTGATCATCACGGTGCGGATGCCCATCCGGCGCAGCTCGCCGAAGCGCTCGCGGATGCCGGCCTTGACGATGTCCTTGAGCGCGATCGCGCCGAGGATCCGGCCGTCGCGGGCGACCGCGAGCGGAGTCATGCCGGCGCGGGCGATCTCGTCGGTCGCGCGGCGCAACTCGGCGGCGGCGGGGGTGTCGCCGGTGCCGGGATTGGCCTTTAGCACCGAATCGACCGCGCCTTTCTGGATCAAGGCGCTGCCGATCTTGACGCCCGAGATGCGCGTCTGCGCGGTGAAGGCGATGACCTCGGCCTCCGCCGGCAGCGCCGTCGTCGCGACCTTGAACCGCGCGCGAGCGAGCATGACGATCGAGCGCCCCTCGGGGGTCTCGTCGGCCAGGCTCGCGAGCAGCGCCGCCTCGGCGAGATCGCGCAGCTGGACGCCCGCGACCGGGCGGAACTCGGTCGCCTGGCGGTCGCCGATCGTGATCGTGCCGGTCTTGTCGAGCAGCAGCGTGTCGACGTCGCCGGCGGCCTCGACCGCGCGGCCCGACTTGGCGAGCACGTTGAAGCGCACCAGCCGGTCCATCCCGGCGATGCCGATCGCCGAGAGCAGCGCCGCGATCGTCGTCGGGATCAGCGTGATCAGCAGTGCCGCGAGCATTGCCACCGGCACGCTGCCGCCAGCATAGCTGGCAAAGCCGGGGATCGTGCCCACCGCGATCAGGAAGATGATGGTGAGACCGACGAGCAGGATCGTCAGCGCGATCTCGTTGGGGGTCTTCTGGCGTTCGGCACCCTCGACCAGTTCGATCATCCGGTCGAGGAAGCCCTGGCCGGGGTTGGCGGTGACGCGCACCTTGATCTGGTCCGAGATCACGCGCGTGCCCGCGGTCACCGCCGAACGGTCGCCGCCCGCTTCGCGGATCACCGGCGCGCTCTCGCCGGTGATTGCGGCTTCGTTGACCGAGGCGACGCCTTCGATCACCTCGCCATCGGCGGGGATCAGGTCGCCGGTCTCGACCAGCACGACGTCGCCGGCGCGCAGCTCGCTCGCGGCGATCATTTGCAGGCGGCTTCCGCCCAGGCGCTTGGCGGTGAGCTCGGCCTTGGTGGCGCGCAGCGAGGCGGCCTGCGCCTTGCCGCGCCCCTCGGCGATCGCCTCGGCGAAGGTGCCGAACAGCACGGTGAGCCATAGCCAGGCGACGAGCTGGAGCTTGAACCCGATCGCGAGCCCATCGTGGCCGACGACCAGCAGGATTGTCAGCAGCAAGGCGACGCAGGCGGTGGTGAACATCACCGGGTTGCGGATGAGCTGGCGAGGATCGAGCTTGATGAAAGCCTGCCGAATCGCGGGCGCGATCAGCTCGGCGGTGAACAGGGATTTGGTGGCGGCGCGAGCCATTTCGGGGCGCTCCTTACGAAAGGGTGCCGCCGATCATCTGGAGATGATCGGCGATGGGGCCGAGCGCGAGGCTCGGCAGGAAGGTGAGGCCGCCCATGATCAGCACAATGCCGACGAGCAGGCCGATCCACAGTGGGCCGGTGGTGGGGAAGGAGCCGGCGGTCGCGGGGGTATATTTCTTCGCCGCCAGCCCGCCGGCGATCGCCAGCATCGGCACGATGATGAAGAAGCGCCCGATCCACATCGCCACCGCGAGCATGCCGTCGTAATAGGGCGTCGCGGCGGTCAGCCCGGCGAAGGCCGATCCGTTGTTCCCCACCGCGCTGGTGAAGGCATAGAGGATCTCCGAGAAGCCGTGCGGCCCCTTGTTGAGCGGCCCCGCGAGCCCCGCGGGCAGCACCGAGCTGATCGCGGTAAAGCCGAGGATGATCAGCGGCAGCACCGCGATCGCGAGCACCGCGAGCTTGACCTCGCGCCCCTCGATCTTCTTGCCGACATATTCGGGGGTGCGCCCGACCATCAGCCCGGCGACGAACACCGCGAGGATCGCGAACAGCAGGAACCCGTAGACCCCCGCACCGACCCCGCCGACGACGACCTCGCCGAGCTGGATGTTGAACAGAGGCACCAGCCCGCCCAGAGCGGTGAAGCTGTCGTGCATCGCGTTGACCGCGCCGCACGATGCGGCGGTGGTGACGACCGCGAACAGCGACGAGGCGGCGACGCCGAAGCGGACCTCCTTGCCCTCCATGTTCGCCCCGGCGACGCCGAGGTGGTGGAGCACCGGATTGCCCGCGGCCTCCTGCGAATAGCAGAGCGTGACGCCGGCGAGGAAGATCACCACCATCGCGCTCAGGATCGCCCAGCCCTGGCGGGTATTGCCCACCGCCTTGCCGAACGTCCAGGTCAGCCCGAACCCGATCAGGAAGATCGAGAGCATCTGCAGCAGGTTGGTGAAGGCGCTGGGATTCTCGAACGGGTGCGCGCTGTTGGCGTTGAAGAAGCCGCCGCCGTTGGTGCCGAGCATCTTGATCGCTTCCTGCGACGCGACGGGCCCCAGCGCGAGCGTCTGCCTGGCGCCTTCGAGCGTGGTGACGTCGACCGAGCCGGCGAGCGTCTGCGGCACGCCTGCGGCGATCAGCACGAGCGCGTAGACCACGCAGATCGGCAGCAGCACGTAGAGCGTGATCCGCGTCGCGTCGGCCCAGAAATTGCCGATCGTCCCCGCCTGTCGCCGCGCGAAGCCGCGGAAGAAGGCGAAGGCGAGCGCGATCCCCGTCGCCGCCGACAGGAAGTTGTGGATCGTCAGCCCGAGCATCTGGCTGAGGTTCGACATCGTCGATTCGCCCGAATAGCTCTGCCAGTTTGTGTTGGTGGTGAAGCTCACCGCGGTGTTCGCCGCGAGATGCCCGGGCACCGCGCCGAACCCGAGCGGGTTGAGCGGCAGCAGCCCCTGCAGCCGCAGGATCGCATAGGTGAACAGCATCAGCACGAAATTGAACACGAGCATGTGGACGGCGTAGCGACGCCAGCTCTGCTCGGCGTTCGGGTCGATCCCCGCCAGCCGGTAGAAGCCACGCTCGACGGGCCCGAGCCCCGCATGGAGCGGCGTCCGCCGCCCTTCGTAGACCGCGAACAGCCACATCCCCATCGGCTTAGTCAGCGCGAGGAGCACGGCCACGAACACTGCGATCAAGATCCATCCCTCGACAGTCAT